>NZ_JAHKRN010000033.1 GCF_019396385.1 Nonomuraea harbinensis | reverse complement strand
CGCCTGGATCCGCGTGATCTGGCGCTGCTGGCTCGACGGTGTCCCCTACGACCCCGCCAAACACGGCGCCGCAGCGGCGCTCAACGAGTTCGTTGCTGCCTGAGGTTGACACAGGGAGTGTCATGCCCGCCCCCCGTCGCCGGCCGCGCCCTGGAAGAACGTGGTGGTGAGCAGGTGGTGGACGTCGCGGCGGGCCACCTCGCCCCGGCGCAGGCTCTCCCGGACCGCCACCAGCAGGCCGAAGACCGCGTTGCTGATCCAGCGGGGCGGCAGGTCGGCGCGGAGCAGGCCGGCCCGCTGGGCGGCGGCGAACAGCGCCACCTCCCGCTCCTCCAGCTCGTCCGACCGTCGCAGCAGGTCGGGGTGGACCGCCATGGCGTGGTCGGTCAGCCCGAACCCGTAGGCGTCCGCCACCTCGATCAGCCGCTCCAGCAACGCGTCGAGCACGCGCCGGATCTCCTCCGGGTCGGTCGAGGCCGCCCCCTCGGCCACCCCGGCGGCTTCCTGGGCCTGCTCCCACTCCGCCAGCGCCCGGTGTCCCAGCGCCACCATCAGCTCGTCACGGCTGCTGAAGTGGCGGTGCAGCGTGGCCCGGCTGATGCCGACGGCTTCGGCCAGCTCCGCCATGGAGGCCGTCGGGTCCTCGTTCAGATGACGGATCGCCGCCGTGAGTATCTGCTCGCGGCCCACACTCATGAGACACCTTCATATCGTCTGAGACAATTATGTCTCAGACGATACAACAAAGACGCTCAGTGCGGAAAGGCGTCCCGGCCTCCGTGGTACTCGTCCGGCCTGTCCACCAGCTCGTCCAGCGCCCGCCGCAGGTGGTCGAGCAGGCTCCACACGTCGTCCATCCGCTCGGGGCAGGCCACCACGCCGAAGTCGAGCATCCCGTCATAGGAGAAGCAGGTGATGTTGACCCCGCCGGTCGCGTCGCTCAGCACCGACATCGGGTAGTAGGACAGCACCCGGCTCCCGCACAGGTAGAGCGGGAACTGCGGCCCCGGCACGTTGCTGATGATCAGATTGACCGGCGGGCGGGCCGCCGAGACGAACCGGAAGATCGCCGGCGTGACGAGGCCCGTGACGGGCGAGGGCAGCACGGCGCACAGCTCGCTCAGCCAGCTCGTCGGCGCCAGCGCGAAGCGCCGCTTGGCCGCGCTCATCGTCTGGCCGACGACCCGCAGCCGCTCCTCGGGGTCGGCCGTGGTGGTCGGCAGCGGGGCGATCATGGCGGAGATCTGGTTGCCGACGCGCTCCTGCGCGCCGGCCGAGCGCACCGCCACGGGGACGGCGGCGATCAGCGGCTCGTCCGGCAGCGCGTCACGCTCCAGCAGCCAGGCCCGCAGCGCGGTCGTGCACAGCGCCATCACCACGTCGTTGCCGCTCATGCCGTTGGCCCTGGCGACGTTCTTGACGTCCTTCCAGGACACCGACCCGAACGCGAGGTGGCGGCGCGGGCTGATCGGCCCGTTGAACGGGGTCCGCGGCGCGGTCAGGCTGGGCAGGGGCGGACGCTCGCGCGGGTCGCCCGCCACCTTCCGGGCGGCCCTGGCGATCAGCCTCGATCCCGGCACGGTCGCGGCCAGCGGGATGGCGTCGAGATCGCCGGCCGCCCGCATGACCGACCGCAGCGCCCGCCCGGGATGCGCCACCCCGTTGGCGGCGGCCCCGGCCAGCATCGCGAGCAGGCCGGGCGCCTCCTCGCCCGCCGCGCCCGCCTTCGGCCGCGCGGACGCCATCTCCCGTACCACCCCGTCGCCCTCGTCACCGGACACGGCCGCCGGCCTGGAGGTCTTGCCCGTACGGGTGGCGCAGTGGGGGAGCGGACCGGTCTCGGGAGCGAGGTCGAGGAGGGCGGCGAGCGTCTCGGCGCCGGAGACGCCGTCGATCGCCGCGTGGTGGACCTTCGTGTAGACGCCGGCCTTCCCGCCCGCCAGCCCGTTGATCAGATGCATCTCCCACAGCGGGTGCGTCCGGTCCAGCCGGCGGGCGTGGATCTCCGCCACGGCCTCCGCCAGCTCCCGTTCGCCGCCCGGCGCGGGGAGCGTCATCTCGAACAGGTGGTTGTCGATGTCGAACTCCGGATCGCCGGCCCAGTACGGGTGATCCAGACCGAGCGGCACCTCCACCAGCCGGAGCTGGAGCGCCGGCGCCAGATGCAGGCGCTCCAGCAGGAGGTCGGCGAGCGCCTGACGGTTCAGGCGGCCGTCGGCGGCGTCGAGGATCGCCAGTCCGGCCACGTGCGCGGCGGTGGTCGCCGTCTCGACGTTGAGGAACTGCGCGTCGAGCGCGGTCAGCTGGCGCATCTGATCTCCCATTTCCCTAGGGTGTGGTCAGCATCACATGAAGGGATTTCCATAACGTTTCTGCGCGAGTCTTTCAGATGAATTGCCGGGGGCTGTGCGCGCCGTGCCCGAATACCCAGCTCAACCGAGATGCGTGACATTTTCCTAACCACGCACCACGTAAATGGGATGTTGCACGACGGCGTCGAAGTGATAGCCCGCCGGATGCCAGGGGGTGACCAGCGGCTGGGTGACGCCCGACGCGTCGGTGGCCCTGGCCATGAGCACGTGCGGGCCCGGATGGTCGGGCACCCACATGACATGCCATGGCAACCAGGCGCCGACCAGGTGATGTCCGCGATGATCGGCGTCGCGCCAGCTCCAGCCGCCGTCGAAGCTGACCTCCACGCGCACGATCCGCCCCCGGCCCGACCACGAACGGCCGCGCAGCACCAACGGCTCGCCCAGTTGCACCCGGGCGTCCCAGGCGAGCTCGAAAGCGCTTTTCACCGGCTGCCGCGCGACCCCCCGGTAAAAGACAGTGTTCCACGGCGTGAGAACCGTGGTCGTGCAGACTTCAATATCGCCGAGCCATTTGATCGACGCGATTCCGGCCCAGCCGGGGACGACCAGCCGGGCCGGAAATCCATGGTCCGGCGGCAGCGGCTCGCCATTCATTTCATAGGCCACGAGCACATCGTCCATGGCTTTCCACACGGGCAGCGGCCGGCGGACGCGCCCGTACCTCTCGAACGGCGCGTCCAGCCCGCAGGCCACCACGTCGACCGCCTCGTCACGCACTCCCGCCTCACGCAGCACCTCGCTCAGCGGCACGCCGCGCCACCGGGCCACCCCGATGGCGCCGAGCCCCCACTGCGCGCCGGGGGCGGCCGTGCCCTGCTGGGTCGCGTAGAAGCGCCGGCCGTTGCCCGCGCACTCGATGGCCGCGTCGAGGGTGCGGGCCGGCATGCGCAGCAGGTCGTCGTAGCCGAACTCGACCTGCCGCCGCACCCCCCGGCCGTGCACCCGCAGCCGCCACGTCGCCGCGTCGAGCCGCGGGGTGAAGGTGTGGTGGCGCACGAAGAAGCGGTCGGTGGGCGTGTGGTAGCCCTGCCCCGCCATGCTCTCCCACCGCATCTCGGCGTTCCCGCTGCCCAGAGCCAGGGCACGCGAAGAGGGACCGCCGTCTTCGCCGACGCTGTCGGCGTCCGCGGCGTGCCGGATGAACAGCTGGTCGGGCAGCGGCTTGACGACCGCGCCCAGAGTCCCCCTCAACGCCTTTCACCTCCTGGCCATGTCACTGTGGGCGTACGAGGGGAAACCGGCCGCAGTGGATCGCTCCAGCCGGATACGACCGGGACATACCCAAATCACCGGCAGGCGAACGGCCTCTGCGACGGCGGGACGTCCTGTTTGTTGCTTCTACCGAAGCCCATCATCGGCAACCCCATGGGAACTGCCGACATAGGTGACATCAACGGAGATTTCTTGCGGGCAGGTCAGCGCCCCAGGAACTTCAGCAGCCGATCGAGCGGCCAGGTGTTGATGACGTCGTCGGTCGTCAGCCACGCCCGCTGCGCGATGCCGATGCCGAACCGCTGGTGGGCGAGGTGCGGGATGGCGTGGGAGTCGCTGTCGATCGAGAACTTGACCCCGTGGTGCTTGGCCAGCCGCACCAGGTCGGCCGGCAGGTCGGAGCGGTCGGGGTAGGAGTCGATCTCCATGGCGGTGCCCGTGCGGGCGGCGGCGCGGAAGACGGCGTCCCAGTCGGCGTCGACCATGCCGCGCTTGCCGATCTTGCGGGTGGTCGGGTGGCCGATGATGTCGACGTACGGGTTTTCGCAGGCGGCGATGAACCGGCGGGTCATCTCGTCGCGGCCCATCGTGAAATGGGAGTGGACCGACGCCACGCACACGTCGAAGCCGCGCAGGATCTCGCCGGGCCAGTCGACCGAGCCGTCGGGCGCGATGTTGAGCTCGGTGCCGTGGAGCAGCCGCATGCCGGGGTGGCGCGCCTGCAGCGCGGCCACCCGCTCGCGCTGCTCCAGCGCCTTGTCGAGGGTCATCCGCTGCATCGCCAGGTCGGGGGCGTGATCGGTGACCGCGTAGTAGGAGTAGCCCAGGGCGGCCCCGGCCGCCACCATGTCGTCGAGCGACGCGATGCCGTCGGTCAGGTCGGTGTGGGTGTGCAGGTCGCCGCGCAGGTCGGACAGCTCCACCAGGACGGGCAGCTCGCCGGCCAGCGCCGCCTTCACCTCGCCGCCGTCCTCGCGCATGGGCGGCGGCACGAACCGCATGCCGAGCGCCGCGTAGATCTCCTCCTCCGACTCCGAGGCGATCACCCGCTCGCCCTCGAACAGCCCGTACTCCGAGAGCTTCCAGCCCTTCTTGACCGCGATCTCGCGGACCGCGACGTTGTGCTCCTTGGAACCGGTGAAGTACTGCATCGCCGCGCCCCACGACTCCGCGGGCACCACGCGCAGGTCGACCTGCATGCCGGAGGTGGTGCGGACGGACGTCTTCTTCGCGCCCGCCGCGATCACCTCGGCGACGTAGGGCTGGGCGCGGAACTCCTCCATGATCGACTCGGGCGCGACGGCCAGGATGTCGATGTCGCCGATCGTGTCGCGCATCCGGCGCAGCGACCCGGCGTAAGCGACGCGCTCGGCGGCCAGCGAGGCCATCACCTGCTCCGCCAGGGCCATGGCGACCCCGATGTGGACCCGGAGGCCGGACTGCTCCAGCTGCTCGACGCCCTTGAGCAGGTTGGCCAGCGTCTTCGGGCCGAGCCCCTTGACCCCGTCGAGCCGGCCACCGCTGATCGCCTCGGCGAGCGCGGCGGGCGAGTCGACGCCGAACTCCTCGTAGAGCATGATCGCGGTCTTCGGGCCCAGCGTCGGCACGCGCGTCAGCCGCCTGACCCCCTCGGGCACCCGGCCGCGCAGGTCGTCGAGCTGGCGGAAGCTGCCACGCCGGAGGAACTCCTCCATCTTCTTGGCGATCGCCTCGCCCACGCCGGGCACGCCGCGCACGTCGACCGCCGCGATGTCGTCGGGGTAGCCGGCGATCGCCTTCGCGGCCTTCTGGTAGCTCCGCACCCGGAAGGCGTCGCCGCCGGTGAGCGCGAACAGCTCCGCGTATTCCTGGAGAGCGGCGGCCGCCTCGTCGTTTGCCCGTGCCATGCGCCCCAGCTTAGGGTGCCGCTCCGACAATTCGGCGGCCGTTGCGGCGCAGCACGCCCAGCGCCCACACGGTGATCGCGCCCCGCCAGTCGAGCGCCCCGGCGGGCGAGACGCGGGCGTACTCGACGCTCCAGCCGCCGTCGTCGCGCTGCTCGCCGGCCAGCCGGTCCAGGTCCGCCTCGACCACGCCGGGCGCGAACAGCTCACGCGCCGGGCGGCCGGGGTACGGGGCGAAGTCGAGCGGCCGCAGCGCCTCGTCCGCCGTGCCGCCCGCCACCGGCACCCGCCCGTCCGCGGGCACCAGCTTCGCCAGCCGCGCCAGCAACCCGGCGGCCTCCGGGCGCGACTCGTACACGGCGTCCAGGAAACGCACCGCGAACGCCAGCACGTAAGCACCGGGCGGCTCCCGCAGCGCGCCGATCGCCTCCAGGCAGTAGTCGGTGGCCCGGCGCAGCCACGGGTGGGCGGCGACGGCCGGGTCATGCGCGGCCACGCGGTGCGCCATCGCCGCCGACACGCTGGTGATCTGCAGCGACGAGACCGACGGGTCGGCGCCCGCCCACCAGGGCGCGGTCGCGGCGGGCAGGCCGAGCGGCAGCGCGAACGGCAGCCCGCCGTCGTCGCGCGTCACCGACTCCAGCCACCCGCACAGCTCCGCCGCCCGCGGCGACGTCGCCGGAGCGATCTCCTCCAGCACCTCGAACGCGTGCAGCGCCGCGCCCGGCTGGCTCTCCGGCGAGCGCAGGTCGGGCTCCAGGCCCCACCCGTAGCCGCCGTCGGGATTGCGGTAGGCGTCGAGCGCGGCCAGCACGCCGGCCACGTCGCCGCCGCCCTCCATCAGCTCGAAGCGGCGGCGGTCGAGAACCCTGGCATGCCCCGCCATGAAGGAGGCGGCGGACGAACGGTCGTGACTCATGCGTCCATGCTCCGCCGTCCGCCGCCTCCGCGTCTTGTACCGATCGGACGTGTCAGAAACGGACCTCACGCGGCCGGTACGGCTCCGCCAGGTAGGCCAGCTCCTGGTCCGACAGCGACACCCCCACGGCCGCCACCGCGTCGTCCACGTGGCGGTCCTTGGTGGCGCCCACGATCGGCGCGTCGACCGCCGGCTGGTGCAGCAGCCAGGCCAGCGCGACCTGCGCGGCGGGCAGCCCGCGCTCGCGCGACAGCTCCGCCACCCGGTCGAGCACCTGGCGGTCGGCCTCCGGCGCGTACAGGGCCTCGATGCGCGCGTCGGAGCCCGTCCTCGCCGTCTCGGCGGGCGCGCCCGCGCGGGCCAGCACGCCGCGCGCCAGCGGGCTCCACGGGATCACGCCCACCCCCTGGTCGAGGCAGAGCGGCAGCATCTCGCGCTCCTCCTCGCGGTAGAGCAGGTTGTAGTGGTTCTGCATCGATACGAACCGGGTCCAGCCGTGCAGCTCCGCCACGTGCTGCGCCTTGGCGAACTGCCACGCCCACATGGTCGACGCCCCGATGTAGCGGGCCTTGCCCGCCTTGACCACCTCGTGCAGCGCCTCCATGGTCTCCTCGATCGGCGTCTCGGGGTCCCACCGGTGGATCTGGTAGAGGTCCACGTGGTCGGTGCCGAGCCGGCGCAGCGAGGCGTCGATCGAGGCGTGCACGTGCTTGCGTGACAGGCCCCCGTCGTTGGCGCCCCGGCCCATCGGGAAGAACACCTTGGTCGCCAGCACGTAGTCGTCGCGGCTGCGGAAGATCTTGCGCAGCAGGTTGCCGGTGACGACCTCGCTGACGCCGCGCGAGTAGATGTCGGCGGTGTCGAAGAACGTCACGCCCGCGTCGGCCGCCCGGCGGACGATCGGCTCCGCCGCGTCCTCCGTCAGCGCCCATTCCTGCTTGCCCGGATCGCCATAGCTCATCATGCCCAGGCAAATACGAGAAACTTTCAAGCCGGTGTCACCGAGCCGTGTGTATTCCATGGGGCAACTTTAGGGCAGCCTGCGGCGTTGCGATGCGCCGGGAGGTTCTGTACAACGGAGTGTCCAAAAGCGGAAAGAACCCTTTACAGATCCGCTCGGATCGGGTCGATTGGGATGGGGGCGGGCCTTTTCCCGCCAGGGCGGGATCGGGCCACTCAACGGGGAGACGGGTGAACGTAGCCGACATCGTTCACCGTCTGCGCTCGTCGGCGTACTCACCGCTCGTCATCGGCGGCATCGGGCTGGCGGCCGGCGCGCTGGGGCTCTCCGCGGCGGTGTTCTCCGGCCTGGCGGGCTCCGGCGACGCCGTGGCCGGGTCGCTCACGCTGCTCGCCCTGCTGGCGGTGCACGCCTCGTTCGTGCTGGGCGTGCTGCTGGGCGGCGACGGGCGGTGGTGGATCTTCGGGGCGCAGGTCTGGCTGACGTACCTGCCGTTACCGCTGTTCGGAGCGGCCTGGACGCCCGTGTGCGGGCTGCTGGCCGGCGGGCTGCTGCTGCTGACCGGCCGGATCAGGTCGCCGGTTCTGGTGGCGCTCGCGCTGGCGTGCGGCCCGGTGCTGCTCGCGTTCCCGGACCTGGCCGACCGGGGCTGGGCCGTCGCCGCGCCGGCGGTCGGGTTGCTGGAGTACGTGATCGTCCACCTGGTCCTGCGCGGTGACAGGCTGTCGGACGCCCATGCCGAGGCCATCGGCAAGGCCGTCTCGCTGGAGCGCCGCCGCTTCACCAGGGACCTGCACGACCTGCTCGGGCACCGGCTCACCGCCCTGGTGCTCAAGCTCCAGCTCCTCCAGCGGCTGGTGGAGGAGGACGACGAGAAGGCGGGCGCCGAGCTGGAGGTGACGATCTCCCTGGTACGCGGCCTCGCCGCCGACGTGCGGGCGGTGGCGCACGGCACCCGCGGCCTGTCGCTGGAGGCCGAACTGAGCTCGGCCTCCGCCCTGCTGGAGTCCGTCGGCGTGCGCTGCCAGGTGCAGGTGTCCTGCCGGGAGCTCTCCCCGGGTGAGGCCGAGGCGCTCACCCACGCGCTGCGCGAGGGCGTGACGAACGTGCTCCGTCACACGGAGGCCAAGGAGTGCTCGATCCATCTTATGGAACGTCACAATCTGGTCCGGCTCACCATCCGCAACGACGGGGCGAGCCCGCGGCGCAAGACCGAGAGCGCCGGTCAGGGGCTGTTCAACGTGGCCGAGAGGATGGCCATGCTCGGCGGCTGGCTGGAGGCGACGCCGGCGCCCGAGGGGTCGTTCACCTTCACGGTTTATCTGCCGCACAACCGTTGATTGATGAAAAACACACAATAGAGAATTATTTTAACAGATATGAGTCATGTAATCTGCTACTAGACGTCAAGCGGGCTTCTGGAGCAATCTCATACGAGAACGCACCGGAGGTCGCACCTGATGGACCAGCACGAGCTGTACTGCCTGGCCGATCCCGTCTTCTACGACAACCTTGAGCACACTGACGCCGCGGATGCCGAATTCGCCATTCTCGGCCGGACCCTTCCCGCGAATTGGTTTCACGAGAAGACCGACACATGGTGTTATTTTGCTCCCACTGGCGCCCCGCCCCTGCCCGCCCAAGGCTGGAAGATCCACGTCTCCGCCCGGGTCGAGGACGCCGAGAAGGCGATCGAGACGGTCTGGGACTACTGCGTGCCCCGCGGGATCGCGTTCAAGTTCCTGCGCGGCCTCGCCGTGCTGGTCATGACGAACTCCAAGGCCGCCTCCCGCGCCTCCAGCGGCAAGCTCGTCACCATCTACCCCCGCGACGAGGCCCAGCTGGAGCTCGTCCTGAAGGAGCTGCGCGAGCTGCTGCAGGACGTGCGCGGCCCGTACATCCTGAGTGACCTGCGCTACGGCGAGGGCCCGCTGTACGTCCGCTACGGCGGGTTCGCCGAGCGGCACACCCTGTCCGGCTCCGGCGAGCGGGTGCTCGCCGTCGAGGACGGCGGCGGCCGGCTGGTGCCCGACGTGCGCGGCTCGACGTTCACGGTGCCGCCCTGGACGACGCTGCCCGAGTTCCTCCAGCCCCACCTGGCCGCGCGCAACGCCGTCACCACCTCGGAGCTCCCGTACCGGATCGAGAGCGTGCTCCACTTCTCCAACGGCGGCGGCGTCTACCTGGGCCGCGACTTACGCACCCAGGAACAGGTCGTGCTCAAGGAAGCGCGCCCGTACGCGGGACTGGACGCGGCCGGCCGCGACGCCGTGGCCCGGCTGGAGCACGAGCGGGCCATCCTCGAACGGCTGGACGGGCTGGCGGCCGTCCCCGCGCTCCGCGGCCACTTCGTCCTCGGCGAGCACCACTTCCTCGTGCAGGAGTTCGTCGACGGCGTGGCGCTGCAGCGGCGGCTCGTCCACCGCTTCCCCCTGACCCGCGCCACCTGTACCGAGCGGGACCTCGCCGAGTACACGGACTGGGCGCTGGAGACCCTGGAGCAGGTCGGGCGGGCCGTCGCCGCGCTGCACGAGCGCGGCGTGGTCTTCGGCGACCTGCACCCCGACAACATCCTGCTCACCGAGAGCGGACGGGTGGTGCTCATCGACTACGAGGTCGCCACCCTGCTCGCCGACGACACCCGCCCCGCGCTCGGGCACCCGGCCTTCGCGGCCCCCGAGGACCGGCGCGGCGCCGGCGTCGACGAGTACGCGCTCGCCTGCCTGCGGCTGGGGCTGTTCGCCCCCCAGTGCACGATCATGCTGCCGCTGCACCGCCCCAAGGTCGTCCAGCTCGGGCGGCTCGTCGCCGAGACGTTCCCGGTACCGCCCGCGTACCTGGACGAGACCGTCGGGATCATCGCGGGCGACGCCGGTGAGCCGGCGCCGATGCCGCTGCCGGGCTCCGCCCCCTGGCCGGAACTGCGCGACGCGATGTGCCGGGCCATCCTGGCGTCGGCCACGCCGCAGCGGGACGACAGGCTCTTCCCCGGAGACGTCACCCAGTTCCGGCCGGGCGGCGGGCTCAACATGGCCACCGGCGCCGCCGGCGTCCTCTACGCGCTGCACGCCACCGGCGCGGGCCGCTTCCCCGAGCACGAGGAGTGGCTGCGCAAGCGGGCGCCGCACCCCGTCCCCGGCTCAGGCCTCGGACTGTACGACGGGCTGCACGGCATCGCGTACGTGCTCGACCTGCTCGGGCACCGGCAGGACGCGCACGACCTGGTCGAGATCGCCATGCGCGAGAACTGGGAGCGCCTGGAGTCCGCCCTGCACTCGGGACTGTCCGGCATCGGGCTGAACCTGCTGCGCCTGGGCCGCACCGACGAGGCGCTGCGCGCCGCCGGCATCTGCGCCGACCGGCTCGGCGACGTCGGCGACGTGCCCGAGACCAGCGGCGGCGAGCACCCGCGCGCCGGGCTCCTGTACGGCTCGTCCGGGCCCGCCCTGCTGTTCCTGCACGCCTACGAGCACACCGGCGACACGGCGCTGCTCGACCTGGCCGAGCGCGCCCTCCGGCAGGACCTGCGCCGCTGCGCCCACGCCGTGGACGGCTCGCTCCAGGTCAACCAGGGCTGGCGGCTGCTGCCGTACCTCGACGAGGGATCCGTCGGCATCGCCGCCGTCCTGGCCCGCTACCTGGCCCACCGCCACGACGACGAGCTGGCGACCGCCCTGGCCGAGCTCAAGCTGGTGGCCCGGTCCGGGTTCTTCGTCCAGCCCGGCATGTTCACCGGCCGCGCCGGCATCATCGCCGCATTGGCCGGCGACCCCGTGATCGAACCGCACATCAAGTCCCTGAGCTGGCACGCGCTCCCGTACGGGGAAGGGCTCGCCTTCCCCGGTGACCAGCTCCTGCGGCTGTCCATGGATTTCTCGACCGGAACGGCGGGCGTGCTGTTCGCCATCGGCACGGCCCAGGGCGAACGTCCGTGCCGTCTGCCGTTCCTCGAGGCCGCACCCGAGCGGCCTCTCGGCACCGAGTCCCCGAAGGAGGTGTAATCACATGGTTCTTCTCGACCTGCAGGGTCTGGAGGCTCCGGCGTCGACCGACGTGGCCAGCGGCGGCAGCTCGCTGACTGTCCTCACGTGCCACTCCGGCAAGCCCAGCAACCTGAGCGTCGCCATCTGCCACTGATCCTGTGTGGCCTAGGGTCCCCGTACCGCTGATACCGGCACGGGGGCCCTTCCCAACTCAGCCCCGTAGTACCAAGGTACCCCCAAGGAGGCTCCCGGTGCGGGCCCAAGACCGGCTGGTGCTGGACGCGGTACGGCGCGGCGGCCCGTGGCCGGCCGTCCTGGCCGGCACCGCGATCGGCGGCGCCGCCGCCGAGCTGGCCCTGCCGTACGCGATCGGCCGCGCCGTCGACGCCCTCCTCGCCACCGGGCCCGACCGGGTCTTCTGGCTCGGGCTGTGCGTGGCCCTGGTCGCCGCCGCGACGCTGTGCGAGAGCCTAGGCGTGTGGGCGCGCGGCGCCAGCGTCGCGCACGCCGCGTCCCGGCTGCGGTTGCGCGTGCTCCGGCACGTGCTCGGCGCCGGACCCCTGATGACCCGCCGGTTCCCCGAAGGGGAGCTGGTCACGCGCGCCGGCCTGAACGCCGAGGAGGTCGGCCGCGCGCCCGAGGCGGTGACCGGCGCGCTGTCGCTCATGGTGCCCACCGTGGGGGCGCTGGTCGCGCTCGTCCTCATCGACCCGCGGCTCGCGCTCGCCCTCGTCGGCGGGGTGGCGGTCATCCTGGTCGTGCTCCGCGCCTTCCTGCGCGCCAGCACCGCCATCGCGGGCGGCTACCAGGAGGCGCAGGGCGAGATCGCGGGCCGGCTGGTCGACGCGCTCGACGGCGCCCGCACCATCGCCGCCGCCGGCACCGCCGCCACCGAGGCGCGCCGCGTCCTCGCGCCGCTGCCCCGGCTCCGCGCGCACGGCATGGACCTGTGGCGGGCCAACGCCTCCTCCGGCGTGCGGGCCGGTCTCGTCGTGCCGCTGGTCGAGGTGGCGGTCCTCGCCGCCGGCGGCCTCCTGCTCGCGGCCGGCGACCTCACCGTCGGCGAGCTGTACGCGGCCGCCCGGTACGCGGTGCTGGGCGCCTCCCTCAGCTCGGCCCTCGGCTACTTCGGCGGCCTCGCCCGGGCACGATCGGCGGCGTCCCGCGTCCACGACATCCTCACCACCCCCACCCCCTCCTACGGCACCCGAACCCTCCCCGAGTCCCCCAACGGACCCCCCTCTCCACAGACCGTTAACTCACCCACCGAGGTTCCGGCGTCGTCGAACGGGACCCCCTCTCCGCAGACCGCCACCTCACCCGCCGAGGTCCCGGCATCTCCGGAGGGTGGTGTTGTCTCCTCTTCGTCCACGGCAGGGGTGTTTGGCCCGTGCGGGGGGAAGGCGGCAGGTTCGCCTCGTATTCCTCCGGTGTGCGGCGGGCGGGGGACGGTGGAGTTCCGGGACGTGGTCGTCGACGGGCTCGCTGTGCCGCGGCTGGTGATCCCCGGCGGGTCCGTCACCGCCGTCGTCGGTCGTTCGGGGTCCGGGAAGTCGCTGCTCGCCGCGCTCGCCGCCCGGCTGGCCGACCCGGCGCGCGGCACCGTACTGCTCGACGGGGTCCCGCTGCCCGAGCTGACGCGCGCCGGGCTGCGCCGCGCTGTCGGGTACGCGTTCGAACGGCCCGTCCTGGTCGGCGAGACCGTCGGCGAGGCCATCGGCCCCGGGTCCGTACAGGCTGCTGCCCGCGCGGCCCGTGCCGACGACTTCGTACGCCGGCTGCCGGCCGGGTACGACACCCCGCTGGACGCCGCGCCCATGTCCGGCGGCGAGCGGCAACGGCTCGGCCTGGCCCGCGCCTTCGCACGCGGCGAGCGGCTGCTGGTGCTCGACGACGCCACCTCCAGCCTGGACACCGTCACCGAACGCCAGGTCTCCCTGGCGCTCACCGCGGACCCCCGCGGCCGCACCCGGATCGTCGTCGCCCACCGCCTCGCCACCGCCGCCCGCGCCGACCAGGTCGTCTGGCTGCACGACGGCGCCGTCCGCGCCGTCGCTCCGCACCACGACCTGTGGCCCGACCCCGACTACCGGGCGGTCTTCCAGGGAGCCACCCCATGACCCTCCACCCCACCCAGCACCCAGGCCGCCCTCCAACCAGACCGCCCTCCCAGATCACCCCCGTTCGCGCCGCCCACCACCGGGTCACTCCTCGGAAGGGAACGAGGAGGCCCGCGTCCAGGCCGGGCGTCCTCCGCCGGACCTCGGCCGCGCGCGCCACCCCGATCACCGCCGTTCGCGCGGCCCGGCACCCGGTCACTCTGCGGAAGGGAACGCGGGGGCCCAAGTCCCGGCCGCGCGCTGCCCGCTGGACCTCGGTCGCCCGCGCCGCGCCGATGGCCGCCGCTCGGCGTCCGGGCACTCCCTGGACGCGGGGAGGTGCCGGGTGACGGGGATGGTGTGGCGGGCGGTGTGGCGGCGGCCGGGGCAGGTCGCCAGGATCGGCGCGTGGTCCGTGCTGGAGGCGCTGCCCGCGTTCCTGATCGGGCACGCCGTGGCGCGGGCCATCGAGGACGGGTTCGCCGCGGGCAGCGTGGGGACGGGGCTCGGCTGGCTGGCGGCGCTGGGAGGCGCGTGGGTGGTGGCGGCGCTGGCCGCGCGTCAGGTGGTGCTCGCGGTGGCGGCCGTCGCGGAGCCGTTCCGCGACGACCTGCTGACCCGCGTGGTGGAGGGCGCCGTACGGGAAGGCCAGGACAGTTCGGCGGTCGCCAGGGCCGGGATGCAGGTCGAGCTGGCCAGGGACGCCTTCGCCGCCGTCGTCACCACCGTGCGCGGGTTCGCGTTCACCGCCGGTGGCGTGCTGCTCGGCATGCTGACCCTGGCCCCGGGGGCGCTGGTGCTGGTGCTGCCGCCGTTCGCCGCCGGGCTCGGGCTGTTCCTGATGTCGCTGCCGCTGCTGGCGCGGCGGCAGCGGGCCTTCCTGATCGCCGACGAGGAGCTGGCCGCGGCCATGGCCGTCACCGCCGGCGGCCTGCGGGACATCGTCGCGTGCGGGGACGAGGACCGGGTGGCCGACCGGCTGGCAGGCCGGGTGGAGGCGCAGGCCGCCGCCGCCCGGGCCCTCGCCCGCGTGACCGCCGTCCGCACCGCCGCGCTCGGGGTCGGCGGGTGGCTGCCGGTCGTGCTGGTGCTGGCCGGGACCCCGTGGCTGGCCTCCGGGGGAGCGGGCGCGGGCGTCATCGTCGGCATGCTCGCGTACCTCACCCAGTCGCTGGTCCCCGCGCTGAACGGCCTCGTCCACGGCCTCGGCGTGAGCGGGGTGCGGCTGGTGGCGACGCTGTCGCGGATCGTCGCGGGGGCGCCGCCGGAGCCGCCCGCCGCCCCGCGCGCGCGGCCCGCGGGCGCGGAGGTGACGCTGCGCGGCGTGACGTTCGCGTACGGGCCGCACTCGGAGCCCGTCGTGGACCGCCTGGACCTGCGGGTGCCGGAAGGCGACCACCTCGCCGTGGTGGGACCGAGCGGGGCGGGCAAGTCCACGCTCGCCGCGCTCATGGCCGGGGTGCTGCGGCCCGGCGCGGGGGAGGTGACCATCGGCGGCGTCCCCGCGCACGCGGCCGACCAATCCGCGCGGGTGCTCATCCCGCAGGAGGCGTACGTCTTCCGCGGCACGTTGCGGGAGAACCTCACCTACCTGAGCGACGGCGCGGACCCCGGGCCGGCGGTGGCCGCGCTGGGCGCGGAGTGGCTCGTCGAGCGGATCGGCGGGTACGGCGCGCTGGTCGAGCCGAAGGCGCTGTCCGCCGGGGAACGGCAGCTCGTCGCGCTGGTGCGGGCCTACCTGTCGCCCGCCCGCCTGATCATCCTGGACGAGGCGAGCTGCCACCTCGACCCCGCCGCCGAGGCCCGCGTGGAGGATGCGTTCACGCGGCGCGGCGGCACGCTGGTGGTCGTCGCGCACCGGCTCACCTCGGCCCTGCGCGCCCGCCGCATCCTGCTCATGGACGGCTCACGTACGACCGTGGGCAGCCACGAGGAGCTGATCCGCCGATCGCCGCTCTACGCCGACCTGGCCGGTCACTGGCAACCGGAGACCGTCCCCTGAGAGACCCGGGATGTGCCATGAGATATCCAGAAACCGTGCGCCTGCCGCTCGTGGAAGACCTCCACGGCCACCGCGTCGCCGACCCGTACCGCTGGCTGGAGGACCCCGGCAGCCCCGAGACCAAGGCGTGGCTCGCCGAGCAGGACGAGCTGTGGCGCGGCGCCGCCCCGCCCCTGCGCGAGGCGTTCCACGCGCGGCTGACCGAGCTCGGCGCCGTCGGCATGGTCACGCCGCCCGTGTGGCGCGGCGAGCGCTGCTTCCACCAGAGCCAGTCCGCCGGCCAGGAGCACCCGGTGCTGTACCGCGACGGCGTGCCGGTGCTGGACCCGATGGAGCTCGACCCCGCCGGCCTGACCACCCTCGACGACTGGCACCCGGGCCCGGACGGCAGACTGCTGGCGTACCAGCTCTCCCGCAGCGGCGACGAGCGGGCGGACCTCTACGTGCGCGACCTCGACACGGGCCTGGTGCTCGACGGCCCGATCGGCGGCTGCCGCTACTCCCCGGTCGCGTGGCTGCCCGGCGGCGACGCGTTCTACTACGTGCGCTTCCACGAGGGCGTGTTCCTGCACCGGCTCGGCGTCGCCGAGGACGTGCCGGTGTGCGGCGCGGGCGCCGTGGCGTACGGGATCTCGATCAGCCCCGACGGCCGGTGGCTGCTCGTCTCGGCGGGCGGGTCCGCGTACCAGGACGTGTGGGTCGCCGACCTGGCGCGCGGCGGCCCGGAGGAGCCGTCACTGCGCGCCGCCCAGCGGGGCGTGCGGGCGCGCACCGCCGCGGGGATCGGCCCGGACGGCCGGCTCTACCTGCTGACGGACAGGGACGCGCCGCGGCGCAGGCTGTGCGTGGCCGACCCGGCCGAGCCGGACCGCTGGCGCGAGCTGGTCCCCGAGGACCCGGACGCCGTGCTCGGCGCCTTCACCGTCCTGGAGGGCGGCAGGCTCCTGGTCTCTGCCGTCCGCCACGCCGTCGCGGAGATCACCGTGTACGACGCGGAGACCGGAGAGCCCGCCGGGCCGGTGCCGCTGCCGGGCAACGGCTCTGTGGGCGCGTTCACGTCCCGGCCGGGCCGCGGGCACGAGGCCTGGTTCAGCTACACCGACGCGGTCACCCCGCCCCAGGTGTGGCGGTACGACGCGCGCGGCGGCACGGCGGAGCTGTGGGCGGCGCCGCCCGGCCAGGCGCCCGCGCCGGACGTGGAGAGCCGGCACGTCGAGTACGAGTCCGCCGACGGCACCCGCATCCGCATGATCGTCATCGCCCGCCCGGACACCGGGGGCGGGCCGCGCCCGGCGATCCTGAACGGCTACGGCGGGTTCGGCGTCCCCCTGCTGCCCGGCTACGCCGCGGACTCGCTCGCCTGGGTGGCGGCCGGCGGCGTGCTCGCCATCGCCAACCTGCGCGGCGGCGGCGAGGAGGGGGAGGCCTGGCACCGCGACGGCATGCTGGACCGCAAGCAGAACGTGTTCGACGACTTCGTCGCCGCCGCCGAGAAGCTGATCGCCGACGGCTGGACCACCCCGGACCGGCTGGCCGTCTGGGGAGAGTCGAACGGCGGGCTGCTCGTCGGCGCCGCCATCACCCAGCGGCCCGACCTGTTCGCGGCCGCGGTCTGCTCGGCGGGCCTGCTCGACATGGTCCGCTACCACCACTCCGGCCTCGGGCCGTCCTGGGTGGCCGAGTACGGGTGCGCCGACGACCCGGAGCAGCTCCCGTGGCTGCTCGCGTACTCGCCCTACCACCGGGTCAGGGAGGGGGTGGACTACCCGGCGACGCTGTTCACGGTGTCGGCCGCGGATACCCGGGTGGATCCGATGCACGCCCGCAAGATGTGCGCGGCGATGCAGCACGCCACCTCGGGGGACCGGCCGATCCTGCTTCGGCACGAGCCGGACGTCGGCCACGGCGCCCGGGCGGCGAGCCGCTCGATCGCGCTGGCGGCCGACGCGCTGGCGTTCATCGCGCGGCACACCTCAGATCCAGCCGGCCTCGCGGGCGATGCGGATGGCGTCGATGCGGCTGCGGGCGCCCAGCTTGGCGGTGGTCCGGTGCAGGTAGTTGCGGACGGTTCCCTCCCCTAAGAACAGGGACGCGGCGATCTCCGGCACCGACGCGCCCTCCGCGGCCGCGCCGATCACGTCCAGCTCCCGCCGGGTCAGCGGCGCGTCCGGCGGCCGCATGGCGGCGATCGCCAGCTCCGAGTCGATCACCCGTTCCCCGTCGGCCACCCGCCGGATGGCGTCCGCCAGGTGGCCGGGCGGCGCGTCCTTGGCCATGAAACCCCTCACGTGCACGTCCAGCGCCCGCTTGAGCAGCCCGGGCGTGCCGACCCCGGTGAGGATCAGCACGCCGCACTCCGGCAGCTCGTCGTGCAGCTCGCCCGCGGCGACCAGCCCGTCCTTGCCGGGCAGCGCGATGTCGAGCACGGCCACGTCAGGCCGGTGCTCCAGCGCGGAGGGCAGGATCTTGTCGCCTCTGTCGACCTCGGCGACGATCTCGATGTCCTCCTCGTAGGCGAGCAGGGCGACGAGCGCCCCGCGGACCAGATGCATATCCTCAGCCAGCATGGTGCGGATCATCGCGGATTCCTCGCGGTCTGTGGGGTCCTGGTCACTGCGGGGCTACATACCCAGCCATGTAGGCCGGAAAAGCGCGATTCAGAACGGGCCGCGGGGCATGATCATGGTGACGCCCGCCACCGAGCCGATCGAGGCGAGCGCCTTGCCGGCGTCGGCCAGCCCGATCGTCCGGGTGACGAGCTGGTCGGGGTGGAGCACGCCCGCCCTGATCAGCTCCAGCATGCGCGGGTAGGCGTGCGCGGCCATCCCGTGGCTGCCGAGCAGCCGCAGCTCCTGGGCGATCACCCGGCCCATCGGCACCGGCGTCGCCGCGCCGGGCAGCAGCCCGACCTGGACGTGGCGGCCCCGGCGGCGCAGGCTCTCGACGGACGCGGCGCAGGTCCGCGGGCTGCCCAGCGCGTCGATCGACACGTGCGCGCCGCCCCTGGTCAGCTCGCGCACCTGGGTGGCGGAGTCGCCCGCGGAGCCGTCGACGAAGTGGGTGGCGCCCGCCAGCTCGGCCAGATGGAGGGCGTCGCCGCTGATGTCGACGGCCACCACCCTGGCCCCCACCGCGGTGGCGATCATGATGGCGGACAGGCCGACGCCGCCGCAGCCGTGCACCGCGACCCACTCGCCCGGCCGCACCTCGGCGACCTGGTCGACCGCACGGAAGGAGGTGGCGAACCGGCAGCCGAGCGAGGCCGCGGTCGCGTACGACATCTCCTCCGGCAGCGCGACCAGGTTGACGTCGGCGTGGTCGATCGACACCAGCTCGGCGAAGGAGCCCCAGTGGGTGAACCCCGGCTGCGTCTGCCGCTCGCACACCTGCTGCTCGCCGGCCTGGCACGCCGCGCAGGACCCGCACGCGCACACGAACGGGACCGTCACCCGCGCCCCCGGCCGCCAGCCGCGCACCTCGCCCCCGACCGCCTCCACGACCCCGGCCAGCTCGTGGCCGGGCACGTGCGGCAGCACCCGGATGTCGGGGTCGTGCCCCTGCCAGCCGTGCCAGTCGCTGCGGCACAGGCCGGTGGCCTCGACGCGGATCACCGCCCCGTGCGGGGCGGGCGCCGGGTCGGGCAGCTCGCGCAGGTCGAGCTCGCCACCGAATTCGTCGTAGGCAACAGCACGCATCTCATGAGCTTAGAGTGAGCCGCCGCAGCTCGCACAGGCCTCGCGTCACGGTCCCGTTCCGCAAGACAGCGCACTGTGACCTGGTGACGGGTGTCAACCCCCCTTCCCAGGACAGATGAGGGGCATGGGACAGGATCTGGATAAAGCACGGTTTACCGAGGACGAATTTCTGCGGTTCGGCGAGCGGCTCCACGAGCAGCTCACGGTGCTGCGCGAGCTGCTCGACCGCCCCGGCTTCGGCGAGGGGCCGGTCACGATCGGCGCGGAGCTGGAGCTCTTCCTCGTCGACGAGCAGGGCAGGCCGCTGCCGCGCAACAGCGAGGTGCGCGACCGCCTCGGCGATCCCCGCGTGGTGCTGGAGCTGGGCCGCTACAACATCGAGGTGAACCTCACCCCCATCCCGCTGGCCGGGCGGCCGTTCGAGCGGCTGGGGGCGGAGATCCAGGAGACGATGTGCATGGTTGACGAGGCCGTCGAGGGAGGCGGGGCGCTGCCCATCGGCATCCTGCCGACGCTCGACGTGGGCGACTTCACCGCCGACGCGATGAGCGAGGAGAACCGCTACGAGGCGTTGCGCAGGGGCCTGCGGCGGCTGCGGCTGGAACCGTTCCTGGTCAAGGTCGAGGACCTGGAACTGCGCGTGGAGAACGTCATCCTGGAGAGCGCCAACACCTCCTGGCAGGTGCATCTGCGGGTGCCGCCGAACCGGTTCGCCCGGCTGTTCAACGCCGCCCAGCTGGCGATCGGCCCGGTGCTGGCGGCCTGCGGGAACTCGCCGGCGTTCCTCGGCCGGACGCTGTGGGAGGAGACCAGGATCGCGCTGTTCGAGGAGGCGGCCGACGACCGCGACGTGGAGCGGCTCTACCGCAAGGACGGGCGGGTGACCTTCGGCTCCGACTGGGTGCGCGAGGGGGCGTACGAGCTCTTCGAACGGTACGTCAACGACTACGACCCCGTCGTGCCCAACCTCGTCGAGGACGGCGACCGTACGGACGTGCCCGAGCTGCGGCTGCACCAGGGCACCATCTGGCAGTGGAACCGGCCCGTCTACGACCCCGCCGACGGCGGCCACCTGCGCATCGAGATGCGCGCCCTGCCCGCCGGCCCGTCGTGCGCCGACATGACCGCCAACACCGCGTTCCTGCTCGGGCTGACGCTGGCGCAGGCCGAGCGCGATCTGACCGGCTACCGGTTCGCGGAGGCGTACCAGAACTTCTACCGCGCGGCCATGCACGGGCTGGACGCCAAGCTGTCGTGGCCGGGCCGAGACGGCGAGTTCGAGGCCGCCGACCTGGTGCTGAGCCTGCTGCCCGAGGCGCGCGCCGCGCTGCTGGCCAACGGCGTGTCCGTGAAGGACGCCGACGACGCGCTCGGCATCATCGAGCAGCGCACCCGGCTGCGCCGCACCGGCGCGGCCTGGCAGCGGGAGAAGCTGGCCGAGTTCGGCGGCGACCGGGCCCGGCTGGTGCGCCGCTACCGCGAGCTGGCACTGTCGGGGCTGCCGGTACACCTGTGGTCTTAGTGACGCAACCTTCTCGTCACCCCTTCCGTCAGACTCTTGCGTACAGACGGGAAAAGCGAGGGATGCATGGCTGACACGGGGATGAAACCCACCGACGGGACCCCCTTCCGGTTGGTGCGTGACACCGGGACCCTGGCGGAGGGGGCGGCGAAGCTGGCCGGCGAGATCCGCGCCGCCCCGATCAAGGAGGTGCTGGCCCAGGCCAACAGGAAGGCCGTGCGCAAGGGCGCGCCCGAGGCGTTCGGGTCGATGCCCAAGCCGTCGGTGTGGTACGCCTTCGACCAGGGCGACCAGGAGACCGCCGACTGGTACCCGCAGGGGCTGACCTGCGGGGCGGACTCCGGGACGATCCCGGTCTCGGTGTTCGTCGCCACGTGGTACTACCGGCCGGAGGAGGGCGAGCGGGGGATCAGGGTGACGTTCTTAAGCCCCTCGACGCTGAAATACCGGCACGCGCTGCTGGTCGAGGCCGCCCCCGACGGGTCCTACAAGCCCATCGACATCCACGCGGGCGGCGTCGCCTGCTACGGCGACCTGCTCTACGTCGCCGACACCACCAGGGGCCTGCGGGTCTTCGACCTGAACAACGTGCTCGACCTGACCAGCGCGCAGGCCGGCGTGGGCGACGGGGAGCGGGTGGGCCGGCACGGAGGCCGGCTGCACGCCTTCGGCTACCGCTACGTCATCCCGCAGACCGACTTCTGGAGGGTCGCGGTCAAGGGCGCCAGGTTCTCGTTCGTCGGCCTGGACCGCAGCACCACCCCGCACACGCTGATCTCCGGCGAGTACGCCGAGGACCACCGCGAAGGCCGGGTCGTGCGCTGGAACCTGGAGCTGGACGGCGAGCCCGCGGACGCGTTCGTCATGGGGCACGAGAAGATCCAGGGCGCGATCTCCCGCGACGGCCGGTGGTACCTGAGCCAGTCCGCCGGCTCCGGCGCCAACGGCAGGCTGCTCGTGTACGAGAACGGGAAGCTCGCCCGGCGGCCGTTCCCGATCGGCCCGGAGGACCTGACCGCCCGGGGCGGCAAGGTGTGGAGCCTGGCCGAGTTCCGGCGCAAACGGGTGGTGTTCGGCGTCAATCTCTGAGATGCCGGTCCAGCAGCTCGCGGAAGCGGCGGTCGAAGTCGTCGTAGCGGGCCCGCAACCCGGCGCCCGGCCAGTCGTCCGGCAGCAGTTCGGGCGGCAGTAGCGGGTCGGCCAGCAGGTGGCGCAGCACCGCCGCCGACACCAGGAACCCCTCGGCCAGTCCCTCGGCGCGGTCGAGCGAGCGCCGCAGCCCGCGCGCCTCGGCCGCCCAGCCGTCGAGATCCCACAGCAGGGGAGTGGGGTCGGCGTGCGGGCGGCCGTCGATCAGCGTGCACTGGGCGGTCACGACCGCCGGCCACTCTTCCCGCAGCAGGTTGGCGGGCCGCATCCAGGTGCCCTCGCGCAGCTCGGCGAGGCGCAGCGTGGTCATCGCGTGCCGCAGCGCGGCCCGGTCGGCGGGCGCGCGCCGCTCGGCGGTGACCACGGCGATCTCCCACGTGCCGTCCCACGGCCGGGTGTGCGGGGCGCGGCTCTCGTCCTGCCTGGCCTGGCGCTCGGCCAGCCGCTCGGTCAGCGCGTAGCGGCCGCCGGACTGGACCAGGTCGCCGGCCGCCACCATGCGCGACAGCGCGACCCGTACGGTGCCCTCGGCGATGCCGAACAGCGCGCCGACGCGCACCAGGCGGCGGGCGGGCAGGCTCGGCGGATGGCTGCCCAGCAGCGCGCTGAGCACGGCCGAGCGGGCGCTGAGTGTATTACGCTCTTCCATCGCGTGTCGATGATATGTAATGCTCGGTGGTATGGGCAGGTATCTCGTCGAACCCTTCGACTCCAGCGACCGCTACGCCACCGAGCGCTACCAGGGAGCCGCGGGACGCAACTGGTGGCGCTGCGACCCGTCGCTCCAGCTGCTCATGCGCCGCCACCTCGGCGACGGCTACGCCTGGGCCGAGCCGCACCTCGACCGCCTCGGCGCGCTCATGGGCGGCCCGATCGCCGCCTGCGCGGAGGAGACCGACCGCAACCCGCCCCGGCTGGAGAAGTACGACAAATGGGGGCGTGACATCAGCGAGGTCGTCATGCCGCCCTCGTTCCACGCCGCCCGCGACGCGCTCATGGCCGACAACTTCACCTCCCCGGCCTTCGCCGAGCAGGCCCGGGCCCACGGCGCCGACCCGGCCGCGCTCGCCGCCGCCTGGACCTACCTGCTCGACCAGGCCGACATCGGCATGGGCTGCGCGCTCGGCACCGGCGGCGACATGGTCGTCTCGCTCGCCGAACGCCACGCTCCCGACGACGTCAAGCAACGGGTACGGGAGATCTTCGCCAACGGCGACTACTCCGGCGAAGCCGCCCAGATGTTCACCGAGCGGACCGGCGGCTCCGACCTGGCCGCCCTGGAGACCACCGCCGAGCCGTCCGGCGACGCCTGGTCGCTGACCGGGCTGAAATGGTTCGCCTCCAACGCCAACGGGTCCGCGTTCGTGGTGCTGGCCAGGCACGAAGGCTCCGTGGCGCCGTTCCTGGTGCTGTGGGAGCGCCGCGACGGCACCCGCAACGGCGTGCGCATCAGGCGGCTGAAGGACAAGCTCGGCACCCGCTCGGTCGCCTCGGCCGAGGTCGAGTTCGCCGGCGCCGAGGCGTTCCTGCTGGCCGGGCCCGGCTCCGGCTCCGGCCTCGGCACGATGATGAAGCTCACCAACGCCTCCAGGCTCGGCGTCGCCATGATGGGCGCGGGCATCGCCCGGCGCGCCCTGACCGAGTCGCTCTGCTACGCCCGCGCCCGCGAGGCGTTCGGCCGGCCGCTCGCCGACCAGCCCCTCATGCGCCGCAAGCTGGCCGAGCTCATCGTCGAGGTCGAGGCCGTCCAGGCGCTCGTCTTCGACGGCCACGTCGGGCCGCGCCTGCGCCTGGCCCCCGCCCTGATCAAGCTGCGCGCCGCCCGCCTCGGCCTCACCGCCGCCAGCGACGCCGTCGAGGTGCACGGCGGCAACGGCTACATCGAGCAGTGGCCGGTCGCCAGGCTGCTCCGCGACGCCCAGGTCAACCCCATCTGGGAGGGCGGCGACCACATCCTCTGCCTCGACGTCCGCCGGGCGATGCTGCGCGAGAACGCCCACGAGCCGTTCCTCGACCGCCTGGCCGCCGCCGTGGACCGGGCCCCCTCGGGCGACTGGTCCCTGGTACGCGGCCGCGTCGACGACCTGGGCAAGGCGATCACCGCCTGGTCCTCGCTCGGCCCGGCCGTGGCCGAGGCCCGGCTCTACCCGCTGGCCCAGTTCATGGCCGACGTGTACGCCGCCGCGCTGCTGACCGAGCAGGCGGGCTGGGAGGAGCGCGCGGGCCACGGCTCCCGCAAGGCCCTGGTCGCCCGCCTCTACGCCGACGCCCACCTCGCCGACCACGGCCCCCTCCGCGGCCTCGACCGCCCCGCCGACGACCTGGACCACTTCGACACCCTCACCCGAGGAGCCTTCACCTTCTGACCACCCGCATTCCCCCGTGGTCTTCAACCCGGGTGTTCGAGCTTCCGGCGGTCAGCGGGGCCGGCGGCCCTTCTTCCGGCCGCCGGTCGCCGTCCCCCGGCGTCCGGAGCCGCGCTGGACCGGCTTCGCCGCCTCCCGCCGCGCCGGCTTCTCCGCCGAAGGCTGAGGCGCACGGCCACGCGAGCTGTTCGCGGTGCGCCCGCGGACGATCCCGATGAAGTCCTCCACCAGGTCGGTCGTCGCGTCCGTGAGCCAGGCCAGCCCCACCTGCGACTGCGGCGCGCCGGACACCGGCCGGTAGGTGAGGTCCCTGCGATGGTGCAGCCGCGCCAGCGACTGCGGGACGACCAGCAGCCCCGCCCCGGCCGCCACCAGCCGGACCGCGTCCGCCGTCGTGGCCGGCCGCTCGAACGCGGGCCGCCCGGGGCGGACCGTCCACTCGATGGCGTCGTCCAGCGGGTGGAAGATCTCCTCGTCGGCCAGATCGGCGACGGTCACCTCGTCGGCCGCGGTCACCACGTGATCCTTCGGCACCACGACCACCGTGGTCTCCACGTACAGGGGAATCACGCTGAGCCCGTCACGGTCGACCGGCAACCGCACGAAGCCCGCGTCGGCGCCCCCGCCGCGCAGCAGGCCCACCACGTCGGCGGCGGGAGCCGGGACCAGGGTGAGCGGCACGTCGGGCACCCTCTCGGCCCAGACGCCGACCCATTTCGCCGGTGTCACGCCGGGCGGGTACGCCAGCCGGAACACCCCGCCGGTCTCCTCAAGAGTCACCCCGTCAGGGTACCGATGTGAGAAGGACCGGTTCCGCCTGACTACGCTGGACTCCATGACCACGCCCAAACCCAAGACCAGCCAGACGATGAAGCCCGCGACGGCGGCCAAGAAGCTGGGCATCCTCCTCTCGGCCACCCCCGCCGAGTTCCAGGAGGGCGTGGTCTCCCGGAGCGAGCTGAACGCGCTCCAGGCCTCACCTCCCGCCTGGCTCGCCGACCTGCGCCGCAACGGCCCCCACCCCAAGCAGGTCGTCGCCGCGAAGCTCGGGGTGTCCATCTCCGGCCTGATGAGAAACGGCATCACCGACCCGCTCACCACCGCCGAGATCGACGCGCTCAAGGCGGAGAACCCCGCGTGGCTGGAGCAGGAGCGCTCCACCCAGGCCGAGGTCCGCAAAGAGGCGCAGCGCCTCAAGCAGCGCTAGCCCGTCCAGCCCGGTCGCGGGGCTCGCCGTAGATCACGTCCGCTTGTATGCTGCGTGGCCCGACCTACACGAGGACGCCCATGTCGCTGGATGAGCTGCCGGCCGGACTTCACGAGGCCGAGGACGTCACTCGCCACTACGACCTGGTCGAGCGGGCCGCCGGCGAGGGACGGGCCGGAGAGCTGTACGAGCTGGCCCTGACCTTGCGCGCCGCCGAGCCCGGCTGGCAGCGCGACGCCGTCCTGCTCCACATCCAGCAGGCCTTGGCGCTGACCCCCGGGCCGGGCAACGCGGCCTGCGCCGTGCGCCTGGCCGCGACCGAGCAGCTCGACTCCCGGGTCCGCCTGGCCGCCGCCCAGCTCGCCTCCGCCCAGCCGGTGGACAACCTGCTGCCGCTGTACGAGGAGTACGAGCAGGCGCCGGAGCTGTTCGCGTGCCTGACGCAGGAGCTGGTGCTACGTCATCCGGACATCGGCCAGCACGGCGCCGTCCGCCGGGTGACCGCCCATCTGGCGGACGCGAACCACCCCCTGGCCATCCTCCCGCTGACCCTGCTGCCTTTAGAGGACTCCTTGGACCTGCCCTCGTACAGCCTGCGCGGGGCGTCGTACGCGATCCCGTTCGGTCCCGTCGAGCGGTCCGGCTTCCCGCGGCGGCCCGGCCACCAGATGCCGGCGGTGGAGCTGCTCGCGCCCGGCCTGCTCACGGCGGCGGTGGAGAACTGGGCGGAGGACTCCAACGGCCGGATCGAGGCGCGGGCGTTCCGGCTCGCGATGCCGGCCGAGCTGGACGCGGAGCTGCTGGAAGGGCTCGGGCTGACCTGCCTCGCCGGCGAGGGGGAAGTGACCGTGCGCGCCGCCACGCCGTCGGAGGTGATGCGGGTGCTGTTCGCGGCGGCGGCCACCGGCTCCGCCTACGGCAGCGGCCGGGGCGGCGCCTACGGCAGGCTGCTGGCCTGGCAGTCGATGACCGCCCTGGCGGGCGGCACCCGCGTCGAGGACGCCGCCGGCCGCACCTGGGTGCTGTTCGACGCCTCGACCGCCTGGTTCTACCAGGTCGCCTGGGACGTCGGCATCGCCGCCCTCGACCCCGACCGCCTCCTGGTCCACGTCCTCGCCGCCACCGACACCGACTGAGACGCGGCCGAGCCGGTCTCCCAGTCAGTCGCCGCCGTCGCCGCCATCTCCGCCGAAGCCGCCCTCACCCCGGCCTCCGCCGTAGCCGGCGCCACCGTCGGCGGCCTCGCACTGAGTTGGTATCCGCAGCATCACCCAGGCGTGCCCAGTCGCAGGGTTCGCTTGCAACTCGGCGACCACTTATCGACGGTGCGTTGGTATCATCCCGACAGGGCGTCGGGAAAAGAGCCATGGCGCTACGGAGAAGGGCACCCCCATGCACATGATCATGAACCGCATCGACGTTCCCTCCGAGGACGCCAAGGCGTTCGAGGCCACCTTCATGGAGAGCATGCGCGCCACCCTCGCCGGCGTCCCCGGCCTGCGGCGCAGCTCCCTCCTGCGCCCCACGGAGGAAGGGCAGCCCTACGTGTCCACGATGGAGTTCGACTCCCGCGCGGACTTCATCGCCTGGCTGCGCTCCGACTCGTTCAAAGCCGCCCACTCCGACCGCGAGGCGCCCGGCATGGACACCACCTCCGCCATCGAGCAGTACGAGGAGATCGGGACGATCGAGACCTGACGCCACCCACCGGGCTTCGGGGCCGCGCCCTGCCCTGGCCGCACGGCATCACGGGGTCGTGGAGCGACCCGCTTCTGCGGGGACGTCCTGATACGCGAGTCTGGTGCAGTCGCTGTCCGGGCTTTCGGAGACGCGGATGACCGTGTCCAGACGATCACGGGTACGGGTCAACTCCGCGATCTGGGCATCGATGCGATCGCGTTCGGCGGCGAGCCGGGCACGCGTGGCGGGAGTGCTGACCTTGGATTCGACGCAGGGGAGCAGCTCGGCGATGGTCCGGCTGGACAGGCCGGCCGCGTACAGCATCTGGATCAGATGGACCCGGTCGGCCGCCGACTCGGGGTAGTGGCGCTGCCCGGAGCTGCTCCGGTGCGCCTCCAGCAGTCCCTGCTCCTCGTAGTAGCGCAGCGCCCGCACGCTGACGCCCGACCTCGCCGCCAGATCGCCGATCCGCACCATGACCTCCATCACAAGACTTGCCTCTGACGTCAACGTCAGGTCTTAGCGTATCCGCATGCAGATCAACGGAGCACATGTGCTGGTCACCGGGGCCAACCGCGGCCTGGGCCGGCAGTTCGTCCTGTCCCTCCTCGACCGCGGCGCCGGCAAGGTGTACGCCACCGCCCGTCGTCCCGACCTCATCGACGTGCCGGGAGTCGTCCCGCTGCGGCTGGACATCACCGATCCGGCATCGGTCGCCGACGCGGTGACAGCGGCATCCGACGTCAAGATCGTCATCAACAACGCGGGAATCTCGACCGGGACGAATCTGGTCACCGGAGACCTGGACGTGATCCGCCGCGAGATGGACACCCACTTCTACGGCACTCTTCACGTGATCCGTGCCTTCGCGCCCCAGCTGGCCGACGGCGCGATCCTCAACGTTCTGTCCGCCATCTCATGGTTCGCCTCCGCCGGTGCGGGCGCATACCACGCGGCGAAGGCCGCGGAGTGGGCGCTCACCAACAGCGCACGCCTGGAACTGGCCGGACAGCGCACCCTGGTTACGGGCCTGCACCTGGGCGCCGCCGACACCGACATGATGGCTTGGTACGACGGCGACAAGAGCGCTCCCGAGGCGATCGTCGCGGCGGCCCTCGACGGCATCGAGGCGCACCGGCCCGAAGTGCTCGCCGACGACTGGAGCCGCCAGGTGAAGGCATGGCTGTCCGAGGACCCCGATGTCATCTACCGGGAAGCGGCGGCCGCCCTCTCGACCTGACCGCCCTCGCCCGGCTGGACGATCTTCCCTTTACTCTCGAATGAAAATTTCATAAGAACACAGAAACTTTCTTGTCAGAAGGTTCTTTAATCATCAATGATTGCTGAGTCAGAGGTTTCTGTGGAACAAGAACCAAGGGAGGCAGCCGTGAAAATCAGTCACCGCGCCGCCAGAGCGGCGCTCGGCGCGACGGCAGGACTGGCCATCGCCTTGGCCGGCAGCACCCCCGCTTCGGCGGCGACGTGGGACCTCATGGGGGAAAATCAAATCTGCATCCAACGCGGCCACTCTTACTGGACATACTTCGTGGCCGCTGTCGTCGGCAGCTGGTCGTCGCCCGTCCACGTCACGGTGGAGAACCTGCCCCCCGGGGCGGTCGTCACCCAGGCCGACGAAATCCCCCCCGGCTCGAATCACACCAGCTCCAACGGTTCGACAACGATCAACGGCTGGGTTTTCGCAGAGTTCGACCCGCTCCCGATCGGCGTCTACACGGCGCAGCTGACGGCTTCGGACGGGACGCGAACCCTGTCCAACCCCATCACCATCTCCGTCAAGGAGCGCTGCTACTAAAGCGCGTATTCGCCAAGCCTGCTCGGAACAGGGTGCCTCTATCCGCCGGTGGGCACCAGCCCTCGCGCGCAGCGAAAAGCCCGGCAGGAATGCTCGGCAACGGGGTCCACGTACCTGTGCGACCCATAAGAAGGTGAGCAGATCCACTGTCCGCGGTTCCCCAATCGGCCGCGGACAGTGGATCGCTTCGCTACAAGCTCCCGCGGGGTCCAGCAGGTCCTTGAATCGGCTGACCGCCGGCGCGAGCAGCCGTGGCAAGGAGCTGACGCCCGAGTCGTCTTCACCCGTTCGCCCAGGTCGCTCTGTGCACCGTGAAGTAACGATCCATCGTGGCGAGCGCCCGGGCCTCTGAGATCCGCGGCGTCGGCGGCACCAGGTAGTGGCGTTGCGGGTCGCACGGGCCGGCGGTGATCTCGCTGCGAGTGGCCGTATGGTCACCTATTGTCAGTCCATCGCTGTGCCCGGCGTGAGAACGTACCTTCCGCGTACGCCGCCCTTGGCGACCGCGCGGTGGGCGGAGGCGACCTCGTCGAGAGGCACGACGGCGTGCACCCGAACCGGGAGGCGGCCATCGGCGGTGGCCTCCAGGAGCTGCGCGAGCCGGGCGCCGTCCGGCCGCGCCACCACCACGCGGACGGTGATGCCCCGCACCTCCGCCGGGGCCGCCCCCGGCTGCACGCCGACGAACAGGCCGCCGTCGCGGACGAGAGGCATGCCCTGCTCCTGCATCGCGGCGCCGTCGGCCACCGCGTCCCAGCCGGGCGTGGCCCGCGTGGTGAAGCCGGCGCCGAGGCCGCGCACGAACTCCTCGTCCTGCGTACGGGCCAGTCCGGTGACCCGCCACCCGCGATCCTGGGCCAGCGAGAGCACGTAGCCGCCGACAGCGCCCGCCGCGCCGGTCACCAGCAGGCTCCGGCCGTCACCGTCGCCGAGCAGGTCGACGAGCTGGGCCGCGGCCAGGCTGTTGAGCGGGACGGCGGCCGCCGCGACCAGGTCGAGGCCGGCGGGCACGGGCGCGATGTCGTCGGCCGAGACGATCAGTTGCTCGGCGTAGGTGCCGAAGTCGCGGTCGAACCCGTCGATCAGCCCCGCGACCCGCGTGCCGACCGCCCAGCCGACGCCCGGGCCGGCGGCGGCGACCGTGCCGGAGAAGTCCCAGCCCAGACCGGTGTGGTGGGGCTGGTCGACCAGCCCGCGCCCGTGGAACACCCCGGCGGCGACCGCCAGGTCGACGGGGTTGACCGCGGCCCCGGCGATCTCGACCCGGACCTGACCCGGTCCGGGCTCGACGAGGGGCACGTCGATGATCTCGATGGAGTCGGGGCCGCCCGGCGTGCGGACGACGGCGGTGCGGAAGGTTGTGGACATGTCGCCTCCTATGGAGAAACGGGAGCTTTTGCACCACCATGGAGGGGTTACTCTCTGACGGGAAGTACGCACTCCGGAGTGCGTATCCCACCCGGCGGTAGGAAGGAGCGGCCGATGCCGACGACGACGGCGGCCCAGCAGCGGGCGCAGGCGAAGATGGAGTACGACGCGTTCCTGGCCGGCTGCCCCAGCCGCCGGCTCCTGGACCGGATCTCCGACAAGTGGGTGTCCCTGATCCTGGCCGCGCTCGGGAGCGACGGCCCGCGCCCCGGCGAGGTCTGCGCCGGTGAGCCGAGACCGATGCGCTACTCCGAGCTGTCCCGCCGCCTGGCCGGAGTCAGCCAGAAGATGCTCACCCAGACCCTGCGCAGCCTCGAACGCGACGGCCTGATCACCCGCACGGTGACGCCCACCGTGCCCGTCACGGTCACGTACGAGCTGACCGACCTCGGCCTCTCGCTCCGCGACCTCATGCACGGCATCAAGGCGTGGGCGGAGACGCACATGGACGAGGTCCTCGCCAACCGGGAGCAGTACGACACCCGTACCACGTGACCAGGGGTTGCAGATGGCACGCCGCTCTGACCCTGGCGGGCACGGGCGCAGCCCATGCGGCGGACGGCAGCTGACCTTGATCAGCGAGACCGGCAGCCGCACGATCGTCTACGACAGCTGTCAGCCTCCGAGACAGCTCCAGCCGCAGCTCGCTCAGCTCCAGTCGTTCCGCAACCAGCCGCCTCCCGGCTGCCAGGCCGTCCTCGTCAACCAGTCCGGCGCCGGCCTGGTGCTGTGCGTGGGGCGCGGGTTCGTACCGCCGGAATTCAGCCGCCCGTCGCTCGTCCGCATGCAGCCCGGCACCGCGCCGGCCTGTCTCTGAGGCGGAAGGGCCGCGGGCCGTCACCCCGCTGGGGAGCGACGCGCCTGCGACGACAGATCAGCAGAAGTCGACGTTGACGTACTTACGGGCCACCTTGTGGATTTTCTCGTCGGTGGTGACCAGAGTGCAGTCCAGTGCTTCGGCCAGGGCCACGTAAGTGGCGTCGTAGCCGTTGAAGTCGGCCGAGGGATGTGGAGCCGGTTCTCGGCGACGCGGGTCCCGGTCTTGATCGTCCGGCGGACCATAAACTGCCGGTCATGGCATCCAGACGCAGGCGGAGTCCCGCGGAATCGCGCGCCGAGCTGCTGGCGGCGGCGGCCGGGCTGATCAGGGAGCGAGGTCCGGACAACGTCAGCCTGCGGCAGATCGCGGAGGCCGCCGGGGTCGCGCACGGGCTCGCCTCCCACTATTTCGGCACCTATGCCGCCCTGGTCCGGGAGGTGTTGCGGGCCGAGAACGATCGCATCGAGGCGCGGGTGCGCGAGCGGATCCAGGCCGAGGACGGCGTGCCCACCGCCGCGGGGATCATGGGGGTGCTGTTCGACACCCTGGCGGACGAGAGCTACCTGCGTCTGTTCGTCTGGGCCGAGATGCACGCGGAGTACCGCGGCGCCGCGCGGCCGGAGCTGGTGGAGCTGGTCGACACGATGGAGGCCGGCATCCGCGCGGCGCTCGCGGGAGGGCCGGTGCCGAGCCGGGCGCGCATCGAGGCGGTCGTGCTGGTCGGGCTGTCGGCCGCGTACGGGTTCGCCATCGGCGGCCGGTCGTGGCTGGCGGGCCTGGGCCACGATCCCGGCGACCCGGCGTACGAAGCGGAGTTCCGCGTTCAGCTCGCCCGGATGATGGGGGCGCACATGGTGGAGGAGGCTTGTTCTCCAGTTGGAGAATAAGATGGTGTGGTCACGCTGACCGCACAGACAGGACTCCGAAGCATGGTCGAGCACCCCCCGAGCCGGCAGGTACGCCCCTCCGACGAGGAGCGTGACCAGGCCGCCCAGCGGCTCCAGTCGGCCGCCGCCACCGGCAGGATCCAGCTGGGCGAGCTGGACCAGCGGCTGAGCGAGATCTACGAGGCGAGGACCCAGGACGAGCTCGCGTACGCGGGCCGCGGCCTCCCCGAGCCGGCCCGCGCGGAGACGCTGGTGGTACGGGACGAGCCGAGTTCCCGGTTCGCGCTGAGCGTGTTCGGCTGGTTCAGCCGCAGGGGCCGCTGGGTCGCGCCGCCCGCGTTCACCTCGCTGGCGGTGTTCGGCGGCGGGGAGATCGACCTGCGCGACGCCCGCTTCGCGAGCCGGGAGATCCGGGTGCGCGCCTTCGCCCTGTGGGGCTACACCGAGGTAGTCGTGCCCGACGACGTGGAGGTCGAGGTCAAGGGCTTCGGCCTGTTCGGCGCGTTCGACAGGAGCGCCGTGCGCCGGGAGCGGGGGGCGCCGCGGATCGTCGTCAGCGGCCTCGCCCTGTTCGGCGGCGTCGGCACGAAGGTCAAGAAGGCCTCCGGTTCGTGAGCTGCCGGGTGATCGCCGGGTCGGCGATGGCTGTGTCGGCGGCCAGGAGGAACGCCTTGGACAGCACGACCGACAGCATGCCGCCGTCCTCCTCGAAGGGCAGGAAGACCTGGTCGCCGACGCCGCCGGGGACGATGCACAGGTAGGCGTCGTCGGGCTCCATGAGGATGTTTCCCGAGCCGAGGTGGATCTTGTAGGTGCGCAGGTCGCCGCGGACCCGGAGGAAACGTTCGGTGAGCTCGCAGCGGCTCGCGATGGAGAGGCGGGGCAGCAGCCGGGTCAGGGCGTCGCGGCGGATCCGGGCGGTCTCCGACAGCGCGCCGAAACTGTAGGACTGCCAGTAGTCGCCGTCGCCCTGGAGGTCGAGGCCGGTGGAGGTGACGCCGACGGCCAGGTCCGCGTCGCGCAGCGTCTCGGAGAGCACCAGGGGAGGGACCCGCTCCAGGGGGACGGCCCGGTCGTCCGCGCCGGTGAAGCGGAGGTTTCCGCTGACGCAGATGGAGACCGTGCCGACGCCGTCGCGGTCGAAGGAGTGCTCGTCAAGGTGGAAGTCCCAGTGCGCGGCCAGCCCGCCGGGCAGTTCGCGGGTGGCCTCGGCCTGGTCGGAGCCGTACTCCCAGCCCCAGTGGCCCAGCGACATGCCGGTCCAGCCGCGCTCGGTCAGCAGCGCCTTGGCCGTGCCGTACCGCAGGAGGTGACCGGCGAAGCGGCGCGAGTGGTCGTGACTCGCCTCCTCGGCCGGGGTGAGCAGGTAGACCTCGCGGAAGGCCTGCTTGAACGGCTGGCGCAGGCCGGCGTCCATGAGATGGTCGCGCCAGGCTCGGACCTCCTCCACGCCGTGCGTGATCGGATGCCACAGACGGACCGGGGTGTCAGGGCCGGGCTGGACGCGGCGCCCGTCCGGGCCGGTCAGCTCCCAGCCGTCCTCGCGGCGCACCGGAATCCCGGCGGGGCCCTGGACGATCTCCCAGATGAGCGTACGGGCGAGCGTGCCGGTGACCGGATGGTCCAGGTAGAACTCACACACGTCGCGCCAGCGCCAGACGCGCTCGGTGGCCAGGGCCCGCTCGATCCGGAACCGTTCGGCCGGCAGGGTCTTCCTCAGCTCCTTGGCGGCGGCCCTGAACTCGGCCAGAAGCTCCCGGTCGACGCTCTTGGGGATGGTCTTGCGGATCTTGCCGGATGGATCGGTGAAGGTCACGGTGCCGTCGGCGGCCAGGCGCAGGCCCTGCTCGGTGCGGACGCCGTCGGGCCCCAGCCCGAAGCCGGGCACGGTGCGCTCCAGGAGTTGCTCCGGGGAGAGCCCCGCCTGCGCGGCCACCGCGCCGATCGTCCTGGCCACTCCGGCGAGAATGGTCTTCTTGCGCACCTTGGCCTGGACGCGGGCGAGCTGGGCGACCACCTCCAGGCCGCCGCGCCGGCCCAGCACGCCGATCGCGGCGTTGGCCAGCTTCTCGCTGCGGGCGTTGGCGCCCGTGCCGCCGATGCCGGTGCCCGTGGTCACGGCGACGTCACCCAGCAGCGAGGTCACCCACGGCTGGTCGACGAGCTCACACGTCCAGACCATGCCGCGCAGCGGCACTGCGGTGCGCTCGCGCAGGAAGACGGTCTCGGTCCATTCGCCGCCGCCGCGGTACTGGTGGCGGTGGGTGACCTCCCGGTGCGTGACGACCATCCGGAGCACGTCCCGGATCACCTCGTCCGCCTCCGGGGTCAGCAGCGCGGCGGCCCGCTTCAGCCACCGGGCGCTCGGCTTCGACGCGGTCGCCGTGTTCCAGTGGCGCAGCAGCGGCAGCACCTCGGGCGCGGCCAGCCGGGCGGCGTGCGCGTCGATCATGCGCCGGGCGAAGGCGTCGTCCTCCCACATGATGTTGCGGACGGTCGCGGCGGGGTCACCGGTCTCGGGCTCGGTGAGCAACGTCCCGATCGGCTCGCGCAGCACCTCCCAGGCGGGTTTCCAGTATTGGGCCAGCCACCTGGGCCGGTGGTTCAGCACGTCACGCCGTTCGTGGTACGGCAGCCGGGCGGTGGCGGCCAGCGGCAGCCTGTAGAGCTCGTGGATGTTGGTGTGCGCCCAGGTCATGAGCCTGTCGGCCACGCCCCACACCTGCTTGACGGTCTCCATGGGCAGGTCCGGCATCCGGTCGATCACGTCGCGGATCACCGCCAAGCGGCGCTCGTCGTGCTCGTGGCCGCCGTCCCAGCCGAGGCTGAGCCGCATCTGCGCCCAGACGGCGAACGGGACGCGTTCGTCCTCCCCGCAGACCAGCTCCTCTTCCGCCGCGAAGGCGGCGTCGAGGCGGTCGAACAGGTCGCGGTGGTCGTTGGCGAAGTACACGGAGGTGTAGTCGTTGTTGAGCGGCGAGTCCTTGAGGACCTGATAGTCCACGTCAGCCCCCGACCAGCGGGACGAGCTTGACGAACGACACCACCGGGTCTGTCGTGAGGACGACCTCCTCGTCCAGGTCCTCGATCTGCCGGTCGCCCACCAGCAGCAGGAACCCGTTGCGGGCGAACGCGGCCTCGGCCGCGTCGGCCTGCCTCTCCCAGTCGAGCCTGCGTGCGGTGCGCATCCGGTAGCCGTTCAGCTCGGTCTCGGCGTCGGTGGGCTTGACCAGGCCTCGGAAGTGGTGGCTGGGGGCGGCGTTGTGCCGGGCCACCTCCTCGCGTACGCGGAGCCGTACCAGCTCTCTGGCGGAGATCCGCTCCGGCAGCCCGGGCAGGGAGAACTCCTCCAGAGCCCGGCCTGTCGCGGTCTCATCGCGAAAGGTCACCGTCGTCATGAACGCACCCGTTCCGTGGGGGGTTGGTTGATCGCATTCTTCATAGCAGCGGCGGGTGACAAATCACGGTGGGCTCACGGGTCGCCGTCGCGCCGTCGCCTGCGGCGCAGCACCGCCGACGGACGCACCTCCAGCCCGCGGGGCACGGTCCAGCCGCGCCACTCGGCGACGATCCGCAGCAGAACGCCGAGCGTGATGGCGGCGACGGTGCCCGCGACCGGGAATCCGGTGGCGATGCCCAGCACCTCCACGGCGGCGACGAGGACGGCCACGGAGGCGTACCAGCGGGTGTCCTGCAGCACCGCGGGGACGCGCTGCAGGAGCAGGTCCCGGATCGCGCCGCCGCCGACCGCGGTGATCGTGCCGAGCAGGATCGCCGGGAGCCGGCCCAGGCCGACCCCCATGGTCTTCTGCGCCCCGACGGACGCCCACACGCTGAGCGCCGCCGCGTCCAGGAACTTGAACGCCCGGCTCCAGTCGGGCGGTGAGATGTCGAGCAGGAAGGCGACCCCGGTGCCGGCGAGCGCGGTGGGGATGTAGGCGGGGTCGGTGAGTGCGGCCGGAGGGCCGTGCTGCAGCAGCACGTCGCGGATCAGGCCGCCGCCGAGCCCCGAGGCGATCCCGATCACAAGGAAGCCGAACAGGTCCAGCCGGTCGCGCCGCGCCACCGTCCCGCCGAGCAGGGCGTTGAGGAACACCCCGACCAGGTCGAGGACCGTGGTGGCCGTGTCCATCCGCACCCTCCCGAGGGTAATGATCACCGTGTCCGGGGTCGCGGGTGTTGGTAAGGATGTTGCCGCAGGTTGGCGTATACGAACCGGCCCGTCGGGGATGACCAGGTATGTCCGTACTCATGAGAGGGGCACGGCATGCCGGGCGGCACAGAGATCCTCGCCGGCCTGGACCGGATCAGGCCCGGCCTGGAAGCGCTCTACAAGGACCTGCACGCCCACCCCGAACTCGGCCACGCCGAGCGCCGCACGTCCGCCGAAGCCGCCAGGCGGCTGACCGGCTGCGGCTACGACGTGCGCGCCGGGATCGGCGTGCCAGCACCGTCACCGCCCTGGGAGACGGCGGCGAGCCGCGGCCGGTGATGGCTCACCGACGGCTCGTGACATCGGCGTCGTAGGCTCGGCACGGGCTTCCCGAGGAGGCAGCATGACCGTACGCGTGGAGCGCCGGGGCCAGGTCACCACGGTGGTGATCAGCAGGCCGGAGGCGCGCAACGCGGTCGACCGCGAGACCGCCGGCGCGCTCGCCGCCGCCTTCCGCGAGTTCGACGCGTCCGACGCCGACGTGGCCGTGCTGTGGGGCGAGGGCGGCACGTTCTGCGCCGGAGCCGACCTCAAGAAGCTGGACAACCACGTCGGCGAGGAGGGCGACGGGCCGATGGGCCCGACCAGGCTGCGGCTGTCCAAGCCGGTCGTCGCCGCCGTCTCGGGCCACGCGGTCGCGGGCGGGCTGGAGCTGGCGCTCTGGTGCGACCTGCGGGTGGCGGAGGAGAGCGCGGTGTTCGGGGTGTTCTGCCGGCGGTGGGGGGTGCCGCTCATCGACGGCGGCACGGTCAGGCTGCCGCGCCTCATCGGCCGGAGCAGGGCGATGGACCTGATCCTCACCGGCCGCCCGGTCGGCGCGCGCGAGGCGTACGAGATGGGCCTGGCCAACCGGGTGGTGGCCGACGGGACGGCCCGCCGGGAGGCGGAGGCGCTGGCCCTGGAGATCGCCCGATTCCCGCAGGCGTGCCTGCGGGGGGATCGGATGTCCGTCCTGGAGCAGGAAGGGCTGGGGGAGCGGGAGGCCATGCGCAACGAGCTCCGGCACGGCCTGGTCTCCCTGCCGGACGCCGCCTCCGGTGCCGCGCGTTTCGCCGGGGGCGCGGGCCGGCACGGGGACTTCGGAGCGATCTGACCCCGGGCTCCTACGCGGTGCCCAGGACCGGGTAGTTGGCCCTGAGGACGCCGTGCGGGTCGCGGGCCCGCTTGAGGTCGCGCAGCCGGGCGAGGGTCCCGGCGTCGAAGGCGGACGCGGCCTGCTCCCCGCTGTGCAGCATCGTGTACGGCTTGCGCCCGCTCGTGTGCGGCACCAGGGCCTTCGACAGGACGTCCATCCGCTCGGCGGTGCCGGGCATGGCCGGGCCCACCATGTACAGCAGGTACGGCTCGGTCAGCTCGCCGGCCGCGCCGCCCGAGGGGCGGGTCAGGGCGCCGCCCAGGTGCCGCACCTGGACGCTGAAGAGCGGATCGATCGGGTCCGCGAGCAGCGCGGCCGCCACCGCGTCGTCCAGCCCGGTCAGCAGCTCCACCCGCCCGGCCGACGGGGTGGGGTCGGTCGGCTCGGCGCAGATCGAGCCGAGGTCGGCGACGGGCAGCACCGCCCTGGTGTCGCCGATCGCGCCGCCGACCGCGTCGAACGGGCGCAGCAGCTCACCGGGGTCCTCGCCCAGGTACGTGCAGTCCACCGCGACGAGCCCCGGGGCTCCGGGGAACTTCAGCAGGTCGAACCAGACCGTCAGCTCCTCGGGCGCGCCGGCCGTGACCTCGCGGAAGGCCGCCAGCACCTCGGGCGCCCGCTCGGCCGGCCACATCATCCGCCCGCCGTACAGGACGGGCGCCGGGCTCAGCGCGAACTCCAGCCCGGTCACCACCGCGAAGTCGCCGCCGCCCCCGCGCAGCGCCCAGAACAGCTCCGGGTCCGACTCGGCGGTCACCCGCACCCGCGCCCCGGTGGCGTCCACCACGTCGGCGGCCAGCACGCTCGCGGACGCGAACCCGTACTTCCTGCTGAACCAGCCCAGCCCGCCGCCCAGCGTGTACCCGGTCACGCTCACCACCGGGGAGCTGCCCGCGACGCCGGTCAGCCCGAGCGGCCCGGCCGCGGACAGCACCTGGCCCCACTTCGCGCCCGCGCCGACCCGCGCGACGCCGTCCGCGATCTCGACGGTGTCCATCAGGTGGGTGCGCAGCAGGACCACGCCCTCGGCCGTCACCGCGCCGTGCCCGCTCGCCTGGGTGGTCACGGTGAGCCCGTGCAGCGCGGCGTGGCCGACCGTCGCCGCGACGTCGTCGGCGCCCGCCGCTTCCACGACCGCCGCGACCGGCTGGTCCACCGACAGGTTCCACGGCGTACGAGCCTCGTCGAACCCCGCGTCACCCGGGAGCCACAGCCTGCCCTTGATCATGTTCTTCAGCTCGTTCATGGGGACAAGCATGCGTTTTCCTGTTTGCGGCTGACTTGGGGTTGACTTGGGGTTCGTGGACGTGCGACTGCTCGGCCCCCTGGAGGTGGCCGACGACTCGGGGGCGCGGCTGGACCCCGGCACCCGCAAGCAGCGGGCCGTGCTCGCCATGCTCGCGCTCAGCCCCGGCCGCCCGGTCTCGCTGGACCGGCTCGTCGAGGAGCTGTGGGCGGGCGAGGCTCCGGCCAAGGCGACGGCCACCCTCCAGGCGTACGTCTCCCACCTGCGGCGGGTGCTGGAGCCCGGCCGCCGGCCGCGCACCCCGCCGCGCCTGCTGCTCACCCGCGAGCCCGGCTACCTGCTGGACATCACGCCGGCCCAGACCGACGCGGGCCGGTTCGCCGCGTGGGCGGCCGACGGGCGCCGGCTGCTGGCGGCGGGGCGGCCCGCCGAGGCGGCGGGCGTGCTGGACCGCGCGCTCGGGCTGTGGCGCGGGGAGCCGCTGGCGGAGTTCCCCGGGCTGGGGTTCGCCGGGGCGGAGGCGGCGCGGCTGTCGGAGCTGCGCTCGGGTGTGGTCGAGGACCGGCTCGCCGCCCGGCTGGAGCTCGGCGAGGCGAGCGTGCCCGAGCTGGAGGAGCTGGTCTCGGCCGGCCCGTACCGGGAGCGGGCGTGGTCGCTGCTGGTGCTGGCCCTCTACCGGGCGGGGCGGCAGGCCGAGGCGCTGTCCGCCCTGCGCCGGGTGCGCGCGCTGCTGTCGGACGAGCTCGGCATCGAGCCGGGACCGGCGCTCAGGCGTCTGGAACAGGCTGTCCTCACCCAGTCGCCCGAGCTGGAGGCCCCTTCGGCGACCGAGGCGGGGCCGCAGCCGGGTGCGGCGGCCGGGGTGGCGCGGCATCGGGAGGGCGGACGCGAAAGGCTGGTCGGGCGGGAGAGAGAGGTGCGGGCGCTGGAGGAGCGGCTCGCCGAGGCCAGGGGAGGGCGTGGCGGGCTGGTCATCGTGAGCGGCGAGGCGGGCATCGGGAAGACGAGCCTGGCCCGCGCCGCCGCCGACGTCGCCGGGTCCCGAGGGTTCCGGGTCGTCTGGGGACGGTGCCCCGACGAGGGCGGCGCGCCCGCGTTCTGGCCCTGGCGCCAGGCGGGGGTGCTGCCCGCGCGGCCGCACGCCGAGCTGTTCGACCTGTACGACGACGTCCTGGCTTACCTGGGCGAGGAGCCGACCCTGCTGGTGCTGGAGGATCTCCACTGGGCCGACGCCTCGTCGCTGAAGCTCCTGGAGTACGTCTCCGCCGAGCTGCCCCGTACCGCCACCCTGGCGATCGTCACGCTCCGGCCGGACGAGCAGCGGGAGCGGCTCGGCGAGACGCTGGGCGCGCTGTCGAGAGAAGGGCTGCGGCTGCCGCTCGTCCCCTTCGGCGCCGACGAGGTACGCGCCTACCTGCGGCAGCGGGACGTGCGCGCCGACCCGGTGGCGCTGCTCGACCGGTCCGGCGGGAACCCGTTCTACCTGGAGGAGCTGCTCCGGCTGCCGGAGAGCGAGCGCGACCGGGTGCCGCCCGGCGCCCGCGACGTCATCGGCCGCCGCCTGGCCAGGCTGCCCGGCCCCACCCAGGACCTGCTCAAAGCCGCCGCGGTGGCGGGCCGCGAGGCGGACGTGGACCTGCTGTCCGCCCTCGCCGGCCGTCCGGTCGAGGACGTCATGACCACTCTGGAGCCCGCCCTCGCCACCGGCCTGATCACCGAGTCGGCCACCGGCTACCGCTTCTCCCACGCCCTGGTCCGCGAGGCCCTCGACACCGGCCTCACCCGCCTCGACCGCGCCCGCCTCCACCTCCGCGCCGCCGAACACCTCGAACGGGTGTCGGGCGCCGATGCCGGGGGCCGGTCGGCGGAGCGGGCGTGGGGTGGGGATCTCGGTGGGCGGAGCGCGGGTCCCGATCCCGCGGTGCTCGCGGCGCACTTCGCCGCCGCCGCTCCGCTGGCTCCCGCCGGGAAGGCTGTCGCGTACGCCACCGAGGCCGCGCGCCAGGCAGCCGGGCGGCACGGTTACCAGGAGGCCGTCGCGCTGTGGGAGCTGGCGCTGGCCCACCTGCCGCCCGGCGACTCGGCCGCCCGCTGCCGCACGCTCACCGGCCTGGGCCAGGCCAGGCGTGCGGTCGGCGACGCCGAGGGCGCGTTCCGCGACCTGGCCGAGGCCATCGCGCAGGCGCAGCGGATCGGCGACCGGGCGGCGCTGGTGCCGGCGGTGACGGCGTTCGGCGCACCCGCCGTGTGGAACTGGCGGCCGTACGGGTTCGTCGACGACGACCTGGCCGACGTGCTGGAGAACCTGCTCGCCGGCCCGCTCGGCGACCACGACAGGGCGGCCCTGCTCGGCACGCTCGGCGTCGAGCTGCACTACGGGCCGCGCCGCGCGGAAGGGGAGCGCCGGGCCGCCGAGGCGGTCGAGCTGGCCCGCGCCACCGGCGACCCCGCCCTGCTGGCCAGGACGCTGAACAATTACCTCCTGGCCGCGTTCGTACCGGGACGCAACCACGAGCGGCTGCGCGCCGTCGACGAGCTGCTCGCCATCCCGTGCCTGCGCCGCGAGGAGAGGCTGGTCGCCCGCGCCATCCGCATGTCGTGCCTGCTGCGCGCCGGCGACCTCGCCGAGTGGGAGCACGAGCTGTCCCGCTGCGAGCAGCTCCTGCGCGAGCTGCGCAGGCCCGAGCTGGAGGCGATGGTCCGGGTGGCGCAGACGGGCGGGCTCATGCTGCGCGCCCGCTGGGCGGAGGCCGAGTCGCTGCTGGAACGCTTCCCCGCGCCCCGCTACGGCGCCAGCCTGTGGGGCCTGGACGCGCGCCGCCTCATCGCCCGCTACCTGTGCGGGCGCGCGCGGGGCGAGGCCGCCGGGCTGGTGGACGAGCTGGTCGCCGCCGCCGAGCCCGCGCTGATGGCGCCGGTACGCCCCGTCGCGATCCTGGCCGCCCTGGAGAACGGCCGTGAGGCCCTGGCCCGCGAGCTGCTCGCCCGATGGGGCGGCACCCTGCGGGAAGACTGGTCGGCCGACTTCCTGTGGCCGGTGTGGGGCCTGGTCGCCGCCAGGCTCGGCACCCCCTCGCCCGGCGACCTCTACGCCCGGCTGCTGCCCATCGCCGACCAGCTCGTGGTGATGGGCTCGGGCAGCGCCGTCTTCGGCTCGGTCCGCGACGCGCTGGCCCAGCTCGCGCTCCGGCTCGGCCGTACGGAGGAGGCGGCGGAGCACGCGCGGGCCGCGATCGCCGCGCACCAGCGGCTGGGCCTGCCGTACTGGGAGCAGCACAGCCACGACCAGTGGCAGTCCGCCATCGAACGAGCGGACCTCCGGTCATAGAACCTGCCCCAGCCGGAACGGCACGCACCCCGTCCAGCCCGCGCCGATCGGGCCGGGACAGCGTCTCCTTGTCCGGAAGCGCGTCGTGCCGGTGCCGTGGGGATGTCGGGGGGTGCGCGTATCGTGACCACATGTCTGACATCGAGGTCGCCGGCCGCGAAGTCCGCATCACCAGCCCCGACAAGGTGATCTTTCCCCGCACCGGCCACACCAAGCTCGACCTGGTGCGTTACTACCAGGCCGTGGGCGAGGCGGCGCTGCGCGGCGTCCACGGGCGGCCGATGGTGCTCAAGCGGTTCGTGCGCGGCGTGGAGGAGGAGCCGTTCTTCCAGAAGCGCGCCCCCGCCAAGCGGCCCGGCTGGATCGAGGTGGCCGAGCTGAAATACCGGTCAGGGCTGAGCGCCGAGGAGGTCGTCTGCACCGATCTGGCCCAGCTCGCCTGGGTGGTCAACCTCGGGTGCGTCGACCTCAACCCGCACCCCGTGCGCGCCGACGACCTGGCCCACCCCGACGAGTTGCGCATCGACCTCGACCCGGTGCCCGGCGTCGAGTGGGACGACGTGCTGCGCACCGCCCAGGTGGCCCGCGAGGTGCTCGCCGACCACGGCCTGACCGCCTGGCCCAAGACGTCCGGCTCGCGCGGCTTCCACGTCTACGCCCGCATCGACCGGCGTTGGCCGTTCGCCCAGGTGCGCAAGGCGGCCGAGACCGTGGCCCGCGAGGTCGAGCGGCGCGCCCCCGACCTGGCCACCAGCCGGTGGTGGAAGGAGGAGCGCCACGGCGTGTTCGTCGACTTCAACCAGAACGCCTACGACCGCACCGTCGCCTCCGCCTACTCGGTGCGCGCCGTCCCCGACGCCCGCGTCTCCACCCCGCTCACCTGGGACGAGGTGCCGGGCTGCCGGCCGGAGGCGTTCACCGTCGACACCGTTCCCGCCCGGCTGGCCGAGTCGGGCGACCCGTGGGAGGACATGGACCTGCACCCCGGCTCCCTCGACGGCCTGCTCGCGCTCGCCGAGGAGCTCGGCCCGCCGGCCAAGCCGCCCAAGGGCACCGGCCGCAGGCGGCAGACCAGACCCGTCATCGAGATCGCCAAGGCCCAGCACAAGGACGAGGCGCTGGCCGGCCTCGAACGCTGGAAGGCCCGCCACCCCGGCGTCGCCGCCCGGCTGGAGCCCGCCGACGTGCTGGTCGACGGCATGCGCGGGCGCAGCAGTGTGTGGTACCGGATTCGCGTCAACCTCCAGCACGTCCCCGAGGCGGAGCGCCCGCCGCAGGAGCCGCTGGAGGTCGACTACGACCCCTGGAGTTAGCGGCCGGAGATCAGGTCGGCGATGCGGGCGTAGGGCGAGGTGGTGGTGCCGTGGTCGTTCTCGCTCCGGTCGGCGGCCCTGTAGAGGGCGTAGATCAGCTGCACGCCGATCCAGCGCAGCGGCTCCGGCTCCCACTGCCGCACCTGGCGGCCCACCCACGGCAGCGACGTCAGCTCGGTGTCGCGCCGCAGCACCAGGTCGCGCAGCGTGCGCCCGGCCAGGTTGGTGGTGGTCACGCCGCTGCCGACGTAGCCGCCCGCCCAGCCGAGCCCCGTCTCGTGGTCCAGGTGCACCGTCGAGCACCAGTCGCGCGGCACCCCGAGCACGCCGCACCACGCGTGCTGCACCCGCGCGTCGGCGGTGGCCGGGAACAACTTGACGAGCATCCGCCAGAGCGACGCGACCGTCTGCGCCTGCGTGGCCCCCCAGACGTCGGTACGCGACCCGTACCGGTAGGGCACGCCCCGCCCGCCGATGGCGATCCGGTCGTCGGCCGTGCGCTGCGCGTAGATGTAGCCGTGCGCCTGGTCGCCGAGCAGTTCGTTGCCCGACCAGCCGATGTGCTTCCACATCTCGGCGGGCAGCGGCTCGGTGACGATCATCGAGCTGTTCATCGGCAGCCACTGCCGGTGCTGGCCCGTCAGGCTGGCGGTGAAGCCCTCCGTCGCGCGGATCACGTACTCGGCCGTGACCGTGCCGCGCGTGGTGACGGCCGACGCCCGGCCCGCCTCGCGCGGGCGGATCTCGGTCACCGTGGTGCTCTCGAAGATGTCCACGCCCAGCGCCTCGGCGGCGCGGGCCAGCCCGATCGCCAGCTTGGCCGGCTGGATGCGGGCGCAGTGCGGCGAGTAGGCGCCCTCGATGGCGCCGGCCACGTGCAGCCGCTCGCCCATCTCGTCGCGGTCCATCAGGCGCATGTCGTCCTCGCCGTACCCCCACGTGCGCAGGTCGGCGACCTCGGCGCGGAGGCGGCGGCGCTGCGCCGGGTTGGTGGCGGCGTGCACCAGCCCGCCCTTGTGGACGTCGGCGTCGATGCCCTCCTCACGGGCCACGTCGATGACCTCGTCCACCGCGCGGAACATGGCGTGCTGCAGGTCGATCATGGCCTGGCGGCCGCGCGCCCTGGCGTGCCGCTTGCGCGACCCGGCGAACTCCGCCGACAGCCAGCCCCCGTTGCGGCCGGACGCGCCGAACCCGGCGAACTCCTTCTCCAGCACGGCGATCCGCAGGTCAGGCTGGGCCTTCTTCAGGTAGTAGGCCGTCCACAGGCCGGTGTAACCGCCGCCCACGATCGCCACGTCGTACACGCGCGGGCCGGGCAGCGGCGCCCGGCGCGCCGGCAGTCCGGCCTGCCGGTACCAGAACGAGACCCCGCCGTTGGCGAAGTCCCCCGTCAGCGGGATCCCATTCACGTCTGAAACCGCCTTCCATGTCAGGCTAGTGGGGAAGAGAGGAACGGAGCCGGGCGCCCCGTCGGTGATCCGGGTGCTCAGGCCGGGGTGGGCGGGCTGATCACCCAGATGACCTCGGCCGGCTGGTCGCCCTCGTTGGCCACGCGGTGCGGCACCGAGGTCCGGTACTCCACGCTGTCACCCGGCCCGAGCACGTGCGGGGAGGCAGAGCCCGACGGGCCGAGCCACACGGTGATCCGGCCGTGGAGCACGAGGAGGATCTCCTGCGACTCGCCGTGGGAGTACGGCTCGTCCCCGGTGGAGGCACCGGGGTCGAACTCGCCCGCGTACACCTCCACGTTCTGGAGAGGACGCTGGGAGATCAGGTACTTGCGGGTGCCGGGGGCGGTGCGTAACTCGGGACGCGACGGGCGGCGCACCACGCGGTGCCCGATCTCGTCCTCCTCGCTGAACAGGTCGGCCACGGTCAGGCCGAGCGCCGTGGCGATCCGCCTGAGCATGCCGATGCTGGCGCTGGTCCGGCCGCGCTCAAGCTGGCTGATGAAGCTCGGGCTCGCCTTCGCCTCGACGGCCAGTCCGCGCACGGTCATGCGGCGCATGTTCCGGTACGTCCGGATGCGCGCACCCAGGCGGGCGGTCTCTGGCTCCGTCATCGAACCCTCGGTCGGCGGCACTGAACAAGGTGTTCAGTGTAACGGAAGGGACCGTACAGGTTAGGAGAAACCCCAGCAAAACGGCATACTACGCCCGGGTCTGCCGCTGGTAACCCTCGTCGCCGCCGTACACCCGCACATCCGGATCGCGCTCCGGCTGGTTCGCCGGGCTGGTCGGCGACGCGGTGTGCTCCTCGGCGAAGTCGTCCGACAGCTCGGCCGCCGGCGTCAGCCACTCCCGCCACCCGAGCGTGCCCAGCGGGGCGTTCCTGACCATCAGCCAGCCCGCCCGCTGCTCGGCCGCCGCCTTGCCGGGATAGCGCACCCGCGGGCACAGACGGCGCAGCCCGCGCGCCCTGAGCCAGGTCCTGACCAGCTCGGAGGTGCTGAGCACCTCCGGGCCGCCGTACGCGAGCGCCGCCCGGCGCGGCTCGCCCGCCAGCAGCCCCGTCAGGTAGCCGGCCACCTCCCGGGCGTCCACCGGCTGCCAGGGCAGCGACGGGTCCACCGGGAGCACGGGAGAGGCGGCCCACTGCCGCAGCAGCAGGTCCAGCGACTGGTGCAGGTGGCTGTGGCGGACGAGGGTCCAGCCCAGGCCGCTGCTCCTGACGACGCGTTCGGCGTCCTCCCGGCGCCGGCGCTCCCGTCCGGTCGCCGGCGCCGCCACCCGCAGCAGGTGCGGCACGCCCGCCCCGCACGCGGCGGCCACCAGCGCGCGAGCGGCCGCCGGGTCCGCGCGCCGCTCAGGCAGGAGCAGGACGGCGTCGCAGCCGCGCACGGCGTCCTTCACCCGCTCGCCGGGGAACCACCGGGAGTCGCCGCCTTCACCAGGTCCCCGGCCCAGCGCGCGGACCTCGTGACCCGCCTTGACCAGGGCGGGCACGGTCGCCCTGCCCAGCGCCCCGCCCGCTCCCGACATCAGAATGCGCATGCCGGGCTACTACCCCCCACCTGCGGGTTCAGGCGGCGGCGGAGTACGACTCGGCGATGCCCCCCGCCGCCGTGCGCAGGATGTCGACCAGGCGCGGCAGCTCGCGGGCCCGGCGGGAGGCCAGCACGATGCCCAGCGCGGCGATGGCCCGGCCCTCCACCAGCACCGGGGCGGCGGCCGAGCAGGAGCCCAAGGTCATCTCCTCGTACGTGAGCGCGTATCCCTGGGCGCGGACCGTGGACAGCTCGCGGGCCAGCCGGCCCGGCTCGGTGATGGTGTGCGGGGTGGGCCGCTCCAGCTCGCGCGCCAGATAGGCGCGGACGAACCAGTCGGGCTCGTAGGCCAGCAGCGCCTTGCCCACCCCGGTCGGGTGCATCGGCAGCCGCCCGCCCGCCCTGGACACGATCGGCACCGCCCGCCGCCCGTACACCTTGTCGACGTACAGCACCTCCAGGCCCTCGCGGACGGCCAGGTGGACGTTCTCGCCGGTGCCGGCGAACACCTCCTGCAGCCACGGGTGCGCCAGGTCCTGCAGCCGGCCGGGCGCGAGCTGCCCCAGCTCCCACAGCCGCAGCCCCACGCTCAGCCGCCCGTCGGGGCCGCGGCCGAGCGCCTGCCACCGCTCCAGCTCGCCCACCAGCCGGTGCGCCGTCGTCAGCGGCACCCCGCTGCGCGCCGCCACCTCGGTGAGCGTCAGCCGCGGGTGCGCGGCGTCGAACGCGCCGAGGATCGCCAGGACCTTGGACGTCACGCTCCTGCCCGGCTCCCGTGCTCCACCTGCCATGCGCCCATCCTCGCAGGATTCTTCCGCTCAGTGGAAGCGCCCCCTCGATCCGCGGGGCGGGAAGGCAGGATGCTTTCCGCATGCGGACTCAGGTAGGGATCATCGGAGCCGGCCCCGCCGGCCTGCTCCTGTCTCACCTGCTCCACCTGCGCGGCATCTCCTCGGTGGTGCTGGAGAGGCGTAGCCGCGACTACGTCGAGCGGCGCGTCCGCGCCGGGGTGCTGGAGCAGGGCACGGTGGACACGCTCGTCGAGGCGGGCGTCGGCGGGCGGATGCTCCGGGAGGGGCTGCCGCACCACGGCATCGAGCTCAGGTACGGCGGCGCGGGACACCGCGTCCCGTTCGAGAAGCTGGTGCCCGGCCGGGCCATCACCGTGTACGGGCAGCAGGAAGTGGTCAAGGACCTCATCGCCGCCAGGCTGGAGGCGGGCGGCGACATCCGGTTCGAGGTCGAGGACGTGGCGCTGCACTCCCTGGAGGACCGGCCCTACCTGACCTTCGGCGGCGAGCGGCTCGACTGCGACGTGATCGCCGGCTGCGACGGCTTCCACGGCGTGTCCAGACCGGCCGTGCCCGAGGGCGTGCTGACCGCGTACGAGCGCGAGTACCCGTTCGCCTGGCTCGGCATCCTCGCCAACGTCGCGCCCTCGTCCGAGGAACTCATCTACGCGCGCAACGAGCGCGGCTTCGCCCTGCACAGCATGCGCTCGCCCACGGTGAGCCGCTTCTATCTGCAGGTGCCGCCGGACGCCGACGTCGAAGACTGGCCCGATGGGCGCGTCTGGGACGAGCTGAAGGCCCGCCTGGAGACCGTGCCCGGCTTCACCCTCACCACCGGCGAGATCGTGGAGAAGGGCGTCACGCCGATGCGCTCCTTCGTCGTGGAGCCCATGCAGTACGGCAGGCTCTACCTGGCCGGCGACGCCGCCCACATCGTGCCGCCCACCGGCGCCAAGGGCCTCAACCTGGCCGTCGCCGACGTGCGCGTGCTGACCGAGGCGCTGGCGGCGTACTTCGAGGACGGCTCGGCCGAACTGCTCGACGGCTACTCCGCCGCCTGCCTCAAGCGGGTCTGGCGGGCCCAGCACTTCTCCTGGTGGATGACGACGCTGCTGCACACGTTCGACTCCGACGACGCCTACGGGCGGCGGCTGCAGCTCTCCTACCTGGACTACGTGACCTCGTCCGAGGCGGCGGCGACCACCTTGGCGGAGAACTACGTCGGCTACGAATGGTGACCGAAGGACAGACCATGACTCATCCGCCCTACCTGTATCCCGGCTACCAGAGCACCGTGCTGCGCGCCCCGTCGCGGCCCCCGGTGGCGTTCAAGGCCGACCCCGACGCGATCGAGCTGAGCAGCCCCGTCTTCGGGCACGACGAGGTCGGCTCCCTGGACGCCGACCTGACCCGGCAGCACGCCGGCGAGCCGATCGGTGAGCGGATCATCGTCACCGGCCGCATCCTGGACGACGGCGGACGCCCGGTCCGCGGCACGCTCGTGGAGGTCTGGCAGGCCAACTCCGCCGGACGGTACGCGCACGCGGGCGACCAGCACCCGGCGCCGCTCGACCCGAACTTCACCGGCGCCGGCCGCTGCCTCACCGACGACGAGGGCCGCTACCGGTTCGTCACGATCAAGCCGGGCGCGTACCCGTGGCGCAACCACCCGAACGCCTGGCGGCCCGCCCACATCCACTTCTCGGTGTTCGGCACCGCCTTCACCCAGCGGCTCGTCACCCAGATGTACTTCCCCGGCGACCCGCTCATGCCGTTCGACCCGATCATGCAGTCCATCCCGGACGAGGCGGCCCGCCAGCGGCTCGTGTCCTCGTACGCGCACGACGTCACCCAGCCCGAGTGGGCGCTCGGCTACACCTTCGACGTCGTCCTCGGCCGTACCCCCATGGAGTCCTGATGCCCGCGACCCCCTCGCAGACCGTCGGCCCCTTCTTCGCGCACGCGCTCCCGTACGAGCACGACTGGGAGCTCGTCCCCGAGCGGCACCCGGAGGCGATCACGCTCACCGGCCGCGTCTGGGACGGCGCCGGCGAGCCGGTCCCTGACGCGCTGCTGGAGCTGTGGCTCGGCCGCACCGGCGACCGGGGCGCGCTCCGCCGCGGCGACGGCGGCGTGTCCGGATTCGGCCGCTGCGCCACCGATCCCGACGGCCGCTACCGCTTTCGAACCATCCGTCCCTCCGGGCCGTACCTCTCCTTGCAGATCTTCGCCCGCGGCCTGCTGCGCTCCGTCCTGACCCGCGTGTACCTGGAGGACCTTCCTGACCCGCTGCTGGACGGACTCGACCCGGCCAGGCGTGCGACACTCCTCGCGACGGGGAAGGGGGACACCTACGAGTTCGACGTACGCCTGCAGGGCGAAGGGGAGACGGTGTTCCTTGACTTCTGACGACACCCCCGACAGCGCGTCGGGGGGTTCCGGCGCTCCCTCCGGGGGCTCCGGTGGCGCGGCAGCGGGCGCGTCCCGAGGTTCTGGCGCCGCTTCCGGAGGTTCCGGCGGTGCGGCAGCGGGCGCGTCCGGGGGTTCTGGTGCCGCCTCCTGGGGGACCGCCGCCGTCGCGGGCGGCTCCGGAGAGGGTTCCGGGGCGCTCGATAGCGGGCTTCTGGCGCCGGTGCGTGCGGGCGTCCGCGTCGAGGAGCTGACGTCCGACCAGGCCTGGGTACGGGCGATGCTGGACGCCGAGGCGGCCTTGACCCGAGCGCAGGCGCGGGCGGGCCTGGTGCCGGAGGAGGCGGCGGCGCTGATCGGCCGCGCGGCGGCGGAGCTGGACGTGGACGTGCCCGCCCTGGCCCGACGCGCCCGCCGGTCGGCCAACCCCGTCGTGCCGCTGGTGTCCGACCTGCGCGTGGCCGCCGCCGCGGCGGCCTCCCATGTGCACCTGGGCGCCACCAGCCAGGACATCCTGGACACCGCCGCGATGCTGGTCGCCCGCCGGGCGTCCGAAGCCATCCTCGCCGACCTCGACGCCGTCGCGGCGTCCCTGGCCGGCCTGGCGGAGCGGCACCGCACCACGGTGATGGCCGCCCGCACGCTGGGCCAGCAGGCCGTCCCCACCACCTTCGGCCTGAAGGCGGCCACCTGGCTGGCAGGCGTCCTGCGCGCCCGCGACCGCCTGGCGGCCGTCCCCCTCCCCGCCCAGCTCGGCGGCGCCGCCGGCACCCTCTCCGCCCTCACCGAAGCCGCCGAAGGCCCTCCCACGAGCGCCCAGTCTCCCGAAGGAGCGGGAGCCGCAGAGACACCCTCTCCCACTCCACACCAGCCCGGCGAAGGTCGTACGCGTGAAGGGCGGGCGGCCTCTGGCGTCGGTGGACACCCGCCTTCGGCAGGGGAACGGGCCCTGCGCGTCGTCGAGTTGTTCGCCCAGGAGACCGGGCTGGTCGCGCCCGAGATCCCGTGGCACGCCGAACGGTCGGTCGTCGCCGACCTGGGCGCGGCGCTGGCCGGGGTGTCGACGGCGCTCGGCAAGATCGCCGCCGACGTCGTGCTCATGTCGCAGACCGAGGTCGGCGAGGTGGCCGAGGCGTCACCGGGCGGCTCGTCCGCCATGCCGCACAAGCGCAACCCCGCCCTGTCCGTCCTGATCCGCGCCGCCTCGCTCCAGGTCCCCGTCTACGCGCAGGCGCTGGCCCAGGTGGGGGAGCACGAACGCGCGGCGGGCGCCTGGCAGGCCGAGTGGAGCCCGCTCCGCGAGTGCCTGCGGCTGACCGGCGGCGCCGCGGAGACCGCCGCGGAACTGACCGCCGGCCTCCAGGTCTTCCCGGGCCAGATGCGCGCCAACGCCGGGCTCACCGGCGGCCGCATCGTCTCCGAACGCCTGGCCGCCCACCTCGGCCGGGACGCGCTCACCGGGACGCTCCGCCGGGACGGCCCCCTCGACGCCCCCGCCGACCTGCTGGACCCGTCCGGCTACCTGGGCGCGGCCCCGGCCCTCACCGACCGAGTCCTGGCCGCGTACCGAGACAGAGAAGGACACCAGTGAAGCTCCATCATCGCGTCGACGGCCCCGCCGGCGGGCCGCTGCTCGTGCTCGGCCCGTCGCTGGGCACCACCCTGGACGTCTGGAAGCCGCAGCTGCCGGCGCTGACCGACCGGTGGCGGGTGCTCCGGTACGACCTGCCGGGGCACGGCGGCTCGCCCGCGGCCGGCGGGTTCACACTCGACGACCTGGCCCTGGCCGTGCTCGACCTCGTGGACGAGCCGTACTTCGCCATCGGCGGGATCTCGGTCGGCGGCGCGGTCGCCGCGACCGCCGCGCTCAGGGCGCCGGAGCGGGTGCGGAGCCTGATCATGTGCTGCTCGTCCGCCAGGTTCGGCGAGCCGGGCCCCTGGCGGGAGCGGGCGGCACAGGTACGGAACGCGGGCGTGCGGTCGCTCGGGCCCGTGCTGGCCTCACGCTGGTTCACCGACGGGTACGACGGAGGCTGGGTCATCGACATGCTCGGCCAGGTCGACGACGAGTCCTACGCCGCCTGCTGCGAGGCGCTGGCCGGTTACGACCTGAGGACCGGGCTGCCGGAGATCGCCGCGCCCGCGCTGATCATAGCGGGGGCCGACGACCCGGCGACGCCGCTGGAGCACGCGCTCACCCTGACCACCGGCATCCCGGGCGCCCTGCTCGCGGCCATCCCGGCGGCCTCGCACCTGGCGACCGTCCAGCGTCCGGTCCCGGCGACGGCCGCGATCCTGCGCCACCTCTCCGACACCTGGCCGGCGGGCGCGGGCAAGGCCGCGGGGGAGAGCCGGGCCGACGGGATGCGGACCCGGCGCGAGGTGCTCGGCGGCGCGCACGTCGACCGGGCCAACGCCGCCATCACCGACTTCACCCGCGACTTCCAGGATCTCATCACCCGCTACGCCTGGGACGAGATCTGGAACCGTCCCGGCCTCGACCGGCGCGCCCGCAGCGTCGCCACGCTCACCGCGCTGGTGGCGCGCGGTCACATGGAAGAGCTCGCGATGCACGTACGGGCGGCTCTGCGGAACGGTCTCACCCGCGAGGAGATCAAGGAGGTGCTGCTGCAGACCGCCGTCTACTGCGGGGTCCCGGCGGCCAACTCGGCCTTCGCGGTGGCGCAGCGCACGCTCGCGGACATCGACGCCGAAGGGTAAAAGGGTTTTGGGGTGGTTTATGGTTTAAAGGTGCATTTCGAGGATGGGTGGGCGGCTGCGCCCCTGCAGTGGGTGATGGGGGAGCTGGGCCAGGACCAGCTCGCCAGGATGGCCACCGACCCCGCGCTGGTCGCCGCGGTGGACCAGCACGCCGCGATCCTGCGGGACACGATCCCGCTCGACCCCGAGATCCTGGGCGACTACGTGCTGGGCTTCCTGGACGGACTGCGCGAGTGGGGCTGGTTCTACGACGGCCTGCCCGACCCTCCGGCGCTCCGCCTGACGGCCGCGTGCTGGCTCGCCCACCGGCACGGCTTCCTCACCGGCGACCTCCCCGCCTAGGCCGTCCGCGGGCCCGTCATGCCCGCGCCGGCAGCTGGTCCAGCGGCTCGTTCCGGTACAGGCGCCCGATGGCATCGGCCAGGAGCGGCGCCACCGAGCACACATCAAGCGGCATCCCCGAGTCGGGCCGCTGCGCGACGGTGTCGGTGACCAGGATCCGCCGGATCATGCCACGGTTGAGGCGCTCGGCCGCCGATGCCACGAACAACCCGTGCGTCGCCACCACCACGATCTCCGGCGCGGCACCGTGGCCGGCCACCACCTCCGCGGCAGCCTCGATGGTGCCGCCCGTACTGATCATGTCGTCGACGATGACCACCGGACGATCCCGTACATCCCCCACCAGTTCCTCGGCGACCACACGTGTCCCGCTCAGCCTGGTCTTGCGCACCACCGCCACAGGACACGACAGCAGAGCGCCGTAATGCTCCGCCAGCTTGACCGCGCCGAGATCAGGCGCCACCACCACGGCCTCGTCCGGCACCTGCTCACCCAGCACGCGGGCGAGGGACGGCACGGCCGTCAGCATCTCCACCGGAACAGCGCAGATCGCCTCCAGCGCGGTCGTGTGCGGATCCGTCACGATCAGACGCCGCATCCCGGCCGACGCGAGCGCGTCCGCGACGACGCGGATTCCGATCGCCTGCCCGGACCGGCCACGACGGTCCTGACGGGCGTATCCGAAGTACGGCATGACCGCGGTGATCTGCGCCGCGCCCGCCCGACGGCAGGCGTCGATCAGCAACAGCGACTCCATCACGTGTTCGTTGACCGGCGGGCTCGTGGGTTGAACCAGATAGACGTCCGCACCCCGCATCCCGCCCACGACGGGCCGGAGCTCTCCGTCCGGAAATCGCTCCACCGCCGCGGAGACCGGCGCGATGCCGAGAATCCCGGCCACGGAGCCGGCCAGCGCGTGGTTGGCCGTTCCCGCCACGATCTGCAGTGTCATCGGTGTGGTCCACCTCCGCTCCTGGCGGGGCGCCTACCCCTCGCTGCCCTCGCTCCCCCTCCGGCCCAGGCCGGCCGCGAGCAGCAGCTCGTGGGCGAGTCGTGCGGCCCGCTCCGCATGCGGCTGCCCGGGCTCCTCCACCGGCGGGCTCTCCAGGCCGCGGGCCAGGGCCAGACTCGCCTCCGCCAACGCCTGGAGCTGCTGGTCGACTTTGTCGGCCCGGGCCCTGAGAGCGTTCAGCTCGGCCTCGAGCGCATGAGTTCGTTCTTCTGAAGAAACCACGTCAGGCTGGGGCTCGGACATCTGACCCACCTCTCAGGAAGCGCTCGCTCTGCTTTTCCCCTGCCCAGGGTCGGCGCCGTGTCACAGCGTCCAGACCTCCTTTCCGCCTGTTGGTGATGCGGAGGGGTCGGTGGGCGGGATCTCGAACCGCCCGCTCGCCTCTGCCATGAGCTCGTTCAGCCTTCGGGTGCGGGTCCGTCGCCTATGACCAGCACGGCCCCCGGTGAACGCGGGGTCGCGGCCGGGCCGAGTCGGCCCGGCCGCCCCCGCATCGTCCCGGAGGGCGGCGGGAGTCAGGGCTCCCGGATGTCCGGCCGGGTGGAGCCGACCGTCCCGGTGCCGGTCTGCGGCGTGATCCGCTGCTCCGACGTGCCGCGCTCGGCCATCTCCTCGGGCGTCATGGCACGGGCGTGCTCACGCCCCTGCTGGTACGCCTCCGCGTGCGCCCTGGCCTGCGGCGCCTCCTCCTCGATCCGGCTGAGCCAGCGCTCCCACCGCTGCTGCATGGGCCGCACGAGCCCGCCGCCGACGCCGATGGCCGCGATCGCGCCCACTGTGGCGAGCGCCGCGATCAGGACCGGGGTGGTGACCGCCGTGGCCACGCCGATCTGGTTGAGCGCGGCGATGATACCCAGCGCCCAGATGAACACTTCCGCGGCCACGGCCAGCAGGCGGCCGTAGGACAGCCCGCCGAGCGCGCCCCTGATGATGTCGCCGACGGCCTTCGCGATCGCTCCGGCCACCACGATGATCACGATGGCCACGATCGCCATGGGCAGCCACGCCACCACGGCGTTCAGCAGCGCGGAGATCGGGTTCGGCCCGAACACGCTGAACGCGATCTGCAGGGTGACCAGGATGATCGCATAGAAGACGATCCTGGCGAGCAGGCTGCTCGCGTCGTACTGGCTGCGCTCCAGCCACCTCTGCACGCCACTGCGCTGGACGGCCCGGTCGAACCCGACCCGCTCCAGAACCTTGTCGACGACCTTCTCCAGCAGCTTCGCCACGATCCAGCCGATGATGAGTATGACCAGGAACGCGATGAGTCTTGGTACGAATGTCGCGATCATTCGCCAGGCATCGGATATGCCCTGGCCTATGTTGATGTCCACGGTTTCCCCCTCCGAGGAGCCAATGTCAGCGCGCTACCCGCTCGGAGTGGCTATATGCACGCAGCGTGACATAATCTGCGCAGAAGCGGCCAAATGGTAAACAGAGCGTGATGATGGATGCCCTTGAGGTCAAGACCGCTCGATGATTCGCCCTGGCCCGGTGCAACGAGAAAGCCCCAGACCTGGCGGGTGCCAGAATCTGGGGCTTTGTGGGGTGGACGATACTGGGATTGAACCAGTGACCTCTTCCGTGTCAGGGAAGCGCTCTCCCGCTGAGCTAATCGTCCGTATTGAGTTGTCACTCAGAGCGGAAGACGGGATTCGAACCCGCGACCCTCACCTTGGCAAGGTGATGCTCTACCCCTGAGCCACTTCCGCATGGCACTGCTCTTACCTTAGCGGATCTCGTGAGATCCGCCGAATCTGCCGAGGTGGAGACGGGATTTGAACCCGTGTAGACGGCTTTGCAGGCCGCTGCCTCGCCTCTCGGCCACTCCACCAGGAGTTGAACTCCGAGCGGAAGACGGGATTCGAACCCGCGACCCTCACCTTGGCAAGGTGATGCTCTACCCCTGAGCCACTTCCGCGTGTCTCCGGCGCCAGCCGGTTACGAAGAAAACCATATCGCTTTCCGGGAGTGCCCGTGTCCATGGAGCAGCTCCCGGGGCGAAAATCAGCGGACGAGGCGGACGTCCTCCGCCTTGACGAACGCGACGCGGTGGCCGAGCTGGATCTGGTGGTAGCGCTGCCTGCCCCTCACGGTGACGTGGCTCGCGGGCTTGTATCCGGCCGCATGGTACGAACCGGTCAGGGTGTCGCCGACCGTGTACGCCTCGCCGGGGCCGATCCGGTACGGGAGCGCGACATGAGGCTGGTAGGCGACACCCGTGCCGCGATAGGCCGACTTCTCCGGGTAGGCGCGCCCGTACACCTTGACGTCCGGGTTGCGCGGGACCACCACGGGGCCGCGGGCGCGGACGGCGGTCGGGTGCTCGTGCGGGTCGTGGAACCAGGCACGGCGGCCGAGATACCAGATGGCCGTCCAGTCGCCGCGCCGCCCGGCCACCGCGAACCGCTGCCCGGCGGAGGCGCGGGCGCTGTGGTCGTAGACGCTGTACGTGCTGGGCTCGCCGACGCGCTTGCCGATGTCGTCCACCAGCGGCGCGTCGTGGCGGGGCGCCGTGTGCAGCCACACCGCGGACGCGCCGTGCGGCGGGCACGGCCGGTCGGGCTTGGCGCTCTTGCAGCCGGTGAAACGCGGCCGGTGCTCGTCGTACTCCGGCAGGATCAGGACGGATCCCCCACGCCCGGGCCGTTCCCGCACAACCCTGCCGAACCCGACCCCATCACGCATGACCGAGCTTGCGGCGGTCTGGTCGCGCATGGAGGTCTGGTCACGCACGACCGGGCCGCTCTGACCGCGCACGACCGCGTCCTCCGCGAGCTGATCAAGCCCGATGGTGTCGGCGGCGGTCTGATCACGCGCGGCCGGATCCGCGGCGGTCCGGTCATGCGCGGCTAGGTCTGCAGGGGTGTGGTGGTGCGTGGCAGGGTCCGCGGTGGTCTGGTCATGTGCGGCCGGATCCGCAGGGGTGTGGTGGTGCGTGGCAGGGTCCGTGGCGGTTCCGTCGTGCGCGGCCGGGTCCGCGGCGGTGTGGTGCATGGGCAGGTCTGTGGTGGTGTGGTCGCGTATGGCTGGGGCCGCCGGAGGCTGGGCGTGGGAGGGACTGGTCGTGTCGGGGTGGTCTGGTTCTTCGCCGTACGAGGTGGCGGGCTCGTCGGTGGCTGCCTTCCTCAGGGGGTCGAGTCGCCGGGGGCGCTTGTCGAAGGGGGCGTCGAGCAGGTCGAAGTAGTGGGCCCAGTCCCAGTAGGGGCCGGGGTCCTCGTGCATGGTCGCGAGGGTGTCCGGGGTGGTGCCGGGGACGTTGTCGTGGCCCAGGATGTGCGCCCGGTCGAGCGGGATGTCGTGCTCGGCGGCCAGGTGGCGGACCAGCCGGGCCGACGCGCGGTACATGGCCTCGGTGTACCAGGTGCCGCCCCTGGCCAGGTAGCCCTCGTGCTCGATGCCGACCGAGCGGGTGTTGACGTCCCAGTTGCCGGCGTGCCAGGCGATGTCGCGGGTCTTCACGTGCTGGGCGATCTGGCCGTCGCGGGAGCGGATCGTGTAGTGCCAGCTCACGTACTCCGGGTCGCGGATCAGGCGTGGGATGCCCCGGAAGGGGCCCTCGGTGTCGTGGATGACGATGTAGTCGATACGGCGGGGGCGGCTCATGCGGTCGTGGTTGCCGTAGTCCTGCTCGCCGGTCCTGGCGTACGCGGCGGGCATCCACCGGCACTCCAGCGACGGCGGGCACTCGGCCCCCTCCCCCGGAGCGGGCGGGCGGACGGGGGAGCGGAGCGCGGGGTGCGCGGGCAGCCGGACCAGGGAGCCGTCGTCCGCCCGTCGGGCCGCGCCGTCGCGGATCACCCGCAGCACCTCGTCGGCGAACGCGCGCGAGCCCGAGTAGCGGGCGACCGCGGCGTGCCAGCGGGCCGGGTCGGCGCTGGGCACGCCCTGGTAGGACGCGAGCAGGGCGGCGCCGGCCCGGATGTTCGCGGCGGCGTCCCTCCGCAGCCGCTCGACGCTGACCCCCGTCAACCGCGCCGCCTCCCCGAGAGTCGCCCCCCAGTCGCCTCCGGACGAGGCCGACTCTCCCGAGGTCACTCCCCGATCGCCGCTTCCGGACCGCGCCCCCTCGCCGCGGGCCGCGCCCCGATCGCCGCTTCCAGGGCGCGCCGCCTCCCTCCGATCGCCGCTTCCGGGCGGCGCCGCCTCTCGCCGATCGCCGCTTCCGGTCCGCGCCGCCTCTTTCGAGGTCGCTCGCTGGGAGCCGGATGCCGGCCGGGTGGTCTCGTGGGGTGTCGTCCCCTTGCCTTCCGCCGGGCCCGCCGTCAGGGCGCCGGACAGTGCGGCAGGTTTGCCCGGGGGATCCAGGTGCGGGCGGGGGCGGGCGGAGTCGCCGCGGGCGTCGCCGTGCTGGTGGCCCGGCGCGGCGGCGCGGGGGAGGGGGCCGTGCGGCCGGCCGCCGGAGCGGGGACCGGCGCCCGTGATGAGCGCGGGGTCCAGCAGGTGCATGGGGCCGTAACCGCCCGCCGTGGAGGGCTCGCCCGCGTGCGCGTCCCAGCGCGACTGCAGGTACGACACGCCCAGGAGCACGCTGACCGGCACCCCGTACTCCCTGGCCGCCGAGGCGAAGTCGTCCTGGCGTCCCCCCGGCTGGCCGGCCAGGACGGCGGCGGCGACGGCGACCTGCAACAGCATGACGGACCTCCACGCGACGGTACGACGCGAACACTGTGCGTCACCATTCCCGCGCCCGCATGGGATCTACCTAAAGCCGCACACCTGATTGGGAGAAGCCGAGCCCTCGCCGGAGCTGATTTCTGCCCGATATCGGGCAGGATGTTGGCGTGTCTCGTTCCATCTGCGTAATGTCCTCGTCTGTGTCTACGGCGCGGCATCCCTACGAGGACCTCATCGTCCACCTCACCCGGACGAGCCCGCTCGGGCCCGGCGAGGCGGCGCGCGTGGTGGCCGACGTGCTGTCGTACTTCTCCGAGCCCTCGGAGGAGTTCGTCCGGCGTCGCCACGGGGAGTTGCAGGCCCGTGGCTTCACCAACGATGAGATCTTTCCCAGGATCGCCGCCGAGCTGAGGGCCCGCCGGGTGGCGGCGCCCGAGCTGTCGCTGCGGCAACTGCGCCGGATCGTCTACGGATAGGAGACTCGGATGTGCGGAATCGTCGCGTACGTGGGGCCGAAGGACGCGGCACCCATCCTGCTCGAAGGGCTGCAGCGGCTGGAGTACCGCGGCTACGACTCGGCCGGGATCGTCGTCTCCAGCAAAGGACTCAAGGTCCGCAAGGTCAAGGGCAGGGTCGCCGACCTGGCCAAGGTGGTGCCGGCCAGGTTCAAGGGCGCTCTCGGTATCGGCCACACCCGGTGGGCGACGCACGGCGTGCCCAGCGACGAGAACGCGCATCCGCACCTGTCGGGCGATGAGCGCATCGCGGTGGTGCACAACGGCATCATCGAGAACGCCGGGGAGCTGCGGGCCAAGCTCGTCGCCGACGGCGTGGAGTTCCGGTCCGAGACCGACACCGAGGTGCTCGCCCACCTGATCGCCGCCGCCGTCGACGAGAACGACTCCCTTGAGGAGGCCGTACGAAAGTCGCTCAAGAGCGTCGTCGGCACGTACGGGATCGCGGTGATCGACGCCGAGCGGCCGGGCGAGGTGGTCGTGGCCCGCAACGGCAGCCCGATCGTGCTCGGCATCGGCGAGAAGGAGATGTTCGCCGCCTCCGACGTGGCCGCGCTCGTCCGCTACACCCGCCAGGTGGTCCACCTGGAGGACGGCGAGCTGGCCGTGCTGCGCGCCGACGGGTTCCACACCTTCGCCAGCGACGCCCGCGAGACCGCCAAGGAGCCGCTGACCGTCGACTGGGACGCCGGTCACTACGACACCGGCGGCTACGAGCACTACCTGCTCAAGGAGATCTCCGAGCAGCCCGAGACCACCGCCCGCACGATGAGCGGCCGCCTGGACGAGCGCTTCAACGTGGCCCACCTGGGCGGGCTCAACATGAACGCCCGCGAGACCCGCTCCTTCCGCCGGGTGAAGGTCATCGGCTGCGGTTCGGCGTACTACTCCGGCCAGATCGGCGCCCAGCTGATCGAGGAGCTGGCCCGGATCCCGGCCGACGCCGAGCCCGCCAGCGAGTTCCGCTACCGCAACCCCGTCGTCGAGCAGGACACGCTCTACGTCGCCATCAGCCAGTCCGGCGAGACCTACGACACGCTCGCCGCCGTGCAGGAGCTCAAGCGCAAGGGCGGCCGGGTGATCGGCATCGTCAACGCGGTCGGCAGCGCCATCGCCCGCGAGGTCGACGGCGGCGTCTACCTGCACGCGGGCCCTGAGGTGTCGGTGGCCTCGACCAAGGCGTTCACCTCGACCGCGGTCGCGTTCGCGCTGCTCGCCCTGCACCTGGGCCGGGTGCGCGACCTGTCGCCGGCCGACGGCCGGCGCATCTGCGAGGGCCTGCGCAGGCTGCCGGGCCAGATCGAGGAGATCCTCACCCAGGGCGACAAGATCGCCGAGCTGGCGCAGAAGTACGCCAAGCACGCGAGCATGATGTTCGTCGGCCGGGTCCGCGGCTATCCGGTGGCCCGCGAGGGCGCCCAGAAGCTCAAGGAGATCTCGTACGTGCACGCCGAGGCCTATCCGGCCAGCGAGCTCAAGCACGGCCCGCTCGCGCTGATCGGCCCGGAGATGCCGACGGTGGCGGTCGTCCCCGACGACGAGCTGCTCGACAAGAACCTCACCACGCTCGGCGAGATCCGCGCCCGCGGCGGCAGCGTGCTGATGGTCGGCCACCGCGAACCGGACACCAAGCTGGCCGAGGACTGCATCGTGGTGCCCAAGAACGAGATCGAGCTGGACCCGATCCTGCTCACGATCCCGCTCCAGCTGCTGGCCTACCACGCCGCGGTGGCCCTCGGCAGGGACGTGGACAAGCCGCGCAACCTGGCCAAGAGTGTCACGGTGGAATAGCGGCAAGAGGGGGTTAGCAAACCCTTACCGTTCGGCTGGGTCATAGTCGGAATCCGGCCGGTGTCGCCCCGGGAGGGGAGCGCCTAGGGTCGAAAATGTGCCCCAGTCCGACCCCGACACTCCCAATCTCGCCCGAATGTACGACTACCTGCTCGGCGGCAAGGACAACTTCGCGGTCGACCGCGAGGCCCTGGACCGGCTGGCGGACCTGATACCGGAGGCGGTGCCGCAGGCGCGGGCCGCCAGGGAGTTCCTCCAGCGTGCGGTCCGCTACGCCGCCGCGCAGGGCGTCACCCAGTTCCTGGACGTGGGCAGCGGCCTGCCCACCCAGGGCAACGTGCACGAGGTGGTCCCGGACGCCAGGGTCGTCTACGTCGACCACGACCCGGTGGTGGCCGCGCACGGCCGCGAACTGCTGGAGGAGCAGGCCGGGGCCGTCTTCGTGGAGGCCGACCTGCTCGACCCCGCGCGGATGCTGGACGGCGCCGCCGGCTTCCTCGACCCGGCCAGGCCGGTCGGGGTGCTGCTGGTGTCGGTGCTCCACTTCGTGCCCGACAGCATGAACCCGCACGCCGTGGTCGCCCTCCTGCGGGAGGCGCTGGCGCCGGGCAGCCACCTGGCCATCGCGCACGCCACCTCGTCGGGCGACGCCCCGGCGGGCGGCACCGGCCGGGGACCGGAGGAGATCCAGGCGTTCTTCGGTGACTTCGTCATGATCGAGCCCGGTCTGGTGCAGGCCCACGAGTGGCGGCCCGACCGGCCACGCCTGGTCGGCGCCACACGGCTGCCGCTGCTGGCCGGGATGGCTTGGAAACCTTAGTAGGTGATATCCGGCATGTGTAACTCTGCGTGATCTGTAAATAACCTGAAGTGGACACTTCGGGGGAGGCGGGTCATGCGGCGCAGGCGGTTCCTCGTGACAGGCCTGGGAGTGGCCGCCTGCCTGGCCGGCTGCGGTGACCGTCACGCCGGACGCGCGCCGGGCGCGTACGAGATCCTCGGCGGCGGCGAGCGCTGGAGCCGCGTCGCCGAGGCGTTCACCCAGATGGCCCGCGGGGCCGGCTACCCGGTCGGCGGGGCCGGGCCGGTCACCACGATCACCATCACCGGGCTGCCCGCGCTCGCCGCCGCCGAGCTGAACGCGGCCGAGTCGCCCCTGCACGGCACCACCCCGCTGGCCCGGCTGGCCGGCGAGGTCGAGGTGGTGCTGGTGCCGCGGGACTCGGGTCCGGCCACCTTCGACGCGTTCGGCGCCCGCCTGCGCGCCGACCCCACGGGCACCCCGCTCGCCGGCGGGCCGCAGGGCGCCCCCGACCACCTGCTGTTCGGGCTCATCGCGCGCGGGCTCGGCGCCGACACCCGGCAGGTGGACTACACCGGCTACCCCGGCATCTCCGAGGTCGCCACCGCGCTGCTCGCCGGCCGCGCCGTCGCCGCGACGGGCCCGCTCGCCGGCTGGCGCCCGTACATCGACCGGGGCCGGGTCCGGGTGCTGGCCGTGTCCTGTGCCGAGCGGTTCCCCGGGCTGGACGCGCCCAGCCTGCTGGAGCTCGGGGTCCGGGTGGACTTCGCGAGCTGGTGCGCCGCCGTCGGTCCCGGCGGCATGCCGCAGGAGAGCCGCGAGGCGGCCATCGGCATGTGCGAGGAGGTGACCGGCTCGCCCGGCTGGCAGCGTACCTGCCGGGAGGGCGACTGGATGCCGATCCCGCTGGCCGGCGACCGCTTCGCCGCCTGGGTCGTCTCCGAGGTCCGCCGCACCAAGGCCGTGCTCCGCGATCTCGGCCTCCTCGAAAGCGGCAAGGGCACAACATGATGTGGCGGTTGCGAAAGCAGCCACTAGATGTAGGATCTCGATCGTTCGCCGGTTCGCCCCCGCCCGGGGCGGAGCAAAAGGGAACCCGGTGCGATTCCGGGGCTGCCCCGCAGCGGTGAGCGGGAACGACCGCCGTCAACGAGCACTGGAGAGATCCGGGAAGCGACGGCCAGTAGGAGAGTGCGAGACGCCCGCGAGCCCGAAGACCTGCCGGCGATGGACCATGTCCAGGGCCTCGAGGGAGGGCCCGGGGGCCTAGCGGCGTGCGCCGCCGTGCTCTCGCGCGCCCTCACGGGGATGAGCTCGCGAGGAGAGAGCACGTGACACAGATCGTCGAGGGTGATCGGCGCCTGGCCATCGAGGAGGCCGCGGCCCGGGTGATCGCCGACCCGGCGAACTCGCGGGTGGCCGCCGGGCTGCTCGCCGAGGAGATCGCCGACGAGGCGGCCGCGCACGGGGTGCGTTCGTTCTCCGGCTCGATCGCCGCCACCCACGCGGCGGGGCTGATCCAGGACGGCCTGGCGGAGTTCGTCGCCGCGCACGCCGCCGAGCTGGACGCGCTCGTCTCGGACGCCGCCGACGAGCGGTTCGAGTACTTCGGGCTGCGCACCGTCTACGACCGCTACCTGCTGCGCCACCCGGTCACCCGGACCGTGCTGGAGCGGCCCCAGCACTTCTTCCTGCGGGTCGCCTGCGGGCTGTCGGAGACCGTCGCGGAGGCCGCCGAGCTCTACCGGCTGATGGCGACGCTGTCCTACCTGCCCAGCTCGCCGACCCTGTTCAACGCGGGCGCGCGCCGCCCGCAGCTCTCGTCGTGCTTCCTGCTCGACTCGCCGCGCGACGAGCTGGAGGCGATCTACGACCGGTACGCGCAGGTCGCCCGGCTGTCGAAGTACGCGGGCGGCATCGGCATCTCGTGGACCCGGGTCCGCTCGCGCGGCTCGCTCATCCGGGGCACCAACGGCCACTCCAACGGCATCGTGCCGTGGCTGCGCACCCTCGACGCCTCGGTAGCGGCGGTCAACCAGGGCGGCCGGCGCAAGGGCGCGGCCTGCGTCTACCTGGAGACCTGGCACGCCGACATCGAGGAGTTCCTGGAGCTGCGCGACAACACCGGAGAGGACACCCGCCGCACCCACAACCTCAACCTGGCCAACTGGGTGCCGGACGAGTTCATGCGCCGCGTCGAGGCCGGTGAGGACTGGTCGCTGTTCGACCCCAAGGACGTCCCCGACCTGCCCGACCTGCACGGCGAGGCGTTCACCCGCGCCTACCGGGCCTACGAGGCCGAGGGCCGGCACACCCGGCGGATCCCGGCCAGGACCCTGTACGGGCGGATGATGCGGACGCTCGCGCAGACCGGCAACGGCTGGATGACGTTCAAGGACACGGCCAACCGCACCTCCAACCAGACCGCCCGGCCGGAGAACGTCATCCACCTGTCCAACCTGTGCACCGAGATCCTGGAGGTCACCAGCGACGCCGAGACCGCGGTGTGCAACCTCGGCTCGGTCAACCTCGCCGCCCACCTGGACGGGCGCGACGGCCTCGACTGGGAGCGGCTGCGCGCCACCGTCCGGACGGCCGTGCGCTTCCTCGACCGCACCATCGACCTCGGCTTCTACCCGACGCCCGAGGCCGGGGCGGCCAACCGGCGCTGGCGGCCGATCGGGCTCGGCGTGATGGGGCTGGCCGACGTGTTCTTCGCGCTCCGCCTCCCGTTCGACTCGCCGCGGGCGCTGGAGCTGTCCACCCGCATCGCCGAGGAGATCGCGCTGGCGGCCTACGACACCTCGGCCGACCTGGCCGCCGAACGCGGGCGGCATCCCTCGTACGACGACACCCGCGCCGCGGCGGGCGTGCTGCACCCCGACCACTACGCCGCCGCCGCCTCGCCGCGCTGGGACGCGCTCCGCGAGAAGATCGCCGCCACCGGGCTGCGCAACTCGCTCATGATCGCCATCGCGCCGACGGCCACCATCGCGTCCATCGCCGGCTGCTACGAGTGCATCGAGCCGCAGGTGTCCAACGTGTTCAAGCGCGAGACGCTGTCCGGCGAGTTCCTCCAGGTCAACCGCTATCTGGTGGCCGACCTGCGGGAACGCGGGCTGTGGACGCAGGCGACGCGCGACGGGCTGAAGCGCGCCGACGGGTCCGTGCAGCACCTGCCGGGCATCCCCGACGACCTCAAGCTGCTCTACCGCACCGCCTGGGAGCTGCCGCAGAAGGCGCTCATCGACCTGGCCGCCGCCCGCCAGCCGTACGTCGACCAGGGCCAGTCGCTCAACCTGTTCATGGCCGCCCCCACCATCGGCAAGCTCTCGTCGATGTACGCCTACGCGTGGAAGCAGGGCCTGAAGACCACCTACTACCTGCGTTCCCGCCCGGCCACCCGCATCGCGCAGACCACCGTCCAGCCGGCCGCCGCCGTCGAGCAGGTGGCCTGCTCGCTGGAGAACCCCGACGTCTGCGAAGCCTGCCAGTAAGGAGATCCCCTCATGCTTCTCGATCCCGGAATGGACCTCACCCTGCGCCCGATGCGCTACCCGGACTTCTACGAGCGCTACCGGGCCGCCATCCGCAACACCTGGACGGTGGAGGAGGTCGACCTGCACTCCGACGTGGCCGACCTGGCCAGGATGACCGCCCAGGAACGGCACCTGATCAACCGGCTGGTCGCGTTCTTCGCCACCGGTGACTCGATCGTCGCCAACAACCTGGTGCTCAACCTCTACCAGCACGTCAACGCCCCCGAGGCCCGGCTCTACCTGAGCAGGCAGCTGTTCGAGGAGGCGGTGCACGTGCAGTTCTACCTGACGCTGCTCGACACCTACCTGCCCGACCCGGACGAGCGGGTCAAGGCGTTCGCCGCGATCGAGCACATCCCGTCGATCCGCGACAAGGCCGAGTTCTGCTTCCGGTGGATCGACTCCATCGGCGACCTGCGGAGTCTGGAGAACGCGGGCGACCGGCGGCGGTTCCTGCTCAACCTCATCTGCTTCGCCGCCTGCATCGAGGGCCTGTTCTTCTACGGCGCCTTCGCGTACGTGTACTGGTTCCGCTCCCGCGGCCTGCTCAGCGGGCTGGCCACCGGGACGAACTGGGTGTTCCGCGACGAGTCCATGCACATGGAGTTCGCGTTCAGCGTCGTCGACACCGTCCGCGCCGAGGAGCCCGAGCTGTTCGACGAGGAGCTGGGCGAGCAGGTCGGCCGCATGCTGGAGGAGGCGGTCGCCGCCGAGCTGGCCTTCGCCCGTGACCTGTGCGGCGACGGCATGCCCGGGATGTCCGCCGAGCAGATGCGCGCCTACCTGGAGTACGTCGCCGACCAGCGGCTGGTCAGGCTGGGCATGCCCCGCCGCTACGGCACCGAGAACCCGTTCGCCTTCATGGAGCTCCAGGACGTGCAGGAGCTGGCCAACTTCTTCGAACGCCGGGTGTCCGCTTATCAGGTGGCGGTTGAGGGCAATGTGAGTTTTGACGAGAACTTCTGAATCTTCGGGGGGTCGCTCACGTGCAGTTCTCCAGCGCCTGGCTGAACCTGGCCGGCGCGATGATCGGGGCGGTCATCGTCCTGGAGCTGACCCGGCAGGTGCTCCTCAGGGTCGGGCGCAAGTGGACCTTCAGCAGCCGCCTGGTCAAGCACTGCCACTGGCCGGTGGTGACGACCGTCCTGCTGATGACGTTCAACATCATGTTCTATCCGCTGATGATCGGCCCTGAGCCGCAGCAGCGGGCGTTCGGCGAGTCCGTCGAGCGGGTCGTCACGCTGCTCATCATCGGCGCGGCGACCTGGCTGATCATCCAGGCGACGTACGCGTTCACGGACGTCGCCCTGGAGCGCCTGGACCTCGTGGAGGGGGAGCGCAACCGGCGGGCCCGCCGCATCAAGACGCAGATCACGCTGGTGCGCCGGGTCGCCACCGCGACCGTCGTGGTGATCGCGTTCGGCGCGATGCTGTTCACCTTCCCGCAGGTGCGGGCGCTGGGCGCGGGTCTGCTCGCGTCCGCGGGCATCGCCGGCGCGGTCGTCGGCATCGCCGCCCAGCCGACGCTCGGCAACATGCTCGCCGGGCTGCAGCTCGCCTTCAGCGACGCGCTGCGCCTGGACGACGTCGTCGTGGTGCAGGAGGAATGGGGCAGGATCGAGGAGCTCACGCTCACCTACGTCGTGGTGCGGCTGTGGGACGAGCGGCGCCTGGTCCTGCCTGTCTCCTACTTCACGCAGAACCCGTTCGAGAACTGGACCCGGCACGGCAGCCGGGTCCTCGCCGTCGTCTACCTGCGCGTCGACTGGTCGGTGCCGGTCGAGAAGCTGCGTGAGGAGCTCTACCGCTACCTGCAGACCAACCCGCTGTGGGACCAGAAGGACTGGACCCTCCAGGTCACCGACATCCAGCTGAACGGCCTGGTCGAGCTGCGCGCGCTGATGAGCGCCGCGGACTCGGCCTCCGCGTGGGACCTCAAGTGCGACGTGCGCGAGCAGCTCATCACGTACGTGCGCGAGAACCATCCCGAGGCCATGCCCCGCTTCCGCGTCGAGTCGCCCGAGACCCGGGCGGGCGTCCCCTGGCCCGGCGAGCCCGGCTCGCCGTAAAACCGCTGGCGCTCCGGCCGATCATCGGTCTAGCGTTGACAGCGTCAAGACCGAGGAGAAAGGGGGCGAGCAGTGACCGGCCTGAAGCGCGAACCGCTTGCCCCGTCTCCCGGCGCCTGCCCGGCATCCGGCTGACCCGACCCGGCCGCCGGGGTTCACAGGCGGTTCTTCACCACCCGAGTGTGGGGCAGCTTGGCAGCCCGCCTGCCTTGGGAGCAGGAGCGTCGCAGGTTCGAATCCTGCCACTCGGACACCGGCCCTGAAAGAAGAGGGCCGCGGGCACTGATCTGGACCGGCGGGAGTGGCGACCCCCGGCCGGACACGGCCCTCCGCCCCGGGCACGGCCCACGCCAGCCCGGCCCGGGGCCCACCTCTCTTAACCCTGCAGCAGTCCGGCCAGCTTCTCCGCCACCTCGTCGGGCGATCCGGAGCCGTCGACCACCAGGTCAGGGTGCTCCGGCGGTTCGTAGGCCTGGCCGAGGCCGGTCATGTTGGGCAGCCTGCCGGCCTTCGCCTGGGCGTACAGGCCCTTCGGGTCCCGGCTCGCGCACACCTCGGGCGGGGTGTCCACCCAGACCTCGGCGAAGTCGCCCGGCGGGAACAGGCTCCGCGCCGCCGCCCGGTCCGTCCGGAAGGGCGAGACCAGCGCGACGATCACGATCAGCCCGGCGTCCAGCAGGATGCGGGTCAGCTCGGCGACCCGGCGCACGTTCTCCGCCCGGTCTCCCGGGGTGAACCCGAGGTCTCTGTTGAGTCCGCTGCGGACGTTGTCGCCGTCGAGCACGTACGTGTGCAGCCCCATGGCGTGGAGCCGCCGCTCCAGCGCGTTGGCGATGGTCGACTTCCCGGACCCCGGCAGCCCGGTCAGCCACAGCACCTTGGCCCGCTGCCCCTTCAGCTCCTGCCTGGCGTCGCGGTCGACGGTGAAGGTCTGCCGGACGACGTTGCGGCCGCGCCGCAGCGCGTGCCGGACCATGCCGGCCGCCACCGTCTCCTTGCTGACCCGGTCCACGAGCAGGAAGCTGCCGGTGTCCCGGCACTCCTGGTAACCGTCCAGGCAGAGAGGGGTGTCGGTGGCCAGCTCGACCGTGCCGATGTCGTTGAGGCCGAGGGTGCGCGCGGCGAGCCGCTTGCCGGACACCACCTCCATCCGGCCGCGCACGGCCGTGACCGTGGCGGGCACGGTCCGCGGCCCGGCCAGCATCAGATAGGAGCGGCCGTGCCGCAGCGGCTCCTCGGCGGTCCAGATCAGGGTGGCGGAGTACGCCGTGGCCGGGGACAGTCCGTCGCCCAGGGCTTCCGGCGTGGTCAGCAGGTCCCCGCGCCGGACGTCGACGTCGTCGGCCAGCGTCACCGTCACCGGGGTGCCGGGGGCGGCCTGGTCGAGGTCGCCGCCGCCGGGGCCGATCAGCCGGTCGATCCTGGACGCGACCCCGCTGCCGGCGACCGCGACGGCGTCGCCCCGCCGGACGGGGGCGCCGATCACCGTGCCCGCGAAACCGCGGAAGTCGTCCGCCCGGATCACGTACTGGACGGGCAGCCGGTAGCCGCCGGCGTCGTCCGCCCGCGACCCCTCGGCCGGCTCCCACTCCGACAGCGCGCCGAGCAGCGTCGGCCCGTCGTACCAGGGCAGGTTCGGCGAGGGCTCGACCACGTTGTCGCCCTGGACGGCGCTGGCCGGGATCACGCTCGCCGCCATGTCGAGGCCGTTCGCCGCCGCCAGGACCTCGCTCGCGAGCTTCTCGAACACCGCCTGGTCGTAGTCCACCGCGTCGAGCTTGTTCGCCACCGCGATGACCGCCCGCACACCCATCAACGCGCAGATCGCCAGGTGTCTGTGGGTCTGCTCGCGGACCCCCTTGGTGGCGTCGACGAGTAACACGGCGACGTCCGCGGTGGACGCCGCGACCGCCATGTTGCGGGTGTACTGCTCGTGTCCCGGCGCGTCGGCGATGATCACCCGGCGCCCGGACGGCAGGTCCAGGAAACGGTGGGCGACGTCGATGGTGATGCCCTGCTCGTGCTCCGCCTCCAGCCCGTCGGTCAGCAGTGAGTAGTCCACCGCGCCCGCCGCGATCGTGGAACCGCCGCGCCTGGTCCGCCGCGCGTAGTCGAGCTGGTCGTCGGTGGCGCCGCCGGTGCCGGCGAGCAGCCGGCCGATGAGGGTGGACTTGCCGTCGTCGACCGAGCCGCACGCGACCACTCGAAGCATGGAGATCATCAGAAGTATCCCTCCGACTTCTTGCTCTCGATGGAGGTGCCGCCCTCACCGTCGATGAGCCGGCCGGCGCGTTCGGACCTGCGGTCGCGTCTCATCTCGTCGATGACCTCGTCGACGGTCGCCGCCTTCGACTCGACCGCCGCGGACAGCGGGTAGCAGCCGAGTGTGCGGAACCGTACGTGGCGCAGTCGCGGCTCTTCGCCGGGCTCCAGCGGTAAGCGCTCGTCGTCCACCATGATCAACGAGCCGTTCCGCTCGACGACCGGGCGGGGTGCGGTGAAGTACAGCGGCACCACGGGGATGTCCTCTCGCTTGATGTAGCGCCAGACGTCCAGCTCCGTCCAGTTCGACAGGGGGAACACCCGCATCGTCTGGCCCTCCGCCAGCTCGGTGTTCGCCCGCCACCAGAACTCCGGACGCTGCGAGCGCGGCTCCCAGCGATGACCGGGCTCACGCAGCGAGAAGATCCTCTCCTTGGCCCGTGACCGCTCCTCGTCGCGTCGCGCGCCGCCGATCGCGGCGTCGAACCCGCCGTCGTCGAGCGCCCGGCGCAGCGTGACGGTCTTCATGATCCGCGTGTACTCGTGAGCGCCGTGGGTGAACGGCGTGGCTCCCTCGGGGTTGGTGTGCACCCGCAGGTCGAGCCCCAGCCGCTCGGCCGTCTCGTCCCGGAAGGCGATCATCTCGCGGAATTTCCAGCCGGTGTCGACGTGCACCACGGGGAACGGCATCCGGCCCGGCGCGAACGCCTTCATCGCCAGGTGCAGCAGCACCGAGGAGTCCTTGCCGATCGAGTACAGCAGCACCGGGCGGCGGAACGCGCCGGCGACCTCGCGCAGCACATGGATCGCCTCGGCTTCGAGCATGTCCAGGACGTCTTCTCCGGCCATGTGCAGACCCTCCGTCGTCGCTGTGCCAGATAGACCGTCTTCGCGGCCGTACGTGTCTATAGTAACCTATAAATAGGTGATATCGGGTTACTCGGTCTCACGCAAGACCCGGACCGGCCGAGCGGAGGAGAGGTCATCAACTTCCCAGGACGCGCGGCCGGAAACGCTACGAACAACCAGATCGGCGGTGTGGCGGATGAACGCTCGTGGCAAGCGGAACGGCTCTTTGACCGTCGAAGAGCTGTCCAAGAAGACCTGGAACGACTTCGAGACGGTTCTCGGCGCCAACGGAGGCGCCCGGGGGTGCTGGTGCATGCACTGGCGGCTCTCCATCGCGGAGTGGACGGAAGGAAAGGGCGAAGGGAACAAGAAGGCCATGAGCCGTCTCGCCCAGCGGAAACCGGTGCCGGGCGTCATCGTCTACGACGACGGCGCGCCGGTGGCGTGGTGCTCACTCGGGCCGCGCTCCGCGTTCCCGAGGCTCGAACGCTCGCCGCTCCTGTCGAGCGTCGACGACGAGCCGGTCTGCGCGCTCGCGTGCGTCTTCGTCCACAAGAAGCATCGTGGCTCCGGGCTGCTGCCGGGCATCCTCGAAGCCGTCTGCGCGTACGCGGCGTCCGAGGGTTACTCGACCGCCGAGGGGTATCCGGTCGAGCCTCCCGAGGGGAAACGCGCGGGCTCGGACACGGCGATGACGGGGATAGCCAGCGCCTTCCTCAAGGCCGGGTTCTCCGAGGTGGCTCGCCCGCGCAAGGACCGGCCGATCATGCGGCGGCAGCTCACCTGATCCCTGGGAAGGCGCGCCGGTCAGGGCGTCCGGCCCTGACGGTGGCGGCGCGCCTTCTCCCGGTTCCCGCAGATGCTCATGTTGCACCAGCGGCGGCGTCCGCCCCGCGAGGAATCCAGGAACAGCCAGCCGCACCTCCCGCAGGCCCTGACGCGGCCGGACGGAAGGGTGAACACCGCGTGGACCGCCAGCAGCGACAGGACGGCCGGAATCGCTCCCGGCGCCGTCCAGTCCGCGGTGAACCGGTCGAGCGCGGCGTCGATCCGCTGCACCTGGTCGGCTCCCACGCCCTTTCCGGCCCGTTCGAGAAGCGCGCCGAAGGGCCCGGCCGGCGCCGCCTCGCCGCGCGCGATCGCGCTGAACACGGCCCACGCCTGTTCCCGGACGGACTGGACCTCGGGTACGAGATCCTTGGCGGACGCCTCCGGCAAGGGCGGCGTCTCCTCGAACAGCCCGGCGGAAGCGCACCACGTCAGGACGTCCGAGGGCGTGTTCAGCAGCTCGCCGTCCTCCGCCGGGTGGTTGCGGTCGAAGACGGTGTTCGTGAGGTCCAGGACCGGGTGGCCGCCGACGAAGTGGGCGTCCTGCCAGGGAGACTGGGCCTTGATAGCTAGAGTAACCATTACGTCTAGTTTAAATGGTTACGCGGCCCTTGGCTAGGCGTCAGGCCGGAGCCGTGGCCTCCCCCTGGAAACGCTTCCGGAGAAGGACGGTCGCGACGATCGCCCCCACCGCGAAGACGACCGAGCACCAGAGCGCCCAGCGCCAGCCGTCGACGGCTCCGCCGGAGGCCGCGGCGAAGTGGGCCGCCACCGAGGTGACGACTCCCACCCCCACGGCCAGTCCCAGCTGCTGGGAGACGTTGAGCAGCGCGCCGGCCGTGGCCCGCCGCCCCTCCTCGGCGCCGTTCGTGCCGGCGATACTCGTCGTGACCAGGGCGATGATGTGGCCGAACGCGTTCACGGAGGTGCCGATCAGGACGAGGGCGAACCCGTAGCCTTCCGGCAGGCCCACCATGATGAGAATGCCGGCCGTCTCGATGACGATCCCGCACAGGAGGACCCGGTAGAGCCCGAAGCGCTCGACGTACCTGCCCGCGTAGATTCCGACGACGATGGCGATCGCGCCCGAGACCGCGAACGTGAGGCCGGTCTGGAGCGCGCCCAGACCGAGATGCGTCTGCAGATAGAGCGTGAGGACGAAGAGCATTCCCCCGTAGGAGCAGATCAGCAGGACATTGACCAGGTTGGCCGCGCCGATGGCGGCCGTGCGGAAGATGGAGATCGGCACGAGGGCGTTGTCCTTGCGGGACTCCACCCAGACGAAGAGGGCGACGGCCGGCACCGCGACCGCCGCGCAGGCGAGGATCGGGACCGACGACCAGCCGTACTTCTCCCCTTCGGTGAGGGCGAACACGAACGCGACCATGCCCACGGTCGCCAGGACGACGCCGGTGAGGTCGAGGTGGCGCGACGCGTGCCTGTCCCGGCTCTCCTCAAGATGCGCTCTGGCCAGCAGGCCGAACGCCACGACGATGGGCACGTTGATCAGGAAGACGGACCTCCATCCGGCGAACTCGGTGAGGACGCCCCCGAGGACCATGCCCGAGACGAATCCCGCCGACAGCGCCGACCCGTAGATGCCGAGGGCGCGCTCCCGTGGCGGTCCTTCCGGGATGGCCGCCTGGAGCAGCCCCAGACCCGCCGGAGCGATGAACGCGGCGGCGACCCCCTGCAGGGCGCGGCCCGCGATGAGAGCCGCCGGCGACCAGGCGAGGCCCGCCAGCAGCGAGGCGAGCAGGAATCCGGCCAGGCTCCAGATGAACACCCGCTTTCTTCCGTACAGATCGGCGATCCTCCCCCCGAGAAGGAGGAAGCCGCAGAAGGCGAGCGGATAGGCGGAAAGAACCCACGCGACGCCTCCACCGGAGGAGAAGTCCATGGATTCGCGGATGCTCGGAGCCGCGACATTGATGATCGAATAGTCGAGGGCGACCAGGAACTGGGTGCCGCAGATGACCGTGAGCTGCCAGAGATGCCGGGACCGGAAGGTGCTCTCATCCCTTCCGGCCGTGCGCGCCGATGCTTCCTTCATGGCGTATCCCCTCTGCTTCTGTCGACTGCGGGTCCGGATGTCTCCGCTGCGGTCCCGGCGCGTGGGCGCGGTGCTCCGCGTGGCGGCGACCGCCGTGCGGATGGGCGTCCGCGAGCGTGCCGGGGCCGAGGAACATGCGGTGGAGATGCGTCACGGCGTTGAGCACGTCGTGCTCGGCGCAGGTGATGGAGATGCGCCGGGCGCGGACGATCACGTCCGTCACGGTGACGCCGCGGGCCTTGAGCGCGTCCACGAGGAGCCGCACCTGCGGATGGTGGGCACAGAAACCGCAGCCCACCAGCGACACCTTCGCCATGGGGCCGGACCAGTGGCATCCGGTGAAGGCGTCGGCCGCGCGCAGGCCGGCGAGCGCCTCGTCCACCTTGTCCCGGTCGGCGGCGTTCACGATGAACCCCAGCGAACCGGCGGAGGCGTCGGCGGCCGGCTGGCCGAGCATGTCCACCGGCGGCATCGGATCGGCCAGCGCGGCGGCGATCGTGGTCAGGGCGCCGGGGTCGACCCCGTCGAGCCGGCAGCGGAGCTGACCGGTCCGGTGCGCCACGCCGACGGCGGTGAACCGCTCCCCGTCGAGCGGGGCGGCCGAGCGGAAGCCGGTCACCCAGGTGCCGGCGGCCTCGGTCGTGCTGGACCGGACGTGCACGGGAACGCGATGGGCGCCGGCGTACTCCACGCTGGGATGCGCGAGCACCGTGGCGCCGCAGGCGGCCAGTTCGGCCATGTCCTCGTAGAAGAGGCGGTCCACCTTGCGGGCGTCGGCGACGTGTCGCGGGTCGGCGGTGAACACGCCTTCGACGTCGGTGAAGATCTCGCACACCCTGGCCCGTAACGCCGCCGCCAGGGCGACGGCGGTGGTGTCGGAGCCGCCCCGGCTCAGGGTGGTGAGCTCGCCGTTGTCGGCGGACAGGCCCTGGAAGCCGGAGACGACGGGGACGTGGCCGTCCTGGACGCATTCGCGGATGCGTACGGGATCGACGTTGACGATACGCGCGCGGCCGTGCACTCCGTCGGTGATGATGCCGCAGTCGTGCGCGCTGAACGAGCGGGCGGGCACGCCCAGCTCGTGCAGCGCTATGGCGAGCGCGGCGGCGGAGGCCTGTTCACCGGTACTGAGCAGGAGGTCCAGCTCCCGGGCGTGCGGCGTGTCGGTGAGGTCCCGGGCCAGCTCGATCATGGAGTTGGTGGTGCGGCCCATCGCGGAGACCACGGCGACCACGGACCCGTCCGCGGCGGCGATGCGCCGCGCCACGCGACGGATCTTGCCCGCGTCACCCAGTGATGTTCCGCCGTACTTCTGTATCACCAGGTCCATTGGTTTCCTCTTCCTGCGCCACGACGATCGTCATCGCGTCTCCCGGCTTTCGCGTCGCAACTGGTCCGGTGTGCCGAGGCGGACCGATTCGGCCGCGGCCCGCCGGTAGTACAGCTGGGCGTCGTCGTCGGACCGCATGCCCGCGGCGCCGTGGACCTGCATGGTCCGCGTCGTGACGGTGCGGGCCAGGTCCGACGCCGCCGCGAGGTCGGCCGCCGCGTGCGCCGCCGCGTCGCGGTCGTGCACCAGCAGGCGCGTCGCGTCGATGTGCATCGACAGCTCGGCCAGCCGGAACGCCAGGCCCTGGAACTTGCCGATGGGCTGGCCGAACTGGCGGCGGGTCTTCGCGTAGCCGACGGCGTGGTCGAGCGCCGCCTGGGCCAGACCCACCAGGTACGCGGCCTGGCGGACCCGTGCGCGGGCCAGCGCCGCCTCCCACCGGGTGGGGTCGGCCCACGCGGTCACGGGGGCGCCGTCGAAGACGACCTCGTACGCCTCGCCCCGGCCCGTCTCCTCGTACCGGCGCGTCGTGATGGCGGGATGGCCGGCGGGCACGAGCGCCAGGCGCGGTCCGGCGCCGCCCAGGAGGAAGTGGTCCACCTCCGCGGCGAACCCGACGAAGGTCCGCCGCGCGGAGACCACGCCGTCCTGCTCGGACAGCGGCTCGTCCGCCACCGCCAGCGCCACCGGGGACCGGCCGATGTGGTCGTCCCCGAGCAGTTCCCGCGCGGTGAGCGTGTCGAGCAGCGGGCCCTGGTACAGCACGGACCCGAGGAGCTCGGCCAGCCGCACGGCGTCGGGGCCGGACGCGTCGAGCGCGCCGAGCTCGGCCAGCCCCTGCCACACCATCGCGCGGGTCTCCCGGCTGTCGTCGTCGTCCCAGCCCTCCGCGCGCGGCCGGTCGGCCATCCGCCGTACCAGCGGGGCCAGTTCCTCGTCGAAGAAGTCGGCGATCATCGTGGTCATGACGGCAACCCCAGTTTCGATGTGGCGACGAAGAAGAGCATGATCTCCGAGGAACCCTGGGCGAGCGTGAGCCCCGGCGCCTCCCGGAACGCGGCGTCCAGGACGCCGTCGGCGATCGCGTCGGGATCGCGTGCGTCCAGCAGCGCCCGCGGCCCGAGGATCTCGACCGCCGCCACCGACACCTCCTTGGCCGTCTCCGACGTGTACCATTTCGCGGTCGCCGAGTGGACCTCGTCGGGCCGGCCCTCGTGCAGGTTGGCCACGCACCGCCAGGCCAGGAGCCGGGCCGCGCGCACCCGCGTGTCCAGTTCGACGAGCCGCTGCTCGCACCCCGGGGGGGCGTGCTCGCGCAGCGCGGCCAGCGTGCGTTCCGCCTTGGCGGAGTGGTCGAGCCCGGTGCGCTCCAGCGGGAGCACCTTGCCCAGCACCTGCCAGCCGTCGTCGGCCTCGCCGAGCACGTCCTCGGGCCCGATCCGGATCCCGTCGAGCGTCACTAGGTCGAAGCGTTCCTCGGACAGGTTCCACACCGGCTCGATGACCACGCCCATGGACTGCAGCGGCACCAGGAACAGCGTGATGCCGGCGAAGTTCACCGGCCCGGTCGACGTGCGGGCCGCGCACAGCGCGAAGTCACTGTGCTGCGCCTTCATGTTGTAGATCTTCCGGCCGTGCAGGCGCCAGCCGTCGCCGTCGGGTTCGGCGCGCGTGGTCAGTGACGCCAGGTCGGACCCGATGTCCGGCTCGCTGAAGAGCACGTTGGCCGTGATCTCGCCGCGTGCGAGTCCCGGCAGGAACCGCTCCTTCTGCTCCTCGGTGCCGAACAGGTGGATGGCGTTCCCGACGATGTCGACGCCCAGCGAGTGCACGTTGTCGGGCACGCCGTGGCGGATCATCTCCTCGGTGAGGATCGCCTTCTCCACGATCGTGGCGTCCGCTCCGCCGTAGCGCTCGGGCCAGTTGATCGCGAGCCAGCCGAGCTTGCCCAGCCGCCGATGCACGTCGAGCAGGCCGGTCTCCTGCCCGTACGGCGTCCGCCGGGACTGCGCGATCTCCGCGCGCACCTCGTCCTCGCACAGGAGCTTGCAGACTTCTTCCCGGAAGTTGTCCTGTTCCGGCGTGAAGGCCGGGATCATCGGACACTCACCTCGCTCAATCTGTGGCGCATGGCTTCCGCCAGCGCCTCGATGTGTGGGGGTCGGAGCATGGTGTAGTGGTCGCCCGGCACCACCTGGATCTCGTCGGCGTAGGGCCGCCACCGGCTGAGCTTCTCGCTCTCGGACTTCTCGGCGCACAGCAGCACGACCCGGCTGTCCACCCGCGACGGACGGAACGTCAGGAGCGCGCGCACGTTCGCGGCGAACACCGGGAACCGCTCGGCCAGCTCGGCCTCGCCCGGTTCGGCGCCCATGGCCGCGACGTCGGAGGCGAACCACGCGCTCAGCTCGTCGTCGCCGGGACGGGACGGCGCGTCCGGGACGGCGGTGTCGAGCACGAACGTCAGCGCGACGTCGCCGTCCTGGCGTGCCATCTCCAGCGCCACCGCGCCGCCGACCGACCAGCCGCCCACGTGCAGCGGCCCGTCGGGCCGGGCCTCGCGGACCGCGGCCAGATAGGTGGCCGCGAGGTCCGCGAGCGAGCGTTCCCCGATCGCGCCGCCGTGCAGGCCGGGGTCCTCCAGGGCGCAGACCTGGCGGTCGTCGCCCAGGAGCCCGGCCAGCGCGACGTAGGGGGCCACCGATCCGCCGGCCGCGTGCACCAGGAACAGCGGCGGCTCCGTGCCCGCCGGGCCGAGCGGCACGAGCGGGGACACCGTCCGCCGGCCGGAGGGCCGCGGCCACCCTTCCGGCGGCGCGGCCTCCTGCTGGGCGAGGGCCTCCTCCCGCCGGCGCCGCAGCCGCAGGTCCAGCAGCGCGCGCCGTTTCTCCGCCAGGGCGGAGGGGTGCGACCCGGCCATCAGCTCGACTCCTTCAGCAGCCGATCGACCTCCTCTTCGGGCAGATCGGCGACCTGCGCCTCCAGCTTCGCCACCTCGTCCTCGCCGAGCAGCGCGTGCTGCGCGTCGTCGATCTGGGCGGCGAACTGGCTGAGCAGCGGGTAGCTGAACAGCCGCCGCGGGTCGAGCGTCACCTGGAAGGCGTCGCGCACCCGGGAGATCATCTGGGTCACCTGCAGGGAGTTGCCGCCGAGCAGGAAGAAGTTGTCCTGCGCGCCGACGCTGCCGGGGTCGAGGCTCAGCAGGCTCTGCCAGATCTCGGCCACCCTGCGCTGCGTCTCGGTGGTCAGCTCGGCCTGACCGGCGCCGCCGTCGGGGCGGGGGTCGGGCAGCTTCCCGTGGTCCACCTTCCCGGTCGAGGTCAGCGGGAGCTGGTCCAGCCGCACGTAGTCGGTGGGCACCATGTGCAGCGGCAGCCGCCCGCTCAGGAACTCGCGCAGCTCGTCCGGCTCGACGTCGCCGACCACGTACGCGGCCAGCCAGGCCGAGGGCGTGCCCGCGTCGCGTACGGTCACGACGCACTGCCGCACGCCGTCGAAGCTCTCGATGGCGTGCTCGATCTCGCCCAGCTCCACGCGCAGCCCGCGCAGCTTCACCTGGCGGTCGACCCGGCCCAGGAACTCCAGGTTGCCGTCACCGTTCCAGCGCACCAGGTCGCCGGTGGCGTACATGCGCTCGCCCGGGGTGGTGGCGAACGGGTCGGGCAGGAACTTCTCGGCGGTCTGGTCGGGCCGGCCGAGGTAGCCGACGGCCAGCCCGGCGCCCGCCATGTAGAGCTCCCCGGGCACGCCGACCGGCACCGGCCGCAGGCCCTTGTCCAGGACGTAGGCCCGCTGGTTGGCCATCGCCCGCCCGATGGGCGGCGTCCCTTCCAGCGGCTCCGGCGGGCACAGGTAGTCCACGCACGTCACGGTGACCTCGGTCGGCCCGTAGCCGTTGTGGAACTCCCGTCCCGGCTTGCTCCACCGGTTGACCAGGTCGGGGCCGAACGGCTCCATGCCGATGAAGCACACCCGCAGGTCGTCCAGCTCGGACGGGTCGAGCAGCCCCAGGACCGCGGGCGGGATGTCCACCATCGTCACCCGCTCGCGGGCCAGCAGCCCCTGCAGCGCCTCCGGGTCGAGCAGTTCGGAGCGCGGCGCGCCCACGATGGTCCCGCCGGCGGTCAGCGTCGAGAACACGTCCGACACGCTCACGTCGAAGGCGGGGTTGGAGAACTGCAGGATCCGGTCGTCCGGCGTCACCGAGAACATCCGCTGGAAGGTGGTGCAGAAGTTCACCACCGCCCGGTGGGGGACCATGACCCCCTTGGGGGTGCCGGTCGAGCCCGAGGTGTAGATGACGTACGCCGTGTCCTCCTGCGCCACCTGCACGGAAGGCGGCGAAACCGGCCGTCCGTCGAGCGTGTCGGAGTCCAGCAGGATCCGTTCCACCTCAGCGGGCAGGCGGTCGGCGAGATCCGACGTCGTCACCACCGCGGCCACGTCGGCGTCGCCGAGCTGGTAGGCCAGCCGCTCCGCCGGGTACTGCGGGTCGAGCGGCAGCCACGCGCCGCCCGCCTTGAGCACGCCGAGTTCGGCGGCCGGCAGGTCGAAGCCGCGTTCGAGCAGCACGCCGACCACGCGCCCCGGCGTCACCTTGAACTCCTCGACCAGCGCGTGCGCCAGCCTGCTGGACCGCTCGTCCAGCTGCGCGTAGGTCAGGTCCTCGCCCGCGAAACGCATCGCGACCGCGTCGGGCGCCTCGGCCACGCGCGCCGCGAACAGCTCGTGCAGCAGGCGCTCGTCGCGCTCACCGGGCTCGGGGTTCCACGCGGTGAGCACGCGCAGGTACTCGCTGTCGGGCATGATGTCCAGCGAGCTCGCCCGGGCGTCCGGCCGGGACAGCGCGTCGGCCATGACCGTGCTGAAATGCTCCACCAGCTGCTCGATGCGCTCGTGGTCGAACAGCTCGGAGGAGTACTCGATCCACACGCCCAGGCCGCCGTCCGGCAGGTCGTTGATCTGGAACGTGATGTCGAACCGGGTCGTCTCCGGCTGCGGGGTCAGCATCTCGACCTCGACGCCGGGCAGCCGCCAGCGCGCGATCATCGGCTCGGGCAGCAGCGTGAACAGGTGGGCGACCAGCGGGTTCCGCCCCGGCAGCCGCTCCGGCTTGAGCTCCTCCACCAGGCGGCCGAACGGCACGTCCTGGTTGGCCATCGCTTCCAGGATGTTGTCGTTGGCGGCGTGCACCAGGTCGCGGAACACCGGATCGCCCTCCAGGTTCCCGCGGACCACCACCGTGTTGGCGAAGAACCCCATCATGGGCTCGACTTCCGAGCGGGTCCGCCCGGAGAGTACCGACCCGAGCGCGATGTCCTGCTGACCGGTGTAGCGGTTCAGCAGCACCTGGTACCCGGCCATCGTCAGGGCGAGCAGGGAGACCCCCTCGGCCTGGGCCATGTCGCGGATCTTCCGCGCCAGGTCGTCGGGCAGGCGGGTCTCGTGGATGCGGCCGGCCCCGGTGGGCGCCGACGGGCGCTGCCGGTCGGTGCGCCACTCCAGCGGTTCCATCCCGTCCACCGCGGAGTGCCAGTAGTCGATCTGCTTGGCCGGTCCGTCGCTGAGCAGCCAGAGCCGCTGCCAGGCCGCGAAGTCGGCGGGCTGGAGGGTCAGCTCGGGGAACTCCGAGCCGTCCGGATCGGTGTAGCGGGCCGTCAGCTCCTCGGCGAACTGCCGCGAGGACCATCCGTCGATGACGATGTGATGCCAGACGATGGACAGCACATGCTCCTCGGGGCCCAGCCGCAGCAGGGCGAACCTGTACGGCGGGTGGTTGCGCAGGTCGAACTCCTCGCGCACCTGCCCGTCGATCCAGTCCTGGACGGACTCCTCGGTCCCGTCGGTCACCGGCAGGTCCCACGTCTCGGGCGGCGGATCGACCGTCTGGAAGGGCACGCCGTGCTCGTCGCCGAACCGGGTGCGCAGGCTCTCGTGCCGCGTGACGATGCCGCGCAGCGCCTTGGAGAGGGCGGGCACGTCGAGCGGGCCGCGCAGGCGCATCGCGAACGGCACGTTGTACACCGGTGCGCCCGCGACCATCTGGTGCAGGAACCACAGGAACCGCTGCTGCTCGGCGATGGCCATCTTGCCCGTACGCGGGACGGGGACGATCCGCTCCCGCTCGGCCTTCTCCGCCACGCGCTGGCGGACCTTCCTCTCCAGCAGGGCGCGTCTGATGTCGGCTGCGTCACGCTTGTCGGGTGTGGACATGATCTCGTTCTCCTCCTTCACCGTCGCACGCTCATCGGGCGCAGGTCGGTCCACACCCGCGCGATGTGTGCAAGGCAGTCGCTCTTGCTTCCCTCCGTACCGGCCTCGGTCCAGCCGGCCGGAATCTCCCGGCCCGCGGGCCAGATCGAGTACTGCTCCTCGTGGTTGATCACCACGACGAATCTCTCTTCCATGACGCTCACCTTTCTTGTGGTACGAAGGCGTGAATGCCGGTCAGTTCACCGAGGTAGCGGTCGAGCGTCCTGAGCCCGTCCGTCTCCGGCCTGGCCAGCGAGGTCGCGTGGCGGCTGAACCGCCGGGTGTCGAAGTGCCGGGAGCCGTCGGTGAACATCCGGTCGAACTCGGCCGGTGCCGCGTCCTGGTCGGCGACCGGAGGCGGCAGCAGCAGGAGCAGCCCGGCGAGCCGCTCGTCGGTCTCCGCGATGGCCTCCAGGCGGTCGCGGAACCGGGGGTAGCCGACCCGGTCGAGCGCGCACCGTTCGGCGAGCACGCCGAACGCCTCGGCGAAGCGCAGCCGGGCCGGCCACAGCACGTGCATGGCGCCGTCGGGCACCTCGATGTCGCCGGTCGCCGCGCGGGCCACGAACTCGGCGACCACGTCGACGGGCGTCACGTCGATCTCGGCCCCGGTCGGGAACACGCATCCGGTGCGCGCGCACGCGTACAACAGGTTGTGCGCCAGCGAGTCCGGGTTGGCCACGCCGGTCGCGCGGTGCGGCCAGACCTCGCCGAGGCGGTACACCACGGATCTGACGCCCTGCCGGTGCGCGTCGGCGAGCAGGGACTCGGCGACGTACTTCGATCGGTTGTAGCCGTCCGCGGCGACCTCCTCCGTCGCCGGGAGCCGGTCCTCGGTGACGGGCGGCGCGCCCGGCCCGGCGGGCGGGAAGATGCTCAAGGTCGACAGGGTGTGCACGCGCGCGCCGCCCGAGGCGAGTTTGATGATCTCCTGTACGCCGAGCACGTTGGCGGGGCGGTGGTCCAGATAGCCGGACAGGAAGTTCACCGCGCCCGCGGCGTTGACGACGCCGGACACCGTGGAGGCGATCGCGTCGAACCGCCGCTGCGGCAGGCCGAGCAGCTCGCTGCCCAGGTCGCTGGGGATCACCTCGACCCGTCCGGTCTTGAGCGCCGTGGGCAGCAGCTGCCAGGCGGACGTCAGCCCGTACTGTTCGAGGACCTCGGTCAGCCGCCGGGCGCCGTCGGCGGGGTCGGCGCACCGCACCAGGCAGATCAGCCCGGCGTTGGAGCGCGTCAGCAGCTCGGCCAGGACGTGTGCCCCGACGAAGCCGGTCGCGCCCGTGAGCAGCAGAGTCTGCGGCGGGCTCCAGGCCAGGTCGTGCCTGATGTAGGCGAGCTCGGCGCAGTCGTCGTCGACGCCCTGGGTGAGCCGCGCCGCCTGCGCGCGTACGGTCGAGGCGACGAGCAGGTCCCGGGGCGGCACCGGCCTCCCCAGCCGTTCGCTGATCGCGGCGGTGAGCCGGTAGGCGAGCAGCGAGGTGCCCCCGTAGTCGGAGAACGGCACGACCACCGAGACCTGCTCCCGGTCGAGCACGTCGCGCCAGGCCGAGCAGACCAGCTCCTCCATCGGGTCGGCCGGCGGCTCGACAGGCTCCGCCGGGCCCTCCTGCGTCGCCGTCTGGGCCACGATGAGGGCGGCCAGCGCCTTGCGGTCCGCTTTCCCGTTGTGGTTGAGGGGGAGCGCGTCGAGCACCACGATCCGGTGCGGCACCTGCTCGGCCGGCAGCTTCTCCGCCGCGTACCCGCGAAGCAGCTCCGGCGACGGCGGGTCGTCCGGCGAGCGCGGCGTGACGCAGCAGACGAGCGTGGACTCGGGCGCCTCGCCGAGCACGATCGCCACCGCGTTGCCCACGAGCGGATGGTCGGCCACGGCCGAGGCGACATCGCCCAGCTCGACGCGCACCCCGCCGAGCTTCACCTGTTCGTCGCGCCGGCCGATGAAGTACATCAGGCCGTCCTCGTCGACCCGTGCCAGATCGCCGGTCCGATAGAGCTTCCCACCCGGGATCTGGGGGAACGGGTTGGCCACGAGCACCCGCGCGGTGCGCTCGGGATCGTTGAGGTAGCCCGCTCCGACGCACTCGCCGCCGAGATACATCTCGCCGGGAGTGTTCACCGGGACGGGCTTGAGGTCGTCGTCGAGCAGGATCGCGGCGGTGTTGTCGATGGGCCGCCCGAGGGGGATCCGGTCGGCGTCGGCGTCCGTGACGTCGTGGAACACCGACCCGATCGAGCACTCCGTCGGCCCGAACGTGTTGGTGACCTCCAGCCCCGGCAGCAGCGCGCGCAGCCGGTGCACCACGCCGGCGCCCGCCGCCTCCCCGCCGATCAGCATGCGCCGCAGGCTCGACGTCGCCTCACGCAGGTCCTCGCGCACCTCCAGCAGCGACACGAACGCCTCCAGCACGGACGGCACGAAGTCGGTCATCGTGACGCCGTAGCGGCCGATGGCCGTGGCCGTCTCCTCAAGGTCGAGGATGCCGTCGCGGTGCGGCAGCACGACCTGCCCGCCCGACACCAGCGGCCACAGCACCTGCCACATCGAGGAGTCGAACGTGGACCGGCTGTTCTGCAGCGTCACGTGTTCGGCCCCGTCACCGAACCGGCGCGACATCGTGGTCAGCCTGTTGACCAGGCCGCGGTGGTGGTTGAGCGCGCACTTGGGCGCGCCGGTCGAGCCGGAGGTGTAGAACCCGTAGATCAGGTCTTCCGGCCCCGGCGCGCGGCCGGCCGGCGGCGGTTTCCGGTCGGCCGGACCGGGCGGCTCCGCGCAGTCGACGATCACCGTCGGGAGGGCCTGCTCCAGTTCGCCGATGATGCCCGCGGTCGCCGGAGACACCACGACGACGGGCGGCGACAACTCGGCCACGATCGCGCGGAGACGGTCGACCGGCCAGGCCGGATCAAGCGGTACGAACGCCGATCCTGTCTTCATCACCCCGAAGAGCGAGATCGGGAATTCGGGCCCGTCCGCTATCAACACGGGTATCAATTGTCCGGCCCGGACACCGCCGCTGATCAGTCGATTGGCCGTCACATTGGCCCAGGCGTCGAGGTCGGCATAGCTCACCGTGATGTCCCGATAGCGGATCGCGGGACGGTCCGGAGCGTTCTCCTTTTGTGCGTGGAACAGATCGAGGACGGTGCTCCGCCGGGGGAAATCGTGGTGCGGCCCAAGGAATAAGTGAATGGCGGCCAGATGGTGTTCGTCTGGATTCTCATGCGGTTGGCGTGTCATCGTGCTCCCGATGTTCTCGACGGCAACAGATCGTCGTGCCAGGCAGATCGGTGACCATTCGGATTTGTGGTTTCCGGACAGCGGAAACCGGTCCTTCGGCAGGCATGGCGAGGGTTCTGGTGAGATTCGGAGTTTTCGGCGGCCGGGTACGGGCGCCGGAAATCCACAGAATTGCCCGCGGGCATGAGCGGCCCGCCGGATATCGCGAGCCCGGCCGATCAAGCGGGTGGCGCCTTCGGGCGTGCGCTGACCACGTGTTTCCTCCTTTCGTCAGACGACTGGAGTGCCGCACGTTCGAACCGAAGTAACCGATATCAGTTGGATTACAAGTTACTCACATCTTGGAACATGAGACCGGGATGCGCAACCCGGGTGTCGCCGGCGCGGGCCAGGAAGCCGGTGTGCGAGGCGGTATGGCCTGCGGGAACGAAAATGTGCCGCGGACTGAAATCGGTGTGGAGCGACAGCCGGGCCGGCCGGACGCCGTGCGGCGCCGGGCACGCCGGACAGGCACGGCCTGGGGGAAGTCGCGAAGAGCATATTCGGCGTTACCCGAGGCGGCGCGCGCCAATCTGCGGACGCGCTGTTTTGTGACAATCTGCCGAAGAGCGAAAAATGATCAGCGGACGGGCGCGAAATGATCGTCGTCTGTCAATGACCAGGTAAGCGCACATCCCGGCCCGAAGAATGAGGCCGGAAGCGAGCCGCAGCAGAACGCCTCGACGGCGCTGAAAATCGACAAGGGCCGGACAGTTCACGTCCGCGATCCCGGGCGCTCCGGACGTGAAGGTCCCGAATCCATGGGTAGGGTCGGTGACGGTCGGCCCATTCAGCGCCGGCATCGCGCCCCATCTGTCGACGTAAGGGGGAGTCGTGCGGCAAACCGGCGACAACGCACCTGTCGGATTATTCCAATCGGGAGGACTTTCCTCCCTGGCCGTCGGGGTCTGGCTTCGTGAACTGCCGACGCCGGCGAGGCACTATATCGCCGACATCGGCCAGGCGGATCCCCCGGAGTTGGACGCGCTCGCTTCTTCGGTGCGACGATTCGGGGACGAATCCGTGGTCGTGGATCTACGGCCGTCCATCGCCGCCGTGGCGTCGGATCTCCTGCGGTACCGCGCCCGCCACGACGGCGGCTACTGGAACACGACCGGCGCGGCGCGCTTCGTGCTCGTCAGCGGGCTCGCGCCGCTGATGCGGGCCGACGGATGCCGGGCACTCGCGCACGGCTGTGTCGGCGGGGGCAACGACCAGCGCCGCTTCGCTCGTTACGGCGCCCACGTCGCGCCGGACCTGCCGGTCGTCGAGCCGTGGACGGATCCGCGGGCGCTCGAACGGTTCCCCGACCGCGAGACCATGCTCGCGGCCGTCGCCGAGCACGGGCTGATCCTCGACCCGGGCAGCGGCGCCGGACGGTCCACCGATGCCAGCCTCGCCGGCGTCTCGCACGAGTCGGCGGAGCTGGAGGACCTCGAAACGCCGGTCACCCGGCTCGACCCCCGGTGGAGCGCGTGGCCCGAGCAGGCCACGGCCGAGCCCGAGACCGTCACGGTCCTCTTCCGCGAAGGACGGGTCGCCGACCTCGACGGGAGCGGGCCCGACCCGGTCGAGTGGATGAAGCGCGCCAACGACCTCGGCGCGCGGCACGGGGTATGGCTGCGCGACGTGGTCGAGCGGCGCATCATCGGCACGGTCTGCCGGGGCGTCTACGAGGCGCCCGGCCTGGAACTGCTCGACCGCGCGTGGACCCGCGTCCTGCAGGCGAGCCTCGACGGGGCGAGCCGCGAGCTCTACGACCGGCTGTCCGCCGTCCTGGGCTCGGCGATGTACGAGGCGCGGTGGCTCGAACCCGCCGCGCGGGCGGCGCGGGAGGCGATCGACCGGCTCGTCGGCGAGATCGACGGCAGCGTGACCCTGTCCGTCCACCGGGGCGTCGTCCGGGTCGAGCGGATGAAGGTCGCCGGCCCCGTGGTGCGGCAGACCCGGTTCGGCTCCGGCGGGAACCGCTGGAGCTAGACGGCAAGAGAAGGCTTACAGACAAGGAAGGAGCAGGCGATGCGTGAGCGTCGATTCGGCCGGCTCGGCTGGAAGGTCAGCGAGGTCGGCTACGGGATGTGGGGGATAGCGGGCGGCGAGGGCGGCTGGACGGGCGCCGACGACCGGACCGGCGACACCGCGCTGGACGAGGCCGTCCGGCTCGGGTGCACGTTCTTCGACACCGCCTGGATCTACGGCCGGGGACACAGCGAGAGGATGCTCGGGCGGCTGGTCGAACGGCACCCGGAACGCCGCCTCCATCTGGCCACCAAGCCGCCGCCCATGGACCGCGCCTGGCCGTCCACCCGCGACTCCAAACTGTCCGAGGTCTACCCGCCTGATCACCTGTGGGAGTACCTGCACCGCAGCCTCGAAGGGCTGGGCACCCCGTCCGTCGACCTGTTCCAGTTCCACGTCTGGGAGGACGCCTGGGCGCACGACGCGGCCTGGCAGGACGCGATCATCGAGATGAAGGAACGCGGGCTCATCAGAGGCGTCGGGATCAGCGTCAACCGCTGGGAGCCCTGGAACGTCCTGGAGACCCTGCGCACCGGGCTGATCGACACGGTGCAGGTCATCTACAACATCTTCGACCAGGCCCCCGAGGACGAGCTGTTCCCGGCGTGCCGTGAGCTGGACGTCGCGGTGATCGCCCGGGTGCCCTTCGACGAGGGCACCCTCACCGGCACCCTCACCCGCGACTCCCGCTGGCCCGAGGGCGACTGGCGCAACACGTACTTCGTCCCCGAGAACCTCGTCCCGAGCGTGGAGCGCGCCGAACGGCTGGCGCGGATCGTGCCCGAGGACATGACCATGCCCGAACTCGCGCTCCGCTTCATCCTCCAGAACCCCGACGTCGCCACCGTCATCCCCGGCATGCGCAAACTCACGCACGTACGCGCCAACATCGCCACCAGCGACGCCGAACCGCTGAGCGAGGAGCTGATGGCGCGGCTGCGCGGGTTCCGCTGGGACCGCCGGCCCACGGAGTGGTCGCAATGAGCGCCGCGCGCAAGCCCATCCTGCTGTGGGCCGTGCCTCGATCGCGATCCACGGCGTTCCTGCGCGTCATGATCGAGCGCGGCGATCTGGAGGTGGCCCACGAGCCGTTCTCGTACCTCCAGGCGGACGGCCACGTCGAGTTCGCGGGCAGGCGGGTCACCTCGCCGATCGAGATGCTCGACCTGATGCTCGACGTCAGCGCCGGCGAGCGCCGGGTGTTCGCCAAGGAGACCTCCGACTACACCTACACGCCGCTGCTCGAGGACGAGCGCCTGTTCAGCGACGTCGTCAACACGTTCATGATCCGGGAGCCGCGGGCCGCGATCTCCTCGCACTACGCCATGAACCCCGGGGCCACCCTGGACGAGTACGGCTTCGAGTACCTGCACACCATCTTCGACGCCGTGCGGTCGGCCACCGGCGAGATCCCGCTGGTGATCGACGGCGACGACCTCGTGGCCGATCCGGAGCCGACGGTCCGGGCGTACTGCGAGCGGGTCGGGCTCGACTTCAAGCCCGAGGCGATGCGCTGGGAACCCGGTCGACGGGACAACTGGCGGCGCACCGACCAGTGGCACGCGGAGGTGGCCGAGAGCAGCGGGCTGGTGGCCGGGAAGGCGCCCGAGCGACGTGAGACGCCCGACACGAACGAGCACCTGCGCCGCGTCGCCGAGCACCACCAGCCGTTCTACGACGCGCTCGCCCGCCACCGCCTCGCCGGTTGACGCAGATCCTCGTCGCGCGGTCGTCGAGCCCGGCTCGCCGTGAAACCGCTGGTGCCCGGACCGATCAGCTGGCGAGGCCGCTGTCCGGCCGAAGAAGAGCGGGAATCGAATTCCTGAAGGTCGTCGCAGCCTGACCTTAATAGGTATTTTACGTTGACACAGAAAGTCCGACTCCTCCAAAAAGGTATTCTTGTTGATGGGTGAATGATGTTGTACTCTCCTGAAGAGATCAATTCAAAACGATCGACTCTGATGGAGTGGCCGTGGCAGTTCATGAGCCCCCGCAGCGCAACCGCCGGTTGACTCGTCGCTTCTTCACCCGGGCCATGGGCGCCAGCGCGCTGGCCGCTGCCACGACCGTCGCCACTCAGGCGCGGCCCGCTTCCGCACAGGCCATCTGTGAATACCTGTGCTGCCGCCTGGTCTACTGCCCGACCTTCCCCTACAGCACGTGCGCGAACAACGCGTACTACATTTGGGGCTGCTATTCGGGGGCGTCCTTCTGTCAATGCTGTGAGGCCTCCGGAAGGGCCTCCATCAGCTGCTATCCCTGAGCAACGGACGGACGATCCGGAGGCCCGCAATGTCGATCACCCCGACGAATCACGGCTACGCCTACATCTTCGAGAACGAAGGCTCGGTGAACGTGGCGGTCTGCGCGCGCATCGAGGACGAGAAGCCTGTCGACGTCATCGCCATTCATTTCCGTACCAAGCAGATCAAGGTCGATACGGCCGTTCAGCTGACCGGGGAGAAGGGCGCCCGCTACTCGACCGCGCCCGTCGCCGTCTACGGGGAGGACCACGTGGTCCACCTCCGCAAGGTGGCCGTGGGCGAAGGGCTGACCGCGGCCGGGCTCCGGTCGTAGCCGGCGATGGGGGTGCTGCCTGCCGTCCTCAGCGCGCTGCTCGCAGCGGCCCTGCTCAGCTCGGGCGCCGGCAAGCTGGTCAGCCCGCACGGTCTGGCCGAGGCTCTCGGTGAGCTGACCGGCGCACGGAGACCGCCGCCTGTGGCCCTGGTCCGGGCGGTCGCCGCCGCGGAGATCGCGCTGGCCGTCCTGGCCGTGTTCGGCCAGGAGCACCTGCTCACCTTGCTGCTGGCGGCCCTGCTGGGAACGGGATTCGCGGTGGTGGGGGTCCTGGGACGGCTGCGGGCGAGCTCACTGCCCTGCGGCTGTTTCGGCCGGAGCGGTTCGCGGTCGTTCGGGGCCTGGAACGTGCTGGCCGGCGCCGCGATCCTGGCCTGGGCCTTGGTGCCGGCGCTGCGTGAGACCGCCTACGATCAGGCTGTCCTGCTGCTCGCGCTGAACACGGCGATGTTCGTCCCCGTCTGGGCGAACCGCCGCCATCTGATCGTCTTCGTGAGAGGGACCATGGCGCGCGAACGGACCGAAACATGATCACGGCACTGATGGTCACCCTGCTCGTGCTGCTCAGCCTGGCGGTCGTGATCCTCTTCGCGATGCTGGGCGAGCTCAACGCGCGGATCTCCGAGTCGTCCGCGGGCGGCGGGACGAGGCGCCCCGAGTCCGTGCAGCCGCTGCCCGACGCCAAGCTCGGCGCGACGGTCATCGAGTTCCCCGACGGGCTCGCCCGGCCGCCGGGCGTGCTCCTCGTCCTCAGTACGACCTGCGGGGCGTGCCAGGAACTGGCTCCCGAGGCGCGTGGCTTCTTCGCCTCCTCGGGCGTGGACCTCGTCGGCGTCGTGGTGTCGTGCGCGTCGGCCGCCTCGGGCAGGGAGTTCGTGGCGCAGTACGGGCTGGCTGACCTGCCCGGCTATGTGGACGTCTCAGGACAATTCAGCATGTCGGCGCTCGGCGTCGGCATGAGCCCGGCGGCGGTGGCGCTCTCCCCCGAGGGGGTCGTGCGGTCCGCTGTGGTGTTCAGCTCCTTCAACGCCCTGTCGAGCTGGATCGCCTCCCTCGACGACCCCTCCGGCGCAGCGGGCGGCGTGAGCGTCGCGCCGGGAAAGGACCTCGTCTGATGGACGTCCCGGCGATCGTGGCACTGGCCCTGGCCGGCTTCGTCCTGCAGTACTGGAGCCCTTGAGGCCGCTCGATGGTCGGCGTGGCCGGTCCATTGTCCAGGCGGTCGCCTGGCGCAGCACGCCGCTTCATCGCGGGCTACTCCGTGGGCCTCGTGGTGGGCGGAACGGTCATCGCGCTGCTGGCCGCCGTCGTGGCGGAAGGGCTCGGGAGCGTGCTCCCGCTCCGGTGGCGCGAGGTGGCGGCGGGCACGCTGCTGGTCGGGGTGGGCGTCGCGGACGTGCTGAACCGCACTCCGCACGTGATGCGGCAGGTGCCCCAGGACTACGCGCGGGCGCTCCGGCCCGGCTGGCGCGGTGTGCTCTGGGGCGTCGACCTCGGTCTGCTGTTCACCACGCAGAAGACCACGTCGCTCATCTGGGGCGCGCTCGTGGTCACGGTGCTGCTCAACCCCATGGCGGCACCGGTGTTCCTGGTCGGGATGGTGATCGGCTCGGTGGCGGGGACGGTGATCGGGACGGCACTCAACCACGTTCCCGGCCGGGCGTTCCTGGGCGGAGAGCGGGTGTTCATCCGTACTGTACGGGCCTTGAGCGGAGTAGTGCTGATATGCCTGGGTTTGCTCCAGATCGTGTAGTGGCCGCCGCCGCCGGGCGCTGTGCCCCGGATCCAGACGGTGGCGTCGTCGTCGTGACCAGGTTCGACTGTGGCGGGCTGTGGCGGCTGCTCGCCTTCCGGATCGCGCACGCCTGGATCTCGGCGCGCATCACGCCGCGGCTCGAAGGGCTCGTCTTCATCGCGACCCGTACGGACGTGGCGGCACGCAGGGTGCTGAGCGTCACCCTCTTCCACAACCTCGGCCAGGTTTACCAGATGGGGAGGATCCCGGCGCACATCAAGGCCGCGCGGGTCACCCGCCGGTTCGGTGTCCGGACCCGCGGCGCCGTTTTCGCCAATGTCGGGGACTGGCGGACGGTGCTGTTCGACGCGGCGGCGGGGGAGCCGGTCATCGACTGACGAACTCCAGGTCGATGGAGTCCGTGTGAGAGCTCCACGCGAGGTCCAGGCGCCAGCATCCGGGGCTCGGCAGGTCGACCGCAGAAGGCCCGGGGCCGCCCTCGACGGTGATGCGCGTCGGCGCGCCCACGCCGTTCAGCCGGGCCTCGATGCGCAACGGCTCGGACGGAATCAGCGGCGCTCTGGAACGCCACAGAATTTTGTTGCCCCGGTCCGGCAGCGGTGGGCTGTAAAGCGGATAGCCGAAAAGGATGGCGAGCATGTCACCGCGGCTGCTGGAGGCATAATGCATTTCCACGCCGGGGGTGAATCCCGTCCGGGCCCAGGATGGCGGTTCGCCCTTGACGGCCCGGAACTCGCACGGTGCCGTGGTGACGGAATCGACGGCGGCCTGGGTCGGCTGTGGCCGAGTGGGAGAGCTGTCATTCATGCAGGCGGCGGAGAGAAGGAGCGTTGCAGCCACCATGACGTGGCGCGACCGCATCAAGCGGACCCCCAGAAAAGGCGGATGAAAGGAAATCACCGCCAACGTACTACAACACCGAGTGATGCCGAAGACCTCAAATCCTCATGCGCCGAGGTCCGCGGTCGTCACTGGTCGTCCTCGTAGGGGTGGGCGCGTGCGTACCAGACCCACGCGGCCAGCCCGGCGAACAGCAGGGCGATGAACGGCGACCCGGCCGCCATCATGATCAGGCAGGACGTGGAGCTGATGACGAGCAGGACCGTGTAGGTCCGTCTGGACAGGTCGGGCGCTCGCCGGGGCAGGTGCCGCGCGTCACTGTGGAAGGACTCGGTGAAACCCGGATCCTCGTCGCGCAGCCGGCGCTGGATCCTACGCAACTCGTCGCGTTCGCGGTCGTCGAGCACGACACACCTCCTGGGCGCTCGCGCCAGGTGCGATCTCATCTCGTATCCCACCTGAATGATTTACATCGTAGCACGATATAAAATGGATCCTATGGATGGTTACGGGGGGATTCGGGAGGCGGCGGCGGAGAGCGAGCCGCTGTCGAAGCAGGATTTCGAGGCGCTCGCCCGGTTCCGTTTCGGGATCCGCAGCTACCTGCGGTTCAGCGAGGACGCGGTGCGCGCCGCCGGCCTCGCCCCCCAGCAGTATCAGCTCATGCTGGCGCTGAAAGGGTTCCCCGGCCGTGACTGGGCGACCGTGCGGGAGCTGGCCGAACGGCTGCTCCTGCGTCACCACAGCGTGGTCGAGCTGGTCAGCCGCGCCCAGCGGCAGGGCCTCGTACGCCGGAGCGCCCACCCCGACGACGGCCGGGCGGTCCGCGTGCTGCTGACCGCCGAGGGGGAGCGGGTCCTGGCCCTGCTGAGCGCCCTGCACCGCGACGAGCTGCGCCGCATCGACACCATGCTCACCCCGCCGACCTGGGACGGTAGCGGGTGACCAGGGACCACGCCCACCGGCCGGACCCGGCGCGGGTCACTCGCCGGCGGCCCAGACGGCCTCGAACGCGGCCCCGTCGATCTCGGTCAGGTCCCAGATGTCGAGCGGCTGGTCGGTGAGGAACCCGTGCTCGTCCTGCGGGTGGCGCCACCAGTAGCGGCGCAGCCGCCGCGCCCCGTCGATCTCCGCCTGCCGGATCGCCCAGTGTTCGCCGTCGCCCTCGACGCTCTCGAACAGCCACACCCCGCCGCGCTCGTCGTCGCCGCGCCAGTAACGCCGCGGCCGCTCCGACTCGCTCAGCTCTTGGACCAGGGACCGGCGGAGATCAGGATGCACCCGCCCACTCTAGGCGAACGCTCTCAGCGGTCGACGATCTCGTTCTTGCCGATCACGACCACGCCGCTCCGGGTCAGGGCGAAGCGGGTGCGGTCGTACTCCAGGTCGAAGCCGATGCGGGCGCCGTCGGGGATGACGACGTTCTTGTCGATGATGGCCTTGCGGACGATCGCGCCCCGGCCGACCTTGACGTTCTCCATCAGCACCGAGTCCTCCACCAGCGAGTGGGAGTGGAGGACGACCTTGGGCGACAGGATCGACCGGACGGCCGTGCCGCCCGAGACGATCACGCCGGGGGAGACCAGCGACTCCAGGGCGCGCCCGACCCGGTCGCCGTCGTTGTGCACGAACTTGGCCGGCGGCAGCGGGTCGTGACCGGTGTGGATGGGCCACTTGTCGTTGTAGAGGTTGAAGATCGGGTGGGCCGAGATGAGGTCCATGTGGGCCTCGTAGTAGGCGTCGAGCGTGCCGACGTCGCGCCAGTAGCCGCGGTCGCGCTCGGTGGAGCCCGGCACCATGTTGTGGGCGAAGTCGTAGACGTCGGCCCCGCCCGACTTGACCATCATCGGGATGATGTTGCCGCCCAGGTCGTGTCTGCTGGTCGGGTCGAGCGCGTCCTCGCGCAGCGCGTCGATCATCGCCTGCGTCTTGAACACGTAGTTGCCCATCGAGGCGTAGACCTCGTCGGGGGAGTCGGCCAGCCCCACCGCGTCCTTGGGCTTCTCGCGGAAGGCCACGATGCGCTTGCCCTGCGGGTCGGTCTCGATCACGCCGAACTGGTCGGCCAGCGACAGCGGCTGGCGGATCGCCGCCACGGTCACGTCGGCGCCCGACTGCTCGTGCTGCTCGACCATCTGCCGGGGATCCATCCGGTAGATGTGGTCGGCGCCGAACACGATCACGTGCTCGGGCATCTCGTCGTAGATCAGGTTGAGGTTCTGGAAGAGGGCGTCGGCCGACCCCGAGAACCAGCGCGGCCCGAGCCGCTGCTGCGCGGGCACCGGGGTGACGTAGTTGCCCAGCATGGCCGAGAGCCGCCAGGTGCGGGAGATGTGGCGGTCCAGGCTGTGGTTCTTGTACTGGGTCAGCACGACGATCTTCAGGTAGCCGCCGTTGGCCAGGTTGGACAGCACGAAGTCGATCAGCCGATACATCCCGCCGAACGGCACAGCCGGTTTCGCCCGGTCCGCCGTGAGAGGCATCAGCCTCTTTCCCTCTCCACCCGCCAGCACGACCGCAAGCACCTTCCGGGACCTCATGTCCAGGACGCTACCCCCAATCGGCGCATCTATCGACGTAACTCTGTCCGGCCCTCTCCCGAGGTGTCCGGAGTGATCCCTCTATGTGCCGCCATCAGCGCACCGGTTGTTTCCCGCTCGGGCGCCTGTCACCGTGTCCGGACGCCCGCGATTCCTCGTAAAGTCGAGTCATGCGAGTGGATCTGCTCAGCCGCGAATACCCGCCGGAGGTCTACGGCGGCGCGGGCGTGCACATGGAGTACCTCTCCCGCGAGCTGCGGGAGCTCGCCGACGTGCGGGTGCGGTGCTTCGGCGCCGCCAGGGAGGAGCCCGGGGTGTCGGCCTACCGGACGCCCGCCGGGCTGGCCGGCGCGAACGCCGCGCTCCAGGTGCTCGGCGTCGACCTGGAGATCGCCGCGGCCTGCGAGGGCGCCGACCTGGTCCATTCGCACACCTGGTACGCCAACTTCGCCGGGCACGCCGCCAAGCTCCTCCACGGCATCCCGCACGTGGTCACCACGCACAGCCTGGAGCCGCTGCGCCCGTGGAAGGCCGAGCAGCTGGGCGGCGGCTACGCGATCTCCTCGTGGGCCGAGCGCACCGCACTGGAGGCCGCCGACGCGGTGGTCTCGGTGTCGGCCGGCATGCGCCGCGACGTGCTGGCCGCCTACCCGCAGCTCGACCCGGCCAAGGTGAGCGTGATCCACAACGGCATCGACACCGCCGAGTACGCCCCGGACCAGGACCACCAGATCCTGAAAAAGTACGGCATCGACCGCGATCGACCGTACGTCATCTTCGTCGGCCGGATCACCCGCCAGAAAGGCCTGGTCCACCTCCTGCACGCGGCGCGGTCCTTCGCCCCCGACGCGCAGCTCGTGCTCTGCGCGGGCGCGCCTGACACGCCGGAGATCGCCGCCGAGGTGGCCGGGCTGGTGCGCGGCCTCGACCGCAAGGGCGTGTTCTGGATCTCCGAGATGCTGCCCAGGCCCGAGGTGATCCAGCTGCTCACGCACGCCTCGGTGTTCGTCTGCCCGTCGGTCTACGAGCCGATGGGCATCGTCAACCTGGAGGCCATGGCCTGCGAGACCGCCGTGGTCGCGACGGCCACCGGCGGCATCCCCGAGGTGGTCGCCGACGGTGAGACGGGCCTGCTCGTACCGATCGGCCAGGGCCCCGACGGCACTCCGCACGACCCCGAGCGGTTCGCCGCCGACCTCGCCGGGCGGGTGAACACGCTGCTGGAGGACCCGGCGCGGGCCCGCGCGATGGGGCTGGCCGGACGGGCGCGGGCCGTCGAACACTTCTCCTGGCCCGCGATCGCCCGCCGCACGATGGAGCTGTACGCGTCACTTATGTGACGTAGGTCTCATTTGGGCCTTGTCCTGCCCGCCGTACGGGATCACCCTGAACGGCAGGAGGCAGAGATGACGCATCCCCTCGGAGTCAGCCGCCCGGACCTCGAAGTCACCGATCTGCCGACGCCGGAGGAGGTCTTCAAGGTCCCCCGGATCGGCAAGGTAGAGCTGTTCAAGTTCGCCGTGGGGCCCAGCCTGATCGCCCTCGGCATCTCCATCGGCAGCGGCGAATGGCTGCTCGGCCCGCTCAGCGTCGGTCAGTACGGCTTCGTCGGCGTCGGCTGGGTCATCCTGGTCTCGGCCGTGCTCCAGACCTTCTACAACGTCGAGTGCGCCCGCTACGTGACGGCCACCGGCGAGACCCCGGTGGTCGGCTGGGGGAGGGTGCCGCCGGGCTGGAAGCTGTGGGTCCCGCTGTCGGTGTTCATCGTCATCTTCGCGTTCATCGCCGGCGGCTGGGCCGCCTCCGCGGGGCAGGGCGTGTACGCGCTCGTCCACGGCGACATCCCGCCCGCCGGGGCCGAGGAGCCCCGGCTGTGGGCCATCGCGCTGCTCGTGCTGGTCTTCCTGATCACCGCGGCGGCCCGGCGGGTCAGCCGCGCCCTGGAGCTGGCCAACTGGATCATGGTCGGCTCCATCCTGGTCGCCCTGCTGCTCATCGACCTGTTCGTGGTGCCGTGGGAGCTGTGGTGGGAGGGCATCAGGGGCTTCTTCACCCCGGCCGCGCCGCCCGCCGGGATCACCGCCACCCAGCTCGGCGGCCTGGCCGGCTTCACCGCCCTGGCCTCCGGACTGAACTGGTACGTGATGGGCCACTACCGCGACAAGGGCTACGGCATGGGCCACCGCGCCGGTTACATCGCCGGCCTGCGCGGCGGCCGGCAGGAGATCCTGGCCAGCGGCGTCACCTTCCCCGACGACGAGCGCAACCGCGGGCTGTGGCGGCGGTGGTACCGGCTGATCATGGTCGACATGTGGGGCGTGTTCTTCGTCGGCGCCATGCTCGGCATGCTCCTGCCGACGATCCTCATGGCGCACGCGGTCAACCTGTCGGGACAGCAACCCACCCGGGCGACCGTGCCGACCTTCGTCGCCGCCGCGCTCGGGGACGAGTACGGGCAGGCGATGTTCGTCCTCGCGCTGATCCTGGGCGTGCTCATCCTGTTCAGCACGCAGCTGGGCATCTTCGAGGCGATGGTACGGGTCACCACCGACGCCGCCCATGCCACCAGCCCCAGGCTGCGCAGGCTCATCGAGGGCGACCCGCGGCGCTTCTACTACCCGTTCATGATCGTGCTGCTGATCGTGATCGCCGTCGTCATCCACCTGTCACTGCCGGTGGCGCTGGTGGAGTGGTCGGCGAACATGTCGAACCTCGGCGCGCTGATCTACCCGTTCATGCTCATGTATCTCAACAGCAAGCTGCCCAAGCCGGCGCGGGCGCGCTGGTGGCACCACGTCATCCTGGTGCTCAACTTCCTGTTCTTCGGGTTCTTCTTCGTGAACTTCATCGCGGACTTCGTCGGGGAGCCGCTGGTGACGTTCTGATCAGCGCTGGGGCTCCAGGACCACCACCGGGATCTTGCGGTCGGTCTTCTTGGTGTACTCGTCGTAGTCGGGCCACGTGGCGGTCATCAGCCGCCACAGCTCCGGCCGCTCCTCATCGGTGGCGGTGCGGGCACGCGCCTTGAACCGGTCGCTCCTGACCTGCACCTCGACCTCGGGGTCGGCGGCCAGGTTCTTGTACCAGTCGGGGTGCGACGGGTCGCCGCCCTTGGAGGCGACCACCACGAAGTCGTCGCCGTGCGGCTGGTAGATGAGCGGGGTGGTGTACGGCTCGCCGGATTTGCGGCCCTTCGTGGTGAGCAGGAGGGTCGTGGTGCCGTTCCAGTCGTGTCCTTCGGCGCCGCCGGTCTCGCGGTAGCGCCGGACGTGTTCCTTGCCATAGAGCATGCCCAGGCACCTACCCCGGCGCGCCCGGCACTCACCCGGGCACGCCGGGGCCTGTACGAGATGTTGACCTCGTTCGCGGCGTTCGCCCCATCGGCCAGGCTCGCGGCGGTTCGTCCGGAACGGTGCTGTACGTGAAGGACGGGCTGATGAGAGCCTAGGCCCCATGAAAGATCCGGCCAGGGTGCTCGCTGCCCGAATCGAGGAGTTCGAGCGGGCGGCGGACCCCCGGCTGGTGCTGGACGACGCGGCGCTGGACGACGCCGAGGACGCCATGCTGGCCTGCGACGGCGGGCCACGCGACGCCGCCGTCTGGCGGCTCGCCGGGGTGCTCCACCTGGCCCGCTACCGGCTCGCCCCCGAGGAGGACGGCGAGGCGGCCGTGGCCGGCGTGTTCTTCGCCGCCGTCGCCGTACTCGACCCCGACGGGCTGCCGGAACGGCTGCGCGGGACGCACGTCCCCGCCGCCGCCACCGCCGAGACCTGGGCGGAGCTGGCGGAGCAGGTCTTCCGCCACGTGGACGTGGACGCGTACCCGCACGTGGGGCTGCTCCTGCACGCCATACTCCGCCGCGCGCTCGCCACGCCCACGGCGGAGGTGTGCGACCGGCTCGGGCAGGTGCTGCTGGAGCAGGCCCTTGACATGCCCGCACCCGCCTGGGCCGCCGAGGCGCTGGCCATCCTGGGCAACGGCCTGGTGCGGCTGTACCGGACGGCCGGCGACGGCGGCGCGCTCGACGACGCGGTGCACGCCCTGTTCCGGGCCGCGCTCGCCGGCCCAGGCCACGTGACGGACCTGGCGGCGGCGCTCGGGCACGCGCTGCCCGGCGACACCCCCCTGATCAGGGCGTACCTCGTGGCCGCCGGCCGCGCTCCGGGAGCGGAACGCTCCGCGGCGCTCCTGGACCTCCTCTTCCTGGCGTCCACCCGTGCCGCCGCGTCCTGCGCCGACGCCGACCTGCTGGCGCTGCTGCGGGTGGGCCAGGCCTGCCTCGACCACTGGCACGAGGCCGGCGCCCACCCGGCGGTCCTGTCCCGCTACGGCACGGCCCTGGTGGAGTGGTACGTGGTCACGGGCGACCTCCGCTCCCTCGAAGCCGGCCGCGACATGCTCGCCGCCCTACCCCCCGCTCCGGCCACCCCGCCGACCCACCCGGTGCCTCCCGCCCATCCCGCATCCCATCCGCACGACCCCGCATCCCCGGACCCGCTGGATGCCCCGGAAACCGCCCCGGGACCGGACCGTTCCGCGACCCAGCCTGAGGGCCTTCCAGGTCCGTATGGTCACGCCGGCGCCTGGCCGGAGGATTCGGGACCATCGGAGCTGGGGAACGCCGCCGCCAGGCTGGACGACGCGGCCACCCGGCTCGACCTGCTCGGCCGCCGCCACTGGCGGCGCTACCGGGGGAGCGGCGACCTGGCGGACCTGGAGATCGCCGTACAGACCCTGCGGCAGGCGGTGGTACGCGCACCGGAGGGACATCCGGAACGGCCCGCGTTCCTCACCGGCCTGGCCGGGGCCCTCCTCCACCGCGCCACACGAACAGGAGACGCCCGCACCGCCATCACCGCCGCCCGTGCCGCCGTCACAGCCTGCCCAGGCCGCCACCCCCAGCGCCCCCGAGCCCTTCTCCTGCTCGGCCAGGCCCTGCGCCTGGACCTCACCGCGCACACCGCCACCGAGGCCGTGACAACCCTCCGGAAGGCACTCGCGGCGGATACGGACCCGCGCTTCCAGGCGGAAGCGCACACAGTCCTCTCCGACGTACTACGCCACCGCGCCACCCTCGCCGCCGCAGCCCAGCAGGTACGCGAACCCGCCGAGCCGGACGTGACGGTGCAGGCCGCCGGGCGCCCTGCGGATTGGGACGCTGAGGCCCTGGCGGGACGCCGGCCGGCCGCCTGGGACGAGGCGGTGCAGACGACCGGGCGCCCTGCGGATTGGGACGCTGAGGCCCTGGTAGGACACCAGCCCGCCGATTGGGACGCTGCGGCCCCGGCGGGACGCCGACCCGCCGATTGGGACGCCGTGGAGGCGGTCGAGCGCCCTGCGGACTGGGATCCTGCGGCTCGGGAGGTACGCGAACCCGCCGAGCCGGACGTGACGGTGCAGACGACCGGGCGCCCTGCGGACTGGGATGGTTCGATCCAGAAGGCTCGCAGCTCCGCCGACGCGGGGGGTGCCGTTCAGGTGGCCCGTCAGATCGCGGACCTGGATGCTGCCGTTCAGGCGGCTCGCAAAGCCGCAGAGCTGGCCTACCTCGCCACCGGAACCACCGCGCCTCCGTCCGGCCCTCCCTCAGCGGTACCGCCGCCGGGCGCATCACCCACATCGCAGACTGTGACTCCGAGGGACCCGTTCGGCGGCTTGCCTTCGGCGCAAGGCACCCCGGCGAGTGCGGCGCGAGAGCCGTCGCCTCGGCCACGCACCCCCGAAGCACCGCCGCCCACGGGGGCGGGAGCGTCGCCCGTACCGCTTGCGCTGGTCAAGGGGTTGCTGGTGCGGTTCACCGTACGAGGCGACGAGCAGGACCTGGTCGAGGCGCTGGAACTCGCCGGGAACGTGCCCGGCGGCGATCCCGAGCTCACCTCGCTGCTCCGCCTGGCGCTCAGCGCCCTGTCAGGGACGCCGGACAAGCCGCTGGCCGAGGCAGCGACCCGGCTCGCCATGGTCTGCGACGACGAGGAAACCACCCGAGACCTGCTCCGCCTCGGCGAACGCCACGCCAGGGCGCCCAGAGACTCCCGAACCGGCGGCCAGACCAACACCCCGGGCGCATCGCGGTCACGAGCCACCACTGGTACCAGCACAACCACCGATGTTGCCGGTACCGCCGACATCTCCGCCGGAACCGAGGGCGTCGCCAGAACGGACGACAGCGACAGTTCCGTCGACACCACTGCTACTGCCCACGTCGCTGGAGCCGGAGGCGTTTCCCGGACCGACGATGGCGCCGTATTCGGGTTCGGCGGCGGCGCCGGTTCCTGGAACGTCGCCAGCCCAGCCGATGTCACCGCCGGAACCCCCGACGTCGTCACCGGCCCCGCCAATGCCACTGCCGGTCCCGCCGACGTCGTCGCCGGACCCACTTACGTCGCCGCCAGAAGCGGGGACGTGGCCGGAACAGGCGACAGCGCCGATCCCGGTCGCGCTACCGGGATCGGCGGGAGAGCCGCGGAGGAAGGGCCCGGCGACGAAAGCAAGAAGGTACGCGCCGCGACGTATCTGGTGAGGGCCGCAACGGGCCTGGCCGGACGTGGGCGCCGGAGAATGGCGATCGAACTGCTGGAGCGGGCCGGAAGGGCCTTCGCCGAGGCGGGTGAACCGGTCCAGGCGGCCGACACGTACTCCAGGATCGGGAACGAGCACGAGGAACTCGGCGCCTGGGAGGCCGCGTTACGGGCGTTCGAACACGCCGCCGACGGCTACGGAGCCCTCGGACACCCTCGGGAGGAGGCGGCTCAGCGGGCCGCCATGGGGAACGCCTGCGCCCGGGCAGGGGAGCCACGCCGGGCCGCCGCCTGCTACCGGCGGGCCGCCGAACTGTGCCGGGAAGCGGGCCTGCACGCGGACGAGGCCACGTACCAGGAAAAGGCCGCCGCGGCGTACCTCGACGCGGGTGACCGGGCGGAGGCGCTGGAACGTGCGGGCCGCGCCCGCGAGCTGCACCTGACCCGCGGCGACGCCGAGCGGGCCGCGCGCGCGCTCATCCCGGGCGCGCGGGCCGGCGCCGAGCTGGGCCACCTGCCCGCCGCGGCCGAGCTGATCAGCACCTGCGCGTCCGAGCTGGAGGCCATCGGCAAGTGGGACGACGCCTGCCAGGCGCTGGACGGGCACGCGGTGCTGCTGTACGAGCTCGGGCACGCCGACCACGCGGCGGCGTGCGAGGCCGCCATCGTGGACGTGGTCCGGCGGCGCGGCCAGCGGCGCGAGGCCGCCGACGAGTGGTACCACATCGCCCGCCGCCGTCTCTCCCGCGCCGACGTGTCCGGGGCCAGGCGGGCGTTCGAGCGGGCCGAGCGCGCCTACAACCAGCTCGGCCACCGGGACGGGGTCGCCGCCGTGCGCTACCACCTCGGCGTGATCGGATTCACCGGCGCCGGGATGGAACAGGCCACCCAGGACTTCGGGACGGCCGCCGAGGCGTTCGCGGCCCCCGAACGCGTGGCCGCCGCCCGTACGATGCGCGCCGCCTGCCTGGTTGAGCTGGGCCGCTGCGACGAGGCCTCGGCCGAGCTTGACCTGGCGATGCGCCCCGCCGTGGCGGAAGGCGACATCGGCGCCCTGTTCTCCATCGCCCTGGTACGCGCCACCGCCGACCTCCGCACCGGCCACCCGGACGACGCACTCGACCGGCTCCGAGCCGCCCTCGGCCTGGCAGCGGGCGACCCCCTGCGGGAAGCGGTAGTCCACGAACGCCTCGCGGTAGTCCACGCACACAACCGCCCAGCGCCGAAGCACCGCCCAGCCCAAGTCGGCCAGCATCCCCCCACAGGTTCCGGGAGTGGTCCGGCGGCAGGGGAACGTCCGTCGCTCGGTTCGGCGGGGGACCAGGCAGCCGCAGCGGGGGACGAGCGTCCGCCGGTGAGTCCTGGCGGTGGCGCGGCGGGGGAGCGTCCGCCGGCTGGTTCTGCGGTGGACCGTGCAGTGGGGGTGGGGGGACGTCTGCCGGTGGGGCCCGGAGGTGGGCCGGTCGCCGGGGTGGGCGGGCTGGGGGAGCGGGGGGAGGGGGGCTGGGGGGCTGCTCG
>NZ_JAHKRN010000032.1 GCF_019396385.1 Nonomuraea harbinensis | reverse complement strand
GGCCGGGTGAAGGTCTACGAGGCCATCGTCAAGGGCGAGAACATCCCCGAGCCCGGCATCCCGGAGTCCTTCAAGGTGCTGATCAAGGAGATGCAGTCGCTCTGCCTCAACGTCGAGGTGCTCTCCACCGATGGCATGTCCATCGAGATGCGCGACACCGACGAGGACGTCTTCCGCGCCGCGGAGGAGCTCGGCATCGACCTGTCCCGGCGTGAGCCGAGCAGCGTGGAAGAGGTCTGACCCGGGCTCGGAGCCGGACGGCACGTCCCGGGCGAGGACGAGCGCCATCAGGCGCTCGTCCTCGCCGGACCGCCCCTCATACCCAGGAACCAACCCGGGTTGTCAGCGCGCCCGCCGTGCCTCGCGGTCGATCGCCCAGGCGTCCGCCACCGGGCCCACGTGCCCGAGCTTGTCGGGGTTGATCACCGCGCGGATCGTCTGGATCCGCCCGTCGAGGACGTCCAGCGCCAGGGTGTGGAGCACCTTGCCGTCCCGGTCGCGGAAGATCGCGCCCGGCTCGCCGTTGACGTCGTGCGGCTCGAACGCCACGTCGATCAGGGCCATCCGGGGGAAGACGGAGGCGAGCAGCCTGGCCACGTTCCCGGCGCCGGCGACGGCCCTGGCCAGTTGCGGGGCCTTGCCGCCGCCGTCGCCGACCATCGACACGTCGGCCGCGAGCAACTCCTGGAGGCCGGCGACGTCGCCTTCGCGCAGGGCGTCGAAGAACCGCGACGCCAGCTCCTCCCGCTCCCTGCGATCGGCCTCGAAGCGGGGCCGTCCCTCGGTCATGTGGCGCCGCGCCCGCACGGCGAGCTGGCGGCACGCCGCCTCCGAACGTCCGACGGCCGCCGCGACCTCGGGGAAGCCGAAGCCGAACACCTCCCGCAGGACGAAGACCGCCCGCTCCAGCGGGCTGAGCCGCTCCAGCAGCAGCAGGGCCGCCGTCGACACCGAGTCGGCCAGCTCCGCCGACCGCTCCGGATCCTCGTAGGGGTCGGCGAGCAGCGGCTCCGGAAGCCACGGCCCGACGTACTCCTCCCGCCGGACGCGGGCCGAGCGCAGCACGTCGATCGCGATCCTGGTCACCGTGGCCGACAGGAAAGCCCTGACCGACCTGGGCCGGGCGGGGGAGGCCTGGAAGCGCAGCCAGGTCTCCTGGACCGCGTCCTCGGCCTCGCTCACACTGCCCAGGATCCGGTACGCGATCGAGAACAGCAGCGGCCGCAGCTCCTCGAACTCCTCGGTCCTGCTCATGACGGCTCCTCCCCGCCGGTCAGCCGACGAAGGACTCGGGGCCGAAGCGGCCCCACGCGATGAACGCGGCGATGGCGAGATATACCAGGTTCAGCGCCGAGAGAGAGTACTCGCCGCGTCGGCCGTGCGTGATCATCGCCCCGATCATCAGCAGGACCCAGCACACGGCGGTCACCGGCACCAGAACCGGCGCGATGCCGAGCACGGCGGGCAGGATCAGACCCAGCGCGGCCAGGAGTTCGAGAACGCCCAGGGTCTTGACGAAGCCCGCGCTGACGTCACCGGTCCATCCTCCGCCGTGGGCCGCGGCCAGTTTCTCCCTCGGCACGAAAGTCTTGGTGATGCCGCCGAGCAGGGCAACCGCGGCCAGCAGTCCGGCAGCGATCCACAGCGCGAGATTCATCGTCCATCCCTCAATCGAAGATTGCCTCTACCCCGTAGACGAGACAGCGGCTCCCGCCCGTGACATGCCGGAGAGGGACGCCATGTCGAGAACGGGCGCCCGGCTCCGTCCTCGCGGGTGACAGGCTCCACGACAGCCAGGAGGCCGGAATGCGGAAAGTGATCGCGAACGAGTGGATGACGCTGGACGGGGTGGTGCAGTCACCCAGCTACGCCGACGAGGACGCGGCCGGCGGCTTCACGCACGGCGGCTGGCACGCCCGCTACTTCGACGACCTGTCGATGAAGTGGGTGATCGACAACGTCCGCGGCGCGGGCGGCTACCTGCTGGGGCGCGGCACGTACGAGATCTTCGCCGCCCACTGGCCGGACGCGCCGCAGGACCAGCAGGTGCTCGCCGAGCCCCTGAACGCGTTGCCGAAGTACGTCGCCTCGACCACCCTCGCCGAGCCGCTCGGCTGGCGGAACGCGAGGCTGCTGGGGGGTGATGCCGGCGCGGCCGTGCGAGCGCTGAAGAAGGAGGAAGGCGGCGACCTGCATGTGATCGGCAGCCCGGGGCTCGTCCAGACCCTGCTGGCCCTGGGCCTGCTGGACGAACTCCGGCTCATGATCGACCCGCTGGTGGTGGGCGGCGGCAAGCGTCTCTTCCGTGACGACGGCGCGCTCCGGTCGCTGCGGCTGGCGGACAGCCAGGTAACCAGCACGGGCGCGATCATCGCGACCTATGCCACCACGGGCGGCTGACCGCCGCCGGTGTCCCCTCATCCAGCCGCCGGGACGGGCTCGTGCGCGGGCACCGGCTTGGTGAGGAAGGCCGTCGCGCCGTCGGACGACTCCGTCCGGTAGCCCTGGGCGTGGTAGAGGGCGAGGTTGCGGCGGCTCTCGGCGCCGGTGCGCAGCACGAAGCGGCGGCAGCCGGCCTCGGCCGCGGCTTCGGCCCGGCCCAGCAGCCAGCGCCCCACGCCCCGCCCGCGCAGGTCGGGGACGACGCCGAGCCGGCCCACGTGCCAGTCGTCGTCCACGCGCCGCGCCCGTACCATGCCCAGGAGCCGGCCGTCCTGCCACAGGCCCGTGGTGTGCCAGGTGGCCAGCCATGCGCCCACCCGCTCCAGCGACTCGCCGAGTGCGGGGACGGCCAGCGTGTCGTTGGCCAGCGCCTCCTCCATCCAGCAGCAGCGCTGCAGCACCAGGACCTCCCCGGCGTCGCCGGGGGTCAGCTGTCTCACGTACGAGCCCGGCAGCGGCCCCGGCTGGGACCGGGCCTGCTCGCGCAGCGGCCGGAGGGCGTGGGCGACCCGGACCAGCTCGTCCAGGACCCCCACGGCGATCGCGGCGCGGCCGGCGTCGGGGCGGACCCGCCCGTTCTCCATGGTGTCGCCGATGCGCAGGGCGAGCGTGGCGCCCAGGGGCACCAGCCGCAGCGTGGTCACCACCTGCTTGGCGTGCTGGACCGACCGGGTGCCGGCCGAGGTGTTGCCGTAGCTGACGAATCCCATCGGCTTCCACGCCCACTCACGGCCGAGGTAGTCGAGGGCGTTCTTGAGGATGGCGGGCATGCCGTAGTTGTACTCGGGGGTGACCGCGATGAAGCCGTCGGCCGCGTCCACCGTCGCGCTCCACCGCTTGGTGTGCTCGTGGCGGTAGACGCCGGACGCGGGCTCGTCCTCCTCGTCCAGGAACGGCAGGCCGAGGTCGCGCAGGGCCACCGGCACGAGCTCCACGCCGAGCTCCGCGGCGCGGGGCGCGACCGTCTCGGCCAGCCACTCCGCCACCGCCGGGCCCCGGGCGCCGGGACGGGAGCTGCACATCAGGACGAGGACCCGCACAGTTTTCGTTGACATGGAAACGAACGTAGCTGGTAACTTGTTTACGTGTCAAAGAAACCGCCGGGGACGGTCCGCTGGCTCGACCCGGACGAGGAACGGGCCTGGCGCGCCCTGCGCCGCATGATGATCGCCGTCCAGTCGCGCACCGCGCACGACCTGGCCGCGATCGGCCTGTCCGATCCCGACTACGAAGTGCTGAGCACGCTCTCCGAGCGTCCGGGCCGCACCAGCACGCTGCACGAGCAGGCGGCCAAGATGGGCTGGTCACGCAGCCGCCTGTCCCGGCACGCCACCCGCATGGAGGCCCGGGGACTCCTGCGGCGCGAGCCCGATCCGGCCGACGGCCGGGGCTGCTATCTCGTCCTCACCGAACGCGGCCTGGAGACGCTGGAGGACGCCGCCCCCGCCCACCTGGAGTCGGTCCGCCGCCACGTCATCGACCGGCTCTCACCCGCGGACCTCTCCGCCCTGGAGACCATCGCCCGCAAGCTCGACGGCTGAGGTACGGCCGGATCAGCGCCGCTCCTCCGGCCCGCCCGGCCGGCCCCGGAGGTAGGCGAGGACGGCGAGGACGCGGCGGTGGTCGTCCCCCGCCGGGGGCAGGTCGAGCTTGGCCAGGATGCCGGCGATGTGCTTGGACACCGCCGCCTCGGAGACCACCAGCGCGCGGGCGACGGCGGCGTTGGAGCGGCCCTCCGCGACCAGTCCGAGCACCTCACGCTCCCGCGGGGTCAGCCGGGACAGCGGCGCGCGGCGGCGGCTCAGCAACTGCCGCACCACCTCCGGGTCCACGACCGTGCGCCCCGCGGCGACCCGCTCCACCGCGTCCACGAACTCCCGCACGTCGCCGATCCGGTCCTTCAGCAGGTAGCCGATGCCGGAGCCGCCGTCCGAGTCGAGGAGTTCGGCCGCGTACGTCTGCTCGACGTACTGGCTGAGCACCAGCACGGCGAGCCCCGGGTGGGAGGCGCGCAGCGTGAGCGCGGCGCGGAGCCCCTCGTCGGTGAAGCCGGGCGGCATGCGGACGTCGGCGACGACGATGTCGGGCTCGTACTCGGCCACGGCGGCGATCAGCGCCGCTCCGTCGCCGACCGAGGCGACGACCTCGTGGCCGAACCGGTCGAGGAGCCCGGCGAGCCCCTCACGGAGCAGCACACCGTCCTCGGCGAGGGCTACCCGGAGACGGGGCATGGGATCTCCACACGCAGCGACGTCGGCCCGCCCGGCGGGCTGGACAGGGTCATCAGGCCTTCGGTGACGGCCACGCGGTCCGCGAGCCCGGCCAGCCCGGACCCGGCCGCCGGGTCGGCGCCCCCCACCCCGTCGTCGCCCACCTCCAGCACCAGCGCGCCGTCGCGGAGCCGGGCGCGCACGAAACCGCGCCGTGCCCCGCTGTGCTTGGCGAGGTTGGCCATCGCCTCCGACACGACGTAGTAGGCGGTCACCTCGATCGACGGCGGCAACCGGCCGGGCAGCGAGACGTCGACGTCGACGGGAACGGGGGAGCGGCCCGCCACGTCGCGCACGGCCGCGCCGAGCCCCCGGTCGGTGAGCACCTGGGGGTGGACGCCCCTGATCAGCTCGCGCAGCTCGGCCAGGGCGCGCCCGGCCTCCTCGTGCGCCTCGGCGAGCTGCGCCTCGGCGGGCGAACCCGGAGGCAGGTCGAGCCGGGCCAGCCCGAGCTTCATGCTGAGGGCCACCAGCCGCTGCTGGGCGCCGTCGTGCAGGTCACGCTCGATCCGGCGGCGTTCGACCTCGAACGCGTCGACCAGCCGGGCGCGCGAGCGGATGATCTCCGCGTCGCGCGGCGCCAGGACAGCCCGCACGAGCAACGCGCGGGTGCCGGCCCACGCGGTCATCATGTACGCGAAGAGCGGCGACAGCAGCAGCCCGGCGGCGATCAGCGGCAGGCTCTCCACCAGGTGCAGGCTCGGCTGGAACGGCGCCGACAGCAGCATCAGCGGCAGCCAGATCGCCGACGAGACGAATCCCAGGTCCATCCACCACATCACGGACACCGCGATGACGGTGAACCCCAGCTCCCGCCAGGTCGCCTGCTCGCGCAGGCGGGTGGCGAGCCAGGCGCGCGGACCGGGCCGCGGCGGCCTGACGTGCGGGTCGTCGACGGGCGCGCGGTCCACCAGCCGGAGCCGCCACCGCTCGAACGCCGCCGCCGGCAGGGAGAGCACGGCCAGCGCGAGCAGCGCGCCCCCCGCCGCGACCCCGACGCCGTAGGCGTAGGCCGCGTAGATCGCCACGCACGCCGCCACCGCGTGGATCGCGCTGCCCAGCAGGTAGGCCAGCGACCGCCAGGGCCACGACGAGCGGAGGAACGCCGACGGCCGGCGGGTCACGGCGGCCAGGGCGGTGGGGGCGAGCACCCCACGACGCTAACCGATCCCGGTGCGCGGGCACGGTAGTGCTGGGTCTACCTCTGCCTCACTCACGGCGGAGGCTTCAGGAAAAATGTCGCGGTGGGATGTCGAGAACGCGTGCGCGGCTCCGTCCCAGAGTCGAGCACGGCCACCATGGCCGTACCGCACCAAGGAGGACATCATGGCCAAGTACCTGCTGCTCAAGCACTACCGGGGCGCCCCGGCAGCGGTCAACGACGTGCCCATGGACAAGTGGACGCCGGAGGAGCTCACGGCCCACGTGAAGTACATGGACGACTTCGCCGCCCGGCTCGAAGGCACCGGCGAGTTCGTCGACGCTCAGGCGCTCTCCCCGGAGGGCACGTTCGTCCGCTACGACGGCGAGGGGCGGCCGCCGGTCACCGACGGCCCGTTCGCGGAGACGAAGGACCTGATCGCCGGCTGGATGGTGATCGACGTCGACAGCTACGAGCGGGCGCTCGAACTGGCCGCCGAGCTGTCCGCGGCTCCGGGCGCGGGCGGGGAGCCGATCCACGAGTGGCTCGAACTGCGCCCGTTCCTGACCGCGCACCCGACCATCACGGAGTGACGAACGGTGGAAGAGTCCCTCCTGCGGACCCTCACCCCCACCGTGATCGGCGTTCTCGTCCGCCGCGGAGCGAACTTCGCGGCGGCCGAGGACGCCGTGCAGGACGCCCTGGTCGAGGCCGTACGCGTGTGGCCGGACGACCCGCCACGGGACCCGAAGGGCTGGCTGGTCACCGTGGCGTGGCGCAAGTTCCTCGACGCCGCCCGCGCCGACGCCTCCCGGCGGCACCGCGAGGAGCGCGCCGAGGGTGAGCCCGTGCCCGGGGCGGGGGAGGAGGTGGACGACACGCTCCAGCTGTACTTCCTGTGCGCGCACCCGTCCCTGACACCGGCGTCGGCCGTCGCGCTCACGCTGCGCGCGGTCGGCGGGCTGACCACGCGTCAGATCGCGCAGGCGTACCTCGTGCCGGAGGCGACCATGGCGCAGCGGATCAGCAGGGCCAAGCGGACCGTCGCGGGCGTCCGGTTCAACCAGCCGGGTGACGTCGCCACCGTGCTGCGCGTGCTCTACCTGGTCTTCAACGAGGGCTACTCTGGTGACGTCGACCTCGCCGCCGAGGCGATCAGGCTCACCCGCCAGCTGGCGGCCAGGATCGACCACGAGGAGGTCGCGGGCCTGCTCGCGCTCATGCTGCTGCACCACGCCCGGCGCCCGGCGCGGACCGGCACGGACGGCAGGCTCGTGCCGCTCGCCGAGCAGGACCGCGGCCTGTGGGACACCCGCCTGATCGCCGAGGGCGTCGACGTGCTGCAGGCGGCACTCGCCCGCGACCGCCTGGGCGAGTTCCAGGCCCAGGCCGCCGTCGCCGCGCTCCACGCCGACGCGCGGACGGCCGAGGAGACCGACTGGGTGCAGATCGTCGAGTGGTACGACGAGCTGGTGCGCCTCACCGGCAGCCCGGTGGCCCGGCTCAACCGGGCCGTCGCCGTCGGCGAGGCCGACGGCCCGCGGGCCGGCCTGGCCGCCCTGGCGGAGCTCGACCCCGGCCTGCCCCGCCACACCGCCGTCGCGGCGTACCTGCGCGAGCGTGACGGCGACCTGGTCACCGCGGCACGGCTCTACGCCGAGGCCGCCCGGTCGGCGTCCAGCCTCCCCGAACGCGACCACCTCACGCGACAGGCCGCACGGCTCAACGCGCGGCTGCGCGCCTGACCGGGCCCGGGGCCGTCACGGCAGGAGCCCCACCAGATAGCCGGCCAGCTCGCCCGGCCGCGACAGCATCACCATGTGGCCGCCGGGCATCTCGTCGGGGACGATGCCGAGCCGCTCCCGCACGTGGCGGCGCACGAAGCCGGGGGTGAAGCAGCGGTCGTCGCGGCAGAGCAGGTATCTCGTGGGCACGTCCGGCCAGGCGGCCAGCGGCCAGGGCTCGCGACCGGCCCGGTCCATGCTCACGTCCCCGGCGAGCGCGGCGTCGTGGGCCAGCACCCGCTCGGCCAGCTCACGGGGCACGTCCTGCAGGTAGAGCTCGTACTCGTCGCCGATGCCGGACGGGGGCCGGCCGCTCCGTTCCCACCAGTCGTCCGGCGTCTCGCCGGGGTTCGGGATCATGGCGGTGACCAGCACGAGCGCGGCGGCCTCCACCCGCGCGCAGACGAGCGGGCCCACGAAGCCGCCCCACGAATGCGCGACCACGACGAGGTCGCGGCGCTCGCCGACCGCCCGGACGACGGCGTCGGCGTAATCCCACAGCCCCGCCCTCGGATCGGACATGGGCAGGTCCACCGCGACCGTGTCATGCCCGCGGCCGCGCAGCTCGGCTTCGAGCAGGTGCCAGTCGAAGGCGCTCCCGCCGCCGCCGTGGATGAGCGCGAAGGTCGTCATGACGGTGATGACCGCCGGCGGCGCGGAAACTCATCGGGGTCATGGCGTGGAGACCGAGAGGTGGGCGCGTTCTCCCTGGGCGCCGAAGAGCATGAGCAGCTCCGCGGGCTTGTCGGCGGTGTTGCCGATCCAGTGCGGCAGCCTGGTGTCGAACTCGGCCGCCTCGCCGGGGCCGAGCCGCAGGTCGCGGTCGCCGACGACGAGCCGGACGTGCCCGGACATGACGTAGAACCACTCGTAGCCTTCGTGCCCGCGCGGGCTCGGCGTGAGGTCGGCGCCGGCGGGCGGATGGATCACCTTGAACGCCTGGATGCCGCCGGCGCGCCGGGTCAGCGGTATGAACGTCAGCCCGTACCGATGCACGGGCGGCATGTGGACGCGCGGGTCGCCGGTGGGCGGCGCGTCGACCAGTTCGTCGAGGGTCACGCCGTGCGTCCGGGCCAGCGGGAGCAGCTGCTCCAGGGTCGGGCGGAGCCGCCCGTTCTCCAGGCGCGAGAGCGTGCTCGGCGTCAGGCCGGTCAGCTCCGCCAGCTCGGCCAGCGTCGCCCCGCGCGCCCGGCGCAGCGCCTTCAGCCGCGGCCCGATACCGGCCGGCACGTCGCTCCGAGGTTCGGCCATGCCCCGATTTTGCGGATCCGCAACGTCCTTTGCAAATCCCGCATGGCCGCGCTGATCCTTGCTTGCTCCCGGACCTTTCCAGACTGAGGAGAACAGATGATGTCCGCCAGCGCCGTGCGCGCCCAACTGGACGCCTTCCTGGACGAGTACCGCTCCCGGTTGCGCGACAGCCTCGAAGGGCTCACCGAGGACGAGGCCCGGAGGCGTCTCGTCCCGTCGAAGACGACCCCGCTGGGGCTCGTCAAGCATGTCACCTACGTCGAAGGCGTCTGGTTCGACCAGGCGATCACCGGCCGTTCGTACGAGGAGATCGGGATCGCCTCCACGCCGGATCGTTCCTTCGTCCTGGAGCGGGACGACACGATCGCGTCCGTCCGGGCCGCCTACCGGGACATCTGCGAGACGTCCCGCAGGAACACGGCCTCCCTGGACCTCGACGCCGTCGTCACGGGACGCGGCGAGCGCTTCCTGTGGCAGATCCACCTGCACATGCTGCGCGAGCTCGCCCAGCACCTCGGCCATGCCGACATCCTCCGGGAACAGCTCCTCGCGGCTCGTCCCGGTTGAAAATCTACACTGTAAAGGCGTCTGGTCGGTGAGGTGATCAAGCGGCACCTGTCGTATCGGGGCCTCGGCCGATCGTCTGTGAGATAAGAGCCAGGCTGTCAGCGGGGATGTCGGCTCGCGGACACGTGACGCGAGCGTGGGGCATCGAGCGGACAGCCGGGGAACCTCGCCGACCCAGCCCGAAGGAGCGCATCATGAATCCCACGCTGAACACGATCGACATCGTGGTGTCCGACCTGGACGCCTCGATCGCCTTCTATGCCCGGCTCGGGCTGGAGTTCAAGGTGGACGAGCACTCGCCCGGACACGCCGGCTGCGACCTGCCGAACGGGCTGCATGTGATGCTGGACACCGAGGGTTTCCGTACGCCGTTCCTGCCCGGCTGGAGCGCGCCGACCGGCGGGCCGCGTACTCTGCTGTGTTTCGAGTTCGAGACCCCGGCCGGGGTGGACGCCAGGTACGCCGAGCTCGTCGCGGCGGGCCACCGGGGGATCGCCGAGCCGTTCGACGCGTTCTGGGGGATGCGCTACGCCACGGTGGCCGACCCGGACGGGAACGGTGTCGACCTGTACGCCGCCCTCCCGGTGAGCTGAAGGGGAGTCGTCATGAAGTACGTGCTGATGTTCATCGAGACCGAGGAGTTCGCCCACCAGCTGGAGGCGATGGGGGAGCTGGAGCGCGAAGCCGCCTACGCGGCGGTGGGGCAGTGGTTCGCCGACCACGCTGACAAGATCACTCACCATGCGCATCTGGCGCCGGTGCACACCGCCACCACGGTGCGCCTGGACCAGGGCGAGCCGGTCGTCACCGACGGGCCGTTCGTGGAGGGCAAGGAGGTGGTCAGCGGGTTCGCCGAGCTCGAGGTGGCCGACCTGGACGAGGCGTTGAAGGTCGCCCGCTCGTGGCCGGCCTGCCCGATCGTGGAGATCCGCCCCCTTTCATGAGCGGGCCGGTGCACGAGGAGGTGCTGGCCGGGGTGGTGCGCGAGCACGCGGGCCGGCTGGCCGCGTCCCTGGTGTCGTTGCTGGGCGACTTCTCCGCCGCCGAGGACCTGGTGCAGGACGCGGTCGAGACCGCGCTGCGGCGCTGGCCGGTCGAGGGGGTGCCGGAGCGGCCCGACGCGTGGTTGTTCACCGTGGCCCGGCGGCGCGGCCTGGACGTGCTGCGCCGGGAGTCGAACTACCGGGCCAAGCTCGCCGGGCTCACCAGGCCGGACCCCGCCCCGCGCGACGACCGGCTGCGGCTGGTGTTCACCTGCTGCCATCCGGCGCTGTCACGCGCCGCGCAGATCGCGCTCACGTTGCGGGCGGTGTGCGGGCTGTCGGTGGCGCAGATCGCCGCGGCGTTCGTCGTGCCGGAGGCCACTGTGGCGCAGCGGATCACCCGCGCCAAACGGAAGATCGGCGAGGCCGGCATCCCGTACCGCATCCCCGCCGAGGAGGAGCTGCCGCGGCGCGTCGGCGAGGTGCTGGCGGTCGTCTATCTGCTGTTCAACGAGGGTTACCTGTCGAGCACGGCCGAGCGGGCGCAGGCGCGTGACCTGGTGGAGGAGGCCGAGTGGCTGGCCGCGCTGCTGGTGAACCTGATGCCGAAGGAGCCGGAGGCGGCCGGGCTGCTGGCGCTGATCCGGCTGCACCGGGCCCGGGGCGCGGCCCGCTTCGACCCGGCCGGGCGGCTGGTGCTGCTGGCCGACCAGGACCGCGGCCTCTGGGACCGGCAGGCCATCGAGCGGGCCACGGCGCTGCTGACGCGGACCGCCCGTGCCCACCGCCGGCCGGGGCCGTACCAGGTCCAGGCGGCGATCGTGGCCTGCCACGCGGAGGCCGGGACGTTCGCCGACACGGACTGGGCGCAGATCCTGGTCTTGTACGACATGCTGCTGCATCTGGCGCCCTCGCCCGTCACCCGGCTGCACCGGGCCGTCGCCCTGCGCCATGTCAAAGGCCCCGAGGCGGCGCTGGCCGAGCTGGAGCCACTCGGCCGGGTGCTGGAGCGTTACCCGCTCTTCCACGCCACCCGGGCTGAGCTGCTGCGTGACCTGGACCGCCGTGGGCAGGCGCGGCGGGCCGACGAGCGGGCGCTGGAGCTGACCGCCAACCCGGCCCAGCAGGCCCTGCTGGCCGATCGGCTGAGGTGGACGTGACCTCATGCGGCTGTTCCCCTGGGCGGTGTCTGCTTCCCTCCGGTGTGAACGTGAAGGTGTCCGCGAACGCTCCCCTTCCGAATCGGATGGCCAAGAGAACGGGTTCGTCGTGGATGGGATGCCAGGTCGTTTCCCTCGACCCGGAGGTCCCGTTCCAGAGGTGGAGGAAGATGATCGGTTCGGTCGCCTGTGCGGTCATGTAGGCGAGCGTCTTGCCGGCCAGACCGCGTCGGGGCGTCGCCGTACCGACCGGACATCCCGCCACCCACGCACCGGGCCGCCGAGCGCCGCCCTCACCCGAGGTAAGGAACACCGACGCGCGCACGCCTTGCTGTTCCATCCTTGTCGCGACCGTCATTCTCGGCGGCCTCACCCTCATCGCGCCGTACGCGGTCGGCTTCGCCCTGGTCGGGCTGATGGTGTCGCTGATGACCGCCAAGCTGGTCGACGACCTCACCGACACCCGCTCCTCCAAGACGCGCGAGTCCATCGGCCAGGGCGTCGCCAACATCGTCACCGGCTTCTTCGGCGGCATGGGCGGTTGCGCCATGATCGGCCAGACCATGATCAACGTCAGGAACGGCGCCCGCACCCGGCTGTCCACCTTCACCGCCGGCGTCCTGCTCATGGTCCTGTGCATCGTCTTCGGCCCGCTGGTCTCCCAGATCCCGATGGCCGCGCTGGTGGCCGTGATGATCCTGGTTTCGGCCGGCACCTTCGACTGGCACTCCATCGCCCCGGCCACCCTCAGGCGCATGCCCGCCGGTGAGATCGGCGTCATGGTCATCACGGTCGCGGTCGTGGTCGTCACGCACGACCTGGCCATCGGCGTCGTCGTCGGGTCGCTGACCGGGCTGGTCATCTTCGCCCGCCGGGTGGCGCACCTGGCCGAGGTCTCCGCGGTCATCGATCCCGACGGCGGCCAGGTGGTCTACGCCGTGACCGGCGAGCTGTTCTTCGCCTCCAGCAACGACCTGGTCTCCCAGTTCAAGTACGCCGCCCGCGGCAAGACCGTACGGATCATCGGGCTGAACCAGCCCAGCGCCCGCATGCACGCCACCTTGTCGGGGGAGCTGTCCGGCAGCCGGTGACGGCGGCCTGCGGGCGTGCGCGCGGACCTGAAGTGGGGGAGTGGCCCGTACTCGGTCGGCTCGGCATCCGGGAGAGGGGAGGACCGATCGTGGTTCGCGCAACCGAGAGGCCGGACTGGGTGAGGTCCGCCTGTCATCCCTGGTCCCAGCTCTGCTCTCGGCCGAACTAGTAATCTACATTGTAAAGGCGCTGGCTTCCTGAGCCCACTGCTGGGAAGGGCTCAGGGGGGCCTGCATCAAGATCATGCGGCCGGGGTCGGGCGTCATGCCGGCGCGTGGCTGTCGAGGCCGAGGGTGGCGGCCAGGTCGCGCAGGCACTGTTCGTAGACGGGCTCCATGTCGGTGTAGGCGAAGTCCAGTTGGTGCAGGACTTCCATGCACAGAAGCCCGTACAACCTGGTCCAGCACGACAGGAAGACGTGGGCGGCCTCGGGCGGGAGCCGTCCGTCGAGGGTGGCGGAGTAGGCGGTCAGTTGCTCGCGCAGGGACGCGGGCAGGTCGGCCAGGTCGGGCACCGGGAACGGTCGTGTCCGCCACAGCTCGACCATCAGGTCGAGCAGGACCTGCTCGAACCGCAGGGCGGCCTGGTGGCGCACCGAGTCCGGCCGCCGGTTGTGCGGGGTGATCGGGCTCGCGAATATCCAGCCGAACTCGGCCGGGTGGGCGGTGCTCCAGGCGCGCATGGCGCGGCAGACGGCCAGTATCCGCTCGCCGAGCGACGCGTCGGCGTGGCCGTCGCGGGCCTGTTCCATCGCGGCGGCCAGTTCGCGGAAGAAGTCGGCGGTCACTGCGCCGACCAGTTCGTCGTGGCTGGCGTAGTAGTGGTAGAGGGCCGGGCCGCTCATGCCGACCTGCCGGGCGACCGCGTTGATGGTGACCGCGGCCGATCCCTGCTCGACCAGCAGCTTGCGCGCGGCCGTGTGGATCTCCTCCAGGGTGGCCTGGCGCAACCTCTGCCGTCGGCTGGTGTGTGCGGACATCGTCACCTCTCGCGTCGTTTCCTCGGTCGGCGTTGACATCTTAGAGCAAGTATGTTTCCTTAGTGCCTCTAAGAAATCTAGAAGCACTAAGGAGTAGTTGTGGAGCTTCTGTGGATCCTTCTCGCGGCGCTGGTGTTCGTGGCGGCCGTGTGGTGGCGGATGTCCAGATCCGCCCATGTCCGGCGGCGCAAGGAGTCCTGACATGGCCCGGACGCTGCGCGACCGCTTGTTCGGCAAGTACGCCATGGAGGCGACCATCACCGTCGCCGAACAGGTCAACCCGGCCATGCGCCGGATCCGGCTGGAAACCGACCAGCCCGTCGCCTTCCCGTACACTCCCGGCCAGCACATCAGGATCGAGTTGAAGGATCCGCTGTCGGTGTCGGGCATCCTGCGTCCGTCCGAGACGCTGCGCACGTACACGATCTGGGGCCTCGACGCCGGCAGGACGGCGATCGAACTGCGCGTCCACCTGTATGCGGGCGACGGCATCGGCCTGAGGTGGGCGCGGGCGGCCCGGCCCGGAGAACGGGTGACCTTCTGGTGGCCGCAAGGCGACTTCTTCACCCGCGAGGCGGCCTATCACGTGTTCATCGGGGAGGAGACCGCCAGCGCCGCCTTCGGCCCGATGATCAGAGCGTTGGGAGCCTCAGCCGAGGTGTCCGGCGTCCTGGAGAGCGAGACCCCCGAGTACGACCTGCCCCTGCCCGGGACGCCGCCGCTGCGCCGTGTCCACCGGCACGGCACCCCCGCCGTCGCCTCCCGGGTGCTGCTCGCGGCTGTGGCCGAACTCGATCTGCCGGGCAACGCGGGAGCCGCTTATGTGGCCGGCGAGGCCAGAACCTGCCAGATGGTGCGCGACTTCCTGGTGCGTGAGCGCAACTGGGCACGGGCCTCGATCAAGACCAGGCCGTTCTGGGCCCCGGGCAAGCGTGGCCTGCACTGACCGTCAAGGAGATTCGGACATGAAAGTGATCATCGTGGGAGGCGGCATCGGCGGACTCGCCGCGGCCGTCGCCTTCCACCAGCGTGGCCTGCAGGTGGAGGTCTTCGAACGCGCTGCTGAGTTCACCGAGGTGGGCGCCGGGCTGACCATCCAGCCCAACGGTCTGCGCGCGCTGGACGCCCTCGGCCTGGGCGAGCGTCTGCGCGCCGGCGGGCTGGCCGACCCGCTCGCGGGGATCCGCAGCAGCCGGGGGGACTGGCTGGTCCGCAACGACGTCGACAGCCTCAAGCGTCGTTTCGGCCCGTGGGTGACCGTGCACCGAGCCGCACTGGTCGACCTGCTGAGGGCGGCCGTGCCGCCCGAGGCTCTGCGGCCCGGCATCGACGTACAGCACGTGCAGCCCGACGGCACGGTCCGCCATGGCGGCGGCACCTCCACCGCGGATCTCGTGGTGGGCGCCGACGGCGTGCACAGCGTGACCCGGCGCTCCCTCTGGCCTGGCCTCCCTGGGCCGCGCTACGTCGGCTATACCACCTGGCGCCTCATCGTCCCCCCTCAGCCCGTCGAGGGGAGCGCGGAAACGTGGGGCAGGGGCGAACGGTTCGGGCACGTGCCGATGCCCGACAGCCGCATCTACTGCTACGTCATGGCCAACGCCCCGGCGGGCTCCCACGTCGGCCTGGATGAGCTGCGCGAACGCTTCGCACGCTGGCACCGGCCCATCCCCGCGCTGCTCGACTCCGCGCAAGAGGAGGCGGTGCTGCAACACGACACGTACGAACTGTCGAGGCTGCCCACGTACGTTTCCGGGAACGTCGCCGTCCTCGGCGACGCTGCCCACGCCATGACCCCCAACCTGGGGCAGGGCGCCTGCCAGGCGCTCGAGGACGCGGTCACGCTCGCGCACGCGGTGGACACCCTCGGCGTACGCGCGGGCCTGGAAGCCTATGACCGCGCCCGCAGGCCGCGCACCCAACTGATCGTCCGCCGTTCCCGCCAGGCCGGAGCCGCCGCGCACTGGACCTCCACGCCGATGACCACTCTGCGAGACGCGGTTCTTCCTCTCCTCCCGAAGGTGCTCTTCGACCGCTCACTCACCCCCGCCTATACCTGGACGATCTGATGTCCCTCCCACGAATCCTGATCATCGCCGTCGCAGCGATCACAACGGTCGGCGCCGTGCTCGCCGACCTCGTCATCCCCGACCTGGCGGCACAGCACGCCTACAACCCGGCCTGGCCACCCCATGCCAAGTTCCACGACGCCCAGTACATGGTGATGACCGTGCTCCTCGGCCTCACCGGCCTGGCCCTCGCGCTACGGTCAGGGCGGAACACGCTGCTGCACGCCGCCGCCATCCTGGCCACCCCGTGGCTCGGCATGATCGGTGCGCTCCTGTTCCCCGGCACTGCCACCTACGACCCGGAGTTCGCCGATCGGACTGTCTTCGTCCTCGGCCTGCACGGGCAGGTCTTCATGGCGATCGTCCTGCTCCTGGCGCTGCTGGTCGCGACAGCGGCGACACTGCGCATGCCCGTGGACTCCACCACCCGGTGATGAGTCCGGCCCTTGCTTGTTCAAGGCGCTATACCACCGTTTGCTGCTACATCGCGGTGTTCCTGTTCCTGCTGCGTACGCCGCCCTGGCGCGGCAGCAGCACGCCTGGGGGACGGCCCTTTGATCACCTACTGGTCCGGCGGATGAGGGCGGGACCTCGTGGCTGGTCGCGCAGCGACATCGTGCCGGTCGCGTACGGAGTGATCTCGATCTTCGTGATGAGACCGGCGTCGATGCGGAAGCGGATGAGCGCGTACGCGTGGCCGCCGGGTGCGATGACCGCGCCGGGCCGCCCTGCGATGAGGACCGGAGCCGCGACGGCGATGCGGTCGGCGAAGATCCTCGTCTCTTCCGCGACCGCCGCTGCCCCCCGGACTTCCGTTGCGGAGCCTGCCGGGAGCAGGGAAGGGTCAGCGGTACGGACAACGTCGGGAGCCATCAGGGTGACGAGTCGTGCGATGTCGCCGCCGCGTGCGGCTGCCAGGAACGCCTCGATGATCTCGTTTTCTTCCGCGTCGTGGCGACGTATGACAGGTCGCACGTCGCGCAGCCGTGCGCGCGCACGGCTGGCCAGCTTCTTCGCCGAGACCGCGTTCGTGCCGAGCGTCGCGGCGACCTGATCGAACGGGATGGCGAAGAGGTCGTGCATCACGTACGCCACCCGCTGCCTGGGCGAGAGTTCGTCGAGGAGCACCAGCAGGGCTCTGGACACTTCTTCACGGCGAAGGAACGTCTCGTCGGCGCTGATCCTTGCGCCGGCGATGTCGTCGGAGTGCAAGGGGAGTTCGCCACGTCGCTCACGTGCCCGCAGCAGGTCCAGGCACAGACGCGCGGTCACCGTGGTGAACCAGCCGTCCAGGTTGGCGACGTCGGCCGCCCCGGCCGCCTGGACCCTCGTCCAGGCGGTCTGGACCGCGTCCTCGGCGTCGTGATACGAGCCCACGATCCGGTGGGCCAGCGACATCAGCCGGGGACGGGACGCCTCGAAGTGTTCGACGAGTTTCATGGGTGAGGTCACCTTTCGAGTGTGCTCAACGTCAGGAGGGGTGAGACCAGCTACCTGACGAGCGCACCTCCTTGAGGAGACACACATGAGCGTACAGATTGTCCGATGCGACACCACATCCGGACAGGCTCCGGAAGCGGTCGCGGAGTGGGCCGGCGCGCCGGTACCTCCGCGACCAGTGACGCTGCTGGGGCGGTATGCCCGTTGACCGCGGCACTCGACGTCGGGCTGTTCATCGCGACTCTCGCCTGCATCCTGGCCAACGCCTTCGAGGTGATCGCGAAGGCGGTCTCGGCTCGGTTCGTGGTGCGTAACTCTGCCGAGGTCGGCCTTGATCTGCGGTGGATCCCCTACCTCGCGGTCGTTGAGGGCTCCGGGGTCGCAGGGCTCGTGCTCGGGCTGTTCGGCCGGCCTCTCTTCGGGCTGGCCGCTGCCTTGGGGCTCGTGCTGTTCTTCGTCGGAGCCGTCCTCGCCCATGTCCGTGCGCGCGTGTTTCACACCCTCGGCTTCCCGATGGCCTTTCTCCTCCTGGCGGTGGCGGCCGGCGGGTACTTCGGTCGGTCGCTCGCTTGATCGCACGGGAAGGGGCTCTCGGGCCAGAGGGGCGGATAAGGACTGATACGGGGGCTTTCGGAGTGCGGGCCGCTGACTGGGTCACGGTGCGTGCCGGTGATCGGTGGGCCCGGTTGCGGGTCGCTGTCGGTACGGGCCCGGTGGGGGTGGTCGCGCCGGAGACGCCGGCGACTCGGTGATGGCGGGTGTCCTCGGCACGGTGATCGGTGTCGGGTTCGCCTGGGTGGGGTTACGAGACGTTCGTGGAGCGGGCTCTCGGTGACGCCGCCCGGGTGGCTCCGGTCGTGGGGCTGTCACTCGACTGATGCGGTCGGCTGTGCCCTGGGGCGGTGGCGTGTCCGTGCCGCCTGTGCCACACTCACTGTTATAGAACTCTCAGAAGAGTTATAGAACGATGGGAGGGTGGCATGCGAGACGTGCTGCCGTGGCGTGAGGCGGTCGCGCCGGACGGGACGATGGGCGAGCCCCGGGCGCGGGGCCGGTTCGGCGGGTATGGCGGGCGGTACGCGCCGGAGTCGCTGGTGGAGGCGTGCCGCGAGGTGGAGGAGTCGTTCCGGGAGGCGTGGGCGGATCCGGGGTTCCGCGGCGCGCTGGCGCGGCTGCTGGCCGTGCACGCCGGGCGGCCGACGCCGCTCACGCCGGCCCGCCGGCTGTCGGAGGCGCTGGGCGTGGAGCTGTATCTCAAGCGGGAGGATCTCACCCACACCGGATCCCACAAGATCAACAATGTGCTGGGCCAGGCTCTGCTGGCCATCCGGATGGGGCGGCGCAGGCTGATCGCCGAGACGGGGGCGGGCCAGCACGGGGTGGCCACCGCGACCGCCGCCGCCCTGCTCGGGCTGGAGGCCACGGTGTTCATGGGCGAGCGCGACATCGAGCGGCAGGCGCTGAACGTCTTCCGGATGCGCATGCTGGGCGCCGAGGTGGTCCCGGTGACCACGGGCAGCCGTACGCTCAAGGACGCGACCAGCGAGGCCATGCGGCACTGGGTGGGCGCGACCGGCGATTCCCACTACTGCGTCGGCTCGGTCGTCGGGCCGGATCCGTACCCGTGGATGGTGAGGGAGTTCCAGCGGGTGATCGGCGACGAGGCGCGCGGGCAGTGCGCCGCCGAGCTGCGGACGGGCGTCCCGGACCATGTGGTGGCGTGTGTCGGCGGCGGCTCGAACGCGGCCGGCACGTTCGCGGGATTCGCCGACACCCCGGCGCGTCTGGTCGGTGTGGAGGCGGACGGCGGCGCGGGGGCGGCCCGCGGCCGGCTGGGTGTGCTGCACGGCTGCCGTTCGCTGTTCCTGCAGGACGACGACGGGCAGATCATCCAGGCGCACTCCATCGCGGCCGGGCTCGACTACCCGGGCGTCGGCCCGGAGCACGCCCATCTGCGTGACCTGGGCCGGGCCCGGTACGTCACGGTGACCGACGGCGAGGCGGTCGGCGCGGCGCTGCGGCTGGCGCGCACCGAGGGGATCGTCCCGGCGCTCGAGTCGGCGCACGCCCTGGCCTGGGTGATCCGCGCGGCGGGCGACGGCGATCTGCCCGCGGGGTCGACGGTGCTGATGACGTTGTCCGGCCGGGGCGACAAGGACGTCTCGACCCTGAAGGAGCTGCTGTGACGAACGCCCTGACCGCCGGCGCGGTCGAACGCCACCTGCGTGCCCGCCGGGACGCCGGTCGCGGCCTGCTCATGCCGTACGTCACCGGGGGGATCACGCCCGGCTGGACGGACTATCTGCGGGCGTTCGCCGCCGCCGGGGCGGACGCGATCGAGGTCGGGCTGCCCTTCTCCGATCCCACGCTGGACGGTGTCACCATCCAGCAGGCCAGTGACACGGCGCTGGCCCGGGGGGCGAGCACCCGCCGGATCCTCGCCGACCTGGCCGAGGTCGGTGACCTGGGCGTGCCGCTGGTCGTCAGCACCTACTACAACCTGGTGCTGAACGACGGCCCGGAGGCGTTCTGCGCCGCGCTGCGCCGGGCCGGCGCCGGCGGCCTGATCGTGCCCGACCTGCCGGTGCACGAGGCGGACGAGCTGACGGACGCGGCCGAAGCCGCCGGGATCGAGCCGGCCCTGCTGGCCTCGCCGGCGACGCCGCAGCCGCGGCTGGCGGAGATCGCGGGCCGTAGCCGCGGGTTCGTGTACGCGGTGTCGCTGATGGGCACCACCGGCGAGCGGACCGCCCTCGCCGCTTCGGCGGCGGAGCTCACCGGGCGGATCAGGCGCGTCACCGACCGGCCGGTCTTGCTAGGATTTGGCATTTCCACCCCGGACCAGGCACGCGAAGCCCGCCGGCACGCCGACGGCGTGGTGGTCGGCGCCGCGGTCATGCGGCGGGTGCTCGACGGGGCCGGGCCGGACGACCTGCGGGCCTTCCTGGCGACCCTGCGCCTGGCCCTCGACCAGGAGTGTGACCGACCACGATGACCTCCGACGCCGGGCACGAGGCGAGATACCGCGCCATCGCCGCCGACCTCGCCGCGAAGATCCGGTCGGGGCGCTACGCCCCCGGTGAGGCGCTGCCGCCGCAGCGGGAGCTGAGCGCCTCCTACGGGGTGACGCTCATGACGTTGCGCCAGGCGTTGCGGGAGCTGAGCGACGAGAGGCTGATCGTGCAGCGGCCCGGCAGGGGCACGTTCGTCGCCCCGCCGCACCTGGCGTACCAGCTCGACTCGCTCCGCAGCCTGGCCGACGACCTGCGTGAACAGGGCCACGACGTGCGGACCGCGGTGGCCGGGCGGGCGGTGCGCCGGGCCCCGGCGCGGATCGCCGCGGAGCTGCGGCTGCGTCCCGGTGACACCGCCCTGCGGCTGGAGCGGGTCCGCGAGTTCGCCGGGCGTCCCGCCGTGCACCAGGTGTCCTGGGTCCGGCGGCCGGTGGCCGACCGGATCCGCGAGCGCGACTTCACCGCCGTCTCCCTCTACACGGCTCTGGCCGACGCGGGGGTGACGGTCTCCCGGGCGGCGGAGGTGGTCCGGCCCGGTCTGCTCGACGCCGCCGCGGCCCGTCACCTGCACGAGCCGCAGGGCAGCCCGGTGCTCGTCAGCTCCCGGATCACCTACGCGCTCGACGCCACGCCGGTGGTGTCCGACCATGCCACGATCCTCGGCAGCATGATGGAGATCCGCACCGAACGCGCCGCCACCGGCCTCTCTCTGACCTGGGGGGCCACCAGCTGAGCCGGTCCGTCACCGGTGCGTACGGTCGCCGTGGCGGCGGATGAGCTCCTGGAGTGCGGCGAGTTCGGCCGACAGTGCGGCCCGGCCTTCGCCGGTGATGACGCCCCAGGTCTTCGGGCGCCGCCCGTCGTACCCCTTCTCCAGCACGATCAGGCCGGCTTCTTCCAGGACGGCGAGGTGCCGGTTGAGGTTTCCCCGGGTCAGTTCGAGCACCTGGTGGAGGTAGGTTGAGCTCCACCCTGGCCGCCTCGTCGGCGATGGCGAGGATGCCGAGGCGGTGGCGCTGGTGGACGACGTCGCTCAGGCGTCCGGTGGGGTGGGTCACGGACGGGTCCTTCGCAGGGCGCGCAGGCCGGCGTAGCGCCACACGGTCAGGCCCGTCCCGGCGATCAGCCCGGACATCCACGCCATGTTCACGAACTCCCGCGGAAGCAGGTGGGCGAGGTCTCCTCCCGGCGGGAAACGCAGGGCGTGGTCGACGGTCTGGACGACCGCCGAGCCCTTGATCCATACCGGTCGCGGGCCTGCCTAGCGGCCGATCTTGTCCAGTTCGGCGAGGTCCTCGCCGGAGAGCGGCAGGCCGGCGCCGGCGGCGTTCTCGCGCAGGTGCGCCACCGACGAGGTGCCGGGGATGAGCAGGATGTTCGGCGACCGGCGCAGCAACCAGGCCAGGGCGACGGACATCGGCGTCGCCTCCAGCCGGGCGGCCACCGCCGAGAGCGCCGAGGACTGGAGCGGGCTGAAACCGCCGAGCGGGAAGAAGGGCACGTAGGCGATGCCCTCCCGGGCGAGCTCGTCGATCAGTTCGTCGTCGTGCCGGTGGGCGAGGTTGTACATGTTCTGCACGCACACGATGGGCGCGATGGTCCGCGCCTCGGCGGCCTGTTCCGCCGTCGCGTTGCTCACGCCGAGGTGCCGGATCAGCCCCTGCCGCTGGAGTTCGGCGAGAGCCTCGTACGGTTCGGCGAGTGAGCCGGGCCGAGGTCCGCTGGCGTCGCCGAGCCGGAGGTTGACCAGGTCGAGCACCTCGAGACCGAGGGCTTCGAGGTTGTCGTGGACGGCGCGGCGCACGTCTTCCGGCCGCCGCGCCGGGGGCCAGCCACCCTGCTCGTCGCGGGTCGCGCCGACCTTGGTCACGATGTGCAGCGCCTCAGGGTACGGGTGCAGCGCCTCGCGGATCAGCTGGTTGGTGACGCGCGGCCCGTAGGCGTCGCTGGTGTCGATATGGGTGATCCCGAGGTCGGCGACCTCGCGGAGGACGGCGAGTGCGCTGTCGCGGTCGGCCGGCGGACCCATCACCCCGGGACCGGCGAGCTGCATGGCACCGTAGCCGAACCGGGTGACGGTCAGGTCACCCAGGGTCCAGGTGCCGCCGGGAAGCGAAGCGGGGAACGTCGTCATGCCTGTGCCTTTCAAGGGTGAGCAAGAGTCTTTCGGAAACTTGCTCCAGTCTGGTGAGGTAACTCCCTATTGGGAAGGAGGCACTTCAAGGTGCGTAGGACACCCGCGGGTTCGCTTTCGTGGCGGCCATGTCCCGGCGTGACCGGGCCTCGGCGGCCCAGTGGGGCGCGTTCCACCGGTCGGCGATGACGGCGGCCCGGGCGAAGTGGGCGGCGGCCTCCTCATCGCGGCCGAGGAAGACGGCCAGGTCGCCGAGGGTGTGGGCGACCGGGCGCAGCGCCACCGCCAGGCTCGTGACGCCCGCCGGGGGGCCGTCGCGGTGAGGGAGCAGCGCCGCGTAGATCTCCTCGGCCGCGGCGCGGTCGTCCAGGGCGATGACGGCCATCGCGCGGGCGGTGGTGAGGAAGGTGAAGAAGTAGTCGGGCCGGATCGGGTCCGATGCGCGCACCCGGCGGGCCTCGGCGGTCAGGCCGCTGGCGTGCAGGGCGAGGGCCAGCAGGTCGGCGGCGATCGGGCCGGTCGCCTCGTGGAGGGCGCGCACGTCGTCCAGGTGCTCGGCGAGGGTGCCGTCGTTCACCCAGGTCGCGGCCAGCGCGAGGCCGAGGAAGCCGGGGGCGTGCAGCGATCCGGCGCGCCGCATGCCGCCGGCGGCCTCGGTGTAGAGCCGTTCTGCGTCGGCGAACCGGCCCTCGATGAGGGCCAGGGTCGCCAGGGTCACCTCGGCGACGCCGATCGCCTCGGGCATCCGGTAGGTACGCGCGAGGTCGAGGGCCTCGGCGGTCACCCGGCGCATGGTGGCCGGGTCGCCGGCCCCGGCGGCGACGGCGGCGTGGTTGAGCAGCCCGGTGACGCGGTAGACGGGCAGGTCGTGCTCGGTGCCGAGCGCGACCAGCTCGCGGCAGAGCTCGTCGCTGCCGGCCGATCCGGTGTGGCCGCGGGTCAGGATCCGGAGCGCCGCCGCCCGCAGGCGGGGCCCGGTGGCCAGGCCGAGCGCCTCGCGGGCCGCCGCCGTGACGGTGGGGTCGTCCTCGCCGGCCAGCTCCTCGGCGTAGGAGACGAGGAGGCGGCCGCGTACCTCCGCAGTCAGGTCGGTGCGTGCGAGCAGGCGGCTCAGCCGGTCGACGACGGGCCGGTCCACCGTGCCGTACGGGCGGGACTGCCAGGGCGTCGGCTCGGTCCAGGCGGTGAAGGCGGCGATCATCAGGTCGTCGCGTCCCAGGGACTCCGCGTACTCGACGGCCTGCCGGCGGGTCGTCCGGGCGGCGGCCACGGCGCCGGCCCGGATCTGCGCGCGCAGCAGCCTGCCGTACAGGGCGACGCGTTCCTCCGGACTGGTCGAGTTCGCGACGGCGTCGGCGAGGAGATCGGCCGCGACGTCGTGGGCGTAGCGGGCCTCGGCCAGCTCGGCGGCCCGGACGCAGTAGCCGACGGCCTTGGGGGATCCGGCCCGCGCGTAGTGGTGCGCGAGCGCCGTGATGTCGCCGGTGGGTTCCAGGGCGGCGGCGACGCGGGCGTGCATGCGGGCCGCCCGCAGGCGGCTGACGTCGGCCAGGAGGGTGTCGCGGACGAGGGCGTGGACGAACCGGACCCGTCCGGGCGCGGGCTCGCTCAGCAGTCCGGCGATCACGCCCGCGTCCAGCGCGTCCAGCACGCTGTCGGTGCCGGCGGCGTCGACCAGGACGTCCACGGAGCTTTCCCGGCCCGCGACCGCGGCCAGCCGCAGCACGGCCACGCCTTGCCCGGGCAGCCGTGCCAGGCGGCGCCGCAGCACGTCCCGTACGCCCTGCGGGACCTCCGAAAGGGCGACCAGCGCGCCCTCTCCGTTCAGCAGCCGCGCGCTCTCGCGCACGTAGAACGGGTTGCCGCCGGTGCGCTCGGCGATGCCGGCGACGGTCTTGTCGTCGGCCTCGCACTCGTTCCGTACGAGCTGGGCCACGGCCGCGTCGTCCAGGCCGGGCAGGGCGAGCCGCAGGGGTGCGGCGCGGGCGAGGGCGGCCAGTGTGTCGGTGAGGTGTTCGCTCTCCTCCGCCCGGTAGGCCGCGACGACCAGGATGGGGGCCCGCGTGCCGAGGCCGCCGCCGAGCAGCTCCAGCGTGGCGGCGTCCGCCCAGTGCAGGTCGTCCAGCACGACGGCGACCGGGCGCTTCGCGGCGACCGCCGCGAGCCATCGCCACACGGCCCGGCGCAGGCGGAACCGTCCCGCGGTGGCGTCGGCGTCCACCGGCACGGTGTCGGTGAGCAGCGGCGCGAGGTCGTCCGCGTGCTCGCCCGGCGACGTGGCCGCGGCGACGGCTCCCAGCGCCTCGGTCCAGGCCCACGCGGGCGGCGCGCCGGCGGCCTCGGGGCAGTGGCCGGCGGCGACCAGCCATCCGGTACGTTCCAGCCGCCTGCCGAGGTGTTCCAGGAGCGTCGACTTGCCGAGCCCGGCCTCGCCGGTGACAAGGGCGACGCGGGCTCCGTCGGCGGCGGCCTGTTCGGCGGCCGTGACCAGCGCTGACAGCTCCGCCTCACGCCCGACGAACGACGCCTCGGCGACCGGGACCGTCCCGGGGAGGGTAACCGTCGGCGGAAGCGGAGGCGTCTGCTGTGGCGGGGGTACGGTCGCGCGGAGGACGTCGGTGCGCCCGGTGAGGATGGCCTCCTCCAGTGCCGTCAGGTCAGGGCCGGGGTCGAGCCCGAGCTCCTCGGCGAACAGGCGGCGGGCGCGGCGGAGGGTGGCCAGGGCGTCGGCCTGGCGGCCGCTGCTCCACAGGGCCAGGGCGTGCAGCCGCCAGCCCTCCTCGCGCAGGGGCTCGCCGCGGGTGAGCCGCTCGGCCTCGGGCACCACCGTCGCGGGGTCGCCGGTCCGCAGGCCCGCCGCGACGTGCAGCTCGGCGGCGACCAGGCGCAGCTCGTCCAGCCTGGCCGTCTCGGCGGCGGCCCACGGCTCGTCGGCGACCTCGGCGAACGCCGGTCCCCGCCACAGCTCCAGCGCCTCGGCGAGCCGTGCCCGGGCGGCGCGCGGGTCGGTGACCGTACGGGCCTGGCCGAGCAGGTCCTCGAACCGCCACGCGTCCACCGAGTCCGGCGGCAGCCGCAGCGCGTAGCCGGGCGGCGCGCTCACCAGCAGCCGGGCCGGCGCGCGCGGCGGGCGCCCCGGCTCCAGCAGCCGGCGCAGGTTGGACACGTACGCCTGCAAGGACATCAGCGCCCGCGCGGGCGGCTCGCCGCGCCACAGGTCCTCGATCATCCGGTCGACCGGCACGACCTGCCCGCGCGCCGCGACCAGCAGCGCCAGCACGCCCCGCTGCCGAGGCCCGCCGGGGTGGACGGGCTCACCGTTCACCTCGGTCGCGAACTCGCCCAGCACCCGAATGAACACCATAATCCGTACATCGTACGAGGAGGCTTCCAAACTGGCTCCAAGCACCCTCCAAACACCCGGGAGCAGCCTGGACGCGTCGGCACGTCAAAGGAGAAGAACCATGTCGCTGAAGAACGTCAACACCGTCCTGGCCGCCGCCGGTGCCCTGTTCATCCTCTACATCGGGGTGTCCTACGTCCTGACCCCCGAGACGTCCGCCCCGACCTTCGGCCTGCCGGACTGGCCCTCCGGCGACGGCGGCGGCTTCCTGATCCTGAAGGGCATCCGCGACATCGGGTCGGGCCTGGTCCTGGGCGTCCTGCTGGTGACGGGCCAGCGCCGGGCCCTGGGCTGGGTCCTGCTGACGATGGCCGTCATCCCGTTCGGCGACATGGCCAACGTGCTGGCCCACCACGGCTCGGTGGCCGCCGCGTTCGGCATCCACGGCCTGACGTCGGCGCTGGTGGCCGTCACCGGCCTGCTGATGCTGCGCGAGACGGGCAAGGCGGGCCGGCCCGCCTGACGCCCGCGAGCCCCGGAGGGCTCACCCGTCGCCGAACCGGTCGCGGACCGCGCGGAAGGCGGCCTCGGTGCCGGAGAGCGCCCGGGCCACCATCTCGTCGGTGTGCGACACCGCAGAGCAGGTCGACGAACTCACGGCCGTCGACGTCGCGGATCAGGGCCCCTTCGCCGTGGGAGAGGTACTGCGGGAAGTTCTCGGGGAACAGGCCCGCCCGCTGATGTCCGTACATCCCGCCTGGGATGACCCGGCGCGCCCGTTCGCGGAGCGCGGCATCCGAAGTCCCAGCCATGATCACACTCGTCCTTTCAGAGGTCACACGAGAAGCAGGTCAGCAAGCCCCCTAAAGGGGGAGAACGGGACGATCCTCCTTACGCTCGGGCCGCTCGGACCTGGGAGTAGATGGCCGTCGCGGCCAGCGCCATGAGGCCGAGCATCCAGTACTGCCATGCCTGCGACAGGCCGAGGAACACGGTGGTGTTCTGGATGACCTGCAGGAGTACGACGCCGAACAGGACGCCGATGAAGCTGCCCCGGCCGCCGAAGATGGAGGCTCCGCCGAGGACGACGGCGGTGATGCTGGCCATCGTGTAGCTGACGCCGGCGGTGGGGTCGCCCACGCCGATCTGCGCCATCAGCAGCAGGGCGCCGAGCATGGTGAGCAGCGCGCTGGCGACGTAGACGACGAGGTGGACGCGGGTCACCGGGATTCCCCGGTTGCGCGCGGCGTGCTCCGACGAGCCGGCGCCCCGCAGGCGCAGGCCCATCATCGAACGCCGGGACATCACTTCCAGCGCGATGAGGACGGCCGCGCCGACGATGACCGCGTAGGGGATCGGGCCGATGCGCGCCCCAAGCGCCTCGGTGACGGTGCTGGAGATCGATCCGCCGGGCGAGTCGCGCATGACCAGGGAGAATCCCTGGAGCGCGGTGTAGGTGACCAAGGTGGCGACCACCGGGGTCACCCGGGCGTATCTGACCATCATCCCGTTGCCCAGTCCCACGGCGGCCGCCGCGAGGAACATCAGCACGAATCCGAGGATCCACCACCCGGCTCCGTACCCGTCGAGGACGTAGAACGAGGCGATGACCACGAGGGTCCCGCTCAGGGGGGGCCGACCGACAGGTCGATCCCTCCGGTGAGCATGACGATGAGCTGCCCGGCGGCGAGGAAGAGCATGGGCGCCGCCAGGCCGAGCATGCTGGCGATGTTGAACTCGGACAGGAAGCGCTCGCTCCTGGTGGCGCTCACCAGGGCCAGCAGGACGATCGCGGCCGCCAGGAACAGGCTGGGCGCCTGCTCGCTGGAGAGCAGGCGGCGGAACCTGTCGAGCGGGCCCTTGCGCCGGGCCGGTCCGGCGGCCTCCTCGCTCTGGGCCGAGGTCGCCGCCGTGAGGGACGCCTCGGCACCTGGCTACGCTGCACTCCGTCGTGGAGATCGCCGCCCAGCTGGGGTCTCGCGGACGCCCGTCCGTGAGGCCCTGCTGCAGCTCGCCACGCACGGCGTGGTCCGGTTCGAGCGGAGCCGGGGGGTGCGGATCCTCCAGATAGACACGCGCGACATCGAAGAGATCTACACGCTGCGCTACCTGCTCGAAGTCCCCTCGGCCTACCGCGCCGCGACCATGATGACCGACGACCAGATGGCGTCCTTCTCCAAGGCGCTCGAGCGGATGCGGCAGGCCTGCGAGAGCGGGGACGAGCGGCTCTTCCAGGAAGAGGACGTGGCCTTCCACGAGATGATCCTGGAGGCCGCGGGCAACACGCGGGTGACCCAGTCCGTCGCGATGATGCGGGCGCAGCTGGCCGCGCGCGGCCTGTCCACGACCAAGACGCGGACCCTGTGGGACATCTGGCGGGTTCACGAGCGCATTCTCGAGCGCATCCAGGACCGGGACGAGCAGGGGGCGGCCCAGGCCATGCGCGATCACCTCCTGGGGACGACGCGGCTGCTGCTGACCCAGTCGACCGGCGACCCGGAGGCCGGCGCCCGCTACGCCCCGCCGGTGCTTCCCGTCTTCACCGACGACTGAGCCCGCCGCTAACTGAGCAGACCTCGCCGGTAACCCTCGCCGACGGCGGCCGCGCGGTCGCGGACGCCGAGTTTGTCGTAGATGTGCAGCAGGTGGGTCTTGATGCTCGCCTCGCTGATGAAGAGCTTGGCGGCCGCCTGGCGATTGGAGGCGCCGTCGGCGACGAGGGCGAGGACCTGGAGTTCGCGGTCGGAAAGGGCGGCCTTGACCGGTCTGCGTACCTGGCCCATCAGACGGCCCGCGACGGAGGGCGACAGGACCGGCTCGCCGGCGGCCGTGGCGCGGACGGCGCGCAGGAGCTCGTCGGTGGGGGCGTCCTTGAGGAGATAGCCGGTGGCGCCGGCTTCGATGGCGGGCAGGACGTCGGAGTCGCCGTCGAACGTCGTCAGGACCAGGGTCTTGATGTGCGGGTGGGAACGGCGCAGGGCGGTGATGGCGGTGACGCCGTCCATCTCGGGCATGCGCAGGTCCATGAGGACGATGTCGACACCGAGCGCGGCGGCGCGGTCGATGCCTTCGCGGCCGTTGGCGGCCTCGCCGGCGACCTCGATGTCGGGTTCGGCTTCGAAGGCGGCGCGCAGGCCGTCGCGGACGATGGGGTGGTCGTCGACGATCAGAAGGCGGATCACAGCACGTTTCCTTGGAGCGCGGGGACGGTGGCACTGACGGCGGTGCCCTCGCCGGGCGTGCTCTCGATCTCGAGGGAGCCGCCGACGCCGCGCAGGCGCTGACGCATGCTGCTGAGACCGAACCCTCTGCTGCCGGGGTCGTGGATGCCGGTGCCGTCATCGCGGATGTCGAGCAGGACGACCGGGCCGGTGTAGGAGAGGGTGAGGCCGGCGCGGGTGGCGCCCGCGTGTTTGGCCACGTTGGCGAGGGCTTCCTGGGCGACGCGGAACAGGGTGACCTCGATGGCGGGGCTGAGGGGGACGCGGTCGCCGGTCACCTCGATGTGCAGGTCGACGCCGGTGGTCTGGGTCCAGTTGCGGGCCAGGGTCGTCATGGCCTCGGGGAGGTGGGCTTCCTCCAGCTGGCGGGGCTGGAGGGCGGCGACGGAGCGGCGGGCTTCGGTGAGGCTGTCCTGGGCGAGGTCGAGCGCGAGTTCGAGGTGGGTGCCGGAGTCCTTGACGCGCTGGGCGGCGCGCAGCTGGGTGATGATGCCGGTCAGTCCTTGGGCGAGGGTGTCGTGGATCTCGCGTGCCATGCGCTGGCGTTCGTCGAGGATGCCGGCCTGGTGGGCCTGGGTGAGGAGCTGGGCGTGCAGGTCGGCGTTCTCCTCCAGGGCGGTCTGAAGGTCGCTGACTGCTTTGCGGTATTTACGCTGCCGGTCCTCGATCCTGATGCCGAGGATGTGGCCGCCGCCGATGGCGACGGTCTGCACGGCGACGATCGCCATGTGGAAGGCGATGAGCTGGACGGTGGCCTGGGTCCAGTCGAGCGTCGAACCGTACAGGACGACGGAGGTGGCGGCGACGGCGGCGAAGGTCCACTTCGAGGGGGCGAAGTTGGCCGCCAGGAAGAAGCCGGAGATGCAGTAGATGACGAAGATGGGGTCGTGGAAGGCCAGCAGCGCGGCCGTGGACAGGACGCCGGCGAAGTGAACGGTGACGGCCACCCTCCGTCCGCGCACGGCGGCGGGAAGGAGGGTGCGGACGCCGAGAATCCAGGCGAGGGCCAGGGCGGTGAGCGCGAAGGTGCGGGGGATCCCGCCTTCGGGCTGGTCGGGTGAGGCCAGGCTGATGACGAGGGAGACGGCGAGGGTGACGTAGGGGATGACCTCGACGGCGCGCTCGAAGCGCCGCTCCCACGTGGAGGGCGGGAAGGGGTCGTTCATCCGGGGCGATGCCCTCCTCTCGGGTACGGGTGCGGCTCAGCCGCTGGTGGCCGACGAGGACGAGCTTAGGCGCATGGGGATGAGGATGGCGTAGCCGTACATGAGCAGCCCCAGGGCGATCATGAAGATGATCACGGGCCATTGCCAGATCGGCGGGAGATGCAGGGCCAGGAACCATACGGGGTTGTCGATGCCGAAGATCTTCATGACCATGGGCACGAGTCCCTGGGGGAACAGGGGGAGCCAGCCGATGGTGTAGCAGATCATGACCCCGATGCGGTGCTGGATGGGGAGGTCTGCGGTGGTGGGTTTGTCGGCCTGGGGCGCCGGGCCGTGCTTCATGAGGTTGAGCAGGTCGATCCCGTGGTTCTCGAGTCTGCGGTAGGCGATCCTGCCGAGTCCCCAGGCGCTGAGGGCTCCGGTCAGCACACCGGTGGCGACGCCGGCCCAGGGGTTGAGGAGGATGGCGCCGGCCGCGGGGAGGGCGGTCGCGGGGACCGCGCAGAGCACGAGCCAGGCCAGGCTGGTCTCGGCGGTCTCGTCGGCGCCGGTGCTGAGCGGGTTGCCGCCGCGCTTGTGCGGGTCGGTGCCGGGGACGAGCGAGGTGACGGCGAGCAGGACGATGATCCCGGCGCCGCCGCCGAGGAGGGCGGGAAGCAGGCCCAGCACCCACGGCCAGGCCCAGGTCTCGCCGCTGATGAGAGTGCCGGCCAGGGAGAGGGCGACGGCGGCCGGGCCGACGATGAGCAGCCAGGCCAGCTGGCGGCCGCGTACGTCGGCGCGTTCCGCGCCGGGGGTCATGAGGGTGAGCCACAGGGCCGTCCCGTCGGCGCCGTAGAGGTTGGCCGAGGACGCGGCCGCCATCACGATCGCGATGAGCCCCGCGAAGGGGACCATGACCCAGACGTCGATGGTGATGAGCAGGAGAGGGGTGACGATGGCGTAGGAGAAGGCGGTGGCGAGGAGCTGGATGCGGACGAGGTCGCGCCACCAGGCGCGCAGCTCCTTGGCGGCGACGGCACGGGCGCCGCCGGTGGCCGGGAAGGGGCGGGGCGTGCCGCGGCGGGGCGGCACACCGCCGCGTGCGGCCGAGACGACGCGCCGCGACAGCAGGACCGCCCAGGCGGCCAGGAGGAGGGCGATCACGCCCGCGTTGGCGACCAGGATGGCGATGGCGAAGGGCCAGGAGGCCTCGATGGCGGCCACGCCCCATCCGGAGGGCAGGACGCGGACGAACACCTCGGACCAGGCGTCGGTGTCGGTGACGCCCATGGCTACGACGGGTGCCCAGCCGTTGCTGCACAGGGCGATGGCGGTGCCGGTCACGATGCCGACGGCGGCCGCGGTGGCACGGGATCTGACGAACAGGCCGATGAGCGCCACGACGACGCGGGAGATCATCACCATCGTGACGAGCGTGGTGACGGCCGCCACCAGGCCGACGAGCACTCCGGCCGGGCCGAAGCGCCACCCGTACACGGGCAGCGACAGCAGGGCGATGAGATTGACCGCGGGCACGGGGCCCGCGAAAGCGCCGGCGAGCAGGGCGGCGGCGATACGGCCCGGCTTGGCCGGGAGCATGGAGAAGTACTCGGGGCGCAGGGCCTCGTTGCCGCCCCCGATGAGAATGGGGCCGAAGATCCAGCCGGAGAGCCACACGGCCAGGGCGAGGGGCAGGTAGGCGGGCCACAGCACGGCGACGGTGATCGTGCCGAGGGCCAGGAGCAGCCCGAACGAGACGCCGGCGTACAGGTTGGTGGCGTCGTCGCCGCGCAGGGAGTTGCGCATGAGCGCCAGCCGCATGCGGATCATGTGCTGCGCCATGGCGGCCGGGCCGGGGGTCAGGAGGTGAGCCATGCCAGCCCCTCCGTTCCTCCGGTGCGGGCGCCGACGAGGCCGACGAAGGCGTCTTCCAGGGTCGCGGCGCCGCGCACGTCGGCCAGCGGCCCGGCGGCGACGACCCGGCCGTCGGAGATGACGCCCACGTGGTCGCAGATCTGCTCGACGAGAGCCATCACGTGGCTGGAGATGATCACTGAGCCGCCGTTGCCCGCGAACCTGCGCAGAATGGTCCTGATCGTGGCCGCGGAGATGGGGTCGACGGCCTCGAAGGGCTCGTCCAGGACGAGCAGGCGGGGAGCGTGCAGCAGGGCCACGGCCAGGCCGATCTTCTTGCGCATGCCGGTCGAGTACTCGATGATCAGCGTCCGCTCGGCGGAGTCCAGTTCGAGGACCTGGAGGAGTTCGTCGGTGCGCTCGGCGACCACGGCGGGGGGCAGGCCGCGCAGCAGGCCGAGGTAGGTGAGGGCTTCGCGGCCGGTGAGCCGTTCCGGCATGGCGTTCCCGTCGGGCAGCACACCGATCAGCGCCTTGGCCTGGACGGTGTCACGCCAGACGTCCACGCCGAAGATCTCGGCGCTGCCGGCGTCGGGACGGAGCAGGCCGACGGCCATGGCCAGGGTGGTGGTCTTGCCCGCGCCGTTGGGGCCGACCAGGCCGTAGAAGGAGCCGGCCGGGACGGTGAGGTCGATGTCGTCGACCGCCACGTGGTCGCCGAAGACTTTGCGGAGTCCGGCGGTGCGGAGTGCGGGCTCCTGGTGTGTTGGCATGCATCGAGAATCGCGCGGCGGCCGGGGCGGCGGATCGTCCGGGCGGGAAGCGAGATGGTGGATTCCGGCATCAACCGATCGGTTGATGCCGGGTCCCCGTCCTACGTCGCCGTCCGCTCCTGGTCGACGGGCTCCGGGGGTGACGGTTCGGTGTGGCACGCGCCGGAGGCGAAGCGGCGGGCGTGGTCGTAGGAGAAGGTGCCGAGCAGGTGGTCCCAGACCAGGGTCAACAGCCCGAAGTTGACGTCGCGGATGCCGGCCCCTTCGAGGTGGTGGAAGCGGTGGCCCTCGTTGAGGGCGAGTTGGAGGGCGGCGTGCGCGTGCGGTTCGGTGGTTCCGACGTCGCTGGTGAAGGCCAGCCGGCCCGGCTCCAGCGTGGCCGTCCTCTGCCAAGTGCCGGTCATCGGACGAGGGAGTCCCGGAGGAACCCGGCGATCTCCGCCCGTGCGGCCTTGGCCTGCGGCACCACGCCCGGCATGCTGAGGAACGCGTGTGTCGCCCCGGGATGTTCGGTGAGCCGCACGGGTGTCCCAGCGGCTCGCAGTCTTTCGGCGTAAGCGCGGCCGTGATCGGCCAGTGGGTCAAGGGTCGGCACCACCACGAGCGCTGGGGCCAGTCCGCCCAGATCATCGGCGTACAGCGGCGACAGCGCACGAGGATCGGTTCCCGGCGGAACGGCGAACCGGTGGAGCAACCGCAGTTGCGGCAGGCTGAGGGTCGGGCTGTGCGCATGCCGGGTGATCGAGGCGTGGTCGAACATGGTCGAGGTCAGGTCGACAGCGGGGTTGACCAGAACCTGCGCCCTCAGGACGAGCCCGGACTCCCGGGCCCGGATCGCGGCCAGGGCGGCGACCATCGCGCCGGTGCTCTCCCCGAAGACGGCGGTCCGCGCCGGGTCGACCCCCCATCGGGCGGCGTGCTCCAGCACGTGCCGGAGCACGTCCCAGCCGTCGTCGACGGCTGCCGACAGCGGTGTCCGCGGGTCGAGGAGGCGGTGCTCGACCGAGACGACGATCGCGGGCAGGCGCGCGGCAAGGTGGCTGTTCACCCAGTCGCACTGCGCCGCCGTGCCCACGAACCCGCCTCCGTGCACGTGGAGCACCAGGGGCAGGTCGGCACGGTCGGCGCCCACCGGCCGGTAGATCCGGACCGGGACGTCACGGCCGGGCAGCGCCACCTCCTGCCACCGGATGCCGGCACCACGGTCGGGAAAGCCGGTGATCACCCGTGCCAGGCGGGATGCCCGCTTGCGGTTCTCCGCCTCGCGGTAGGCGACCAGTTCCTCGTCCGTGATGGCCGGCCAGTCCGGCTCCCTCCCCAGCGCACGCAGCAACCGGATGCCCAGCGGCGGCCGCTCCGTCTCGGTGATCTTGCTCAATGTCGTCTCCTTGGCGTTTCGCTACCTGAAGTATCGATACTAACGGTAGCGCAAATGGCTATCCTGGGAGCCATGACCGCCAGACCGCCCGGTCGCCCACGCTCCGGCGTCCACGCCGTGGTCTTCGCCGCCACGCTGAGCACCGTCCACGAACTCGGCTACGCGCGGGCCACCGTCGACCGCATCGCCGCCGCGGCCGGCATCGCCAAGACGACGACCTACCGTCGCTGGCCGACCAAGGGCGCGCTGATCGTGGACTGCCTCCTTGACGCGTTCGGCCCGATTCCACTGGAAGGCGCCGGTCGCGCCGAGCTCATGTCCTCGGCCATCCGCTGGATCGCGGCGAAGATCGCCGAACCCGGGGTGGGCGACGCGTTCGCCGGCGTGTTCAGCGACGCCGTCAGCGATCCGGCCCTGCGCGAAATCCTGTCCACCCGACTGCAGGACCCCTACAGGATCGCCCTCCAAGAGGCGCTCGGCGAGCCGGAGAACCGGGTCCTGTTCTTCATCGACGTCGTCGTCGGGACCCTGCTCCACAGGATGGGCATGACCGGCGAGCCGATGGCCGACGACGACGTCACCACACTGACCGAGCTGGTCCTGCCGCACTTCACCGGATCGCCCCCCTGAGCGATGGATGGGGCGACGCCACGGGCGGCCGGAACGGCTGCGCACCGGCGAGAGCGGCCATGCCCTCGTCACTTGGAAGCGTCTCGCCGGTTGCCGACAATGGGCGCATGCCTGCTCCACACCGCGGCGGATCCGGCGATCGGACGGTCGAATGACGCGCTCTTCCGCCAGCCCCCAGAACCCGCCACGGGGCGTGCCTGCGCGGGCGATCGACCAGCGCCAGCTCGACCAGGACATGGTGCGCCTACAGCGCGCGGCCGCGGCCAGCCACCAGCGCGGGCAGTTGGCTGAGGCGCTGCGCGCGGTGATGGCGGCCGCCATGGCGGCCGGAGGGGTGGTCACCACGCTGACGGGGATCGGCCGTACCCCTGTGGCGATCGTCGGATTCCTGTGGTTTCTCATTTCCGTCATCCCGCTGCGGCTGGTGGTGGCCTCGCTTGCCAACCAGGGGGCGTTGCTGCAGGAGATGTTCGACACCGCCCTGTTCCACCTGCCCTGGCGCGGTGCGGTCGCCGGCGAGCCGATCGCGGATCCCGACGTCTCGCGCCTGGCCCGCAAGCTCAAACCGGGCAGCACGAAGGATCGGCGGGTCACCGATGGCTGGTACGACCCCACGGATCGCGTGCACCATCCGTATGACGTGTTGATCGCCCAGGAGCAGAACCTCGCCTGGGACGCGCGGCTGCGCCGCCGCTACGGCCGCCTCGTGCTCGCGGCGGCGATCGTGTGGTGCGTCATCGGCGTCCTGGCCGGGATCGTCGCCGGGGTCACGATGACGGACGTGGTCGTCAGCTATTTCGTCCCCTCCCTGGCCGCTTACCAACTGGCCCTGGAAACCTGGTACAGCCAGGAACGCCTGGCCACCGAGCGCGAGCGGCTGCTCAAGCTCGTCACCGCGGAACTGCGGAAAGCACGTCCCGGGAAGATCGACGAGGCCGAATGGCGGAGGCTGCGTGAACTGGCCCGCGACATCCAGGACGGGATCCTGCGCACCCGGCAGGACATCAGCCGCGTCCCCGAGTGGTTCTACCGGCACTACCGCGGCAACGACGAACGGGACTTCGCGGATACGGCCGAAGGACATCGGCGCCGCCTGGCCGAACCGGCGAGCCCTTAGCGGGGGATCATCGGCGTGACGCTCACCCGGAACGACCGGGCTCGTCCTCGGAAGCGGAGACGCCACCCTGCCGGAGCAGTTCTCTCCATGCGGACAGCGCGGCCGCCTGGTCGCCACGGTCTGCCGCGGCACGCGCCCGGTGCGCCAGCGTGGCGGCGGCCTCGAACGATCGCGCCGCGCTCACCGCGTGGGTCGCGTCGCAGGCTTCGACGGTCCCTTCCCGCTCCGGGGTGGTCAGGTCGATCATCCGCAGCTGACGGCCCTGCGCGGCCGCACGGCCCAACTGGCCGGCGAGCGCGGACAGCAGCGCCGGGATGTCGTCGATCAGGTGGCCCACCGGAAGTCTGGTGTGCCAGCCGAGGTCGGCCTGCTCGACGATCTGGCTGATGCTCTCGGCGTCGAACGCGTGCGATCCTTCCAGCCACCTCAGCGCGAACAGCTCAAGGAAGTAGGACAGGACGGGGATCGACCGCCGGTACTTGATCAGCTTGATGATGCGGATGGCCTCCCTGCAGGTGTAGTCGACGCCGCCGGGACTGGCGTCGAGCGTGCGCTCGTGCAGTGCCGGTGAGGTGCCCAGCCAGCGATCCTCCGTGGCCGGGAACGCCACCTCGACCAGGCCGGAGCTGGGCGCGGTCACCGGAGAGTCCCACAGGAAGTCGGCCTCGCAACCAGGGACCAGCTCCATGGACGGCTCAGCGGTGAGCGAAGGGAAGTGGACCGCGGGGAAGGCGCGTCTCTGCGGGCCGAAGCCGGACACCGGGCCCATGGCCTCCAGGCGGTCGGCGAACAGGTCGTAGGCTTTCCGCGGCCTGATGGGCCCTGGCGGCGGCCGGTCCGCCGCCATCGCCTTCAGGAGCTGTTTGATCGAGTACGGCAGGACCGTGTCGGCCGCGCCGTGACGGATCGGATCACCGAAGACGGCGAGCATGTCGACGTCGCTGAAGCCCGCGACGCTGGTCGCGCAACTGGCCGAGCCGACAGGCGCCCACCTCGACGTGCCGAGTGCCTTCAGCTGACGCTGAGCCGCCGCGAGCAACCGCTCCCCGCATGGCCCTGGGCGGGGCGGATCGGACACGGCCTCATCGACGTCTCGGAGAAAGGCTCGCACGGCCATGCGGCTCCCGGCAGCACCCATGGCCGGGATTCTGCCAACCGGACGACGCGGCGGCGACCTTTCTGTGGTCGTACAGCTCATGGCGTCACCTGCTTGACCTCACCGGCGCGGTGTGAGCAAATCCCGTTAATGTGACGTTCACCACTGAAAGTGAGGCGGTCGTTGGCGACCTCGACGGAGCCGGCCTCAGGCGGAGCCCACCTCTCAGACACCAAACGAGCTTTGCTGGAGCAACGCCTGCGCCGCAGGTCGAACGGCAAGCCGACCACGATCCCACGCCGCCCCGCCGGCGCGGACATCCCCCTGACCCACGCCCAGGAGGGCCTGTGGTTCATGGAGCAGTTCGCCCCCGGCACGGCCGCCTACACCATCCCCCTCGTGGTGCGCCTGCGCGGGGACCTCGACGCCGCACGGCTGCGCCGAGCACTCGAAGCGGTCGTGGACCGGCACGAGATCCTGCGTACCCGCTTCTGCGCCGACCCCGACGGCCGCCCTCGCGTCGAGGTGGCCGGCACCGGGCAGGTGGAGCTGCGCCGCGTGAGCGCCCCGGACGAGGCGGCGGCCCGTGAGCTTCTGAGCGCCGAGCTGGTCAGGCCCTTCGACCTCGCCGCAGAACCGCCCGTGCGCGCCCTGCTCGTGCGGCTGGCCGGCGACGACCACGTCCTGCTGGTGGCCCTGCACCACATCGCCGGTGACGGCTGGTCGCTGGAGATCCTGGCGGGGGAGCTCCGTGCTCTGTACGCGGGGGAGGAGCCGCCCGCGCTCGCCCTGCAGTACGGCGACTTCGCCGTGTGGCAGCGCGGCCGACCGGCGGACGAGGCGGATCTGGCCTACTGGCGCGAGCGGCTGGCCGGAGTGCCGCCCATCGAGCTGCCCCTGGACGGCAGGCGCGGCGCGGTGGCCACCTTCGAGGGCGACTCCCACACCTTCAGGCTCGGCCCCGACGTGCTGACCGCGGCCAGCAGGCTGGCCCGCGAGCACGACGCGACGCTCTTCATGGTCGTCCTCGCCGTCTACCAGGTGCTGCTCGCCCGCTACAGCGGCCGGTCCGACTTCGCGATCGGCACGCCCGTGGGCGGACGCCCGCGCAGCGAGCTCGAACCGCTCATCGGCATGTTCGTCAACATGCTGGCCATGCGCGCCGACCTGGAAGGCGACCCCACCTTCGCCGAGCTGCTCGCCCGGGTCAGGCGGAGCACGCTGGACGCCTTCGCGCACCAGCGGCTGCCCTTCGAGCAGCTCGTCGGCGAACTCGGCCTGACCCGGGACGTCTCGCGTACCGCGGTGTTCCAGGTCGCGCTGGCGCTGCGCAGCTACGAGGAGGACACCGCCGCCTGGCCGGGCCTCACGGCGGAGCCGTACCCGCTGAGCGCCGGGGCCGCCCCCTTCGAGCTGGAGCTGTTCCTGACCGAACGCGGCGGCGGCCTCGACGGGCTGTTCGTCTACAACCGGAACCTGCTGGCCAAGGCCACGGTCGAGGAGCTCGGCGCCCGGTTCGGGACGCTCCTGCGCGCCGCGCTCGCCGGGCCGGACCGGCGGGTGTCGGACCTGGAACTGCTGACCGGGCCGGAGCGCGAGCGCGTGCTGGCCCTCTCGGCCGGGCCGAGCGTGCCGTACCCGGCGGACCGGACGCTGGGAGAGCTGTTCGAGGAGCAGGCCGCCCGCACGCCCGGCGCCGTCGCCCTGGAGTTCGGCGGGCGGCGGCTCACCTACGCCGAGCTGGAGCGGCGCTCCGGCGAGCTGGCCCGGCGATTACGCGACCTGGGCGCGCGGCCGGGCGTCAGGGTCGCGGTCGCCATGGAGCGCTCCCTCGACCTGGTCGTGAGTCTGCTGGCGGTGGTCCGGTCCGGCGCCGCGTACGTGCCGCTCGACCCCGGCTATCCGCGCGAACGCCTGGACTTCATGCTGCGGGACGCGCGAGCCGCGATCCTGCTGCCCGAGGAGACCGTACTCCAGCGCGAGGACGTGCCGGACACGCCGCTGACCCCCGCCTGTCCCGCGTACATGATCTACACCTCCGGCTCGACCGGACGCCCGAAGGGCGTGCCGAACTCCCACGCCGCCATCGTCAACCGCCTGGACTGGATGCAGCGCCGCTTCGGCCTGACCGGCGCCGACGCGGTGATGCAGAAGACGCCCGCCGGGTTCGACGTGTCGGTCTGGGAGTTCTTCTGGCCCATCATCACCGGCGCCCGCCTGGTCGTCGCCGCGCCCGGCGGCCACCGCGACACCGCCTACCTGCGCGACCTGATCGTCTCCTCCGGCGTGACGACCATGCACTTCGTGCCGTCGATGCTCGCCGCCTTCCTGGAGGAGGAGGACGTCGAGCGCTGCGTGTCGCTGAAGAGGGTGGTCTGCAGCGGGGAGGAGCTGCCGGTCGCCGTCGCCGCCCGGTTCTTCGAACGGCTGCCGGAAGTGGAGCTGCACAACCTCTACGGGCCGACCGAGGCCGCCGTCGACGTGACGGCCTGGCGCTGCGTGCCGGGCGAGAGCCGGATCCCGATCGGCCATCCGGTGCAGAACACCCGCGTCCACGTCCTCGACGCGCGGCTGCGGCCGGTGCCGCCCGGCGTGACCGGCGAGCTGTACATCGGCGGCGTCCAGGTCGCCCTGGGCTACCACGACCGGCCCGGCCTGACCGCCGAACGCTTCCTGGCCGACCCGTACGGGCCCGCGGGGTCACGTCTTTACCGCACCGGCGACCTGGCCCGGACGCACCGCGACGGCGCCGTGGAGTTCCTCGGCCGGGCCGACGACCAGATCAAGATCCGCGGCCAGCGGGTCGAGCCGGGCGAGGTCGAGGCCGTGCTCCGCGAGCAACCGGGCGTGCGTGACGCGCTGGTCGTGGCCGACGCGGACGGCCTGGTGGCCTACGTCGTCACCGATGCCGAAGCGGCCGGGTTGCGCGCCCGGCTCAGGGAACTGCTGCCCGACCACATGGTGCCCACCGCCTACGTGCGGCTCGACGCGCTGCCCCTCAGCCCCAACGGCAAGGTGGACCGGTCCGCGCTGCCCGCCCCCACCCGGTCGAGCGGCGACGGGGCCCTGCCGGCCACCCCCGCCGAGATCGCCGTCGCCGGCATCTGGAGCGAGCTGCTGGGCGTGCCCGGCATCCGGGCCGACGACGACTTCTTCGACCTCGGCGGGCACTCGCTGGTCGCCATCCAGGTGGTGGCCCGGATCCGCAAGCTGCTGGCCCCGGCAGAAGGCCGCTCGGTGGGCGTCATGGACCTGTTCCAGCACCCCACGGTGCGCGGCCTGGCCCAGCTCATCGAGGGGCCGGCCCCGGCCGAGGACAGGCCGCGCGCGCTGCTGCACCGCCTCACCCGCTCGCGCGTCACCCCCGCGCTCACCCTCGTCTGCTTCCCGTACGGCGGCGGCAACGCCCTGGTCTACCAGCCGCTCGCCGACGCCCTGCCCGAGGAGTGCGCGCTGTACTCGATGGCCTTCCCCGGCCACGACCCCGGCCGCCCCGACGAGCCGGTGATGCCACTGGAGGAGGTCATCGAGCAGGCCGTACGCGAGATCATCGACGGCATCGACGGCCCCGTCGCCCTGTACGGTCACTGCGGCATCGGCGGCGCCGTCACCGCAGAGGTCGCCCGCCGGCTGGAGGCCCGGGGCCGCGAACCGGCCGCGGTCTACATCGGCGCGATCTTCCCGTTCGCCCGTCCGGAAGGGCGGATCGCCGGGCCGCTGGGCAGGCTGCTGCGCACCGACCGCCTGCGGGGCGACCGCTCGTACGAGAACCGCATGAAGGCCATGGGCAACGACATCTCCGGCCTGGACGAGGACCAGGTCAAGTTCATGGTCCGCAACCAGCGGCGGGACACGCTGATCGCAGAGGAGGCCTTCACCCGCATGCTGGCGGAGCGGGCCGAGCCCTTGCGCGCCCCGGTCATCGCGGTCGTGGGGGAGCAGGATCCGGCCACCGACTACTACCGCGAGCGCTACCGGGAGTGGCACTTCCTGTCCGAGACCACGGCGCTGGTCGTCCTCGACGAGGCCGGTCACTACTACCTGAAGTACCGCGCCGACGACCTGGCCCAGGTCCTCACCAACACGCACATCGCCATGGAGTACGGCTCGGCCGCCGAGCTGAGCCGCCAGGCCCGCGGCCCCGCCGCCGGATGGTGGGTCGAGGAGACGTCGGCCCCGGACGGGCGGGAGGCCTCGCCGCCCAGGAAGCGGGCGCCCGAGCCCGGCATGCGCCGGTTCCTCGCCGTCTCGGCGTTCCAGCTCCTGTCCATGGTCGGCACCGCGGTGACCGACTTCGCCATCCCGATCTGGGTCTACACCACCACCGGCTCCCTGCTGAACTTCGCCCTGCTGGTCGCGCTCGCGATCATGCCGGGCGTGCTGGCCGCCCCGCTGATCGGCGCGCTCGTCGACCGGCACGGCAAGAGAGCCATGATGGCGCTGGGCAACTGCCTGGCAGGCGGCGTGCAGCTGGTCTTCGGCGTGCTGCTGTGGACCGGCGACCTGGCCACCTGGCACATCTATCCGCTGGTCACCCTGCTCTCGATCACGCTGGTCTTCCAGCGGCTCGCCTACACCGCGGCGCTGCCGCAACTGGTGCCGAAGCGGTATCTCGGGCACGCCGCCGGCGTGGTGCAACTGCTCGCCGGCACCTCGCAGTTCGTCGCCCCGCTGCTGGCCGTCGCGCTGCTGGCCGGGATCGGCCTCGGCGGCATCCTGGTGATCGACGTGGTCAGCTTCGCCGTGGTGCTGGCCGCGCTGGCGCTCATCCGCTTCCCCGCCACGATGGCGCTGGAGCGGCGCGAGACGCTGGCCGCCGAACTGGCCGGCGGGTTCCGCATGTCGCTGGGCAACCGCCACCTGCGGGCCGCGCTGCTCTACTTCGCGGCGCTGAACGTCATGCTGGCCGCGGTGCTGATGTCGATCTCGCCGCTGGTGCTGTCGTTCGCCGACCTGGACACCGCCGGCCGCATCTCGTTCGTCGGGGGCCTGGGCGCCACGTTCGGCGGCGTGATCGTCGCGCTGTGGGGCGGGCCGCGCCGCCGCCGGATGCGCGCCGTGCTGCTCGGCACCCTGCTGCTCAGCCTGTTCGCCGTCGTCACCGGGGTGTACGCCTCGCCGCTGACCGTGGGCCTGGGCGCGTTCGGGCTGTGGTGCAGCCTGTCCGTGGTCAACGGCGTCTTCATGACGATCATCCACGTGAAGGTGCCGCAGCGGTTCCACGGCCGGGTGATGGCGTTCAACCAGATGATCTCCTGGTCGACGCTGCCGGTCGGCATGGCCGTGGTCGCCCCCCTCGGGGAACGCCTGCTGGAGCCGCTGCTCCTGCCCGGCGGCGCGCTGGCCGACACCGTCGGCGTGGTGATCGGCGTGGGCCAGGGGCGCGGCATCGCGTTCATGTACGTCCTGCTGGGCCTGGGCATCGCCGTCCTGGCGCTGGTGGCCATGCGGATCCCGGTGCTGGCCGGGTTCGACGAGGCGGTGCCGGAAGCGGACCCGGACGACCTGGTCGGCGCGCGAGCGCTGCGGGACCGGGCGGGCAACGTCGTCAGCCTCGCCTGGAGTGCTCCCGCCTTCGCCAAGGCGCTCACCATGCCGCTCAGCGCGGCCAAGGCGGCTGAGCTGCTCGGCGAGCCGGTCGAGAAGGTGCTGCCGCGCACCGGCGGCGAGATCAGCGCCGTCTACGAGGTCAGGACCCGCGACCGCGAGCTGATCTTCAAGCTCTACCCGGGGTTGTTCACCGAACGCATGCGCAAGGAACTGCACGTCTACGAACTGCTCAGCCGAACCGGCGCGGCCGCGCCCACCGTGGTCCGGGCCGACGACTCCAGGCGCGACCTGCCCCAGGCGTACCTGGTCATGACCAAAGTGGCGGGCCGGCCGCTGTCCCAGGTCTCCGCCGGCCTCGACCGGACGACCGTCGAGCGGCTCTACCGCGACATGGGCCGCCTGCTGCGCACCGTGCACGGCGTCACGGTGCCCGCCTTCGGCCCGCTCGACGGCGTACAGGAACCCACCAACGACGCCTACGTAGGCGGCCAGTTCGAGCTCAAGGCCGCCCACTTCGCCGAGTTCGGCGGCGACCCCGGCCTGCACGCGGCGCTGCTCGCCCGCCTGCGCGCCGACCGCCACCTGCTGGCCCGCCGCACCACGCCGGTGCTGCTGCACCACGACTTCCACGAACGCAACGTCATGGTCGCCGAACGCGCCGGCCGGTGGGAGCTGACCGGCCTCATCGACGTCGAGAACGCGCTCGGCGGCGACCCGCTCATGGACCTGGCCCGCACCGACTACTTCGCCGTCCGCGACGACCCGCTCCGCCGCCGCGCCCTCTACGAGGGGTACGGCGCCCTGCCCGGAGACCGGGCCGAGCGGCTGGCGTTCTACCGGCTCTACCACGCCCTCGACCAGTGGCACTGGCTGGCCACGATCGGCGAGGTCAGCGCGCTGGAGCCGATCACCCGGGAGATACGCGCATGCCTGTGACCGAAGACGCCTTCGCCGCCTCGTACGCGCAGGAACGCGTCTGGTTCCTCACCAGCCTGCTGCCTGACGTGCCGCTCTACAACATCGCCGGCGTCTCCCGGCTGGAACGGCTCGGCGAGGTCGAGCCCGGCCTGGTCGAGCGGGCGCTGCGGATGCTGGCCGAACGGCACGAGCCGCTGCGGACCCGCCTGGAGCCGCGCGGCGAGGAGGTCGTGCAGCTGATCGCCCCCGAGGCGACGGTGCGGCTGGCCCACACCGACCTGTCCGGCCGCCCCGAGCGGGACCGTCCCGGTGACCTCGCCGCCCTGGCGGCGGCCGACGCCGCCGAGCTGTTCGCCCTCGACGACGCGCCCCTGTGGCGGGCCCGGCTGGTGCGGCTCGGCGGCGGGCAGTGGCGGCTCGTGCTCGTCGCCCACCACGCCGTGTTCGACGCCTGGTCGATGCGGATCTTCACCGAGGACCTCGCCGAGGCGTACCACGCGCTGCGCGAGAACCGGGCGCCCCGGTACGCCGAGCTGGCCGTGCAGTACGCCGACTACGCCGTCTGGCAGCGCGAGCAGGGCTTCGAGGCGTCCCTGGCCTACTGGCGCGAGCGCCTGGCCGGATCGGTGCCGCTGGAACTGCCCCCCGACCGGCCGCGGCCGGCCGAGCTCGGCTACGCGGGCGCCAACCACCCCTTCACCGTCCCCGCCGCGCTGACCGAGCGGGTGACCGCCCTGGCCAGGAGCACCGGCAGCACCTCCTTCATGGTGCTGCTCGCCGCGTTCGCCGCCCTGCTCGCCCGCTGGAGCGGACAGACCGACGTGGTGATCGGCTCGCCCGTCGCCGGACGTGACCAGCCCGAGCTCGGCCCGCTCATCGGCATGTTCGTCAACACCCTCCCGCTCCGCACCGACCTGAGCGGCGACCCGTCCTTCGCCGAGGCGCTGGAACGGGTGCGGACCACCGTCGTGGACGCCCTCGACCACCAGGACGTCCCCTTCGCCCGCATCGTCAGCGAACTCAACCCGCCGCGCGACCCCTCCCGCACCCCGCTCTACCAGGTCGCCTTCAACCAGCTGCCGTACGACGTGCGCGGCCAGATCGGCACCGGCACCACCAAGACCGACCTGACCTTGGAGATCCAGAACGCCGAGGGCGATCTGAGCGGCTGGCTGGAGTACGCCACCGACCTGTACGACCCCGCCACGATCGCGCGGCTGGCCGAGGGGTTCCTCGCCCTGCTCGACGCCGCGACCGGCGACCCCGCCCTCCCGCTGTCGCGGCTGCCGCTGATGCCCGCCGGGAGGCGGGAGGAGACGGTGACCTCCTGGCACGGGCCGCGGCTGCCGTACCCCTCCATGCCGTTGCACGAGCTCGTGGCCGGGCACGCGGCCGCCACGCCGGGCGCGCCCGCCGTCGTCGTCCCGCACGAGGGCCGCACGCTCACCTACGGCGAGCTGGACGAGCGGGCCGCGGCGCTGGCCAGGGTGCTCGTCGCGCGCGGCGTCCGGGTGGAGTCGCCGGTGGCGGTCTGCCTTCCGCCCGGCGGTGACCTGGTGGTCGCGCTGCTCGCGGTGCTCAAGGCGGGCGCCTGCTACGTGCCGCTCGACCCGCGCTACCCCGCCGAACGGCTGCGCTTCATGCTGGCGGACTCGGGGGCCGCGCTCGTACTGACCACGCCGGAGCCGGCTGGACGGCTGCCCGGCGTGCCCGCGCTCACCGACCTGGCCCAGAGCCCGCCGGACGACCGGCCGCTGCCCCGGGTCTCGCCCGGCCATCTGGCGTACGTCATCTACACCTCCGGCTCCACCGGGGTGCCCAAGGGCGTCATGGTGCCGCATCGGGGCGTGGTCAACCTGGTCACGAGCCTGGGCTTCACCGCGGCCGAACGCATGCTCCTGCTCACCCCGATGTCCTTCGACATCGCCGCGCTCGAACTCTTCGGACCGCTGCTGTCGGGCGGCACCGTGGTGGTGGCGCCGCCCGACAGCAAGCTGGGCGCGGTCCTGGCCGAGGCGGACGTGCGCACCGTGCAGGCGCCGCCGTCCGTGCTGGAGGAGCTCGCCGAGGAGCTGCCGGTCGGCCTGCCCCGGGTGCTGAGCGGCGGCGAACCGCTCGGCCCCGCGTTCGCCCGGCGGCTGCGTGAGGTGGCCGGCGAGGTGCACAACATGTACGGCCCGACGGAGACCACCATCTGGTCGCTCACCCACCTGACGCGGCCGGGGGAGCAGACCGTCCCCATCGGCCGCCCGGTCGCCAACACCACCGCCCACGTGCTGAGCGAGGTCCTGGAGCCGGTGCCGCCCGGCGTGGTGGGAGAGCTCTGGCTGGGCGGCGACGGGCTGGCCCGCGGCTACCACCGGCGGCCGTCCCTGACCGCCGAGCGGTTCGTCCCCGACCCCTTCGGCCCGCCCGGCGCCCGCCTCTACCGGACCGGCGACCTGGTGCGGCGCCTGGCCGGCGGCGCCGTGGAGTTCGTCGGCCGGGTGGACGACCAGGTGAAGGTGCGCGGCGTGCGCCTGGAGCTCGGCGAGGTCGAGACCGCCCTGACCGCGCATCCGGGGGTCACCCGCGCCGTCGCCGCCGTCCGCGACGACGCGCCGGGCGGCCGCGCCCTGGTGGCGTACGTGGACGAGCACGCGCCCGTGGCCGAGCTGCGCGCCTACCTGCAGGACCGGCTGCCCTCCACCATGGTCCCCAGCCTCTACCTGGCCGTCGGCTCCTTCCCCAGGCTGCCCAACGGCAAGCTCGACCGCTCCGCCCTGCCCGCCCCCGTCCCCGCGCCCGCCGCCGAAGCCCTCCCGCCGCGGACGGCCGCGGAGGAGCTGGTGTACGAGATCTGGAGCGAGGTGCTGCACCGGGACGGGTTCGGCGTGGAGGAGGACTTCTTCGACCTGGGCGGGCACTCCATGCTCGGCACCCGGGTCGTCGCCAGGATCTGCTCGGAGGTGGAGATCGAGCTGCCGCTCAACATCCTCTTCCTGACCCGTACCGTCCGCGGGCTGGCGGCGGCGGTGGAGGAGCGGCTGGCGGCCGAGATCGACGCGCTGTCGGACGAGGAGGCCGCGGCCCTGATGGAGACCTGACGCCGGGGCCGGTCAGCCGTCCTCGGGCTCGCCCGTCTGCCGCCGCCACTTGGCCATCGACCGCTCGATCTCCTCGCGCATGAACGCGAAGAACCGGCGGGTCTCGTCCAGCCGCTGCCCGGCCGTGGAGTCGAGGCCCAGGAGCGTGACGCCCTGCTCGGCGCCGGTCTGCACCTGGACCAGCACCGGGACGGACTGGCTGATGAAGTGGCTCCAGGTGTGCTCGTGGACGCGGCAGAAGTCGTGCCGGCTGCCGGGCTCGCGCCCACGCTCGACCAGCCGCACCCGCACCAGGTACTTGACCGCCCCGGAGATCGCCGAGGCGCCGACGCCCAGCTGCCCGGCCAGCTCGGCCGCCGACAGCCTGCCGGAGTCGGTGACCAGCAGCGCGGCGTACACCCGTGCGGCCATCCGCGGCATGTCCGCTCCCTCGTCCACGACGACTGGGCCCGGAGCTTCCTCTCCGATCATCCCGACACGGTGGTCCTGCACCTGGGCTGCGGCCTCGACGCCCGGGTCCACCGGATCGACCCGCCCGCCACCGTCGACTGGTACGACGGGGACTACCCCGCCGTCATCGAGCTGCGGCGGCGATTCCTGCCGCCGCGCTGCCACTGCACGCTCGTCGGCGCCGACGTCACCGACCTGACCTGGCTGGACCGCGTCCCTCGCGGCAGGCCGGTGCTGGTGATCGCCAAGGGGCTGGTGCCGTACCTGACCGAGAAGGACGTCCACCGGCTGCTGACGGGCGTCGTCGACGCCTTCCCCACAGGGCAGATCCAGATCGACACGGTGCCGGTCTGGGCCTGGCGCACCTCGAAGTGGGACCCGGCGCTGCGCAAGTACGACGCTCGGTTCCACTGCGGCTTCGACGTCCCCGCCGCGCTGGCCGCGTGGCACCCACGGCTGGAGTACGTCGACGAGGTGCCGATGTACGACGCGCCGATCCTGAGGGCCAAGGCCCCCGCGCGCATCCGCCGTCTGTACCGCGTGATGAACCTGGTGCCGGGCATGAAACGGTCCACCCGCATCGTGCGCTTCCGCTTCCGGGAGACGCCGGCCTGGCCCCGGCCCTGAACACAGGCGGAGCGCCATGGTCAGGGCGGTGACGTTACAGTGGGTGGAGGTGTCGAATCGGCGTTGGGGGGACGCATGAAGCGACGCGCTGTGAGGACCGCTGCCGCCGCCGGGGCACTCCTGGCCACCGTCACCACGGGTTTCGGGACCGCCGCTGCGGCCGCACCGACAGCGTCCCCGAGTCCTTCTCCTGCGGATCCGCGGCCGACGTGCCCGGGTCTGGGGCCGATGTACCCCATCACCAGCGAATACGACTACCTGGCGCAGATGGTGCCCCACCACGAGGAGGCCGTCACCGCTGCGCGGCAACTGCAGCGGTCCGAGCGGCCCGACATGCGGCGGCTCGGGCAGTCGATCGTCACGACGCAGACTGCCGAGATCGGCAGGATGAGAGGGTGGCTGGAACAGTGGTACCCGCGGAGTCCGGCGCCGAGCCCCAGCGTGACCACGATGCCCGACCTGTCGGGGCTTTCGGGAGATCAGCTCGACAGGACGTTCCTGCAGTACATGATCCCGCACCACATGATGGCGATCATGATGTCGCAGCAGGTGCTCATGCACGGTGAGGCGGAGCATGCCGAGGTCGCCGGCTTCGCCCGAACGGTACGCGACGACCAGTGGGCCGAGGTGCGCCTGATGCGGCGACACCTGGTCCAGTGGTTCGGACAGCAGGGCACGCCCTGCTTCCCGGAAGCGCCCGGCATGCCGCCAGGGCGGCATCCGGGAGCACCCGGCCAGCCGACCCGTTCGCGCTGACCGTGCGGCTGCTGCCGCTGCTGGTGCAGGCGCCCGCCGCGCGTGTGGTGACCATGAGCAACCGTCTCGGCGTCGGCGAGTTGCCGACCCGGCAACGAATCTTGGGCCGCCGGAAGCCGCCGACCTATGGTCGACGTGATCACGAAGTCGCAGGTCGGGGAGGGCGCGATGACGGTCCAGCACAGGATCCTGGAAGCGGGCGCGGTACGCATCCACACGGTGGAGCAGGGCAGCGGGCCGCTGGTGCTGCTGGTGCACGGGTTCCCCGAGTCCTGGTATTCGTGGCGGCGGCAGATGCCCGTCCTGGCGCAGGCGGGCTACCGGGCCGTCGCACTTGACGTGCGGGGATACGGACGCTCGTCCAAGCCGCGGGACCCGGCCGCCTACCGGATGCTCGACCTGGTCCAGGACAACGTCGCGGTCGTGCGGGCGCTCGGCGAGACCTCGGCGGCGATCATCGGCCACGACTGGGGGGCGACGATCGCCGCGCGCTCCGCGCTGGTCGCGCCCGAGGTGTTCCACGCGGTCGGCATCTTGAGCGTGCCCTACACGCCGCCGGGCGGACCCCGGCCGAGCGAGGTGTTCGCGCAGATGGGCGGTGAGGAGGAGTTCTACGTCTCCTACTTCCAGGAGCCCGGACGGGCCGAGTCCGAGATCGAGCCCGACGTGCGCGGCTGGCTCGCCGGGTTCTACCGCGCTCTGTCCGGCGACACCATGGCCGGACCCGACCCGCACTTCGTCACCCGCGACGGCGGCACCCTGCGCGAGCGGTTCCCCGCCGGGGCCCTGCCGTCCTGGCTGACGGAGGAGGAACTCGGCTTCTACGCCGCGGAGTTCGAGCGGACCGGCCTGACCGGAGCGCTCAACCGCTACCGCAACATGGACCGCGACTGGGAAGACCTGGCCCCCTACGCCGGAGCCCCGATCAAGCAGCCGTCCCTGTTCATCGGCGGCAGGCGCGACGCCTCCACCATGTGGCTGTCCGACGCCGTCGACGCCTACCCCCACACCCTCCCCGGCCTGACCGGCAGCCACCTTCTGGACTGCGGTCACTGGATCCAGCAGGAACGCCCCGACGACGTCAACCGCCTCCTCCTGGAATTCCTCGGCAGCCTCTGACACCGTGCCCATTCGGCCTGGTGCCGGCCACGTCCGCCGCGCCGCACCCCCCAACGGGGCCGCTGCGCTGTCGTCACCGAATGCGCGAGGCGGTCGCGGCTACCCTTCAAGAGATCGCCATGCGCCGCCGGCCACCCGCGAAAGGACGAGGAGACGCACCCGACCATGACCCCTACTTGGATTACCCGTCCCGAGAGCGCCGGCGACGTCGCCGCCATCCGCGACGTCAACCTTGCCGCCTTCCCCACTCCGCACGAGGCCGACCTCGTCGAGGCGCTGCGGGCCGACGCGCAGGCGTGGCTGCCCGGCCTGTCCTGGCTGGCCGAGGCCCCCGGCGGCGAGCTCATCGGATACGCGCTGCTCACCCGCTGTCACGTCGGCGACTCACCCGCACTCGCCCTGGGCCCGTGCGCCGTCAAGCCCGGACACCAGCGGCGGGGCGCCGGTTCCGCCGCGATCCGCGCCGCCCTGCGCGCCGCCCGCGAGCAGGGCGAGAACCTGGTGGTCGTGCTCGGTCACGCCGAGTACTACCCGCGCTTCGGCTTCACCCCGGCCTCCGGGTACGGCATCCGCCCGCCCTTCGACGTCGAGGACAAGTACATGATGGCGCTCGCCCTCGCCCCTGAACGACCGGTCCCCAGCGGCGTCATCCGCTACCCGGCGGCGTTCGGCGTCTGACCTGCTTCGGCCCCGCCGGCAGCGGGCGGGCGCGGATCACCAGATCCGTGCCTTGCTCAGGCGTGACCCGGCCGCCGCGGTCCCCCTCGGCAACCTCGCGGCCGTGGGGCGCGGACGACCAGGTGATCAGGCCGGCCGTCCGCGCGGATGCCCGCGGCGGGTCTCTTCGACGAGTTCCGAAGAATCGACGAGGTGCGAAGGGGACGGAAGCCCCAGGGCCGCGTGGACGAGGGATGAGCGCGGTTCTCAGGGGAGCGGCCAGTTGCGCAGGGCGGCGTCGGCCATCTCCTGGAGTTCGTCGCGGCCGACGCCGCTCGCGGCCTGCACCGTGATGCCGAAGGCCAAGGTGGTGACGTAGCGGGCCAGCAGCCCCGGATCGGCGTCCGGAGGCAGGTCGCCGTCGTCGACGGCTCGCTGGAATCGCTCTCGTACGCGGGAGCAGCCGTCGTTGCGCCAGGCGGCGAGAAGGTCGCGGACGCCACGCCCGGAGTCGCTGGCGGCCAGGGCGCCCTGGACTCCCAGGCACCCGTGGGGGTGGGCCGGGCGGGTGGTGGTCCGTACGGTGCCGGCCAGGATCGCGGTGGCGACGCCCAGGGCGGTCGGCTGCTCCAGGGCCCGGGCCAGGTATGCGCTGGGGCCTTCGGTGTAGCGCTCCAGGGCCTTGCGGAACAGCTCCTCCTTGTTGCCGAACGCCGCGTACATGCTGGTGGTGGAGATGCCCATCGCATCGGTCAGCCTGGCCAGGCTGGCCCCCTCGTAGCCGTGCTCCCAGAAGACCAGCATGGCGCGCTCGAGAGCTTCGCCGGGGTCGAATCCTCGCGGCCGGCCGATGGGGCCGCTCTGTTTGGTCCGCACGCCCGCAGCCTACCTCTTTCGCATCGATCGATACAGAAGTACTACCGTACGAGTTCCGCATCGATCGATACAGAAATCTGAGGAGGTTGTCCCCATAGGGCTACTCGAAGGCAAGACCGCTCTCGTCACCGGCGGCAGCACCGGAATCGGCCTGGCCGGTGCCGTACGACTGGCGGCCGAGGGCGCGCACGTGTTCATCACCGGCCGGCGCAGGACCGAACTCGACGCGGCCGTCGGAGCGATCGGTTCAGCGGCCACCGCGGTGATCGGCGACATCTCGAACCTGGCCGACCTGGACAGGCTCTACGAGACGATCCGCAGCAGGGGACAGGGCCTGGACGTACTGTTCGCGAACGCCTCCGTCGCCGAGTTCGTGCCGCTTGAGCAGATCTCCGAGGAGCACTTCGACACCCTCTTCGGCATCAACGTCCGGGGCACGCTGTTCACCGTGCAGAAGGCGCTGCCCCTGCTCAACGACGGCGCCTCGGTGATCCTGAACGGCTCCACCAACGCGGACGCCGGCGATGGGGCGTTCGGCGTGTACGCGGCGACGAAGGCCGCCACCCGATCGTTCGCGCGGACCTGGGCCAACGAACTCAAGGGACGCGGCATCCGGGTCAACACCATCACGCCCGGCCCGACCGACACCCCCGGTCTGTCAGGGCTCGCTCCCGACCAGGAGCAGGCCGCCGGCTTCAGGCGGCAACTGGCCGCGCACGTGCCGCTGGGCCGGCTCGGGCGCCCGGAGGAGATCGCCGCCGCCGTGGCCTTCCTCGCCTCCGGGCAGAGCAGCTTCATCACCGGTTCGAGCCTGTACGTCGACGGCGGCCTGAACCAGATCTGAGTGCGAAACCCCGACAGTCTCACCAGAGGTTGAGGTCAAAGACCATGCGAACAACTACATGGTCTGGCGCGACGGCCATATCCTGGTCGTCGACTCGGGTGAGAAGACCGTTCACGAGCTGCGCCAGGAGCACCTTCGGCGATCCAAGGTCGTCAAGGCCTTCACCCACATCCAGGCCCCTCCGCATCACCACCGCGGGCACGGCGGCGGGCACCCCCCGGCCGTCTGGCGCTGTCGTCCTCGAGCGACTTTCCCGAAGCCGTGGAACTCGTGACGCGACTGTACGACCAGTTCGGATTCGACACCGTGGACAACAGCCCGCTCAGCGAGTCGTGGCGCAGCGGTCCCGGTCAACCCGCGTGGGCCGCGCACGAGCACCAGACCCGTGCCGAACTGATCGCCAACCTCGCCAGGGCACGACGGATCGCCTTGAGGTGATTCTGCCCCTGGCGGCGACGCCGCGGCGTGCGAACCCGGGCAGGGTGCGCGACCGGCCACTGATGGTGGCGCCTACGGCCGGTAGGGTTCGGCGAACAGGTGCGCGACGAGCTCACCGCGGCTGGAGATCCCCGCCTTGCCGAAGACGGCCTTGAGGTGACCGCGAACGGTGTGGGGAGAGATGAACAGGGCCGTGGCGATCTCGGCGGTGGACAGGCCCCGTGCCACGAACTGGGCGACCTCGAACTCCCGGGGCGTCAGCCCGTACGCCTGGGCGACGATGACCGCCAGGTCGCCGGGGGACGCGGGCTCGATCACGAGCGCCGTAGGACCCGGCCGTCCGCCGGGACCGCTCAGGCATGAGGCGCGGCAGGTCAGCCACTGCCTGTCGAGAGTCCGGATGCGAATCCTGGCGTTGCCCCGATCGTGGCCCTGGGCTATGGCCCGCGCCTGCAGAGTCGTGCCGATCAGCCAGATGGGCAGCCTCAGCCCGAGCGCCGTGGGCATGGACGGCCCGTCCGGCATCAGCGCGAGATAGCGCCGCGCCTCCTCGTTGATCGACGTGGCCTCGCCGCATGACCGACCATCCTCTTCCGGCGCCGTGCGGGACACCACCGCCCGGCAGGGGTGGAAGTCCCACTGGCCGAGCTCGGCAGCCGTCGTCGCGCACGCCTCCAGGTCGCAGTTGTCGAGCATCCACAGACCCATCGCGACGAGGCTCACGGCGTGGACCGGCATCAGCACGCCTTCGTAACCCGATGGCAGAACGTCCTGCTGGGTGTCGGCGCCGATCAGCGCGACCTCCCGTTCGTGCAGCCACGGCAGGCAGGACGCGTGCCACCCGGCCTGGGTGAAACCGCTGACCGGACCGGTCTCGTGGCGGACGCGGCCGTAGCCGGTCCGCAGGAGCACCGCATCGCCGGATCGCACCCGCACACCCTGGCGACGCTCGGCCTCCTCCAGATCGTCGGGGAACACTCCCTGCCCCGGTTCCAGCCACGGCACATCCCGCGCGCTCGCGACGTCCAGCAGGACACCCCGCGTGACGATCCCGTTCGCCGCCGCCGTGACGGCCGCCCACGCCGAGCCCGTCGCGGTGTCGGCGCACGGGCAGATCGTCGTCGACCGCTCCATGTCCTCCGGTACGGCGACCTCCCATGCGCACGACACGCTCCTGCCGTGACGCACGGCCCGCGCCGCCGCCAGCCGGACGTCGTCGGTGATGTGGTTCAGCGTGCCGAGCTCGTCGTCGTCGCCCCACCGTCCCCAGTTCGACAGCGTGTCGAAGTATCCGAGCACGTCGTCCTGCGTGGGCACCGGCCGCCCTGCCGTCATCCCGGCATCGACTCCTCCGGTCACGCGGTCGAGGCACCGAAGGCAAGGTATCGCGCCCTCTCCTTCGACATGCCAAGGTCCGCTTAGCCGGTGTGCTACCTGGGTCGGCCGCAGTGCTCCGGCCTTCAGGCCGGGGTGGAGAGCCGCTCCGCCCCACGCCTCAGTACCGTGACTTCGCATGACCGACACCGAGATCGAGATCACCGCAGACCTGGTACGCGACCTGCTGCGGGAACAACATCCGGACCTTGCGGGGCTGGCGGTCCGCGAGGTGGCGGGCGGCTGGGGCAACCAGATGTGGCGCCTCGGGGACGAGCTGGCCGTGCGCATGCAGCGCATGGACCCCACCCCGGAGCTCCAGCTCAAGGAGCGCCGGTGGCTCCCTGTGCTGGCTCCGCGCCTGCCGCTTCCGGTGCCGACCCCGGTGCGGTCCGGCGAACCGTCCGAGCGCTTCCCCAAGCACTGGACCGTGATGACGTGGGTTTCCGGCGAGCCGCTGGACCACGGCTCGATCAGCCGCGGCGCCCACGCGGCCGACACGCTGGCGGGCTTCCTCAGGGCGCTGCACGTGGAGGCGCCCGCCGAGGCCCCGGCCAGTTCGGATTTCGGCGCCCACCCCAAGGGGTGCACGGGCGGCTTCGAGCAGTTCTTGCAGGCCGTCGACGCCGTCGGCGATGTCCGCGCCGTCCGCGCCGTCCGGGCCGTCTGGGACGACGCCGTCGCGGCTCCCGAGTGGGAGGGCCCGCCGGTGTGGGTGCACGGCGACCTCCATCCCGCGAATGTCGTCGTCACGGACGGGACGCTCTCGGGCGTCATCGATTTCGGTGCCTTGTTCGCCGGCGATCCCGCGTGGGACCTCGCCGCCGCGTGGGTGCTGCTCCCCACGGGCATGGCCGCACGGTTCTTCGACACGTACGGGCATGCGGACGAGGCGACGATCCGGCGCGCCCGCGGGCTGGCCGCCATGAAGAGCCTCTTCCTGATGCTCATGGGCCAGAACGGAGATCGGGGCCTTCCCGGCGGCAAGCCGAACTGGGGACCTGCGGGCCGGGCCGCACTTGATCGCGTTCTGAAGGGCTCTTGATGTAGTCAGCCCGTATCGTCCCGGTTCTCAATTCTGATGACCAAGGGATCCGGCGGCGATGCCGTCGACGGTTCCGCTGACGATCGCGGGCCGCGATCTCTGCCGCGCCCGGCGGGTCGCCGACGAGTTCGGCGGCGCGACAGCCGCGACCATCGACCTGCGGCGAGGCGACCTCGGCCTCCAGGAGACCGACGGCTACTCGGCGGTCGTGGCAACGGTGTGGGACAGCCACCTGAACGGACTGCGTTTCGCACAGGACCGCGGCCTGCCGTACGTCAGCATCTCCAGCGGCCTGGTCGACATCGGACCCGAGGTGGTCGCCACCCGGAAGGGCAGCGCCCCCTGACGGCGCTCGGTGTCGCCCTCGGCGTCGAACGGCTGCTCGGCCTGCGCGGCGCCCCTGTGCCGCCCCTGTGCCGCCCGGCCTCCATACCCCCGAGGCGTTGATCGACCCCGCCTACGCGGCCGGGCGGATGGCGGAGATCGGCGCCACCTTCACCGGCGCGCACGGCGATCGCTGACTTCGGCGATCGGGAATCGCGGCCGGGCCGCTTCACGCCCGATCCCATTATCTTGAACGATTGTACTAATTGTACTAACGTTCAAACATGATGAGAGCGAAAGGGACGTGATGACGCGGCAACAGTTCATGCGGGCGGGGGCGCGCCAGTGGGCGGGCCTGGGCCTGCTGGCCATGCCGACGGTGCTGCTGGGACTGGACGTGACCGTCCTGTACCTGGTGGCGCCGAGCATGGCGGCCGACCTGTCCCCGTCGGCTGCCCAGCTGCTGTGGATCATGGACGCGTACGGGTTCCTCGTCGCCGGGTTCCTCGTGACCATGGGCACGCTGGGCGACCGGATCGGGCGGCGCAGGTTGCTGGAGATCGGGATGGTCGCCTTCGCGGCGGCCTCGGTGTTCGCCGCGTTCGCCCCCACGGCCGAGCTGTTGATCCTCGCGCGAGCCCTCCTGGGGGTGGCCGGGGCGACGCTCATGCCCTCCACGCTGTCGCTGATCTCGAACATGTTCCCCGACGCGCGTCAGCGCGCGGTCGCCATCGGGGTCTGGGCCACGATGTTCGCGCTCGGGATGGCCGCCGGGCCGATCGTGGGCGGAGCCCTGGTGGACTCCTTCTGGTGGGGAGCGCCGTTCCTGACGGCGGTGCCCATCGCCCTCGCCGTCCTGGCCGGGGCGCGTGCCCTGCTTCCGGAGTACGCGGCCCCGTCCACCGGCCGGCTGGACCTGATCAGCGTGGGTCTGTCCCTGGCGGCGATCCTTCCGGTCGTCTACGCCGTCAAGCGCATCGCCTCCGACGGCCCCGGCGGCGCAACCCTCGTCTATGCCCTGGCGGGCGTTCTGGCCGGGATCGTGTTCGTACGCCGCCAACGCCGCCTCCCCGACCCGCTGCTGGACGTGTCGCTGTTCGGCAACCGGGCCTTCACCGTGGCCTTGAGCGTGCTGCTCATCGGCCTGGTCGGAGTCGGGGGCTCGATGTACCTGGTCACGCAGTACCTCCAGCTCGTCCAAGGGCTCACGCCCTTCGACGCGGGGCTCTGGATGGGACCACCGGCGCTGGCGATGTTCGCCGCCGCCATCGGCGCTCCTCTGGTCGCCCGGCGTTTCCGCCCCGGCTCGGTCATGGGCGCCGCCCTCGGGGCGTCCCTCGCCGGCTACGCGCTGCTCGCCGGCGCGGGGCTCGACGACGAGGTCCCTGTGGCGGCCGGCTTCACGTTCGTCTATCTCGGGCTGGGCGCCCTCGCCGCCCTGGGCACCGACATGGTGGTGGGCGCGGTGCCGGCAGCGCGATCCGGGTCGGCGGCGTCGATCTCCGAGACGGTCCAGGAACTCGGCATCGCCGTCGGCGTCGCCCTGCTCGGCAGTCTCACCACCGCCGTCTACCGCACTCGGGTGACGGTGCCCGGAGATCTGACGTCCGAGACCTCCGGCGCCCTCACCGACAGCCTGAACGCGACCCTGGCGATCAGCGAGAGTCTTCCGCCCGGGACCGTCGAGGCGGCCCGGCAGGCCTTCACCAGCGGACTCAACGTCGCTTCCCTGGTCGCGGGGATCGCCATCGCCGTTGCCGCGGTGCTGTGCCTCGGGATGCTGCGTCACGTGCCCACCCTCGGGGAGGCGCGGAGCCGCGACACCGACGTTTGAACGATGGTCCGACTATCCTTTCGGGTCGGACCGAGGAGTGGCATGGGCGACACCACCGACGACAGCGAGCACATCGACGGCCGCCGCGCGCGTGGCGAGAGACGACGCGCGGAGATCATCGAGGCCACCCTCGCCGTGGTCACGCGCGACGGCGCGGCAGGCGTCACCCATCGCACGGTCGCCAAGCAGGCCGGCACCACGACGTCCCTGAGCACCTACTATTTCGCGACCCTCGACGACCTGCTCGTCGCCGCCCTCACGAGTGTCGCCGACGCCTACACCGCCCGCATCCGGGACATCATCGACAGCCCCGGCGACAAACTCACCGGCCTGGCCCACCTCATCGCCGAGTCCGGCGGTCCCGGACGTGAACGCGCCCTGGCCGAACGCGAGCTGGCGACCCTGGCCGCCCGCCGCCCCGCACTACGACCCGTGGCACGACGCTGGCGGGAGAACATCGCCGAACTCGCCACCACGCTGACCGACGACCCTGCGGCGATCGCCGCCCTCGTCGCGGCCTCCGACGGACTGTGCACCGCGATCCTCCTCGACAACGCCCCCGCCGACCCTGATCACATCCAGGCCGTCCTGCGACGAGCCGTCCGGTGACGGTACGGCCGCGGGATCAGCGGGACTCCGCGAGCAGGTGCACGACACCGGCCGGGTTCTTGATCCAGTGGGTCCTGGAGTCGAGGCCCTCCAGGGGCTCGACCTCGTCACACGGGTGGATGCCGCAGCCGGCCAGTCTGGCCGCTGCCGCGTCCAGGTCATCGGTGTGCAGCTGCAGCCACAGGTCGGGCCGGCTGTAGTTGTCGACGCAGTCGAGCCACAGCGTATTGGGTCCGAACCGTACCGAATGAGTTCTCGAGACGGTCGGAGCGTACGAGACATCCTCCTCTTTGACCTCGAAGCCCAGGGTGTCGCGGTAGAAGGCCACGGTGGCTTCGTACTGGGCCTTGGGGATCTTCATGGCGATGTTCAGGCCGGCGGTGAATTCAGGCTTGTTCATTGTCGCTCGACTCCTTCGTGTCGGTGGCGTCCAGTGCGAGCTCCAGCGCGGTCAGCCGGTCGTCCCACCGGTTGGCGAGCATGGCCAGCCACACCTGCGCCGTGCGAATGGGGGCTGATTCCAGCCGGTAGGGATGGCGACGGCCGGCCGGTTCTCCTGGGCTGATCAGGCCCGCTTCGGCGAGCTGGCCGAGGTGCTTGGCGATCGCCTGGCGGCTGATCGGCAGCCGTCGTGCCAGGTCGGTGACGGTGGCGGGCCCGGCGCGGGCGAGTTCCTCCAACAGTGCGCGCCGCGTCGGATCGGTGAGCGCCGCGAACACCGCGACGGCCTGCCGTTCTGGATCAGGCGGCCGCATCGAGGTAGGTCTCCAGGTCGGCGAGCTCGGCGTCCCATCCCTGACTGTTGGCCTGGTGGGCAGCGCGGGCCACGTCGGCGGCGGCCTGGGCGAACCCGCTCTCCACCAGGCGCAGCCGGGTGCCGTCCGGTATCGGTTCCAGGGTGAAGTCCACAAGCGTCCGGGGTGCGTCGTCCTCCGGCAGGCCCTCGATCGCCCACCTGAACGCGAAACGGCGTGGTGGGTCGACCACCACGATGGTGGCGACGGATTCGTCGCCGAGATCGTCCCAGCGGAAGAACGCGCGCCCACCGGGCCGCAGATCTATCTCCGCCACCGAGCCGAACCACCGCGAGAGCCCTTCCGCGGTGGTCAGCGCGGCCCACACCCGCTCGACGGGGTGCCGCAGCACCAGCACCCGTTCGATCGCGTCCGAACCCATGTCACCCTCTTTCGCAACCTGTAGGTTGCCATCAATGGCAACCTACAGGTTGCGATCGTCACCCACAAGCCGCCATCGAGCGCTGTCAGGGCCTGCTCGGCCACGGCGGCCTGGACGGTCCGCGAAATCGGCACCGGGTCCTGCCGCAACCCGTGATAGACAGGCTCGACATGGAATTCTTCTGTTACCACCGTGACCGGCCCGGCTCCGCGGCGCTGCGCGAGAAGCTCACCGAGGAGCACTGGTCCTACATGGACCGCTTCGACGCGCGGCTGATCGCCCGCGGCCCCACCCTCGACGGCGACACGGCCACAGGCAGCGTGCACATCGTCGACCTGCCGGACCCCGCCGCCGCGCGGGCGTTCGCCTTCGACGAGCCCAGCTACCAGGCCGGGGTGTACCGTGACGTGCTGTTGCGCCGCTGGCGCAACGTCCTGGGTCGCACCATGTGGGACTTCCCCGGTGGCCGCGAAGGCGGCAGCCGCTATCTGGTTCTCGGCCTCGGCACGGGCCAGGCCGCCGACCTCCTTCCACCGCCCGACCGGCAGGACGACCTGATCGCCTACGGGTCACTGCTGTCCGACGACGGCGCCACCTGGCTGGGCACGGCAGCCTTGATCCGGGCGGGGGATCGGGACACGGCCCGCACCGTCCTGACCTCGGACCGCTATGCCGACATCGAAGTCCACCACTGGGAGTTCGGCGGACGACGATGATCAACGGCCATGGCGCCGGCGGTGCCTGCCGTCACACGGGAAGCTCGTCCAGGATGGCGGCGGCCCGCTCGGCAGCGCGTCTTTCGTACTCCCGCGCGAGCACCTGGAAGAGCTGCTCGGCCCGGATGGCCGGCCAGTCCGGGGGCAGGTGCTCGGCCGGCAGGTGGGGATCCTTACGGACGAGTTGCAGCCAGTCGGTGTGCAGCAGCAACTGGCGGGCGAGGTCGTCCGGCGCGCCGGGGAGCGGCCGGGGGACGTCCCACTGGGCGAGAAACGCCCGGTAGCGTCCGGCGATCCGCTCGATGTCGAAGGCCTTCCTGACGAGGTCGGCGGCCTCGGTCGGCTTGAAGGCGCGGGCGGTCAGCACGGTGACGTGGTCGCCCAGCTCCAGCGAGGCGATGATGTCCGTGACGTCCTTCTCGCCCGGCGCTATCCACAGCCCGTTCTGCAGCAGGCCGAAGCCGTTCCAGATCAGCTGAGAACGCAGGTCGTTCCGGGTGCTGCGCCGGCTGTCCGGCAGCGAGAACCCGACGACCGTCCAGGTGCCGTCCCAGTCGCGGTTCACCGCGCCGGTCTCCCACACCCGTCTGCGCCCATCTTTCAGCACCTCCGCGGCGTGCGGGGCGAGCCCGAAGTACACCTTTCGTCCCCGTCGGTGTCGGATGAGCAGGTTGCGCTTGACCATGCGCGCGAGCGTCGACCGTACGGCCTCCTCGGAGACGTTGAGGCGGGCGAACACGTCTATGACGCTGCCGGAGTAGACGGCCACGCCGCGGTCCAGCACGTAGATGCCGAGAAAGCTGAACATCAGGGACTGCGGGCGCCGGAACTGCGCTGTCAGGTCGTCTTCGCCACCGAAGGTCACAGCCAAAGGGTAGACGGTTCTCGACGTCAGGCAAATCTTTGACGGCAGTCACATAAGTGCCATAAATTCGGCGATGTCAGGCTTCCCGGCGAAAGGTGAGGTGCATGGATCTGTCGGGCAAGGTGGCCGTCGTCACGGGCGCGGGTCGTGGCCTCGGGCGGGCCTACGCCGAGGCGCTGGCGGCGGCCGGGGCGGCGGTCATCGTGAACGACCTGGACGGCGACACGGCGGCCGGAGTCGCCGGCGGGATCATCGCGGCGGGGGGCAGGGCCGCGGCCGTCGTCGCCCCGGTCGGCTCCGCCGAGGCCGCCGAGCGGCTGGTCGCCACGGCCGTCAAGGAGTTCGGCCGGCTGGACGTGATGGTCACGAACGCGGGCATTCTGCGGGACCGGGTCCTGTGGAAGATGTCCGACGAGGACTTCGACGCGGTGATCGACGTGCACCTGCGGGGCACGTTCACCTGCGCCCGGGCGGCGGCGGTGCGGATGCGCGAGCAGGGGACGGGCGGACGGCTGATCCTCGTCTCGTCGCCCGCCGGTCAGCGCGGGAACTTCGGCCAGACCAACTACGCCGCCGCCAAGGCGGGCGTCGTCGCCATGGCCCGGACCTGGGCGATGGAGCTGGCCAGGGCGAACATCACGGTGAACGCGATCGTCCCGGTCGCGGCGACGGAGATGACCAAGACGATCCCGGCCTTCGCCCCGGTCATCGAGGAGTCGGAGCGGACCGGGCGGCCGTTCCCGGAATGGCTGCGCAGGGGCGAGGGCCTGGGCACGGTCGGGGACGTCGCCCCGCTCGTCGTCTTCCTCGCGTCCGACGCCTCCGCGGAGGTGACGGGCCAGGCCATCGGCATCGGCGGCGACCGGCTGGCGCTCTGGTCCCACCCCGGCGAGAAGGCGGTGGCCTACGCCGACGGCGGCTGGACGGCCGACGCGATCGCCGCCTCATGGCGGACGGGCGTCGGCGCCGATCCCGAGACGTACGGCGTGCCCGCGCCCAAGGTCCCCGGACAGAAGACGGCGGAGAGCTGAGATGCCGCGGTTGAACGTCGGCGAACTGGTCGCGATCGACGTGCACACGCACGCCGAGGTCTCCGCCGGCGGGCACGTCTCGCTGAGCGCGGAGCTGTTCGGCGCCTCGGAGAAGTACTTCAAGGAGCACCCCACGCCGACCATCCCCGAGATGGCCGCCTACTACCGAGAGCGCAAGATGGCCGCGGTGGTGTTCACCGTCGACGCGGAGCACGCCACCGGCCACCCTCGCATCTCGAACGAGGAGGTCGCCGAGAGCTGTGCCGAGCATGCCGATGTGCTGATCCCGTTCGCCAGTGTCGATCCGTGGAAGGGCCGGGCGGGCGTCCGCGAGGCGCGCCGGCTAGTCGAGGAGCACGGCGTGCGCGGCTTCAAGTTTCACCCCAGCATCCAGGGCTTCGCGCCCGACGACCGCATGGCCTATCCCCTCTACGAGGTGATCCAGGAGTCCGGCGCGATCGCCCTGTTCCACACGGGCCAGACGGGTATCGGCGCGGGCGTCCGGGGCGGGGGCGGGATCCGGTTGAAGTACTCCAACCCCATGCTGGTGGACGACGTCGCCGTGGACTTCCCCGACCTGAAGATCGTGCTGGCCCATCCGTCGTTCCCCTGGCAGGACGAGGCGCTGGCCGTCGCCACGCACAAGCCCCAGGTCTACATCGACCTGTCCGGATGGTCGCCCAAGTACTTCCCGCCGCAGCTCGTCCGGTACGCGAACACGCTGCTGAAGGACAAGGTGCTCTTCGGATCCGACTATCCGGTGATCACCCCGGACCGCTGGCTCGCCGACTTCGGCAAGCTCGAGATCAAGCCGGAGGTCCGCTCCCGCATCCTCAAGGACAATGCCGCGCGCCTGCTCGGGCTGGGTGCGCAGGAAGGGACGACACGGTCATGACCACGACGGTGCACGGACTCGGCGAGATCAAGGCGCTCGCCGGGGCGGACCTCGGCCACAGCGAATGGCTGGAGATCACCCAGGAGCGGGTGAACACCTTCGCCGACGCCACCGACGACCACCAGTGGATCCACGTCGATCCCGAGCGGGCGAAGGAGGGGCCGTTCGGCGGTCCGATCGCCCACGGCTATCTGACCCTGTCCCTGGTCATCCCGCTTTTCACCGAGTTGCTCGACATCCGGGGCGTGACGATGAGCGTCAACTATGGACTGGAGAAGGCCCGCTTCCCCAGTCCCGTCAAGGTCGGCGCCAAGATCCGCCTCGCCGCCGCCGTGGCGTCGGTGGACGACGTCCCCGGTGACGGCGTCCAGATGCTCCTCGACTTCACCGTAGAGATCGACGGCTCCGCCAAGCCCGCCTGCGTCGCGCGCGTGATCTACCGTCACTACGCCTGACCGGGCGAAACGTACGGCCCGCGCCCGGCGCGGCGAGCGCGGCGCACCCCACCCCCCGCCCATATTGGGCAAAGTATTGACGTCCGTTATGGATCTGCCTAACCTCCGGGACAAGCAAGCGAGAGTCTTAGCTCGCTCCCGGACGAGGAGCTCGGTCATGCCGAACCTGCCAGTCACATCCCCCAACCGGATCCAACTCCGACGCGCGGTCGCCTCAAGCTTCCTGGGCAGCGTCATCGAGTACTACGACTTCCTGCTGTACGCCACCGCCTCGGCCGTGGTCTTCAGCAAGGTCTTCTTCTCCTCTCTCGACCCGCTCACGGCGACGGTCGCCAGCTTCGGCACCTTCGCCACGGGCTACCTCGCCAGGCCGCTCGGCGGAGCGATCTTCGGCCACTTCGGCGACCGGCTGGGCCGCAAGCGCATGCTGGTGCTGAGCATGACCCTGATGGGCGTCGCCAGCTTCCTCATCGGCCTGCTCCCCACCTACGCGCAGATCGGCGTCCTCGCGCCCATCGCACTCGTCGTACTCCGGATCCTGCAGGGCGTCGCGGTCGGCGGTGAATGGGGCGGAGCCGTGCTGATGTCCGCCGAGCACGCGACCAGCCGTCGCGGACTGTGGGCGAGCTTCACCAACGCCGGAGCCCCCTTCGGCATGGTGCTGTCCACCGCGGCGCTCGGCGGCACGGCCGCCGTCCTGGGCGAGGAGGAGTTCCTCAGCTGGGGCTGGCGGGTGCCGTTCCTGATCAGCGTCGTCCTGCTGGCGGTCGGCCTGTTCGTCCGGCTGCGGGTCGAGGAGACCCCGGTGTTCAAGGCCGCCGCGGACCATGGCTCCCGAGCGCCGCTGCTGGACGTGCTCCGCCATCACCCGAGGACTCTCCTGCTCGGTGTGGGCGTCGGTCTGTCCGCCTTCGTGGCGCAGGGCACGCTGACCACCTATCTCATCGCCTACGGCGTGCGGGCCGGCTTCCCCCGGCCGGACGTGCTGAACGGGCTCACGCTCTCCTCGGCGCTGGCCGTCCTGAGCATCATCGGGTGGTCGGCGCTGTCGGACAGGGTGGGACGCCGCCCGGTCGTGCTGGCCGGCGCACTGCTCATGGCCATGTTCGGCTTCGTCCTCTTCCCGATGGTGGACGCCGGCAGCGTCGCCTTGCTCACCGTCGCGCTCGTGCTGGGTCAGGCGGTCATCCACCCGATGATGTACGGCCCGCTCGCGGCGCTGTACACCGAAGTCTTCGCCACCAGGAGCCGCTACACCGGAGCCTCGATGGGCTACCAGCTCGCCGGGCTCGGCGCCGGCCTGGCCCCGCTGCTGTTCGCCCAGCTCGACGCGTCCACCGGCGGGGGAGGGACGATGATGATCTCGGTGATCATCGCCGCCTCCTGCCTGCTGACGGTGGTCTGCCTCCTGGCCCTGGGCGAGACCAGCCGCCGCGACCTGACCGCCGTCGCCCCGGCGGCGCGCGCGACCGACCCGGCCGAACCGTCCTCCACCTGACAGGAGTCGCCGATGCGTAACGCCGGACTGGGCGGCTGGCCGGCCCGCCGGGCGCGGATGAGCCCGAACCGCACCGCCTTCGTCTTCGACGGCCGGGCGGTCACTTACGCCTGGGTGCACGAGCGGACGACAAGGCTCGCATCGAGTCTGCGCGGCGCCGGGGTTCGGACCGGGGACCGGGTCGCCTACCTCGGCCCCAACCACGTCGCCTTCGCCGAGACCATGTTCGCCACGCACCTGCTCGGAGGGATCTTCGTCCCGCTGAACTTCCGGCTGACTGCATCGGAGATCGCCTACATGGTGGAGGACTCCGGCGCCTCCGTCCTCGTCTACGCGCCGGAGTGCGCCACGGTCGTGCGCGATCTTCCGGGACTCCCGGGACTGCGCACGACCGTGGCGCTGGAGTCGCCGGCACCGGGGGAGCGGGAGTACGAGACCTTTCTGTCGGGAGGCGATGCCACGCCGATCGACACCCCGGTCGCACTCGACGACATCGCTCTCATCCTCTACACCTCGGGCACGACCGGGCGTCCCAAGGGGGCGATGCTCAGTCACACCAACCTGGTGTGGAACTGCTTCAACATCATGGTCGGGGTCGACGTGGCGAGCACCGAGGTGACGCTGATCAGTGCGCCGCTCTTCCACGTCGCGGCGCTGAACCAGACGTTGCTGCCGACCTTCCTCAAGGGCGGCACCTCGCTGATCATGCCGTTCTGGGACGTGGACTCCTGCTACGACCTCATCGAGAAGCACCGCGTCACCTGGATGTTCGGGGTCACCGCGATGTTCGCCGCCCTCGCGCGGTCGCCGCGGTGGGCCGACGCCGACCTGTCCTCGCTGCGGACCCTGATGTCAGGGGGAGCGGCGATCCCGGTCGCGTTGATCCGCACATACCAGCAGCGGGGCTTGGTCTTCTGTCAGGGCTACGGACTGACGGAGACCTCGCCGGGCGCCACCTTCCTTGAGGCGGGTGAAAGCGTGCGCAAGGTGGGGTCGGCCGGCGTGCCGGTGTTCTTCGCCAACATACGCGTGGTCCGGCCCGACGGCAGTGAGGCCGAGGCCGGCGAGGCGGGCGAAGTGCACATCCAGGGGCCCAACGTCACCCCCGGCTACTGGCGGAACCCGGAGGCGACCGCCGCCGCGCTGACCGAAGGAGGCTGGTTCCGCTCCGGGGACATCGCCACCCTCGACGACGAGGGGCACCTTCACATCGTCGACCGGCTGAAGGACATGTACATCTCCGGCGGGGAGAATGTCTATCCGGCCGAGGTGGAGGGTGTGCTCTTCGGGCATCCGGCCGTGGCGGAGGCCGCCGTGGTCGGGGTGCCCGACGAGAAATGGGGCGAGGTCGGCCGGGCCTTCGTCGTCCCCCGAGACGGCGTCGCCCTCACCGCGGCAGAGCTGACGGACTTCCTCCGTTCCCGGCTCGCAAAGTACAAGATCCCCGTCTATTTCGACATCGTGGACACGCTGCCGAGAACCGGCTCAGGCAAGATCCTCAAACCGGAGCTTCGAACACGGCTCCTGCCGCCCGGCGCGGCACCGCCCCGATCGCCGTCCTCCGCGTCTCCTGACCGTCAGGAGCACAGATGATCAGAGGCGGCTATCCGCCCGAGGGCAGCGCGCCGCCCGCGAGTCGCGCGCCACCGGTGAGCATCCCCGCAAACGGACCGCCCAGCCAACCGACTCCCTGACCGCCCACGAGCCGCACATCGCACGGCTGGTGGCCACCGCAGCGACCTCCCGGGAGGTCGCTGCGCACCTGTTCCTCAGTCCACGCACCGTTGAAGCCCACCTCCGCGACATCTTCCGGAAGCTGGGCATCGCCTCCCGCCGGCAGCTCAGAGAACTGCCGCTTCCCTGACCAGACAGGCAGACCACGGTCAGGAACCGGGTTCGGGTCGACCGGGTTAGGCAATTCTCCCTGACGCGAAGTAGCGTCTGCTGCGCGAATCCGACCTTCCACGCGGCGAGCGGGGAGCGCTACCGATCTGATTCGTCTGGCCGCCGGGCAACCCCCGGCGGACCCGAGATGACGACCTGTCACAGCACCGAAACAGGAGGCTCAACGAACAATGTCCATCGACGTGAACGTGACCAGGAATCCGGACCGGCGGCGCTACGAAGCCTCCGTCGGCGAGACGACGGTCGCCGGATTCATCGACTACCAGGAGACCAGCGAGATGATCGTCCTGGCTCACACCGAGGTCGACCCGACCTTCGAGGGTCGAGGAATCGGCGGCGCCCTGGCCCGCGCCGCGCTCGACGACATCGGCGAACGAGGACTGAAAGCGCTGGTGATCTGCCCCTTCATCCTCAGTTGGCTGCGCGATCACCCCGAGTACCGCGACCTGCTCTACAACTCGGCACCGTCCAGGGCCGGTGACTAGGTGGCATGACCGACCTGACCCTCGACCCGGTGACCGTGCCGCCGGGATTCGACGGCCGGCAGCGAAGCTCCTCGATCGTGCCGGCGTCACCCCCCGTCTCGTCGTGAGTACGACCGAGAGTTCGTACGCCGCGGCCGCCCGGGCGACGGCGCCATCCAGGCCGCGATCGCGTCGTCGCAGGCCCGCGGGCGGACGGCTACCTCTACTTCCCCGCCCCCCGCGGCGGCGGTTCCTGACCCGCTGGCTCGAACAGCTCTGAATTCCCTGGGGTTCGAGGTGTCCCCCGGGAGGCCGCCTATTCGTCGCCTGGATGTGAGCGACAACTTGTCCCTTCCGCGCGGCATCGACGTCGGTCCCCAGATCGACAGCCGATGGTGAGGCACCCAGGGCACATCCGCCGCAAGGAGCCGTCCGGGCTGCTGGTCACCGTCATCCTCTTCGCGCTCGCCGCGCTCGTCGCCTGGGGCCGGTTCGGCCCCTACGCCGGGTGACCGCCCTCGGCAGGCGTGGCCGTCCGGTACTTGGGTGACCGCTCCAACGCGCGCGGACGTACGAGCCGGGATCCGTGCCTTCCGTAAGAGGTTGTTGCTGAACTCTCCGATGCCGGGTGGATGATCTAGGTTCGCCGTAGCACGGCCGCGGTCTGTAACCGCTGCAGGGGTAGGTGTGAGGCTCTTCGAGGTGCCGAGGCTTTCTGCGGACCTTCGGTAAACCGTTCGCCGTTCCCAGGTTGTAGTCATCGTCAGAGACGATCGAGACGGAGATGGTGGATGGACGACGGGTTCGCCGAATATGTGGCGCAACGCCACTTGCGGCTGTGCCGGATGGCGTATCTCCTCGCCCGGGACTGGGGCACGGCTGAGGATCTGGTGCAGTCCGCGCTGGCCAAGGCATGGGTTGCCTGGCGGCGGATCGAGGGCAACCCCGATCCGTACGTCTATCGGATCATCGTGAATACCCACGCGTCCTGGTGGCGCAGGCGCTGGCGTGGGGAGGTCCCGGCGGAGAGCCTGCCCGAGAGGGCCGATCCGCGCGACCGGGCCGGTGAGGTGGACGAGCAGGACGCTCTGTGGAGCGCGATCGGCACGCTGTCTTCACGCCAGCGCGCGGTGATCGTTCTGCACTACTTCGAGGGGCGGACGCTCACCCAGGTCGCCGACATTGTCGGCTGCTCGTTGGGCGCGGTGAAGAGCCAGCTCAGCCGGGCTCTCACCCGCCTTCGGGTCGATCCGGACATTCAGACGATGCAGGTGGAGAGGGCCCAGCGATGACGCACAGCACGAGCGACTTGGAACGGCTACTGAACGAACGTGGCCAGGAACGGGCGGGCGGCGGACCCACCGCTCATCTCGACAGGATCATCCGGCGGGGACGCCGCATCCGCCGTGCGCGGCGGGCGGTGGCAGCTGGGGGCACGCTGGCCATCGCCGTCGTCGCCGCAGGACTGGTGAACGGCCTGCTGGCCGGAGCGTCCCGGCCGGACAGGTCGACAGTGGCCCAGTCTCCTGCAGACTCGGCCCAGGTCAAGCCCGCTGTGAAGCTTCCCGAGAGCTTCCACGTGGTGTTGGGGGGCAAGAACTTCTACCTGCCCCTCCTGCGCTCCGAGCGCTTCACGACCACGGGCGCCGCCAAGACGGTGACGTTCACCCCGGCCAGCTACTACACCGGGTACAAGGTGGTCTGTGATGATCCCCGAGCGTGGGTAGTCATACAGACCAAGCTCAAGAGCGGCGAAATAGGTGGAACCTCCGGGCGGTGCGACCCCCCAAGCGGCGGACATCACGATAAGTTGTCCGCACCCGCCGACTGGCTGAAGCGCCCGCAGTCGCTGAAGGTCTGGGTCTTCCCTGCCGACGCCCCCGTCCGGGAGGTGGCGCAAGCCGTCGCCGGCTGCCCCCTCACTCCGAAGTCCAAGGAGTGTGACGACGAAGCCGCCGCCCACGCTCTTATGCGCCCCGAAGTGCTCGAACGCCTGTCCTCCGAGGTCGGTGAACGGCCAGGCAGCTGGGCCGTCGGGGTCTATGACCGCCCGTCCCCAACCCCCTCGGCGGGTTCATGAGGGTTCTGGCCGCGAGCACGCCTCGGCCGGCCGCGCCGCCGCGCCGCGCGCCGCCGGCGGCCGGCGGCAGCTGTGCCTCGCAGTTCAGGCACTGCGCAGTTCGAGGTCCCATGACGGCGCTCACCAAGGGAGTTTCGTGGTCGTATGGCTGCGGATCGGCCTGTCTCGTTTGCTGGGTTGTGAGACAGGCTAGCCCGCAGCGGCGCGGTCACGAAACTCTTCCCCAGGAGGTCCTGGCGTGGGAGCTGCGGGTGAGGCGGCGCGTCATCTGGATGATCGCCGACCACGTGATCATGATTTCGCTGTGCTGCGGCAGTCGTTCATGGTCGCGGATGTTGCGGCGGGCGCGCAGCACCCATGACAGGCTGCGCTCCACCACCCAGCGTTTAGCCAGCACGACAAAGCCCTGGGCGCCGCGCGGCCGGGAGACCACCTTGACGGTGAGGTCCAAGAAGGTGCGCGCCCACTCGATCAGTGATCCCGCATATGCGGAGTCGGCCCAGACCAGGGTGATCTCGGGATGGGTCAGGCGCAGCCGGAACAGCAGCTCGCGGGCGCAGTCCCGGTCGGCCATGTCGGCCGGGGTGACCATGACCATCACCTGAAGCCCATCCGGATCGACCACAAGATGTCGCTTCCTTCCATTAATGCGTTTTGCCGGGTCAAAGCCGAGAGTGGCCTTGCTGACCGTTTCCGATCCCTTCACCGACTGAGAATCGACGATGAGGGTGACCGCGCCAGGACAGCGGCCCTTGCGCAGCCGGATCGCGCGGCGCAGCTGATCCCGGATCTGGCTGACCACGCCCTGCCGCGCCCAGCGCGCGAAGTGCCCGTAAATCGTGGCCCACGGCGGGAAATCCGACGGGATCGCTCGCCAGGTGCACCCGTTGGCCACCAGATAGCGAATCGCGTCCACCACATCACGGCGATGATGCTTTTCCGGCCTGCCGCCGGCGGGCGTGCGACAGGCCTGGACCGGCAGAAGCCGCTCCAGCAGAGCCCACTCGGCGGCGGTGGTGTCGGAGGGGTAGCGGCGCGGGCGCATCGCTCAGCCTCCGACCGGCGCATGGCCGTTGGTCAGCATGTCCAGCGTGGACTGCAGGCTGGTGGCCTGGGCCAGGACGAAGCGGGCCCACTTGTCGTCGGGGTACTTCATGGCGTGCGGAGTGATCGTGCCGTCCAGGAGCCGGCTGATCCGGGTCAGCGCGGCGGCGAACTGCGCTTTCTCGTAGGCCACCCAGTCGGCGGAGTCGGCGGGAAACCGGTAGCCGCCCTTCGCGGTATAGACGAGCGGGGTCAGGTGCTCGCGCGCGCGACTTCCTTGATCCACAAGATGCCCTTGCGGACCTGGTAAGGGCTCATCCCGGTCGCGGCGACCAGCTGCCGGGTGGTCAGGCCGGCCGGACGCGCTTCCATCAGCGCCATCCGGACTCGCTCACCACACACGTTCGTCGGCAGTCTGCCCCGCTGCCCCCGTCCTGGCGTGGAGGAGGCCATCGCGGGCTCACTCGCCCCGCAACAGCGCGGCCAGGCCCTCATCCAAGGACAGGTCGCCGGTATCGATCGCCTGGCCGATCCATTCGGTCGCGCCGCGCACCCGTGCCAGGTTGGCGTGCACCCGCTCACGCTCCTCTTCGGTGAAGGAGTGCCCGCGCAGCGTCGGCATGATCTGCCCGGCCGCCGCCACGAACGTGGCGCACGCGCCGACCAGGTCGATGTACTCCCGGTTGTGGCGCACCTGCTCGCGCGCCCGCTGGATGGCCTGCTTGGTTGGCTGGGGAACGGCCTCCAGCCGCTGCGCCGCGATCCGGTGAGAGCGGTCGACCTGAGCCCGGTTGACCAGGTGCATGGCGGTCTGGTCCTCGACGACCTCTGACACCACCTGCGGCTGGCGCAGCAGATCGGTCGCCACCCGGGCTGCGACCTTCTCATCCTCCAGCAGGTCGTGGACCTTGTTGATCTTCTCCTGGACGGTGGTGGGGTGGTTGACCCGCTGCCCGACCTCCCGCTTGGCGGCGTCCTGCGTCCACCGGTGGGTCTTGGACTTCTCGTGCCAGGGTGGGTGGAGGATCTTGGCGAAGCGCGCGTCCTCGTCCGCGATCCCGGCCAGCGCCTTGTGCACGGTGTTGTGCACGGTGTAGGACACGCCGTCCTGACGGCGTTCCTTGGGCCAGCGCGAGGCCACCCATCGGTTGTCGAGCAGGGTGGTCAGCGGCATGTCCAGGTCATCGGCGTACTGGGCCAGCGACTGCCGGACACCGAACGGTTCCTCGCCGGGGCCGGCGTGCGACCCGCCGCGCTGGTTGATCGGCTCAATCTCCAGGGCGAGATCGGTTGTGGGACCTGCGACAGATCGCGGCGGGCCGGGCGGCGCTGGATCGGGCGATGGCGCTGGGCGGGCGCGGCCCGTACGTCGTGCAGGCCGCCATCGCCTCGCTCCAGGCGCGTGAGCGGATCGACTGGCCGCAGGTCGCCGAGCTGTACCGGCGGCTGGCCGACCTGACCGGCTCGGCGGTGGTCGAGCTCAACCGTGCCGTGGCGGTCGCCCAGGCAGGCGATCCCGCCGCGGCCTTGCGTGCCGTCGATGGCCTCGACCTGGACGGCTACCTGTATTTCCACTCGACGCGCGGGGAGTTGCTGCGGCGTCTGGGCCGTGACGCCGAGGCCCGGACGGCCTACCGGCGCGCCCTTGAGCTGGCCGCCTCGACCCCGCGACGGCAGGTCGGTCGTCATGTACGGCCTGTTCCACGACCGTTACCAGCGCACCCCGGATGGCTGGAAGTTCACCGAGCGCGTCCTCGAACCTAAATACCTCGACACCACTGCGCTGACGGGCTCGCCTCACGTGACCTGGGACTCCGCCGGCCCAGAGGCCGTGATCGCCTCCTCTGTGGAAGAAGCCCGATAACCGCGCGACCATCCGAACGCCGTATGTGCTAGGCGGATCTGCAGGGAGCAGCGCGCTGGGGTCGGCCGCAGGTGTAGGTGCGGTCGGGGAGGTCGTCCGCCTGCGCCGATGCGGCGGCCGAAGTTGGGCCGCCACGCGAGTCGTGTGCAGGGTGGGGGAGCGGGACCGTATTGCTGCTGCACGACGAGGGACAGGGGAGCGATGCAAGGTGCTGGTTTACGCGGATTGTGCACTGGGTGTCGAGGACAACAGCACGTGATCATCGATGTGGTTGTGGAGCGGAGCCAGCTTAGAAATCTACATTGTAAAGGGCCTGGGTTGGTGAAGATCCTGCTCTCAGACCTGACAACCACAACAGCAAAACCGCACCAGATGGCGAGCCCGCCGCGGATCAGAGAGAACGCCACTGTTACCGGGCCAGGCAACAGTGGCGGTGCTCGCTCCTCATCGCGCCGACCCGGGGCACCGGGAATTGCTTGGCGATCTCCAGCGCGGTGACAGGGCCCGGCGCTGTAGCTGTGTGACCGGGCGTTTGTGAGGGTGGAATCGAGATCTGGTCGGTAGCGCCCGAGTGCGCCGTGCTGAGTTCGGAACGCCAGAGCTACCTGCGGACGCGGATCGCGCACCGATTAGGTTTCCGCGTCGTGCCCGTCTGTACGTGTGAGATCGACTCACGGGAAGGCTGACATGATGCGGAAACTGACCTACGGCATGAACCTGAGCCTGGACGGCTACGTCGCCGCGCCCGGTGAGGACCTCGGCTGGAGCGTGCCGAGCGACGAGCTGTTCCAGTGGTGGTCCGACCGGGTGGGGGCGACCGGCCTGGCGCTGTACGGGCGCAAACTGTGGGAGGCGATGAGCTCCCACTGGCCGACCGCCGACCAGCAGCCCGGCGCCACACCGGCGCACATCGAGTACGCCCGCCGCTGGCGGGACATGCCCAAGGTGGTGTTCTCGTCGACGATCGACAAGGTCGACTGGAACACCCGCCTGGTCACCGGCGACGCGGTCACCGAGATCACCCGGCTCAAGTCCGAGGACGGCGGCCCCATGGACATCGTTGGCGCCACACTTGCCGCAGCGGCTATCCGGGCCGGGCTGATCGACCAGTATGTGCTGGTCACCGCACCGGTCTTGCTGGGCGGTGGCACGCCTTTCTTCACGGCCCTGGACAGTTGGGTGAACCTGAACCTGGTGGAGACGCGGACGTTTTCCGGCGGCCCGTGCGCTGGGCTCGTCTGATCACAGTGTCGGGGGCAGGTCCAGCCATGGTTTGTCGGTGGCGTCGAATCCGGTGAGCTCGGCTATCTTCCCGTCGACGATGTGCAGGACCGCGATGTTGAACAGCCGGTATTCCGGGTCGTCGGGGGTGCGGAGGTACAGCGCGGCGGCGGGCATGCGGTTGACCGTGGTGGCGGTGCAGCGCCAGTCGTCGTAGCCGCGCTGGAAGAGCCCACTGGAGACCCAGCCGTCCACCGCGTCCTTGGCCGTGACGATCAGGGTGCCCGGATCGGGCAGCATCGTGAAGCGCAGGTCGTCGCGCAGCAGGGCCATCAGCCGGTCGAGGTCGTTGCGTTCATGGGCGTCCATGTACGACTTCACCACGCCGCGCTCGTCATCCGACAGCTCGTGGGTGGCGGGGCTTCGCCAGTCGAGGCGGCGGTCGGGCAGTTGCTCGCGCATCGTCACACGGGCCCGCTGCAGTGCGCTGGTCACCGATGCGACGGTCAGTTCGAGGGCGTCGGCGGCTTTCGACGCCGGCCAGCCGAGGACGTCGCGCAGGATGAACACCGCCCGTTGCCGCGGCGGCAGGTGCTGGACGGCGACGATGAACGCCAGTTCGATCGTCTCCCGCGCCACCACCGATTCCTGTGGGTCCTCGGGAGCATCTGGTCGGGGTACGGCTGCAGGTACAGCATCTCGGAGCCGGGGTTCGGGAGCTCGGACGGTACGGGTGTGCGGTCGTTGCGCTTCTCCAGGAAGTCGAGGCAGGCGTTCGTCGCGATCCGGTACAGCCAGGTCCGCAGGGCCGCGTGGCCCTTGAACGACTCCCGCTTGTTCCACGCTCGCAGGAATGTCTCCTGCGTCATGTCCTGGGCGTCCTCGTAGTTTGCGAGCATCCGGTAGCAGTGCACCTGCAATTCACGCCGGTGGCGCTCCGTGATGAGTGCGAACCGTGCCGTGTCGCCTGAGCGGGCCGCCGCGATGAACGTGGCCTCGTCGGCGCCTAGCAGTGTGGCGTCGGTCATGGTCGTCAATCCTTCCACCGGTACGAGAGGGCTTACAGAACTGACGACGTGGCGGAGGATTTCTGATCGGTGAAGCCGCTTACACCGGGCCTGGATCCAGGACACGCGTTCATCATCGTCGACCGTGTGAACGGCGGGCGCTGATTCTCCGGGTCTGCAACGAAACACCGAAGTCACCGTCCCGACACCCCTGAGGTTCCGAGTTGCGTGCTAATGTGCTGCATCATTAGTACAATTGGAGTGGCCATGGTCGGCTGGAGTCTGTGGATCGCGATCTTCCTGGCCATCGTGGCGCTGTTGCTGTACCGGGCCTTCCGCCCCCACCGCCGCGCCCAAGTGGTCGAGTGGGCCGCCGGCCATGGCCTGCCCGCCACCGGCCTCGACTGGGACCAGGCGAGCCGTTACCTCGACCGCAGCCGGTGTCTGCGCACTGTCGGGTTCGTCATCCCCCTTTTCTTGGGAGGTACGACGAGCATCGTCTGGGCGCTGGTCTACATCCAGCCGTCCCCGCCCTTCCCGTTCGACCTGCTGGGCTCGCCGTCCTGGCTGGTGGGGTACCTGCTCGGGGCGGTCCTGGCCGAGGTGACCTGGACCCGTCCACGTACCCAGAAGGCGGCCGCCCTCGTGCCCAGGCGGGTGGCCGACTACATCGGGCGCCCGGCGCTGGTCCTCATCCGTGTCGTCGGCCTGGCCACCATCGCCGTGGGCGTGATCGGGCACTGGTTCCTCGCCGGCCACCTCCGCGCCGGGTTCGGGTTCGGACCCGTACCGGCGGTGACGGCGGCGGTCGTGCTGGTGTTGATGGAGGCTTCGCTCTGGTTCATCGTGCACCGGCGTCAGCCCGTGGGATCCGAGTCACAGATGAGGCTGGACGATGCCCTGCGTTCCACGACGATCCACCGGATGGCCGGTGCCGGTCTCGGCATGATGTTCCTGTTCCTCGGATACGAGCTCTTCTCCATCGGGGGCGGCATCGAGGGCCAGGCCCTGCGGATCATCCTGCCGTGGGCTGGGGTGGCGTGCGTGTTCGTGGGCGCCCCTCTGAGCTGGCAGCGCGTCGGGCATCCGCGCGTGTGGCCGGTCAGGCGCCACACGTCAGGCGAGGCGGCCTCCAACACAGCCGACCGGACGGCGACATGATCCTCCATCTCGACCCCGCCTCACCGCTTCCTCCGTACGAGCAGTTGCGGGCGCAGATCGCCACTATGGCCGCCACCGGCGTGCTGCCGCCGCTGACCCGCCTGCCCAGCATCCGGCAGCTCGCCCGGGACCTGGGACTGGCCACGGCGACGGTCGCGCGAGCCTTCCGCGAGCTCGAGCGTGACGGCGTGATCGAGACTCGCGGGCGGCACGGGACCTACGTCCGCGAAACTCCCGGTTCCGCCCTCGGCGTGGACGCTGAGCAGCGCCTGGCGGAGGCGGCGCAGGTGTTCGCCGTCCAGGCGCGGCAGCTTGGCGTCGACGCCGCCCGCGCGTTGCAGCAGGCCAAGTCGGCCCTGGATGCGGTCACGGGCCGCTGAAGGATCATTGGTTCGGGCTTGTCTCCACGTTGTGGTCGCCGGGCATTCTCAAGGTGGAAGGCGATGTCGAAGGCCGACACCTGCAGTGCGGCTTGGGAGAGGATGTCCCACACGCACACCTCGCCGCCGGCGCGGCTGGCCACGATCGACAGGATGCGCAGCCGCACCGGATCCCCCAGCGCTTTGAACACCCGCGCCACCCTGGCCGCCTTGCGGCGTCCAGCGGCTCGCGGGTCAGCGGCGGGCTGCACTGCAAAAGCTCCAGCGGTTCACACGCCCTCCATATCGATGCTCCACGCAAGCGCGATCAAGGACAGTCGCTCTTGATCAGACCTGGCTCTCGCGTGGTCCCCCCGATCATCTGAGTGGGTGATCGCGGGACGTATGGCAACCCATGGGAGGATTGGTCCGTGGGAGCATCAGTGAGGCAGATTCAAGTCACCTTCGACTGCGCATCACCTGAGCGCGTTGCTCGTTTCTGGTGTGAGGTGCTGGGGTACGTCCCGCCGCCGCCACCGGAGGGGTCTGCCAGTTGGGACGACTTCAATCGCACGCTGCCTCCTGAGCAGCGGGATTCATGGTTCGCATGCAGTGACCCCTCGGGTGTGGGGCCGCGGCTGTACTTTCAGCGCGTTCCCGAAGGCAAGGTCGTCAAGAACCGGCTGCACCTTGACGTGCGGGTCGGCACCGGGCTGGTGGGGGAGGAGCGCCTGGCGGCCCTTGAGGCCGAATGCGCTCGGCTGATCCCGCTCGGCGCGGTACGCGTGCGGCTCCTGCCTGCCGATGAGGAGAACGAGTCCTGCCTGGTCATGCAAGACGTCGAGGGCAACGAGTTCTGCCTCGGCTGAGTGACAGGCAGGAGCGAAGAGTCCGGCCGGCTATACCCATTCCCTTCTGGTGGTGGTGTCGTGCTGCCGGACGGCCCCTCGATGTCGATCTGATCAGCTGCGCGTCGGGTGTGCTGGTCGCGCAGGAGCGCCTGCGCGACGGCGGTCGATGCGATAGCCGTCGCCGAGCAGAGCGGGACTTCATGCGAGAGGAGGTGCTGAACCACTACCGCCAGGCGAAGATCGAGGACCCCGACGGAGACCTCGGCGACTACGAGCTGGTCGCCTACACACCATTCGACGTGTCCGGCACCCCCGTGGATGGCACCTCCGCCACGAACTCCATGATTCTCCACCTGGACGGCATGTACGACGGCACCTGGTTGGACATGCGTTGCTATTGACGCCGCAGCGCCGCTCAGTGCTGACGATGTCTCGAACTCAACGGCCGGTTCCGGCTGGACATGGAAACCCGGCCTGGACGTCTGCGTGGCCTGAGCGGACGCCGGTGATCGGTAAAGGGATGATGGAGCGGCCGGGTGGGTCAGCTCTTCGTGCGGGCGGCTGCGCGCAGGAGCCCGGTGTCGCGGGTGGTCATCGCCTCCAGCAGGCCGGTGCCGCGCCGCTGGAGCAGGCGCACGGTGAGCGCGGGTGTCGCGCCCAGAACGGTGGCCACCAGGACGGCGACGAGGACGTTCCCCCACCACGAACCGCCGATGACGCCGGGCAGGATGGCGGCCGGCAGGACCACGGGGAAGATCGTCATCTGTCCGCCCGTCGGATCGCCCGCTCGCTGTCCCGGGTAGATGCGATCGCGGGCGTCGGTGCCCACGGCCGGCATCACGAGCGCGAGCAACGGCGCCCCGGCGCAACCCGCCGCGGCCGCGGTGATGGCGCCGCCGAGGGCGGCACCTCCCAAGGGTGAGCCGGTCGCGGCCCACAGCACGGCCGCCAGCGCGATGGCCGGCAGGCCGAACAAGCAGGGCCCACGCGGCCATCCGTCCGTGCACGTCGGCCTTGAGGGCGCCCGGTGTGGTGAGGAGCTGCCACAGGGCCGTGCCGTCCAGGGCATAGGTGTTGATCGCGACCATCGCGCCGAACACGGCGGCTGCTGGGCCTACCAGGGGCAGTGCCCAGCTCCAGTCGGTGAAGGCGATGATGAGCGCCATCAGCAGGGGTGTCAGCCAGGCGCTGCGCAGCTCGACGCCGCGCGCCGGGTCACGGAGCCAGGTGACCAGCTCTCGCGAGACGACCGCGGCCACCTGCGGTGTCGCGTACGGCAAGGACAGCCCACGTGCCGGTACGGCCGGCCGCCGCAGGGCGCGAGCCGTCAGCGCGATCCAGCACAGGTGCAACAGGGCGCCCGAGGTCAGCAGCGCCGCCAGTGGCAGCAGGACCGCTCCCGTCCCGGCGCCGTCGCGGGCGGCGAGCGCCGCGCTATACCCCCAGCCGGTGGGCAAGGTGGCGAGGACGTCGATCACCGGCTCGGGCAGTTGCCCGGCCGTGGGGGTGACCAGGGAGGTGTCCCCCTCGCCGAGACGCGGCAGCAGCCAGGCCGCGATCGGCACCCATCCGGCGAACGACAGCGCGAGCATGATCGCGGTCTGTACGGCGGCCAGCGTCATCCCGGCCCGGGTCTGCAGCAGCCAGGACGCCAGCGCCGCCACCGTCTTGCCCGCCCAGGTGAGGAGATACAGCTGGGCCGCGACCGCGGCGATGGCGGTCGCGACCGCCGCCGTGCCACCCGGCGCGGCGAGCACCGCCAGCGACGACAGGCACGCCACCGTGATCAGCGGGCCGACGCCCAGCAGTTCGGTCCACGACAGGGCCCGCGCCAGCCGCCACGACCGCAGCGGATAACCGCGCAACCACTCGCGGGAGATGACCGACGGATCATGGCGAGGCTGGGCCAGCGGCCCGAACAGCCACATGCCGCCCCATACTGTGAGCGCCACGGCGATCCAGCCCTCGTGGATCACGCCATCGGCGGTCGATGACGTGCCCGCGATCACCAGGGCGGCCAGGACGAGCCCGGCGACCAGGCTGAAGGCGCGCTCGTTGTGCGGGCCGTTGCGCAACAGGCGCAGCTTGAGCGCGAGCAAGGCCCGGGTCATGACAGCCACTCCAGCGGCCGCACCGGATCGGCGCCCACCAGCTCGACGAACCGTTCGTTCAGCGTCGAGCCCGCGGCCACCTCCGCCACCGGCCCTTCAACCAGCACCCGGCCGCCGGCCACCACCGCCACCCGACGGCAGTTACGCTCGACGAAGTCCATGATGTGGCTCGACAGGACCACCGTGCCGCCGGCGTCGACGTACTGCTTGAGCACCTGCTCGATGGAGCGGGCCGAGACCGGGTCGATCGCCTCGAACGGCTCGTCCAGCACGAGCACCCGGGGCCGGTGCAGCAGCGCCAGCGCAAGATTGATCTTCTTGCGCATGCCGGTGGAGTACTCCACGATCAGTGTGCGCGGAACCGCGTCGAGTCCGAGGATCTCCAGCAGATCGCCGGCCCGTGCCCGCCAGCCGCCGTCCAGGCCGCGCAGTCCGGCGCTGTAGCGCAGGACCTCGGCGGCGGTCAGCCGCTCGGGCAGGGACAATCCGTCCATCATGACGCCGAGCTGCGCGAGCGCGGCCTCCCGCGCGGTGCGCAGGTCATGACCGGCGACCCGGATCGTGCCCGCGGTCGGCTCCCGCAACCCGCACATGGCCGTCAACGTGGTGGTCTTGCCGGCCCCGTTGGGGCCCACGATGCCGTAGAACATCCCCGCCGGGATGCTGAGGCTGAGCCGGTCGACGGCGAGCACGGCGCCGAAGCGCTGAGTCAGGTCCAGTACTTCGATAGCGGGGGCGCAGGGATCGTTCAACAGACTTCCTCACTCGGCCGTGTGGGCGAGGATCGCGTCGGCCAGTTCCTGGTGGGTCTCCGGTGGCAGCGTGTGCCCCATGCCCGCAACGATCATCAGCCGTGCCCCTGGGATCCGCTCGGCGATGATCGCGCCGTGACCTGGCTTGACCGGCTCGTGGCTGCCCTCGATGACCAGCGTGGGCGCTTTCACCTGGTCCAGTACGCCAGCTGGCTCGAAGCCGGGGTCGGCCGCCGCGGCCAGCCGGTGGTTGGCCACAGCCGACAGGTCGCGAGCCCGGTCGTGGACGCGCTCCTGCAACCGGCGGGCCTCGTCCTCGTCGAACGGCAGTCCGGTGCCGTGCAGGATCCGCTGCTCGGCGATCATGCCGTCGATGAGCGTCCGGCGGTCCTGCGATCGAACCCATGATCAGCAGGATCGGCGTGTCCGTCGCGGCGCCGAACTCTTCACTCCAGATGTCCACGTTCTGCATGTCTCAGAGCATGCCGTCCCCGGCTACGGGCGCCTTCTGTAGAACTACTGGCCGTGCCAGATCCGTACGGGAGCCGATACGTGGAAGATCCGTACCGGTGTGGCATGGCGGGACGTTCCGCCCCGGTACGGGTCCTGGCAGAGCCTGTACACGCGGTTCCGGCGCTGGGCCAGGGACAGCAACGTTCCCCGCGATGCCGCATGCGGTGCAGGGCCGGGCGGATGCGCACGGTGACGTCGATGGGCTGGTGGCGGTGGACTCGACCATCGTGCGTGCGCACCAGCACGCCGCCGGTGCCCGTAAAGGGGGCTCGTCACAGGCTCGCCGGCAGATCACGCCCTCGGCCGATCCCGCGGCGGGCTGACCAGCAAGATCCACCTGGTCTGCGAATACGCGGTCTCGGCAGCGGCTACAGGGCGGCGTCGAGCAGGCAGCGGGGTGACCCGTGCAGTTCGTCTGTGACCACCCGTCCGGCCACGCCGAACACGTCAGCCAGGAGTTCCGGTGTGATCACGTGCTTCGGTGGGCCGTCGGCCCAGACCCGTCCCTCGTGGAGAGCGACGATGCGTTCGGCGAAGCGAGCCGCATGGTCCAGCTCGTGCAGGACGGTCACGACCGTGAGTCCGCGGATCTCACGCAGGGCGCGCACCAGTTCCAGGACCTCGAGCTGATGGCGGATGTCCAGATGGGCGGTCGGCTCGTCCAGGAGCAGGATGCGGGTGTTCTGGGCCACGGCGAGCGCCAGCCGGACGCGCTGACGCTCACCGCCGGACAGCGTGTCGAGGACGCGGTCGGCGAGATGGGCGACCCCGGCCAGCTCCAGCGCCTCGTCCATGGAGTCCGACTCCCGCAGCAGGCCGAACGGTCCCTGGTGGGGATAGCGGCCCTGGCGGACGAGTTGGCGCACGGTCATCGCGGGGACGGGGGGCAGGCTCTGGTGCAGGACCGCCAGCCGCCGCGCCACCTGCCGCCGCGACAGCGACGTCAGCTCCGCCCCGCCGAGCAGGATCCTGCCGGACGACGGTCTGAGCAGGCCGGCGATGAGGCGCAGCAGCGTGCTTTTGCCGCAGCCGTTGACGCCGACCAGGGCGACGAACTCGCCGGGCTCGACGGTGAGGTCGATGCGGGTCAGGACGGGGCGGGTGGGGTACGAGAAGTGCAGGTCCTCGACCTTGACGCTCATTGTGATCTTCCCAGTCTGATGAGGACGGCGGCGCCGGCCAGTGCGGTGATCACGCCGGTCGGGATGCCGAGCCGGTGCGTGCCGTCGAGGAGTTGCCCGGCGAGCTGGGCGAGGCTGTCAGCGCCCGCGAGCGCGATGGCGCCGACGACGGCGACGGTGCGGACGCGGCCGCCCAGTCTGCGCGCGACATGCGGGGCGGCCAGGCCGACGAAGGCGATCGCCCCCGCCAGGCTGGCCGCGCCGGCGGTAAGCATGATCGCCACGGTCAGTGCGACGGCCCGGCCGAGGCCGGGGTGCACACCGAGCGAGGCGGCGTGGTCGTCGCTGGGCGACAGGACGGCCAGCATGCCCGCGCACGCCCAGGCCACGGCGATGCCGCCGGCGATCCACCAGGAGGTGAGGGCCAGGTGCTCCCACACCCTTCCCTCCACCGAGCCGATCAGCCAGCGCAGCGCGTTGCCGAACCTGCTCGGCTGGTAGGCGAGCAGCATCGTGGTCAGCCCGGCCAGCAGCGCGCTGCCGAGCAGGCCGTGCACCACCAGGCCGGCCGGGTCTCGGCCCGCCGACAGCAGCCAGGTGAGCCCGCCGCCCAGCGCGCCCCCGGCGAGGGCGGCGAGCAGCGCCCCCGCCGCGGAGCCGGCGGGGAACAGGCCGAGGGTGAGCCCGCCGAGGATGCCGAGCACCGCGCCGGGGTTCACTCCGGAGAACTCGGGCGCGGCCAGCGTGTTGCGCAGCGTGGCCTGCAGCACGTATCCGGCGACGCCCAGGGCGGCGCCGGTGAGCAGGGCGGTGAGCAGCCTCGGCACGCTCAGCTCCCACACGATCTTCTCCGCCTGGCCGTCCGCGGCGCCGTCGAGCAGGCCGGTGATCGCGCCGAGCGGCTGACCGGAGGCGAGCAGGTGCACAGCCGCGACCGCCAGGAGCAGGGCCGCCGCCGCGACACCCCGAGCGGGCCTCGCCGACGTCATGAGGTCGCCCGCCGGCGCAGCAGTACGGCCCCCACCAGCACGCCGGTCAGCGCCGTCCACGCCCCGAGAGGCGTCTCCACCGGATCGAAGGCCAGCCGGGCGGCCAGGTCGGCCGTCACGGTGACCAGAGCCCCGAGCGCGGCCGACCATGGAAGCCAGCCCCGGGCTCCCGCGTGCGGGCGCAACCGCCTGGCCAGCACCGGCGCCAGGAAACCCACCCACGCGATCGGGCCGCACGGCCCGGTCACGGCGCCGATCAGCAGGGTGGCCACCGCGAGCACCCCGAGACGGGCGAGGTTCACCCGGCTGCCGAGCGAGGCGGCCGCGTCGTCACCGAGGCGCAGCAGGCTGAGCGCGGGGACGCACAGCACGACGAGGGGGAGCGCGACGGCGAACCACGGCAGTGTCTCCGAGGCCTGCTCCCACATCAGACCGGACAGGCTGCCGACGAGATAGCGGAAGAGCATGTCGTACTGAAGGCGGTCGGCGGTAGCCATCACGGCCAGCAGCAGCGCCTGGATGCCGGTCGAGACGGCGGCGCCGATCAGCAGGACGCCTCCGGCGCTGCGGCCCGAACGGGCCGCGGCCAGCGTGACGAGCCCGCCGAGGGCGGCGCCGGACAGGCCCGCCAGCGGGTAGAGCGAGGGCGGCACGGGCAGCGTCCAGATCACGCATACGCTCACCGCTAGTGCGGCCCCGGTCGAGACGCCGAGCATCTCAGGCACGGCCAGCCGATTCCTGAGGGACTCCTGCAGCAGGAGCCCGGCCGTGCCGATCGCCGCGCCGCCCGCCAGGCCGATCAGCACGCGGGGCACGCGCAGTTCCCAGACCACGAGGTGCGCGATCGACTCGGGAGCCATCGCGAGGAGGTCCTGCGGAGCCACGAACGGCGTGCCGAGGCAGAGGCCGGCCAGTGCCGCGACGGCGAGGCCGAGGCCGGTCGCCCAAGGCGCGACCGGACGCGCGCCGAGCGCAGCGCTCACCCGGCGGCCTTGGCGAGCGCTTCGTCCAGGATGATGCCGAACGCCCTGGTGCCCCGGCCGGACGCCCACAGTTCGGTCGGCACCTCGAACACCTTGCCGGCCGATACGGCGGGAACGCGCTTCCACACCGGGTTGTCCTTGTAGTGGTCGCTGACCTTGGTGCCGAAAGACTGGATGAAGATGATCTGAGGGGCCTTGGCCAGGATCTCCTCGATGCTGTAGGCCTGCGCGGTCTCGAAGCCGCCGCCCTTGCTGGGCCAGGGGTAGGCGAAGAACTGCGACATGAAGTGGCCCAGCACGTCTTCGGTCGTGTTGACGCCCAGGGAGGTACCCCCGTACATCGCCAGGACCGGCGTCTTGTCCAGCCCGGCAGCCTTGGACCGGGTCGTTCCGTCGGCGAGCTTGGCGCGGAAGCGGGTCTCGGCCTCGGCCTGCTGTTGCCCGCGGTCGGTGAGCTGGGCGAGCGCGCGCAGGTACCCGATGGAGTCGTCGTACGACTTGACCTGGACCACCCACAGCGGCGCGAACTTCTCCACGGCGGTCCTGAGCTGGTCGTGCACACCGGCGAGGCCGATCACCAGGTCCGGTTTCGCCTCGGCGATCCTGGCGACGTCCTCGCCGCCGAAGCTGCCGGGGATGACCGGGACGTCGGAGCCCTTCGCGCCCAGGTAGGCGGAGTGGGAGAGCAGGCCGGGCGTGGTCGTGGCCACAGGGGTCAGGCCCAGCTCGACGAGGGCGTCGTCGCACAGGCCGGTCAGGCAGACGACGCGTTCGGGCTTCTTCTTCAGTGTGAACCTCTTGCCGTGCGGGTCGGTGATGGTCAAGGCCGCGCGGACCGGGGAGACCGGGGCAGCGGTCGCGGTGGCGGCCGGTGGAGGTGCCGTGGCCGTGGTGCCGGCTTGGGGGGCGCTCTGACCACAGGACGCCACCAGGACGAGCGGTATCAGGGCGAGGAGGCATCGCCTCAGCGCAGGCCGGGCGTGGTATCCGCCGATGGAGAAAGCGCCGTAGCGCATGGGGCCTCCAGTAGTGAAAATCATTGTCGAAATGGACAATGAAAATAGTTATCATTTACTCTCGCTTCGCATCAAGTCGGCACATCGTGTGCTTCAGGGACTCGGAGGACAGCGCGTTGATCATTCATCGCCGGCTGCTGCAGCTGGCCGGGAGCGTGCGGGGGCCGTGCGCGGCCTGTGTGGCGCTTGGCCTGGCGGTCAGCGCCGCGTACGTCACCCAGGCGGTTCTGCTCACCGCGGCCCTGGCAGCCCTGATCCGCGGTGACACCCCGGCCGCGGTGCGCCTGCTGGCCTGGGTCTTCGCGGTGATCGCGGTGCGGGCGGCGCTCTTGTGGGCCAGAGAGGCGGTGACCGTGTGGGCGGGCGGGCTGATCAAAGCCAGGTTGCGCGACCGGCTGATCGTCCACCTGGGACGGCTGGGCCCCGCCCACCTGACCGGCACCCGCACGGGAAATGTGCAGACCACGCTGGTGGATGGCGTGGAAGGGCTCGACCCGTACTTCAGCCGCTACCTTCCGCAGGTCGTGGTCACCTTCTGCGTGCCGGTGGCGCTGGCCGGCTGGCTGTTCACGGTCAACGCGGCAGCGGCCGCCGTCCTGGCCGCCGCCGTGGCCGGTGTCCTGACCATCCCCAGGTTCTGGGACGCGACCCTGCTGCGGCGGGGACGTGGCCGCTGGGCCGCGTTCGCCGCGCTGGCCTCGGACTACCTGGAGGCGATGCAGGGCGTGGCGACGCTGCGGGCCTTCGGCGCGGTCGGCACCCTGGGGACGCGGCTGGCCGGGCGAGCCCATGATCTCTATCTGACCACGATGCGTCAGCTCAGGGTCTCCCTTGTCGAGACCGGGGTCAGCGCGTTCTTCGTGCAGGCGGGCACTGCCGGGGCCGTTCTCGCCGCGACGACCTCGGGCAGCGCGTGGGAGGTGTTCGCGGTCCTGGTGATCGCCGTCGAGTGCTTCCGTCCTGTGAAGAATCTCTCCAACGCCTGGCATGCCGGATATCTCGGGATAACGGCGGTCGACGGCATCGAGGTCCTGCTGGCGGCCTCCCCTGCCGTCGCGGATCGGGGAACGCGGCACGACTTCCCCACGCCACCTGCCATCACGTTCGAGGGCGTCACCTTCGCCTATCCGGGCTCCGAGCGGCCCGCCGTCCGCGAGGTCAGCTTCACCGTCGAGCCGGGCCGCACCGTCGCCCTGGTCGGCCCGTCGGGCGCGGGCAAGAGCACGCTGGCAGCTCTCCTGCAGCGCCACCACGACCCTGACGAGGGGCGGGTCAGCATCGGCGGCGTCGACGTACGCGACCTTTCCCTGGACGCCCTGCGCGGCGGCGTCGCGATCGTCGCCCAGGACACCTACCTCTTCCACGGCACCGTGGCCGAGAACCTGCGCCTGGCCAGGCCGGACGCCGGCGACGAGCAACTGATCGCCGCCGCCCGCCTGGCCGCCGCCCACGACTTCATCACCGAGCTGCCCGGCGGCTACGACACGCCTCTGGGGGAGCGCGGCGCGACGCTTTCGGGCGGGCAGCGGCAGCGCCTGGCCATCGCGCGGGCGCTGCTGGCAGACGCGCCCGTCCTGGTGCTCGACGAGGCCACCTCGCACGTGGACCCGCGCACCGAGCAGGCCCTTTCGCAGGTGCGGCGGGGCCGTACCTGCCTGATGATCGCCCACCGCCCCGACACCATTCGGCAGGCCGACCACGTGGTGACCCTGGAGAACGGAACCGTCCTGGAGGCAGTGGCATGAACCCGTCCATCCGCTGGCTCGCGGGAGCCGTCGGCGCGCATCGCCGGGCCTTCGTCTCCACCCTGGCCGCGAACCTGCTCGGCCAGCTGGCCGCGCTCGGGGCGGCCGTGACCGGCGCCTGGCTGGCCGGCCGGGCGATCGCCGGCCACATCGCGCCCCTCGACCTGGCCGGCGCCTTGCTCGGCTCGCTGGTCGTGGTGGCCACGCTGGCCGCCTGGTGGGAGACCTACGTCGCGCACGACCTGGCGTACCTGGTGCTGGCCAGACTCAGGGGGCAGGTGTACGACGCGGTCGCCAGGATCACCCCGGCCCGCCTGCTGGGCCGCCGCAGCGGCGACCTGTCGGCGGCCGCGCTGTCGGACATCGAAACCCTGGAATGGCTGTTCGCGCACACCCTTGCACAGCTCATCACGGCGGGCACGGTGCTGACGGCCGGAAGCGTGGCCGCGGCGATGATCGACCCCCTGTTGCTGACCGTCTCGCTCCCGCTGGCCGCATGTGTGCTGGCCGTTCCCCTGTGGCTGCGCAAGGCGTCGCGGCGGCACGGTGACGAACTGCGTGCCGCCACCGCCGAACTGACCGCCGACGTGGTCGACACCGTCCAGGGCATGCGCGAGCTCACCGCCTTCCGCGCGCTCGAAAGCCGGCGGGACCTGCTCGCGCGCAAGACCCGCAGGCTGGCCCGCGCCCACGCGGCGAACGCCGCCCGCGGCGGGCTGGAGGCGGCCCTCACCGACCTGCTTCTCGCCGTCGCGGCGGCGGGGACGTTGCTCCTGGTCGTCACGGTCATCCGGACCCCTGCCGACGCCCCCGTGGCCATGGTGCTGGCCGCCGGCTCTCTTGGCCCGGCGGCCCAGGTGGCGCTGCTGCTCAAGGAGTACGGCACACTGCGCGCCGCCGCCGACCGGGTGCGCACGCTGGTCACCGCGCCCGCGAACGTGCCCCCGCCACGAGACGCCCGCGAGGTGGCCACCCAGCCGGACGTGATCTTCGAGGATGTACGTTTCCGCTACACCCAGGACGGGCCGGACGTGCTGTGCGGGGTGTCCTTCCGCATCCCGTACGGCAGGACCGTCGCCCTGGTCGGCGCCTCAGGAGCGGGCAAGTCCACCTGCGTGTCACTGCTGCTGCGCCACTGGGATCCGGATGACGGCCGCATCCTGGTGGGCGGCGTGCCACTGCCGAACATCGCCGAGCCGCACCGGCACGTCACCGTGGTGCCACAGGACGTACACCTGTTCGCCGGCACGATCGGGCAGAACGTACGACTCGGCGCGCCCGACGCTGACGTGGCCGGTGCCCTACGTACCGCCCAGCTCACCGTCGACCCGGAGCTTCCCGTCGGGGAACGAGGCGTCACCCTGTCCGGCGGCCAGCGAGCCAGGGTGGCAGTCGCCCGGGCGCTGGCCACGCGGGCGCCGGTGCTCGTCCTGGACGAGGCGGTGGCCAACCTCGACCCCGACAACGAGGCCCGCCTCACCGAGGAGCTCCAGCGAGCAGCCGCGGGCCGGGCCACGCTGGTCATCGCGCACCGGCTGTCCACCATCCGGCAGGCCGACCACATCGTGCTGCTGGAGGAGGGACGCGTCGCCGCCGAAGGCCCTTACGACCAGCTCAGCGAGAGGTTGTCGCAGCTGTTCGCAGCGCAATCGTGAATGATGCTGTCCCTTCTCAATCGAGTTGGCGTGCGCGACAAGGTGTGACCTGGTGGACGCCAAGTCGACTGAGACATCCGGAGTCATGGCGGTCCCAGAATCATGGCGTGGCAGGTCGAATGTCTCAGATCACCTGGCGCATGATCATGGAAAGCTGCGGTGCCTGACGCGGTTGTTGGCGGTGGCCGAAGCGCCGTCCGGTCCTGTCTGGAGCACCAGGCGGTGAACGCGGCCATGTCCTCTTGCCGGACGTCGGGGACGTCCAGAGGGACGTTCTGACCGGCGGCCTGGCGGTCGAGGGCGGCCTGCAGGCGGGCGTGGCGGCGCTGGCCCGCCCGGCGCAACAGGCATCAGCACAGGGAGAGGCTTTTTCGGGCCTGGCCACATAGGGGCCCTGCCGACCGGGACGATCGCGACCTGACAGTACGAACGGTGACGATTCCGGCGAGCTGATCCCGCTCACCGTCAACGAGATCCGGCGTCTGCACGCCCACCTCGCCCAGCCCCGGCACCCTGCCAGCCGCCGGATCCGCTGCTCACGGTGGCGACGTCGGCATCAGACCCGCGCCCGCCGCTGCCATTACCAGAAGTCGTCGACGCCCAGCACTGTGACCTTCCCTATCTCGGGATCGGGCAACGCCCGCAGTGTCCGTAGCAGCGTGGATGGGCTGGCCGGCACGCCGACCAGGTAGGCCATGCGGGCACCGGCTCGCCCGGCAAGTGCTATCGCGATCGAGGTGAGAAGAGTGCGTAGGGCGGTGCTGCGACGGGCATGCCGCCGGGTCAGCCCGCCGACCTGCTCGGCGAAGATCTCTCGGTCGCAAGAGGGTTCGCCGCAGAAGCGGCGCACCTCCAGCTCGACCTTGACCGCCCGCCCGCCCGTCGCCAGATCCCATACGGTCCGGCGATACCGGCTGTGCACCCGGGTCGAGGGCAGCCCACACTTCGGGCATGGGGCTTCACTCGCCACGGTGCGCGCCGCGATCAGCATGGTGTCACCGAGGTCCTCAACATTGAGGACATCCATCTCCCGCAGCGCGGGGCAGAACAAACGAAGGCAGCAGGCGTTCTCGCCTGCCGAAGCATGCAGCACAATGATCCCCACGGCCGCTCGTCGGTGATCAGGTTCTCGACAAACCAGATCGTTGACGAGCGGCCATCTCCGTGTGGGGTCCGTTACAAGATCGCGATAACGAGAAACAGCACCGGGATCCTCTCGCCGAGCTCACCCTGAGTAGCTGATCATCGTGAGTGAGCCAGAGCCAGTTGATGTCAGTGGCGGTGACGCGAACTCGCGACCTCAATGTGGGAGCCCGGCTTTCCCGGGGCTGTGCCCCGGGGCCTTGCCGGCCGGAACGGCGATCGGGCAGGATCGCCGCCCCGATATCGCCGGCAGTTCAGAGGATCCTGATCCCCTGGATGCGGACCCCACCGGGATGGTTCGGCCACGTGAACACGGTCCACTTCGGGATCGGCTGAGCCGGCTGCCACCTTCCGTCCCCGTACCACTGGACGCGGTTGTTACCGGTCGAGATCCGGGTGACCCACCAGATGTTCAGGGCGTACATGTCCTCACCGGCGTTGGCGTAACAGTAGTCGACTGACGAGCTGCTGGTTGCGTGGATTGTGGCGCGCACGAGGTCGGTCCGGTCGCCGCACGGGACCTCATCGATCGCGTACGCCGCCGTCGGGAGGACGACGGCAAGTGAGGCCGTCACCGCGACGGACGCCAGAGTGGCCAGGGCCGCGCGCTTGGCGATGCGTTTCATGGACTTCTCCTTTGCAGGTGAGATTCATGCGGTGGAAATGGAGCCGGACTATCCGCAGACTTGACCAGGAGATCTCTGGCCACCTGCCGGGGTGGCTGTCTCGCTTCCGATAGGAACACCACGGCTCACGACCGGCTGCGATGCCACAGGGTGTCAGATCTGCCTCAGACGGGCTGGCCGACCGGCCGGATGGTCAGGGTGTTGAGGTCGACGTCGGCCGGCTGGCCGAGGGCGAAGCAGATGGCCTTGGCGATGGGCTCGGGGGACAGGGCGAAGGGCGGGACGCCGCCTTGCCAGAAGGCGGTGTCGGTCATGCCGGAGTTGACGAGCGTGACGCCGACGCCGCGGCTGGTGGCGTACATCCGCAGGTTCTCGGCCATGCCGGTGACGGCCCATTTGGTGGCGGAGTAGAGGTTGGCGGGGCTGTTCTTCAGGCCGGCGACGCTGCCGATGAGCACCAGCCGCCCGCCCGTGGTCTCGAGGTGAGGCAGGGCGGGGCCGAGGACGTTGGTGAGGACCATGGGCGCCCACAGTTCCGGGTCGCCGTCGGCGATGGTGCGTGGGTGGTCGGCGGGGATGAAGCCGACGTTGGCCACCGCGGGTGCAGGGCGCCGAAGTGTGCCACGGTGCGGGTCACGGCGGCTTGGGTGGCCGGCCAGTCGGCGGCGGCGATGATGCCGAGCAGCCGGTCGGGGTGGCCGGTCTCATCGAGGAAGTACTTGAGTTTGGTCTCGTCGCGGCCGGTGACGGCCACGCGGTGGCCGCGGTCGAGGAGCAATCGTGCGGTGTGGGCGCCGATGCCGCTGGTCGCGCCAGTGATCAGTACGGTCTTGCCCGTCATGGTCATACTCCCGGGTGCTGGAGGTCCTGGTGGTGCATCACAGGAGGGCGTCGACGGTGATGGGCGGCCCGATCACCACTACAAAAGCTGGTCGGACAGGGTCCATCTCCGTGTCGCAGGTCGCGTTCGATTCGCTGATCCCAGGAAACCCTCCTGGCCGGACGCGAGACAGAGCGCATTTATGGGGGGGATAAGCTCAACCCCCTTACCGTCGGCGCCTGCGCGAACCCTGCGGTTACCGTGGGAGCATGGACGACCGGCCCGACAACCGCGACCAGATCCGGGATTTCCTCGCCATCCGGCGCGCGAAGCTCACTCCGGAGCAGGTCGGGCTGCCCACCGGCGGTCGGCGCCGGGTCCCCGGGCTGCGCCGCGAGGAGGTCGCGCTGCTGGCCGGTGTGAGCACCGAGTGGTACACCCGGCTGGAGAAGGGCCACATCAGCGGCGTATCGCAAGAGGTACTCGACGCGGTCGCCCAGGCCCTTCGCCTGGACCAGGACGAACGCACCTACTTGTTCGACCTGGCCCAGGCCGCCCGGCCCGCCCGCCGCGCACCTTCGCGCCGCAAGGACGTCCAGGTCCCGCCGCGCGTCCAGTGGCTGCTGGACTCCATGACGATGTCGGCGGCGTTCGTACGCAACGGCCGCCAGGACATCGTCGCCCACAATGCGCTGGCTCGGGCCCTGCTCGCGCCGGTCTTCGACAGCCCTGCCACCACCCGGCACGGCCGCGCCAACCTCGCCCGCTACATCTTCCTCGACCCGGGCTCCCAGCGGTTCTTCGCCGACTGGGACACGGCCACCGGCATCAGCGCCGCGCTGCTGCGCGCCGAGGCCGGACGCGAGCCCCACGACCGGGCGCTACGCGACCTCGTCGGCGAGCTGTCCACGCTCAGCACCGCGTTTCGCGGCCAGTGGGCCGCCCACGACGTGCGCATCCGCCACGCTGGCGGCAAGCGGCTGTGGCACCCGCAGGTCGGCGACCTGGAGCTGACCTACCAGTCCCTTGACCTGCCCATCTCCAGCCGGACAGTGTACGACCTCACCATCTACACCACGGAACCGGGCAGCACCTCCGAAGAGCGGCTCAAGCTCCTGACCAGCCTGGCAGCCACCCAGCCGGCACACCCCACCAGCCAGCCGCGTTGAAGCGCGCCGACTTGCTCACGGCCTGCAGCTCGGGCACCTTCAGCTATGGCGAGCCGCTGCGCTGACCGGGCCCCGCGGACAGGCATCGAACGAACATCACCACGACCTGAACACGCGTTCACCCCAGCATGCCAGTCAACGTGCCTTTACGTGCCTGGCAAGATCACATCTCCCTGCCCTGCGAAAAGATGCGAACAACCCCAGATAGCCACGGCGACGCCTGTCATCATCGAGGTCCAGGTGTGCTTCGAGAAACGATCTCCCAGGGGGCGGCACGACGAGAGCGTGATCCCCGCCGTGCCAAGCCGATGGCGAGCGGGGGCGCAATCGACCGACTACGCCCCCTAGCTTGATCCAATCAGGACCCAGCGTCCGACCTGCCGAAACCGGACGCCGATCCAATCAGATCCGATACCCACTTCCGCCCCTCCTTTTCGCCCCCCAAAGTGGCATCAGAGCCCGCCGGACACCTCCCGGGCCACCCTGCGGGGAAGGAACCTGATCGGACAGGCCGACCGCGTCTACCTGCGACACTCCACCGACAAGCAGACCGACGCCCGCCAGCGGCACGCCCTGGCCGCGCTGATCGCCTCCGGCGCCCCCGTCTACGAGGACCCGGCCACCTCCAGCCGCCAGCTCTCCCTGGACCGGGCGGGGTTCACCAAGCTGCTGCACGAGGCCGCAGTCGGCGACACCATCCGCATCGCCGACGCCGCCCGCCTGTTTCGCTCGGTCGCCGACATCCGGGCAGCCGCAGGTCGGTCAGCACCTTGCCCTTGGCCGCGGTGTAGGCGTCCCCGGCCAGCAGCTCGGCGCGCGGATCGCGCCAGCGCGCCGAGGCTTGCGAGTAGATGTCGCAATCTGCACCTCCCCCTCTCCTGGCAGTCAACTGTGACGGATCCATAGTGAGCCCGATAGGGGTTGCGGTTGAGGGCATCGAACGTGTCGACTGCCTCGTACTCGCGAGCCGCGTCACAGCTCAGCGTTTCCGCTGACATTCAGCCTGCGCGTCACAGCTGCAATCAGCTGACCGACCCACTGAAGGGGTGTGGCGAACGTCCATGAAATTTAAGTGGCTGGTCCCACAGACCTCGTGAGACAAGACAGTGAAGATCACATGATGAGGAGATTGGCCATGGAGGGAGTCTCGGATAGTTACTTGCGGGAATGTTGCCTTCTCGCAAGTAACCTGTGCTCGTCTCGTACGCAACAGAACTGATTTTCTGAATACTGTTTTCCAGAAAATCAATAATGCTAGGATCCTGGCGTGACGGAAACCGACGTGGTGGTGACGCCGTGCAAGCACTGCGGGGCGCCGATCGAGCAGAGGCGGGGGAGAGGGAGGCCGAAGGAATACTGTCCCGACGGTGACTGCCAGGCCGCCGCCAAACGGGAGCGGGAGTTGCGGCGGGCCACGCCCGGGCTGGAAGGGGCGCTGGCCAGGGCCGAGCAGTTGTACGAGCGTATGGAGAGCGGTCTGTCGGCGGCCATCGAGCCGCTGGCCAGGGCACTGGCCGACGAGCTGAGCCCGGCGGGGGTCGAGGCGCGGATCAGTGCCGTTCAGGCCGAGGCGCACACCCGGGTGGCCATCGCGCGTACCGAGCGGGAGCAGGCGTTCGAGCAGGTGCGGCTGGCCCGTGAGGCGGCCGAGCACGCGCGGCGGCAGGCCCAGGAGATGCGGGCGCGCACGGAGGAGGCCGAGGCCGAGCGCGACACCGCGCTCGCCGACGCCGAGCGGGCGCGCGAGCAGGCGCTGGCCGCGTTGCGGGAAGCGGCGAGCACCGAACGCCAGGCGCTCCAGGCGGCCGAGGAGGCGGGCCGGCGCGCGGAGGCGGCCGATCAGCGGGCCGAGGAGGCGCTCCGCCGGGTCGAGATGACCGAGCGGGCCCGCGACCAGGCCGTTCAGGAGCTGGCCGAGCGGGTGGAGGCGGCCGAGGTCAGGGCTGAGGAGGCGCGGGCGCAGACCGTACGGGCCGGTCAGGACGTCGAGCGGGCGGTGGCGGAGCGTGATCGCGCCCGTGAGGAGACGGCGGCGGCCGTGCGTGCCCGTGAGCAGGCCGAACGGGACGTCGCGGGGGCGCTGGCCCGGGCGGAGGCGGCGGGGCAGGAGCGTGACCGGGCCGTCGCGCGTGCCGAGAGCGCCGAGCGCTCGGCCGCGGCGGCCGAGCGGGAGCGGGCCATCGCCCTGAACGAGGCCGCCGCGGCCAGGCAGGCGGCTGAGCAGGCGCGCGCGACGGCGGACGTCGAGGTGGCGCGGGCGCGCAAGGCCGCGGAGACGGAGACGGCCAAGGTCGAGAAGAGTGTGCGGCGGGAGCGGGAGCGGGTCGAGAAGGAGGCCGCCGCCGCGGTGCGGCAGCGTGACCAGGCGCTGCTGGAGCTGCGGGTGGAGCGGTCGAGGCTGGAGGACGTGCGTGCCGAGCTGGAGGCGGCCCGCGCCGAGGCCGCGCAGCTGCGGGAACGGGCGGTCGCGGCGGAGCTGCGGCTCGGCTGAGAGCGTCTTCGCCGCCAGGATCCGGGCCACTGCCATGAGCACGAGCGGCTCGGCGTGATCGCCGAATCGCGCCAGGACTCCCATCGCCTGGGCGTGGCCGTCCAGATCTGGACGATCCGGTACATAGGACTTCCGCCAGCGGTGCCGTGGCCGGTGGTGGACTATCTGGCCGAGCAGCTGAGGTCGCAGGTCGGCCTGTCGGTAAGGCTGGCCCCACCAGCCGCCATCTGGCAACATTCCCGCAGGTAGCTAGGGGCGTGAGTGGTTGTTTACACGGGGAACTGGTCGATGACGCCGCCGTAGGTTTCCTGGGCGGGTCCGAGCGCGATCTTGGAGTAGATCTCCAGCGAGGTGCGGCTGGCATGGCCGGAGTAGGGCTGGATGAGGGCGTCGTCGATGCCTTGGGACTTGAGCCAGGTGAACAGGAAGTGCCGCAGGCGGTGGGGTGGCATGTTGTGCGTCAGGCCGGCTTTGGCGGCGTAGCGGGCGAGCATGGCGCGGACGCCGCGGGTGGCCGAAGTCCAGGAACGTGCGGATCTGCGCCCGGTGGCGCTCGGCGGTGCGGCCTTCCCAGTCGAACAGACCCAGCTCGGCGGCGGGGACCTTGACCTGGCCGGCGACGAAGGCGACCGCCTCGTCCGGTAGTTCGGAGCGGCCTCGGGGAAGCGGCCGTGCTGGGCGAAGAACTTCAGCCATAACGCCAGCGCCAGCTTGGACGGGCCGGTCCGGCCGGTCAGCAGCCAGTGCTCGATCAGTTCGTCTTCGTCCAGGGTGCGCGCCATCGGGGTTCAGGTCTCTCTTCTACGCTCAGAGGGCGGCCTGCCGGCCGCCGCGGGCCTGACTGCGTGGAAGGTGCCGAGAACACGCGGAGGCGGCACTTCCTTCCCCGAAGCAGGTCCCATCTGGACGTACCGGCACCGGCATGTCCCCGAAACCGGCGAAGTGCCGATGCCAGTTGGCAACTCGGCACTTCGGTCTCCCCAGCAAGGCGGCCCGGCTGGTGGGGTCGGCACGGGCGGCGTCAGTGGCTGCCGGACAGTTCCCCGGACAGGGCGCCGTGCATACGGGCGCTGGGCGGGTTGAGCCCGATGATGCGCACGGTTTTGCCGCGGGCGGCGTACTTGGCTTCGACGGCGTCCAGGGCGGCCACGGTGGTGGCGTCCCAGATGTGGGCGTCGGTCAGGTCGATGACGACGTCGTCCGGATCGCTGGCGTAGTTGAACTGGGAGACCAGGTCGTTGCTGGAGGCGAAGAACAGTTCGCCGGTGACGGCGTAGACGACCTGGTGGCCGTCGGGGTCGACGACGGCGCTCACCTGGGCGAGGTGGGCGATGCGGCGGGCGAAGATGACCAGGCCGGTCAGCGAGCCGACGACGACGCCGATGGCCAGGTTGTGGGTGGCGACCACGACGGCGACGGTGATGACCATGACGCCGATCTCCCCGGCGGGCATGCGCTTGAGCGTGGCCGGGGCGACGGAGTGCCAGTCGAAGGTGCCGAAGGAGACCAGGATCATGACGGCGACGAGGGCGGCCATCGGGATCTGGGAGACCAGCGGGCCGAAGACGATACACAGCACCATGAGCATGGCGCCTGCGGTGAAGGTGGACAGGCGAGTGCGGGCGCCGTTCTTCACGTTGATCATGGTCTGGCCGATCATGGCGCAGCCGCCCATACCGCCGAAGAAGCCGGTGACGATGTTGGCGATGCCCTGCCCGATGGACTCGCGGGTCTTGGAGGAGCGGGTGTCGGTCAGCTCGTCGACGAGTTTGGCGGTCATCAGCGATTCCATGAGCCCGACCAGGGCGAAAGCGAGCGCGTAGGGGGCGATGAGGGTGAGGGTGCCGAGCGTGAACGGCACGTCCGGCAGGCCCGGCACCGGCAACGAGGAGGGCAGGGCGCCGCGGTCACCGACGGTCGGCACGGCCAGATGGGCGCCGATGGTCAGCGCGGTCAGCGCGATGATCGAGATCAGCGGGGCCGGGATCGCCTTGGTCAGCCGCGGCAGGACCACCATGAGGGCGAGCGCGCCGGCGACCAGCGGGTAGACGATCCACGGCACGTCGGTGAGTTCGGGCACCTGGGCCATGAAGATCAGGATTGCCAGGGCGTTGACGAAGCCGACCATGACGCTGCGCGGCACGAAGCGCATCAGCTTGGCCACACCGAGCGCACCGAGCGCGACCTGGATGAGGCCGCCGAGGATGACGGTGGCGATCAGGTAGCCCAGCCCGTGCTCGCGCGCCAGCGGCGCGACGACCAGGGCGATGGCGCCGGTGGCGGCGGAGATCATCGCGGGGCGGCCGCCGACGATGGCGATGACCACGGCCATGGTGAAGGAGGCGAACAGGCCGACGCTGGGGTCGACCCCGGCGATGATCGAGAACGAGATCGCCTCGGGGATAAGGGCGAGGGCGACGACCAGCCCGGCCAGGATCTCGGTGCGGGCCACCTTCGGGCTCAGCCAGGCGGGGCGGCGGGGGCGTAGCAGGGCCGACAGCCGGGAGGGCGCGGCCGGCGGATGGGCGGGCAGGGAGGAACGAGACAACGCGCAGCTTCCTTCAACGTGAGCGAACACCCCTTGCCGGAGGTCGGGCGCGGGCGTCGACAGCGGCGACGGCAGCGACCGACCCCAACGGGCCCGGGCGAGGAAAAGAGAAAAGAGGGGGAGGGCCGCCGGAAGTACAGCCCAGCTCCCGGCAAGGGGGCAGGCCGGCCGGCGGTGCCGGGCTAGGACGAGGTCATGGCGGGCAGCATGCGGCGGTGATCAGGGGCGTGCGCGCGTCGATGATGCGTACCTCGTGGTCGTAGAGTCCCGGTAAGGGTTCGCGGCCGGGGCCACTGCTCAGCGGCCTGGGCTCGGGCGCAGGCTCTGGTGTGAAGGGACGGCCGCGGCGCTGGTGGCGCGCACCTCGTTGTCCGCGTCCCAACCAGCGCAACTCTACCCTAACGTTAGAGTAGAGATCTGTTGGGGGGTTCGGGTCGTCTGCCCGTCCCGCCCGGATCAGGCGAGCGGTGAGGTTGTAGCAAACATGGACACAGCGGCGCTTTCCGCCCCTCGGGAGGGGGCCGTGCCCTCCTTGCAACGTGGTGCGGATCACATGCACATCGGGCAGGTGGCGGCGCTGACCGAGCTGTCGCTGCGCACCATCCGGCATTACGAGGAGGTCGGCCTGGTCCGACCCTCGGCGCGCAGCCAGGGCGGTTTCCGCCTCTACACCGAGGCGGACGTGGCCCGGCTGATGGTGATCCGCCGGATGAAGCCGCTCGGCTTCACGCTGGAGGAGATGGGCGAGCTGCTGGCCATCACCGACCGGCTCGACGACGGCGGCGCGGCGGCCCTGCAGGCGGCCGAGCGCGAGCAGTTGCTGGCGAGGTTGGGCCGCTTCGAGCAGGCCACTCGTGAACGCTGCGAGGTGCTGCGCACGCAGCTGAGCCGGGCCGAGGAGTTCGCCGCCGACCTGCGGCGGCACGCCGGTCAGTTGGCCGGCGGTGCTGCCTGACCCGCCGGCGCGCGGGAACGCCCGATCAGCGGGCGGGCTGCTGATCCGCCGGCTCGCCAGGGGCGCTGGGTGCGTCGGGGGCGTCGGGGGCGCTGTCGCGCCGTCGCGGCAGCGCGGCCGCCAGGAGGGCGACGGCGACCAGCACCACGGCCAGAACGGCGAACGCCCGCCCGTAACCGGCCGCCAGAACGTGCGCCGGTGCCGGACCGCCGCCTACGCCGGTCGGCCCCGCCGTCAGCGTGACCAGGACGGCCAGGCCGAGCGCGCCGCCGATCTGCTTGGCGGTGTTCATCAGTCCGGAGGCCGCCCCCGCATCGGCCGGGGCCACGCCTGAGGTGACCGTGACGGTCAGCGGCGTGTTCAGCAGGCCCGCGCCGAGCGAGATCAGCACGGCTGGGCCGCCGATGGCCGTCAGGTAGTCCTGCCCGGGGGCGATGCGGCTCTGCCACCAAAAGCCGGCCGCGCCGATCAGCGCCCCGGCGGCGATGAGCACGCGATCGTCGGCGCGGCGCATCAGCCACGGCGCCACCCGCAGGCCGACCAGCATGGTCAGCACAGTGTGCGGCAGGAAGGCCAGCCCGGCCTGCAACGGCCCGTAGCCCAGCACGTTCTGCAGGGACAGGGTCAGGAAGTACCACATCGGGTTCAGGCACGCCCCGGCCAGCAGCATCACCGTGTTACCCAGCCAGACCTGCCGCGGCCGCAGCAGCGCCGGGGGAATCAGCGGCGCCCGCGCCACGCGCACCTCGACCAGCGCGAACAGGGCCAGCACCACGGCCCCGGCGAGCACGGCGGCGGGCGCGCCGGACAGGCCATAGGCCAGCGCGCCCAGCCCGGCGCTGGCCAGCACCGCGCCGAGCACGTCCAGCCGCCGCCGGCCATCGCGCCCCCGGCCGGGGCCCAGCAGGCGGGCTGCGGCCAGGCAGGCCAGCCCGATCGGCACGTTGATCAGCAAAATCCAGCGCCAGGACAGGTATTCGGTCAGCGCGCCGCCGATCAGGTTGCCCGCCGTGCCGCCGGCCAGGCTCACCGCCGTCCAGATGGCGATCGCCCGGGTACGGCGCGGCCCCTCGGGGAAGGCCGACGTCAAGATCGTGAGCGTGGCCGGGGCCAGGATCGCCGCCCCCACCCCCTGACCGGCGCGAGCGGCGATCAGAGCGCCGGGCGCATCGGCCAGCCCGCCGGCCAGACTCGCGGTGGTGAACAGCGCCAGGCCCGCGACAAAGACGCGCCGGTGCCCGTACAGGTCGGCCAGCCGACCGCCGAGCAGCAACAGAGCGCCGAAGCTCAGCGCGTAGGCGTTGCCGACCCACGCCAGATGCCGGGCGTCGAAGCCGAGCGCGTGCTGGATGGACGGCAGAGCGACGTTCACCACCGACACGTCCAGGACCACCATGAATTGCGCGGCGCACAGCAGCGCCAACACGACGGGCACTGGCCCTCCCCTCCCGTATAGCGATGTGTTCACATCGCAGTACTGCGGCCCAGCATATAATCCGATGTGAGCACATCGAGAAACTGGGAGGGGTCCATGGGCAGGGGGCCAGGTGCGCAGCACGTGCAGCGGCGCAACGAGATCGCCGACGCGGTGCTCGCCATCGTCGCCGACCGCGGCCTGGCCGCGGTCTCGCTGACCGAGGCGGCCGCCCGAGCGGGCGTCTCACCCGGACGCGTGCAGCACTACTTCCCCGCCAAGCAGCAACTCCTGGAAGCCGCCTTCGAGCGCGGCAACGAGCTGTCCAGCGCCCGCATCCGGGCCAAAGCCGGCGCCGACCTGCAAGCCGCCGAGCCCCGCCTGGTGCTCACCACGGTGCTGAACGAGCTCATCCCCTACGACGCCGCCAGCCAGGCCCACATGCGCGTACGGCAGTCCTTCCACGCCCTGGCGCTGGCCGACGGGCAGATCGCCGCCCGGCTCCGCCAGCTGTATGACGCCTTCCACCGGGACATGACCGACCTGCTGCACGCCGACCAGAACGCCGGCCACCTGGCCCGCGACACCGACCCGCACCGGCACGCGGTCAGCCTGGTAGCACTCGCCGAAGGCCTGGCCACCAACGTGCTCATCGGCGTCACCACCAGCCAGGCCGCGCAACAACACCTGCTGGCGGCCATCGCCGACCTGTACAGCCGGGCTTAACGATGGGAGTCGATCGCGCCTATCGCGGGTCCTGAGCTGCGAGAACACAACAGGTGGCGGCTGGTGGGGCCAGCCTTACCGACAGGCCAGGTCAAGAGGTACGGCGAGCGGCTGGATACGGCGTATGGGCACGCGTGGACGGGACGCCTACGGCTATCGGCAGCGGCAGGACGTGCATCGGCGGATCAAGGAGCTGGGTGAGGCCCAGGTGCACGCCGCCGGACGGGAAACCCCCTTGGGGTGCCGCTCCACCACCAGCGGCCGCACCGCGCCCCGCCCCTCAGCAGCGCGCGCCTTCTTGCATTTCCAGGAGCGGCAGGCCCGCAGCGTACCGACGGAAGAAACCGGCTGTCGGGGTGTCCGCGGACGCGACGGCGTCCGGGGTGCCCTCCGCGATCACCGCGCCCCCATCCGGACCGGCTCCCGGCCCCAGGTCGATCACCCAGTCCGCGGACGCGGCGACGGGGATGTCGTGTTCGGCCACGACGACGGTGTTGCCCGAGTCGAGCAGCACGTCGAGCGCGTCCACCACCCGCTGGATGTCGGACGGGTGCAGGCCCGAGACGGGTTCGTCGAGGACGACGAGGCCCGCCTTGCGGCCTGCGGCGCCGCGCTGGATAGCGGAGGCCAGCCTCAGCCGCTGCGCCTCACCGCCGGACAGCTCTGTGGCGCTCTGGCCGAGCTGGAGATAGCCGAGTCCGACCTGGTTCAAGGCTCCCAGGGTCTCCGCGAGTTGCCGGGGTCGGGAGAACCGCTCCACAGCCTCGGCGACGGTCAGCTCCAGCACCTGATCGATGGCCAGCCCTTGGTACCTGATCTCCAGAGCCTCCGGCTTGTAGCGTCGGCCCTCGCACGCGTCGCAGACCACCCACACATCCGGCAGGAAGTGCATGTCGACAAGCTTGCGGCCATAACCGGTGCAGGTTTCGCAACGGCCGCCGCCCGCGGTGTTGAAGCTGAACCAGGAGGCATTGACGCCGCGTCCGCGCGCCACGTCGGTTTCGGCGAACAGCTTGCGGACCAGGTCGAACGCCTTGCTGTAGGTGGCCGGGTTGGAGCGCGGCGTCCGCCCGAGTGGTGCCTGATCGACGACGGCGACCCAGTCGAACCCTTCCAGGCCGATCACCTGCTGCACCGTGTCGGTCATCGTCCCGTTCAGGGCGGCCTCCACACTCCCCGCGAGCGCGCCGAGCAGGCTGCTCTTGCCGCTGCCGCTCACCCCGGTCAGGCAGGTGAGCCGACCGGCGGGGAAACGCACCAGGTCGGCGGTCAGGTTGTGGGCGCGCAGGCCGTGCAGCTCCACCCAGCGGGTTCCGTCACCGATCGGACGGCGGGTCCGACGCAGCCGCGGCCCCTCACCGGCCAGATAGCGTCCGGTCAGCGACACCGGGTGGGCGGCCACGTCGGCGGGAGGTCCCGACACCAGGATCTCACCGCCGAGGCGGCCGGCACCGGGCCCCATATCGATCACCCAGTCGGTCCGGGCGATCAGTTCGGGGTCGTGCTCGACCAGGAGCACCGTGTTGCCCGCCTTGCGCAGCTCCAGGGCGATGTCGAGCAGGTGCGCCTTGTCCGCCGGATGCAGCCCGGTCCCGGGCTCGTCCAGGACGAAGACGAGGCCGCTCAGCTCGGTACTGAGCTGAGCGGCGAGCCGGGTTCGCTGCAACTCGCCCCCGGACAGCGTCGCCGCACTCCGCGACAGCTGGAGATGGGACAGGCCGAGCCGGTCGAGGATCCCCAGCCTGCGGCCCAGGTCCTGCAGCAGCGGCTCACCCACCTCGCGCCGCCGGGCGTCCAGGTCGTCCGCCACGCGCTTCGCCCAGCTGCGCACCTCCCGGACTTCTACCTCGATCAGGTCGGGATAGGTGAACCCCCCGAGCCGCACGGACCGGGCCACCTGGTCGTACCCGCTGCCGCCGCAGGTGCCGCACGGCTGCTTGCGCATGTACGGCAGGTAGCGCTCCTTGGCGCTGGAGGTCTGGGCGTTCACGAACACCCGCTCCACCTCGGCGAGCGCGCCCCGCAGCGGCTGGCTCGAGGTGTACGTCACCGAGACCGTCTCCTTCTTGTTCGACATGTCGACGGTGGCCTCGACCTTCTCCTCTCCCGTGCCGTACAGCACACAGCGACGGAACTCCTCAGGCAGCGACTGCCACGGCCGGCCGAGGTCCACTCCCCGCTTCTCGGCGAGGGCGGGCACGAACGCGTGCTCACCCGACCGCCACTTCGCGTACCAAGGGGAGGCCCCCTCGAAGAGCGGAAGCTCCGGATGGGTGATGACCAGGTCCTCCTGCGCCTGCCAGCGCCCGCCCACCCCATGGCAGTCCGAACAGCTCCCTTCCGGCGTATTGCGGTCGAAATGAGCGGTCGTCAGAGGCCCGTTCCCGTGTTCCGCCGGGTCGGCGCCGATCGCGGGAAGGCGCGAGTACAGCAGTCCCAGATGCCCGTCGATGCCGGTGATCGTGGCGACCGTGGACCGTGGGTTGCGGTTCAGACGGCGCTGGTCGACCGCGAGCGTCGCGCCGAGTCCCAGGATGCGGTCGACCTTCGGCCGATTGCGCTGGGTGATGTACTGCCGCACGAACGGCGAAAGTCCCTCCAGATACCGCAGCTGGGCCTCGTTGTGCAGGGTGTCGATGGCCAGCGAGGTCTTGCCGCTGCCGCTCACTCCGGTGAAGGCGATGAGCCGCCCCTTGGGTATGCTCACCGACACGTCCCGCAGGTTGTTGGTACGAGCCCCCACCACCTTGATGGCCTCGCCGTCCACACTCACGACGTCCCGTACGAACGCAGTCAACCTTCGTCCATCCTCTCGCGACACAGCAGAGCATGGGCGGATAGGCACCCCACCCATGCCGAACAAACCGATCACGCCACTGCATGGCGGCGCTGTATGCGGCCATCTAAAACTCCAGGTCGGCGGACAGGTGACTCCAGGTAGATGGCCAGAAGGGTCCCGGTAGACGGACATCGGAAATCCTGGTCGATGGCCACGTAATCTCTTGATCTTGCTCGTG
>NZ_JAHKRN010000031.1 GCF_019396385.1 Nonomuraea harbinensis | reverse complement strand
GGCGAAGACTTCACTCTGGATTGGGATATCGCCCGCCATCGGAAGTACTAGAGGAATGGTTCGATAACCGAGTCGCGGCATGATATAGTTTCATTTGGGTCGAGTCCGGAAAATTCGGAGCCCCTCAACCCACGCCGAGGGAGGGCAGCAGCCAGAGCTGGGTGCGCAGCATGTCTCCCAGGACAGCCAGCCTGCCCCGGAGATCGGATGGCCCCATCGTCTATCCCGTTCCTTGGACGATCGTCCGCAGACTCCGCTTTGATCACCTGGCCGGTGTTCGCGGTTCGAGGTCTTCCTCCAGCAGCCGCCCATCCATCACCAGCACTGTGGGCGTGCTTTGATCGCCTTTCGCCCTGATGTTGATCGCGTAGTCGGCCAGGCGACCAGGCGAAGCATCACCGGCGCATAGGCGGCGACAGCGGCGATGGCGAGATGGAGGAGTTCACTCCCTGACCCGAGAAGCACCCCGATCCCCGTTTCCTGTCTGACGCCGCGGCATGCCTTGAATACCCTGCGTGCGCCGTTCATACCGTTCGTTTCCAGTGGTCTGCCCCGCCGCCTTCAGTATGGGACGCCGGCGCCGAAGCGACCTCCGTGGCTCCGGCCTGCGGAGGGCTGGCGCCAGGGGAGTTCCAGATGTTCAACTGGCATGCCTTTCGGTGCTCACCGCTGAGCATCCCTACGTCGGGTCGGTGATCTTGGGCGATCAGGTGCGACTTGTGCTCGTAGATGGATGACCGTGACCCCTGCGCATACCCTGATCGCCTCTTCGCTAAGGAGTCGCAGCATGGATGACCCGACGCCCTTCTTCGAAGGCCCCTTCGACAGCGACGAGGCCGCCGACGCCGTCGCGGAATTGGAAGAAGGCGATGACATCGCGGCGGCGATGACCGAGGTGCTCGACGAGTTCGTCCGCGACAGCGAGGACTATGCCGAGGAGGGCCAGGTGGAGGCCGCCCTGGCGATCGCCTGTCTGATCGCGGCCCGCATCTCGGGAATCGCTCCCGATGAGGCCGCTCATCACTGGCTGGACCGCAACCCCTTCACCGTCTCCGATGACCTGCGTCGCCTGGCCGCCGTGGCGTTCAATGTGGCCACCCGTGCCGACGACAACTATCTCCGCGAGGTCTGGGCCGCGGACTGGCCGGTGTTCCTGGAGCATCTGGAGCCCTACCGCAAGGCCCTGTTCGGTGAACCTCAGGAGCCGGCGGCCCCGTTCGTTGTGGACTTCTCCCGCCCCGGCAAGCACTGGCTCCAGGTGTTCTGGAGCACCACCGACCAGAGTCTGCCGCACGACAGCGCCTACGCCGATGTCGCCGGACACCTTGTCCAAGCTGTCAACGAGGCTCCGGAGTGGCTCGCCTGGTGGCGTCGGGCCGGCCTGCAGGAACTGCTCGTCTTCGGGGAACTCGTGCCGGGCGTCTACAGCGAGCGGATCTCTCGTGGCCGCACCACAGCCGAGGTCTGGATCGGCTTCGGTCACTCCCCTGAAATCTCCAGGGACTCCGCCATTCAGCAGGTCGCCGATGATGTTCGTACGGCTCTGAGCGCGGCAGGCCGTTACCTCGGCCTCGCTCCTGTTCCCTCGCTTCCCGCCCTTGACTGAGACATCCCGAAACCACCGGCTCGGCAAGCGGAGCGATCGATCGACGTGGTGACCACGCACAACCCGTGAGCCGTGAACGACCTCTACTTCTCCCGGCAGACCGGATTCCCGCTGGACCGGATGAACCCGTACGGATCGAGCCTGGTCTACGGTCACCCGCAGGTGCCGACGGGCGCGGCCTCTTCAGCGGCTGCGCGGCCGGGGACACGGCGGGGGCTGTGGTCGTGGAGGTCAGCGACCCCTGAACACCGGCGTGCAAGCTCACCTTGGATGGGATGGCCACTGGGCCAAATTCTGGCAAAGCTATTTCAAAGTCACTTCCACCCCCCACGGCTAACCTCACAAATGCGGCAATTCACCCACAATTCCAGTTACCCTCGTTGACAGCCTCGTACAACTCCGGAACAGGAGCGCTCGCACCTTCGAAAGGTTGATCAATGAACAACGACGCCGTGTGGGTTCGGGGCGTGACAGGTATGCAGCTGCACCACTCCACGGACCTCCAGGACGCCGGCCGCTTCCTGGGCAACGCCATGATGGCGCTGCGGGCGGCCCACGTACGAACCGGCGACGACCGGTACTCTGACCTCGCCTCCCAGCTGAAGACCCTGGTGGCGGAGGCCCGCACGCTGGAGACCCAGGCTCGCACCCGCCTGGAGGGACTGCACGCGACGCACCCGGAGCAGTTCGTACGCTGCCGCGAAGGCGAAGACCCGTGGCCGGACGAGATCCAGGCGGGGTTCATTCCCCGTCACACCTGCTACGACCAGTGCCTCTACCACGACCACGGTGTCCTCGATGCCATCACGCAGTGCACCTGCGGTCGTCCGCCGTGCCGCGCATGCGCTATCGGCGGCACGCCGTGAGGTGAAGCTCGCCTCGCATCCTGGCATTCAGTCACAGCACCGACCTGATCGCCGACCTCTCGGGGTCCAAGCGACGAGCGGCGAGGCCCGGTCGGCCCCGCCGTCGTGGTCTCGGTGACGTCCCCCTCAACTCGTCACGGCGCACTTGCCCCGGTCCTGCTTGACGGGCCCTTCCATGTTCGGACGTACGTCGAAGTCGAAGATCTCGGTGGGCAGGTAGAGCGAGCAGCAGGCGTTGGGAATGTCGACGATCCCGCTGACACGCCCTTCGATCGGCGCCGAGCCGAGGAGCAGATAGGCCTGTTCGCCGCTGTAACCCCACCTCTTGAGATACTCGACGGCGTTGAGACAGGCCCTGCGGTAGGCCACCGTCGCGTCAAGGTAGTAGTTGGTGTCGGTGTCGTGGTCCACCGAGATCCCGATGAACGAGAGGAACTCGGAGTATCTCGGCTCCACGTTTCCCGGCATGAACAGCGGATTGGTGGTGACACCGTACTTCTCCATGCCGCCCTTGATGAGGTCGACGTGGAAATCGATGTAGCCGCCCATCTCGATGGCGCCGCAGAAGGTGATCTCCCCGTCGCCCTGGCTGAAGTGCAGGTCGCCTCCGGAGAGTTTGGCGTCACGGACGTGGACCGGGTAGAAGACCCGGGCGCCGCGGGTGAAGTTCTTGATGTCGTGGTTACCGCCGTTCTCCCGCGCCGGCACGGTGCGTGCTCCCTCGGCGGCGATCCGCTGTGCCAGGTCGCCGTCGGCGGTGCCGGCGAGCGTGTGCTCGGGCAACGGCGGCAGGCCGAGCGGCGGAACGCGTCCCGCATCGGTGTCGATGAGCGCCTGCTCCCGGCGGTTCCAGGAACTGAGCAACTCGGCCGACGGCGCGGTGCCGAAGAGTCCAGGGTGGGTGATCCCGGTGAACCGGACTCCCGGCAGGTGGCGGGAGGTCGCGACCTGACCGTGGAAGTCCCAGATCGCCTTGTACGAGTCGGGGAAGTAGTCGGTCAGGAATCCGCCGCCGTTCCGCTTGGCGAAGATGCCGGTGTAGCCCCAGCCCTGTCCTGGTGCGTCCCCGACCTGCTGCGGCACCGGGCCGAGGTCGAGGATGTCGACGATGAGGAGGTCTCCGGGCTCGGCTCCTTCGACCCCGATGGGCCCGCTCAGCATGTGCGCGTAGCTCAGGTCGACATCGCGTACGTCGTTCGCCGAATCGTTGTTGCCGATCTGGGCGTCCGTCCATTCGCGGCACTCGACCCGGAACTCCTCACCGGGGCGTACCATTTCCACCACGGGAATATCCGGGTGCCAGCGGTTGTGGCCTGGGGTCGCCTGGTCCTTCATCGGCTTCGACTGGTCGACGCTGAATACGACTTTCGGCATGACACTTCCCCTCCTTTGTCGATGACTCCTTCGCGGTCAGCGTGTCGCCTCACCTCTCTTCGAGCTCGGTCACGTCCGGTGGAAGCGATGCGTGCCGGTGGTCCCCTGCGCCTCTGAGGTTTCGCCGGCCGGTTCCCCGTGTCTCGTCAGCGGCCACAGCACGGCGAACACCACCAGGCCGAACACGGCGAGAATGACCGCGAAGAGGGCGGTGGTGCGCCAGGATCCGGTGAGGATCATGAATGCCGGAATCGCCGCCGTGACCCATCCCTGGATAGCCGCGACCCAGCCCGTGTACCTGGTGATCTGCGTGCGTTTCAAGCCGAGCAGGACGAAGAAGAGCGTCCACAGGAAGGACCAGTAGAGCCAGATGACTCCGAAGCCCGGATCACCGAGGAGCTGGAAGTTGGCGTAGGAGTATCCGAGCGCCATGATGGCCACGAAGAGCGAGAAATAGCCGACACCTGTGGAGTCGAATCCGCCCAGCAGATTGATCCCCACATAGAGATAGGTGAATCCGAAGAGGTAGAGTCCCGACGCGTTCAGGAGCACGGCCGGATCGCCGGGGCTGAAGACGATCAGCAGGGTCGGTGTCACCACCTGCAAGGCTCCGACGAAGAGATTGAAGATCCCGGCTGCGCGCGGCTCGACCTTTCCCAGGAGCATCAGGCCATTGAGGAAGAGCACTGCGCCCACGTACAGGAGTCCGACGGCTCCCATCCCCACACACCTCCTCACGCCCCAGACGGGCGGTGTGTTCAGGAACGCCACGAGTCCAGGCGTACGCAACGTTCAGATCGATCGTCATGTCTGCTCAAGGCCGAGGCAGGCGCGACAGCGCCGGGTGCTGCGGTGTTCGTCGCCGCTCGGGAGTCACGTGCGTGACCACCTCGGGTGCTTCCTGACTCTGTTCGTCCCGGGCCAGCGCGGCGGACATCGCCGGGGACCGCCGGGCGAGGCTCGGCGCGGTGAAGACGCGGCGAGCCGGAGACCGGCACGCCGGGCAGTCGGCAACCGCCTCAGCGGTCCCTATCGGCAGGCGCACCTCGAACGGCCCGCACTCCAGACAGCGATACGCATAAGTCGCCATGACGCCCCCCGTCGAGATCCTCATCGCCTCACTGACATGCGGCGATAGAGGCCTTACCTCCAGCACACCTCGGGGGTTGTCGCCATGTCAAGACAAGAGTCAGGGGTGCGTGGGGCGGGGGACGACCCGTCGTACACGACATGGGCTGCACCAGGGTGGACCACCCTCGCTTTGTCATGAGGGAGCACGCATGCTCACCACCCGGTTCGTGCCAGGCTCGCCGTGCTGGATCGAGCTCGGCAGTCCGCACCTGGAGACCGCGAAACGGTTCTACGGCGGTCTGTTCTTGGTTGCGGGGCTGCGGCGCTCAATCAGCAGGACGTTCCGCCAGACGCCGTGGTGGCGGCCGATGCGTTCCCGGGTGCCGACCACCCGGAAGCCGAGCGCCTGGTGCAGGGCCAGGCTGGCGGCGTTCTCGGCGAAGATGCCGGACTGGATCGTCCAGATTCCGGCGTCCTGGCCGGCGGCGATGAACGCCGACAGCAGCGCCCGGCCGATGCCCTGGGCCTGGCATCCCGGGTGGACGTAGACGCTGTGCTCGATCACCCCGGCGTACACGGGCCGGGCCGAGACAGAGGAGGCGGCCACCCAGCCGAGCACCTGGCCGGTGCCGGTGTCGAAGGCCACGTAGCGCAGGTGGGGGAGCCTGGCCGCGGTGAAGCCCTCCCAGCTCGGGGCGGTGGTCTCGAAACTGGCCTGGCCGGTGTCCAGCCCGGCCTGGTAGATGGCCAGCACCTGGTCGGCGTCGTCGTCGCGCATGGGCCTGATCTCCGTCCCGGGTGGGGCCTCCGGCTTGGCGGCCTGGACGATCGCCGAGTGCACGCCGTCGCCGTGGCCGGCGGTCAACGTGATGTGCAGGTCCATGAACCCCGATGCGGCCAGCAGCCGCCGGTACTCCGCCACCGGCAGCGCCCCGGCCGCGCAGCCGATCCGCTCTTCGACGGCCGCCCGCCGATCGGGGTCCGGTTCGCCGTCCGTCACGACGTCGCTGACGCCGAAGCGGCCGCCCGGCCGGAGCACCCGGAACGCCTCGGCCAGCACCGCGGCCTTGTCGCTGGACAGGTTGATGACGCAGTTGGAGATGACCACGTCCACCGACCGGTCCGGCAGCGGCACCCGCTCGATCGTGCCGTGCAGGAACTCCGCGTTGCGCGCGCCCGCCTGCTCGGCGTTGCGGCGGGCCAGCGCCAGCATGTCGGCGCTGGCGTCCAGCCCGTAGGCCTGGCCGTGCTCGCCGACGCGGCGGGCGGACAGCAGCACGTCGATGCCGCCGCCCGAGCCCAGGTCGAGCACGGTCTCACCGGGCCGCAACTCGGCGACGGCCACCGGGTTGCCGCAGCCCAGACTCGCCCGTACCGCCGCTTCGGGCAGCAGGCCGAGGTCGTCGTAGCCGGCGGCGCCGAATCGGCCCTGGTCGAAGGCTTCGGGGCCGCAGTCGGCGATCGTCCGGCCGGCCGCGGCGTCGCGGGCCAGCGCGGAGTAGCGCCTGATGATCTCCTCTTGCGCCATGGCATCGCTCCTCTACTCGCAGGTGGGCGGGGCCGGGGCGGAGTTGCCCATGACCACGTCGGCGGCGGTCGGGAAACAGCTCACGCAGACCTCGTTGATCCGGTACAGGCCGGCGGTGCCCCGCCGCTCCACCAGCACGAACCGCACCTCGGCCAGAATCTTCAGATGGTGCGAGACGGTGGACTGGCCCACCCCTGAGGCGGCCACGATCTCGCCCACGCTCATCGGCGCGCGCCGCCGGGCCAGGAGCGACACGATCTGGATCCGCGTCGCGTCTGCCAGTGCCTTGAACCAGCTCGCGTACTCCTCCGCCTCCGCGCGCGGCAGCGGTCCCGTTTCCTCGCTCATCGTTAATCGACGATAATAGATCAAAGGGAAGAGCGAAAGCCCTGGGAAGCACGTATGTCGAACTTGCGCCGGCCACGCCATGCCGGCGGCGAGGACAAGGCGCGTGACGCATCGCCTGCATCACCCACGAACAAGGCGCGGCCCTTGCGTCATGAGCGTCCCCGTGTGGCTTGAGTACGTCAACGCCGGAGGCACCGCCGTGGCTCTTCGAACTGGACGTTCCCGCCAAGCTCTGGAGCGCCACCGAGCCGGCTCGACGCAAAACCCGGCCGCTGATCTCACCCGGGGCGTGCGAGCAGGAGAGCCTGGCAGGCGGCAAGAAGATCGCCGGACAGATCACCCCGTTCGCGCAGATGGTCGATCCGGGCGAGGTCGTTGATAGTGGTGAAGACCGCGTGCACGACGACCCGGGCCTCAGCTTCGATCAGCTCGGGTCGCTCGGCGGTAAGCAGGTGCACCCACTCGCTGACGTAGTCGTACTGGAGGCGCCGGATCGTGTGGCGTTGCTCGGCGGGAAGGTGGATCACCTCGGTGATCAATGTGCCGGTGAGGTGGCTGTGGCTGACCGTCAGGTCGATGTAGGAGCGCAGCAGCAGGTCGAGAGCGTCCCGGGGGCTGGTGGCGGTGGCGAAGGCGCGGGAGGCGTCGAGCTGCAGGGCGTCGGCGGCGCGGGTGAGCGCGGCCACCAGGAGGTCGGACTTGGCGGTGACGTGGTTGTAGATGCCCGCGCCGCTGATGCCCGCGGCAGCGCCGATGTCCTCCATGCTGACGGCCTGGTAGCCGCGCTCGTTGAACAGCCGGGCGGCCGCGTCCATGAGGACTTCCCGGCGGGAGGCGCGAGCCAGCCCCGGGTGCGGTTGATCGGACGGGGCCGCGCCGGCTGACGGGCCCTGCGCCTGAGGCAGGACGACTTCGGTGAGGGTGCTGCCCATCGCGTGCAGCAGGTCTTCGAAACGGGCGCGCGGCAGGCTCACCGAGTGGTGGGACGGGCTGGCGAACGTGGCGAAGATCGCCCACACCAGCAGGTCGGCGTCGGCGGGGGAGAGGCCGGGACGGGCAGCGACGAGGGTCGCCGCCGCACGGGCCGCGATGGAGCGAAAGCGGTGACGGAGCTGGTCGCGCTCGGGCGCCGGGAGATTGCGGGACTCTCGCTGCCACAGCACGCCGAGATCGCGCCGGTCCAGCGTGAGAGCGGCCATGGCGCGCAGGAGGCCGTCGACGTCACCGGCCGCGTGGTTGTCGATGAGGGTCTCGAACGCCAGGAGCCCGTCGAGGACGGTGCGCGCCAGCAGTTCCTGTTTGTTGCGGAAGTGCCGATAGAGGGCACCCGCCGTGATGCCGACCGCGCTCGCGATCTCTTCCATCGTCACGGTGTGGTAGCCCTGGCGATGGAAGAGCTCGGCGGCGATGGAGACGATCTGCGCCTTGCGGTTGCGGGGACGGCTGCCCCGGGCGGGCGCCGCCGCGGTCCGCGCCTTCATCGTCTTCCCTCCGTCGAAGTCACCTGCGCATCGTAGGCCGGTACGTCAGCGGTACCCGCCCCCGCAGACGATCACTTCGCCGCTGATGTAGTCGGACTCGGGTGTGCACAGCAGGTAGACCGCGCCGGCGGCCTCCTGCGGGGTGCCGGCCCGGCCGAGCGGGATCATGCGCTCCATGGCGGTCAGCAGGTCGGGGTTCACGCCCACCTTGATCTCGCGGCCCTGGACGTCGATGGTGGCGTCGCCGCCGGCCGTCGCCTCGGTGAGCCGGGTGCGGATGAGACCGAAGGCGACAGCGTTGACGTTCACCCCGTACCGCCCCCATTCCTTGGCCAGGGTCCTGGTCAGCCCGACGACGCCGGCCTTGGCCGCGCCGTAGTTGGCCTGCCCGGCGTTCCCGCTGAGCCCGGCGATGGAGGAGATGTTGACGATCTTGCGCTGGACGTGCACACCCCGGGCGCGTTCCTCCTTGACGCGGGCGCTGATGATCGGCTGGACCGCGCGCAGGATCCGGAATGGCGCCTTGAGGTGGACGTCGATGATCGCGTCCCACTGCTCGTCGGTCATCTTCTGGATGACGTTGTCCCAGGTGTAGCCGGCGTTGTTGATCACGATGTCGACGCCGCCGAAGGTGTCGGCGGCCGTGGCGGCGAACCGGTCGGCGAAGCCGTCGTCGGTGACGCTGCCGACGCAGGCGACGGCTTCGCCGCCGGTGGTCTTGATCAGTCGTACGGTCTCCTCGGCAGGTTCGGGGTCCAGGTCGTTGACGACGACGCGCGCTCCCTGCTGGGCGAGTTTCAGGGCGATGGCCTGGCCGATGCCGCGCCCTGAGCCGGAGACGAGGGCGGTCTTTCCGTCGAGCGTTCCCACGGGTGTCCTTTCGATGGTTCAGGTGAGGGCGACGAGGGCTTGGCCGGTGAGGGTGACGGTGCCGTCCTCAAGCGCCACTCGCAGGTCCAGCCGGGCCCGCCGTTCGCCGTCGGCCTCTTCGATCGCCGTGACGCGGCCGGTGCAGGTCGGCTGTCCGTGGACGGGGGTGATGGCGGCGAAACGGACGCTGTAGGAGCGGATGCGCTCCTGGGGCACCCAGCCGGTCAGCAGCCGGCCGAGGTAGGCCATGGAGAGCATGCCGTGGGCGAAGACGTCGTCCATGCCTGCGGCCCGGGCCGCGTCCAGGTCGATGTGCATGGGGTTGTGGTCGCCGGAGGCGCCGGCGTAGAGCGCGAGCGTCGTACGCGAGATGGAAGGCACGCGCAGCGGCGGCAGCTCCGTTCCCACGGCGATGTCATGGAGATTGTTCACGCGGCTGCCTCCCCGCGGACGACGATGACGTTGGTCAGGTCGGCGACGGGCTCGCCGGCTCGGGTGACGCGCGTTTCCCGGACGAGGAAGCGCAGGGCGCCGCCCTTCTTCTCGTACGTGTCGGCGATGTGCGACTCGAAGGTCAGCTCGTCGCCGGCGTGAGCCATGGCGTGGTAGGTGAAGCGCTGCTCGCCATGCAGGACGCGGGCGAGATCGATCCCGGCCTCGGCGAGGAAGGAGAAGGGGTCGGGCCGGTCCATCTCCAGGCAGAACAGGAACGTGGGCGGAACGGGGAGGTCCGGGTGCCCGGCCTTGCGGGCGGCGTCGAGGTCGCTGTAGATGGGGTCGTGCTCGCCGATGGCCTGGGCGAAGAAGCGCAGGCGGCCTCGCTCGGCGGGCACGGTGAAGGCGGGTGTGCGCAGGTCCGCGGTCATGTCAGGCCGTCCGCTCGTAGAGGGTGACGACGCAGGCGCCGCCGAGTCCGAGGTTGTGCTGGAGGGCGAGCCGGGCGCCGTCTACCTGGCGGTTTTCGGCCTGCCCGCGCAGCTGCCAGACCAGTTCGGCGCACTGGGCGAGGCCGGTGGCGCCGAGCGGGTGGCCCTTGGACAGCAGCCCGCCTGAGGGGTTGGTGACCACTTGGCCGCCGTAGGTGTTGTCACCGTCGAGCACGAACTTCTCGGCCGTCCCCTCAGGGGTGAGGCCGAGGGCCTCGTAGCTGATGAGCTCATTGGTGGTGAAGCAGTCGTGCAGCTCCACCACGGGAATGTCCTGTGGGTCGACACCCGATTCCTCGTAGACGCGGGTCGCGGCGGCGCGGGTCATGTCGTAGCCGACGACCTTGGTCATGTCACCGCTGTCGAAGGTGGTGGAGGTGTCGGTCGTCAGCGCCTGCGCCCGGATCGTCACCGTGGCGTCCAGGCCGTGCCGGCGGGCGAACTCCTCGCTGCACACCACGGCGGCGGCCGCGCCGCAGGTCGGCGGGCAGCACTGCAGTCGGGTCAGTGGCCCGTAGATGGGGGGAGAAGCCAGCACCTCCTCCTCGCTCACGGGGGTGCGGAAGACGGCGTAGGGGTTGTTCGCGGCGTGCCGGCGGGCCTTGACCGCGATCTTGGCGAAGGTCTCGGGAGCGGTGCCGTACTTGTCGGCGTAAGCCATCCCCGCGCCGCCGAAGTACTGCGCGGCGATCGGGGCGTGGTCGTCGATGCCCTGGATGGCGGTCATGGCGTCCGCGCTCCGGGCAAGCGGGCTGGGGCGGTCGTCCCAGACGTTCGCCAGCGCGCCGGGGCGCATCTGCTCGAAACCCAGGGCGAGCACGCAGTCGGCCACGCCGGACTTGACCGCCTGCCGGGCGAGCCAGAGCGCCGAGGAGCCGGTCGAGCAGTTGTTGTTCACGTTGACGATGGGGATGCCGCTCTGGCCCAGGCCGTAGAGGGCCGCCTGTCCGCAGGTCGAGTCGCCGTACACGTAGCCGGCGTAGGCCTGCTGCACCTGGTGGTAGTCGATACCCGCGTCGGCCAGCGCGGCTCGCGCGGCGCTCTCGGCCATCACGTCGTAGGGCTCGCTTGCGCTGGGTTTGGCGAACGGGATCATCCCGACGCCCGCGATCTGGACGGTACGGTCCATCTTCTGTCCTCCACGGGACTGGAGCCGACGACTCACTCTTGCCAAAGCGACATTAATCCATATTTACTTACGACATCAAATGCGCAGCGAGGCAGGCATGTGAGCCTCATCAACGCAACATTTGATCTTCACTAGTGGAGGGACGATGGCCCTACCGTCGCCGCTGTCGCGGCTGGCGCTACCGCTCATGGCCGCGCCGATGACCGACGTCTCGGGACCGGAACTGGTGATCGCGGCGTGCCGCAGCGGGGTCATCGGCGCCTTCCCGACGCACAACGCCCGTTCACCAGAGGAACTCGACGTCTGGCTCGGGAAGATCACCACCTCGATCGCTGAGCAGGACGACGCCGCCCCGTTCGCCGCGAACCTGGTGGTCCACCGCAGCAACGAGCGGTTGCGCGCCGACGTCGAGTGCCTGGTCCGATACGGCACCCGGCTGGTCATCACCAGCGTGGGCTCCCCGGTTCCGGTGCTGGAGCCGCTGCACGACGCCGACTGCCTGGTCTTCGCCGACGTGGCGAGCCTGCACCACGTGGAGCGCGCGATCGAGGCGGGCGTGGACGGGCTGGTGCTGCTGACCGCCGGGGCGGGCGGCCAGACCGGCTGGGCCAATCCGCTGTCGTTCGTCCGCGCCGTCCGCGCCCGGTTCGACGGGCCGATCGTGCTGGCGGGAGGGGTGCCGGACGGAGCCGCCGTCTGGGCGGCGCAGGTTCTCGGCGCCGACCTGGCCTACATGGGGACCAAGTTCATCGCCACACACGAGAGCCTCGCCGGTGAACGTCTCCGGGCCGCGCTGGTCGACGCGACCCTCGACGACGTCACCTTGTCCACCGCGCTCAGCGGCCTGCCCGCCAACTTCCTGCGCAGTTGGCTGGAGGAGCAGACAGCGCAGAACGCTGCCCCGGTGGAGGGCTTCACCCAGCATCGCCTGCTGACCCGGCGCCACGTGTGGAGCGCCGGCCACAGCGTCTCGGGGGTTACGGAGATCACCAGCGTCGCGGAGCTCGTCCGGCGTACCCGCCGGGAGTACGAGCAAGCGCGACAGGCGACGGCGGCCACGCTCGCCGGAACAGGGAGGTAACCATCATGTGGGGTTCGACACCGAGAGTGTTCGACATGGCGTGCGCGTACTACGCCGAGCGCACCGCACTCGTCGACGGAGAACGCCGCCTCACCTACCAGGAGATGAGCGGCTGGGCCAACCGCATCGCCAACGGCCTGTCGGAACTCGGCGTGGGGAAGGGCGACCGGGTGGGGCTGCTGATGCCCAACTGCCTGGAGTTCATCCCCGCCATGGTCGGCATCTGGAAGTCCGGCGCGGCGATGACCCAGATGCCCGCCCGGGCCACGGCCGAGGACTTCTGCTTCTTCCTGGAGGAGGTGCAGGCCTCGACGCTCATCTACCACCAGGCCTTCGACGACGCCATCGCCCAGATCCGGGACCGGCTGCCCAACCTCAAGCACGTCATCCGGCTGGCCAGTGGAGGCGACACCATCCCCGGCATCCTGGACTACCAGGAGACGTTCGCCGCCCAGCCGACCGCGCCGCCCGCGATCGAGCTCGCCGACGACGACCTGGCGTTCGTCGGCTTCACCTCCGGCACCACCGGCGTGCCCAAGGGCGTCCTGCAGACGCACGCGACCTGGTCGCACTACGCCATCACCGCGGGGCTCGAGATCGGCGACATCCGGCCGGGCGAGGTGTTCGCCCACGGCGCGCCCCTGACCCACTTCACGCAGACCTTCGTCATGCCGGTCTTCATGCGCGGCGGGACGAACGTCATCCTGCCCGGCCTCGACCTCGATCTGCTCCTGGACGCCATCGAGCGCGAACGGGTCACCGCCACCGCCGTCGTGCCCACGATCGTCTACATGCTCCTGGACCACCCGCGCCGGGCCGACGCCGATCTGTCGTCGCTGCGCACGGTCATCTACGCCGGATCGCCGATGGCCCCGGAGGGCCTGCGCCGGGCGCTGGAGGCATTCGGCCCCATCTTCGTGCAGACCTACGCCGGCACCGAGCCCGGCTACATGACCTGCCTGCGCAAGGAGGACCACCGGCTCGACACCCCCGAAGGGGAGGAACGGCTGGCCTCCGCAGGACGGCCGATGTACCACGTCGACCTCACCATCCGCGACCCCGAAGGCCGCGCCCTGCCCGTCGGCGAGATCGGCGAGATCTGCGCCGCCCAGCCCGGCCAGATGGCCGGCTACGTCAACAGCGGTCTCGACCCGGAGGTGATGCAGGACGGTTGGGTCCGCTCCGGCGACATCGGCTTCGTCGACGAGCTCGGCTACGTCTTCATCGTCGACCGCAAGAAAGACATGATCGTCACGGGCGGGTTCAACGTCTTCCCCAGGCAGATCGAGGACGTCCTGGTGACCCATCCCGCCGTCGCCCAGTGCGCCGTCATCGGCGTCCCGGACGACAAGTGGGGCGAGGCCGTCAAGGCCGTCGTCGTCACCCGGCCCGGCGCCGAGGTCACCGCCGAAGAGCTCATCGCCCTGGTCAAGGAGCGCAAGGGCAGCGTATGGGCGCCCAAGAGCATCGACTTCGCCGCCACCCTGCCGGCCAACCCCTCCGGCAAGATCGACAAAAGATCGCTGCGCGCCCCGTACTGGGCCGGGCGCCGCCGCCAGGTCAACTGACCGCACCCCCGAAAAGGACAAGGCCATGAAAGGCACAGCCCGGCTCTTAGCTTCCGTCCTGCTGCTGATCCTCGCCACGGGCGCCGTCCCCGGCCAGGTCGCCGCCAGCACGAGCACGGACCTCACCCCCGCCATCACCTGTCAGCAACTCGGCGGGATCGACCTCACAGGCCTCCCCGAAGCCCCCACCCGAATCCTGAGCGCGACCGCGGTCTCCGCCACCGCGCAGAAACCCGCGTACTGCCAGGTCAAGGGGTACGTCTCACCACAGGTGCAGTTCGAGGTCCGGCTGCCCTCCGAAGCCTGGAGCGGCCGCTACCTGCAACTCGGCTGCGGCGGCTTCTGCGGGTTCGCCGACCCGGACAACTCCAACCACCACCTGCCCGGCAACTGCGCCCCACCCGACGACGGCAAGGTCGTCATCGGAGCCGACAACAGCGGCCACATCGGGGCAAGCTCCGTCGACGGGCTGTGGGCGCACTCCAGCCCACAGCTGCGAGTCGACGCCGGCTACCGCTCCGAACACGTCACCGCACTGGCCGCCAAGGCCCTCATCAAGGCGTACTACGGCCAGGCACCCAGGTACTCCTACTTCGCCGGCTGCTCCAACGGCGGACGCCAGGCACTCATGGAAGCCCAGCGCTTCCCCGAGGACTTCGACGGCATCATCGCCGGAGCTCCGGGCAACAACCTCACCGCGCTGGCCGGCATGTTCTTCCCGTGGATCGCCAACGCCAACACCGCCCCCGACGGCGGCCAGATCCTCGGTGTGGACAAGATACAGCTCCTGCACCAGAAGGTGCTGGACACCTGCGACACCGTGGACGGCCTGCAAGACGGCCAGATCGACGACCCCCGCAGGTGCTCGTTCGACCCCGCGAGCCTGCGCTGCACGGCCGGCCCACAGGCCGACTGCCTGACGGACGCGCAGGTGGACGTGGTCCGCAAGTTCTACCAGGGGCCGGTGGACGACAAGGGCCGTCGCCTGTTCCCCTCCGGCCTCCCCAAGGGCACCGAGCCGGCCTGGCTCGGGTACGTGGTCGCCCCCGCCGGCCAGCGCGCCGTACTCGCCTCACTCGGACTCGACTACCTGAAGTACTTCGGCTCCTGGCGCAACCCGCCCGCATCCTTCACGCTCGCCGACCACCGCTTCGACCGCAAGACCCTCGACAAGCTGCGTGACATGCGCGGCGTCTACGACTCCACCGACCCTGACCTGCGCGCCTTCAAGAACCGCGGCGGCAAGCTCATCCTCTGGCACGGCTGGTCCGACCCGGCCATCCCGGCCGGCAGCACGCTCGCCTACTACGACGCGGTGACCAAGCGGATGGGCGGCTCGCAGGCCACCCAGCAGTTCGCCCGCCTGTTCATGTTCCCCGGCGTCTACCATTGCACCGGCGGCCACGGCCCCGACACCTTCGACCTGTTCAGCCCGCTGTACGACTGGGTGGAGAAGGGCATCGCCCCGCAGAAGGTCATCGCCGGCAAGAAGAGCGGCGACGACGTGGTACGCACCCGCCCCGTCTACCCGTATCCCATGCAGACGACGTACACCGGCAGCGGCAGCATCGACGACGCGGCCAGCTTCACCGGCGTCATGCCCGCCGAGCTCCCCGACGACCGGTACCCGTGGGTGGGCGCGCCCTTCACCTCCGGCTACCAGGAGTGGTGCCGCTGGGAAGGCATGACGCTCAAGTGCGGCCGATCCCAACCGAAGTCCGGCTGACGTCCGAGGGCGGCGCTGCTCACCGGCGGTGCCACCCGCTCGGCTGTTCTGAGCAGATCATCCCGCTACACGTCTATCCAGCGGAGGGACTACAGAACGGATCAGCTACTGCCAGGTTGGCGAGCTGACAGGGAAGAACAGGAGCAAGCGGGCCGGATCGCGCGCACGTCGCCGCGTACGTCGACGGCGATCTGGCAGCACTGCGTCAGAAGATCGCGCAGGCGGGCGCGGGCGCGCTGGGTGCGCGACTTCATGCCGGATACCGAGATGCCCAGGCGCCGCGCAGCCTCGGTCTGGGTGAGGCCGTCGTACTCCACCATGGTGATCGCCTGCCGGTCGCGCTCGTTCAGCAGGGCCAGCAGCGGGGCCAGACAGCCGGTCAGCGCGGTCAAGGCCTCGCGCTTGTCCGGCTCTGCCGAGGAGGCGAGCCGTTCCTCGGCCGCCGCGCGGGCCTCGGCGTGGCGCAGGCGGGCGGCGGCCCGGTGGTGGTCGATGATCGCGTTGCGTGTCACCTGGTAGATCCACGCTTCCAGGCGTTTGCCGTCCCGGAGCCCGCCGATTCCCCCGCCGACCTTGATGAACACGTCCTGGACGATGTCTTCCGCGTCCGAGTGACCGGCCACGCGGTCGGTGACGAAGACGAGCAGCCGGTCGCGCATCGCCTGCCACGCCTCGACCAGCTCGTCGGTCCCGGTGAGCATGAGAGCCTCCTGTCGACGGAGGCAGGGGCCCGGCGGCTCCGGGCCCCTGCCTCCAGGGTTACCGGCAGCCGCAGGTGCTCGGCGCTTCGTCCGCCGCCGTCCCGGTCGCTGTCTGCTGGGTGCCGCAGCATTCGGCTTTGGCTTCGCCTTCGCAGCAGGTCGTCATCGTGGTGGGCGGGCAGCATGCCGTCATGGTGGTTTCCTTTCTCGTATGGATGCGTACGTCAGATAGACGCCGCCGTCACGAGATGGACGCACCGTCGAACTGCTCGGCGGCGAAGGCCGCCAACTGAAGGGCCGCGTTCTCGTCGATGCCGAGTTCGGCGGCCGCTGCGAGCACCGCCTCTGGCGCGCTGGTGTGGGCGGCGAGGTGGCGGGTGGTGGCGGCGATCAGCCGGGCGGGTGTGTCGGGGTCCAGGCCGAGTTGTTCGGCGATGGCCTTGACGCCGAGGGTGGCCGAGCACACGCCGGTGGCGGGCAGCTCGAGCCGGACGTCGCGGGCCGCCTCCCAGTCGCCCGCCAGCGCGGCGGCCACCGAGCGGGCCTGTTCGTAGCCGGTGGCCAGCAGAAAGGTGGGGGCGCGGCCGTAGCTCTTCATGCCGATCGCGTAGTAGCCGGGCTCCGGGTGGGTCAGCTCGTCCACGCCGTGCGGGCGTACGGTGCCGCAGGAGTGGTCGTTGGGGTCGATGAGCGGGGCCAGCAGGCGGGTGGTGCCCAGGATCGGGTCCAGATCCAGGCGGAGTTCGGCGACGATGGCGTGGTCGGGACGGAAACCGGTGGCCGCGACGACGCGGTCCGCGGCGAGCCGCCGTTCCGAGCCGTCGGCGTGCCGAGAGACCAGTTCCACGCCGGCCGGGCGTACGCGCACGGCTCGGATCTTGAAGTTCGCGGCCAGTTCCACCAGGCCCTTGTCGACCAGCAGCCGCAGGCCGGAGCCGAGCGAGCCACGGGCGGGCAGCGCGTCGTCGTCCCCGCCGCCGTAGGCCCGCTCGGGCGCGTCGGCGCGGATGGCCCAGGTCAGCCGCGTGCCTGGTGCCTGGTTGGCGAGTTCGGCCAGGGCGAGAAGGGTGGTCGCCGCCGAGTGGCCGGCGCCGACGATGACGGTATGCCGGCCCGCGTAGCGGTGACGATCGACGCCCAGGACGTCGGGCAGCGCATGGTCGATCCACGGCGTGGCGGCGGCTTCGCCCGGGGCAGGTAGTCCGTTGGCACCCAGCACGTTCGGGGTGAGCCAAGTGCCGGAGGCGTCGATGACGGCGCGGGCGAGGATCTCCTCACCGTCATCGAGGTACAGCACGAACGGCGTCGTCTCCCGTCCGGGGGTGCGCAGGCGGTCGGTGTCCAGGCGGCTGATCGCCGCGACCTTGGTCGCGTAGCGGACGTACGGCGCGATGCCCGCAACTTCGGCCAAGGGCCGCAAATAGCGATCGGCCAGCTCGGCGCCGGTCGGCAGCTCGTCCGCGTCCGGGGCGGTCCAGCCCGCTTCGGCCAGCAGGCGCCGAGCGGCGGTATCGGTGTTGAAGCGCCACGGGCTGAACAACCGCACATGCCCCCACTGGCGTACGGACGCGCCGGGTGCGTCTCCTGCTTCCAGGATGGTGAAGGGCAGCCCGCGCTCGGCCAGGTGGGCGGCGGCGGCCAGGCCGACCGGGCCCGCGCCGACCACCACGACGGGCAGATCTGTGTTCATCAGGCGAGTTCCTTTCGCAGGAGAGTGGTTCTTCGCAAGGGGATGAGCGCGAGCCCGGAGACGGCGTACATGACCAGCCCGTACGCCGCCACCAGGAGCAGCACAAGAGCGACCGTGACCGGAGGGGATTACACGTCAGAAGCCGTATGCCGCCAGGGCCTTGCCGGCGTAGACGGCCAAGGGCGTGGCGAGGTGGGCGGCGTCGCGGGCCACGCCACGCAGCGTGTTGGATGCGAACGAGCGCTGGAACTCCAGCCCGACATACGCGAGCCCGAGATGCGTGGTGGACAGGCCTTCGACCTGCAAAGGCAGCCCATGGGCGTCGAGGGCGCCGAGCGGGCGCAGGTAGTCCAGGCTGGGCCGGTAACCAGTGGCGAAGATGACGGTGTCCACGACTTCTCGGGTGCCGTCGGCCCAGACGATCTCGTCGCCGTCGAAGGCGGTGAACATCGGCCGCCGGTCGAACCGTCCAGCCTGCAGGGCGGTGGCGTAGTCGCCGGTGTCCAGGACGAGGGTGCCGCCGGCCAGGCGGGCCAGCCAGTGCGGGGGCAGGTCGTCGAAGCCGGTGGTGGTGTGCCAGTGGTGGATGTCGTGGCCGCCGACCATCTGCGGCATGAACTGGACCGGCTGCCGGGTTGCGAGGGTGACGGTGGCGACCTCGGCGAGTTCGTAGCCCACCTGGACGGCCGAGTTGCCGCCGCCGACCACGACGATGCGTTGCCCGGCGTACTCCTTGGGGTTGCGGTACCCGGCGACATGCAGCGACTGTCCGGTGAAGTGTCCAGGCAGGTCGGGGATGTACGGGTTGCCGAACGAGCCGCTGGCCGCGACGACGCCACGGGTTCGCAGGGTCTCGCCGGCCGTGGTGTGGACGAGGAACCCGCCCGCGCCGTCGGATTCGACTGTGGCGACCTTGGTGCCGGTGCGGATCTCGGCGTCGAGGGTGGCGGCGTAGCTCTCCAGATAGGCGACGGTTTCGTCACGGGTGGGGTAGCGGTCGGGGTCGCCGGGGAAGTCCTGGCCGGGCATGGCGCTGTGGCGGGCGGGCGAGAAGAGGGTGAGGCTGTCGTAGTAGCCCGCCCAGGAGCCGGTGGGCCGCTCGCCGGCTTCGAGGATGACGGGGGCCAGGCCGGCGTGGCGCAAGGCGCGGGCGGCGGCCAGCCCTGACTGTCCGCCGCCGATGATGATCGTGTCCATGTTCGGCATCGTATCGTCAAATCGTGAAATCATGGACTGACAATACGAGGCGGTAGAGTCGGCCCGTGGAGACGACGAACGGGATCGAGCTGACCGACGCCGCGCGCGGCTTCCTCAAGGCGCTGGCCAGTGATACCCGCCAGCAGATCCTGCTGCTGTTCGGCGGCGAGTCCGAGCTGACGGTCGGCGAGGTGGCCGAGCGTCTCGGCCTGGCTCAGTCGGCCGCGTCCGCGCAACTGGCGACGTTGCGTGACAGCGGCGTGCTGGTGGCGCGGCGGGAATGGAAGACCGTCTACTACCGAGTCGATCCGAACGGGATCGCGCGGGCGCTCGCGGATCTGCAGGCGACCCTGCGGGCGTGCTGCCCGCCGGACGGCTCATGCGGCTGATTTGACATTCTTCTAACCAGCGCCGCATGATGGGCTCTGTTTAGAAAGATATCTAATCAGGAGCGGTGATCATGAGCGACGCATGCTGCGGCACCACCACGTCCCTGGAGAGCGAGCAGCCCAGGAGCCCCATCGACGCCGAGGCGCTCCCCGTGGTCGTCATCGGCGCGGGGCCGGTCGGGCTGGCCGCCGCCGCCCACCTGGCCGAGCGTGGCCTGGACTTCCTCGTACTCGAAGCAGGCGAACAGGCGGGCGCGTCCATCGCGCAGTGGGGACACGTGCGGGTCTTCAGCCCGTGGAAGTACGACATCGACGCCGCCGCCCGCCGCCTGCTGGAGGCGCACGGCTGGACCGCCCCCGACCCCGAGTGGCTGCCCACCGGCGCCGAAATCGTCAGCCACTACCTCGCCCCACTCGCCAAGGCCCTCGGCCCGAACGTCCGCTTCCGCTCCAAGGTGACCGCGATCAGCCGCCTCGGCTACGACCGCGTCCGCACCAACGGGCGCGATCAGGCGCCCTTCCTGATCCGGCTCGACGACGGAGAGGAGATCAGGGCCCGCGCGGTCATCGACGCCTCCGGCACCTGGACCACCCCCAACGTGCTCGGCGCCTCCGGCCTGCCCGCGCGCGGCGAGGACGAGGTCGAGATCGAGCACGCCCTGCCCGATGTGCTCGGCGCCGACCGGGAGGCCTACCAGGGTAAGCACACCCTGGTCGTGGGTGCCGGGCACTCCGCGGCCACCACCCTGCTCGCCCTCGCCCAGCTCGGGGACACCGAGGTCACCTGGGCCATCCGCGCCGGTGACGCCGCCCGCGCCTACGGCGGCGGCGGGGCCGACGCGCTGCCCGCCCGCGGCGCTCTCGGCGCCCGTCTGCACGCCCTCGTCACCTCCGGCCGCGTCCGCCTGCTCACCGGCTTCTTCACGCACGCCGTCGAAAAGGCCGGCGAGCGGGTACGGGTGACCAGTCTCGACGGGCGAGACATCAGCGTCGACCGGATCATCGGCGCGACCGGCTTCCGTCCCGACCACTCCATCGCCTCCGAACTGCGTTTGGACCTGGACCCGATCCTCGGCTCCACCCGTGCTCTGGCCCCGCTCATCGACCCGAACCAGCACTCCTGCGGCACCGTCCCTCCGCACGGCGCCGACGAACTGGCCCACCCCGAGCCGGGCTACTACGCGATCGGCGTCAAGAGCTACGGCCGCGCCCCCACGTTCCTGCTGGCCACCGGATATGAGCAGGCCCGCTCGGTGGCCGCCGCGCTGGCGGGGGATTGGGAGGCGGCCCGCGACGTCCAGCTCGACCTGCCGGAGACCGGCGTGTGCTCCAGCAACCTGGCCGAGGCACAGGAGCAGCGGATCGGCCTGGCCACCGGTATCAGCGGCGGGCTGCTGGCCACACCTCTCCCGCTGGCGACTGTCTCCTCCGGTGGAAGCTGCTGTGGCTGAAAGGAGCGCGACATGTCCGACGGCCATCCCACGGCAGCGCGGAACGAGGCCCTGCGCCTGATCTGCGAGCGCGGCCTCATGACCGCCGGGTCCGTGATCGGCACCGCCGCCCTTCGCGTCATCGATCTTCCTGCCGCTGACCGGGCTGCTGGTCGAGCGGTACGGGTGGCGGCAGGCGCTCGTCATCCTGGCCATCAGGTACGGCGCCCTCGCCATCCCCCTGCACGCCCTGGTCGTGCGGCGGTCCAGGATGCCGGCCGCCAAGCCCGGGCGGCGAGCGGACCTGGTGCGGGAGGCGGTGCGGGCCCGGCCGTTCTGGTTCCTGGTCGCGGCCTTCACCGCGCACGGCGGCGGGGTCTCCGTGATCGGTGTCCTGCTGGTCACGTACCTGATCCACCTCGGTCACGCGCCGGTGTTCGCCGCGACCGTGGCCGGGCTGCTCGGCATGCTGTCGGTGACAGGCCGGGTGGTCACCACGGGGCTGCGCCGTCGCTGGGCGGCGGCTCCGGTGGCCGCCGCGGTCTTCGCCGTGCAAGGGCTGGGCGCGCTGCTGTTGCCGGTGGTGGGGGAGAGCGCGGCGGGGGCGATCGGGTGCGTGCCGCTGTTCGGGATCGGGTTCGGCGTCGGTACGATCACGCTCCCGTACCTGCTGGCCGACCGGTACGGCACCGTCGCCTACGCCAGCCTGTCGGGGCGGATCGCGATGTTCTCCGTCGCGGACAAGGCCCTGGCGCCCCCGGCCGCGATGGCGCTGGCCCAGGCGGTGGGGTACGGCTGGGTGATGGGCGCGGTCGCGCTGCCGTGCGTGGTCGCGGCATTCGCCCTGGTCGCCTACCATCGCCTATGATTAGACATACTTCTAAATAAGAGGTGTCTTCGATGGACGTCAGCCCCGTCGCGTGCTGTGCCCCGATCGCCAAGCAGCCGCTTGAGGAGTCCGAGGCCGTCGAGCTGGCCGCGCTGCTCAAGGCCGTGGCGGATCCGGTACGACTGCGCCTGCTGTCAATGATCGGCTCGCATCCCGATGGCGAGGCCTGCGTGTGCGACCTGACCGGCGCCTTCGACCTCAGCGCGCCCACCATCTCGCACCACCTGAAGACCCTGCGCAACGCTGGGCTCATCGACGGCGAGCGGCGCGGCACCTGGGTCTACTACTGGATCGTGCCCGCCCAGGTCGCGAGGCTCGGCGAGCTGTTCAGCCCGTTGGCCGAGCCCGCGGCCACCACGTGACCCGTCAGATCGACGTCCTGGTCATCGGCGGCGGGCAGGCGGGACTGGCGGCAGGCTACTACCTGCGCAGAGCCGGAGCCGACTTCGTCATCCTCGACTCCCGGGAGCGGCCGGGCGGAGCGTGGCAGCACGCCTGGACATCGCTACTCCTGTTCTCGCCCGCCCAGTACAGCTCGCTGCCGGGCCGTATGATGCCCGTCCCGCCCGATGGCGGCTACCCGAGCGTGGCCGACACCGTCGCCTACCTCACGGACTACGAACGCCGGTACGAGCTGCCCGTGCTCAGGCCGGTCATCGCGAACGCCGTGAGGAGAGGCGACGGCCACCTCGTCGTGGAGACCGATCGGGGAGTCTGGCAGGCCAAGACGGTGATCGGCGCGACCGGAACCTGGTGGCGTCCGTACGTGCCGCACTACGCCGGCATGCGCCACTTCGGAGGCGAGCAGCTCCACACCGTCGGCTACCGGGATCCGGAGCCCTTCCGCGGCCGTCATGTGGTGATCGTCGGTGGCGGTAACTCCGCGGCCCAACTGCTCGCCGACATCTCCACGGTCACCACGACGACCTGGGTGACCCGGCGGCCGCCGCGCCTGCTGTCCGACGAGCTCGACGGCCGTGCACTGTTCGAGCTGGCCACTCGCCGCCTGCGACGTCATCCTGTGGTGCACCGGGTTCCGGCCCGCGCTCGGCCATCTGGCGCCGCTGCGCCTGCGCGCTCCCGACGGGCTCATCCCCGCCGAGGGCACCCGCGCCGTCGGCGAGCCCTGGCTGCACCTGCTCGGCTACGGCGACTGGACCGGACCCGCCTCGGCCACCCTCATCGGCGCCGGCCGGACCGCGAGAGACATGGTCGCCCAGATCAGCCGGTGAGCTCGGTGATGAGCTTCTCCACGCGGGCGCGGATGTCGTCACGGATCGGCCGGACGGCCTCGATGCCCTGACCGGCAGGGTCGTCGAGCTTCCAGTCCTCGTACCGCTTGCCCGGGAAGATCGGGCAGGCATCCCCGCAGCCCATGGTGACCACCACGTCGGATGCCTCGACGGCCTCGGTGGTGAGGACCTTCGGCTGTGCGGCGGCGATGTCGACGCCGACCTCCCGCATCGCCTCGACGGCGATCGGGTTGATCCGGTCCGCCGGGGCCGAGCCGGCCGATCGGACCTCGATCCGGTCGCCGGCCAGGTGCGACAGCCACCCGGCGGCCATCTGGGAGCGGCCGGCGTTGTGCACGCACACGAACAGGACGCTAGGCATGAACGGTCTCCTTGCCTCGGAACAGTCGGCGGCCCCACAGGCTGACGTAGACGAGCGCGACCAGCACGGGCACCTCGATCAGCGGCCCGACCACTCCGGCCAGCGCCTGCCCGGAGGTGACACCGAAAACGCCGACCGCGACCGCGATGGCCAACTCGAAGTTGTTGCCCGCCGCGGTGAAGGCGAGCGTGGTGGTCCGCTCGTACCCGAGGCCGATCATGCGGCCGGCGAGGAACGAGCCACCGAACATGAGGAAGAAGTACGCCAGCAGGGGAAGGGCGATACGGGCCACGTCGCCGGGCCGGGAGGTGATCGTCTCGCCCTGGAGTGCGAACAGGATCACGATGGTGAACAGCAGCCCGTACAGTGCGACGGGGCCGATCCTGGGCAGGAAGCGGGACTCGTACCACTCCCGGCCCCGAGTACGTTCGCCCAGCTCGCGGGAGAGATAGCCGGCGATCAGCGGGATGCCCAGGAAGATCAGCACGTACTGGGCGATGTCCCACATCGAGACGTCCAGCGCCGTCTGCGACAGCCCGAGCCAGCCGGGCAGAACCTGCAGATAGAACCAGCCGAGGGCGCCGAACGCGACCACCTGGAAGATCGAGTTGAGCGCGACCAGGACGGCGGCGGCTTCACGGTCGCCACAGGCCAGGTCGTTCCAGATGAGGACCATGGCGATGCACCGGGCCAGGCCGACAATGATCAGCCCGGTGCGATACTCCGGCAGGTCGGGCAGGAGGGCCCAGGCCAGGGCGAACATCAGAGCCGGGCCCGCGACCCAGTTGAGGACCAGGGAGGCCGGCAGCATCCGGCGGTCGGCGGTGACGGCGTCGAGCCGGTCGTAGCGGACCTTGGCCAGCACCGGATACATCATGAGCAGCAGGCCGAGCGCGATGGGCAGCGAGATCTCACCGATCTTGACCGCTTCCAGGGCCGCGTCGAGGCCGGGCACCGTCCGTCCGAGCAGCAGTCCGGCGCCCATCGCCAAGCCGATCCACAGTGGCAGGAACCGGTCGAGCGTGGACAGGCCGCCGATGACCGCCGGGGTTCTGGCTGTCACGTCGGTCGATGACAAGGCCGCTTTCCTTCCTCAGACGGCGGCGGGGGTGTCGAGCAGGGCCGACAGTTCGCCGAGTCGTTCGGGCACCAGGCGGTAGTAGACCCAGGAGGCGCGGCGCTCGGAGGTGAGCAGGCCGACGTCCTTGAGCACCTTCAGGTGATGGCTGATCGTCGGCTGGGACAGTTCGAACGCGTCGGTGATGTCGCACACGCACACCTCGCCGCCCTCGTGACTGGCCACGATCGACAGGATGCGCAGCCGTACGGGATCGCCCAGCGCCTTGAACACCCGCGCCAGGCCGGCGGCCTGTTCGGCGTCGAGCGGTTCGCGCGCCAGGGGCGGGCTGCACTGGAGCACCTCGAGTGGTTCCATCGCGTCTCCTCGCATCTGACATGGACCACTGTCTATATTGACAGACATCTATTGAGCCTCGATACCTGGGGTTCGGCTCGCTGGAATCTCGAGGTCGGCGAGGAGCCGGCGGACCCGGTGCTCGATCTCGTCGCGGATCGGCCTGATGTCCTCGACGCTCTTGCCCGCGGGGTCGTCGAGCTCCCAGTTGAGGTAGCGCTTGCCGGGATAGACCGGGCAGGCGTCGCCGCACCCCATCGTGACCACCACGTCGGCGGCGCGGACGATCTCATCGGTCCACGGCTTGGGGAACTCGCGTGAGATGTCGATGCCGAGCTCGGCCATGGATTCCATGGCCGCCGGGTTGACCTCGACGGCGAACTCTGAGCCACCGGACCAGCCCACGGCACGATCTCCGGCCGACTGCTCGAAGAAGCCCAGTGCCATCTGCGAGCGTCCGGCGTTGTGCACGCACAGGAACAGCACGATCGGACGACCGTCGTGATGTCCTTCGACCCGGGCCAGGGCGTGCAGGCGCTGGCGGGCGAACCGCTCGGCGAGCAAGGGCAGGTAGTGGGGCACGACCGCTTTGCCGGCGAACTGGTCGTAGCTGGTGTGAAGGAACCGCTCGATGGTCTCCGCGCCGAACGTGCCGGCGAACGCCTCGGCCAGGCGACGGGCGGCGGTGGCGAGAGCAAGCCGTTGGCCGATTGCGAGATCGCCTCGCTTGTGCGTGCTGGACATCGTTCACTCCCGAATGACATCGACTAGCGTCTATATTGACCGAGGTCGATGTAGCGTGCGCGAACGCGAGATGAACAGTAGAGTGCTCGCGCTTCTCGCCGAGTGAGGTCGCAGCTATCTCCCCTGGGGTCTTGGGCGTCGTGCGCGGCGCCGACCACACCCCCACCGGTGTCGCGCCCTACGTATGTGTGGATGGGGCCGTCTCAGGTGAGCCGGGAAGTCTGGTCGGCGCGTCATGCTGTCGAGGCTTGAGGATGCACTGTGCGCGCTCGTGACCTGATCATCGACCTTCTCGTGCTCGGCCTGAACGCATCCGTCGGCGACGCCGTGCGGCTGCTCGCCGAGCGGGATCTGCCCGGACTCATCGTGGTCGGCGACGACGGATCGCCGTACACGGTCCTGCCGGGCACCGAGGTTCTGCGGCTGGCCCGCGAGTACGGGCTCTTCGTCGTCACCTCACGAGAAGCTCATCTCCGCCAGGCCCTTCTCCAGCGTCACGTCAGGCGAGTAGCCCAGTTCCTTCCTGGCGGCGGTGATGTCGTAGGAACGGTCACGGCCGGTGAAGCTGACGAGCCAGTTCGTCAGCGGCGGCGCCGTCTTCCGGCGAAGCAGGCGTGCCGTGCGGTCCATCATCGCCGCCATGGGCGCCGCCATCGCCAGAGGGACGCTGCGGCTCTTGGACAGATCCACGCCGCGGGTCGCCAGCAAGGGGGTGAGGAAGTCTCGGATGGGCATCGGCGTGCCGTCCGTCACGTAGTAGACCCCCTTGTGGCGGCCCCGCGTGAGCGCGAGGATCGCGGCACCAGCCAGGTTCTCGACGTGGACGAAGTCGACGATGTGCTTGCCGTCGTCGATCCAGGCGAACCGCCCGGCCTCGGCGACCTCGACCATCTCGTTGATCGTCGTCATTCCGCGGCCCCAGATGAACGGCGGGCGGAGCACCACCAGCTCGGTCTTCCCGCTGCGGGCTTCCAGGAGCGCGCGCTCGGTGGCCAGCTTGACCCGGCTGTAGGCGATGTTCGGCCGGCCCTCCGGCGTCGACTCGTCGACGACGGGACGGCGTTGACTGCCCGTGGAGACGGACGCGGCGCTGGTGAGCACGAAGCGTCGCACCCCGGCCGCGACGCTCGCGGCGTGCAGGGCGGCCGTCGGCACGTGATTGGCCTGTTCGAAGAGCGAGTCGGGCCCCCAGAACTCCATGTACGCCGCGACGTGCACGACCGCGTCGGCCTCGCGCAGCTTGGCGAGCCAGTTCGGCGCCGGGGAGCCGGCCTGACCGAGCTCGGCGAGATCGCCGGACACGGGTTCGGCGCCGGCCGCACGTACCCGCTGGATGCTCGAGCCCGATCTGGCCAGTGCCATGACCTCATGTCCCTCGGCGAGGAGGCGGTGGACGAGAGTGCCGCCGACGAAACCGCTGCCGCCCGTGATGAAGATCTTCATGTGTTCACTCCTTGTGATTGGGTGCGCACTTATCGCGCGCCCTGGGGTCCTGAATGTGGCTCCGGCCACCTCGGATACATCGACACCAAATAGTTTGACGTCAATACATCTACGTCTATGTAACCTCCCGTACGATGGGGGCGTCAAGTGGGAGGTGGACGATGCCACACGCGGACAAGGGCGTGACCGCAGCACAGGTCGCCGACGAGTTCAGCCGTACGGCGAAGGTTCTCGTACGTCACTTCAACGAGCGTCTGGGCGAGCACGGGGTGTCGACACCGAGATCCCGCCTGGTGGTGGAGGTGGCGCGGTCGCAGCCGGTTCGTCTCACCGAGCTCGCTCTCGCGGTCGGCATCGCGCAGGGGACCGCCTCCACCCTGGTCGACGCGCTCGTCCGCGACGGACTGCTCGAACGCCAGACCAGCGCGGACGACCGCCGGTCCGTACTCCTTCGAGTGACGGCGCAAGGGGCCGCACTGGCTCAGGACTGGACGGCCGGCTATGAACTGGCGGCGGAAGAGCTGTTCAGGCCGCTCACTCCCGAGCAACTGTCAACACTGGTCGACATCTTGCGGACGCTCAGCGCCGACGAGGCGCCGGCCGCCGGCGACTGAAGAACGCCTTGCCTGCGCGTGGATCGCCGGAGCGCCTCGCCGCCGATGATCCGCGACCGCGAAGGCGCAGGTGGTCCACGTCTTCCCCTGAACCTCCGGTCATCCGTAGACCCTCAGTCGAGTGACAGTCCTGCGACCGGACTCACCCGGGCGGCCCGGCGTGCGGGGAGAACGGCGGCGAGGAGTCCGGCCAGGGCGGCGATGAGGACGACGACGCCGAGCGACAGCCAAGGGATGTGCATGGTGGCGTCGCGGAGGGCCGGTTTCACGATCGTCTCGCAGGCGGCCCAGGCGAAACCGACGCCGAGCACGGTGCCGAGCACGGTGGCCACCAGCGACAGCAGGACGGCCTCGGCCGCCAGCATCCGCCGGAGCTGCCCGCGGGTGAGCCCGAGCGCGCGCAGCATCGCGTGTTCGCGGGCGCGTTCGAGCACGGAGAGCCCGAGGGTGTTCGCGATCCCGATCAGGGCGATCACGATGGCGATGCCGAGCAGGCCGAGCGCTGACCAGGTGTAGATCTGCAGCTGCTGGTCCAGCGACTCCCAGGTGCGCAAACCGTTCTCGATCGTCGCGCCGACGGGATCGGCCAGCTCGTCCAGGTCGGCGCCGAGCCGAGCCGGGTCGGCGCCGGTGGAGGCGCGGATCCAGACGGCACGCGGCTCGGGGGCGTCGGTGAGCGTCGCCAGCGTCTCGGGCGCGACCACGCCCGCCGGGCCCCAGCCGGTGCCGACGGCCACCTGCAGCTGGATTCGCCGGTCGCCGGCGCGCACCGTGACCCGGTCACCCGGCCGCGGAGTCAGGTCCTTGCCGAAGGCGTCGGCATCGATTCTGATCTTCCCTGGCTCGACCCGTGCGAACACTCCGCCGTCGCGGGCCACCTGCCCGGCGGCGGGCGCGGTGACGACCGGGATCGGGTCGTGGAGCCCGGCCACCTGGGCCACGGCGCCATACACGGGAATCGCCCGCTCCACACCGGGAGTGCGACGTATCCGGGTGAGGAGGTCAGTGGTGAGCGGACGCGTGGGCGAGGTGAGCGCGATGTCTATGGGGTGGTCTCTGCCGATCTGCTCGTTCAAGGACGTCCGCCATGTGGCCATCCCGGTGAGTACGGCGATCGTCAGGGTGACGCCGACCAGCAGGGAGGCGGTGGTGGTGGCGGTCCGGCGCGGATGGTGTGCGGCGTTCTCGGCCGCGAGCCGTACGGTGGGGCCGAGCGGCGCGCCCGCGATCCGGACCAGGCGGGGGACGAGCACCGGACCGGAGAGCAACACCCCGGCGAACACCGATCCTCCGCCTGCCAGCATGAGCGCCGTGCTGCTCCTGTCCATCGCCACCCCCAGCAGGGCCAGTCCGATGACCAGCAGGAGCGCGGGTCGCGCCAGGCCGGTGCGGGTGCGCGCGTCCACCCCGGCGTCCGGGCGCAGCGCCGCAAGCGGGCTCACCCGGATCACGCGCCGGGTCGGCAACCAGGACGCGACCATGGTGACCGCCAGGCCGGCGGCGAACCCTCCCAGCAGCCAGGGCACGGGCAGCTCGGCGGCGCCCATCGGCACGGCGGACGCGAGGGCGTCGATCACGGCGATCAGCCCGTGGCCGAGACCGACGCCGACCAGTGTCCCGGTCAGCGACGCGAGCACGCCGACGACGGCCGCCTCGCGGCGTACGGAACGCACCACCTGCCGCCGGGTCGCGCCGACGCAGCGCAGCAGCGCGAAGTCGCGGAGTCGTCGCGCGAACAGGATGGAGAAGGTGTTCGCGATGACGAGGATCGAGACGAACAGGGCGATGCCGGCGAACAACAGCAACATCACCGACAGGCTGTCGACCCTGTTCTGCACGTGGGTCAGCCGCTCAGCGGTGAACGCCTCCGGCGACAGCGCCTTCGCGCCTTCAGGGAGCGGGCCCACCTCGCCGCGCACCGCCACCGAGCCCAGATGGAGGTGGTCGCGCCACAGCAGCAACTGGGGCCAGGTGACGTACATCGAGGCCTGGGCCGGGGGAGAGGGCGACTCCACGAGCCCGACCACCTGGACGTCGGACGCGGCGGCTCCCACCCCGATCGTGATCCGGTCGCCGACCGCGAGGTCCTCGGCCAAGGCGGCATACACGTCGACCGCGGCCTCGCCCGTACGTGAGGGGAAACGGCCCGAGCTGAGCTCCTGCCAGCGCCACACCTGCGAGGTGGCGATCGGCCCTACGGTCGTCGTGTCCGAGAGCTTCCGGCTCCCGGCGTGCGCCGGAAGCGTCGCCCGGCCGATCGCGGACGCGTTCTCGCCGTGCCGCTCGGTGAAGGCGATCACGGCCGCCGGGTCCAGCTCGGACGACGGCCACCCCTCGGGGGAGACCACGTGCTCGGCATTGCGGTACGGCGCCCCCAGTCCGTCCATGAGCCCGCTTCGCGCGCCGGAGGTGAGTATGCCGACCACGACGACGAAGGCGACGGCGACGGTGACCGCGACCGCCGCCGCGACGTACCTGCGGCTGTACGTGCGCAGCGACGCGAGGAAGACGGCACGCATCAGGCGATCCGCCCGTCCTGCATGGTGACCACGTGGTCGGCGTACGCCGCCGCGTCCCGCTCGTGGGTGACCATCACGACGGTCTGGCCGAGCTCGCGTGCCGAGCGGCGCAGGTGGTCCAGCACCTCCGCCGACGTGGTGCTGTCCAGGTTTCCGGTGGGCTCGTCGGCGAACAGCAGGTCCGGCTGTGTGATCAGGGCGCGCGCGATCGCGACCCGCTGCTGCTGTCCGCCGGACAGCTCCGCGGGCCGGTGCGCGAGCCTGTCGGCCACACCGAGGATGTCGGCGAGCAGGCGGACGCGTTCCCGCGCCGCGTCGTCGATCCGGCGGCCGCCCAGTTCGAGCGGGAGCACGATGTTCTCGCCCGCGGTGAGCATCGGCAGCAGGTTGAACGACTGGAACACGAAGCCGACGTGCTCGCGGCGGAAGATCGTGAGCGCGTCGTCGTCGAGCGATCCGAGGTCGGTGCCTGCCACCGTGACGGTGCCGCCGCTGGCCTGGTCGAGTCCGGCCAGGCAGTGCATCAGCGTGGATTTACCCGATCCGCTCGGGCCCATGATCGCGGTGAACCCGCCTCGCGGGAGGTCGAGGTCGATGCCGCGCAGGGCATGGACCTGGGTTGCGCCCCGGCCGTAGGTCTTGGTCAGGTTCCGCGCGCGGGCGGCCACGGCGCCGGGGCTCGCGGCCGTCCGGGGAAGCCGCGGGGCCGGGTCATGCCGTGAGCCGGTCACTGCTGGGGTCCTCGCTTCGCTGTGGGCCATGCCCGCAGTCAAGGCGGCGCGGTGTTGTCAGCGCGTATGCGGTTTCCGATACGCCGGCGATACGCCCGGGCTCCTAGCATCGAGTGCATGCGTGTGTTGATCGTCGAGGACGAGCCCTACCTGGCAGAGGTCATCCGCGACGGGCTGCGCCTGGCGGCGATCGCCGCAGACATCGCCGGTGACGGCGACACCGCGACGGAGCTGCTGAGCGTCAACGCCTACGACATCGCCGTCCTCGACCGCGACATCCCCGGCCCCTCGGGCGACGAGATCGCCAAGCGCATCGTGGCCTCGGGCAGCGGCATGCCCATCCTCATGCTCACCGCCGCCGACCGGCTCGACGACAAGGCCTCCGGGTTCGGGCTCGGGGCCGACGACTACCTCACCAAGCCCTTCGATTTCCAGGAGCTCGTGCTCCGCCTCCGGGCACTCGACCGCAGGCGCGCGCACAACAGGCCGCCCGTACGCGAGATCGCCAGCCTGCGCCTGGACCCGTTCCGCCGCGAGGTCCACCGCGACGGCCGCTACGTCGCGCTCACCCGCAAACAGTTCGCCGTGCTGGAAGTCCTCGTCGCCGCCGAAGGCGGTGTCGTCAGCGCGGAGGAACTCCTGCGGCGGGCGTGGGACGAGAACGCCGACCCCTTCACCAACGCCGTCCGCATCACGGTCTCGGCGCTGCGCAAACGGCTCGGCGAACCGTGGCTCATCGCCACCGTGCCCGGCGTCGGCTACCGCATCGACGCGGGAGACGAGGGTGGATAGGGCGCGCGGGATGAGCGTCCGGCTCAAGCTCACCCTCAGCTACGCCGGGTTCCTCATGCTCGCGGGCGCGTTGCTGCTCGCCGCCGTGTGGGTGTTCCTCCTGCGGTACGTGCCCGACGGCTGGCCCGCCCTTCTCTACGTGGCGCCCAACCGCATCCTCCTCCTGGGGGCCTTCGCCCCCGCGGCGGCCGCGGTGATGGCGTTCCTGCTGGTGTTCGGCCTGCTGGGAGGATGGATTCTCGCCGGACGCATGCTGGCCCCCCTGACCCGCATCACCGACGCCACGCGCATGGCCGCGAACGGATCGCTCTCCCACCGGATCCGGTTGCCCGGCCGCGCGGACGAGTTCCGCGAACTCGCCGACGCCTTCGACGCCATGCTCGTACGGCTCGAAGCACACGTCGCCGAGCACCAGCGATTCGCGGCCAACGCCTCACACGAACTCCGCACCCCGCTGGCGATCTCACGGACGCTTCTCGACGTGGCCCGCCGCGATCCCGACCGTGACACCGGCGAACTCGTCGAACGCCTGCACGCCGTCAACACCCGGGCGATCGACCTCACCGAGGCGCTCCTCATGCTCAGCCGCGCCGACCGGAGATCCTTCGTACGGGAACGCGTCGACCTGTCCCTGGTCGTGGAAGAAGCCGTCGAGACACTGCTCCCGCTCGCGGAGAAACGCGGTGTCACCATCGAGACCTCAGGTGAGATCACCCCGGTCGAGGGGTCGCAGGCGCTCCTGCTGCAACTGGCGACCAACCTGGTGCACAACGCGATCGTGCACAACCTGCCCGTACAGGGAACCGTGTGGATCAGAACCGGCATCGGCCCCGAGGCGCTCACCGTCGAGAACACCGGCGAGAAGCTGTCTCCAGAGATGGTCCCGGCACTCACGGAACCGTTTCAGCGCGGCACGGGAAGAATACGCGACGACCACGCGGGCGTCGGACTCGGCCTGGCCATCGTCAAGAGCATCACCCACGCGCACGACGGAACACTCACCATCGTCGCGCGCCCCGCGGGCGGACTCGGCATCGCCGTTCAACTACCCGCGTGCGATCGATGAGCTGCGACTGCAGAAACCGATCGCCCGTCGATCAGCGTCGCCTGTCGATACCGGACGTGAGTACGGACTTCGGGCGGGAGGCTGTTCCCGGTGCTTCGAGCACGGCTCACGCCCCAGGAAACCGGTCAAGATCCGCGCGGCCGCACTGGGGTGGCGGTGCGTCAGCCGGAGCTGGTGATGACGGCGAAACGGGCACCGTGCGGATCGGACAGGGATGCCATCCGGCCCACGCCCTTCACCTCCTCCGCCGGGCTGCGGACCGTGCCGCCGAGCTCCTGGCACCGGGCCACTGCCGCGTCGCAGTCGGGCACTTCGAAGTAGGTCAGCCAGTGGGGCCGGTCGCCGGGTGCGAGCGGCGCCAGACCTGCCACAGACGAGTCGGTGCCCGGAGCGCTGCCGAACGGAGAGATCAGATGAGAGGTCACATCACCCATCCGCGCGTCCTCGAACCGCCAGCCGAAGACAGACTTGTAGAAGCCGCGGACGGCCGAAGTGTCGGACTCGCGGAGCTCGATCCAGGCCATCGAGCCAGGCTCGTTGACCAGGTCCACGCCCGGCACGTCGCCGGGCAGCCAGATCGCGAACTCGGCGCCGCCCGGATCCCTGAACCGTGCCATCTGTCCCTGGGGCGCCATGTCCACCGGCGGCATGAGGACGGTGCCGCCCGCCCGCTCGACCGTCTGGCTCGTGGCCTCGCAGTCCGACACCAGGAAGTAGGGGGTCCAGGCAGTGGTGACCGCCTCTCCCATAAGCGCGCCGATTCCCGCGACGTTCCTGCCGCCGAGCTGGCAGAAGGCGTATTCGGGCACCTGCTCCTCGAACTCCCAGCCGAACAGGCCGCCGTAGAACCGTTCGGCGGTCTCCAGGTGCGGGCTCTCGAGCTCGACCCAGCACGGTGAGCCGGGCACGAACCGGGTGGTGAGCATCGGTACTCCTTCATCGCCATGTGAGGGTGGACAGCCTCGCGGAGCGGGAGGCAACTCCACTCGTGGCTCCAAGCGTGGCATGACTACCTGCGAAGACACGGGTGACACGCTTTCCCGAGAAGAGGCACGAACGATCACGTGAACAGGCCGGCGCCCACGGCGGGCAGCTGCGGGGTCCGTGAGCGGGAGATCACCTGGAACCAGTCCGGCCCGGTGGGCCCCGCGGGCCCGCAGGGAGACATCGGCGCCCAGGGACCACAGGGGATCGCGGAGCGCCTGGTCTGTCGGAGGTGCAGACGGTGATGGGGTCGACGGTGTCCATCGCCCCTGGCCGTATCGACAATGCCTTCGCGCAGTGCCCGCCGGGCAAGATCGTCATCGGCGGATCTTCGACCCTTTCTTGTCGTGATTGACAGGATTCGGGCCGGTCAGGTCCTCCTTCGGTGGCCAGCACGCTGACGGAGTCGATCGCGCACCGCGACCAGTCCAACGCGCCACGGGGGCCGAGTTCGTCCAGCAGGATCGGGTACAGCTTGGCCCACACTCGCGCAGCGCTCCACTTGGCGGAGCGGCGGTGCATCGTCTGCGAGGAGGCGCCGAAGACCCGGGGCAACTGCCGCCGGGCGCACCCGGTAGTGGCCACGTACACGATCGCCGCCAGGACGACCCGCTGGAACAGCTTCCGCAACTCATCGGGCACCAGTCGCTGAAGGAACGCATCATGATCGATCTCACGACCGACACCCAAATGAGCCACGGTCTTGTGGTGCTGAGCGCGCCCCCGGGGATCGAACTTTCGACCGCCGGATCGGAAGCTGCCCCGTCCACGACGATCTCCTGCACGGACGACGGCACGTTCACCGTCACGCTCACCGCGAGCGACGGGGTCAACGCGCCGGTGAGCGACTCGGCGCGGGTCCGGCTGCGCAACGCGCCGCCGCGGCCGTCCATCACCGGTCCCGCGCCGTGGTCGGCCCATCGCGCGGGCACGCCGGTCAGCCTCACGGCGCCCTTCACCGATCCGGGCGCCAACGACACCCACACCTGCGCGATCGTCTGGGACGACGGTCGTACGGACTCCTTCGCGGCGACGAGCGGCGGCTAGCGCCCGCCTCACCGGCACCGAGTTCGACCTCGACCGCTTCGATCCTCAGGCCGTCACCGGAGGGAACATCACGGTGCGCCACTGAGCTACGCCCGCCCTGTCATGCGCGAGCGTGACAGGGCGCAGCCGTCACTCCGGGCACGTCCGGGGGCCGACGCTCTGCCCGGCACCGACGACGGTGACCTGGAGGAGCTTCTCCGGCGACGTGGCGCCGGCCGTGCACACGATCTGGTCGACGGCCAGCGGGGACAGTTCGCCGGCAGGAGTGGACAGGGTCACCGTCACGTGGCCGACCGGCTCGGCGGTCACCGAGAACGGGCCGGCCTCGGACGGGACGTCGGTGGTGAATCCGCGCGCCCGCTCCCTCGCGGTGGGTCCGGCCGCGAGCAACGCGAGCGTGTCCGCTTCGAGCAGTGGACGACCACCCGGTCCGGGCCGCGTCACCGCCAGGAGCCGGCCGTTCCTCACCAGGTAGAGGGTGATCGCCGTGGTGGGCGCGACGCCTCCGCTCGGCGGGTCGCCGGCGGGGATGACGTCGCTGGGCCGCACACCGCAGCCGGCCACGGCGAGCGCTACGAGACCCGCGGCGAGCACGCGGCGGGCCGGCCCGGTCCTCACGCGGAGCCTCCGTCCGGATCGTGCGTCCGGCAGGGCAGGCGCAGCGTGAACACGGCGCCGCCGTCCGGGGCGTTGACGACAGTGAGGTCACCTCGGTGCAGGCGCGCGTTCTCCCGCGCGATGGCGAGGCCGAGGCCGCTGCCTTCCGACCTGGCCCTGGCCGCGCTGGCCTTGAAGAACCGGTCGAACACGTGCGGCAGCACCGCTTCGTCCAGCCCCGGTCCGTGGTCGCGGACCTCGAGAGCGACCCAGCGCGGATCGGCGGAAAGCCGTACCGACACCGGCGGCTCGCCGTGCCGCAGGGCGTTGCCGACCAGGTTCGCGAGGATGACGTCCACTCGGCGCGGGTCCAGGCGTGCCGTCACCCCGGGGGGAAGCTCGGTGTGCACCGACTCCGACCAGCCCCGGGCACGCAGGGTCGCGCGCACCAGCTCGGCCACGTCGACCTCGTTCAGCGCGAGGGTCGCGACGCCCGAGTCGAACCGGCTGATCTCGATGAGGTCGTTCACCAGCCCGGTGAGGTTGAGCGTCTCCTGGCTGACCAGCCTGGCGGCCCTGCCGGCGTGCTCGGGCAGCCCGGCCGCCTCCTCGTCGAGGACGTCGGCGACCGCGGCGAGCGCGGCCAGCGGGGTGCGCAGCTCGTGGGACACGTCGGCCACGAACCGGCGCGAGTCGGCCTCCATCTCACGGAGCTGCTCGACGTGCCGTTCCAGCTCCGCGGCGGTGTCGTTGAACGTGCGCGCCACGTCGGCCAGCTCGTCGGAGCCTCGGACCGCGACCCTGGCCCGCAGGTCGCCCTCGCCCAGCAGGCGCGCCGCCCGGCCGAGCTCGCGCACCGGGCGCAGCACGCCGCGAGTGGCCAGCGACGCCAGGACGACCGCGAACACCAGGGCCGCCCCGCCGGTGAGCCAGGCCCAGGCGGCGAGCCCGTCGATGCTGCGCTGTTCGGGAACCAGGCTGTGGGCGGTGTAGACCTCGATGCCGGACACCCGCGTCGTCCGGTCCGGCTCGGTGATCACCAGAGGCGCGCCGATGATCAGGAAGGGCTCGCCCTGCCACACCACGCGTTGCCACGCCATGCCGCCCTCGGCCACCGTCCGCCGCAGCTCCGGTGAGATCGTTCCGGGAGCCAGGCCCGGCGCACGCGGCGGCCGGCCCGGCACCGCCTGTCCCGGCGGCGGGCCGGCCGGTGACTGCGCACCCTGGTAGAAGGCGACCGCGGAGCTGTTCCGGTCGGTCATGGCACGGGCGATCTCGCCGAGCTCGGCCGGGCCCGGCGTCGCACTTCGCAAGGGGTAGAGCGCCTCCAGCCGGCTCCGCATCGCCTCCACCGCGGCATCCTGGGTCCGCTGCAGGATGTCGTTGCGGGCATGGACGTAGATCCCGCCGGCCACCCCTGCCGCGGTGACCACACACAGCAGGGCGAACGCGGACAACAGCCGGGCACGCAACCCCAGGCTCGGCCACCGTGCCACCGGCGGCTCACACCGGCCCGAACCGGTACCCGAACCCACGCACCGTCTGAACGTAGACGGGCGCCGCCGAGTCGTCCTCGATCTTCGCGCGTAACCGCTGCACGCACGCGTCCACGAGACGCGAGTCCCCGAAGTACCCGTGCTCCCACACCGACTCCAGCAGCTGCTGGCGGCTGTGCACCCGGCCGGGCGTGCCGGAGAGTTCGAGCAGCAGGCGCAGCTCGGTCGGGGCGAGGCTGACCGGCGCGCCGCGCTTGGCGACCACCAGCCCGGCGCGATCGATGGTCAGGTCCCCGTGCCGCTCCAGCTCCGCCTGGTCCCGCCCGATCCGCCGGAGAACCGCGCGAATGCGTGCCTCCAGAACCCTGGGCTGCACCGGCTTGACCACGTAGTCGTCGGCGCCCGCCTCCAGCCCGGCCACCACGTCCATGTCGTCGCCGCGCGCGGTCAGCATGATGATCGGCACCTCCCGGGCGGCCCGGATGCGGCGGCAGACCTCGAACCCGTCGATGCCAGGCAACATGAGATCGAGCACGACGACGTCGGGAAGGTCCACGCGCAGCCGGTCCAGCCCCTCCTCGCCGGACTCCACCGCCCGCACCCGGTGTCCATGCCGGGTCAGGGCCAGCTCCAGGCCCTCCCGTACGGCCGGGTCATCTTCGATCAGCAACACTCGCGACACGCCGCCGAGTTTCACAGCACGCTCCGTACCTCGCCCGCCGGTCAATCCCTCCACTGTCGGCCAGCCGTGTCCCCGCCTCGTCAGCACCGTGTCATGGTTGTATCACGGTCGCACCCGGCGCCGGCCGCCGTCGACGAACGGTGACATGCGGCGGACGGCGCGCGCGCATCCGGCGCCGATCGTTGTTCGTCATGAACGAACCGCGAACCATCCCACTCCGACCCCGTGACCGGCTGTTCGCCGCGGTCACGCTGGTGCTCGCCGTGCTCCTGCTGCCCGTGGGGTTCGTCCGCCGTCCCGGCCACGCCCGCGAACTGGCGTGCCGCTGGGCGTTGGGGATGCGATTCCCCGCCGAGGACCTCACCGGGCTCACCGACGGCGCCATGGCGGCGTTCACCGCGGCACGCACCGAGGCGCTCTGGCGTCACGGCCGGCTCGTCGGCCTCACCTCGGGATACCGCGACCCCCAGGTCCAGCAACGGATGTTCGACGAGGAGGTGCGCCGCTCCGGCTCCCCGGCCTCGGCCCGCATGCTCGTGTTACCGCCGGCGGAATCCGGCCACGTCAAGGGCATCGCGCTGGACGTACGCCCCCGCGAAGGCGCGCGCTGGCTGGAGGAGCACGGCGCCCGCTACGACCTCTACCGCGTCTACGACAACGAGTGGTGGCACTTCGAGCACCGCCCGGACCGCCGCGGCACGCCACTGCCACGACGCCCCCACCCCGGCGTGAACCCCATGGTCGAGAACGGGGACCAGGTGTAGCCCCTGTCCGTCAGGACGTTCAGCCGTCGGGATACGAAGGCGTGTCGAGGTCGCGGATGCGCGAGTGCCGCGCCTGGAACCGGGTGTCGCAGCCCGGGGCCCGACTGGTAAAAGCCCAGTCAGCAGCCCCGTTCAGGGGATATCTGGGGAAGGTACGGGTGAGCCGTTGGGTTTGTACCTACGGGAGGGTGCTGAAGCGGTACCCGACTGTGGGCCTGGTGCTCTCCCAGCCGCCGATCGCTTTGGGGGGATGACCATGGCTATCCGCTACTACCTAGTCGGCGCGTCCATCCGCTTGGTGCAGCCGGAGCCGGGAGACGGCTTCGAAAACGGCGAATCCGCGTCACGCCGCCGCAGCCGCAGCCGACGACGCCGCCGTTGAGCGGTCCAGTGTCAGGGCATCCCTGCGTCTCAGGGGCGCCCTGACGGCACTTCTGTGACGAGTTCCCAAGGCTTCGAGCCGGACGCTCTGGCGATGGCGAACTTTTACCTCCGGCATCGGGGCAGTGGACGAAGCCGGGGGGATTTCTGTGGCGAGGCCCCTTGGACATCGCGGCTCGCCGTTCTCGCGTCCAACGGTGCCGCCGTCGTCTTCACCTGGGGAAGACGCCACACAGGGGGAGACTTCTGATGGTACGAAAGGCTCGTCTGGCTCTGGTCGTGATGCTGGGCGTGGGAGTGGTCGCCCTGAGCGCGGCCGCGCTGGGAGCGATGATGCCCGGGCGGGATGGTGCGCCGGCCGGTGCCGTGATCAAGAATGCCGAAGGCCAGACGGTCGGCTCGCTCCAGGTGGAGGACGCCGGGAACGGCAAGTCCAGGATCACGGTCGGGGTGACGAACTTGCCGGCCGGTTTTCACGGCTTCCACGTCCACGCCAAGGGCGTCTGCGACGCGCAGTCGAAGGACCCCGACACCGGCAGCCCCTTCTTCAGTGCGGGAGGACACTTCGACCTGGGCTCGCAACCGCACGACCGCCACACCGGGGACCTGCCCAACCTGCTGGTCGGCGCGGACGGCACCGCCATCGCCTCATCGGTGACCGACCGCTTCCAGGTGGCACAGCTCTTCGACGGCGACGGCAGCGCCATCATGATCCACTCTCTGGCCGACAACTACGCCAACATCCCCGACCGCTACCGGAACGCGGAAGGTGAGGCCGGGCCCGACGCCGAGACGCTGAAGGCCGGCGACTCCGGCAGCCGCATCGCCTGCGGTGTGATCACCAGAGGCTAGCGGGGTCCACGCCCTCCCACGCGCCTTGACGTCGGGAGCCTGAAAAACGTCGATGTGGTGATGAACCAAACCGCCGGTGGCGTAGTCGATCAGATAGAACCCTTGGCAACGGCGGATCGCCGCCCGAGCGAAAGGTGATCCTTAGTGGAATCGACATCTTCGCCCGGCCTGCTCTTCGTTCTCGGGCTGGCGAACCTGGCGTGCGGCGTCTGGCTCCTGCGCAGGGCACGGCGGTTCCGCGCCCACGGGGTCCGGGTGCCCGGCCTGGTCACCGGCCTGGAGCGGAGCAGGGACCCCGACAGCAAGGCGTGCTATCCCGTCTTCCGCTTCACGACCCGCGATGGCCAGGAGGTCGAGATCACCTCGCGTTACGGCGAGAGCAGGCCTCCTCGACCAGGAGATCGCGTCACCGTCCTCTACGACCCTGCGAAGCAGCGGAACGCTCGCATCGACACCGGCGGTCAGGACGGTTCCACGATGGGGAAGTGGGTCGTGGGCATAGGCCTTTTCCTCATCACCCTCGGCGCGCTCACCGCCTTCACCATCATCTGATTCCGGCTGGCTCCGCGGCCGTCGTTCACCCGATCACCCAAGGAGTGTTCATGTCCACGCTGGTGTTAGTCCACGGTTTCTGGCACGGCGCCTGGTGCTGGAACGAAGTCGTCCCCCATGTGGTGGCCGGCGGCCGCCTGACCGTCGCGGTGGACATGGCGGGGCATGGGCTGTACGCCCGCCGTCCTCGATGGTCAACCGAACAGCCGTACAGCCCCGAGGCGGTCGGCACCGAGGTCTCGCCCGTGGCGGACGTGACTCTCGACGACGCGGCCGAGTTGTTGACCTCGCAGATCAAGCGGATCGGCGGTGGCGAGCCGGTCACGGTGGTCGCCCACAGCGCGGCCGGTCCCGTACTGACCCGAACGGCCCAGCGGACACCCGAACTGGTGGCGCACGCCGTGTACCTCACCGCGTACATGCCGGCGTCGGGCGTGTCCGCGGCGGCGTACACGCGGCTTCCCGAGGCCGCCGACGACCGGGTCGCGCCGTTGCTGCAGGGTGACCCGGCCGCCATAGGCGCGCTGCGGCTCGACTTCGCCACGGACGACGCGGTCTACCGGCAGGGGCTTCGCGAGGCGTTCTACGGAGACGTGGACCCGGTCCTCGCCGACGCCGCCACCGGCCTGCTGACACCCGACGGCCCGATCGGCGTCATGCTGGGCGCCACCACCCTGACCCGCGACGGCTGGGGGTCGGTGCCGCGCACGTACATCGTCTGTACGCGGGACATGGCCATCCGGCCGGGCCTGCAGGCGAAGTTCGTCGCGGAGGCCGACGCCGCGTTCCCGGACAACCCGACCTCCGTCGTCACGCTCGACGCCTCCCACTCGCCTTTTCTCTCCAAGCCCGGCGAACTGGCCGGCATCCTCACCCCGCTCGGCTGAAACGACGGCGTAGGACACCCATGTACGGCGGGCCCACGGACGAGCTCCTCGACAGAGCCGCTGACTCCCGCGCGCAGGGGTCAGAGCAGTTTGTCCTGGGTGAAGGGGACGTCCCTGAGGCGCCGGCCGATGGCGTGGTAGATCGCGTTGCCGATGGCCGCGGGCACGCCGGTCCCGGGCGTCTCGCCGAATCCGCGGATTCCGGCCAGTTCGGCGTCCGGTTCCGGCCGGTCCACGAACAACGCCTCCACCGACGGCGCGTCCGCGCAGACCGGGACCAGGTAGGTGGACAGGTTCGGGTTGACGACCCGGGCGGTGGCCGGGTCCACCATCGTGTGCTCCATCAGCGCGAAGCCGAGCCCCCACATCACACCGCCGATGACCTGCCCGCGCGCGGTCCGGTGGTTGAGCACCCGCCCCAGGTCGTGCGCGGTCACCACCCGGGTCACGCGCAACCTGCCCAGCCTCGGCTGGATCCGCACCTCCAGGAACACCGCGCCGAACGAGTGTCCGGGCGTGCTGTTCCGCTTGTCGCCGGTCACCTCGACGGAGCGGCCGTGGCGGGTCATGACCGCGCGGTAGGTGTCCACGCGGTCGCCCCCGGCGGACAGCCGGCCGTCCCGGGCCACGACCTCCTCAGCGGGCACGCCGTGCAGCGGGGAGCGCGGGTCGGCGACGGCGAGCGCGATCACGGCGTTCCGCGCCTTCGCCGCCGCCTCGGCCGCCGGGGCGGCCACGCTGGGCATGGTGGACGACCCCGCTGACAAGGACGCGTCGGGGTAGGCGGTGTCGCCCAGCAGCGTCGTGACCTGGTCGAGCGGCATGCCGAGCCCTTCGCAGACGATCTGGGTGAGCACGGTGTAGGTGCCGGTGCCGATCTCCTGGGTGGCGGCCCGCAGGGTCGCGCGCCCGTCGGGGCCGATGGTGAGGCGAGCCCGGGACGGGATGACGGTGTGCGTGTGGGTCTCGGTGGCCATGCCCCAGCCGACGTACTCGTCTCCGTCCCTGGTGGTCCCCGGCCTGGGGCTGCGCCGGGCCCAGCCGAACGCCTCGGCCGCGGCCCGGTAGCACTCCAGCAGCCGCTTGTCGGCGTACGGCACGGGAGGATCGGGCTGCTGGTCGACCTCGGTGTGGTTGCGTATCCGGAGCTCCACCGGGTCGATGCCGAGCTCGTAGCTCAGCTCGTCCATGGCGGTCTCGAGGCCGAAGTGAGCGGTCGTCTCCGGCGAGCGCATGTAGCTCGACGTCGGCAGGTCCAGCCGCACACCCAGCTGCCGTACGTGGACGTTCGGGCAGGCGTACAGGCGCACCGTGGAGTCACCGCCGTTGTAGACGTTCTCGTCGACGCGGGTCACCTGAGCCGTCGAGGTGCTGACGACGGCGGTCAGCGCGCCCTGCCGGGTGGCGCCGAGCCGGAGGTGGTGGCGGTACTCGGCGCGGTGACCGTTGGAGGTGTACATCTGCGCGCGCGTCAGCACCAGCTTCACCGGCCGGCCGCAGAGTCGCGCCGCCGCCGCGGTGAGCAACGTGTGCGGATAGGTGGGGCCCTTGGCGCCGAAACCACCGCCCAGGTAGGGGGAGACGACCCTGACGCTCCCCTCGGGCATCCCGAACGCGATCTGGACGGTGTTGCGGGCGAAGACCACGCCCTGGGTGCTCTCGTACAGGATCAGCGTGCCGTCGTCCTCCCAGACGGCGGTGGTGGTGTGCGGCTCGATCGGGTTGTGGTGCTGCATCGGGCTGCTGTAGGTCCGGTCGACGCGTACCGCGGCCTGTCCGAGCGCCGCGGCGGCATCGCCGCGGCTGTACTCGTTGGGCCGGTCGCGGAAATCGTCCGGCAGGAACGCCTCGTCGAGCACGTCGGCCATCCGCGCGACCGGATCCTCCGCCCGATAGCGGACCTTCACCAGGCCGGCGGCCTCCTGCGCCTGCTCCAGGGTCTGGGCCACGACGTACGCGACGGGCTGCCCGTGGTGGTGCACCCGCGTGTCCTGCATGGGGATGAAAGGCCTGTTGTACGGGAAGTTCGGCAGGTTCAGCCGCGGCATGTCGGCGTGGGTGTGGACCGCGACGACGCCGGGACGCGCGAGCGCCGCCCTGCGGTCGATCTCCAGGACCTCGCCGCGGGCGATCGTGCTCATCACCAGGGCGCCGTGCAGCACACCGGGCACCTCCTGGTCCGCGGCGTAGCGGGCCGCGCCGGTGACCTTCGCCCGGCCGTCCACCCGCGCCACGCCCTGCCCCACCAGCCCGCTCATCGGAGCCCTCCCAGCTCGCCGAGAACGCTCACCAGCGCCCGCTGGACGAGCTCGACCTTGAACCTGTTCCCCTCGTACGGCTTGGCGTCCCTGACCAGGATCCGGCCCGCCTCGTCGATCGCCTGCGGGGTGAGGGGCCGGCCCCGCAGCGCCGCCTCGACGCGGGTGTCCCGCCACGGGCGGGTGCCCACGCCGCCGAAAGCCAGCCGTACGTCCCGTACGACATTGCCCCTCGTCCGCAGCGCGGCCGCCACCGACACCACCGCGAACTCGAACGTGGCCCGGTCGCGCAGCTTCAGGTAGCGCGACTGCCCGGCCAGGGCGGTGCGCGGCACGTCCACCCTGGTGATCAGCTCGCCCGGGCGCATCGCGGTCTCCCGGTCCGGCGTGGACCCGGGGAGGAGGTAGAAGCCGGCGATGGGGACGGCGCGCTCGCCGCCGGGACCGAGCAGGCGCACGGTCGCGTCCAGGGCGGTCAGCGCCACCGCCAGGTCCGACGGGTGCGTGGCGATGCAGTGCTCGCTGCCTCCCAGGATCGCGTGTCCCCGGTTCTGCCCGGTGATCGCAGGGCAGCCGCTGCCCGGTACCCGCTTGGCGCAGGGGGAGGCCGCGTCGCGGAAGTACCCGCACCGGGTGCGCTGCAACAGGTTCCCGCCGATCGAGGCCATGGTGCGGATCTGCGGGGACGCCGAGGCCAGCAGCGCCTCGGACAGCATCGGGAACTCCCGCCGCACTCCGGGGTGCTCGGCGACCTGCCGCATCCGGGCCGCCCCGCCCATCCGCAACGCGCCGGAGCCGACGGTGATCCCGCCGAGGTCCAGCCGGTTGACGTCGACGAGGTGGTCGTGCGTCTCCGCGCCGTCGCGCATCAGGTTCAGCAGGTCCGTGCCGCCTGCCACGAACGTCGAGCCGGGGGTGGTCGCGGCCAGCCGCACCGCCTCGGCCGGATCGCGCGCGACCGTGTAACCGAAGGCCCTCATCGCCGCACCTCCTTCGCGGCGTCGGCGACGGCGGCGACGATGTTCTGGTACGCCGCGCACCGGCACAGGTTGCCGCTCATCCACTCGCGGATCTCCGCCTCCGAGCCCGCATGCCCCTCGTCGATGCAGGCCACGGCGGACATGATCTGACCGGGAGTGCACGCGCCGCACTGGAAGGCGTCGTTCCGGATGAACGCCTCCTGTACGGGGTGCAGCTCCTCTCCCCGCGCCAGCCCTTCCACCGTGGTGATCTCGGCCCCCTGCCGCATCACCGCCAGCGTCAGGCACGACTTGACCCGCTCGCCGTCGGCCAGCACCGTGCACGCCCCGCACTCGCCCCGGTCGCAGCCCTTCTTGGTGCCGGTCAGGCCGAGCCGCTCCCTTAACGTGTCCAGCAGCGTCACCCGCGGCTCCAGGACGACCTTGCGCAGCCGCCCGTTGACCGTCATGGCGACCTCCACCGACGCCCCCGGGGCGACGGCGTACGCCTGAGCGGTGGCGGCCGGGGGAGTCGCGGCGGCGGGAGCGGCGACGCCCGTGGCGGCCACGGCCGTGCCCGCCGCGGCGGCCTTGAGCACCGCACGGCGGCTGGGCGCGGGCGTGTCGAGGGCTTTCGTCCGTTGTTCCGGTGGCACGTCCGGTTCGGAGGTGGATCCGCTGCCGTGGAAGATCATCATGCTCCTTCTCCGTACGGAACCGGCTCTGCGACAGGGCCCGGTCCCTGGTCCCGGGAGAGCCTTCCGGCCGGTGACCGGATGACATGTAATCGATGGCAACAGTATTTCGTTAACGATGATGCGGTCAAGAGGCGCTAACGGAAAAGTGTTAACGGCGATATGGCGCGGCCTTCCCCGAGGGGTACACGATCTTGTCACGCGACCTCCGGCGTCCCGGCCGCTTGAGCATCATCAAGCCCATGGCCAAGAAGAACGCGAAGCGGCAGTCCGGACGGTGAAGCCTTCGTCGATCACCGTGGCGGTGCTGGTGCTCGAACGAGCTGACCGGCACCGACTGGGCCGCCGCCGTCGCGGCCGTTCGCGGCAACGTCCTGGCCGTGGCCACCGGCCTGGCCGCGTTGCTGGCGGTGTTCTACACCGCGCGCAACGCCGACACCGCGCGGCGCACCTTCCGGCTCGGCGAGCGCGGCCATGACACCGACCGCTTCAGCAAGGCGGTCGAACAGCTCGGCGGCGGCCCGGCCCCGGTCCGGCCCCGGTCCGGCCCCGGTCCGGCTCGGTGGCCTGTACGCGCTCGAACAGCTCGCGCAGAACAACCCGAGGCTGAGGCAGACAGTCGTGGACGTGATCTGCGCGTATCTCCGGATGCCGTGGACTCCGCCGCGCGAGGAGGACCGGCAGCAGCGGATCCGCGCCGCCCAGCGCCTTCTCGCCGACCACCTGGCCTGGTGCGAACGCCGCTGGTGGCAGCGCCCCACCTCGGTCAACCCGCGCTTCTGGCCGGGCATGCGCCTCGACCTGTCCTACGCCACCTTGCTCGACTTCGGTCTCGCCAACTGCCGTGTCCTTCACGCGGACTTCCACGGGGCGACCTTCATCGGCCGCACCTCGTTCAGCCGCGCGACCTTCGTCGGCGGCGCCTCGTTCACCGGCTATGCCTCGTTTCACAGCGCGACCTTCACCGGCCACGCCGACTTCGGCGGGGCGGCCTTCACCGACTACACCGCGTTCCGGGGCGCGACCTTCAAGGGCGCCACCTCTTTCGATCAGGCGACCTTCAGCGGCACTGTCTCGTTCGACAAGGCGACGTTCGCCGGCCGCGTCACCTGCACAGACGTCCGGGTGACGCACCCGAATCCTGGGAGCACATGGCCGCCGGGATGGCGTCTGGAGTACGGGCGCGGCGGCGCGGTATTGAGGCGGGACGGTTAACCCTCGAGAAGACGAAGACGCCCCCACCTGGTGACGGGCGGGGGCGTACGTCGTCGTTCCAAGGAGGCTGGTTCAGCAGACGCTGATCCACTCCGTCGCGTACAGGATTTCGTTGGGGATGCCGTGCCTGCCGTTTCCGTAGGACGCGATCTCCGCCTGTGAGGCGTTGTAGAGCCGCACCCTCGCGCCGCCGTACTGGTTGTTCACGACAGCGCCCGCGTTGATGAAGTTGTAGACCTTCCGCCAGCCGCACTTGAACATGGGGAAGCCGGTGTGCGTTCCGTCGCCGTCTCCCACGGTGATGCATGCGTAACCATTGAATTGCTCGGTCTCGCAGATATCCAGGAACTCCTCCCGCATCTCAGGGAAACTCAGGTCCATGCGGGGCTCGCCGGAGTAGAGCGGAACGACCCGAGGGGTCCAGGCCGCGGTCGCGATGGCCGTCGATGTGGCCGTCGCCGACGTCGTCGACGCGACGATCATGGTCGGCACCACCAGTGCCAACCCGATGAGCATGACAAGTGCCCTGAGCGCGCGCCTGGGGCTGGGAATGCTGCGAGTTCCCATCAGTCCTCCTGACTGTCAGTTCTGGGCTTCATCCTCATGCGGTACGTATAGATCAGCCCAGGACACCCTGAGGACATTCACCGGACACAGCGGCCCCGCCCGAAGGCGTCGATGGGACGCCGGTGCCCGGGGCCCACCACGCGTCGACCGCGGCGATGTCGGCGTCGGTGGGATGGGCGAGCCGGCTCACCAGGTCCACGGTCGGCGACGGCTGTCACGTGTGTGCCCGGTGACCTGGGGAAGCAGGCTAATTGCTTCGCCCCTTCTGCACAGGAGGACGGATGATGCGTGTCCGTGAAGTCCCGGCCCCGATGATCGTTGCCCCCGACGCCCAGCTCGCCGACGTGGTGTTCGCCGACGACCGGGTCGACGGCGACATGGTCCTGTTCCGGCGCCGCTCGGCCGGCGGCTGGCGTCCGGTGACGGCCGGGCAGTTCGCGGCCGACGTCCGCAGTTTGGCGGCCGGTTTCCTCGCTGCCGGGATACAGCCCGGCGACCGGGTCGCGCTGCTGGCCGCCACCAGCTACGAGTGGACGCTGGTGGACTACGCCCTGTGGGCGGTGGCGGCGCTGCCGGTTCCCATCTACGAGACCTCCTCGGCCGAGCAGGTCCGCTGGGTGCTGGAGGACGCCGGCCCGGTCGCGGCGGTGGTCGAGCACGAGACGCATCGCCGCTTGGTCGAGGACGCGGCCGAGGGCCTGCCCGGGCGGCCGCGGGTGTGGCAGATCGACGACGGCGGGCTGGACCGTCTCCGCGAGGACGGGCTGGCCGTGGACGAGGCCCGGCTGCGTGAGCGCCGCCGGGCGGTGTCGGCCGACGACCTGGCGACGATCATCTACACCTCGGGCACCACGGGCCGCCCGAAGGGCTGCATGCTGAGTCACGGCAACCTGCTGTACGAGGCGCGCGTCGCGATCGACAGCCTGGAGCGGATCTTCGGCCGGGACGCCTCGACCCTGCTGTTCCTCCCACTGGCCCACGTGTTCGCGCGGGTGATCCAGGTGGCCTGCGTGGAACGGGGTGTGTGCCTGGCGCACAGCGCCGACCGGGCCAGGCTGACCGAGGACCTGGCCGCCCTGCGACCGACGTTCCTGCTGGCGGCGCCCAGAGTGTTCGAGCGGGTCCACAACAGTGCTCAGCAGCGGGCCCAGGCCGAGGGCAAGGGCAGGATCTTCGACTGGGCCGAGCGGACCGCCGTGGCCTACAGCCAGGCGCTGGACGACGGGCGGCCGGGCTGGCGCCTGCGGCTGGCACACCGCCTGTCCGACCGGCTGGTGTACGGACGGCTGCGGGCCGCGCTCGGCGGCCGGGTCGGCTTCGCCATCTCCGGCGGGGCGCCGCTGGGCGCACGGCTGGGCCACTTCTTCCGAGGAATCGGCATCACCGTGCTGGAAGGCTACGGGCTGACCGAGACCAGTGCCGCCGCGACCGTCAATCTGCCCCACGCGCAGAAGATCGGCACGGTCGGGCCGCCCCTCCCCGGGGTCGAGGTCCGGATCGACGACGACGGGGAGATTCTGATCAGGGGCCCGATCCTGTTCCAGGGCTATTGGCGCGACGAACAGAAGACCAGGGAGAGTCAGACCGCCGATGGCCGGCTGCTCACCGGCGACCTCGGCGCCCTGGACGAGGACGGGTTCCTGACGATCTCGGGCCGCAAGAAGGAGATCATCGTCACCGCCGGCGGCAAGAACCTCGCCCCGGAGCCGATCGAGGACCGCCTGCGCACCCACCGGCTCATCAGTCAGGCGGTGGTCGTCGGCGACCGTCGGCCGTACACCGCCGCGCTGATCACCCTGGACGCCGAGGCGCTGGCGTCATGGAAGCGGGCAGCCGGCAGGCCCGAGCACGCCGGCCCGGCCGAGCTCCGTGACGATCCGGATCTGCTGTCCAGGCTGCAGACGGCCGTGGACGAGGCCAACAGGGCGGTGAGCAGGGCCGAGTCGATCCGCAGGTTCCGGATCCTCGCGGTCGACCTGACCGAGCAGAACGGTTATCTGACCCCGGCCCTGAAGGTCAAGCGTTCCTTGGTCCACAAGGACTTCGCGGCGGACATCGAGGAGCTGTACCGCTGAGCGCCGGACGCCAGGACCGGCAGACCGGCCGCGTCGCGGGCAGGCGATCGACGCTGGACCGGATGGTGGCGGACACGCCGGCGTCCCGTGACCGGGTGGTCGACGCCGCCCGCGCGCTGTGCATCGTGGTCGTCACCCTCTGGCACTGGACCTTGTCGGTCAACCATCGCACCGCCGACGGCAGCCTGGCCATGCCCAACCCGATCGATGCCGTGCCCGGTGGCTGGCTGGCCACCTGGGTGCTGCAGATCATGCCGGTGTTCTTCCTGGTCGGCGGGTACGCCAACCTGGTCGGCCGGCAGCGGGCCCAGGCACGCGGGACGACCGCCGGCCAGTTCGTCCGGGGCCGGTTGCGCCGGCTGCTGTGGCCGACCGCCGTCTGGGCCCTGGTCTGGCTCGCCGGCGAGCTGATCGCCGCCGCCCTGCCCGGCCCGCACCGGTGGATGTGGGAGTGGTTCCCCGGTTACCTGACGCCGCTGTGGTTCCTGGGCGTGTACGGCCTGCTGATCGCCGTGGTGCCGATCACCGCGAGCCTGCACGACCGCTACGGAGCCGGAGTCCTGGCGGCGCTCGTGCTGCTGATCGCTCTCGGCAGCGTGGCGAACCGCGGCGCCGGCCTGGCCTGGGCGGGCTGGGTGACCGCCGCCCTGGTGTGGCTGTTCTGCCACCAGCTCGGCTACGCCTGGCGCGGCTGGGAGCTGGGGCGGCGGCCGCCGGCGCAACGGCTGGCGGTCGCCGGGATCGGGCTGGCCGGGCTGGCCGGGCTGACCGTGGGCGCGGGCTACCCCCTCTCGATGGTGGGCACCACCGGCGCCGAATCCAACATCTTCCCGACCAACGCCGCCATCGCCGCCCTGGCCGTCTTCCAACTCGGGCTGCTGGCCCTGATCACGCCGGCCGCCGAGCGCCTGCTGCGCCGGCCGGCTGCCTGGAAGCCGGTGGTGGCCCTCAACGTGGCCGCGTTGACCATCTTTCTCTGGCACATGACCGCCTACCTGGTGGTGCTGTGGGCCTATGAAGGGCTGGGCGGCACCCTGTCGGTGGAGCCCACCGCCGGCTGGTGGGCCCAGCGCTGGCTGTGGCTCCTGGCCCCGTCGGCCGTGCTGGCCGTGCTGGCCGCCCTGTTCCTCCAGGTCGAGGTGGCCGCCCGCCGGCCCCGTAAAGAGGCAGGTCGCTGACCTCGGCACGCTGATCCGCTCACCGTGACGGCCCCCTTGCGCCGGGATACCCCACCGCCGGTCCGAGGGCGTCAGCCGTGCGGCGTAGTCGCATCAGCCTCCGGTCGTACGAAGGTGGCGCTCCCGTGGTGGACGCGCCCGGCCGCCGCCGCTTCCTACCGTGACGCCGTGACCATCAACGAAACGGCGCAGAGCGGGCGGGTGGCGGCGGGGCTGGCGGCGTCCGCCGGCGGGCTGGCCATGGCCGTCACGGGCGTGATGCAGGCGATGCGGCCCATGGACGATGATCCTCGCGTGCTCGGTGAGGAGCACCTCATGCTCGGCCTCTTCGCGGCCTCGCTGATCCTCCTCGTCCCCGGCCTCGTCGCGCTCGCCCGCCACGGCGGCCGTACCGCCCTCGTGGGGGCCGTCGTGGTCTCGGCCGGCCACGTCCTGCTGGCGTTCGGCGCCACGTCGTCGAACCTGCGCGGCGAGGACTACGCGTGGTTCCCCTTCGTGGCCGTACCGGCGAACCTCGGCATGCTCGTGGGGGCGATCATGATGGCGGTGTCGCTGTGGCGAGCCGGGCAGGTGCCTCGCGCCGTGGCGGCGGCCCTTCCGGCCCTCTGGGCGTGCGAGATCATCCTCGCCCAGCTCGGCGGCGGGCTGATCGCCGGCCTCTACTGGCTCGTCGTGGGCGTCCTGCTCACCTCCGGCACCTGGCGAACTCGCCGATGAGCTCGCGTTCGGTGATCCGGACGAGCCCTGATGGAGTGCAGGCATCTCCGTCTTCTGAGGGTGACCCCGGGCGGGGCGAGCAGAACCGGCCGCCGGCCGAGACGCTTTTCGCGTGGGGGCCGGAGCTCCTCAAGGGGTTCGCCGCCGGTGCGAGTGTCGTGCTCGCCGTCATGTTCGGGTGGGCGATCGTCGTGGGCCTCATCCTCGGACTCGTCGGCGCGCTGCTCGGCCATGGACCCGAAGACCCCCGAGCTGGACAAGTTCTTCGACGACTACTTCGAGCCGGTGTACTACGGCCTGCCGGGCCTCGCGGTCCTGGTCGGGGGCGGCGGCTGGGGGATACTCCGCCTGCTGGAGCGGCGAGAGGAGCGGGCGGACCGGCACGCGATCGTGCTGGAGAGCAGGGCCAAGGCCGTCCAGGACGTGGTGCGCGAATCGGCGAGCGTGTCGGAGGACCTCGACCGGGAGATCGCGGAGAAGCTCGCCCGGCTCACCGAGCTCACCGCCCGTCTCGAAGCGGTGCGCAAGGAAGTCCAGCTGACGGAGGAGCAGACCAGGATGGTGGACGTCGTCATCGGCAAGCATCTGGTCGGCCAGGCCAGGGCGCAGCTCGTGCAGCAGGTGGTCTGCCTGGTCCTGGCCTTCCTGCTCGGCTTCGTCGTCAACTGGCTGTCCACGCCGGCGCTCGACACGCTGCGGGGCTGGTGGACCACCTGAGCGTCCCCCAGGCCGCCGGAACGTCCTCGCGTTCGCGCGTACCGGCTGTGCCGCACGCCGAGAACTAGCCGGGCGTCCCGTCGCGCTCGCTTCTCCGGGCGAGGCTCTGGGCTTGGCCCGCGTGTATGTCGCTCACCCATTCCCAGCCGGGCTGGGCCGACGGGCCGAGTCGTGGGTCGTCGGGAGTACGGCCGTCACGCAAGGCGTGCACGTACGCGCGGTCCAGTTCGATCCGCGCGCGTACCTGGTCGGCTCCGCCGACGGACCCGTGACCGGGGACGAGGACATCGGCGTCGCCCGCCACGTCCTCAAGCAGTCGCAGCCCGGCGAGGTACTCCTCGACCGGGTCGTTGGTGCCGTTGAAGTCGTCGAGCATCGGAACCAGGACGTCGGACAGCATGTCGCCGGCGACGAGAACCCCGCGTTCCTCGATCAACAGCGCCGCGTGGCCCGGGGAATGAGCCGGATGCTCGATGATCCGGACTTGAGGGCCATCCCACGGAATCCGGGTGGTTCCGGCAGGCAGAGCGGTGATGAGGCCGAACAGGTCCAGCGGTGTCTCGTCGGCGATCTCCGGCGGCAGCCCTTCGGCGACGCGGTCTTTCCAATCCGGGTTCGAGCGCAGATCTCGCATGGAAGCCGCACAGCGGGCCGTACCGTAACGGGGCGCGTCGCCCAGCTCGGCGTGCCAGAGCACGTGATCCCAGTCAGGATGCGTCGAGAAGCCTGCCACCACAGGCCGGCCCAGCTCGCGAAGGTCGTTCGCGAGGCACGCCATTTCGTCGCCCGTTATCCCGGCGTCGATGAGCATCACGCCGGCCCGGCCCCGCACGACGACGGTGTTGTTCTGGAGCAGCTCGCTCTGATGGACGAGCACACCCTCCGCGACCTGCCTCAGCACGAGCTCGTCTCCTTCGCGTCCCGGACGGCGTAGTGATGCATCGTGACGCCCTGCTCGAACGATCGCTGCTCCAGCAGGTCGAGATCGATCGGCAGGTCGTAGTCGTCGAACAGCGGCCTGCCGAAGCCGAGGATCGAGGGATGGGTGAAGAGCAGCAACTCGTCAAGAAGCCCCGCCCGGAGCAGCTGCGTCGCGAGCGCCGCGCCGCCCACGCTGATGCTGCCGTCGGTCTCGGCCCGCAGGGCGGCGAGCCGCTCGATCGCGTCGTCCCCGCCGATGATCCGGGTGTTGTGGCCGGCGCTGCGGCGGGTGCGGGAGACGAGCACCTTGGGCTTGGCGGTCCAGATCTCACCGTACTCGCGCATGACGTCCGGCAGCGACGCGTCCTCGCTTGACCGCGGCCAGTATTCCTCCATGGCTTCGTAGTAGACCCGGCCGTGGACCATGAGCGCGAGCGCCCGCGTCCGCGCGTTGGCCTCGCGGTGCAGCTCCTCGTCGACGCGCAGCCACTCGCCGGCGCCGTTGTCCCCCGGAACCTGCTCGATCCGCAGGTCGAGGGATACCTGCATCGAGTAGATGAAGCGACCCATCAGCTCCTCTTCCAAAGTGGTTGCAGTGTGCAACTACTATATGGGGGGCGAAATACCTGTCAAGGAGGAACAAGTGGAACCACGGTCCGGGTGTCCGATCAACGCCGCCGTCGAGGTGCTCGGAGATCGCTGGTCGCTGCTCGTGCTGCGCGACGTCATCTTCGGCGACCGCCGCCACTTCCGGGCGCTGCTCACCGGGTCGATCGAGGGCATCGCCTCGAACATCCTCGCCGACCGTCTCGTACGGCTCGTCGAGGCGGGGATCCTCACCCGCGGCACCGCCGTGCGGGGGCAGCGCGCCCGCTACAGCCTCACCGAAGCCGGTATCCAGACCCTTCCGATCATTTACGCCCTCGGCAACTGGGGCCTCGACTGGCGGCCGGGCGGCGACGAGCTCCGGAGCCGGCAGCGGCTCATGCGCGATGAGGGCCCGGCGTTCGTCGAGGAGCTGATGGACGAGCTTCGCGTCCGCCACCTCGGGGCCCCGCCGAAGCCGCACGACGGTCCGGGGCCGTTCGAGCGCCTCGACGCCGCCTGTGCCGCGAGTGACGGAACGGCCCCGCCCTGACCTTCCCGGCTTCGGTAGCTGGCCGTCACGTCGTTCGGCGCCACCGACATGAATGAGGGGCTGCCCCGTCGTCCGGGGGAGCCCCTCACCTGCGGTCGGCGTTCAGGCGCAGCCGCGCGCCTTCACGGAGAAGGCCGGGATGGTCAGGCCGGCGCTGCTGGAATGCGGGGTGACGTGGACCGTGCCGCCTTCGAACCGCAGCTCGTACTCGCCCTGTCCGCGGCACGCGTAGTGGTCGGTGTAGGTGCTGGTGTTGCCGGAACGGGCGATGTACACGCTGTTGCTGCGCGACTCGGTCCAGGCGGGGACGCCGTCCTTCGACAGGGACAGCTTCGAGCTCATCGAGCAGTCGGAGTTGGACCACAGGGCGACGCCGTGCCAGCACTCCAGGGTGAGCGTGTTGGTCGGCTCCAGGGTGCGTTCGCCGAAGGTGTGGGTCTTCCACGCCTCGGTGAGGCAGATCGTGGCCCTGGCGGAGTAGTTGCCGGAGGTGATCTCCTTCATGGCGCAGCCGCGGGGAGGGTTCTGCGAGGACGCGGAGGCGGGGTGTGGGGCCGCCGTGAGGGCCAGTGCGGCGGTGAACAGCACGGTCAAGCTGCGGAACGGTCTCGTCATGGACGCATGTTACTCAGGGCGACGGTATGAATACGAAGAGTGGTCGGCCGTTTTCTTTCGTGGTGCCGGTGTCAGTGGGTGCAGGTGGCCGAGACGGTGACGTCGTAGATCCACCACGCGCCGCCGGGCGCGGTGTAGACCAGGGACGACGTCGTGGCGTAGCCCGTGCACGCCTGGCCCGCCGCCAGGAGCGCCGCGCGGGCGGCCTGCGCGCCGTTCTCGACGGCGGCGTTCGGGCTCGTGCCGCCGGCCTGACGGGTCTCGGTGCGCGGGACGGTGTACGACACCGGCGGCGGGACCTCGCAATTGCCTGACGCGGTCGCCTCGTAGATCCACGCCGAACCGTCGGGCGCGGTGTAGAGGTGCCTGGTGGTGACAGACACGCCCGAGCAGACCTCGCCGGCCGCGGCGGCCTGCTGGTTCAGCGCGGCGCGGGCGTTGGCCTCGGCGGCCGCCTTTCCCGCCGCCGGGCTGGGGCCCCAGCCCGAGGAGGTGGCCGAGCGGTAGGCGGCGGCGAGCGCGGCGGGAGCGGACAGCACCGCGCCGGCGGTCAGCGTCAGGGCGAGGACGAGGGCGAGGCGCAGAACCTGGGCAGGACGACGAGCGCTGAGTGCCATGGTGTCCCTCTCGCAAGGAGGTTCGGGATCGTCACCATAGAACCGGGCAGGCCGGGCCGACCAGCGCCGAGGGCGCGGGCAGGCGTCCGCGCACGTCGAGACTGAAACTTTCACCTGGGTGTGCGCCGCTCGCGTCAGGACATGGCGTAGTCGTCGGTCTCGTGCGGCCTCACAGCCGGGAGTTCAGCACGGCGACCTCGGGCCACGGGTCGAAGCCGTGCTCGATCAGCCAGCGGACCGCCCGCAGGCTCCGTAAGGACCACCACGCGCGGATCACGTCGAGGTCGACGTCGGTGCCGTAGCCGGCGACGACGTCGCCGAGGCGCTCCTCGTGCCCGAGCGTCAAGGTGGCGAGGTCGAACAGGGCGTCACCCGGCCCCGCCTCGGACCAGTCGATCACGCCGGTGATCTCGTCACCGTCGGCGAACACGTGGGTGACCTGCAGGTCGCCGTGCGTGAACACCGGTGTCCACGGCCGGAGCGCGGCCTCGGCGACCCGGCGGTTCCGCGTGACCACGCCGGCGGGGAGGACGCCGTTCGCGACGAGCCACGCGCATTCGCCGTCGAGGCGCGATGCGACCTCGTCGAGGCTCCGGCCGGGCCAGGGCGGCGGCGGCGCGTCGTGCAGCGTGCGTGCGGCGGCACCCGCCGCGGCCCACGCCGCCGACGACGCGGTCGACGGTTCGCCGAGGCGGCCGAGCGCCGTCCCCGGCAGGGCGGCGAGGGCGAGCACGGGCGGCTTCCGCCACAGGACCTCCGGGGTGGGGATCGGCGCGATGGCCATCGCCTCGACCTCGACGTCGGCGCGCGTCCGATCAGCGTCGATCTTCAGGAACACGTCGCCGACGCGCAGGGTCGCGCGCTCCTGATGGGCGACGACGACCTCGACCTCCTCCACACCGGCCATTATCTCGGGATGACTACCGACATCGCCGGATTTATCGCGTACGACCGGGCGGCTGACCGCCCTCGATCCCATGCCAGGGTTACGACATGACCGATACGCCATGGGAACCGCCGCTGGCCGGTGACGAGAGCGCCCACCTGCTCGGCGCGCTCGATCGGCTGCGCACCACCTTCCGCTGGAAGGCCGACGGCCTGGACGAGGAGTCGCCCGCTCCCGCGCCACGCTCGCCGCCGCGCTGGCCGACGGCGGTCTCGACCAGCTCGCCCACGTCTCCACCCCCGACGGACGGCACGCGAGCCTGCGCCGCCTGGTCTGCGACCTGATCGAGGAGTACGGCCGGCACACCGGCCACGCCGACCTCCTGCGCGAGGCGGTCGACGGCCGGGCCGGAGAGGACCCTCCACCCGGCTGGCGCCAGGTGAGCTAGGCACAGACCTGCCGAACGCCTCGGACTGACGATCAACCTGGCTGGTCCTCATACCACTTGGGTGTGGCGACCTCCAGGGGATCGGGGGCGGTACCGGATCCGGGGATGACGTAGAGGTCGACGGTGTCGGAGCTGTGGTCGCGCGATCCGTTGACGATCCAGTCATCCTCGACCCGATCCGCGGAGACCGGCTGATCGAAGAAGCCGCCCTCGGCAAGGTCCCACAGCAGGCGATAGCCGACCTTCAATCCGCGTCGGTGCACTTCGGCGCGTACGGCCTCGACCGTCTTGCCGTGAACCTCGTAGCCCTCCAGGGATTCGCCCCCCGGGGCGTAGAGAAGGGGGTCCGCGTAGGCCTCGACGTGACCTTCGTCGGGGTCCCGGACGCGTACAACCCGGTCGGGGTGAAGGGCGTCGGCGAGATCGGGCTCGTCGGGATGGCCGCCGCCATCGCCAACGCCGTCTTCCACGCCACGGGCAGGCGCATCCGCTCCGTGCCCATCACGATCGACGATCTTCTCTGAGCACCGCGGCCCGGCGGCACCCTCGCTACGGCGGGCCTATCTCCAGACGCGGCCAGCCGGCGAGGTCCCGCAGGAGCTGCCGGTCGTGCGTGGCGACGACCACGGCGGCGCTCGTCTTGAGCATCGCGTCGGTCAGCTCGTCGACGAGCGCCGGTGACAGGTGGTTGGTCGGCTCGTCCAGCAGGATCAGGCCGGGCCGGCCGGCCAGCGCGAGCGCCAGGTCGAGGCGCCGCTGCTGTCCCTGGGACATCCGCCCGACCGGCGTGCGCATCGCCTCGGAGTCCAGCAGCCCGAGCGATCCCAGCGGGACGGCGTCGGCGTCGCGCAGTCCCTTGTGAGCCACCAGCCGCCCCACGTGGCGTGCGTACACCTCGCGGGCGGTGAGCGCGGGGTCCTGCCCGGCGGTCTCCTGGGTGACCTGGGCGATCCGTGCCCCCTGCGCCGTCCGGACGTGCCCTTCGGTGGGTTCGAGCGCACCGGCCAGCACCGCGAGCAGCGTGGACTTCCCGGCGCCGTTCGGTCCGGTGACGAGCAGCCGGTCGCCCCCGTCGAGGGTGAGATCGATGGGCCCGGCCAGCCGCCCGCCGACGGCGACGCCATGCGCGCGCAACTGCGGCGCCCCCGGCCGGACGCCCAGGTCCGGCCACCGCAACGACGGCGGCGGTTCGGGCACGTCGATCCGGTGCGCCAGCAGGGCTTCCCGCTGACGGTTCAGGGCCTGCACGACGCCCGGCGCGCGGGACTGGCGCTGGTGCTTGCCGGTCCCCTTGTCCGGCCGCCAGCCGGTGGAGAGCCGGTCGCGGGCCTTCGACACCGCGTCCTGCAGCCGCCGATGCTCGGCCTGCTGCTGCTCGTGGTCCTGCTCCCAGCGCTCACGCTCGCGACGCCGGGCGTCCTGCCAGGCGTCATAGCCGCCTGCGTACAGCCGCGGCTTCCCGTCGCGGGCCGGGTCGAGGTCGAGGAACCGGTCCGCGACGTCGCGCAGCAGCGCCCGGTCGTGGCTGACGACGGCGAGGCCGCCGTCGTGCTCGCGCAGCCTGCGGGTCAGGAAGTCCAGCCCGCCCGCGTCGAGGTGGTTGGTCGGCTCGTCGAGCAGCAGTACGTCGTGCCGCGCGCCGAGCAGGCAGGCCAGCCGCACCCGGTAGCGCTGACCGACCGACAGCGTCGCCAGCGGGCGGTCGCGGTCGGTGCAGGCGCCGAGGGCTTCGAGGGCGACGTCGACGCGGCGTTCGGCGTCCCACGCGTCGAGCCGGGTGGCGGCGTCGAGCGCGGTGGCGTAGCGGTCGTCGGCGGCGGGGTCGCCCTCGGTCATGGCGAGGGTCGCCTCCTCCAGCGCGTCGAGGGCCGCGAGCGACGCGGCCAGCGCCTCGGACGTCAGGGTGCCGACGGTCTCGCCCTCTCGCGCGGACAGCTCCTGGCGGGCCAGTCCGATCGTGCCGGCACGGTGCACGGCGCCGTCGTCCGGTGTGATCAGTCCGGCGAGGACGTGCAGCAGCGTCGTCTTGCCACGGCCGTTCTCGCCGACGACGGCCACCCGCGACCGGGCGGAGACGGTGATCGAGACGTCGGTCAGGACACGCCGGGACCCGCGGGTGACGGTGACGCCCGTGGCGCGTACGTGTGCGCTGTCGCCCGCCTCGACGGGCAGGGACATGGTTTCGGTAGTGGGGATGAGGTTCAACGGTGCTCCGCAGCTCGCAGTGGAGCCGGGCAACAGCAAAGGGCCGCCCGGCGGGAACCGGGACGGCGAGCGCGGATTCAGCAGGAAGAAGGCGCCGCCGTCAGCGGGCGGAGCGGATCTTCTGCGACCAGATACCTCGTGCCATGACGGCCACGTTAGCAGCCTTGAGGCGCCACACTCATCCGGATTTCGCCCGGGGCGCATGATGGTGACTTCCGTCTCACGAGGCAACCTGGACGGCGACTGTGCATGGAAGAGGTATGCGATTCGCGATTCAACGAACGGTGGAGGAGCCGGAGCCACCGCCTGCCCCGGCCATGGACGAGGCTGTCGTGGCCGAACTCTTCCTGACTCAGCGGCTGGGCCTGGTCCGGTTGGCGTACTTGCTGGTGGGCGATCAGGAGACGGCCGAGGACGTCGTCCAGGACGCCTTCGCGGCGCTGCACCGCCGATGGAGCCGGTTGACCGACCGTGATCGGGCGCTGCCCTACCTGCGGGCGAGTGTGGTGAACGGATGCCGCATGGTCCACCGCCGCCGGTCCATCACGAGCAGGTTCACCGGCGATCGGCAGAAGCCGTTCCGGTCGGCGGAGGCTGTCACGCTGCTGGGGGAGACGCGCCGCGAGGTGTCCGACGCGGTACGCGCCTTACCCCGCCGCCAGCGAGAAGCCGTGGTGTTGCGCTACTACCTCGACCTGTCCGAGGCCGAGATCGCCGAAGCCATGGGAGTCAGCCGCGGAACGGTGAAATCGACCGTCTCCCGAGCCCTGAAGGCACTCACCGTCAAACTGGAGGGAAACCGATGACGTCATGGCTCGAAGACCAGCTCAAGGACACCCTCACCGCCGACGCCGAGCGGATCCGCCCGGAAACCCTGCGCCCGGCGGCGCGGGCCCTTCCCGCGCGCCGGCTCGCCCTGGCGGTCCCGCTCGCGGCCGCGCTCGTCGTCGTGGTCATCGGCGCGGTCGCCGCCATGGTGGCCGGGACAGGAGGCGCGCCCACCGCGCCCGCGACGCACGCTCTCACCGGCCCGCGTTTCCTGCTGATGGCGAGCGCTGACGGCGTGACGGTCCACGACGCCGGTACCGGGAAGGTCACGAGCCGGCTCGGGCTGCCCCCCACCCCTGAGGGAAGCTTCCAGGAGCCCGGTGGATATCTGCTCGCGGGCGCCGGCGACGGTGAGACCTTCTACATCGCGCAGAGCGTGCAGTCGCGCGAGACGCAGGTGAGCAGCACAAGGTTCCACCGAGCGCGGGTCGACGGACAAGGGAGGCCGGCCGAGCTGGTTCACGACGTGATCCCCAAGGTGCTCGGTACGACGGCGAGCTCCCTTGCTGTCACCGGCGACGGCACCCGGCTCTCCTACAGCCTCGACGGCGAGGTGTGCGGTAAGGGGAAGACGTTGCGCTTCTGCCCCGGGGCCCAGCTCACGGTCGTCGATCTGCCCACGGGTACGACACGCACGTGGACGACGAACGTCGCGGGACAGATCGAGAGCCTGTCATGGGCGGCCGATCGCCGCACCCTCGGTCTCGTGGTCGGATCCGAGGCCCGGGTCCTGGACACGGCCGCCTCCGGCACCACACTCGCGGCCAGTCGCGTCGTAGCGCCAGGGCAGGAGGTCACGGCCTCGACGATCAACCCGGACGGCCGCAGCATGCTGATCGGCCACAGCCGGCTGTCCGACGGCCGGCGACCGCACCGCTACACCGTGGACGAGTACTCCGTCACAGACGGACGCAAGATCCGCACCCTGTTGAGCAGGGACCACGAGGGCGAGAGCATCGCGCGCTGGAACCTGATCCGTTACGACGGCACCGGGCGCCACCTCCTGCTCGCGGGCAACTTCCATCCACTGAGCAGAGTCGACGAGGGACGCGTCACGTCCTTGGTCCACCCCGGATCTCCCGATCCCGAGCTCTTGGGGTCCCGCCCGGTGATCGAGGCGGCCTGGTAACCGGCCCTCGACGACCCGTTCCCGTTCGGCGGGGCGCGATGTCGGACGGCTGGACGGGCCGGCCGATTCCTACGCCTGTGAGCTGTCCGTCCTGCCGTCGCGGCGCCGCGCTTCGGCGTCGTCCGGTGAGCCGTCGTCCCCGTCTGAGGCCTCGTCGTAGCGGGTGTAGAGCGCGGCCACGGCCCGCGACGGGTCCAGCTCGGCCAGGATGGCGTCGCTGATGGCGGTGACCTGGTCGAGCTGCTCGTCGGTGAGCACGTCGACGATGTGGTGCCGGACGGTGGCCACGTGCCCGGGCGCCGCCTGCCGCACCTTCGCCCACCCGTGGTCGGTGAGCCGGGCGTTGATCGCCCGGCGGTCCTCCGGGCAGGGGACGCGCTCCAGCAGGCCGCGGCCCTCCAGGCGGGTCACCACGTGCGAAAGCCGGGGGAGCGTCGCGTTGGTCTGCTGGGCCAGCTCGGTCATGCGCAGGGTCCGGCCGGGCGCCTCGGACAGCATCGCCAGCGTGTAGTACTCGAACTCGGTCAGCCCGGAGTCACGGCGGAGTTGCGCGTCCAGGACCCCGGGGAGCAGTTCGAGCACCGCCCGCAGGCGGATCCAGGCGCGTAGCTGCCGCCGGTCGAGCCACGGAGTGTCCACGGTCAGGTCCCTCGTCCAGGAATAGTTGTAGCGACAAGTTTGCTCTCATGGGTACCAGTCGTGCAACGACCACCACAAGGAGCACCGACATGACACAGGTGAGCATCATCGGCCCCGGCGCCATGGGTTCGGCCATCGCCGACCTGGTCCGCAGAAGCGGCAACACCGTCGAACTTCTCGGCCGGGACGACACAGGCAAGCCCGTCACCGGTGACATCGTCGTCCTCGCCGTCCCGTACGGAGGGGTGGCCGGCGTCATCGCCCAGCGCGAAGGACAGTTCGACGGCAAGGTCGTCGTCGACATCACCAACCCGGTGGACTTCTCCACGATGGACTCCCTGACGGTCGCGGCCGACGGCTCGGCCACCGCCGAGATCGCCGAGGCGCTGCCCCGCTCCCAGGTGGTCAAGGCGTTCAACACCAACTTCGCCGCCACCCTGTCCCAGGGCAGCGTCGGCGAGCAGCCCACGACCGTGCTGATCGCCGGCGACGACGCCGGCGCCAAGGCCGCGCTCGCCCAGATCGTCACCGACGCTGGCCTGCGCGCCGTCGACACCGGCCCGCTGAGCCGGGCCCGCGAGCTGGAGGCCCTCGGCTTCCTGCAGATCGGCCTCGCGGCCGGCGAGAAGATCGCCTGGACCGGCGGGTTCGCCGTCGTCGCCTGACAGCCGCCCCGCGACCCCGCGCGGGATGACCGACGGCCGCGCCCCCGGCGGCCCTCGGCCCGATGAGACACCCATGATCTCCCCGACGAGGAGCCCCGATGACCACCACCACGACCGCCGCCGACGCCCGCATACCCGCCGCGCACCCGTTCGCCACGCACCTGAAGCGCGCCGCCGCCCTCGAGGCCGCCGAACCGCACCGGCCGTGGACGGCCCAGGACGGGCCGCTGCCCAGCCTCTACCTGTCCCACGGCGGCGGACCCATGCCCTTCGAGAGCCCCGACTGGCTCACTCCGCTGCACGACTGGGCCCGGGCCCTGCCCAAGCCGAAGGCGATCCTGGTCGTCTCCGCGCACTGGGAGTCCGCGCCGCTGTCGGTGAGCGCCGAACGACCCAGCGAGCTGGTGTACGACTTCGGCGGCTTCGACGCGTTGTACTACACCTTCCGCTACGACACGCCCGACGCCGGGGAGCTGGCGCGGCAGGTCGTGGGGGTCATGCCGGACACCGGTCAGGTGCACCGGCACACCAGCCGCGGGCTGGACCACGGCGCCTGGGTCCCGTTGAAGATCATGTATCCGGCCGCCGACATCCCGGTGCTGCAGCTGAGCCTGCCCACCGAGGACCCCGATCGGCTGCTGTCCATCGGCGAGCGGCTGCGGCCGCTGCGCGAGCAGGGCGTGCTGGTGATCGGCTCGGGGCACATGACGCACGGCCTGCCGTTCCTGACCAGGGAGATGTTCCTGGAGAACAAGGTGCCCGGCTGGTCGTCCGACTTCGACGCCTGGGCCGCCGACGCGCTGGCCCGCGGTGACGTCGCCGAGCTCGCCCGCTTCCGCACCGCCGCCCCCGGCATGCCGTACGCGCACCCGACCGTCGAGCACTTCACCCCGCTGTTCGTCGCCCTCGGCGCGGCCACCGACCCCACCGCCCCGGTGGTGACCACACTCGACGGCTACGGCGTCGGCCTGTCGCGGCGTTCCTTCCAGGCGGCCTGAGCGCCCGTGTGATCGCCGGAGCCCGCCTGACGCCTCCCACGAAGATCCCCGAGACGCCGGAGACGTCGATAATCGAAGGGTCGATCCACCGCACCGGCCTTCGGAAGGTCCGCATGCCCCCTGCCCCTCCCTCCGCCCCTGACCCCCTCGACCCCCGCGGCCTGCTGGCCAGGCTGATCGCCATCGACTCCGTCAACCCGGACCTCGCGGCCGACGGCGCGGGCGAGAGCGCCATCGCCGGTTTCTGCGGCGAGTGGCTGGCCGCCCGCGGTTTCGAGGTGCACCGTCTGGACAAGCGCGGCGCCCGGCCGTCGGTGGTCGCGGTCGCTCGCGGGGCCGGTGGCGGCCGGTCGCTGATGCTCAACGGTCATCTGGACACGGTGGGCGTGGCCGGCTACGACGGTGACCCGTTCGGTCCGGAGATCCGTGACGGGCGGATGTACGGCCGCGGGTCCTTCGACATGAAAGGCGGCCTCGCGGCCATGATGATCGCCGCCGTCCGGGCCACGGCCGCCGGGCCGCTGCGCGGCGATGTGGTCCTCGCCTGCGTCGCGGACGAGGAGCACGGCAGCACCGGTACGGAGGAGGTGCTGGAGTCCTTCACCGCGGACGCGGCGATCGTCACCGAGCCGAGTCATCTCGAAGTCACCCTGGCGCACAAGGGCTTCGCCTGGTTCGACGTGGTGATCGAGGGTCGTGCGGCCCATGGTTCGAGGCCCGACCTGGGCGTGGACGCCATCGCCAAGGCCGGGCACTTCCTGGTCGCGCTGGAGGAGCTGGGGACGCGTCTCGCTCAGGGCCCGGCGCACCCCCTGCTCGGCACCGGCACCGTGCACGCCTCGGTCATCGCCGGAGGCCAGGAGCCCTCCACCTACCCGGCGCGCTGCCGCATCACCCTGGAGCGGCGCACCGTACCGGGGGAGAACGCCGACACAGTGGAGGCGGAGCTGACGGCCGTGCTGGATCGCCTGGCCGCCGCTGTGCCCGGCTTCCGCTACCGCCTCACGCGAGGACTGCACCGCGAACCGTTCCAGGCCGACCCGGAGGCGCGGATCGTCCGTACGCTGACCCGCCATGCGGAGGCGGTCCTCGGGCGTCCGCCGGTGGTGCGCGGGGAGCCCTTCTGGACGGACGCGGCCCTGCTGGACCGCGCCGGCATCCCCTGTCTGCTGTTCGGCGCCGACGGCGAGGGCGCGCACGCGGCCCGCGAGTGGGCGGATCTGGCCTCGCTGGACCGTCTCACCCGCATCCTCACCGCCACCATCACGGACTTCTGTTCCTGACATCCCGGCCGATGCGTCCCGGTCACGTGCCGTCCGGTACGAGGGGCAGGAGGATCTCGTAGAGCTCGCGAAGCCGGTCGGCGTCGACAGGAGGGTAGACGACGCTCGCTCCGACCGCGAGCAGGTAGGGCAACAGGGCCGCGGTCCGGGCCTCCTCGTCGCTGGCGACGGCTGATCGCCACACCCGCTGGAGTGCGGACAGTCTGGCCTCGTCCAGGCGGGTCTGCACGACCCGCACATCCGCGTCCCACGTCGCCCACGCCCGCAGGGCGGTGTCGATCTCCGGCCGATAGAGCCCCGTGTTCCCGGGGCGGACGAGCTCCGTCAGCCGGGTGAGGATCGCCCGGGCACCGGCCGATTCCCCGATCTCGGAGATCGCACTGTTGAGCGCTTCGACCGACAGGCGCTCGAAATGGGCGAGAAGCGCCTTCTTGTATCCCTCGGCGCCATCGAAGTGATGGTGGAACGACCCTTTCGACAGGTTGAGCCGAGCGGCGATCCGGTCGATGCGAATCCCCGCCGCACCTTCTTCTGCGAGGATCTTCAGGCCTTCGTCCAGCCACCGGTCTCGTGCCGTGCTCATCGGATCAACGTACCATCCGGTATGGAACGGTCCGCGCTCGCCGAGATTCACGTCATGAAGCTGTAGACGCCAACCGCGACGCAGATCAGCAGCATGGCGGTGGCGTTGAGGAAGAGGTTGCGGCCGAAGTCCCGGGCCGCGATGTGCATCGCGATGGCGACCAAGAAGTAGAGGACGAGCGCGGCACAGGTCACGGCGGCGAGGTACGGCAGCCAGATGCCCAGGATCAGCCCCGCCGCGGCGGCGAACTTCAGCGGCGGCATGATCCACCAGTAGCGCCGCGGCCAGTTCACGTCCTCGAAGCACCGGGCGATGAACGGAACGGGCTTGACGCACATGACGGCGTCCCCGGCCTGGATGATCGCCAGGACGACGACCGGCCAGACCGGATCGGGCAATGCTGACACGTCTGCCCCTCGGTCGATGGATACCTACACCGTACCATACCGTATAGTACGGTCTCGTACGAGCTGATTTCCTGGGCCCACGTAGCCGCGATCGACGGGGAGATGGCGACCATCGGTGATCCGCCGATCTCGCGCTCCACCTCGTCCACCGCGACCCGGTGCTGGGCGGTTCCGCGCTCTGGGCTACGTCAGATCGCCGTCATCGCGGAGGGACGTGGGGCTCGTGGTTCCGTCGACTCGCGGGCGCCGGTGCCGGCCTGGCGGTGAGGTAGCGCAGCATCTCGGCGGCGTCGGCGGGTCCGGCTGCGGGTCGCGGTACGTCACCGCGCCGGCCATCAGGTCGATCAGCACGTCCAGGTCGGCGTCGGCGGCCACCACGCCGTCCTGCTGGGCGCGCCGGAACCTCCCTTCGTTCACGGGACGTGCTCGTGAACGAAGTCGTGCGCCCGTCGATCCGTTACGTCCAGGGGTACAGCTCGGCGAATTTGCGGATAGGGTCGTCTCAGGTGAGCCGGGAAGTCTGGTCGGCGCGTCATGCTGTCGAGGCTTGAGGATGCACTGTGCGCGCTCGTGACCTGATCATCGACCTTCCCGTGCTCGGCCTGAACGCATCCGTCGGCGACGCCGTGCGGCTGCTCGCCGAGCGGGATCTGCCCGGACTCGTCGTGGTGGGCGACGACGGATCGCCGTACACGGTCCTGCCGGGCACCGAGGTTCTGCGGCTGGCCGTCCCTCACCACTTCCAGGTTGATCCGAACCTGGTCCGGGTGGTGGACGAGGCGGGCTCTGACGATTTCCCGCATCGGATGAGCGGCCGGGCCCTGCGCGACTGCCTTTCCGCCCGCCCCGGGAATCTGCCGATCTGCGGCCCCGACACCACCACGCTGCAACTGGCGGTCCTGATGACGCGCACGCGCAGCCCGCTGGTCGCGGTCGTGGAAGGGGGCCGTCTCCTGGGCGCGCTCACGCTCAACACCCTGCTGGAGGGGACCCTCGCCGCGTGACGGCGGTCAGTTCTGCCGGGCCTGGTCGGGCTCGTACACGTCCGGGACGCCGTCCTGGTCAAGGTCGGCGGTCTCGATCTCGTGGATGCGCCGGTAGGCGCGGTTGCGCAGGCGCAGGACCACGGTCGCCAGGAGCGCGGCGGTGACCGATGCGGCCAGCACCGCCACCTTGACGTGCGCGTCGTCACCCACGCCGAAGGCCAGTTCGCCGATCAGCAGGGAGACGGTGAACCCGATCCCGGCCAGCAGCGACAGTCCCAGCATGTCGACCCAGGAAAGGTTCTCGTCCAGGTCGGCGTGGGTGAAGCGGGCCATGAGCCAGGTGGCCGTCATGATGCCGATCGGCTTGCCTACGATCAGGCCCACGACGACGCCCAGCACCACCGGGTCGCGGAAGGCGCTCATCAGGCCGTCCGCTCCGCCGAGGGTCACTCCCGCGGACAGGAACGCGAACACGGGCACAGCCACCCCGGCCGAGAGGGGACGGAAGCGGTGTTCGAAGTGCTCGGCCAGGCCGGGGCCCGCGTCCGGGCCGCCGGCGTAGTGGCTGCGCAGGACGGGTACGGCGAAGCCGAGCAGGACGCCGGCGACGGTGGCGTGCACGCCCGAGGCGTGCACCAGCGCCCACGTGATGGCGGCCAGCGGCAGCAGCAGCCACCAGGAGCGCACGCGACGCTGCACCAGCACGGTGAACAGCGCCAGCGGCGCCAGCGCCGCCAGCAGCGGGACCGGCGAGAGGTGGTCGGTGTAGAACAGCGCGATGATGACGATGGCCACCAGGTCGTCGACCACGGCCAGGGTGAGCAGGAAGGTGCGCAGCGCCGTGGGCAGGAACCGGCCGATGACCGCCAGCACGGCCAGGGCGAAGGCGATGTCGGTGGCCGTCGGGATCGCCCAGCCGCGGGCCGCGCCTTCCACGCCCCCGGCGAAGAGCAGATACAGCAGAGCGGGGACGATCACCCCGCCCAGCGCGGCAGCGATCGGGACCGCGGCCCGCCGGGCGTCGCGCAGGTCACCGGCGACGAACTCGCGTTTGAGCTCCAGCCCGGCCACGAAGAAGAAGATCGCCAGCAGGCCGTCGGCGGCCCAGGTGGCCAGGCTCAGGTTCAGATGGAGTGCTTCGGGCCCGAACGTGACGCCGCGCAGCGTCTCGTAGGCGTCCGCCCAGGGGGAGTTGGCCCAGACCATCGCCACCACCGCGCCGACCAGGAGCAACGCCCCGCCGACGGTCTCCTTGCGGAGGATGGCGCCGATCCTCAGTGTCTCGCCCCAGGACCCCCGGCCGAGCAGGGCAGGCTTGCGGGGCGGGACAGGGTTGGTCATGAGGCGCTCCGGGATTCGGGTACGAGTCGGTCATTTGCCGACCAGACTTCCCGGCGCACCTCCTCTCACTGTACCGACCGGCCGGGAGTGCCTGTCGAGCGGAGGGGGTCCGGAGCCATCGCGCGCGGATCCGCGCGGCACGTCGTGGCGGGGCCGGGTCCGGGAGGGTAACGCCTGTACGTTCGTCCTGTTCGATGTCTCCACCACGAGCGAGGAGCCGTCATGCGGGCCATCACCGTTCGAGACCGCGCCGCCGGTCTGGCCGGGCTTTCCCTGACGGAAGAGCCGTACCCGCACGCCGCCGAGAACGACGTCGTCGTCCGGGTGCATGCCGCGGGGTTCACCCGCGGCGAGCTCGACTGGCCGGCGACGTGGTCCGATCGCGCCGGCCGCGACCGGACGCCCAGTGTGCCCGGGCACGAGGTGTCGGGTGTGGTCGCCGAGCTGGGATACGGGACGACCGGCCTGACCGTCGGCCAGCGGGTGTTCGGGCTGACCGACTGGGCCCGCAACGGCTCGCTGGCCGAGTACGTCGCGGTGGAGGCCCGCAACCTCGCGCCGCTGCCGGCCGGTGTCGACCACACCGTGGCCGCCGCGCTGCCGATCTCAGGACTGACCGCGTGGCAGGGCCTGTTCGACCACGGCCGTCTGGTCGCCGGCCAGACCGTCCTGATCCACGGCGTCGCGGGCGGTGTCGGCTCTGTCGCGGCGCAACTCGCGCGCGGCACGCTCGTCACCATCGTCTCCCCGCCCGCCGTCCGGCCTCCCGGCGGGCGGGCGATCTTCTTCGTCGTCGAGGCCGATCGTGCCCGGCTGGCGGACCTGGCGCGGCGGGTCCGGGACGGACGGCTCCGCCCGATCGTCGGGGCCGTGCGGACGCTCGCCGAGGCGCCCTCCGCGTTCGCGCCGACCCAGCGCGTCTCCGGCAAGACGATCATCCGGGTCACGGAAGGCGGATAACCGGGCCGTCACCAAACACCTACAGCGTGGATGCCCCCTCCTTCAGGGCGGGGAGGAAACGCGGAACAGCCGGACACTTCTGTCCCCTGAATTATTGTCGGTGACAGTCAGTAGTGTGATCGGCGTGTCCCGCTACCGACTCCAGCCCAGGCCTGCCCAGGAGCAGGCGCTGCTGGAGCACTGCGGGCACGCCCGATACGTGTGGAACCTGGCGGTCGAGCAGCACGCCCACTGGAAGCCAGGGCGTAAGAGTGCGCCCGGTTTCGCCGAGCAGTGCCGCCAGCTCACCCAGGCGCGGGCGGCCTGCGCGTGGCTCCGTGCCGGGTCGACCATCGTCCAGCAGCAGGCGCTCAAGGACTTCGCCCGAGCCATGGCGAACTACTTCGGCGGAACCCACCGGCGCCCGACGTGGCGCAAACGCGGGCAGGGGGAAGGCTTCCGGATCGTCGCCGTCAAAGCGGGTGACGTGCGCCGCCTGTCCCGCCACGTCGGCGAGGTCAAGATCCCCAAGGTGGGCTGGGTGCGGTTCCGCTGGTCCCGCACCGTCCCCGAGGGCGTCAAGTCGTTCCGGGTGACCCGCGACCGCGTCGGGCGCTGGCATGTGGCGTTCGCCGCGATCCCCATACCGAGCAGAGGCGGCTGGCGCGTCTGCTGCGGAAGTTGGCGCGGGCCAAACGCGGGTCGAACCGGCGCGACCAGGTGAAGGCGGCGATCGCGAAGCTGAAGGGGCGTGAGACTGACCGGCGCAAGAACTGGGTGGAGAAGACCAGCACGGACCTGGCCCGCAGGTTCGACGTGATCGCCGTCGAAGACCTGAAGATCCGTAACATGACCCGGTCGGCGTCCGGCACCCTCGAAGCGCCGGGCCGCAACGTCCGCCAGAAAGCGGGCCTGAACCGGGGCATCCTCGCCAACGGGTGGGGCCGGCCGTGGCGCGGCTGGAGCATAAGGCTCCCGGCCGCGTCCAGAAGATCAACCCCGCGTGTACGAGCCAGCGGTGCTCGGCGTGCGGGATCGTGGACCGGGCGGCGCGTGAGAGCCAAGCGCGCTACCGGTGCCGGTCCTGCGGATACGCTGGCAACGCCGATGTGAACGCGGCCAGAAACATCGCACACGCGGCAGGGCATGCCGTTGCTGCGCGGGGAGGCTTGCCGTTGGGCGAGCCGGTGAACCGCGAACCTCAACCTGTCTCCTCTCAGCGTGAGACGGGTTGGAATCCCACGCCTTCAGGCGGGGGAGGATGTCAATCCTCCTGCCCGATCCCCGCTTCGTACGTGCGAAGCAGGACAGGAGAGCCGTGATGATCCGCGTACTGTCCGCCGGTGGGCTTCTGGCCGCGTCCGTCGCGTGCGCGCCCGCGGTGGAGCGCGCGACCGCCCAGCCGCCGGTGGCCGCCACGGTTTCGCGGCCGCCGTCCGAGACGCTGTCGCCCCTCCTGGAGCAGCCGCTGCCGAACGTCGAGGGCAAGACGTTCACCTCGGCGATCGTGAGCTTCCCGCCCGCCGCACGCGCGGCGCCGCATCGGCACGGCCAGGCTTTCGTCTACGCGTACGTACTCGAGGGCACCGTGCGCAGCCGGCTCGGCGGCGAGCCGGTGCGTGCGTACCGCCGGGGCGAGAACTGGGTCGAGCCGCCGGGCGCCCACCATGTGCTCACGGAGAACACCAGCCGGACGCGGCCGGCGAAGCTGCTGGTCGTCTTCGTCTCCGACACGGGAGACAAGCTCAAGGTCGACGACCCGCCAAGATAGGCCATCGGCCGCGCGGGCTCGGTCAGCGCGGTCCCCGCATCGCGTACCGACCGCCGCATGCGGCCGAATCCGGACCTCGGCGACCTGGCGACCGGATGACAAGCTGGGCCCATGTTCCCGGAGACTCCCGCCGCCGCGGCGGCGCTGTCGGTGGCCAGGCGTTTCTACTCGCCCGCGCTGTTCAACCACCGCGTCCGCTCCTACCTCTGGGGGACGATGTACGGCACGGCGCACGGGATCGCCTTCGACGACGAGCTCTACTACGTCTCGGCCCTGCTCCACGACATCGGGCTGACGGAGCCTTTCGACAGCCACAGGGCGCCGTTCGAGGAGGCCGGAGGACATCTGGCCTGGGTCTTCGGCGTGGCAGCCGGCTGGCCGGCGGAGCGGGCCGCCAGGGTCGGCGAGATCATCGTGCTGCACATGCGCGACGACGTGTCCCCGGCCACCGACCCGGAGTCCCACCTGCTGCAGGTCGCCACCAGCTGGGAGGTGGTGGGACGGCGGCCGGAGGAGTTCTCGCCGGAGGCCCGGGCGGAGATGCTCGCCCGCCATCCCCGGCTGGGATTCGGCGCGGAGTTCCTGGCGTGCTTCGAGGACCAGGCGAGGCGCAAGCCGGACGGCGCCACCGCCGCGTCGGTCGGGAACGACGTCGCGGGGCGGATCGCCGCCAACCCCCTCGAAGACCGCCGGCTCGCCTGATTTCGCCGTCAGCCGAGGGCGTGGTCGAGGTTGAAGGCCGCGCTGATGAGCGCGAGGTGGGTGATGGCCTGCGGGAAGTTGCCGAGCTGCTCGCCGGTGTGGCCGATCTCCTCGGCGTACAGGCCCAGATGGTTGGCGTACGTGAGCATCTTCTCGAAGGCCAGGCGGGCCTCGTCGACGCGGCCGGCGCGGGCCAGGGCCTCGACGTACCAGAAGGAGCAGATGGAGAACGTGCCCTCCGAGCCCCGCAACCCGTCGGAGCTGACCGCCGGGTCGTAGCGGTAGACCAGCGAGTCGGAGACCAGCCCGTCGCCGAGTACGTCGAGGGTGGACAGCCACTTGGGGTCGGTCGGCGAGACGAACTTGGCCAGCGGCATCATCAGCAGGGACGCGTCCAGCACGTCCTCGTCGAAGTGCTGGACGAACGCCCGCAGCTTGGCCGACCAGCCGCGCCGCATGATCTCCTGGTAGATCGCGTCGCGTGCCTCGCGCCAGCGCGGGATGTCGGCGGGCAGCCCGCGCTGGATCGCCACCCGCATGGCACGCTCGATGGCCACCCAGCACATCAGCCGCGAGTAGACGAAGTTCTTACGGCCGCCGCGGGTCTCCCAGATGCCCTCGTCGGGCTGGTCCCAGTGCAGGCAGACCCAGTCGACCAGGGTGCAGAGCTCGTCCCAGCGGTCGCTGGCGATCGGGTCGCCCCACTTGTTGTAGAGGTAGATGGAGTCGATGAGCGCCCCGTAGATGTCGAGCTGGAGCTGGTCGGCGGCGGCGTTGCCGATCCGCACCGGGGCGGAGCCCCGATAGCCCTCCAGATGGCCGAGTTCGTGCTCGGGCAGGTCGCTGCGCCCGTCGATGCCGTACATGATCTGCAGCGGGCCGGTGCCGCTGTCGCTGCTGAGCGGCACGTGCGTGGACAGGAAGCCCATGAAGGCCTCCGCCTCCTTGGTGAAGCCCAGCCTGAGCAGCGCGTACACGCAGAACGCGGCGTCGCGGATCCACACGTAGCGGTAGTCCCAGTTGCGCTCGCCGCCGAGCTGCTCGGGCAGGCTGGTCGTCGGCGCGGCGACGATCCCGCCGGTCGGGGCGTAGGTGAGCAGCTTGAGCGTGAGCGCGGAGCGGTGGACCACCTCGCGCCACCGGCCACGGTAGCGCGAGGACGACAGCCAGCGCCGCCAGTAGCGGACCGTGGCGGTGAACTCGTCCTCGGCCTCCGCGATCGGGCAGCCGCGCGCCGCCAGGTCGCCGCCGATCCGGTCGAGCGCGAACACCGCCTGCTCTCCCTCGCTGAGCTCGAACTTCGCCCACGCGTCCTGCCCGTCGGTCTCCATCGGCACGCTGGCGGTCAGGGACAGCGACAGCGACGCCGACTCGAACAGCACGCGATCCTCCTGCGGGATCACGGTGTGCGGCTGCCTCGCGTAGTCGAAGCGGGGCGCGACCCGGGCGCGGAACGGGAGCGAGCCGCGGACGCAGGACACCCGGCGGATCATCCGGTGCCGGTCGGCCTCGCGCGAGTCGTCCGCGATGGGCATGAAGTCCTGGATCTCGCCCACCCCGTCGTCGGCGAAGAAGCGGGTGATGAGGACGTTGGTGTCGGGGAAGTAGAACTGTTTGGTCCTGGCCGGGGTGTCGGCGGCCAGCTCGAACGAGCCGCCCCGGTCGGCGTCGAGGATCGCGGCGAACACGCTGGGCGCGTCGAAGCGCGGGCAGCAGTACCAGTCGATGGTGCCGTTGGTGCCCACGAGCGCCACCGTCCGCAGGTCGCCGATGAGACCGTGGTCTCCGATCGGCAGGTAGCGGGAGTCGCCTGAGTGACCGGGTTCTCCAGCAGTCATGGCCGCCCTTTCTCCCTGTCTGTCCCTCAAGGTAGACATGTTGGGTTCGTGACAGCCTCTGAGGTTCGCCAAGGGGCGGCAGATCTTCCTCGGGTGTTCTCGCCGGCCCGGTCACGCCGCGGATCTCGTGGATGCCATGGCAGATCCGTAGAGAGCGCCGCTGTTGCGGTGGAAGACCGGTATTCAGGTTGGCATGTGCGAAGGGTATGGTGAGGGCTGTGACGACGTTCCGGATCAGTGAGGCCGCGGCGCTGCTCGGGGTCAGCTCCGACACGGTCCGCCGATGGGTGGACGCGGGCCGGCTGCGCGCGGAGCGCGACGAGCACGGCCACCGGCGGGTCAACGGCGCCGACCTGGCCGCCTTCGCCCGCGCCCAGGTCGAGTCGGTCGGCGACGGCGGCCGCACGTCGGCGCGCAACCGTTTCCGCGGGATCGTCACCGAGGTGATCCGCGACGCGGTGATGGCGCAGGTGGAGATCGCCGCGGGGCCGTTCCGGGTGGTGTCGCTGATGAGCCGCCAGGCCGCCGACGAGCTGGGCCTGGAGCCGGGGGTGGTGGCGGTCGCCGTGATCAAGTCCACCAACGTCGTCGTGGAGATCCCCGGTCACGAGCGCGTGGCCAGTCATCTGTGAGGAGCCCCCTTGGTCTTTCGTCTTTCCCGGTGGGCGGTCGCCCTGCCCGTCGCGCTCGCGCTGGGGTTGTCGGGGTGCGGCTCCGGCGCCACGTCCCCCGCTTCGGAGGCGGCGTCCGGCGGCGACGCGAAAGAGGTGACGGTGTTCGCGGCGGCGTCGCTGACCGGGACCTTCACCGAGCTGGGCAAGGCCTTCGAAGCCGCGCATCCGGGCACGACGGTCCGGTTCAACTTCGGCTCCAGCGCCACGCTGGCCCAGCAGCTCGTCCAGGGCGCCCCGGCCGACGTGTTCGCGGCGGCGAGCCCGGCCACGATGAAGACCGTCACCGACGCCGCGCTGGCCGGTGCGCCGGTCACGTTCGTACGCAACAAGCTGCGGATCGCCGTCCCCGCCGACAACCCCGCGCAGGTGGACGAGCTCAAGGACCTGGCCGACCCCGAGGTGAAGGTGGCGCTCTGCGCCGAGCAGGTGCCGTGCGGGGCGGCGGCCGCCAGGGCGCTGGCCGCGGCCGGGCTGAAAGTCACCCCGGTCACCCTGGAGCAGGACGTCAAGGCCACGCTGACCAAGGTGCGGCTGGGGGAGGTGGACGCGGCGCTGGTCTACGCGACCGACGTGATCGCCTCGGACGGCAAGGTGACCGGCATCGAGTTCCCGGAAGCGGACCAGGCGATCAACGACTATCCGATCGCCACCCTGGCCAAGGCGCCGGCCGGTGAGGCGGCCCGGCAGTTCGTCGACCTGGTGCTGTCGCGGCAGGGCAGGGACGTGCTGACCGAGGCCGGCTTCGAGGCGCCCTGATCAAGGATGAGCTCTTCCGCGCCGGAGCGCCTCGACCTGCCGGGCCCGCGCCGTGAGGTCTCCGGGCGGCTGCCGTGGATGCTGGTGCTGCCCGCCGTGGCAGGGCTGGTCTTCCTGGTGCTGCCGCTGGCCGGGCTGCTGATCCGTGCCCCGTGGCCGACGCTGCTGGAGCGGCTGGCCGAGCCGCAGGTGCTGGAGGCGCTGCGGCTGTCGCTGGTGTCGGCCACCGTCGCCACCGTCGTGTGCCTGCTGCTCGGGGTGCCGCTGGCCTGGCTGCTGGCCCGGGTGGAGTTCCCGGGCCGGAGGCTGGTGCGGGCGCTGGTCACCGTGCCGCTGGTGCTGCCGCCGGTGGTCGGCGGTGTCGCGTTGCTGCTGGTGCTGGGGCGGCGCGGGCTGGTCGGGCAGTGGCTGGAGGCGAGCTTCGGGATCACGCTGCCGTTCACCACCGCGGGGGTGATCGTGGCCGAGGCGTTCGTCGCGATGCCGTTCCTGGTGATCAGTGTCGAGGGCGCGTTGCGCGGCGCCGACCGGCGTTTCGAGGAGGCCGCCGCCACGCTCGGCGCCTCCCGCTGGACGGTGTTCCGGCGGGTGACGCTGCCCATGGTCATGCCGGGGGTGGTGGCCGGGGCGGTGCTGTGCTGGGCGCGGGCGCTGGGCGAGTTCGGCGCGACGATCACGTTCGCCGGCAACTTCCCCGGCACCACCCGCACCATGCCGCTGGCCGTCTACCTGGCCCTGGAGACCGAGCCGGAGGCCGCGATCGTGCTCAGTCTCGTGCTGCTGGCCGTCTCCGTGGTCATCCTGGCCAGCCTGCGCGACCGGTGGGTGAGCGCGCCATGACCCTGCGCGCCCGCCTGGTCGTCAACCGGCCCGCGTTCACCCTCGACCTCGACCTCCATGTCGCCGCCGGGGAGGTGGTCGCGCTGCTCGGCCCCAACGGCGCGGGCAAGACCACCGCGCTGCGCGCCCTGGCCGGGCTCACCCGCATGTCCGGCGGGCAGATCAGCCTGCGCGGCCGGCCGCTGCACACCCTGCCTGCCGAGAGCCGCCCGATCGGCATGGTCTTCCAGGACTACCTGCTCTTCCCTCATCTGTCGGCGCTGGACAACGTCGCCTTCGGGCCGCGCTGCCAGGGCGTCTCCAAGGCCGAGTCGCGCCGTGCCGCCGCCGCCCTGCTGGAGCGGGTCGGCCTGGCCGGCCGAGCGAGCGCCAGACCGGCGCAGCTGTCCGGCGGGCAGGCCCAGCGGGTCGCGCTGGCGCGGGCGCTGGCCGTGCGGCCGGAGCTGCTGCTGCTGGACGAGCCGCTGGCCGCGCTCGACGCCCACACCCGGCTGGAGGTCCGCTCCCGGCTCCGACGCCACCTGGCCGACTTCGACGGCGCGACGGTCCTGGTCACCCACGACCCGCTCGACGCGATGGTGCTGGCCGACCGGCTGATCGTGATCGAGCACGGCGCGATCGTCCAGCAGGGCGCGCCGGCCGAGGTCGCCCGGCGCCCGCGCACCGACTACGTGGCCCGGCTGGTCGGGCTCAACCTGTATCGCGGCACCGCGGACGGCGGCCGGGTCAAGGTCGGCGAGCTGCTGCTGCACACCTGCGAGCAGTTCGACGGGCCCGCGTTCGTCGCCTTCCCGCCCGCCGCCGTGGCGCTCTACCGCTCCCGCCCGGACGGCAGCCCGCGCAACCTGTGGCGGGCCACCATCGACGGCATCGAACGGCACGGCGACAACGTCCGGGTGCACCTCGACGGGCCCGTCACCGCGTTCGCCGACATCACCCCCGCGGCCGTGGCCGACCTGGACCTGACCCCGGGCCAGCGGATCTGGGCCTCGGTCAAGGCCACCGAGACCCACGCCTACCCGGCATGAGCGACCACGGCATCACCCGGGAGCGGGTGCGCCCGCCTTCTACCGCTTGCGGGTGCCGTACGAGTGGGCGGCGGGGACCCGGCCGGCGACCGGTAGCCGCTCCCTCCTGTCCAGCCGCCTGACGGCCGCCGCGGAGGCCAGCCCCGCGGCGGCCAGCAGCGCCCACGGCAGAGCTGTCATGCCGTTGGAGCGGCCCGCGTCGACCAGGGCGCCCGCCAGCAGGTTGCCGGCCAGGATCCCGATGCCGGACAGCAGGTTGTACACGCCGTAGTAGGTGCCGATCAGCCGGTCTCCCGCCAGGTCGGCGATGGTGGCCATCTCGAACGGGAAGGCGGCCAGCGTCCCCAGGGTGAGCAGCAGCGTGCACGCCACCAGAGGCAGCAGCGCCCAGCCCGGGGGCAGGGCCAGGTGCGCCGTCGCCGCCGGGGGCAGGAACGCGATCCCCATGAGGGCCAGGCCCCGGCTGATCGCCTGTCCCCGGCTCCACCGGGCCGAGCACCAGGCGGTCAGCCGTACCTGCCCGGCGATGCCGAGCAGCGCCGACAGCGCGTACAACGCCATCACGCCGCTCTCGCCGCCGCCGACCCGCTCCACCTCCAGCGGCAGCGCCAGGTACATCTGGAACGACAGCGCGTAGGAGGCGATCATCGCGGCGGCGAAGGAGACGAAGGCCCGGTCGCCGAACGCCCGCCGCCAGTCGCTCAGCACCGGCTGATGCTCACCGGCGGGCCCGCTCCGGGCCGGCAGCCACAGGCCCTGCATGACGGTCAGCACCGCGAAGACCCCCGCGGCGGACAGGCACACGGCGGCGAAACCGGCGTTCAGCAGGGCGATGCCGACCAGCGGGCCGAGCAGGATGCCGCCCTGGTAGAACACGTTGAACACGGCGAACGCGGCCACCTTGCGCTCACCCGCCTCGCACGCCAGGTAGGCGCGGGCCGCCGGGTTGAACAGCGCCCCGGCGACCCCGGTCACGGCGGCCGCCACGAGGAGCCACGGCAGCGACGTGGTCAGCCCGAACAGGGCGAACCCGATCGTACGGAGCGCGCACCCCAGCATGATCAGCGGCTTGTAGCCCAGCCGGTCGGCCAGGGTGCCGCCGATCAGGAACAGGCCCTGCTGGCTCAGGTTCCGCAGGCCCAGGACGAGCCCGATCGTCCAGGCGGCCAGACCGGCGCCGGTCGACAGATGCTGGGCGAGGTAGGGCATGAGCATGTAGAAGCCGAGGTTGATGCCCGCCTGGTTGATCTGCAGCAGCTGGATGGGCCGGTCGAAGGAGCGGAACTCGGCCAGGGTGCGCCTCATCGCCCGGCTGCCAGCGGGGCGCGCACGCCTGTGCAGCGTGTCCAGCGGAGGACTTCCCGCTCGTCCGGAGCGATCAGCAGGTCCGGCTCGCCGGCCGGGACGGCGCCGAGCAGGCCGTGGGCCCGGCAGTAGTCGTCGTCGTAGATGCTCTCCCAGTAACGCCACGGCCCGTCCGGGAAGATCGCGACGATGGTCCGGCCGGGCTGCGTGCGGGCCAGCCACCGGGCCACGAGGGCGACGGCGCCGGTGCTCCAGCCGCCGGAGACGTAGTGCAGGGCGGCCAGCGTGCGGCAGGCCCAGACCGCTTCGGCCGGGGCGACCCAGTGGACCTCGTCGAAGGCGTCGTAGGCGACGTTGCGCGGGTAGATGCTGGAGCCGAGCCCGCGCATCAGCCGCGGCCTGGCGGGCTGGCCGAAGATGGTCGAGCCCACGGTGTCCACGCCGACGAGGCTCAGGCCGGGGAAGTGGCGGCGCAGCACGCTGGAGATGCCCGCGCTGTGCCCGCCCGTGCCGACCGAGCACACCAGCGTGTCGATCTGGGGCACCTGGTTCAGCAGCTCGTGGGCCAGCCCGGCGTAGGCGTCCACGTTGTCGGGGTTGTTGTACTGGTCAGGACAGTAGGCGCCGGGGCTCTCCGCGAGGAGCTGCCGCACCCGTTCGCGGCGGGCCTGCTGCCAACCGCCGACGGCGCAGGGCTCGGTGACCATCTCCAGCCGTACCCCGTAGGAAGCCAGCAGCCGGCACATGAGCGGCTCCATGCCGGGGTCGGCCACGAGCACGACCGGATGGCCGAAGACGATGCCGGCCAGCGCCAGGCCGAGCCCGAGCGTGCCGCTGGTCGACTCGACGACGGTCGCGCCCGGCTGGAGGTCGCCGCGCGCCCGTGCCCGGCGCACCATGTGCAGCGCCGGGCGGTCCTTGATGCCGCCCGGGTTGAAGCCTTCGAGTTTGGCCCAGAATCCTCCGCCGCCCGGCACGAACGGCTCGGATATGAAAGTCAACGGCGTATTGCCGACCGAGAGCGGCAGCGTCGAATATCTACCGGACGGCGCCTCTTTCAGGCGCGCGGAAACAGCTTGCGATGACATGATGGAGATCCCCGAAATGAATGGACGGTTGACGGCTCATGAAAAGGCCGCGCGTCCTATATGCGCATCACACAGAGATCTTCCTGACAGGACGTGGGGCGGCCCGCCACGGCCGCCGGGGCCGTGCCGCCCACGGCGGCGGGAGGGGAGACGACGATCGCGGCCGGCATGGGCGCGCCGGTCGGCGGGCCGGCCGGGTGGGTCGCCGAGCCGTCCTGCTCCGTGCTGTGCCTGTGTCTCTCGGGCAGCTGGTGATGCCAGCAGTGCGCACGGTGCTGAGCTGCGGCGACGTGCCCCTGGTCCGCGGCGTGACCGCCGTCGCCGAGCTGGGCGCTGTGGCTGGCCTGCTCCGACAGCTCCAGGGCGGCGCAGGCGCCGCCGTGGGCGAAGACCGCGACGATCAGCCAGACGACCGCCAGCAGCGCGTGCGACACGAGCCGCCCGGCGCGAGATCCGGCCGGGCGGCGCGAAAGGGTCGTCCGTGTCGCTGACATCACCTGAAATAGTGCCCGGAAGGCGGCCGGGCGCGCTCGGGAGGAGCAAACTTTCCGGTAAAGCTACCGCCGGTCACAGGTTATGGCGGGCTTTCTCGCCGAGAGCGACCGGTCATTCGTCTTATCTGCGCGACACGGCGCCGAAGGTTTGCCCTGTCCACCCGAATATCGGCCACACTGGACAGCGCGGCGGTCCTTCTCGTCCGCCGTCCGTCAATTCCCGCTGATATCAGGAGTGCGCCATGGCCCTGTCCAGACGACGGATCGTCGCCGGCTTCGGCGCCATGGCGGTCGCCGCCGTGGCATGCCCCTATGACCGGGAGCGCGCGTACGCGCCGGCGACTCTGGCCGTGCCGCCCGGCGTCGCCCCGGAGCGGCTCGCGCGTGACGAGCGCTTCTGGGCGACCGTCGCGCGGCAGTTCCGGGTGAGCCCGGACTTCGTGAACCTGGAGAACGGCTACTACGGGGTCATGCCGGAGCCGGTCCGGCGGGCGTACCACCACAACGTCGACCACCTCAACCAGCACAGCTCCCACCTGCTGCGGACCACCTACAAGCCGAGAGCCGACGAGGTCCGCGACCGGATCGCCGCCCTGCTCGGCGTGACGAGGAACGAGATCGCGCTCACCCGGGGCGGCACCGAGGCCCTGCAGAACCTGATCTCCGGCTACCGCCGCCTGCGCCCGGGCGACGCCGTCATGTACGCCGACCTCGACTACCACAGCGGGCAGTACGCCATGAACTGGCTGCGAGCCCGGCGCGGCGTCACCGTCGAGCGCATCGTCATGCCCGAGCCCGCCACCCGTCAGGCGGTGCTCGACACCTACGAGCGAGCCCTGCGCCTGCACCCGAAGGTGCGGCTCCTCCTGCTCAGCCACATGAACAACCGCACCGGCCTGGTCACCCCGGTACGCCAGATCATGGCCATGGCGCGTGAGCGCGGCGTGGACGTGATCGTGGACGCCGCCCACTCCTGGGGCCAGCTCGACTTCACCATCGCCGGCCTCGACGCCGACTTCGGGGTGTTCTCGCTGCACAAGTGGATGGGCGTGCCGCTGGGCGCGGGGTTCCTCTACATCCGCGCGGATCGCCTGGCCGACATCGATCTTCTGTACGACGACGAGACCTACCCGGCGTCCGACATCCGCTCACGGGTGCACTCGGGCACCATGAACGTGGCCCCGTTCCTGACCGCGGACGCCGCCCTGGACTTCCACGAGACCCTGGGCGCGAAGGCCAAGGAGGCCCGCCTGCGTTTCCTGCGCGACCGCTGGGTCCGCCGGGCGCACGAGCTCGGCGCGCGGGTCCTCACCCCGGACGAGCCCGGCATGTACGGCGGCATCACCGCGTTCCGGCTGCCCGGCCGCGACTCGGAAGCTGACAACGTCGCGATCGCGGACGAGCTCATGACCAAGCACCGGATCTTCACGGTCGCCCGCAGCGGCATGAGCGGCGGCGACGCCGTCAGGGTCACCCCCGCCCTGTTCACCTCCACCGACGACGTCGACCGCCTGGCAGCGGCCCTGAGCGACCTCGTCACCCGGCCTCGGTGAACGCCTCCGCAGGTCAGGGCGTCAGCGCGAGCCGTACGGCCAGGCAGCGTGCCTGACAGATACCCCAGGTGACGGCAGGGTCACGGGGCCGGTGGGACCACCGCGACCGGGCACCTGGCCTCGCGCAGCGCGGTCTGGGTCACCGGTCCCAGCAGCAGGCAGGCGGGTGACTCGTTGCCGCGGCTCCCCAGCACGAGGAGCGTCGCGTCCTGGGCCGTCTCGATCAGCGCGCGCTGGGGCCGCTCGGCCACGAAAGCGGTCATGACCGGCACCTCGGGGTGCCTGCGGGCCAGCTCCGACGCGACCTCGCGGAAGCGGGCCTCCGCCCCCCTGCGCAGCGCGTGCGAATCCACGAAGGGCAGCGGATCCTGCCAGGCCGACGAGCCGCACTCGGTCCAGCAGCAGAGGGCCTGCACCGTGCCGCCGCGCAGGGCTGCCTCGTCCAGGGCGAAGTCGAAGGCCGCCAGGCTCGGGGGCGAGCCGTCGAGCCCGACCACGATCCGGACCTCCGGGCTGCTCGGCGGCGGGACGGGCCGTACGATGACGACCGGCCGCGCGCTGTGCGCGGGCACCTGCACGGCGGCCGACCCCACCTGCAAGCTGTCGAACCCGCCCTGCCCGCGGGACCCGAGCACGGTCAGCTCCGCGTCGCGCCCGGCCTCCAGGATCACCGCCGCCGGCGTGCCCTTGCCGAGCAGTTGCAGGACATTCACGTCGGGAGCCAGCTCCCGGGCACGGCGGACGCCCTCCTCCACGATGGTCAGGGCGACGTGCTCGATCTGCGCCATGATCTCGTGGGTGACGGGCCGGAAGGCGTAGGGCCAGTGCAGGGCATGGCAGACCAGTACCGGCAGCCCTCGGATGCGCGCCGCGTCGAGCGCCCAGCTCAGCGCCTGGTGGCTCCCCGGCGAGTCGTCGTAGCCGACCAGTACGGGCCGACCGGCGTATCCATCGCTCATCGCCGCCTCCGGAGAAGTTCTGTGTCCTTCGTCAGCGCCGTCAGCCGCACGGCGGTGACCTTGTATTCAGGGCAGGAGGTCACGGTGTCCGCCCGGTCGGAGGTGAGGGCGTTGACCCCGCTGGAGGGGAAGTGGAAAGCGCAGAACACCTGGCCCGGAGCCACGTCGTCGCTGAGGCGGGCGATCAGGGAGGCGCTGCCGTGGCGGCTCTCCACCCTGACCCGGTCGCCGTCGCGCAGGCCGTGCCGGGCCGCGTCGTCCGGATGGACGTCGACCCGGTCGACGGGGTCGAGCCGCAGATTGTCCGTACGACGGGTCATCCCGCCGGAGTTGTAGTGCGCCCAGCGCCGTCCGGTGACCAGGACCAGAGGGTAACGGTCGTCGGGCTGCTCGCCCGGCGGCAGATAGGGCGCGGCGCTGAGGTGGGCGAGCCCGTCGGGGGTCGCGAACCGTTCCCGGTAGAGCGAGGACTCGCCGGGCCGGTCGGGGTCCGGGCACGGCCAGCAGACGGCGCCTTCGCGGTCGAGCCGTCCGTGCGACAGCCCCGCGAAGGCGGGGACCAGGCGGGCGCACTCGTCCAGAGCGTCAGCCGGGGTGGGGCACCCCAGGTCGGCGCCGAGCGTCGCGGCCAGCGCGTGGATGACCTCGAAATCGGTGAGCACCCCTTCCGGCGGGCGGAGGGCGGCGCGCACCCGCTGGAAGCGGCGGTCGAAGTTGACGAAGGTGCCTTCCTTCTCCAGCCAGGACGCGACCGGGAACACGACGTCGGCCCTGCGGGCGGTCTCGGACAGGAACAGCTCGCTGCAGACGACGAGCGGGCAGGCGTCGAGCGCCTTGGCGACGAGGGTGCTGTCGGGATCGGTGGCGCAGACGTCCTCGCCGATGACCCACAGCGCGCGGAGCTCTCCCGACCGGGCGGCGGCGAACATCTGCGGGATGCGCAGCCCCGGCCGCGGGGGAACCGGGGCGCCCCACACCTCCTCGGCCCTGGCCCGCGCGGCGGGGTCGGTCACCTTCCCGTACCCGGGCAGGAGGTCCGGCAGCGCGCCCATGTCGGAAGCGCCCTGGACGTTGTTCTGGCCGCGCAGCGGGTTCACCCCGAAGCCGCGGCCGGTCCCGACCGCTCCGCGCAGGATCGCGAGGTTGGACAGGGTGCGCACGCCGTCGGTGCCGTGCAGGTGCTCGGTGACGCCCAGCCCGTAGACGATCGCCGGCCGCTCCGCCTGGCCGAAGAGTCGGGCGGCCGCGACGATGTCGCCGGCGGGGACGCCGGTGACGGCGGCGGCCCGCTCCGGCGAGTAGTCCTCCAGCAGCGCGGTGAGCTCGGGCAGGCCGCTCGCCCGATGGCGCAGGAACTCCTCGTCGACCAGGCCCTCGGCGAGCATGACGTGGGCCAGCCCGTGGAAGAGCGCGACGTTGGTGCCGGGCCGGGGCCGCAGGTGCACGTCGGCGTAGCGGGCCAGGCCGACCGCCCGGGGGTCCGCCACGACGAGCCGTGCCCCGCGCAGGGTCCGCTGGAGCAGCCGCGCGCCGACCACCGGATGCGCCTCGGCCGGGTTGGCGCCCACCAGCAGCAGGCAGTCCGCGGTCTCCACGTCGTCGAAGCCGTCGGTGCCGCCGGACAGGCCGAACGTCGCTGTCAGTCCGGCGGCCGAGGGGGAGTGGCACAGCCTTGAGCAGTTGTCGACGTTGCTGGTGCCGATCACGACCCGCATGAACTTCTGGAGCAGGTAGTTCTCCTCGTTGGTCGCCCTGGCCGAGGAGATCGCCGCCACCGCGCCGGGGCCGCCCGCGGCGACCGCGGCCCGTAGCCCCCGGGCGACGTGGTCGAGCGCCTCGCGCCAGCTCGCCGGCCGCAGCCGGCCGGCGCGGCGCAGCAGCGGCCCGGTGAGACGCTCGGGCGAGCGGAGGAAGCCGTGGGCGAACCGTCCTTTGACGCACGCGTGCCCGCGGTTGACCGGGCCGTCGTGGGCGGGCGACACCGCGATCACCTCGCCGTCGCGCGTGAGCACGTCCAGCGAGCAGCCCACCCCGCAGTAGCCGCACGTGGTGCGGGTGCGGGCCGCCTCCGGCGCTCGGCCGCCGCCGGGCAGGCCGGGCTCGGTGAGCGCCCCGGTGGGACAGGTGTCGACGCAGCCGCCGCAGGAGACGCAGTCGGACTCCGCCCACGGCCCTCCCGTGCCGGGCGCCACCACCGTGTCGGAACCCCGTCCGGTCAGGGTGAGGGCGAAGGTGCCCTGCACCTCGGCGCACATGCGCACGCACCGGCCGCAGGCGATGCACAGGTCGCGGTCGAGGTGGACGTACGGGTGGCTGTCGTCATGTCCCCGGCCGCCGGCTCCCCTGGCCAGGTCCGCGGCTATCCCCAGCGAGTGGCAGAGTGTGGCCAGCTCGCTGCCGCCGTCGAGCGCGTACGGCGGCAGCGCCGAGACGATCAGCTCGACCGCCTCGCGGCGCGACGTCCGCAGATCCTCGGCGGCGACCTCGATCCGGGCGCCGTCGGCGGCCGGAGTGACGCAGGCGGCCACCACCGAGCCGCCGGATCTGACCAGGCAGGTGCGGCAGGAGCCCACCGAGGTCAGCCGGTCGTCGTCGCACAACGTGGGCAGCTCGCCGCCGGCCGCGCGCACGGCGTCGAGCATCGAGGCGCCGTCCGCCACGTGCGCGGTCACCCCGTCGACCAGAACCCTCACCGGTCCCACCCCGCCAGCCGGTCGCCGTAGGCGCGGGCGAGGCTGCGCACCGCCGCCGGCACGCGACGTCCGAAAGCACACAGGCTGGCCTCGCCCATGACGCGCAGCAGCCGCGCGTACTCGTCGCCCGCCCGCGCGGCGGTCCGGGCGATCTCCAGACCCCGGCGGGACCCCACCCGGCACGGCGAGCACGCCCCGCAGCTCTCCGCGGCGGCGAACTCCCACACGTGCCGCAGCACGTCCTCGGGCTCGACGTGCTGGTCGAAGGCGACGAGCCCGGCGTGTCCGAGCGCCGCGCCGCGACCGGCCAGGGCCGTCTCCGACAGCGGCACGTCGAGTTCGCCGGCGGCGAGGAAGCCGCCGAGAGGCCCGCCGACCTGCACCACGGCCAGCTCCGAGCCCTCGCGCAGGCCGCCGCCCAGTTCCTCGACGATCGCGAGCACGGACGTGCCGAGTTCGACCTCGTAGCAGCCCGGCCGGGCGAACCGCTCGGACAGGCAGACCAGCTTCGTGCCGGTCTCCGAGGACGTGCCCCGCGCGGCGTAGGCGTCTCCGCCCCGCTGGACGATCCACGGGACCGCGGCCAGCGTCTCCACGTTGTTCACCACGGTCGGGGCGTCCCACAGGCCCTGCCTGGTCGGGTACGGCGGGCGCGGCCGGGCGCAGCCACGCCCGCCTTCGAGCCCCGCGACGAGGGCGGTCTCCTCGCCCGCGACATAGGAGCCCGCGCCCTCGGCCACCTCGATGTCGAGATCGACGCCGGTGCCGTGGATCCGCCGTCCCAGATGCCCGTCGGCGCGTGCCCGCTCCACCGCGGCCCGCATGCGGGCCAGCGCCCGCGGATACTCCGACCGGACCAGCACCACGCCGCGGCGGCCTCCGGCCGCGTGACAAGCCAGCGCCAGCCCTTCCAGCACCCGTCCCGGATCGGCCTCCATCAGCAGCCGGTCGGCGTACGAGCCCGGGTCGCCCTCGTCGCCGTTGGCCACCACCACGGTGTCGGGCGAGCCCTGGGCGGCGGCCCACTTGGCGGCCACCGGGAAACCGGCTCCTCCGCGCCCGCGCAGCCCGGAGGCCGCCACCTCGGCGAGGACCCGGTCCGGGGCGAGCGTCCGCACCACGCGGGGCCACACCTCCCAGGGATCCTCTCTCCCGACGACGCCGGCCAGCACCACCGGAGCGCCGGTGGCGTCGGCGGCGGGTATCGGGGGAGCGTGGGCCCGCGCGCGGCCGGAGAGCTGGGCGGCCGGCTCCGGGCCGGTGCACGGCGTGTCGCCGTCGAGGCAGGCCGGGCCCGCGTAGCAGTAGCCGAGGCACCGGACGCTCTGCAGCGAGACCCGCGCCTGCGCGTCCACGTGGTCCGCCGCGACGCCGAGCGCCTCCTCCACCTCCTGGACGTGGCGGCCCGACCCGGCCGCGAAGCAGGCGGCGGCGGTGCAGACCCGGACGTGACGGCGACCGCGGGGAGCGGCCAGATCGGCGTAGAAGGTGGCCGGTCCGAGCCCCGCCGCGGCCGGCAGGCCGAGTCGCCGGGCCACTTCGGGCGCCCGCTCCTCGGCGGATCCTTGTCCGGCTCTCGCCGCCTTGGACAGGGAATCCAGCATCCGCGGACGCCCGCGACGCTCGGCCAGCGCGCGAAAAGCGTCGAATCTGCTGGTTGAACCCACATTCCCATCATGAACCCGTGCCGGTGACTGTCCTACGAAGGCGCTGGTCATCATTGGGCAAGGGCACATTCACGGAACCGCCGCGAGACCGATCACAGCTGCTGGGCCTCCCGGCGGCGCAGCAGCCACCGGCGGATCTCGTCGGCGCCCCAGACGATCAACGGGAACGGGGCCACGAAGGCGAGCATGTCCACTGTCAGGGCGGCGGTGCCCAGCAGCGCCTGGAACGGCGGGGTGTAGATGAGCACGGCGGCCAGGGCCAGCTCGAAGGCGATGCCCCACAGCAGCAAAGGGTTGGAGGTGACGCCGACCGAGCGCAGGGAGGCGCGTTCGGTGCGGGCCGCGAACGCGGTGCCGATCTGGCACGTGATCATGCCGAGGAAGGTCATGGTGGTCGCCTGCCGGTAGGCATGGTGCAACGGGCTCCCGGGACCGGTCGGATCGCCCGGGTGCCAACCGGCTCTCAGGAGTACGTAGAAGAACCCGGACATGGACAGGACGGCGCAGATCACGCCGAGGAACAGCCAGGCGCGCAGCAGCATCGAGGTGCGGATCACGCTCTCCGAGCGCTCGCGCGGCGGGCGCCGCATGAGACCGGGCTCGGCGGGTTCGCGTCCGAGCGCGAGCGCGGGCAGGGTCTCGGTGCCGACGTCGAAGGCGAGCAGCTGCAGCACCGTGAGCGGAAGCGGGACGGCCCCGCCCGCCAGGGCGAACACCAGAAACGGGACGATCTCGGGGGTGGTGTGGGCGAAGATGTAACAGATGAACTTGCGGATGTTGTCGTAGACCTGCCGGCCTGACCTGATGGCGGCCACGATGGTGGCGAAGTTGTCGTCGGTGAGCACCATCGTGGCGGCTTCCTTGGCCACGTCGGTGCCCGAGCGCCCCATGGCGACTCCGATGTCGGCGCGGCGCAGCGCCGGCGCGTCGTTGACCCCGTCGCCGGTCATCGCCACCACGTGCCCCTCGGCGCGCAGCGCGTCGGCGATCCGCAGCTTGGCCTCGGGCGAGCTGCGCGCGAAGATCAGCTGACGGTGCTCGCGCAGCAGCGCGTCGAGGTCGTGCTCGCTCATGGCGTCGAGCCGCTCACCGGTGACGACCACCGGGTGCTCGCCGGCGATGCCCACCTGCTGGGCGATCGCCGCCGCGGTCAGCGCGTGGTCACCGGTGACCACGATGATGCGGATGCCGGCGGCATGGCAGTACGCGACGGCCTCGGCGACTTCGGCCCGCGGCGGGTCGTGCATCGCCACCAGGCCCAGCAGAGTCAGTTCGCGTTCGGCGTCCGCACGCTCCTGGGGCGCGGGCCGTGCCGGATCGAGGCGGCGTGCGGCCAGGGCGAGCACGCGCAGGCCCCGGCGGGCGTGGGCGTCCACGACCTGTTCGACGTCGTGGCGCCGGGCCGCGGTGAAAGGCCGGACCTCGCCGCCCTCCATGATCGCGGTGCAGAGCGGCAGGACCGTCTCGGGAGCTCCCTTGGTGTCCACCCACGTGCCGCCGTCACGTTCGTCGACGGTCGACATCCGCTTCAGCACCGGGTCGAAGTGGAACAGGCGCAGCCGCCCGCCGGTCCGGCCGGGTGGGCCGAGCCGGTCGGCGGCGGCGAGCATCGCCATCTCGGTCGGGTCGCCCGTCAGGGTTCCGGCGAGGTCGCGCTGGGCGTTGTTGCACGCCACCATGACGGAGAGCAGCCCTCCGAGCGCCGGGTCCCGGGCGTCCCCGGCCGCCGGGCCGTCCTCCGGCTCGTAGGTCCCGGCGGCGGTCCAGATCACGGTGACGCGCATGCGGTTCTCCGTGAGCGTGCCGGTCTTGTCGGTGCAGATCACCCCCGTCGCCCCCAGCGTCTCCACCGCGCTCAGCCGTTTGACCACCGCTCCCCGCCGCGCCAGGTCGCGCACGCCCAGGGCCAGCGCCAGGGTGATCACCGGCAGCAGGCCCTCCGGCACGTTGCCCACCAGCAGCCCCACGGCGAACACCGCGGCCTCCGGCACCGGCAGGTGCGCGCCGAAGGTCGCCAGCGGGACGAAGGCCGCCCCGGTGACCACCGCGATCGCCGCGATCAGCCACGCCACCTTGCGGACCTGCCGCTCCAGCGGGCTCTCCTCGCGCTGGACGCGTTCCGACAGCGCCGCGATCCGCCCCAGCTCGGTCCGCATCCCGGTGGCGAACACCACCGCCCGAGCCCGGCCCTCGGTGCACATCGTCCCGGAGAACACCAGGTCGCGAGCCCGCAGCAGGCTCACCCCGGTATCCAGCAGCACCGCTGAGCGGAAGACCGGCATGGCCTCGCCGGTCAGCATCGACAGGTCGATCTCGACACCGCCCTCGACCAACCGGGCGTCCGCCGAGATCCGGTCCCCCTCGTCGATCACCAGGACGTCGCCGGGCACCAGCTCGGCGGCGGGCACCACCGCCGGACGCCCGTCGCGCAGCACTTTCGCCTGCACCGGCAGGTACGCGGCCAGCGCCTCGACCGCCCGCTCGGCCTGCAACTCCTGGACGAACGCGAACGCCGCGTTGATGACGATCACCACCACGATCGCCACCGCCACCGGGATGATCCCCGCCACCCACGCCAGAGCCGCGGCCGCCCAGAGCAGCAGCGCCAGCGGGTGGGTGAACTGCCGCACCAGCTCCCCAGGCCACCGATGACCACCACGGCGGTGGAGCTCGTTCGGGCCGTACTGGACCAGCCGCCGCGCCGCCTCCCGCGAGGTCAGACCGGACCGGGCGCTGCGCAGATCACGCAGCAGCAGCTCCAGCCGTTCAGTCGGATCGACCTCCCGGCCCTGGGCCGGCTGCTCCGCCTGGCTCATCGATCACATCCCCCGCACTGGATCACCTTCCTGCCCGGCTCCCTCCAGGGGTCCGCGAAGATGGGTTGATACCCAGAACGTGCGTGGCGGGGGTCTGGAGAAGGCAATCCGCGGGGCGGCCCTTGGGACGGAATCAACCGCATCAACCTGGGGAGATACGGAGAGGGGCAGCACGGTGGCCGGCTGAAGGGGAGGGCGTGTCATGGCGGGAAAGATCATGGCCGGAGTGGACGGTTCCGTGCCGGCGACCGCGGCCGTCGAGTGGGCGGCCGCCGACGCGCACCGCCGCGGGCGCTCGCTCCACCTCGTGCACGTGCACGAGCACTGGCCGCTCGTCCTGGACGAGGCCGAGTCGCGGTACGGCGCCGATGCGCTGCGGGCCGCCGCCGCCCGGGCACACGAGGTGGCGTCAGACGTGGAGGTGACCACGGAGGTGCGGAGCGGCAACGTCGTCGAGCAGCTGATCATCGAGTCGGCCTCGGCCGAGTGCGTGGTCCTGGGCAGCCGGGGACGGGGCGGCTTCGCCGCGATGTTGCTCGGCTCGGTCAGCGCGGCCGTGGCGGGATACGCCGCCGTGCCCGTCGTCGTCGTGCGCGGCAGGGCCGAGGCGACGTACGGGCGGGTCGTGGTCGGCTACGACGGCTCGAAGTGCTCCCGGACGGCGATGAGGTACGCCATCGAGCAGGCGCGCGCCCGCCGGGCCCGTGTCCACGCGGTGTTCGCCTGGCAGGTGCCGATGTCCGTGCCGTACGCCGCCGCCTACGTCGGTGTCCTGGACAGCGCCTTCGAGGAGCAGCAGCGCAAGGCCCGCGAAGCGGTGACGCCGTGGCGGGAGGAGAACCCGGACGTCGAGATCACCGACGAGCAGGTGTGCGAGCATCCCGTCGCGGCCCTCATGAAGGCTTCGGCCACGGCCGATCTGGTCGTGGTGGGCTCGCGTGGCATGGGCGGCTTCGCCTCGGCCGTGCTCGGCTCGGTGAGCCGCGGCGTGCTGAACCACGTCACCTGCCCGGTGGCGGTCGTCCGGCCCTCGGCGGCGGGCGACAGGTGACACGGCCGGTCACAGCTGCCGATGAGCGTGTTGGACTGCTGCAACTGGGACGCGAGGATGTCCAGGACTTCTCCCACCTTCTTGCCCTGATAGGCCGGGGGGTCGCCTTCCTGGAACTCGTACGGGAGGTCGAGTGCCGCCTCTCCCTCGACGTTCGCCTGCCGGAGCCACTCCAGTGCGGCGCTCTCGCGTCCTGGCCGTACGGGCAGGACCGCCTTGGCCCACGCGGCGTTGAGGAACTCGTTGCGGCGGGCGTCGCCGTCGATCTGGATCAGCCAGCCGAGTGAGCTCCCCAGGGGCGCGGGCTGTGTCTGCTCGGTGATGAGGTAGTTGACCCGCCACTCGTCGGTGGCGTGGCCGCGCGGATCGATCGCCGACGCTGTCCTTCGTGGGCAGGGGAGGGTCCGGGGGATCGGGCGGGACCGGCGGGACCGTTCGGGGCCTCCAGTAGTCCGGGGCCACGAAGTACAGCATCTCGTCCACGTCGAAGATCTGCCGGAGCAGCTCCGACCCCAGGTACTGGTTCTCGAACAGCTCGAACGGCTTGAGCTTGTGGATCAGGCTGCCGTAGATCACCTGGCGCTCCTCGCTGCGCAGGTCCTGCGACGGCCGCGGGCGTTCTCCGACGCGGCGCTCAGGCCGAGCCCCTACGACGCGCACCACACGGTGCCCGCCATCGCCTTCGGGCACGCCGCGCGGTTCGCCCTTCCCTGACTCCGGTGGCAGTCAGCGGACGGCTTCGGGCACGGGCTCGCGATGCAGGATGCGGTCCAGCCGGGCGGCGGCGTAACCGAGGACCGACAGCGCGGTCACGACGAGCAGGTCTCCGGCGGCGAGGGGTTCGGTGCTGAGCAGGTCGCGGAGCAGCGGCACGTACAGGCCGGCGAGCTGCAGCAGCAGCGCTCCGGCCACGGCGACCAGCAGCGCCGGGTTGGCGAGGGAGCCGGGGCGCGCGCGGGACCCGAGCGCGACGCCGAGCTGGACGGCGCCCAGGGTGAAGAACGCCATGCTCTGCCAGGGACGTCCGGTGTGCAGGGCCCAGACGGCGACGCCGAGCGTGACGACGGTCAGGACGACCGCGATGCGGATCACCCGCTGCCACAGGCCCGCGCCGAGGATGCTCTGGTCCGGCGGGCGCGGCGGGCGGCGCATCGCGGCCGGTTCGGCGGGCTCGCCGCCGAGCGCGACGCCGGGCAGGCCGTGGGTGAGCAGGTTGACCCAGAGGATCTGGGCGGGCAGCAGCGGCAGCGCGAGCCCGAACGCCGGGCCGATCAGCATGACGGCGATCTCGGTGGCGCCACCGGACAGGCCGTAGACCAGGAAGCGGCGGATGTTGGCGTAGACGCGGCGGCCCTCGTCGACGGCGGCGACCACGGTGTCCAGGTCGTCGTCGGCCAGGACCAGATCCGCGGCCTGGCGGGCGACCTCGGTGCCGCGTCCCCCCATGGCGACGCCGATGTCGGCGCGGCGCAGCGCGGGGCCGTCGTTGACGCCGTCGCCGGTCATCGCGACCACCTCGCCGTCCGCCCGCATGTCCTCGATGAGGGCGAGCTTCTGCTCGGGGGTGGCGCGCGCGTACACGGAGGCGCCGGAGTGTCCGTCGGAGGTGGCGAGGGCGCGGCAGTCGACGACCGGCTCGCCGGGTCCGATGATGCCGAGTTCGGTGGCGATGGCGCCGGCGGTGCCCGGATGGTCGCCGGTGATCAGGATCGGCCGGATGCCGGCGCGCCGGCAGGCGGCCATGGTGCCGGCGGCGGCCCGGCGGGGCGGGTCGAGGATGGCGACCAGGCCGAGGAGCCGCAGCCCTTCCTCCGGCACCTCCTCGGGGATGCCGGGCAGGTCGGCCTCGGCCACGGCCAGGACCCGGTAACCCTCGAGGGCGAGGCGTGCCGCCTCGGCGGCGGCGTCGTCCAGGAGCGCACGGTCGTCGGCGAGGACCGGCGCGCGCAGCAGCACCTCCGGCGCGCCCTTGCAGATCACCTTCGACCGGCCCTCGGGCAGCCGGTGCAGGGTGCTCATCCGCTTGCGGGCGCTGTCGAAGGGCCGTTCGGCGATGCGGGGGTAACGGCGGTCCAGCTCGCCGCGGTCCAGGCCGAGCTTGGTGGCCGCGGTCAGCAGCGCGGCCTCGGTCGGGTCGCCCAGGGCCCGCCACTCCTCGCCGTCGCCCCGTATCAGCCGCGCGTCGTTGCACAGCGCGGCGGCCGTCAGCAGGCCGGCGAACGCCTCGGGCGCCGCGTCGCCCTCGACCTCCCCGTCCGGCCCGTAGCCGGTCCCGGTGAGCGCCGCGCGCGCGGCGGGGGTCCACAGCCGGCGCACGACCATCTGTCCCTCGGTGAGGGTGCCGGTCTTGTCGGTGGCCAGGACGGTGACCGAGCCGAGCGTCTCGACGGCGTGCAGGCGGCGTACGAGGGCGCGCCGCGCGGCCATCCGCCGGGCACCCAGCGCCAGGCTGAGAGTGACCACGGCGGGCAGCGACTCCGGCACCGCCGCCACCACCAGGCTGATCGCGGTGATCACCATCAGCTCCAGCGGCTGCCCGCGCACCAGGCCCAGCGCCCCGACCACCACGCACAGGAACACCGTCACCCCGGCCAGCAGCCGCCCCACCCCGACCAGCCGCCGCTGCAGGGGCGTCAGCCCGGCCGCCGCCACCATCAACGCCGCGATCCGCCCGGTCGCGCTGGCCGCGCCGGTCGCGCTCACCTCGCCCCGGCCGCGCCCGCGCAGCACCACCGTGCCCGCGGCGATCTCGTCACCGGGGTTCTTGTCCACCGGCACCGACTCGCCGGTCAGCGCGGACTCGTCGATCAGCAGGGCCGCGGCCTCTCCCAGGCGGGCGTCGGCCGGGACGATGTCGCCTTCGGCCAGCACCAGCACGTCGCCCTGGACGACCTCGGCCGCGGGCACCTCCCGCTGGGCGCCGTCCCTGACGACCCGGGCCGTGGGCGCGGTGAGCGTGGACAGCGCGGTTATGGCCCTGTCGGCGCGCACCTCCTGGGTGACGCCGACGCCGGTGTTGACGACGATCACCAGGAGGATGACGGTCATGTCCGTCCAGTCGCCGGTGAACGCGGTCAGCGCGGTGGCCACCAGCAGCACGACGATCAGCGGGTCACGGAGCTGCCCGGCCACCCGCCGCCACAGCGGCGTGGGCGGCTTGGCGGGCAGCAGGTTGGGTCCGTCGAGGTCCAGCCGTACGGCCGCCTCCTCCGACGTCAGCCCCGGTGATGCCAGCGTCATCGGTTCACCCATCTCTCCCGGCTCGCACGACCTCTCCCTCATCTTCGCTGGTCACAGTCGGGTGGCCAGGGCCGAAGGTCACACAGTCCGGCCTCGATGACCTATTCCCAGGACCCCGGGACCTACGTGCCCGAGCCCGATTTGCGGAGAAGGGTACCCCTAGGGGTATGCTGCGGTCATGGAGCTGAACGAGAGCATGGTGGGCGACGCGCTGACTCGACTGAAGCGGGCGCACGGCCAGCTCGCCGGGGTGATCGCGATGATCGAGGCGGGGGAGGACTGCACGAAGGTGCTCACCCAGCTCGCCGCCGTTTCCAAGGCGCTCGACCGCGCCGGGTTCAAGATCGTCGCCTCCGGTCTGCGGCACTGCCAGGACGCGCAGAACCGCGGCGACCAGCCGCCCATGAGCGTGGCGGAGCTGGAGAAGCTCTTCCTCGCGCTCGCCTGAGACCCGCGGCCACGTCGTGGCCGCGTTTTTCTGACTCTCCTATACCCCCAGGGGTATTTAATGGGAATGGACGCACGATGGACATCACCTCTTTCCGGACGCCCGGCCTGGGCGACCAGACCTACCTGCTGACGTACGAGGGCAAGGGCGTCCTCGTCGACCCGCAGCGCGACATCGGCCGCTTCCTGGACGCCGCCGCCGAGCGCGACGTCGAGCTGCGGTTCGTGCTGGAAACCCACATCCACAACGACTACGTCTCCGGCGGCGAGCAGGCCGCGCTGCGCACCGGCGCCGAGCTGGTGCTGCCGGCCGCCGCGACGCCCGCCTACCGGCACACGCCCGCCTTCCACCTGGAGGACATCGACGGCGGCGCCGGCCTGACCCTCCGGCCCATCCACACGCCCGGCCACACGCCCGAGCACACCAGCTACCTGGTGCTCGTCGACGGCGAGCCGGTGGCGCTCTTCTCCGGCGGCAGCCTGCTGGTCGCCTCGGCGGGCCGGCCCGACCTGCTCGGTCCCGAGCGCGCCCGCTCCCTGGCCCGCCTGCAGCACGGCTCGCTGCACCGCCTGGCCGCGCTGCCTCCCGGCGTCGGGCTGTACCCGACCCATGGCGAGGGCTCGTTCTGCACGGCCAGCGGCGCCGGCCGGTTGACGTCCACCATCGGAGCCGAGCGCGAGGGCAACCCGATGCTGGCCATCGACGACCCGGAGGAGTTCGCCGACGCCATGCTCACCGCTCCCATGCCCATCCCGGCCTTCTACCGGCACATGGGCCCGGCCAACACGCTCGGCGCCCCGCCCATGCCGGCCGTGCGCGTCCCCGAGCTCGACGCCGCGCCGGAGGGCTCCCACGTCGTGGACATCCGCCCGCGCGGGGTGCAGGCCCGCGGCATGCTGCCCGGCTCTACCGGCATCGAGCTGGACGAGGACTTCGGCAGCTGGACCGGCTGGCTGCTGCCGTACGCCGAGCCGATCACGCTGGTCGCCGAGCCCGGCCAGGACGTCACCGAAGCCGTCACGCAGCTCGCCCAGATCGGCATCGACACCGTGCGGGGCGTCGTCCGGCATCCCGGCCCGGACGCCACGCAGACCTACGAGCTCGCCGGGCTCGACGTCTTCGTCAAGCGACTCGCCCAGCCGCGCGCGCAACTGCTGGATGTCCGGATGCCCAGCGAGCGGGAGCAGGTCCGGCTGCCGGGCACGGTGGAGCGCTTCCTGCCCGACCTGTTCGTCCAGGGCGTGCCCGCCGAACTCGACCCGGAGCGACCCGTACTCGTCGCCTGCGCCTCCGGGCGCCGCGCGGCCATCGCCGCCGGCTTCCTCGCCGGCCGTGGCTACCGGCCGGTCGCGCTCAACGGCGCGGGCATCGCCGAGGTCGCCGACGCCCTCCGCCAGCACCACACCGCCTGACAACCTTCCCAGGAGAGAACCTTCGTGTCCCACATCGACACCGCCACCGCCCGCGCACTGATCACGACCGACCCCGGCGTCCTCGTCGTGGACGTCCGCACCCCGTCCGAGTTCGAGTCCGCCCACATCGACGGCGCCGTCAACCTGCCGCTCGACCAGGTGGACGCCCACCTGCGACGCATCGTCCAGGACGCCGGCGGCCGCATGGTGCTCGTCTGCCAGTCCGGCGGCCGGGCCGAGCGGGCCCGCAGAGCGCTCAGCGAGGCCGGACTGCCCGGCGTGGCGGTGCTGGACGGCGGCATGAACGCCTGGATCGCCTCCGGAGCACCCGTCAACCGCGGCCGGCCGCGCTGGCCGCTGGAGCGGCAGGTCCGGCTCGTCGCCGGGAGCATCGTGCTCGTCTCGGCCGTGACCAGCCTGTGGGTCCCGGCCGCCGTGTTCGTCGCCGCGTTCGTCGGCGCGGGCCTGACGGTCGCGGCGCTCACCGACACCTGCGCCATGGGCATGCTGCTGGCCAAGCTGCCCTACAACCGCGCCGGCGAGGTGGACGTCGAAGCCGCCGTCGCCCGTCTGCGCGGGCCTTCGGCCCCTTGACCAGGCGCTTTCTCATGTCCTTTACATACCCCCGGGGGTATTTGTGATCGCCTTGACTCTCGCCGCCGCCGTCGTGGTGGGCATGACGCTCGGACTCTTCGGCGGCGGAGGGTCCATCCTCACCGTTCCCCTGCTGGTCTACCTGGCGGGTGTCCCGGTCAAGCAGGCCATCGCCATGTCGCTGTTCGTCGTGGCCGTCACCAGCGCCGTCAGCGCCGTCGGCCACGCCAGGGCCGGGCGCGTCCGCTGGCGCACCGGGCTGATCTTCGGCGCCGCGGGCATGGCGGGCGCGTACGGGGGCGGCCTGATCGGCCCGCACCTGCCCGAGACGCTGCTCATGGTGGCCTTCGCGGCCATGATGCTCGCCACCGCCGTCGCCATGATCCGTGGCCGTCGTGTCACCCGTGCGGTCCCGCGAGAGCTGCCCGTCCCGCACGTGGTCGCCGAAGGCGCCGTGGTCGGCCTGGTGACCGGGCTCGTCGGCGCGGGCGGCGGCTTCCTGGTCGTGCCCGCGCTGGTGCTGCTCGGCGGCCTGCCCATGGGCGCGGCGGTGGGCACCTCACTGGTCGTCATCGCCATGAAGTCGCTGGCCGGCCTGGCCGGATACCTGCACTCCACGCCCGTCGACTGGTCCCTGGCGCTGTCGGTGACCGCGGCGGCCGTGGCCGGCGGGCTCGTCGGCGGCGCCCTCGCGGGCCGCCTCGACGCCGACCGGCTGCGCAGCGGGTTCGGCTGGTTCGTCCTGGTGACGGGCGTCGTCGTCCTCGTCCAGCAGGCGCCGCTGTAGGCGGATGGAGCACCCTGGCGCCGGCGCCGGGTGGCTGCTTCTATAGAGACGAAACCCCTGGTACGGCGACCGTATCCGCTCGGATCGGCCGGATAATATAGCCGATCGGGGTGTCGTGCGGGACGCTGCGCGTCTAGGATCTTCAGCGCGACACGCGTCGGGGGAGCCGAGACGAGAGGTGGTGCGATGGGCGCCAGGGCGGCAGAGGCGGGGCGGCCGCAGCTCAGCGACGACGCCGCCGCCTACGTGCGCAGCATGATCATGTCGGGGCAGTGGCGTCCGGGCGACTCCGTCCGGCCGGAGGCGGTCGGCCAGGCGCTGAGCATCTCCGCGACCCCGGCCCGCGAGGCGCTGCACGTGCTGCGCGTGGAGGGCTTCCTGGAGCTGCTGCCCCGGCGTGGGTTCCAGGTGGCGCGGCTGACGGGGCAGGACATCCGCGACCTGTTCGAGGCGCACGCGCTGATCTCGGGGGAGCTGGCCGCCCGGGCCGCGGTCCGGGCGACCCCTGACGAGCTCGACGAGCTCGACGCCCTGCATCACGAGCTGCTGGCGGCGGCGTACCGCAAGGACCTGGCGCTGCTGGAGGAGAAGAACCACGCCTTCCACCGCCTGATCAACCTGGTCGCGGACGCCCGCAAGATCACGTGGGTGCTGACCCTGACCGGGCGGTACATCCCCACCCGCTTCTACTCGGAGATCGAGGGGTGGCCGCAGGCCACCCTGCACGACCATTCGAAGATCCTGGAGGGCCTGCGCGCCCGGGACGCGGAGGCGGCGCGGGCGGCGATGCACGATCACATCGCCAACGCCGGGGATCTGCTGGCCAGGCAGTTCGACAAGCGCGCGGCGGGCGAGCAGGACCCCGCGTAGCCCGTTCATGGAGCCAGGTGCCGGCCGGTCTCTATAGAGTTTCGCGCTCCCGTGTGCGGGGGGAAATCCTGCTCAGCTACGAGATTCATGAGACATCTGGCGATTCGAGCATAAATAATATATTTTATATCGGGACGAAAGGGGAGACGTGCTGCCACTTACAGGGATCACCGTGGTCGCGCTCGAACACGCGGTGGCCGCGCCGTTCGCGACGCGCCAGCTCGCCGACCTCGGCGCCCGGGTGATCAAGATCGAGCGGCCCGGCTCCGGCGACTTCGCCCGGCGCTACGACGAGTCGATCAACGGACAGTCCAGCTACTTCGTCTGGCTCAACCGTTCCAAGGAGTCGGTGACGCTGGACGTGAAGTCGCCGCGCGGCCGGGAGATCCTGCACGAGCTGGTCGGCCGGTCCGACGTGCTGGTGCAGAACCTCGGGCCGGGCGCGGCCGACCGGCTCGGCCTGTCGGCCGCCGCCGTGCGGGCACGGGACCCCCGCAAGATCGTGCTCGGCATCACCGGCTGGGGCAGCGACGGCCCGTGGGCCGGCCGCAAGGCGTACGACCTGCTCGCCCAGTGCGAGGCCGGCCTGGTCTCGCTCACCGGGTCGGCGGACGAGCCCGCCCGGGTCGGCATCTCGGTCGCCGACATCGCCGCCGGGATGTACGGCTTCAGCGCCGTCCTCGCCGCCCTCTACCAGCGGCGGCTCACGGGCGAGGGCGCCACCCTGGAGGTCTCGCTGTTCGAGGCCCTGGCCGAGTGGATGGGCCAGCCGGCCTACTACACCGCCGGGAGCGGCCGCCAGCAACCGCGCGCGGGCGCCCGGCACGCCACCATCGCCCCGTACGGGCCGTTCACCGCGGGAGACGGGCGCACGGTCCTGATCTCGATCCAGAACGAGACCGAGTGGGTGCGGTTCTGCGCGGAGTTCCTCGGCGCGCCCGAACTCGCCACCGACCCGCGCTTCGCCACCAACACGCTGCGCGTGGCCAACCGCGACGCCCTGGAGGCGATCGTGGACGCCCGCTTCGCCGCTTTCGGCGCGGCCGAGGCCTCCGCCCTGCTCGACCGGGCCGGGATCGCGAACGCCGGCGTCAACACGGTCGGCGACTTCCTGGACCACCCGGTGCTGCGGGAGCGCAAGCGGTGGCGGGACGTCGACACCCCCGGCGGCGCCATCCGCGCGCTGCTCCCCCCGATCTCCCTCGGCGACGAGGAGCCGCGGATGGACCCGGTGCCGGCCGTCGGCGAGCACACCGCGGCCGTCCTGGCCGAGCTGGGCCGCTCACCGGGGGAGATCGCCTGCCTGGCCGACGAGAAGATCATCTGACGCGGGGCGGCACCGCGAGATCAGCGAAGGAGTACCGATGACGTTGAACGCCGAAGAGACGGCCATGGTCGAGGCGGTGCGCGACTTCGTCGACCGCGAGGTACGGCCGGTCGCGAGGGAACTGGAGCACGCCAACGCCTATCCGGGCGAGCTCATCGACCAGATGAAGCGGATGGGCGTCTACGGTCTCGCCATCCCCGAGCCGTACGGCGACGTCCAGGTCTCCACCCCGTGCTTCGCGATGATCACCGAGGAGCTGGCACGTGGATGGATGAGCCTCGCCGGGGCCATGGGCGGGCACACCGTGGTGGCCAGGCTCATCCTCGCGTACGGCACTCAGGAGCAGAAGGACCGCTACCTGCCGCGGATGGCGACGGGCGAGCTGCGCGCCACGATGGCGCTCACCGAGCCCGGCGGCGGCTCCGACCTGCAGGCGATGCGCACCGTGGCCAGGCGTGACGGCGACGGGTACGTGATCGACGGCACCAAGACCTGGATCAGCAACGCCCGCATGTCGGGTCTGGTGGCGCTGCTGTGCAAGACCGACCCCGCGGCCGAGCCCCGGCACCGCGGCATCTCCGTCCTGCTGGTGGAGAAGGTGCCGGGGGTCACCGTCACCGCCGACCTGCCCAAGCTCGGTTACAAGGGCGTGGAGAGCTGTGAGGTGGTCTTCGACGGCGCGCGGGTCCCGGCGGACGCGCTGCTCGGCGGCGTGGAGGGCGCCGGGTTCACGCAGATGATGCGCGGCCTGGAGATCGGCCGCATCCAGGTGGCGGCGCGGGCGACCGGGGTGGCCAGGGCCGCGTTCGACGACGCGCTCGCCTACGCCCAGCAGCGGGAGTCGTTCGGCAGGCCGATCTGGCGGCACCAGGCCGTCGGCAACCACCTCGCCGAGATGGGCACCAAGCTGACCGCCGCCCGACGGCTGCTGCTGTACGCGGCCGAGCGCTACGACTCGGGTGAGCGCAGCGACATGGAGGCGGGCATGGCGAAGCTGTTCTGCTCGGAGGTCGCGATGGAGATCGCCCTCAACGCGATCCGGGTGCACGGCGGCTACGGCTACTCCACCGAGTTCGACGTCGAGCGCTACTTCCGCGACGCCCCGCTGATGATCGTGGGCGAGGGCACCAACGAGATCCAGCGCGACGTCATCGCCCGGCAACTCGTCGAGCGCGGCGGCCTGCCCTTCTGACGGCGGGGTCGCACGGGCCGGGTAACGCCGGGCCGTCATCCGGCGCACGCCGGGATAACGCCGCGCTCGTAGCCTCCCGGCATGGCTGAAGCTTTCATCATCGATGCCGTCCGTACCCCGGTGACCAAGCGGGGCGGGCCGCTGAGCACCGTCCATCCCGCCGACCTCGGCGCCCACAGCATCCGCGCCCTGGTCGAGCGGACCGGGATCGACCCGGGACTCGTCGACGACGTCGTGTTCGGCAACGTGGACTCGGTGGGTCCGCAGTCGTTCGACATCGCCCGCACCTGCTGGCTCGCGGCGGGGTTCCCGCTGCACGTGCCGGGGGTGACGATCGACCGGCAGTGCGGATCGGCCCAGCAGGCCGTGCACTTCGCCGCGCAGGCCGTGATGAGCGGCACGATGGACCTCGTCGTCGCCGGCGGCGTGCAGAACATGAGCATGGTGCCGCTGATGTCGGCGGCGAACGCGGGCCGGGCGCTCGGCTTCGACGACCCGTTCTCCACCTCGCCGGCGTGGACCGGCCGGTTCGGGGACGGCGAGGTCAGCCAGTTCCGTGGCGCGGAGATGATGGCCACCCACTGGGACATCTCCCGCGAGCAGATGGAGGAGTTCGCCGTCGAGTCGCACGAGCGGGCGCTGCGGGCGAACGCTGACAAGCTCTTCGAGCCGGAGATCGCGCCGCTCGACGGCGTCGGCGCCGACGACGGCCCGCGCGAGCCGAACTGGGAGAAGATCAGGTCGCTGCCCACGCTGCTGCCCGGCGGGCGCATCACCGCGGCCTGCGCGAGCCAGATCAGCGACGGCTCCGCGGCTCTGCTGATCGCCGGCGAGCGCGCGGTGAAGCACCTCGGGCTGACCCCCCGGGCGCGCATCCACCACATGAGCGTGATGGCCGACGATCCGATCATGATGCTGTCCGCCCCGATCCCCGCGACGGAGCGGGCGCTGCGGCGGGCCAAGATGACGCCGGACGACATCGACGCCGTCGAGATCAACGAGGCGTTCGCGCCCGTGGTGCTCGCCTGGCTGAAGGAGACCGGCTTCGACCCGGCCAGGGTCAACCCCAACGGCGGGGCGATCGCGCTGGGCCACCCGCTCGGCGCGACCGGCGCGCGGCTGATGACGACGCTGCTCAACCACCTGGAGCGCACCGGCGGCCGCTACGGCCTGCAGACGATGTGCGAGGGCGGCGGCCAGGCCAACGTCACCATCATCGAACGCCTCTGAGGCAGAGCGAGGAACGAAACGGCCGGGCCGGCGGGATCACCGCCGGCCCGGCCGTTCCCACCTGGCCACCTGAGGTCGCGTCAGGCCAGGTAGGTCTCCAGCAGCCGGTTCTCGTCGAGGTCGGCGCTGTTGCCGGAGGTCACGACGTCACCGACGACCATCACGTAGGCCCGGTCCGCCACCTCCAGCGCCAGCCCGGCGTTCTGCTCCGCCACCAGCACGGCGGTGCCGGTGGCCACCACCCGCTTCAGCGCCTCCAGCACGTCCCCGACGATGCGCGGCGCGAGCCCCATCGACGGCTCGTCGATCATGAGCAGGCGCGGCTTGGCCATGAGCCCGCGCGCGATCGCCAGCATCTGCTGCTCGCCGCCGGAGAGCACGCCGCCGAGGTCGTCGAGCTTGCGCCCGAGCACCGGGAACAGGTCGATCATCTCGGCCATGCGCTCCTCGACCCCGCCGCCGGGCAGCCGGTAGCCGCCCATCAGCAGGTTGTCCCGCACGGTGAGCGTGGACAGGATGGCCCGTCCCTCGGGCACGTGGCTGACGCCGAGCCGGGCGATCCGGTGCGCGGCCGTGCGCCCCATCACCCGGCCGTCGATCTCGACGGTGCCGGCGGCGGGCCGTACCAGGCCGGAGATGGTCCGCAGCAGGGTGGTCTTGCCGGCGCCGTTCGGGCCGACGATGGCGACGGCCTCGCCGGTGCCGACCGTGAGGCTCACCCCGTGCAGCGCCTCCACCGCGCCGTAGCGGGTGACGAGGGATTCAACGACCAGCATCGGGTGCCTCCACTGCGTTACGGTCGTGGGTGCCGAGATAGGCCGTCTTGACCCGTTGGTCCTGCCACACCTCGGTGGGCCCGGCCTCGGTGAGGACGCGGCCCCAGTCGAGCACGACGACGCGGTGGCAGACCTCGGTGACGAGCCGGACGTTGTGGTCGACGAGCAGTACGGTCACGCCCTCGTCGTTGATCGAGCGGATGAGCTCGCCGATCTCGTCGGACTCGGTGCGGTTCATCCCGGCGGTGGGCTCGTCGAGCAGCAGCAGCCGGGGTTCGGTGGCCATCGCGCGGGCGATCTCGACGCGCCGCCGCATGCCGTAGGAGAGCTCGGCCACGTCGGCGTCGATCACGCCGGTGAGTCCGACGCGGTCGATGAGCCGCCGGGCCACCTCGTGCTGCTCGGCCTCCTCCCGCCTGCGGGTCCTGCCCATCTGCCAGCGGCGGCCCTTGAAGGACAGGTGACGGCCGATGAGGACGTTCTCCAGGACCGTGCTCTCCTCGAAGAGCTGCAGGTTCTGGTACGTGCGGGCGACGCCCGCGGCGGCGAGGCGGTGCGGGCGCAGGTCGGCCACGTCCGCCCCGGCGAGCCGGATGGTCCCGGTCGTCGGCTTGAGATAGCCGCTGATGAGGTTGACGACGGTCGTCTTGCCGGCGCCGTTGGGCCCGATGAGGCCGCAGATGGCGCCCTGCCGCACGGTGAACGAGACGTCGTCCACGGCCTTCATGCCGCCGAAGTGCTTGCTGACCCCGGACAGTTCCAGGAGTGCGGTCATGGGCTCGCCACCTTCTCCGCAGGTTCGTCGATCTTGGGAGACGGCGGGTTCCCACGGTCCCGCCATCGTCGTCGCAACCCCCGGTAGAGCGACCGGTCGGACAGGCCGTTCGGCGCCACCAGCAGCACCACCACGAGCAGCACGCCGTAGACGATGTCCTCCCAGTGGCCGCCGGCGACCTGCAACAGGTCGCGCAGGATCGTCAGCCCCCAGGTCAGCAGGACCGGCCCTGCCCAGTGCCCGTTGCCGCCGACGAGCACGTACGTGAACACGATCACCAGCGTGGCGAAGCCGTACTGGTCGGGGCTGATCACCATGGTCCGGTGCGCCTCCAGCGCCCCCGCGCAGCCGGCGATCGCGCCGGCGGCGGTGAAGGCCACGAACCGCACCCGGAACACGTTGATGCCCAGGCCCTCGGCGGTGCGCTCGTCCAGCCGCACCGCCTTGGCGGCCCGGCCGAAGTGGGAGCGGTGACCGAGCTCCAGCACGAGGAAGGCCACGGCCAGGGCGATGATGAGGTACTCCGTTTTCACCTCGACCGGGATGCCGGCGATGCCGTTCGGCCCGTTGGTGAAGTCGCTGATCCGGATCAGCACGACGATGGCCTGCGCGAGCGCGAGGCTCCCGAGCGCCATGTAGATGCCGCGCAGCCGCAGCACCGGCGGCGCGAACAGCGCGCCGATCGCCCCGGCGAGCAGCGTCGCGGCGAGGAGCCCGACGGCGAACGGCAGCTCGGTCTTGGTGGAGACGAGGGCGGCCGTGTAGCCGCCGACGGCGGCGAATCCCATCGGGGCCAGCGACATGATGCCGACCCGGAACGTGACGTGCACGCTGACCACGAGCAGGGTGAGGATGAGAGCGGTGTCCAGCCGGAAGAGCTGGAGCGGTTCGAGCCAGTCAAACACGTGCGGCCTCCTTCTTGCCGAAGAACCCGGACGGCCGCGCGACCAGCACCGCGAGGATGGTCGCGAACGCGATGATCTCCCGGAACACGCTGGACACGTACGAGGTCGCGTACACCTCGATGACGCCGAGCACCAGGCCCCCGACGATCGCGCCCTTCACCGAGCCCATGCCGCCGAGGATGATCACCGCGAAGGCGACCAGCAGGAGGCCGTCACCCGATGAGTAGGACACCTGAGCCGCCGACGCCGCCACGAAGATGCCGGCCACGGCGGCGAGGCCGCCGGCGACGAAGAAGCAGATCGAGAAGACGAGCTGGCTGTTCACGCCGAGCAGTTCGGCGGTCTCCCGGTTGTGGGCGACCGCCCGCACCGCCCGCCCCGACCTGGTGCGGTTCAGCCAGAAGGCGAGGCCGGCCATCGCCACGATCGCGATCGCCAGCATGACGACCTGGAGCCGCGGCACGTTCTGCCCCGCCACCTCGAAGGCACCCACCGGGAAGCCCTGCCGGGGGAACGCCTCGGTCTGCGCGTCGGTATAGGTGCGCAGGATCGTGGTGAGCACGAGCGAGACGCCGATCGTCGCGACGACGAAGGAGAACTCGGGCGCCTTGCGGGCCCGGAGCGGGGCGAGGACGGCCAGGTCGAGGAGCACCGACAGCACGCCGGCCGCCACCATGCCCACCAGGATGGCGAGCGGCACCGGCACTCCCAGGTGCAGGGCCGCCAGGGCGGCGAAGCTGCCCCAGGTCAGGATCTGCGCATGCGCGAAATTCAGGATGCCGAGGACACCCCACACCAAGGTGACGCCTACGCCCAGCAGGGCGTAGGTACTTCCCAAGGCCAAGCCGTTAATGGTCTGCTGCACACCATCCTCCGCTCCCTCTCACAGCCTTGGGGGACCAGGCTGACTTCGGTGTGACGAGATAGGTGCCCAGCGTTCCGTCAGCTCGTTAACGCCACCGTTACGTCCCGATACGGGCGTTAACCACGGCCGGATCCGAGCTCCGGGAACTCCATGAGGTTCAGCATGGTTCCGTCCGGGTCGCGGATCGTGAGCACGTGGCGGTGCCGGCCCGGCATGGGGGTGAGCGTGACCGGCCCGGCCACCACGGGCACGTCGTGCTCGCGGATCCGGGCGAGGGTGGCCGTCATGTCGCGGACGCGCAGGCCCAGCCGGGCCAGGCCGGGCTGCTTGGCCGTACGGGGGACGGGCTCGCCGCGTTCGTCGGCGAAGCACAGCAGGTCGAGGTAGGTCGCGGCGTCGTCGTCGCTCCAGGTGAGCAGCGCGGCCTTGCAGCGCACCGAGCCCGTGACGTCGAGGATCGCCTGGAAGTCCGCGGCGGCGTCGAACTCGAAGACCTGCCCGATCAGGCGGGCGCCGAGCACGCGGGTGTAGAAGTCGAACGACCGGTCGAAGTCCGCGCAGACCACGTTGGCGTGGACGAGGTGGGTGATGCCCAGGGTCATGGTGGAGGTCCTCTCTCCGTGCGAGTGACGACGCCGCCCCGGCACGCTGGTGGCGTGCCGGGGCGATCGGGA
>NZ_JAHKRN010000030.1:9734-107659 GCF_019396385.1 Nonomuraea harbinensis | reverse complement strand
CGAGTACCCCGAAGGGCCTTTCCGCTCGACTTGCATGTGTTAAGCACGCCGCCAGCGTTCGTCCTGAGCCAGGATCAAACTCTCCATAAAATGAATTTGAATCCCAACCAAAAAGGAATCCGTCACAGAAATACATGACGGGGTTGTGCATCATGCACTGGCTTTTAACACACTGTTGAGTTCTCAAGAAACGGACGCGTACACCCCGGCAAGACCCGACCAGCGGCCCCCGCCGAAGAGGCGTTCATTCGTTTCGCCTTCCGAAGTTTACCAGATCCGGACGATTTTCGCAAACCGCCTGATTCCGGGATCTTCCGGACGCCCCTTCCGAGGCAACCCTTCTAACTTACCTGAACTTTCAGCCTCTGTCCAATGACGCGCATTGAACCAGACCGGAAGCCCCGGGCCATCAGTTGGGTTGTCGGGGCGAGCTCCGCCCCACACAGAAAACTCTAGCAGCCCCTGCGGGGTCGGAAGGCCTGTTCTCGGTAACGAATAGGCCTTCCCCCCGTCCGTATGGCTCAAACCCCCAGAGCGGCGAGCTGCCCTTCGAGGCGCGCGATGTCGGCCTCGGCCTGGTCGGCACGCGCCCGGACCTTTGCCACGACCTCGTCGGGCGCCTTGGCCATGAACTGCTCGTTGCCCAGCTTGGCGGCCGCCTGAGCAGCCTCCTTGCGCGCGACCGCGAGGTCCTTCTCCAGACGCTTGCGCTCGGCCGCCACGTCGATGGCGCCGGCGGTGTCGATCTCCACGGTCACGCCGCCCACCGTCAGCCGGGCCGTCGCCGAGAACGTCTCGGCCGGCTCGGTGAGGCGGAGCAGCGAGCGGATCGCCGCCTCCTGCCGCTCCACGGCGCTGCCCGCCAGCCCCAGCCTGGCGGCCACCTTCTGGCCGGGCTTGAGACCCTGGTCGGAGCGGAACCTGCGGACCTCCGTGACGACCTCCTGGAGGGCGGCGACCTCCGCCTCCGCCCGCGGATCGGCGTAGCGGGGGTCGGCCTGGGGCCAGGGGGCGACGACGATGGACTCGGCGCCGGTCAAGGCCCGCCACAGCTCCTCGGAGACGAACGGCACCAGCGGATGGAGCAGCCGCAGCAGCGCGTCGAGCACCTGGCCCAGCACCAGCCGGGTGTGGTCGAGGCCCTCACCGAGCTGGATCTTGGCCAGCTCCAGGTACCAGTCGCAGACCTCGTCCCAGGCGAAGTGGTAGAGCAGCTCGGAGGCCTTGGCGAACTCGTAGTCCTCCAGGGCGGCGTCGGCCGCCGTGATGACGCTCTGCAGCCGGGAGAGGATCCACCGATCCGCCGCGGTGAGCTCGGCGTCGTCGAGCGGGCCCACGGCCGCGCCGTTCATCAGCGCGAAGCGGGTCGCGTTCCAGATCTTGTTGCAGAAGTTGCGCGAGCCGGCCGCCCATTCCTCGCTGATCGCCACGTCGGCGCCGGGGTTGGCGCCGCGCAGGAGCGTGAAGCGGGTGGCGTCGGCGCCGAAGCGCTCGATCCAGTCGAGCGGGTCGACGACGTTGCCGAACGACTTCGACATCTTCTTGCCGTACTGGTCGCGGACCATGCCGTGCAGGGCGACGACGCGGAACGGCGGCTCGCCGTCCATCGCGTACAGGCCGAACATCATCATCCGGGCGACCCAGAAGAACAGGATGTCGTAGCCCGTCACCAGGACGGAGGTCGGGTAGAAGCGCTCCAGCTCGGGGGTGCGCTCGGGCCAGCCCAGGGTGGAGAACGGCCACAGCCCGGAGGAGAACCAGGTGTCGAGGACGTCAGGGTCCTGGATGTAGCCCTCGGGCGGCGTCTCGTCGGGGCCGACGCAGACGACCTCGCCGTTGGGGCCGTACCAGACCGGGATGCGGTGTCCCCACCAGAGCTGGCGGGAGATGCACCAGTCGTGCATGTCGTCGACCCAGTCGAAGTAGCGCTTGGCCATCTCCGGCGGGTGGATGCTGGTGCGGCCGTCACGCACCGCGTCGCCGGCCCCCTTGGCCAGCGGGCCCACGTTGACGAACCACTGCAGCGACAGCCTCGGCTCGACCACGGTCTTGCAGCGCGAGCAGTGGCCGACCGAGTGGACGTACGGGCGCTTCTCCTCGACGATGCGGCCCTCGGCGCGCAGCGCGGCGACCACGGCCGGGCGCGCCTCGAACCGGTCGAGGCCCTCGAACGGGCCGTGGGCGGTGATGACGCCGCGCTCGTCCATGACGGTCATGGACGGCAGCGAGTGGCGGCGGCCGATCTCGAAGTCGTTGGGGTCGTGGGCGGGGGTCACCTTGACCGCGCCGGTGCCGAACTCGGGGTCGACGTGCTCGTCGGCCACGACGGGGATGCGGCGGCCGGTCAGCGGCAGCTCGACGGTCGTGCCGACGAGGTGCGCGTAGCGCTCGTCGGACGGGTGGACGGCCACGGCGGTGTCGCCGAGCATCGTCTCGGCCCGGGTGGTGGCCACCACGATCTCGTCGGAGTAGCGGATCGAGACCAGCTCGCCGTCGTCCTCGCTGTGCTCCACCTCGATGTCGGACAGCGCCGTCAGGCAGCGCGGGCACCAGTTGATGATGCGCTCGGCGCGGTAGACCAGCCCGTCGTCGTACAGCTTCTTGAACATGGTGAGGACGGCCCGCGACAGGCCCTCGTCCATGGTGAAGCGCTCGCGCGACCAGTCGACGCCGTCGCCGAGCTTGCGCATCTGGCCGAGGATCTTGCCGCCGGACTCTTCCTTCCACTCCCAGACCCGCTCGACGAACGCCTCGCGGCCCAGGTCGTGGCGCGACATGCCCTGCTTGGCGAGCTCACGCTCGACGACGTTCTGGGTGGCGATGCCGGCGTGGTCCATGCCGGGCAGCCAGAGCGTCTCGTGGCCGCGCATCCGGGCGCGGCGGGTCAGCGCGTCCTGGACCGAGTGGTCGAGTGCGTGGCCGATGTGGAGCGAGCCGGTGACATTGGGCGGCGGCAGGACGATGCTGTAAGGCGTGCGCGAGCTGCCCGGGTCGGCGTGGAAGTAGCCTTCGGTTACCCACCGCTCGTAGCTGCGGGTCTCGACGTCGGCCGGGGTGTACTGGGTGGGCAGCTCTGGCGTTGTCACGGTGACCAATTCTAGGGAGACGGGAAAGGGAAACGCCCCATGGAGGGTGTCCACGGGGCGCTGGCCTTGCCTGGGAGGCTCAGGCCGACTTCTCTCGTGGAGTGCGTTGCTGCTTGGCGGCGAGCTGGTCGCGGGGTACGAGGGTCGGGATCGCGTGTTCGAGCACGGACTCGCGGGTGATGACGACCCGGGCCACGTCCTGCCTGGAGGGCACCTCGTACATGACGGACTGGAGCACCTCCTCCAGGATCGCGCGCAGCCCGCGGGCGCCGGTGCCGCGCAGGATGGCCTGGTCGGCGATGGCCTCCAGGGCGCCGTCGGTGAACTCCAGCTCCACCCCGTCGAGTTCGAGCAGCTTGCGGTACTGCTTGACCAGCGCGTTGCGCGGCTCGGTGAGGATCTGGATGAGGGCCTCGCGGTCGAGGTTGTGGACCGAGGTGATGACCGGCAGGCGCCCGACGAACTCGGGGATCATGCCGAACTTCAGCAGGTCCTCGGGCATCACGTCGGCGAAGATGTCGGCCGTGTCGGCCTCTTCCTTCGACCGGATGATGGCGTTGAAGCCGATGCCCTTCTGGCCGACCCGCGACTCGATGATCTTTTCCAGGCCCGCGAACGCGCCACCGCAGATGAACAGCACGTTGGTGGTGTCGATCTGGATGAACTCCTGGTGCGGGTGCTTGCGGCCGCCCTGCGGCGGCACCGATGCCGTCGTGCCTTCGAGGATCTTCAGCAGCGCCTGCTGCACGCCCTCGCCGGAGACGTCACGCGTTATCGACGGGTTTTCGCTCTTGCGGGCGATCTTGTCGACCTCGTCGATGTAGATGATGCCGGTCTCGGCCTTCTTGACGTCGTAGTCGGCGGCCTGGATGAGCTTCAGAAGGATGTTCTCGACATCCTCGCCGACGTAGCCGGCCTCGGTGAGGGCCGTCGCGTCGGCGATGGCGAAGGGCACGTTGAGCATCTTCGCCAGGGTCTGCGCGAGCAGCGTCTTGCCCGAGCCTGTCGGTCCGAGCAGCAAGATGTTGCTCTTGGCCAGCTCAAGGCCGTCGTCTCTGCCCCGGTCGCCGGACTGCACCCGCTTGTAGTGGTTGTAGACCGCCACCGAGAGCGCCTTCTTCGCCTTGTCCTGACCGATGACGTAGGCGTCGAGGAACTCGTAGATCTCCCTCGGCTTGGGCAGGTTGTCCCACTTGAGCTCGGAGGACTCGGAGAGCTCCTCCTCGATGATCTCGTTGCAGAGATCGATGCACTCATCGCAGATGTAGACGCCTGGACCGGCGATGAGCTTCTTGACTTGCTTCTGGCTCTTTCCACAGAACGAGCACTTCAGCAGGTCTCCCCCGTCGCCGATGCGTGCCACCCCAGATACTCCTTTGCGTGGGACCGCCCTGCTCTCCGCGATCCGTATCCTCCGGACCCGGTCCGAACCGCTCAGGTTTCGACGTTACCGTCTTCTGGGCCCTCAGTGAGCCCCCTAGCGGCGAGTCGCACCGGAACGTGCCCTCTTGGGCAGCGCTCCGGTGCCTCACGTCTCGTCTAGGAAGCTACGGGCTGAGCTCGCTTCTTCCTTGACGGGATTATGTCATCGATCAGACCATACGCCTTCGCCTCATCGGCGTTGAGAATTTTGTCGCGTTCGATGTCCTTTCGGACCTCGGCGGCGGACCGTCCGGCATGCCGCGCCACGATCTCCTCGAGGAGCGAGCGCATGCGGAGGATCTCCCTGGCCTGGATCTCGATGTCGCTGCCCTGGCCGCCGCCCTCGGTGGACGGCTGGTGGATCAGCATCCGGGCGTTGGGCAGCGCGAACCGCTTGCCCGGCGTGCCGCCGGCCAGCAGCACAGCCGCGGCGGAGGCGGCCTGGCCGAGGCAGACGGTCTGGATTTCCGGCCGGACGAACTGCATCGTGTCGTAGATCGCCGTCATGGCGGTGAAGGACCCGCCGGGCGAGTTGATGTAGATGCTGATGTCACGGTCGGGATCGAGCGACTCCAGCGTCAGCAGCTGGGCCATGACGTCGTTGGCCGACGCGTCGTCGATCTGCACTCCGAGGAAGATGATGCGGTCCTCGAAGAGCTTGTTGTACGGGTTCATCTCCTTCACGCCGTAGGACGTGCGTTCGACGAAGGAGGGGAGAACGTAACGGCTCTGGATGTTCACTTGCTCCCCCTAGGAGACGGGGCCCTGCGAGGGCACCTGCCGAGCGCTGCGCACGACGTGGTCGATGAAGCCGTAGTCCTTGGCCTCGTCGGCCGTGAACCAGCGGTCGCGATCGGAGTCGCGCTCGATGACCTCGAGCGGCTGCCCGGTGTGGGCGGCGATCCGCTCGGCCAGCATCTTCTTCACGTAGAGCATCTGCTCGGCCTGGATGGCGATGTCGGCGGCCGTGCCGCCGATGCCGCCGGACGGCTGGTGCATCATGACCCGCGCGTGCGGCAGCGAGTAGCGCTTGCCCCTGGCGCCCGCCGACAGCAGGAACTGCCCCATCGAGGCGGCCATGCCCATGACGACCGTGGAGACGTCGTTGGGCACGTATTCCATCATGTCGTAGATCGCCATGCCGGCGCTGACCGAGCCGCCCGGCGAGTTGATGTAGAGAGTGATGTCGCGCTCCGGATCGTCAGCGGCCAGGAGCAGCAGCTCGGCGCAGATCCGGTTGGCGATCTCGTCGTTGACCTCCTGACCGAGCACGATGATGCGCTCGCGCAGCAGGCGCTGGTAAAGCTGATCCTCAAGCCGGAAGGCCGAGCCGTTTTCACGGCCTCGCGACTCAGGCTGGAAGAAGGTCGGCGGGCTGCTCACAGCTTCACCTTCCGATGCGTCGTAATCGATGGGCTTTGCTTGTGACCCTAACGCGCGCCGCCCACAGGTCATGCCCGGTCCACGGGGTGTTCGCTGACGGCGCATGCCGCCGGGAACGCACGAAGCCTCCGGCCCGCCCGCGACGTCGGGCCGGCCGGAGGCTCCGGACGGGCGTGTGCGTGGCTACGCCTCGGCCTTCTGCTCCTCGGACTCCTCAGCCGGCTCCTCGGAGGCCTCTTCGCCGTTGATCTCGGTGTAGATGGCCTTGAGGTCGACCTCGCCGCCCTCGCTGTCGACGACTTTGGCGGCATCGCCGAGCACGGCCTTGGCCTTGTCGCGGACGATCTCGACCATGGCCAGCGTCAGCTGGTCGTTGTCGGCGAGGTGCTGGGCCAGCTGGTTGGGCTGGACGCCCATCTCCATGGCGCGGCGGACCACGAAGTTGGTCAGCTCCTGCTCGGAGACGCCGAGCTCCTCCGCCTTGACGATCTTGTCGAGCACGAAGCCGACCTTGATGGCGCGGGCCGAGGCGGTCTCGAACTCGGCGAAGCGCTCCTCCTCGGTCGTCTGGTAGAGCCGGAAGTAGGCGTCGCGGCTCAGGCCGCTCTCGGCGATCTGGTGCTCGAGGTTGTGCTTGCGGGCGTCGATCTCGGCCTTGAGCGCGCTCTCGGGGATCGGGACGTCGATCTTCTCCAGGAGCGTGTCGAGCGCCTTGTCGCGGGCCTGCACCACCTGGTCGATGAGCTTGGTGCGGCGGACCTGCTCGCGGATGCTGCCCTTGAGCTCGTCGAGCGTGTCGAACTCGCTGGCGAGCTGCGCGAACTCGTCGTCGAGCTCCGGAAGCACCTTCTCCTTGACCGACTTGACGTTGATGATGACGTCGGCCTCCTGGCCGGCGTTCTCACCGCCGACGAGCTCGGTGCGGAAGCTCTTCTCCTCGTCGGCGGACATGCCCACGAGGGCGTCGTCGAGGCCCTGGAGCACGGAACCGGCGCCCACCTCGTAGGAGACCTCGCTGGCCTGCTGCTCCTCGATGTTCTCGCCGTCGATCTCGGCCCGCAGGTCCATGACGACGTAGTCGCCGACGGCGGCCGGGCGCTCGACGCCGGTCAGCGTGGCGAAACGCTGGCGGAGCGCGTCGAGCTGCTCGTCGACGTCGGAGTCGGCGACCTCGGCGGAGTCGACGGTGATCTCGACGCCCTGGTAGTCGGGGACGTCGAAGTGGGGACGGATGTCGACCTCGGCGGTGAACTCGATCTGCTCACCGTCCTCGATCTTCGTGACCTCGATGTCCGGCTGGCTGACCGGGAACACGTCGACCTCGTCGACGGCCTGGCCGTAGAGCTTGGGCACCGCTTCGTTGAGGGTCTCCTCCAGGACGACCGCCCGGCCGAAGCGCTGCTCGATGATGCGCGCCGGGACCTTGCCAGGGCGGAACCCGGGGACCCGCACCTGCTGCGCGACCTTCTTGTACGCCGCATCCATGCTCGGGCGCAGCTCGTCGAACGGCACCTCGACAGTGAGCTTCACCCGGGTCGGGCTGAGCTCCTCGACAGCGGTCTTCACGGGGTGGTCTCCTTGATCAAGCTTCGAGTGTTCGCAGGCGCGTCCATTCGGTACGGCTCGCGCGCCGCGCCCACGTAATCGGTGCTGGGCATGCTCCGCAACGGCGGCATCCAAGCGCCACGGTCAGTCTAGGGCAGACCCAGCAGCTCTCAGAACTCATCCGCGATGGCGCGCAGCAGCTCCACAGTCTCGTCAGGCGTGGTGCTGACGGCGCACAACCGTTCCATGACCTCGGTGTAACGATCGACGTCCTCACGCTTGTCCAGGTAGAGGGCGCCGGCGAGCTGCTCGACGTAGATGACGTCGGGCAGGTCGTTGTCCGGGAAGCGCAAGATGGCGAACGCGCCGCCCTCCGCGCTGTGACCGCCGAAGCTGAACGGCATGACCTGAATCGTGATGCTCGGCTGGCGCATCAGATCGATCAGATGCTCGATCTGGGCGCGCATGACCTCGGCGCCGCCGATGGGCCGGCGCAGCGCCGCCTCGTCGATGACCGCCCAGAACACCGGGCCGTCGGGCTTGTCGAACAGCCGCTGACGTTCCAGCCGGAGGTCGACGCGCCGGGAGATCTCGTCGGGGCTGAGCCCGGCGGAACCGGCGGTGACGACCGCGCGCGCGTACTCCTTGGTCTGGAGCAGGCCGGGGACGAACTGGACCTCGTACGTCCTGATCCGGGCGGCCGCCTCTTCGAGGCCGACGTACGCCTGGAACCAGGTGGGGAGGATGTCGTTGAAGCGGTGCCACCAGCCCGGCTCGTTGGCCGTGGCCACCAGGTCGAGCACGGCGCCGCGCGCCTGGTCGTCGGTCACCCCGTACAGCGTCAGCAGGTCGGCGACGTCGCGCTCCTTGAAGCCGACCCGGCCGAGCTCCATGCGGCTGATCTTGGATTCGGAGCCTCTGATGAGGTGCCCCGCCTCCTCGCGGGTGACGCCCTTGCTCTCCCTGAGCTTGCGGAGTTGGGAGCCCAGAAGGATGCGCAGCGCCGTAGGGCCGGAACCCGGCTGGTTCTGCGTCACTTTGCCTCCTATCAAGGTCCGCACCACACAGTGACACCACATCGCCGGGTATGACAAGGTCTCAGCTCGGTGTCCGATTCGGATATGTTCCGGTGCATCGACCATGCTGCTGCACCTTGCGAATGCACGTGCATTCGGGTCTTGCAGCGACGCCCGGTCGTGACCCATGATGGCTTAGTGCATTTTGGGCCAAACATGCACTAAGCCGATGGCAACTGGGAGGTAACGGCGGGATGGTGGAGGATCCTCTGGCCACTGCCGACTGCCTCCAGATCACCCGTGAGGTGGGGTTCGACCAGTTGCTCACGTCGGCCAAGCCGTACACCACCGCGTGCCCCCTCCCGTTCCAGGCCGACTCGGTCAAGACGGCCAGAGACGTCACCCGCTCCACCCTCGCCCGCTGGGGCCTGTCCGAGCTGGGCGACGACGCCGCCCTCGTGGTCTCCGAGCTTGTCACGAACGCCGTCAGGTACGGCATGTACGCGCACGGCAGCCACGAGATCACCCTGCTGCTGATGAGGGTGGCGCCGCACGTGCTGCTGGCGGTCGCCGACCCCAGCGACGACGTGCCGCGGCGCAAGGAGCCCGACTTCATCTCGGAGAACGGCCGCGGGCTCTACATCGTGGAGACGTACAGCCAGTGCTGGGGCTGGGACCCGCTGAGCCGCGGCGGCAAGGCCGTCTGGGCGCTCTTCCACGCCGGCCCCTGACAGACCGGCCCTAGGAGCCACGGCGGTCCAGGAAGAACCACGCGCCCAGGCAGAGCAGCGCCATCACGCAGAGGAACGCCACCAGCCCTCGCCCTTCCACGACGAAGGCGGTCACCACGAACACCGCGGCCGCGCCGGCGGCCAAGGAGGAAGTGCGTATCACAGGGGCATTGTGCCGCACCGGGCGAACCACGCGACTCCGGACCGGCCTCTCAGGCCACGGCGGACGAGCCCACCGCCCGATCTCCTACGACCCGGGCCAGGCGTCCTGGCACGGGGTCGTCCGAGAACCTGTGACGGCCGGCTCCCCGGTCGCTCCCGGTCTCGGGAAGCGCCTTTTCACGCTGGTCGGGGCGACAGGATTTGAACCTGCGACTTCTTGCTCCCAAAGCCACTTGATCGCGGCCTGGAAAGGGTCTACAACGAGGTTCGACCTGCGGAAACAGTCAGACAAGGTCCGTGAACGTCCGCGCTCGTACGCCTCGATCGTCACCCAGTTGGTCACCCACACCTCAGCGCTTGAGCGGGTCGGCTCATCCCTACCCGCAGCCTGCCGACCAGGTCTCGACGCTCCCGGCCTCGATGACACGTTGAGCAGCCCTCTCATCCGGTGGCAAGGACCGACGAAGTCGGTCCGCGGCAGCCGATCGCCCCAGCCGACTACGGCGAGTGCCGAAGTGAGCGATCGTCACGGCCCTACCTACTTGCCCACCTCGACAAGACACTTTCGGTAGTTGCAGGTATCTCACCGAGTTGATCCCCACCGCCCGGATACCTACCACTGAGGCTTACCTTCTGGCCATATTGATATATCTGCGATCTCGCGAAACTGCGCCGCCGTCCCGCTATTTCACCTAGTCAAGATAAGGACTAGTTGGGCTTCTGACCTGTGTGACTAAGTACCTGCAAAAGCTAAGTGCCTGTACAAAGGAGGCTTAGTACATGTACACTAGGCGATTTTTGTGATGGGCGCGATCGCCCCTGAATGAGTTCGGCGTGCTTTAAGGTCGGGGTGTCCGCCCGCCCAGGGAAGCCGGCTCTTCCACTGTCAGCATCCCCTGGGGCGGGCGGCATGCAACCACAGCTGAGAACAGGAGGCTGCTTTGCCCACACTACCTGCCCCTAGTAGTCCTGCATGGATCGTGGCGATACTTGCCGCGCTAGCGTTCGCGCTGACGCTCGCTGGAGCTACCGCGTCGGACGTAACTCAGATCGTCACGGCAATTGTCGCAGTTTGTATCGCGCGCTCCACACCTGGGCAGCCCGGGATCACTTAGCGGCGCAGCATGGTTGTGTGCCCTGTCCTAGCTTGATTGACTTCGGGCAGGGCGCACGACATGTGAGGGACGCGCTAAGCACCGTTAGCCGCGTTACCCTGACCCGCCCTGGAGCAGAGGTATGCGTAGCAGGCATCACCTCAGTGCATGTTCACAGCTCTCGTCGCCATCCCAGCAGCGTTGCGGTTCAGCCTCGCACTGCATAACTACGTCCGTTGTGGCGGCGGGGTGGCCCGGGCGGGACCGGCCCGGAGAGGCCGCACGCCCGCCCGGACCGCCCGGCCGCCCGCCGCCCATCGGGCGGCGGCTTGATGAGGTAGGGAAGGTATGAATCATGGACCACCCTGTCATCTACCGATAGGGCCTCGTTAGCGCTGGTCGGCCAGTTCGGCCATGTTGTCGGTCACTGCGTCGGCTCCGGCCTGCGTGAGGCTCTCGGCCTTTCCTGGGTCGTTGGCGTAGGCGATGCTGCGGGTTCCTGCGTTGTGTGCGGCGTGCATGTCGAAGCCGGAGTCTCCGATCAGTACGGCTTGCGCGGGCTCGACTCCCAGTGCCTTGCATGCCCGCAGCGTCGATTGCGGATGCGGTTTCATCTGTTCCGGTTCTCCGATGGGGCGCCCGGAAACCGCGGTGACCCACTCCCCCAAGTCCGCCAGGGCAAGGAACGTCTCGATCGCGGGCTCGGAGTTGTTACTCACGATGGCGACCGGCTTGCCGGCCACTGCGCATGCTGCGAGGAACTCGCGAACGCCCGGCGTGATCTCAGCACAGGTCGCGGCCTCTACCTCGTTGGCCATGAGCGCGGTCTCCACCTTGTCGACCAGTTCGGGGGCGATGTCGGCGGTGCGGCGCAGTACCTTGAGCGGGTCGTCCAGCGCTTCGACGTCCTTCGGCAGTCGTACCCCCTCCCTGATGAGCAGTTCCTTGAGCCGGGAGGCGACCACGGACGCGGGTAGCCCGGCGAAGATGCTGCACACGGGGCCGTCGAAGTCGAGCAGCACGGCATCAGCTTCGCGCAGGACTTGGGCGGGGGTCATAGGTCGACCTCGCGGCTGATGGTGGTCCACATGCTGTCGAACCAGCGGCGGGTCTCGGTGACGTACTGCGAGGCCATCGATGCGGGGTCTTCGGTGATCTCGTAGTGGAAGAGCAGGGCGTCCTTGCCCATCACGTCGTACAGCTCGTGGGGTTCGCCCTTGATGCGGACGGTGTGCTTGACGACGGGGTAGAAGCCGAAGAACACGCGCTCGCGGTTGATCACGTAGAACTTGAACGCGGGCGCGGTCTGGTGGGCGCGTACGTGGACGGTGGCGGTTTTGACGAGGCCGAGGTCGGCGAGTTCGTGGACGGCGTCGGCGATGGCCTGGGTGCTGCGCTGCTGGATGCGCAGGGCGCGGGTGCGGATCACCGGATCGTCGCTGAGGTCTTCGGCCCGGCAGGGCAGGGACATGGGGTGTTCCATGTCGGGGACCAGGATGCGGATGCTGATGGTCTCGGGTGTGAGCCGTCCTAGGCGGATCTTGTCGAGCGGTTCTTGAAGCATCCCGTTGAGGGTTTCGCCGGAGAAGCCGGCGAAGTCGATGGAGACGTTCGGCTCCTCGAAGGCTCGTTCGATGTGCGGGCGGAGTTCGACGGGCCGTTCGGTGCGTTCGCGTACGAACACGCCGCTGCCTTGGCGGGAAACGACCAGGCCCTCGTCGCGGAGCAGGCGGATGGCCTGCTGGATGGTCATGCGCGCCACGCCGTACGTCTTGGCCAGGTCGTGGCCTGAGGGGAGCTTCTCCCCCGGCTCGAACTTCTTGGTCAGGATCGCGGCGCGCAAGGCGTTGGCGACCTGCTGGTACGGCGGGCGGGGGTCGTCGGGATCGAGACTCATCACGCAAATCAGCCTAGTTCTTCTAGGTTGCCTAGTCCAGTTCCTCGCACATGCTTGACATGGCTAGCCATGCTGGGCAACATGAACTCGTCAGCAGAGATGCCTAGCCAAGTTAGGCAACTTTCAGAGGAGTTCACCATGCGCAACATCCCCGTCGACATCACCAGCCTGGCCTTCATCGTCGCCGGTGAGCCCGAGCCCAAGATCGTGGATCGCGCCACCGGCGAGGTGAAGCGCGACGCCGAAGGGCGGGAGCTGTACACGATCCCGCTGCTGCCCAAGCCGAACGACGACCGGCGCAACCCGGTGATCGTGGTGACGTTCCCGAGCGTGACGTTCCCGCAGATCCCCGAGGGCGTACAGGTTCGGCCGGTCGGCCTGGCGGCGTTCTTCTGGTCGATGAACGGCCGGTCCGGTCTCGGCTTTCGCGCCGAGACCATCACGGTGGCCACACCGAAAGCGGCTTAGCCGCACCTGCGCCCCTGGAGCGGGCGCATCGCCTGGCAGCTAACCGCCCGCTCCAGGGCCTTCCTCTCACAGTATGAAAGGAACGTTCCAAGTATGTCCGACTGGCTGATCCCGCTGGCCATCACGGTGGCCTCGGTCTGCACGGTCCTGCTGGTGTGGCGCAGGCTGCACCCCGCCTCGTTCTGGCTCGTCGTCGGCTACCCGCTCAAGACCCTGCACGTCTACGTCACCTGGGGCAACGTCGCCCTCGGCTGCGCGCTCACCCGCAAGCGGCGCCGCTGGCGCTACACCCTGGACGGCCTGCCGGTCGTCGGCCACGCCACCATCTCACTCGCTCAACGGCGGAAGGTCCGCCGCGTGCAGATCGACAAGCCGCCCCGGCTGGGTATCGTCCGCCCGTGCCGTCTCGGCTTCCGCGTCAACGTCAAGCTCATGGACGGCCAGACCCCAGACGACTACAGCGCCCGGCTGTCCAACCTCGCGCACGCCTGGCGCGTGCACTCCGTCCGGCTCATCTCCTCCCGGCCCGGCCGCGTCACGCTGCTGGCCACCCGAGGCGATCCCCTGTCCGAGGTCCGTATCCCGGTCCTGTCCGAAGGATTGCTGCGGGTGCGGGTCGGCCTGCTGGAGACCGGCGCGCCGTGGGTGGTCGACTTCCGTACGGTGCCGCACTGGCTCAACACCGGAGCCACCCAATCGGGCAAGTCCACCCTGCTCAACGCCCTGATCACCGGCCTGTCCGCGCAGCCCGTCGCGCTGGTCGGCTTCGACCTCAAGGGCGGGGTCGAGCTGACCGCCTACGGGCCGCGCCTGTCGGCCATCGCCACCGAACGCACCGAATGCGTCGGCCTGCTCAACGACCTGATCTGCCTGGTCAAAACCCGCATGGCCCTATGCCGGGCGAACAGGACCCGCAACATCTGGAAACTGCCCGAGGACCTGCGCCCGACCCCGGTCGTGGTCCTGGTCGACGAGGTGGCCGAACTGTTCCTGATGGCCCACAAGGGCGAGAAGGACGAGATCACCTCCACCGCCACCGCGCTCCTGCGGCTGGCCCAGCTCGGCCGCGCGTTCGGCCTCTACCTGTTCGTCTGCGGTCAGCGGGTCGGCTCCGACCTCGGCCCCGGCGTCACCGCCCTGCGTTCCCAACTGTCCGGACGCGTCTGCCACCGCGTCAACGACCCCGAAACCGCCACCATGACCCTGGGCGACACCGACCCGGCCGCCCTCGACGCGGCCCGGCAGATCCCGGCGAACATGCCCGGCACCGCCGTCGTCGTCGCCGATGACGGCCGCTGGTACCGCGCCCGCTCGGTCTACGTCAGCGAAGAAGTCGCCGAGGCCGCCGCCCACGCCCACGCCGAACTCACGCCCGCCTGGGCCGACCTGCTCACCGGCACCGACACCGTGACCGTCACGGACGCCGACCTCGAAGCCCTGGCCCGCGAAGGCGAACCCACCTAACCCGTCCGCCACGGCCCCGGCCTGAGCCCATCACGCCAAGTCCCTACCCCACCCATGCCCGAAACCGAAGGGAGGTGCCTGCCATGAGCCGCATCCGCTCACGCCTGCTCGACACCGGCCCCGTGATCGTCCTGGCGGTGATCGCCGCTGTCGGCTCCTTCACCCACATCAGCGACCTGGCCGCCCGGCACGGGCAACGCGGCTGGCAGTCCTGGGCGGTCGCCGTGTGCATCGACCTGATGTGCGTGATGGCCGCCCGCGAACTCCAACGCGACAAGCGCACCGGCCGCCACCGAGGCCGCCTCATCTCGTGGCCCGCGCTCGTGCTGACCGGCGGCATTGTGCTCACCCTGGCCGCCAACCTGGCCACCGCACACCCGAGCGTGTGGGGCTGGATCACCGCCGCCACCCCAGCCGTGGCCTTCCTCGTCGCGGTCTCCATGCTGGAGCGCCGCGCCGCCCACCGGCCACCTGAGCCCGATGAGCCGGTGACCGAGGACAACGCCAGTACGGCCGAAATGGTCGAGCTGGTCGCCTCCGACGTGCCCGCGCTGGACGCCGCCCCTCACCCGGCCGAGCACGGGCCGTCGCCGGCACTTCTGACCTACGCCCGCCGCCTGGCCAACGACCACCAGGCCACCCACCACCGCCCCATCACCGGCGAACACCTCGCCGCCCGCATGCACGTCTCCGCCGACCTGGCCACAGACCTGCTCACCCAGATCAGAAGGGAACCCATCACATGACCAACCCCACCCCGAACGAGCTGACCGAAGCCGCCCGCGCCTGGGCCCGAGGCTCCTACGCCCTGGAAGCCGCCGTCGAGCTGCTCATCCGCCACGGCGTCTGGCTGACCCACAGGGAGTTCCGCCGCTACGCCATCGACTACGTCACCGCCACCTACACCCGTGTCCCCTACGCGGTCATCGACTGGCAGGCCGCGCACATCGCGCTCAACCGAGGCTGCATGCCCTGCTCCGGCTCCGAGGCCGCCATCCTGCGCATCGCCCTCTCGCTGGCCGACGGCCTGCCGGTCGAGCTCGGCCCCGCCATCACCGGCCTGGACACCACCAACCTCGCCCACGTCCTGGCCGCCATCGCCCACGCCAGCGGCAACCGGGTCGCCTGGATCACCAAGGAAGGAGAAGGCCCCCGATGACGACCAAACGCACCCCCCGCAGCCGCGCCAAGAAGCCCGTCTGCCCAACCTGCCAAGACCAGGGCCAGGTGGAGACCTTCCAGATCATCGGACGCGGCAAGAACACCACCCGCATCGACACCTGGGCCCTGTGCCTGGACTGCTGCGGCGCCCACTCGTGACCCGCTTGCCGTGCCCGTTCTGCACCTGCTGCGCGCGCTACGGCTGCGACTTCGACGGCGACCCGCCCGACTGCGACACCACCACACCGGACGAGCCCTGCCCCTGCACACCGCAAGGAGGTGAACCCGAATGATCCACTACTACGCCTGCGCCACCTGCAACGGCACCGGCCTGTACGACGACGACACCTGCCCCGGCTGCTCCGGCACCGGCATCGACCTCGACAACCGGGACTGACCCCGGCGACGCCACCACGGGACGGCTCAAGCCTGGCAGCCCGCCGTCCCCTGGGGCGTCACCCTCCGCACTCAACGAAGGAACTCCAGTATGCGCCACCGGCCCTGCCCGGAATGTGACGGATACGGCTCCGTCCACGTCCGCTCAACCCGCACCCACCACCTGATCACCATCTACCGCCCGTGCTGCGAAGGCAGCGGAGAGGAGGCTCAGTGACCGAAACACCCGCCCAGCCCGGCGACCTCATCGGCCCCGTCATCCGGGACCTGGCCCGCCGCTCCAACCACGACGTGACCCGCTGGCTTCACCAGGTCGACCGGCTCCGCGGCTGCACCGACCCGATCCGCCTGACCGGCGAGTCCACCACCCTGCACGGCACCACCGGCGAACTCCTGCACACCTACACCACCCACGACGAACCACATGGCCAACTCTTGATCCGCTGCGGCAACCGCCGCGCCTCGCGCTGCCCGGCCTGCGCCGAGACCTACCGCCAAGACACCTTCCACCTCATCCGCGCGGGCCTGCTCGGCGGAACCAAAGGAGTCCCGGAGATCGTCCGCACCCACCCGAAAGTGCTCGCCACCCTGACCGCCCCGTCCTTCGGCCCCGTCCACCGAGGCCCCGACAAGGACGGCACGCTCAACCTCTGTCACCCGCGCCGGACCGGCCCGTCCTGCTTCACCCGCCACCAGAAGGGAGACCCGACCATCGGCCAACCGCTCGATCCCGACACCTACGACCACACCGGCCACGTCCTGTGGAACGCCCACGCCGCCGCCCTGTGGCACCGCTTCACCATCTACCTCCGCCAGCACCTGGCCGCCGCCACCGGCCTGACCCGCAAGGAGTTCGCCCGCATCACCCGCCTGTCCTTCGCCAAGGTCGCCGAATACCAGGCCCGGGGCATCGTCCACTTCCACGCCGTCATCCGCCTCGACGGCCGCAACGACGACGCCCTCACCGCACCGCCCGCCTGGGCCACCCTCGACCTGCTCACCACCGCCATCACCTCCGCCGCCAAGGCCGTCCGCCTGCCCGCCCCGGAGACCGGGCGACCGCTCACCTGGGGCGCCATCGATGTCCGCCCGATCCAATCCGCCGGCCTCGACGCCGATGCCCTGTCCGAGGTCGCCGTCGCGGGCTACATCGCCAAGTACGCCACCAAGGCCGCCGAGACCTCCGGCACCCTGGACCGTCGCGTCACCCGGCAAGACCTCGCCCGCCTGCACACCCACGGCGTCACCGACCACGCCGCCCGCCTGATCCGCACCGCCTGGGACCTCGGCAACACCGACACTCACCCGGACCTGGCCCCGCTCCGGCTGCGCCAGTGGGCTCACATGCTCGGCTTCCGAGGCCACTTCTCCACCAAGAGCCGCGCCTACTCCACCACCCTGACCGCCCTACGCCGCGTCCGCCTGGAATACCGCCAGGCCCAAGAACTGCAACGCCTGCCCTACGACCCGACCAGCACCCTCGTCCTCGCCCACTGGAAGTACGCCGGACAAGGCTTCACACCCGGCGAATCCGCCCTGGCCGCCAGGATCAACGAAGGAGGCAAGCATGGCCGATGACGTCCAGCTCTACCGCGTTCCTGACGCCATGCTGAAGCTCCGCATGAGCCGCAGCGTGATCTACGAACAGTTGCGCTCCGGCCGCCTCCGCTCGGTCAAGCAGGGCCGCTGCCGCCTGATCCCGGAGAGCGCCCTCCGCGAGTACATCACCCTGTTGCAGCAGGAGGCGTCATGACCAAACGCCGTAGCCGTGGGGACGGCGGCCTGCACTGGGACGAGTCCCGCCAGCGCTGGATCGCCTCGGTCACGGTCGGCTACACCCCGGCCGGAAAGCGCATCGTCAAGAAGGCCAGCGGCAAGACCAAGACCGCCGCCAAGGACAAGCTCAAAGAGATCGTCCGGGACTACGAGGATGGGCTCGCCATCGCTCCCGGGGACTACACCGTCGAACGGGCCGTGAACGACTGGCTGGCCTACGGCCTGAACGGTCGCGATCCGCGAACGGTGGAGTCCTACACGATTCTGTGCCGGAAGCACGTCATCCCCGCCCTGGGCAAGCGCAAGCTGCGCGACCTCAGCGCCGAGGACGTGGACAGGTGGCTGGCGGACAAAGCGAAGACGCTCAGCACCCGTACCTTGCAGATCATCCGGTCATGCCTGAATCGCTCCCTCAAACGGGCGATGGCCCGCGACAAGGTCAAACGGAACGTGGTGGAGCTGTGTTCAGTGCCCGTTGGAAAGGCGGGTCGCCCTTCCAAAGCGCTGACGTTCGCCCAGGCGGACGCCGTACTCAAAGCTGCGGACGGAACAAGGCTGTACGCCTACGTAGTGGTGTCCCTGCTCACTGGAGCGCGTACGGAGGAACTCAGGGCCCTGACGTGGGATCACGTCGATCTGCAAGGAGATCCGAAGGCCGTCCCGCCCGTGCCGCCGCATGTGGCGGTGTGGCGGTCGGTCCGTGCGGGCGGCGACACGAAGACACAGAAGTCCCGGCGCACGCTCGCCCTGCCTCGACGCTGCGTGGAGGTGCTCCGGCTGCATCGGGAGGAGCAGCGCCGCGAGCAGGGAGACTCCTGGACCATCGGAGGACTGGTGTTCGCCTCGTCGGCCGGTACGGAGCTGGACGCCTCGAACGTCCGGCGTGCCTTCCGCGTCGTCATCAGGGATGCCAAGGGCTTGAACCCCGCCGAGTGGACGCCCCGCGAACTGCGCCACAGCTTCGTCTCGCTGCTCTCGGACAACGGCATCCCGCTGGAAGAGATCTCCCGGCTCGTCGGCCACAGCAGCACGGCCGTGACCGAGGCCGTCTACCGCAAGCAGATCCGGCCCGTCCTTCAAGCCGGTGCTATGGCCATGGACCGCATCTTCGAGAGCCGCGCGGAGCTGTAGTCACTCACTTAGTCACTCAGAAGGCCACTCCCGAATCCGGGGGTGGCCTTCGTGCTGGTCAGGCAAGTCGGGGCGACAGGATTTGAACCTGCGACTTCTTGCTCCCAAAGCAAGCGCGCTGCCAAGCTGCGCCACGCCCCGTGGCGCCGGGGTACGCACGCGCTCCGGGACTCCGGTACGCTTACGCCCTGACGACCGGATGCAGTCTAGACCAGACTTCGACCGGTTCGCGCGGACGTAGCTCAATGGTAGAGCCCTAGTCTTCCAAACTAGCTACGCGGGTTCGATTCCCGTCGTCCGCTCCACAAGCGAAGGCCCAGGTCAGGGAGACGATCCCGCCGCCTGGGCCTTGCTGTTGTCTGATGGAACCTCGGGTCGCCTATGATCAGCACGACGGCAGGAGGCCCCGTGATCTTCCATCCGTACGCGCTCTGCGCCCTCGTCATCATGCTCGGCGGAGTCGCCCTGTTCGTCGTGATGAGCATCCATCTCTGGAAGCTGTTCTGCGGAAGCGCCCCCGGCGGGGACACTCGGCTCTCGGACGATCGCGAAGACTCCAGGTAGTCAGTGGCCGGGGTGAAGCCAGTGCGATCTCGGTGAGGCCCGCCGTCCTGGAGCGGGCGGCTCGTAGGCTCGGGTGATGGGTGTACGACCGATCTCGGCCGAGGGGCTGGCCGAGGAGCTCGCCGACAGGGTCGCGGGGTGGCCGCGCGAGGCGTGGGTGCGGGTGGTGGTCGACGGGGCGCCGGCGGCCGGGCCGGGTGAGCTGGCCGATCGGCTCGCGGGGCCGTTGCGGGTGCGCGGGCGGGAGGTGCTGCGGGTGTCCGCGGACGACTTCCTGCGGCCCGCGTCGCTGCGGCTGGAGTTCGGGCGTACGGATCCGGACGTGTTCTACGACGAGTGGCTCGACACCGGGGCGCTGCTGCGCGAGGTGCTGGAGCCGCTGGGGCCGGGGCGCTCGGGGAGGGTGCTGCCCGCCCTGTGGGACAGCGGGGCCGACCGCGCCTACCGCGTGCCGTACCGGACGCTGCCGCCCGGCGGGGTGCTGCTGCTCGACGGCACGCTGCTGCTGGGCCGGGGGCTGCCGGTCGAGCTGGCCGTGCACGTGTGGCTGTCCAGGGGCGCGCTGGAACGCCGCACGCCCGCGGAGGAGCGGTGGCGGTTGCCGGCGTACGAGCGGTACGAGCGCGAGGTGCGGCCGCAGGAGGCCGCGGATGTGGTGGTACGCGCGGACCATCCGGATCGGCTGGCGATCCGGGCCGTGAACGGGTAGGTGACGGTTATGGCTGATTATGGACGTCCGCTGGAGTTCGGCTACTTCCTGGTGCCCTATGCCGATGATCCGCTGGTCGAGTACGCGCGGCTGGCCGACGAACTGGGGCTGGACCTGATCGGTGTGCAGGATCACCCGTACCAGCGGCGCTACGTGGAGACCTGGACGCTGCTGAGCGTGATCGCCACGGCCACCGAGCGGGTGCGGGTGTTCCCTGACGTGGCCAGCCTGCCGATGCGGCAGCCGGCCGTGCTCGCCAAGGCGGCGGCCAGCCTCGACCTGCTCAGCGGCGGCCGGGTCGAGCTGGGGCTGGGCGCCGGGGCGTTCTGGGACGCGATCGAGGCGTACGGAGGAGCGCGGCGCACGCCCGGGCAGGCGATCGGCGCGCTGGAGGAGGCCGTCGCGGTCGTCAGGGCGATCTGGAGCGGCGAGCGCAACCGGCGGTTCGACGGCGAGCACTACCGGCTCAGCGGCGCCCAGGCGGGGCCTGAGCCCGCGCACCCGATGGAGATCTGGCTCGGCGTCGGCGGGCCGCGGGCGCTCGCGCTCACCGGCAGGGCCGCCGACGGGTGGCTGCCGTCCTCGTCGTGGGCGCCGCCGGAGCGGTTGCCCGAGCTGCAGGCGCGCATCGACGAGGCCGCGGAGAAGGCGGATCGCCGGCCGCGGGACGTGCGCAGGCTCTACAACGTCAACGGCACCATCACCGGAGGCCCGAGCGAGGGCTTCCTCAAGGGCCCGGCCGGGCAGTGGGTGGACGAGCTGACCGACCTGGCGGTGGCCTACGGGATGGACACGTTCATCCTGTGGCCGGAGGGCGACCAGCGGGAGCAGCTGACCAGGTTCGCCGAGGAGGTCGTGCCGGAGGTGCGCCGCCAGGTCGACGCGGAGCGACGCGCCTGACGGGACTGGATCGTGACCGGCGGCGGGAGCAGACTGGGACGATGATCCCCAGCAACTGGTACAACATCGTTCCCGATCTGCCCGTCCCGCCTCCCCCGCCGCTGCACCCGGCGACCAGGCAGCCGATCGGTCCCGATGACCTGGCGCCGCTGTTCCCGATGGAGCTCATCCGTCAGGAGGTCGGCCAGGAGCGGTACGTGCCCATTCCCCAGGAAGTGCTCGACGTCTACCGGCTGTGGCGGCCGACCCCGCTCATGCGGGCCCGCAACCTGGAGAAGTCGCTGGGCACGCCGGCGCGCATCTACTACAAGTACGAGGGCGTCTCCCCGGCCGGCTCGCACAAGCCGAACACGGCCGTCCCGCAGGCGTTCTACAACGCCCAGGAGGGCGTGCGCAGGCTCACCACCGAGACGGGCGCCGGGCAGTGGGGCAGCTCGCTGGCCTTCGCCTGCGCCCAGTTCGGCCTCGACTGCGAGATCTGGATGGTGCGCGCCTCCTACGACCAGAAGCCGTACCGTTCGGCGCTGATGCGCGTGTACGGGGCGAGCGTGCACGCGAGCCCGTCGCCCGTGACGCAGGCCGGCAGCAAGGTGCTGGCCGAGTACCCCGGCTCCCCCGGCAGCCTGGGCATCGCGATCAGCGAGGCGGTCGAGGTCGCCGCGTCGGCCGACGACACCCGGTACGCGCTCGGGTCGGTGCTCAACCACGTGCTCATGCACCAGACGGTGATCGGCGAGGAGGCGCTGGGGCAGCTGGAGGAGATGCCGGACGTCATCGTCGGCTGCACCGGCGGCGGGTCGAACTTCGGCGGCCTGGTCTTCCCGTTCCTGCGCGAGAAGCTGGCCGGGAAGATCGACCCGGTCATCCGGGCCGTCGAGCCGGAGGCGTGCCCGTCGTTCACGCGCGGCCGCTACGCCTACGACTTCGGCGACACGGCGGGCCTCACCCCGCTCATGAAGATGCACACGCTGGGCCACGACTTCGTGCCCGACCCCATCCACGCGGGCGGGCTGCGCTACCACGGCATGTCGCCGCTGCTGTCGCACATGTACGAGCTGGGGATGTTCGAGGCGGTCACCCGCTCGCAGAGGGAGTGTTTCGAGGCGGGGGTGCGCTTCGCCAGGACGGAGGGCATCCTGCCCGCGCCGGAGCCGACACATGCGCTGGCCGAGACCATCGCGGAGGCGCTGCGCTGCAAGGAGAGCGGGGAGGAGAAGGTGATCCTGACCGCGCTGTGCGGGCACGGCCACTTCGACCTGGCCGCCTACGAGCGCTACCTGTCGGGCGAGATGGAGGACTTCGCGCTGCCGCAGGAGCGCATCGACGAGGCGCTGAGCGGGCTGCCGGCGTGAACGAGGACCCGCCGCCCGCCGGGCGGGCGGCGGGGTCCGTCAGCGCGCGGTGGGGCGCTTGCCGTGGTTGGCCTTCTTCTTCTTGCGTGCTTTGCCTTTGCGTGCGCGCCTGGCCATACGGTCACCTCCCGGTGGTCGGGGTACGGGATCCGACCCAACGTCCCTCTTCACCGGCTTCCCGGCAAGGCCTGGGGTTACCTAACATTCCCCAACATATTCGTGTCATAATTTGGTGGAATCTGTTGGAAGGAGCGGGGGCGTGCTCGCACAGCAGCGCCAGCAGGCGATCCTCGAACGCGTGCGCAGCAAGGGCGGTGTCCGGGTGGCCGACCTCGTGCGCGAGCTCGGCGTCTCCGACATGACCATCCGACGCGACCTGGAGGTGCTCGCCGACCGGGGGCTGCTGGAGAAGGTCCACGGCGGCGCCACCGCGGTCGGCCCCGGCTCCACCGAGGAGCCCGGCTTCACCGCCAAGTCGGCCAGGCAGCAGCAGGAGAAGGAGGCCATCGCGCGCCGCGCGGCCCAGCTCGTGCGCCCCGGCACCGCGGTCGCCCTGTCCGCCGGCACCACCACCTGGGCGCTGGCCCACCATCTGATCGGCGTGCCCGAGCTCACCGTGATCACCAACTCGATCCCGGTGGCCGACGTCTTCCACCGCAACGCCCGCGCCGACCGCACGGTCGTGCTCACCGGCGGCGTGCGCACCCCCTCCGACGCGCTCGTCGGCCCGGTCGCGGTGGCCGCGATCCGCCGCCTGCACGTCGACACGCTCTTCCTCGGGGTGCACGGGATGAGCCTGCGCGCCGGGTTCACCACTCCCAACCTGCTGGAGTCCGAGACCGACCGTGAGCTGGTCAGCGCCGCGCACCGGCTCGTGGTGCCGGCCGACCACACCAAGTGGAACACGGTCGGCATCAGCACCATCGCCGAGCTGACGGAGGCCGACGTGGTCATCAGCGACGCGGGGCTGCCCGAGGAGGCACGCAGGGAGCTGGCCGACAGGGCCGGAGAGTTGATCATCGCAGAGGGGGCGGCGTGAAGCGCACCATCACCGAGCTGGCCGACGGCCGGGAGCTCATCTACTTCGACCGGAGCGACGGCGCCGACCGCAGCGCGATCGACCGGCGGCCGCTGGACCCGCGGCCGGTGGCGTCGGAGCTGCGCTACGACCCGCTGACCGAGGAGTGGATCGCGATGGCGGGCCACCGGCAGACCCGGACGTTCCTGCCGCCGCCCGACGAGTGCCCGCTGTGCCCGTCGTCCGACACGCGTGCGTCGGAGATCCCGGCGTACGACTACGACGTGGTCGTGTTCGAGAACCGCTTCCCCTCCTTCTCCGGCAATCTCGGGACTTATCAGGATGTCGGAGGGCTGAGCGAGGTCCGGCCGGGCATGGGGCGGTGCGAGGTGATGTGCTTCACCTCGACGCACGACTCGTCCTTCTCCCAGCTCTCCGACGACCGGGTGGAGCTGGTCATGGAGGCCTGGGCCGACCGTACGGCCGAGCTGTCCGCGCTGGAGGGCGTCGAGCAGGTCTTCTGCTTCGAGAACCGGGGCGAGGAGATCGGCATCACGCTCTTCCACCCGCACGGGCAGATCTACGCGTACCCGTACGTGACGCCGCGCACCAAGCTGCAGCTCGGGGCGGCCCGGCGGTACGCGGAGCGGCGACAGGGCCGCAATCTGTACGCGGACGTGCTGGCCGCCGAGCGGGAGGCCGGGGTCCGGGTGGTGGCGGCCAACGAGCTGTGGACGGCGTTCGTGCCGGCGGCCGCGCGCTGGCCGTTCGAGGTGCACCTCTACCCGCACCGGCAGGTGCCCGACCTGGCGGCGCTGTCGGAGGCCGAGCGGTCCGCGTTCGCCCCGCTCTACACCTCGGTGCTACGCGCCCTGGACGGGCTGTTCGGGGTGCCGATGCCGTACATCTCGGCCTGGCACCAGGCGCCGGTCCGGCAGGACCGCGAGCTGGGCTACCTGCACCTGGAGCTGTTCTCCATCAGGCGGGCCCCGGGCAAGCTGAAGTATCTGGCAGGATCCGAGTCGGCCATGGGCGCGTTCGTCAACGACGTGCTCCCCGAAGAAGCCGCACGCACGCTTCGATCACAGGTAGATCACTAAGAGATTTCCGTTTGACTCGCATTACTTGTGATCTACCACTACTATCCCTTCCAGCACGACCGTAAAGCGCCGTGTGAACATGCCTAATCCTGGGCGAGTTGCCCAGGAGCCGGGGACCCAATCGCACTTGGGGTGAATCCACTTCGGTGGTAGGGAGCGCTCCCGTACCCGAACCCGTCAGCTAACCCGGCCGGCAGAGGGAGAGGACCCATCACGTGGCGGCAGCGTCCCCCGCGCATCTTGCCATCGGTTTCGTCACCGCCGCGGCGGTGCTTTTCACCCCGGCCCTGACCACGTCCGCGGCGGCGGATCCCAAGCCCGGCGAGCAGCAGCTCCGCAGGGAGCTGAAGCAGCTCAACGCCAAGGTCGACAAGCTGATCGAGCGCTACAACCTCAAGCGCGTCGAGCTGGCCGAGGCCCGCAAGGCGGCGGAGGAGGCCGACAAACGGCTGGCCACCGCCGAGCAGACCCTGAGCTCCGCCGAGGACCGGGTCGCCGAGCTGGCCCTGCTGCAGTACCAGAGCGGTGGCATGCAGCTGCCGAGCCTGATCCAGTTGCCCGACGGCCGCAACGCCGCCCTGCTGGCGCAGCTCACGGCCGAGCAGCAGGCGCTGGTCGACAAGGTGGCCGAGGCCCGCGACGAGACGAAGAAGGCGGCCGACGAGGCCACGGCGCTGACCAAGGAGATCGAGTCCGACGCCGCCGAGGTGGCCGGCCAGCGCGAGGAGGCCGAGGGCGTCATCAAGGACATCGAGAAGAAGCTGGAAGATCTGGTGCCGATCGCCACCGGGCTCCGTTCCGACGGCACCTGGGCGCCGCAGCTCCCGTCGGGCGCCGACAACATCACGCCCCGCACCCGGCTGATGAAGACCGAGATCGCGAAGAACTTCGCCCTGCCGTTCAGCGTGGGCTGCTTCCGCTCCGGGTCGAGCGGCGAGCATCCGCTGGGCCGGGCCTGCGACTTCATGATGAGCACCGGCGGCTCGATGCCGTCAGGGACCAACACGGCCCTCGGCGACCGCATCGCCGAATGGGCCGTGCAGAACCGCGGCAAGCTGGGCGTGAAGTACGTGATCTGGAAGCAGCGGATCAACCACGGCTCGGGCTGGAGCGGCATGTCCGACCGGGGCAGCATCACCGAGAACCACTTCGACCACGTGCACATCTCGATGCACTGAGAAGGGGGTCTCCAGCGTCATCGCGGGACGAGCAGCCCTCGGTTGAACGCCTCGGTGACGGCGGCGGCGCGGTCCCCCACGCCCAGCTTGGCGTAGATGTTCAGAAGGTGAGTCTTGACCGTGGCCTCGGTGATGAACAGCCGGGCGGCCGCCTCACGGTTGGTGTTCCCGGCCGCCACGAGTTCGAGGACCTCGAGCTCACGCCGGCTGAGCAGTTGCGGCGCGGGGGTCCTGACCCGGTTCATCAGCCGGGCCGCCACCGAGGGGGACAGCACGCTCTCGCCCTTGGCGGCGGCCCGCGCGCCTCGCAGCAACTCCTCCCGGGGGGAGTCCTTGAGCAGGTAGCCGGTCGCACCCGCCTCGATCGCCGGGAGGACGTGGGTGTCGGTGTCGTAGGTCGTCAGGACCAGCACGCGCGCGGTGACGCCCAGCCTGGTCAGCTCGTTGATCGCGGTCAACCCGTCCATGCCCGGCATGCGCAGGTCCATCAGGATCACGTCGGGCCGGAGCTCCTGGGCGAGCCGTACGGCCGCGGCGCCGTCCGCCGCCTCGCCCAGCACCTCGAATCCCGGCGCGGAGGCGAACATGCTGCTCAGCCCGTCCCTGACGACGGGATGGTCGTCCGCGATCAACAACCGGATCGTGGCCGTGTGATCGGTCATGCGTGGCTCCCGGCCGGCAGGGTGGGGACGCAGGCCGAGATCCCGGTGCCGGCGCCGGGCTCGGACTCGATCCGCAGCGTGCCGGACAGTCCTTCGACGCGCTGACGCATGATGGTCAGGCCGAATCCGCCGCCGCGGGGCGGCGGTGACCCGCCGTCGGTGTCGAGACCCGCGGGGTCGAAGCCCTGGCCGTCGTCACGTACGTCCAGCGCGACCTCGTGGTCCAGGTAGGACAGGGTCACGCCGACCCTGGTCGCGTGCGCGTGCTTGGCCACGTTGGCCAGTGCCTCCTGGGCCGTGCGCAGCAGCGCGAACTCGGCCTCCGGTGTCATCGGCAGCGCCGTGCCGGTCGTCGTGACGTGAACGGCGAGCCCGTGCAACCTCGACCACCGGCCGGCGACGTCGGCGAGGGCGTCGCTCAGGCGCGCGGTCCGCAGCGGCTCGGGCCGGAGCGCGTCGACCGAGCGCCGCGCCTCGGCCAGGCTCTCCCTCGCCAGGTTCTTGACGGCGTCGAAGGGCCGGCGCCACGGCGCCGGGACCTCGTGCATCTGCTCGGCCGCCTGGAGCTGCGCGATGATGCCGGTGAGCCCCTGCGCCAGGGTGTCATGGATCTCGCGGGCCATCCGCCGGCGCTCGTCGAGCACGCCCGCCTCCCTGGCCTGGGCGAGCAGCTGGGCGTGCAGGCCGGCGTTCTCGGCGAGCGACGCCTCCAGCAGCCGGTTCGTCCGGCTCAGCTCTCCGAGGGTCTGCTCGCGCCGCTCCTCCTCCTTCTCGGCGAGCCACAGGCCCCAGGCGCAGGCGCACATCATGGCGATGTTGAAGGCGATGACGATCACGGCCAGCGTCAGGCCGAGCGCGTCGGTCGTGGGGATGCTGGACGCCTGCGCCGTACCGGCCAGGACCGCCGTGGCGGCCACCCCCAGCAGCCGCCACGGCCAGCGCAGGACCGTGAAGGAGTAGATGTAGGCGGCGGGAGTGAAGAGCCCGAAGAGGGGGTGACGGATCACCAGGACCGCGGTGATCACGAGCAGCCCCGCGACGAACACCCCCATGGTCCGTGGCCGGCCCCACCAGCCGGGACGCAGGGTGAACATGCCGAGCATCCACGCGGCCGCCAGGGCGCACAGGCCGAGGTCGACGAGCAAGGAGCCCGTCCAGTCCTCCACGACCAGCAGGATCGCGACGAGGAGCGCCAGCAGCGCGTAGGGCACCACGTTGACCAGAAGGAACGGCGGCTGTGGCGAAGTCTTCAAGGCTCCCTCTCCCTTGCCGGATTCTATTCCGGGCGGCTATTCCCAGCGGAACCAGCGGATGGCGACGGACGCGCACACCACCGCGTAGGCCGCCAGGGTCAGCAGCGGCACGACCGACGGGAAGTGACCCTGGTACGCGTCCTGGAACGCCCCCATGCCCGCGCCGAGCGGGGTGTAGTGGGCGATGTCCCGCAGCAGCGGCGGCATCTGCGAGATCGGCACCCACAGTCCGGCGAAGAACATCATCGGGAAGAACAGCACCGTGCCGATCGCCGTGGCCGGGCCGCGCCCGGGCGCGAGCGCGGTGATCAGCAGGCCGATCGCGAGCAGCGCGGCCGCCGCGAGCAGCCAGGCGAGGGCGAAACCGGGAAGGTGCTCCGGCAGGCCGACGCCGAAGCCGAACCCGGCCACCCCGAGGAACAGGACCATCGCGACGACCGCGATGGCGAAGTTGGCCACGAGCTGGGCGGCGAGCACGCGAGCGGGGCCGACCGGTGTGGTGCGCATGCGCCGCAGCACGCCGTTCTCCCGGTATCCCGCGAGCGTGGTCGGCAGGGAGGCCGTGGCCAGGATGGCCAGGTTGAACAGAACCAGAACAGGGACGTAGAGGTCGAAGTACGTCAGGCCGCCGCCGCCCTCCACAGGCGTCCGCAGATCGGAGACGCTGCCGAGGATGACCAGCAGGATCAGCGGGAAGCCGATGCCCCACAGGGGGCCGACCTTGTCCCGGACGCACAACGTGCTCTCGGCCTTGATGAGCCGCCAGGTCGCGGAACCCCGCTCGGCGGTCTTCGATGCTGACATGGGCATGGGGGCCTCTCTCTGATGTGTCACCGGGGGTCGGGACGCTTGCCGGTCAGCCGGACGAACGCGTCCTCCAGGCTCGCCTGCTCGACGCGCAGTTGATGGGCCACGATCTGGTTGCGGGCCAGCACGGTGGTGACGGCGTTGAGCGCGTTGTCGTTGCCGTTGACGATGACCAGCTCTCCCCTACGGGTGACGCCGGAGACGTCGGGCAGGCTCGTCAGCAGGCGGTCGTCCATCGGCCTGGACGGGCGGAACTGGATCCGCTGCCCGGCGCACGCCCGCTCGGTGAGACCGGCCGGGGTGTCCACCATGACGACGCGGCCGGCGTCGATCAGCGCGAGCCGGTCGCACAGCCGCTCGGCCTCCTCCATGAAGTGGGTGACCAGCACGATCGTCACCCCGCGAGAGCGCACGCCCTCGATCAGGTCCCAGGTGTCGCGCCGGGCCTGCGGGTCGAGGCCGGTGGTGAGCTCGTCGAGGATCGCCACCCTGGGGCTGCCGACGAGCGCCAGCGCGATCGAGAGCCGTTGTTTCTGGCCGCCGGACAGCTTGGCGTACCTGGTCTTCGCCTTGTCCGCCAGGCCGAGGCCGTCCAGCAGTCCGCGCCAGTCGGCGGGCTCGGGATAGAAGGAGCTGTAGAGCTCCAGGGCCTCGGCGACCTGGAGCCGCTCGGGGAGGTGGCCGGCCTGCAACTGGACGCCGAGCCGCCGGGTCAGCTCGGCGCGGTCACGGAGAGGGTCCAGCCCGAGCACCTTGATCTCACCGCGATCCGGGGTGCGGAGGCCCTCGACGCACTCCACGGTCGTCGTCTTGCCGGCGCCGTTCGGGCCGAGGATCCCGAAGATCTCACCCTCCTGGACGGTGAGCGAGACGTCGTCGACCGCGATCTTGTCGTCATAGCGTTTGTGGAGGTCGCGTACCTCGATCACTGGTGGCATGCGCGCGTCCCTTCGGTGGTTGGCGCATTCAGCCTGCTACGACCGGCACTTCCGCCGACACCGACCAGGAGACGGGACCTGGCCGCCGGACGGCGGAGGCGGCGATCCACCGATCGGTGGATCGCCGCCCGGACGTAGCCCAGTGCCCTGCGGGTCAGGACGGGAACGGCGGCGCTGTCGGCGCTGCCGGCGCGCCCGGCAACCGGGAACCCGCGGGCAGCAGTGAATCGCACGCTTCGACCGCCGCCCCGTACTTCCCCGACAGGACGTCGACGCGCTCACCCTTGATGTCGAGATTGACCAGCCCGTCCGAGGAGAGCGCGATCTCGGGGAAACCGGGCAGCCCGTGAGCGCGCATGCAGGCGGTGAACTGCTCGCCGTCCCTGACGGGCTCCTCTTCCGAGCCGGCCATCCAGCCCACGCCGGCGGCCAGGACGACGGCGGCCAGGACGAACCTGCTGATCTTCGAGCCGAACATGATGTCTCCGTTTCGGTCGGCCGTGTGTGCCTCCAGGAAAGCCGGGGGCCGGTTACAGGGTCGGAACGGTGACGGTTACCCCGCTGTAACCGGCGATGGGGGCATTCTGGGGATCATGAGGGTGTTGGTGGTCGAAGACCATGAGGAGCTGGCCCTGACGGTCGCGGCGGGGCTGCGCCGCGAGGGCATGGCCGTCGACGTGGTCCTGGACGGCCGGAGCGCGCTCGACCGCACCTCGGTGACCCGTTACGACGTGATCGTGCTCGACCGGGACCTGCCCGGCCTGCACGGTGACGAGGTGTGCGGGTCGCTGGCCGGCGCCGGCTATCCGGCGCGGGTGCTGATGCTCACCGCCGCCGGGACGATCGACGACAGGGTGACGGGGCTCGGCGCGGGCGCCGACGACTACCTGCCCAAGCCGTTCGCCTTCGCCGAGCTGGTCGCCCGGATCCGAGCGCTGGCCAGGCGGTCGCACCGCGCTCTCCCACCGGTGCTCGTCCACGGCGACCTGCGGCTCGACCCGTCCACCCGGATCGCCGTCCGCGACGGGCGCCGGCTGCCGCTGAGTCCCAAGGAGTTCGCCGTCCTGGAACTGCTGCTGACCGCCGGAGGCGCGGTGGTCTCCGCCGAGGAGTTGCTGGAGCGCGGGTGGGACGAGTTCGCCGACCCGTTCACCCACACCGTGAAGGTCACGATCAGCCGGCTGCGCCGCAAGCTCGGCGATCCGCCGCTGATCGAGACGGTCCCGCAGGCGGGATACCGCATATGAGGCGGACCGTACGGCTTCGCCTGACCCTGCTCTACGGTGGCCTGTTCGCGCTGGCCGGGGTCGTGCTGGTCGCGCTCATCTACCTGCTGGTCCAGTACTCGCCCTTCCCTGCACCGCCCGCCGCGCCGGCGCCGCCCGGCGGGTTCGACGTGTCCGTCCGGACGCCCACGGTGGAGCGGGCGGCGGACCCGCTCCGGCTGCTGGTCAACTCCCTGATCGCGCTGGCCTTCATGACGTGCGCGGCGATGGTGCTCGGCTGGCTCATGGCCGGGCGGGTGCTGCGGCCGCTGGGCGAGATGACGGACACCGTCCGGCGCATCACGGCCGACCGGCTCGACCGGCGGCTGGCCGCCTCCGGACCCGACGACGAGCTGAAAAGGCTGGCCGACACCTTCGACGCGCTGCTGGACCGGCTGGAGGCGGCCTTCACCGCGCAGCGCCGGTTCGTCGCCAACGCCTCCCACGAGCTGCGCACGCCGCTGACGCTGCAGCGGGCCATGGCCGAGGTCGCGCTCGCCGACCCCGAGGCCGACGCCCGGGCTCTGCGGGCCGTGCTGGAACGCGTCGTCGCCGCGGGGAAGCATCAGGAACGGCTCATCGAGGCCCTGCTCGTGCTGGCCCGCAGCCAGCAGGGGCTGGACCACCGCCGCCCCCTCGACCTGGCCGCGATCACCGGACAGGCACTCGGCCGCTACGAGGACGCGGAGATCCGCGTCGACTCCTCCCTCCGCCCGGCGCCCGCCTCCGGTGACCCCGCCCTGATCGAGCGCCTGGTCACGAACCTGCTGGACAACGCCGTACGCTACAACGTGCCCGATGGGTGGATCACGGTGGAGACGGCCGGGCGTTCCGGCCGCTCCACCCTCCGGATCTCCAACAGCGGCCCGCTGATCCCGCCCGAACGGGCGCACCTGCTCACGCGGCCCTTCCAGCGCCTGGAGACCGGCAGGAAGGCCGGCGGCGACGGGTCGGGGCTCGGGCTGTCGATCGTGGCCGCCGTCGTCGAGGCCCACCACGGCACGCTGGAGGTCCGGCCGCTGCCGGACGGCGGGCTCGACGTGACCGTCACCTTGGTGCCACCCGGCCGAGCATGAGGGCCGCCGTCAGGGCAGGCGGGCGAGGAGCGACTTGGGCGCCGTCTGCCGGTAGGCGTCGGTGACGAGTTCGGCGATCTCGTCCCAGTCGACGCCCTCGACGTCCAGGTAGACGCCCAGCCAGCCGCGGTGTCCCACGTACGGAGGGCGGAAGAAGCGGGCCGGGTCGTGCCCCACCAGCTCCTCCTGGGCGCCGGGCGGGGCCGCGCACCAGAAGGCCAGCCGGTCGTCGTGGTGGTGGTCGGCGTACATGACGAAAGTCTTCTTGCCGCGCACGAACCAGGTGGGCTCGCCGTGGCTGAGCCGCTCGGTGACCTCGGGCAGGGCCAGGCAGACCGCGCGCAGCCGCTCCAGGGGGTCCATGCGGGTCAGCCGGTGAGGCGCAGCGGGTTGATCAGGTCGGCGTAGACGAGCAGCCCGGCCATGACGATCATGACGATGGCCAGCGCGTACGTCAGCGGCAGCACCTTGGCGATGTCGACGTAGGACGGCTCGGGGCGGCGCAGGATGCGCGCCCAGGCGCGCTTGAGGCCCTCCCACAGCCCGCCGGCGATGTGGCCGCCGTCGAGCGGCAGCAGCGGGATCAGGTTGAACATGCCGATCGCCAGGTTGATGCCGGCCAGCAGGTTGACGAAGACGAACAGCTTCTGCACGCCGGTCAGGTCGGAGGCGAGGATCTCGCCGCCCATGCGGCCCGCGCCGACGACGCCCACCGGGCCCTCGGGATCGCGTTCGGCCCCGGAGAACGCGGCGTCCCAGACGCCGACCATCTTCTCCGGCAGGTTGACCAGCGAGACCGCGACGCGGCCGGTCAGTTCGGCCATGTAGGGGAAGACCGCGCCGAAGCTCTGCTGCTGCATGACCTCGGTCGGCAGCACGCCGAGGAAGCCGACGTTCTTCTCGATCACGTCGGGCTCGCCGGGCTTGGGCCGGTCCTGGGCGATGAGCGTGGTCTGCAGCGTCATGGGCCGGCCGTCGCGGATGATGGCCAGCTCGGCGGGGCCGGCGCCGTGGGAGCGGATGACCCGGGTGGCGTCCTCCCACGTCTCGATCTTGTGGCCGTCGAGGGCGACGAGCTTGTCACCGGCCTTGAGCCCGGCCTGCGAGGCGGGCGTGGGCTGGTCGCCGGGACGGCACTCGGTGCGGTGCTCGCTGATCGGGATGACGCAGGTGTTGGTGTCGGGCGAGACCACCGGCGCGTAGGTGGGCACGCCGATGCCGACCAGCAGGAGGGCGTAGAGGATGAAGGCCAGCACGAAGTTCATCGCGGGGCCGCCGGACATGACGATGACCTTCTGCCACCACTTCTTGCGGTAGAAGACGCGGTTCTCGTCGCCGGGCCTGACCTCCTCCAGGGCCACCTCCCTGGCCTGCTCGATCAGGGCCTGGAACGGCCCGGTGGAGCCGCCGCGCAGCTTGCCGGGATCCTCGCCCGGCTTGGGCGGCAGCATGCCGATCATCCGGATGTAGCCGCCGAGCGGGATCCACTTGACGCCGTACTCGGTCTCGCCCTTGCGGCGGGACCACATCGTGGGCCCGAAGCCGACCATGTACTGGGTCACCTTGATGCCGAAGAGCTTGGCGGGCACCAGGTGGCCGATCTCGTGCAACCCGATGGACGCCATCAGCCCGATGAAGAAGATGGCGATCCCCAGGAGGAAGAGCCAGTCCATATACGCGCGCTCCAGACCGGACGATTCGACGTCCCAAGCGTAGTCGAACTCGACGGGCCCGGACGCTTACGTGACATACGGGGTATGCGAAGGACGGCTACGGGCGCCAGATCAGCACCAGCGCGCAGTCGTCGCTGTGGCCCGAGGCCATGGCGTTGACCAGGGCGCGCGCCCCGTCGCGGAACCCGGAGGGCAGCAGCCGCTCGGCCTCGCCGAGCAGCCGGTCGAGCCCGGCGTCGATGTCGCGCCCCGGCTGCTCGATCAGGCCGTCGGTGTAGAGCAGCAGCGCGTCGCCCTTGTGGAGGGTGCCGGTCTCGGGCTCGCAGTGGAGGTCGGGCACCACGCCGAGGACCACGCCCTTGGCGGAGGCGACCTCCCAGTTGCCGGTGCCGGCGTCGAACTTCACGACCGGCGGGTGGCCGGCGGAGGTGATGGTGTAGTCGCCGGTGGCCAGGTCGAGCCGGACGTGCACGGCGGTGACGAACCCCTCGTCGCCGCGCTGGCGGTGGAGGTAGGCGTTGCAGGCGGGCAGGAAGTCGTCGACGGAGCCGAGCAGCCCGCCGAACGTGCCCGACAGCAGCAGCGCTCTGGTGCCGGCGTCGACGCCCTTGCCCGAGACGTCCACCAGCGCGATGTCGACCCGGTCGCCGTCGCGCATGGACACCAGGAAGTCGCCGCCGAAGGAGGAGCCGCCGGCCTGCTTGAGCACGACCTTGCCGCCCCAGTCCTTGGGCAGCGGGGGCAGCTCGCCCTGGCTCTTGAGCCGGTCGCGCAGCTCCAGCAGCATGGCGTCGCCGCGCAGCCCCTGGACGCCGAGCTTGCCGCGGGTGCGGGCCATGAGCAGCGCCAGCACGGCGGTGAACCCGATCGTCACGGCGAGGCCGACGCCGACCCTGCCCGCGCCGAGCGTGACGGCGATGTAACCCAGCGAGACGGCCACCGCGACCAGCAGCGTGACCAGGCTGCGCACCCGCAGCTGCAGGCCGCCGACCAGGGTGACGAGGATGAGCAGCGAGGGCGAGAACCACTCGGTGGAGACCTGGGCCGCGAGCAGCCCGACGACGAGCGTGACCACGGTCAGCGCGACCAGCAGGTTGCGGTCCCTGGCCGCCCCGCGCCTGAGGAACCGGACGAGCTGCACCAGGAACGGCACCCGCACCAGGATCGCGCGGAGCCGTGGCGGGATCAGCGGCGCCGGTCGGGTACTCATGATGCGCTCGACTGTATCGGTCTGGCTCGCGTTTGGGCAGCCGACTTGACCAGAGCCTTGATCGTTTACCAGGGATATTCGGTGGCCCCGGCGAGGGCTCGCTCGTACCGTGGACGGATGACGTATCCGATCCGTCCGATCGCCGAGAGCGAATGGCCGGCGTTCGCCGGCGTGCTCTCCGAGGGCTTCAACTGGACACCGCATCCGCGGCAGACCGAGCGGTGGAAGGCGCAGACGGAGTTCGACCGCACGCTCGCCGTCTTCGACGGTGACACGATGGTGGCCTCCACGTCGGTGCACAGCTTCACCATGACGGTGCCGGGCGGGCGGCTGCCCGTCGCGGGCGTGACGGCCGTCGCCGTGCTCTCCTCGCATCGCCGCCGCGGCATCCTGTCGTCGCTGATGCGCAGGCAGCTCGCCGACGTGCGCGAGCGCGGGGAGCCGGTGGCGGCGCTGTACGCGTCCGAGGCGCCGATCTACGGGCGGTTCGGTTACGGGCGCGCGGCGGGGCAGATGTCGTTCACGATCGCCAGGCACGGCGCGGCGTTCGTCCCCGGCGCCCCGGTGGACGCGTCGCTGCGGCTGCGGGTGGTCAGGCCGGCCGAGGTCCGCGGCGAGTACGAGCGGCTGTTCGGCTCCGTCGCCGGCTCGCGGCCCGGCCTGTACGACCGGAACGCGGCGTTCTGGGACGCCGTCCTGGCCGACGAGGAGTTCGACCAGAACGGCGCGGGCCCGCTGCGGTCGCTGCTGGCCGAGGACGACGACGGGGTGCGCGGTTACGCGCTGTTCCGGATCAAGAGCGGCTGGGACGGCGACGGCATGCCCGACGGCGAGGTGCGGCTGCAGGAGCTGTTCGCCGCCGATCCGGCCGCGTACGCGCTGCTGTGGCGCGGGGTGCTCGACCGTGACCTGGTGACGCGGATCGTGGCCCACGCCAGGCCGGTGGACGACCCGCTGTTCGCGCTGATGGCCAACCCCCGCCAGCTCCGCCCCAGCTGGTCGGACGAGCTGTGGGTACGCCTCGTGGAGGTCGACAGGGCGCTGGAGTCGCGCGCCTACGCGGCGCCGGTGGACCTGGTGCTGGAGGTCGCCGACGAGGTGTGCCCGTGGAACGCGGGCCGCCGGCGCCTGCGCGCCGACACCACGGGGGCGGAGTGCAAGCGGGTGGACGAGGAGCCGGACGTCACGCTGGACGTGGCGGCGCTGGGCTCGGCCTACCTCGGCGACGGCGATCTGGGCGCGCTGCACGCGGCCGGGATGCTGGGCGAGCGGACGCCCGGCGCGGTGCGGGCGCTGGCCACGGCCATGGCCTGGCAGCCGAAGCCGTTCGCCGGTCTCGTCTTCTGACGTACAGTCGCCGTATGGCCCTGCAGAGCTTGCAGATCACCGCGATCACGGCGATGCGCGCGCGTGACGTGTCGCGCCCGTCGAAGGAACAGCAGGAGACCGCCGACCGGCGGCCCCTGCGTGACGAGACGCCCAGGCGCGAGGGCAAACGGCGGGGTTAGCCCGGGAGCGAGGGCAGCTGCCCTATGGTCTCGTAGGCCTCGACCTGGGCGATGCGGCGGCTGTGGCGCTCGCTGCCGGAGAACGCGGTGGTGAGGAAGACCTCGACGAACCTCGTCGCGTCCTCGGTGGAGTGCATGCGCGCGCCGATGGAGACGACGTTGGCGTTGTTGTGCTCGCGGGCCAGGGAGGCGGTCTCCTCGCTCCAGGCCAGCGCGGCCCGGATGCCGCGCACCTTGTTGGCGGCCATCTGCTCGCCGTTGCCGGAGCCGCCGATGACCACGCCGAGGCTGCCGGGGTCACCCGCGACGCCCTCGGCGGCGCGCAGGCAGAAGACGGGATAGTCGTCCTCGGCGTCGTAGACGAAGGGACCGCAGTCGGTCACCTCGTGACCGTGGTCCTTCAGCCACGACGCCAGGTGGTTCTTCAGCTCATAGCCGGCATGGTCGGCACCGATGTAGACACGCACCTCACCAGTCTTCCACAGCGGGGCAGAGGCGGCTCCGACCGCGGCCCCGATCGCTAGAGTAAGGAACTCCTTTGGCCACTGGTCCTTACTGAGAGGGGAGCCCCCATGCGCGAGATCCGCGTGCTCGGCGATCCGGTCCTGCGCACGCCCGCCGAGCCCGTCGGGAGCTTCGACCGCGAGCTGCGCCGGCTGGTCGACGAGATGTTCGAGGCGATGTACGCGGTCGGCGGGGTGGGCCTGGCGGGCCCGCAGATCGGGGTCGCGCGGCGGCTGTTCGTCTACGACATCAGCGGGCGCAAGGGCCACGTGGTCAACCCGGTGCTGACCGTCGACGACCCCGCGGAGGTCGTCGACGAGGAGGGCTGCCTGTCGGTGCCCGACCGGCGGACGAAGCTGCCGGCCTACGCGCCGGTGGCCCGCGCCGCGGGGGTGACGGTCGCGGGCGTCGACCGGCTGGAGCGGCCCGTACGGATCAGCGCGCGCGGCTCGCTGGCCCGCTGCTTCCAGCACGAGACCGACCACCTCGACGGCCGGCTGTTCGTGGACCGGCTGCCGAAGAACGACGCGCGCGAGATCATGCTCCGAACCTAGGGTGGGCGCATGACTGTGCTTTCCGGAAAGGGCGCTCTGGTGACCGGGGGCTCGCGCGGCATCGGCAGAGCCGTGGTGGAGCGGCTGACGTCCGACGGGGCCGAGGTGGTCTTCAGCTACCGGCAGGACGCGGCGGCCGCCGAGCGGGTCGCCAAGGAGACGGGCGCCCTCGCCGTGCGCTGCGACCAGGGCAGCGAGGACGACCTCGCCCGGCTGCTCGCCACGGCCGAGGACCGGCTGCCGGGCGTCGACATCCTGGTCAACAACGCCGCCGAGACCGGGCCGGCGCTGATCGCCGACGTGACGCCGGAGCTGTACGAGCGGATGTTCGCGGTCAACACCCGGGCCGTCTTCCTGGCCGTCCAGTGGGCGGGCAGGGTGATGCGCGACGGCGGCCGGATCATCAACGTCTCGACGCTCAACACCGAGGTCCCCGCGCCCGCCATCGCGCTCTACGCCGCCACCAAGGCCGCCGTGGAGCAGTTCGCCAAGGTGGCGGCGCGGGAGCTGGGCGGGCGCGGCATCACGGCCAACAACGTGCTACCGGGCGCGACCGACACCGACATGCTGCGCGCCGCCAACCCGCCGGAGGCGCTGGAGCAGGCACCGCAGTTCACCGCGCTGCGTCGGCTGGGCACGCCCGGCGACGTGGCGGCCGTGGTGGCGTTCCTGGCCGGCCCCGACGGGCGATGGATCACCGGGCAGAGCATCCGGGCCACCGGCGGGATGATGCTGTAGCGGCTAGAGCTGCAGCGCCTTGATCTCGAAGAACTCCTCCAGCCCGTACTCCCCCAGCTCGCGGCCGATGCCGGAGCGCTTGTAGCCGCCGAAGGGCGCCATCGGGTTGAAGTTGCCGCCGTTGACGGCGACCTGCCCGGTGCGCAGCCTGCGCGCCACCGCGACGGCGCGCTCCTCGGTGGCCGCCCACACCGCGCCCGCGAGCCCGTACGGGGTGCCGTTGGCGATCTCGACGGCCTGGTCCTCGGTGGTGTAGGGGATGATCGACAGCACCGGGCCGAAGATCTCCTCCTGCTCGATCACCATGCCGGGCTCGACCCCGGCGAACACGGTCGGCTCGACGTAGTAGCCGCGCGGCAGCGGCCGGTCGGTGCCGCCGGCCACGAGCCTGGCGCCCTCCTCCTGGCCGCGGTTGATGTAGCGGACCACCCGGTCGCGCTGCGCCGCCGACACCAGCGGGCCCACTCTGGTCGTCTCGTCGAACGGGTCACCGACGGTGTACTTGGCGGTCGCCTCGACGGCCAGGCGGACGGCCTCGTCGTAGCGGTCGCGGTGCACGATCATGCGGGTCAGCGCCGAGCAGGTCTGGCCGGCGTTGATGAAGCAGTTGGCGACGCCCACCTTGACGGCCGCGCCGAGGTCGGCGTCGGGCAGGATGACGTTCGCGGACTTGCCGCCGAGCTCCAGCGCGACCCGCTTGACGCCGTCGGAGGCCAGGGCGGCGACCCGCCGCCCGGCGACGGTGGAGCCGGTGAAGGAGACCAGGTCGACGTCGGGGTGGCCGGCCATGGCCTCGCCGACGACCGGGCCGCGCCCGCTGACCAGGTTGAACACCCCGGCGGGCAGGCCCACCTCGTGGAAGATCTCGGCCAGCGCGTACGCGGCCAGCGGCGCCACCTCGCTGGGCTTGAGCACGACCGTGCAGCCGGCGGCGAGCGCGGGGGCCACCTTGGCGACGATCTGGTGCAGCGGGTAGTTCCACGGCGTGATCGCGGCCACCACGCCCACCGGCTCCTTGACCACCAGCGAGTTGCCCACGCGGGTCTCGAGCGGATGGCTGTCGGCCAGCTGGGCGTAGGAGGCCAGCACCCCGGCGGGCATGAGCGTCTGCACCTTCAGCGCGAACCCGAGCGGCGAGCCCATGTCGGTGGCGATCGTCCTGGCCACCTCGTCGGCCCGCTGCTTCAGCAGCTCGGCGGCGGCGGCCAGCAGCTTGCCCCGCTCGGCGGGCGGCGTGGCCGACCAGCCGGGGAAGGCACGCCGCGCGGCCGCCACCGCGGCCTGGACGTCGGCCGGCGCACCCGCCGGCACCCGGTCGATGATCTCCTCGGTGGCCGGATTGACGACATCGATGGCCTCTCCCGAGGCGGAGGCGGCCCACGAACCGCCGATGTATAGCTGACGCATGACTTCATCCTGGCGTGCCGCGGGTCACATTGCGAGACCGCGGCTCACCACGGAGTGAGCTGTATCAACCTGCTTGTCACGTTCTCCTACCGAGTGGAGTCGAAAAATCAGTCGAAGCGGGGCTCGCTCGTACGGGAGCGCTTGAGCTCGAAGAACTCGTCGAAGCCGGTGACGAGCAGGACGCCGTCCCACATGCGTCCGGCGTCCTCGCCGCGCGGGATGGAGGTGATGACGGGGCCGAAGAACGCGTTGTCGCCGACGCGGATGACGGGCGTACCGACCTCCTGGCCGACGAGGCCGATGCCCTCGTCGTGGGAGCGGCGCACGGCCTCGTCGTGTTCGGTGGAGTCCATGGCGTCGGCGAGGGCGGTGTCGAGGCCGGCGGCGGCGAGAGCGTCCTGGACCGTGTCGCGCAGGTCGCCGAGGCGCCTGATCGCGCGCTGGTTGTGGAAGCGGGTGCCGAGCTCGGTGTAGAGGGGGCCGACGACGTGGTCGCCGTACTTGGCGGCGGCCGCGGCCACCACCCGGACCGGGCCGATGGCGCGGACGATCTGCTCGCGGTAGGCCTCGGGGACGTCCTTGCCCTCGTTGAGCACGTTGAGGCTCATGATGTGCCAGCGCGGCTCGATGGGGCGAACCGTCTCCACTTCGAGAAGCCATCGTGACGTCACCCAGGCGAACGGGCAGAAAGGATCGAACCACAAATCCACAGGAGTCTTCTCGCTCATGTGGGCCATAACCTGGGGAGGCTCGAATCCTATTCCAGGGATCCGGCTGACCCCGACGAAGTGGTTGAAAAGGAGCGCAACTTGGCAGGCAACCTGACCCGGGACGAGGCACGCGAGCGGGCCCGCCTGTTGAAGGTCGAATCTTACGCGGTGGCGCTCGACCTGACAGCGGGCGAGGAGCGCTTCGACAGCGTGACCACGGTGCGTTTCGCCTGTACCAGGCCGGGCGCCGACACGTTCATCGACCTGCACGGCGCGCGCGTGCGCAAGGTGACGCTCAACGGCGCGGACCTCGACGTGTCCGCCTACGACGCCGACCAGGGCCGCTTCCCGCTGCCCTCGCTGGCCGAGTCCAACGAGCTGGTCGTCGACGCCGACTGCGTCTACATGCGCACCGGCGAGGGCCTGCACCGTTTCGTCGACCCGGTCGACCAGAAGGTCTACCTGCACAGCCAGTTCGAGACGGCCGACGCCCACCGCATGTACGCCTGCTTCGACCAGCCGGACCTCAAGGCGGCCTTCCAGCTGACGGTGCTCGCGCCGGGCGACTGGGAGGTGGTCTCCAACGCGGCGGCCTCCGCCGTGGACGAGCAGGGCGCTGCCAAGCGGTGGACGTTCCCGCCCACAGCGGTGATGTCCACCTACATCACCGCCCTGGTGGCCGGGCCGTACCACAAGGTGACGTCCGAGCACGACGGCATCCCGCTGGGCGTCTACTGCCGGGCCTCCCTGGCCGAGCACCTCGACGCGGACAACATCCTGGAGGTCACCCGCCAGGGGTTCGACTTCTTCCACAAGGTGTTCGGGGTCCGCTACCCGTTCGGCAAGTACGACCAGCTGTTCGTGCCGGAGTTCAACGCGGGCGCGATGGAGAACGCGGGCTGCGTGACGTTCCTGGAGGACTACGTCTTCCGCTCCCGGGTCACCGACGCGGTGGTGGAGCGGCGCGCCGAGACGATCCTGCACGAGATGGCCCACATGTGGTTCGGCGACCTGGTCACCATGCGCTGGTGGGACGACCTGTGGCTGAACGAGTCGTTCGCCACCTACATGTCCGTGCTCGCCCAGGCCGAGGCCACCCGGTGGGGCAAGGGCGCGTGGACCACGTTCGCGAACGTCGAGAAGGCCTGGGCCTACCGGCAGGACCAGCTCCCGTCCACCCACCCGATCGCCGCCGACATCCCCGACATGCAGGCGGTCGAGGTCAACTTCGACGGCATCACGTACGCCAAGGGCGCCTCGGTGCTCAAGCAGCTCGTCGCCTACGTCGGGCTGGACAACTTCCTGGCGGGCGTGCGCGACTACTTCAACGAGCACGCCTGGGGCAACACCGAGCTGAAGGACCTGCTCACCGCCCTGGAGCGGACCTCTGGGCGTGACCTGTCCGCGTGGTCGAAGGAGTGGCTGGAGACCGCCTGGGTCAACACGCTGCGGCCGTCGTTCGAGGTGGCCGACGGCAGGTTCACCCGGTTCGAGGTGCTCCAGGAGGCGCCGGCCGACTACCCGACGCTGCGCTCCCACCGGGTCGCGATCGGCCTCTATTCGCTGGCCGGCGGCGAGCTGACCCGGACCAAGCGGGTCGAGCTGGACGTGGTGGGCCCCCGCACCGTCGTGGCCGAGCTGGCCGGCGAGGAGCAGCCCGACCTCGTGCTGATCAACGACGACGATCTCACGTACGCGAAGATCCGGCTGGACGAGCGGTCGCTGCGCACGCTCGTCGACGGCGGCATCGCGACGTTCACCGAGTCGCTGCCGCGGGCGCTGTGCTGGTCGGCGGCGTGGGACATGACGCGCGACGGCGAGATGTCCACCCGCGACTACGTCAAGCTGGTGGCCTCCGGCGTGGGCACGGTCAAGGACCTGACCGTGCTCCAGACCGTGCTGCGGCAGGCGCGGCAGGCCGTCCAGCAGTACGCCGACCCGGCGTGGCGGCCCGAGGGGATGGCGCTGCTGGCCCGCGAGCTGCGCGCGCTGCTGGCGGCGGCCGAGCCCGGCTCCGACCACCAGCTCGCCTACCTGCAGGCGTTCGCGCCCGTCGCGACCTCGGCCGAGGACCTGGCCGTGCTGCGGGCCATCCTCGACGGCACCGACGTGCCCGACGGGCTGAGCGTCGACGCCGACCTGCGCTGGACCCTCACCTCCGCGCTGGTCAGCGGCGGCGAGCTGGGCCCGGACGACATCGAGGCCGAGCTGCGGCGCGACCCGACGGCCACCGGCGAGCGGTCGGCGGCGCTGTGCCGGGCCGTCGTCCCCACGGCCGAGGCCAAGGCCGCGGCGTGGGAGCGGATCGTCGGCGGCGAGCTGCCCAACCACATCGCCCGCACCACGATCACCGGGTTCCAGGACCCGCACCACCCCGAGCTCCTGGCGCCCTACCGGGAGAAGTACTTCGCCGAGGTGGGGCGGATCTACCGGGAGTGGACGTTCGACCAGGCCTCCACGTTCGCGGTCGGGTGCTTCCCGTCGCTGCTGATCGAGGAGGAGACGGTCCGGGCGGCGCAGGCGTACCTGGACGCGGAGCGGCCGCCGCAGGCGCTGCGCCGGCTCATCCTGGAGGGCGCCGACGGCGTGAGCCGCGCGCTGCGCAACCGCGCGCGCGACGCGGCCTAGCGACCCTCCGTAACGGCCCTCTCCCCCACCGGGAGGGGCCGTTACACGTGCGCCCAGCCCCTCCCGGGGAGGGGCTGGGGCTCACATGCCCCGCCCCTTTCCTCCTGGAAGAAGGGCTGGGCGACCGCCCCTCACACATCCCGCCCCTCTCCCTGATGGAGAGGGGCTTTTCGTGTTTCCGGGGGTTGACAGGGGTGTTGCGTGGGGCTCATATTTTCAGGACTAACTTTATTGCTGAAGAAAGTGCGCTCATGGCCGGTAGCGACCGCGGAGATCTCACCCGTACGGCGATCCTCTCCCTGCTCGGCACGGTGGGGCCGCTCAGCCGCAGCGAGATCGCCCGCGAGCTGGACGTCAGCCCGGCGACCGTCACGCAGCTGACCCGCGAGCTGATGGGGCACGGCATGGTCGAGGAGCTCGACCTCAAGCCGTCGCGCGGCGGACGGCCCGCCCAGCGGCTGGGGCTCGTCGGCGGCGCCTGGCACGCGCTGGGCGTGAAGGTGACCGCCGACCACCTCGTGCTGGTGGACGTGCGGCTGGACGGCGAGGTGCTCGGGTCGTGGGTGCGGCCGTTCGACCCGGGCGCGGCCGACGCGCCCGGCGACCTGGCGGACGCCATCGAGTCGGTGCTGTCGGCGATCATCGACGGGCCGCCGCTGCTCGGGGTGGGCGTCGGGGTGCCCGGCGGGGTGGACGACCAGGGCGTGGGCACGGTCAACGCGCCCACGCTGGGATGGCAGGCCATGCCCGTCGGTGAGCGGCTGCGGCGGCGGCTCAACCTGCCGGTGCTGGTGGAGAACGACGTGAACGCGCTGGCGGCGGCCCAGCGGCTGTACGGCAGGGGGCGTACGCACCGGGACTTCCTCGTCCTGACCATCGGGCGCGGGGTCGGCGCGGCGATCGTGGCCGACGGGCGGGTGTACCGGGGGGCGCGCGGCGGCGCGGGCGAGTTCGGCCACCTGTGCGTGGACCCGCGGGGGCCGGCGTGCGGGTGCGGGGCCCGCGGGTGCCTGGAGGCGTTCGTGGGGTCCGCGGGGCTGCTGGCGGCGGCCCGCGCCCGGTCGGGTGACGCGCCGGCCCCGGACGGCGTGGCGGATCCGCTGGGGGCCGTGGCCGCGCTGGGGCGGGCGGCCGTGGGCGGTGACCCGGTGGCGTGCGAGGTGTTCGCCGAGGCCGGGGAGATCCTGGGACGGGCCACCGCCGGGCTGGTCAACGTGGTGGATCCGGAGGTCGTGGTGGTGCTCGGCGAGGGCACCGCCGACTGGCCGTTCTGGCAGGTGGGGTTCGACCGGGCGCTGCGGGCCCAGCTCTACCCGGGGCGGCGCGACATCTCGGTCGAGGTCGAGAGCTGGGACGAGACGAGCTGGGCGCAGGGGGCGGCGGCGCTGGTGCTGGCCACCCCGTTCGACGCGGCGGGGGCGGCCGGTGAGCAGGGCCGCCTGGTCCGCGCCCGCCTGATCGGGACGACACCGTGACCGCAAGGTCCCCCGCCACGGGCGTGACGCTGACGGCGAGCCCGCCGGAGGTGGAGACACGGCGGGAGCTCGGCGCGGTGGTGATCGAGGCGTGGAGCGACGAGACCACGTTCACCGCCTTCCGAGGGGCGGAGTACGAACCGTCCGAGGAGCCGCACCGGCTGGCCGACTACACCTTCCCGGCGGACGGCCCGTGGCCGGACCCCAAGGGGCATGGTGGACGAGCTGCACCAGCGCGGGATCAAGGTGCTGCTCTGGCAGATCCCGCTGCAGAAGACGCGCCCGCACCCGGGGCACCAGGCCGCCGTGGACGCCCGTCAGCTCGTGGAGCGCGGCTACGGGGTCAAGGAGGCCGACGGCCGGCCGTACCGGAACCGGGGCTGGTGGTTCCCGCTGGCGCTGATGCCGGACCTGTCGTCGCGTGAGGTGCGCGACTGGTGGACGGCCAAGCGCGCCTACCTGGTGGCGGAGGTCGGCGTCGACGGGTTCAAGACCGACGGCGGCGAGCACGCGTGGGGCCACGACCTGCGCTACGCCGACGGCCGCGGGGGCGCGGACGGCAACAACCTGTTCCCCGTCCACTACGCGCGCGCGTTCGGTGACCTGCTGCGGCGGCGCGGGAAGGCGCCGGTGACGTTCAGCCTGGCCGGGTTCGCGGGTTCGCAGCCGCACGGCGCCTGCTGGGCGGGGGACGAGGACTCGACCTGGGAGGCGTTCCGGGCCTCGATCAGGGCCGGGATCACCGCCTCGGCCTGCGGGGTCGTGTACTGGGGGTGGGATCTGGCGGGGTTCTCCGGTGACGTGCCGGGCGCGGAGCTGTATCTGCGGGCGGCGGGCGCGGCCGCGTTCATGCCGATCATGCAGTACCACTCCGAGTTCAACCACCACCGCGAGCCGCTCCGGGACCGCACGCCGTGGAACGTCGCGGAGCGGACCGGCGACGAGCGGGTGGTCCCGGTCTTCAGGCGGCTCGCCGAGCTGCGCGAACGGCTGGTGCCCTACCTGGCGGAGCAGGCCGGGCGGGCGCTGGACGGGCCGCCGCTGATGCGCGGGCTGTTCTTCGACCACCCGGACGACCCGGCCGTCTGGCGGTATCCGCTGCAGTTCAAGCTGGGCGACGCGCTGCTGGTCGCCCCGGTGACCGATCCCGATGTCCCGGAGATGCCGGTCTACCTGCCCGGGGGCGACTGGGTGGACGTCTGGACCGGCCGCCCGCTGCGCGGCGGCCGCGAGGTCGTGCTGCCCGCCCCGCTCGACCGCCCCCCGGTGGTCTGCGGCGGCGCACTGGCCCGGTCTGTCCCCCGTTTTCACGACCTGAGCCGACGACCCGTGGCAGGACCGCTCCTGCCTCGGGAAACGGTGGTGTGACGACCGGATCGTTCCGAGCGCGGGCACCTCTGAGCCGGTGTTAGCGTGGATGGCGTGCTGGGTGCCGGAACCACGCTGAACGACCGCTACCTGCTGACCGAGCGGGTCGGCGGTGGCGGCATGGGCGAGGTGTGGCGTGCCACCGACACGGTGCTCGGCCGCACGGTCGCCGTCAAGGTGCTCATGCCCGCGCTGAGCGAGGACGCCGCCTTCCTCCAGCGGTTCCAGAACGAAGCCAGGGCCATGGCCACGCTGCGCCATCCGGGCGTGGTCGACGTCTACGACTACGGGAGCTGCGAGATCGGCGGCCGCCAGGTGACGTTCCTGGTGATGGAGTTCGTCGAGGGCGAGTCGCTCGACAAGCACCTGCGCCGGGCCGCGCTCGACCCGGTGGCCACCATGCGGCTGGTCGCCGAGGTGGCCGACGCGCTGGCCGCGGCCCACGCGCAGGGCATCGTGCACCGCGACGTCAAGCCCGCCAACCTCGTCGTGCGGGCCGGCGGCTCGGTGGCGCTGACCGACTTCGGCATCGCCCACTCGGCGTCGGCCGCCCAGCTCACCGCCACCGGGTCGATGCTCTGCTCGGCCGGCTACTGCGCGCCCGAGATGGCGACCTCCAGCGAGATCACCCCGGCGGTCGACGTCTACGCGCTCGGCGTGGTGGCCTACGAGTGCCTGACGGGCCGGCTGCCCTACGAGGGCGACACCCCGGTCCAGATCATCTACAAACACCTGCACGCGCCCGTCCCGCCGCTGCCGCCCGAGGTGCCGCGCGGGCCGCGCGAGGTGGTGGCCAGGGCGCTGGAGAAGGCGCCCGACCGGCGCTACGCCTCCGCCGAGGACATGGCGCGGGCCGCCCGCACGGCCATGACCTCCCCGGGCGCCGCGCCCGCGCCCCGGCGCAGGCGCGCGGTGTCCGCCATGCTCGCGACGGTGCTCGCGATGCTGGTCACCGCGGGCGTCGCGGCCATGGTGTGGATGCGCCCGGCCGAGACCGCCCAGCAGAACCCCGTCCTCCCGCCCGCGAGCTCGTCCGAGCCGCACACCTCGGCGACGGCGACCGGGCGGCCGACCGAGGCGGGCAATCAGGCGTCCGACGGCAGGCCGACGCGGGTCCCGCCGCCGGCCGTCACCGGCAGGCCCAGCCCGACCGGCACCCCCACGGTGTCCCCCTCCCCGACGGACCCGCCGACGACCCCCTCCCCCGACCCGACCACCGAGCCGGAGCCCGACCCCACCGGCGAGCCGACCGACGAGCCGTCCGAGCCCGACCCGCACGAGCCGACCCAGGAGCCCACGGCCAAGCCGACCGGCGACATCCAGTGCGTCACGACACCCTGTCCTTGACGGTCCGGGTGACAGCGGTCAAGATCGGCTATCGTCGCGTCTGACCACCGTCGCTCACCCCCTGGAGCCCTTGGTGAAGAGGCCCGCCAAGCAGAAGTCGGTCATCGTCGATCCGGTCCTGATCATCGGCACGGTCCTCTCGGTCCTGCTGGCCGTGATCTTCTACGTGCGTGAGGACACCGCGCAGGCCCTCGGCACCGTGGCCGGCCTCCTCGGCGGCGTCATCACCCTCCAGGTCCAGACGCTGCTGCGGGAGCGGCGCCGGGTCGACCACGAGACCCGGGTCGGCGCCCTGGTGTCCACGATCGAGAAGATCCCCTGGCTGCCCGACCTCATGGAGCCGATGCTGCGCGCCGCCAAGCACGTCGAGCTCCAGTACAAGGGCACGCCCGCCGACGACGCCTGCCGCGACGCCTTCGAGGAGTGCCTGCGCACGCTCGCCGACCTGGAGCGCGGCCACTTCCGCGCCCCTTATGGCGACAACGGGGTGTTCCTGCGGCTGATCCGGCAGGCGAAGCGGCAGATCTGCGTCACCAGCGTGCCCTCCGTCGACCTGGAGTGGTGGCTGGAGCCGGTCGGCCGCGAATACTGGCGGGCGCAGGCCGACGCGCTGGCCAGGGGCGTGGTGATCAGGCGGGTGTTCATCTACCGCGAGTGGAGCGACGCCCTCGACGCGCTGGCCCGCGAGCAGGCCGAGGCGGGCGTGAAGGTGCGGCGCATCCACGCCGACCGGCTGTCGCCGGCGTTGCGGGTGATCAGCGGCCTGTGGGACGACGCCTGCGGCCACGAGCTGAGCTACACGGCCGGGGGCGAGGCGGTGTACGACACGTTCACCGTGTCTCCTCCTGATCTCGAACGGCTGATGCGGCAGTTCGAGATGATCGAGCGGATCGCGGTGGAACTCGACGATCCGCGCTCTCCCGAGCCCGTCGCCTGAGGCCGTCGGCCGCCAGCAGCGCGAGCGCCGCCCACAGCACCGCGAACGCGAGCCACCGGGTGGCCGGCATCGGCTCGCGGAAGACCAGCAGCCCGACGAGGAACTGCACGATCGGCTCGATGTACTGCAGCATGCCGGTCACGCTCAGCGGGATCTTGGTGGCCGCGGCGCTGAACAACAGCATCGGCACGATCATCACGAACCCCGACCCGACGCCCAGCAGCGTGTTGGCGGCCGACACGTGCCCGAACGTCGCCTGCCCGCTCGCCTGCAGCACCACCGTGTACGCCAGCGCGAACGGGAACAGCACGGCGGTCTCCACCATCAGCCCCTCCACGGCGCCGACGGCCACCCTCTTCTTGATCAGCCCGTAGGTGCCGAACGTCACGGCCAGGCCCAGCGCGATCCACGGCGGCCCCCCGTACTCGATCGTGAGCACCACCACGGTGACGGCCGCGAGGCCGATCGCCGCCCACTGGGCGGGACGCAGCCGCTCCCTGAACAGCGCCACCCCGAAGGCGATGCTGACCAGAGGGGTGATGAAGTAGCCGAGCGAGGCGTCGACGACGTGGCCGTTCATGGTCGCCCAGATGAACAGCGCCCAGTTGACCGAGGTCAGCACGCTGGCGACGCTGAGCAGGGCCACGTCGCGGGGCCGGCGCAGGATCGCCGCCACCTTGCGGCGCCTGCCGAGGGCCAGCACCAGCAGGCCGATCGCGACCGGCGACCACAGCACCCGCAGCGCCAGGATCTCCACCGGCCCGGTGGGCTCCACCAGCGGCCAGTAGAGGGCGGACAGCCCCCACAGCACGTACGCCGCCGCGCCCAGCAGGACCCCGCGCCGCGCGACAGACATCGCCCCACCCTAACCCGGGGATTCCTCGCCGAGGGACCCGCCGGTGTCCGGTCTGAGTAGGGTGATCCGGTGGAGACGACTCGTGATCTTTTCGTGGCGCTGGCGCGCCGCTACGCGTTCGCCGACCTCGGGGCGCTGTCGCCCGACCCTCGGATCGCGGAGGCCTGCGAGTTCGGGCAGCGGTTGCTGTCGCTCGACGCCGAGGACTTCGCCGTCGACACCAAGGCGGTGCCCTCGTCGCTCAGGCGGCAGGCCCGGGCGTGCCACATGCCGCAGACCCCGCGCGAGCAGCCGCGCGGCGCGCTGGAGTCGCTGCGCCCCGCCTACGGCCTGCTGCTGGAGGTCATCGCGATCCGCTGGCACCGCCGCGAGCTGAGCCCGATGATCGCCGCGGTGCACATCGCCGCCGAATACCTGCCGCTGCTGGCGTTCGAGCCGCACCTGGGCCACGCGGGCGACCCCGCCCGCTGGCCGGAGGGCCTGAGCGCGACCGGCAGCCGGTTCGGCGTGATCGGCGATCGCGAGTGCGACCACACCAAGGCGGAGCAGTCGGCCACCAACCGGACGCTGCGGGTGGCGGGAGAGCCGTCCGAGGGCTGGCGCGCGTACTTCGACCGGCAGCACAGCCAGGTGGCGGGCGCGCTCGCGGTGTGCGTGGCCACCTGCCGCAACCCCTGCACGGCGATGGATTGGATCGCTCCCGAGCCGCGCGCCGGCCTCCAGGAGCGCGCCCGCGTCGCGCTCGCGTTCGCGGAGACCCCGCTGGTACGCCTGCGCCACGCGGCGCCGGTGGGCCACGGCTTCGGCGTGCCGTCGCCGGAGGAGGTGCTCGACGCGTGGGAGCGCAGCCGGAGCACGCTCGGCAAGAGCCCGGTGGGCGCGGCCGCGGCCCGCGACGACGGTTTCCCGCTGCCGGGCCTGCCGTCGTTCTTCGCCGCCGTCGCCGCGGCGCCGATCGAGCCGTCCACGCTGCTCAGGGGCGTGAGCGAGCACATCGCCGCGCTGATCGACGGCTAGCGGCGGGCGCCGGCCTGCTCGGCCAGGGCGCCGATCCCGTACAGCAGGCCGCCCACCAGGTCGCCCGCGCTGAACGCGGTGGCCATGGACATCGCCGTCAGCCGGCACGACGCGTCGGAGAGCCGGCGCCTGGCGTTCTCGCCGGTGACGATCTCCAGGGCGCGGCCCCGTACGTCGACCATGATCACGACGGCGTCGTCCGCCTCCTCGTCGAGCGCGGCGTGCAGCCGCTCGGCGAAGTGGCGCCGGCCGCCGACGGGCGAGCCGAGGAAGAGCGCGAAGCGCAGGGCGCAGCGCCGCTCCGCGGCCCGCAGGGCCTGCCGGACGTCGTCGGCCTGGGCCGCGGAGAGAGTTCGCATCCCGATCACCATCCCGCCGACGCGCCACCGACCCGCATGCCGGGCTCGGCGGTCTCCGCCGCCGCGACCCAGTCGGCCTCTCCCGGCGGCGCCCACTGCGGCGGCCGGTCGACCAGCACGAGCCCCGACGTGCTCACGCCGCGGTCGCCGCGGCCGGGTCCGCCGATCCACACCGGCCCGGCCTCCGCCTTGCGCGCGGCACCGCGCCCCGGTATCAGCACGAGCAGGCTGATCAGCACGAACAGTCCCAGCGACACCCCGATGAGGAAGAGCAGGATCTCCAGCGCGCTGTTCACATCACGAACGTAATCCCGGTCCGCCGGTCCGGCCAGACCCAGGTACGAGAGTCTCGACAGGAGATGCCAAAGACCCGGTCAACATGATCGCCACACCCTCCGGCAGGGCTAGGATCGCCTCGGGCTCTCCCTACCTCTCTAGAGAGGAACGTAATAAGTACCCGGAAACCGGGCGTAGGACACGGTGAGCCGGGCCATAAAACTATGGACAAGGCAGCACTAGGAATGCATCAGAACCCCGGGCTACGGTGAATCACGTGGACTCCGACCCTCAGCGTGAAGACGGTCACAACACGTCCCCGATCTGGGTGAGCGACAGACCGGAAAACGAGCAGACCGCCAAACCTGCGGCGCCCACCACCACCTATGCGCCGGTCGAGCGGGCCTCCATGCGCGAGCTGCTCCAGCAGCCTCGCTTCCGCCGCATGCGCAACCGCGCGCTGCTGGCCCTCGCCGTCGGCGTCGCCGTGGGTCTCCTGGTCATGGACTGGCGGGTGGGCGTGACCGCGGGCGTGCTCGCCGCCATCGGCGAGGCGATCTACCGCGCGCGTTCCAACTCGACGGTGCCGGCCTGGCGGCGCTCCTCGGTGGCCGAGCGCCGCACCGAGGCGCAGCTGCGCCAGCTTGAGCGCCGCGGCTACCGCACCCTCCACGCCCGCGCCATCCCCGGCACCGAAGCGCAGATCGACCACCTGGTCGTCGGGCCGACGGGCGTGTACGCGGTCGACTCGGAGAAGTGGGACAAGCGGCTTCCCGTACGGGTGCAGATGGGCAAGAAGCTCTTCCACGGCCCCTTCGACAAGAAGGACCGCCTCGTCGAGGCCAGGGGCGAGGCGACCCGGGCCGCCGAGCTGATCAGCAAGGCCTACGGCCACCAGGTGTCGGTGGTGCCGTCGCTGGCGATCTACGGCCCGCCGGTGCCCTGGAAGATCATGACGATCAAGGGCGTGGACGTCTACGAGGGCGTCCGGGCCCGCCGGTGGATCACCAAGCGGGAGCGCGCGCTCACCGACACGGAGATCGACAAGATCTACGAGATCGCGGCCCAGGTGCTGCCCCCGCGCTACGGCGAGGGCTGACGGGCAGGCGGAGAGGCCTCACGGGCATACCCGCGCCTCTCCGCGGCGGCCTTCCTTCTCGCGGATACGTCTCCGTACGCGTCGCGCCCACATAAGCGGGCCCCGGCGGGGAAGCGGAAACCGGAACACCGGGGCGGCGCGTGCCGCCCCTGATGACCGTCCGGACCCGCAGAAGGAGTTTCTCCCCATGGCCAGACTCGGTTTCCACGCCTCGCACGAACAGCTCGCGCCGAGCGCCCTGCTGGAGGCAGTGCGCCGGGCCGAGGAGGCGGGTTTCACCACCGCGATGTGCTCCGACCACTTCGCGCCCTGGAGCCACGCCCAGGGCCACTCCGGCTACGCCTGGTCCTGGCTGGGAGCCGCGCTGGCCGGCACCGGCCTGCCGTTCGGCGTCGTCACCGCGCCCGGTCAGCGTTACCACCCCGCGGTGGCCGCGCAGAAGGCCGCCACGCTCTGCGAGATGTTCCCCGGCCGGTTCTGGATGGCGCTGGGCAGCGGCCAGGCGCTCAACGAGCACATCACCGGCGACAGGTGGCCGGCCAAGCCGGAGCGCAAGGCGCGGCTGCGGGAGTGCGTCGACGTCATGCGGGCGCTGTTCGCCGGGGAGTGCGTGTCGCACCGCGGGCTCGTCACGGTGGACCGCGCCCAGCTCTACACCCTGCCCCAGACCCCGCCCCCGCTGATCGGCGCCGCCGTCAGCGCCGAGACCGCCCGATGGGCCGGCTCGTGGGCCGACGGGCTCATCACCGTCAACCAGGACGTGCCGCAGCTGCGCCGGGTCGTCGAGGCGTTCCGCGAGGGAGGCGGCGCGGGCAAGCCGGTCTACCTGCAGGTCCACCTGTCGTGGGCCGAGGACGAGCAGACCGCGCTGCGGATCGCGCACGAGCAGTGGCGTACGGGCGTGCTCGGCGGCGACGTGCCCTGGAACCTGTCGACACCGGAGGAGTACGAGCAGGCCTCCGCCACCGTCAGGCCCGACGACGTGCGGCGGGCCGTGCTGGTCTCCGCCGACCTCGAACGCCATGCCGGCTGGCTCGCCGAGTACGCCGACCTCGGCTTCGACACGCTCTTCCTGCACCACGTGGGCCAGGAGCAGCGCGGTTTCATCGACGCCTTCGGCCAGAAGGTGCTGCCGCAGCTGCGGGAACCGGCTTGAGCGCACGCTTCCCGCCGATCGACGGATACGCGTTCCTGTCGGACACCCACACCGCCGCGCTGGTCGCCCCGGACGGGGCGGTCGAGTGGTTCCGCGTGCCGGCCTTCGCCGGCGAGAGCGTGTTCGCGCGCCTGCTCGACCGCGACCGCGGCGGCGCCCTCGGCATCGAGGTGGCGGGCGCGGGAGCGCCGGAGCGCCGCTATCTCGGCGACACCCTGGTGCTGGAGAGCGTCCACCGCACCGGCGACGCGGCCGTGACGGTGACGGACTTCCTGGCCGTCGCCGGCGACGGCGACCCGGCCGGCCCGCTCGCCGCCCGGCACCTGCTCGTCCGCGTGGTGCGGGCGGCCGGCGGGACCGCCGACGTCCGGATCGGGATCGAGCCCGGCCCGGCTACGCGCGGGAGACGGCCCGGTGGCGGCCGGACGGCGACGGGACGTGGGTGCACGAGGAGCCCCGGCTGTGGGCCGCCGCCGACCGGCCGCTGCTCCGCTCCGGCTCCGTCCTCGGGATCGAGACGTCGCTGGGACCCGGTGAGGGGTTCGCCGTCGTGCTGGGGTACGCGGACGCGCCACGGCGTGCCGTCGGCGTCCGCAGGGCCGACGCACTGCTGCGCGCGACCCGTACCGCGTGGGTCGAGCCGGGGCGACGACATCGGGACCGGGCGGGCGCACGTCCGGCGCAGCGCGCTGGTGCTGCGCGGGCTGATGTACGAGGAGTCGGGGGCGCTGGTGGCGGCGCCCACCACCTCGCCGCCGGAGACCATCGGCGGCGAGCGCAACTGGGACTACCGCTACACCTGGCACCGCGACGCGGCGCTGACGGTACTCGCCCTGTTCCGGCTCGGCCACGCCGACGAGGGCGTGCGCTACATGCGCTTCCTGCTGCACGAATGCGTGAGCGGCTCGGGCCGGCTGCGTCCATGGCCGGCATCAGGGGCGAGCAGGAGGGGGCGGAGGTCGTCCTCGACCATCTGGAGGGGTACGCGGGCTCGCGGCCCTGCTGCGCCGGTACGTCGACCCGGTGAGCACGCTCTGGCGGGAGCCGGATCACGGTGTCTGGGAGATCCGCGGCCCGCTCCGCCACTACGTCGGCTCCACGGTGATGACGTGGGTGTACCTGGACCGGGGCGTGCGGCTGGCCGGGCTGCTCGGTGACGAGAGCGCGCCGGCGCACCGCTGGCGGCGGGCCGCCGACGAGGTGCGCGCGCAGGTGCTCGACCGCGTGATCGAGGAGCTCTGCGGGGGCCGCTCGGCCTGTTCTCGGAGGAGATGGCGCCCGACGGCACGGCGCTGGGCAACTACCCGCAGGCCTTCACCCATCTGGGGCTGATCGAGGCGGCGGCCAACCTGGACATGGCCGGCTCCAGGGAGGCCCTGCACCGGTGGGCGACCGGCAGGAGTCAGGGCCGCTCAGGGAGCTGACCACCGAGGCGGGCCTCGAAGGCGTCCAGCGCGGCGGCGAGCTCCCGGCTGGGCGGCAGGGCGCCCGCCATGCGCGGGCCGAGCGCGGCGCCGAACCCGCTGATCCGGACGATCAGGTCGATCATCGCGTCCCGGTCCGGCCAGGGGAACGACGGCTGCGCGATGAGCAGCGCGGCGCAGCCGTGCGCCGCCGACCACAGGGCCAGGGCGAGCCGCTCGGGCTCGCCGCGCATCACCCCCGCCTCGACGCACGCGCGCACGGCGTCCACCATGTAGCCGAAGCACGCCTGCGCGGCGGGCGGCACCCCCTCGCCCGCCGAGGGGGTCATCATCAGCACCCGGTACTGCACCGGGTGGTCCAGCGCGAAACGGATGTAGGCCCGGCCGCACCGGCCCAGCCGCAGGAACGGGTCGGGGTCCCGGCACTCGGCCACGAGCCTGCCGAGCTCGTCCCACACCCGCAGGCACACCGCCTCCAGCAGCTCCTCCTTGTCGGCGAAGTGCAGGTAGACCGAGGGCGTGGAGACTCCCGCGCGGGCGGCGACCGCGCGGACGGTGAGCGCCTCCTCGGTGCCGGTCTCGTCCAGCAGCTCCTCGGCCGCGCGCAGGAGCTCCTCGCGCAGCAGCGCGCCGTCGCCGCGCCGGGCGCGGACCCGTTTCTCCGTCACCTCCCTAGGTTGACGCCGTTAGGTTAACGATGTCAATCTGATCCTCTGCGAAGGGGAGCACATGACGCGATTCGACGAGGCGACGGCGGTCAAGACCACCGGCCAGGGCACGTACGAGGCCAGGCTGGACGCGACGTGGAGCGTCGGCGACAAGCTGCACGGCGGCTACCTGATGGCGGTGCTGGCCAGGGCGGCGCTCGAAAGCGCGGCGGGCCCCGGGCACCCGCACGTGACCGCCGTGAGCGCGTCGTTCGCCGAGCCGCCGGAGCCCGGGCCGGCCGAGGTCCTGGTCGAGGTGCTGCGCGCCGGGAGGACCGTGACCCAGGTCAGGGCGGAGCTCGCGCAGCAGGGCAGGCCGCGGGTGGCCGCGCTGGTGACGCTCGGCCTGCTGGACGACGCCGATCCGCGCTGGACGTCGGCGCCGGCGGTCGAGATGCCCCCGGAGGAGTCCTGCTTCCTGGCGCCGAGAGAGGTGCCGGGCAACGCCTTCCCGGTGCCGCTCATGGACGTGCTGGAGCTGCGGCTCCACCCCGAGCAGGTGGGTTTCGTGTTCGGCGAGCCGTCCCTGCGCGGGCGGCTCGACACCTGGCAGCGGCTCAAGGACGGCGCCGCGTGGGACCCGCTCAGCCTGCTGCTGGCCCTCGACCCGGTGCCCCCGGCCTCCTACGACCTGGGCCTGCCGGGCTGGGCGCCGACGATCCAGCTCACCGCGCACGTGCTGCGCCTGCCGGCCCCCGGCCCGGTCAAGGTGCGCCTGTCGGTCACCGAGGTGGGCGGCGGGAGGATGGACGAGACGGCCATGGTGTGGGACTCGCGGGACCGCCTGGTGGCGCAGGCGACCCAGCTCGCCGCGATCCGCGTCCCCGCCTGACGCCGTATCGGGTCGTGGACATCCGTCTCAGTTACCGGGCGGCTGGCCGTACCATGGATGGACGCTCGACGATGGGAGAAGCTCCATGCCCGCCCTCAGGTCTCGTACCGTCACCCACGGCAGGAACATGGTCGGTGCCCGGGCCCTGCTCCGGGCGACCGGCGTAGCCGGGAGCGACTTCGGCAAGCCGATCATCGCGGTGGCCAACAGCTTCACCCAGTTCGTGCCCGGCCACGTCCACCTGCGCGACGTCGGCGACGTGGTGTCCGGGGCGATCCGCGAGGCGGGTGCCATCCCCCGCGAGTTCAACACGATCGCGGTCGACGACGGCATCGCCATGGGCCACGGCGGCATGCTCTACTCGCTGCCGTCGCGCGAGCTCATCGCCGACGCCGTCGAGTACATGGTCAACGCCCACTGCGCCGACGCGATGATCTGCGTCTCCAACTGCGACAAGATCACGCCGGGCATGCTGCTGGCCGCGTTCCGGCTCAACATCCCGACGGTCTTCGTCTCCGGCGGTCCGATGGAGGCCGGCAAGACGCCCGGCCGCAAGCTCGACCTCATCGACCCGATGATCGCCTCCGCCGACGACTCCGTCACCGACGCCGAGCTGCTGGAGATGGAGGAGAGCGCCTGCCCGACCTGCGGCTCGTGCTCCGGCATGTTCACCGCCAACTCCATGAACTGCCTGGCCGAGGCCATCGGCCTGGCGCTGCCCGGCAACGGCACGATCCTGGCCACCCACAAGGCGCGCAAGGACCTCTTCGAGGAGGCCGGCCGCACGCTCGTCGAGATCACCCGGCGCTACTACGAGGAGGGCGACGAGTCGGTGCTGCCGCGCTCGATCGCCACCCGCGAGGCGTTCGAGAACGCGATGACGCTCGACGTCGCCATGGGCGGATCCACCAACACGATCCTCCACATCCTGGCCGCGGCCCGCGAGGCCGAGGTCGACTTCGGGCTCAAGGAGATCAACGAGATCTCCCTGCGGGTGCCGTGCCTGTGCAAGGTCGCCCCGGCGACCAGCAAGTACCACGTCGAGGACGTCCACCGGGCCGGCGGCATCCCCGCCATCCTGGGCGAGCTCGACCGGGCCGGGCTGCTCCACCGCGACGTCCCGACGGTCAACGGCGGCACGCTCGGCGACCTGCTCGCCGCCTGGGACCCGATGTCGCCCTCGGTCAAGCCCGAGGCGACGGAGCTGTGGCACGCCGCGCCCGGCAACGTCCGCACCGTCAAGCCCTATTCGCAGGACAACCGGTGGGACTCCCTCGACCTCGACCGCGCCGACGGGTGCGTGCGCGACCTCGAACACGCCTACACCGCCGACGGCGGCCTCGCCGTGCTCTACGGCAACATCTCCCGCGACGGCGCCGTGGTGAAGACCGCCGGCGTCGACGAGTCGATCTGGAAGTTCACCGGGCCGGCCGTCGTGTTCGAGTCGCAGGAGCAGGCGGTCGAGGGCATCCTCAACGACCGGGTCAAGGAGGGCGACGTGGTGATCGTCCGCTACGAAGGCCCCAAGGGCGGCCCCGGCATGCAGGAGATGCTCTACCCGACCTCGTTCCTCAAGGGCAAGGGCCTGGGCAAGGCGTGCGCGCTGATCACCGACGGCCGCTTCTCCGGCGGCACGTCCGGGCTGTCGATCGGCCACGCCTCCCCCGAGGCGGCCGAGGGCGGCACGATCGCGCTCGTCGAGGACGGCGACCTCGTCGAGATCGACATCCCCGCCCGCAAGCTGGAGCTGCACGTCCCCGAGGCCGAGCTGGCGGCCCGCCGCGAGCGGCTGCTGGCCGAGCTGGGCGGGTTCCGGCCGCGCGACCGCGACCGGCCGGTGAGCGCGGCGCTGCAGGCGTACGCGGCCATGACGACCTCGGCCTCCACCGGCGCCTCGCGCGACCTGTCGCAGCTGTCCAAGTGACCCTGTACGGCAGGCGACACTCCTGTCGCCTGCCGTACACACTTTCGAAAATGTCAGTGACTTTACCTATGCTTGGGGTATGGCTGAAGTCGTGAAGCCCCAGACGCAACCGCTGACGACCGCCGAGATCGCCGCCCTCGCTCTGTCCCTGGCTCACCTGGGGTCGGGCCCGCAAGCCGTCACCGCCCGGCGCGGCCTGCAGCACGCCCTCGATCATCTCGACCTCGACGACGACGTCATCGCCGCCACCCTCGACACCCTCGTCGAGCCGCTGCCCGCCGAGGTGGCCGCGCGGGCCCGGCTCATCGCCGACGCCATCACCGGCCGCATGATGGTCCGCCTCCACTACCGCGACGCCGCCGGCACCGTCACCAGCCGCGAGGTCGAGCCGGTGACCTGCCTGGTCCACCGCGACTTCTGGTATCTCGTGGGAGTGTGCCGGATGCGCCGCGCGATCCGCGCCTTCCGCTTCGACCGCATCCTCGCCGTCGAGCCCACCCTCACCCCGTCCCGCCCCCACCTGGCCGACCGCTTCCTGCCGTTCCAGCGCCGCAAGCGCACCAGGGCCGCCTGACCTCCCCCCGGGCGGCGTGCCCATCCCACCAGGCACGCCGCCCACCCTTGGGGATGTTCGCGGGGCCCGGTCTTCTACAGAATCACGGTGTCGATCCCCCTCCGGCCTCGGCGAAGCTGGTTAGGGTGCTTCTCGATCAAGTGGCGATGCTTGTTCACGCTCAGCACCGGGATATCGTGCGCTCTCCATCAGTTGTCTCGCCTGCTGTCACCGCTTCCGACACACCCTGCCCTCGAAGATCCCAGACCGGCCCGCCGCGTATGGAAGGGGTCCGTGAGCGGCTGCGCAGCCTGGACCCCGGCATCCAGCACGGCATCCGGCGGGTGGCGACGCTGGTGCTGCTGTTCCCGCTGCTCCTGCTTCTCGGCCGCGCCATCCCGTCACTGCGCCGCGGTCGCGACACAGACCTGTTCGTCCCGCTGCCGGCTCAGCCCACCGTCAGTTTCCTGGTCGCGGTGCGCAACGAGGAGTCGGGCATCGAGGCGTGCGTGCAATCCATGGTGGCGGGAGACGCCGAGGGTGTGCAGGTCATCGTGGTGGACGACGCCTCCAACGACGGCACGCCGGACGTCCTGCGGGATCTCGCCCGCCGGTTGCCTATCGAGGTCCTCTTCCTGGAGGAGGACGTAGGCAAGAAACGGGCGCTCGTCCGCGGCATGGAACGTGCCACCGGCGACGTGGTCGCCTTCACCGACTCCGACTGCGTGCTGGCCGCGGACGCCCTGTCCCGCTGCGTCCCGGCGCTCGTCCGGCACCCTGAACTGGGCGCGGTCAGTGGGCACACGCGCGCGCTCAACGCCGATCAGAGCATGCTCTCGCGTGCGCAGGACGTGTGGTAAGAGGGCCAGTGCCGGGTGATCAAGGCGGCCGAGTCGGTCTTCGGCGCGGTCGTCTGCGTCTCCGGGCCGCTGGCGGTCTTCCGCCGGGACGCGATCTACAACTACCTTCCCGCCTGGGCCGAGGACCGTTTCCTCGGCGGTGCGTCGACGTTCGGTCGTGATCACGTTCGACGACGGGGCACGCGGCCTGTGGATCCACGGCGACGCGATCCTGGCCCGTCACGGCATGCGGGCCTCGGCGTTCCTCATCACCGGCCTGGTAGGCCGCAGTCCGTACTACCTGTCCTGGGAGGAGGTCTCCCGGATGGCGGCATCGGGACGGTGGGACTTCCAGAGTCACACCCACGACCTGCACGCCCGGGTTGTGACCGGGCCCGGCGGGCGGACCGGATCGCCGCTGACCAACCGGGTCTACTCCGCCGCGGCCGGCGAGTGGGAGAGCCTCGCCCGCTATCAAGCGCGCATCCGAGCCGATTTCGCGGCGATGTTCCGCGCGTTCCACCAGCATGGGCTGCCCCGGCCGGTCCTGTTCTCCCACCCCTTCTCCGACTCCGGCGACGCGGCCATGGGAGCCCATGGCATGGGGCCGCGCGCGGCTCGGTTCTCGGTCAGCTCCGGGGCGAGGGTCTCCACCGAAACGCCCACGCCAGAAGCGGAACGGCACGCGTCCGCCTTCGCCGACCGTGTGATCAAAGACTCGTTCGCGCTGGCGATGAGCAACCACGCCTCGCGTCCGATGCCGCCCAGCCGCAGATCTTCGGTGGCGCAGGAGTACGAGCGGCTGGAGGTCCGGGCGGACACGACGGCCGACGTCCTGATGCGCGAGGTGGTGCGGCGCACCGAGATCCCGCCCCGCGGGACGCCGCTGGAAGACCACGAGCGGTGGACGTCCGTCAGTGGAGAACCCGTGGGGCCGGGCGACTTCCCGTTGACCGGCAGGCGCTCGCAGGCGGGCCGCGACACCTTCAGATACGCCGCCTACGCCCCCTACGGCTCGGCGGACTGGGACCACTACGCCGTGGACGTGCGGGTGTCCCGGCTTGCCGCGAACACGAACACCGCCGGCCTCTACGCCCGCGTCGGCGGGCGGGCGCCGGTGGCGATCCGGCTGTCCGCCCACACGGCCCAGCTCATCCGCGGCCGGAGCGGGGGGCGCGTCCTCGACGAGCAGCCGCTCGCACCCGGTGCCGCCCACCACGTGCTGCTCACGGTGCGAGGAAGCAGGATCGTCGCGCTGGTCGACGGAACGGTCCGGCTCAGCGCGCCGAGCCGCCACGGCGCCGGCGACACCGGCGGCATCGCGCTGTCGATCGTTCGCGACCGCGCCGACCGGCGCTGGCCGGTCTTCACCGGCCTGCGCGTGACTCCGAGGGGAAACCTGGCGGCATCCGCCGAGAGCTAGCCGCAGCAACCGCCGCCGCAGCAGCCACCGCCCGAGGCAGGGGGCGGGGTGGCGGCGGAGCCGGTCATGGCGACGGTGGAAAGCAGTTTGACCGTGTCGTCGTGGCCCTCCGGGCAGGCGGCCGGGTCGCTGGACGCCGACATCGGCCGGGACACCTCGAACGTGGAGCCGCAGGCGCGGCAGCGGTAGTCGTAACGCGGCATGCCATCAGAGTAGCCCGGAACGCCCTCAGGGCTGGAAAGTCACCCGGGCGTAGCCTGCCGGTTCGGTGAAGAGCACGAGCCGGCCCGGCACCTGGGAGTAGCCCGAAGGGCACGCGGGCCCGGCACGAGGTGCCGGGCCCGGGTCAGGCAGCCGCTTCAAGGTAGGGCGCCCATTGGGGGTCGCCGACGAGCGAGGCGCCGATCAACCGCCAGTGAGCGCCCCGTGGCACGGACGGGGCGACACTCAGGGTCCACCCCAGCTCCTCCAGGTACTTGTCGGCCTTCCTGTGGTTGCACGGCGAGCACGAGGCGACGCAGTTCTCCCACGTGTGGGCGCCGCCCCTGGAGCGGGGGACGACGTGGTCGATGGTCTCGGCCCGCTGCCCGCAGTAGGCGCACCGGTAGTCGTCGCGCCGCATGAGGGCGGCTCTGGTCAGGGGGATACGGGATCGGTACGGGATGCGGACGTATCTCCTGAGCCGGATGACCGACGGCACGTCGAGCGTCCGGCTGGTGGAGCGCAGCACGGCTCCGCGGCCGTCACGGTGGATGATGTCGGCCTTCTCCCGCAGCACGAGCACGATGGCACGGTGCAGGGAAAGCGTGGTCAAGGGCTCGTAGGTGGCGTTGAGCAGCAGGACTTGGCGCATCATCGGGCCTCTCCCCGCCGCACCCAATTCGAAGGAGACATGCCGTGGCATGTCCCGGCTATTCGCCCCTCCTGGGGCTTCGGCACAACCATCACGTGGACCTCCGCCGGACGGCCCAGCGGATGGACACCACGGCACCGTCCTGTCAGCAAGTCTGGCGTTCACCGCAGCGTCCCCGCCACCCCTTAACGTCCGGCCCGGAATGACCAGAGGGACGCACGTTACGGTTTATTCCCGTATCACCAGGCCTTTACGCCAACCTCCGGGCCTCGTGCTTTGCCGTAGGGTTCGAGCATGACGCGAGAGTCCTATCCGGCGGCGCCACGCGAGGAAACCGCCGACGTCCTGCACGGCATCCCCGTTCCCGACCCGTACCGCTGGCTGGAGGATCCCGAGAGCCCGGAGACGGAGCGGTGGCTGGTCGCGCAGGCCGAGCTGTTCAAGCGGGAGAGCGAGCCGCAGCGGTTCAAGTCGCGGATCGCCGAGCTGCTGAAGTCGGGGTCGGTGGGCGCGCCCGCGTGGCGCGGCGACCGCTACTTCTTCAGCCGCCGCACGCCGGAGCAGGAGCACGCGGTCTACTACGTGGTGGAGCCCGACGGGGCCGGCGGCACCGAGCGGGCGCTGGTCGACCCGATGGCGCTCGACCCGTCGGGGCTGACGACGCTGGACGCGGTGCAGCCCGACAAGGAAGGGCGGCTGCTGGCCTACCAGATCTCGGTGGGCGGCGACGAGGAGTCGGTGCTCTACGTGATCGACGTGGCGACGGGCACGCGGATCGAGGGGCCGATCGACCGCTGCCGCTACTCGCCGATCGCGTGGCTGCCGGGCGGCGAGGCTTTCTACTACGTACGCAGGCTGCCGAGCACGGAAGTGCCCGAGGACGAGCGTCAGTTCCACCGCCGCGTCTATCTGCACCGGGTCGGCACGTCCACCGAGGACGACGTGATGATCTTCGGTGATGGCATGAAGATGACCAACTACTACGGCGTGTCGGTGTCGCGCGACGGCCGCTGGCTGCAGATCTCGGCCAGCGAGGGCACCGCCCCGCGCAACGACCTGTGGGTCGCCGACCTGACCGCCTCCCCCGCCGACCGGCCGGAGCTGCGGGTGGTGCAGGAGGGCGTCGACGCGCAGACCGGGCTGGTGTTCGGCCGCGACGGCAGGCTGTACGTCCACACCGACCGTGACGCGCCCCGGGCCCGGGTGTGCGTCACCGACCCGTCCCGGCCGGAGTTCGAGGCATGGCGCGACCTGATCCCGCAGGACCCGGAGGCGGTGCTGTCCGACTTCGCGATCCTCGACGACCTCGACAGCCCGGTGATGCTGGTGGGCTGGACCCGCCACGCGATCAGCGAGATCACCGTGCACGACCTGGCGACGGGCGAGCGGATCGGCCAGGTGCCGACGCCCGGCCTGGGCAGCATCGGCAGCATCTCGGAGCGGCCGGAGGGCGGCCACGAGGCGTGGTTCGGCTACACCGACAACACCACTCCGCCGACCATCCAGCGCTATGACGCGCGCACGGGCGAGACCACGCTCTGGGCGGCCTCGCCGGGCGCGGTGGACGTGCCGGAGGTGCGCACCGAGCAGGTGGTCTACCGCTCCGGCGACGGCACCGACGTGCGCATGCTCATCATCTCGCCGGCCTCCGGCGAGGGCCCGCGCCCGGCGATCCTCTACGGGTACGGCGGGTTCGGCATCTCGATGACCCCCGGCTACTCGGCGTCGATCCTGAGCTGGGTCGAGGCGGGCGGCGTGTACGCGATCGCCAACCTGCGCGGCGGCGGCGAGGAGGGCGAGGACTGGCACCGGGCGGGCATGCTCGCCCACAAGCAGAACGTGTTCGACGACTTCCACGCGGCGGCCGAGCACCTCATCGAGACCGGGGTGACCACGGCCGGGCAGCTCGGCATCTCGGGCGGCTCCAACGGCGGCCTGCTGGTGGGCGCGGCGCTCACCCAGCGCCCCGACCTCTACCGGGCCGTGGTGTGCTCGGCGCCGCTGCTCGACATGATCCGTTACGAGAAGTTCGGGCTGGGCGCGACCTGGAACGTCGAGTACGGTTCGGCCGACGATCCCGAGCAGTTCGGCTGGCTGCGCTCCTATTCGCCCTACCACCACGTCGAGGAGGGGGTGCGTTACCCCGCGACGCTGTTCACGGTGTTCCAGTCCGACACGCGGGTGCATCCGCTGCACGCGTGGAAGATGTGCGCCGCGCTGCAGCACGCCACCGCCGGCGACGGGCCGATCCTGCTGCGCAACGAGACCGAGGTGGGCCACGGCGCCCGCTCGATCAGCCGGACCGTCGACCTGTCGGCGGACACGCTCACGTTCATGGCCAGGCAGCTCGGCCTATAGTCGAAAGCATGAGCGAGCGGGGGCTGACCATGACCGGGTCGGCCCCCGCTCCTGCCCTGCGGCCGTACGTCCACCGCCTGGCCGCCTACCGCGAAGACCACGGCGAGCCGTTGACCCGGGCCGAGGCGGCGGTCACCGGCGGAGTGCTGATCCTGGGGTTCGCCGCGCCGATGGAGGTGGACGGCAAGCGGCTGACCTCGTTCGGGGCGGGGCCGTCCGACCGGTTCACGCTCACCCGGATGACCAGGCCGACCGAGGGGGTCGAGGTCGCTCTGACCCCGTTCGGGGCCAGGCGGCTGTTCGGGATGCCGCTGCGGCTCCTGGTCAACCTGGCGGTGCCGGCGGAGGAGCTGCTCGGCCCGTGGGCGGCGGAGGCGGCCGGTCGGCTGGCCGCGGCGCCGTCCGCGCCTGAACGGCTGGCGCTGGCCGAGCGGCTGCTCACCGAGCGGTTCGCCGCCGGGCCCGAGCCCGATCCCGAGGTGCGGTGGGCGTGGGCGCGGCTGCTGGAGTCGGGCGGCGCGGTCCCGGTCGCGTCGCTGGCCGTGTCGCTGGAGCGCAGCCACCGCCACCTGGTGTCCCGCTTCCGCGACCAGGTCGGGCTGACGCCGAAGGCGGCGGCGCGGGTGATCCGCTTCCACCGGGCGGCGGCGCTGCTGCGCTCGGGCAGCGCGATCGCCGAGGCGGCGGCCGCGTGCGGCTTCTACGACCAGGCCCACATGAACCGCGAGTTCCGCACGCTCGCGGCGGTCACGCCCGGTCAGATTTCTCCAAGACCCCAGGCCGGCGGCCGTCCGACACTGGGCCCATGAAGGTTTACGCACTCGCCCGCTACCACGACTGCGCGGCCGCGGTCGACTTCCTCACCGGCGCCTTCGGCTTCGAGGTGCGCGAGCTGTCCAAGAACGACGAAGGCGTGGTCAGCCATGCCGAACTCCTGGTCGGCGACGACGTCATCATGCTCGGCCTGGGCAGCCCGGGCGGCCCGGGCGTCTACGTCGCGGTCGACGACGCCGACGCCCACCACGACCGCGCCAGGAAGGCCGGCGCCCGGATCACCATGGAGCTGGTGGACCAGCCGTACGGCTCCCGCGAGTACGCCGCCGCGGACCCGGAGGGCAACCTCTGGTTCTTCGGCACCTATCGCCCGTGATCCGGCCCGGAGGCAGTGATCACGCATGCGCGTGCTCACCATGAACCCCCGGGCCCGCCACGTCGACTGGCCCGCCCGCCGGGAGGCGCTGGCGGCCGGGCTGCGCGAGCTGCGGCCGACGGCACCCGCGCGTCGATCGCGAGCCGGTGGCCGCCGGGCGAGGTGCGCCAGGCCAGGATGCCCGTGACGGGGCGGGTCGACCTGGCGGAGTTCGCCGCGTGGGTGGGCGTCGCGGAGATCCGCGGACCCGTACCGATGATCTTCGTCAACCACAAGCCGTCGTTCCGGCTCGGCCATGAGCGGGAACGACGGCTGCAGGCGGTGGCCGCCGCCGGCTCGCCGAGCGGGTGCTCTCGGGGCGGGACCTGCCGGTCGTGGTGGCGGGGGACTTCGACGCCACGCCCGAGTCGGCGAGACTGCGCCTCTGGCGGGGGCTGCAGTCGCTGCGGGACGTGAGCGTCTGTTACCGGGACGCCTGGGAGTGGGCGCGCCCGGGCGACGAAGGGCACACGTTCAGCCCGGTGAACCCGCTGGTGACCGGGGGGGCGGATCGACTATGTGCTGGTGCGCTGCTGGAGGCGTGCTTCCGGGAGTTCGACCGGTGTGGGCGAGCGATCACTTCGGGGTGGTGGCCGACTTCGGGAGGATGCCGTGGACCCGTGAGATCAGGTGGCCGGCGTTGCGTACCGTCCTCTGAAGTAGTGGCGCAGCACCCGGTGCCAGGGGTTGGCGCGGACGTCCAGCAGGGCGGCGACGCCGAGGCAGTACTTGCTGACGCTCACCGGGCGGACGCCCAGGCGGCGCAGCACGCGGTCGGCGGCGGCGTCGCCGTCGGCGGACTTCGACTCCAGCAGGACCCGGTCGCGCCGGGCCGGGAGCGCGCGCCGGCCGTCGTGGCAGACGAGGCCGCTGTCGCAGGTCAGCCGCGCGACCCCGGACCGGTCGACCAGCGTGACCCGGCGGTAGTCGGTGGACAGCACCGGGCCGAGCGACGCCGGGCGGGGCAGCCGCAGGCCGGTGGCCAGGGTGGTCGACAGGTAGTCGAGCGCCTCGGGGGTGAGCGCGTGCGCGGGCGCGCCGTCGTACGGGACGCGGTGCTTGTCGGTGCCGCCTCCCGCGCCCTTCAGCTTCACCTCCAGCCAGCGCCCGCCGCCGTCCAGGTACGTCCGCGTACGGATCTTGAAGCGGCGGCGGCGCTGCTGACGGTGCTGACGGAACGTGAGCAGGTCCGGCGTGTCGAAGTAGGTGGAGGTGTAGCGGAACTGTCGCCGCCCGCCGATCTCCAGCACCCCGAACCGGTCGCCCAGCTCTCCGGCCAGGCGGGTCATGACCGAGGCGGGCACCAGATACTTGTGGTCCACCCGGGTCATCAGCTTGGCGCGGGCGCTGACCTCCTCCAGGGTGACCGGGTCGAGGCCGGCCGCCACCCCGGCGAGCAGGACTCCCGCATCGGGCCACTCGGTCATCGCCACGCCTCCGCCCGCCGCTCCGCCGGGACCTCGTAGCGGACGTCCACCACGGTGACGTCCCGTACGTAGTCGACCTGGCTCACCACGCACTGCAGCACCCGCCCGCCGAGCCGGCTCTCCAGGTCGGCGCGGAGCAGCGCGGGGTCGGTGTGCACCACGTCCAGCGTTACCAGCTGCTGATGGGTACGGCCCAGCAGCCGGGGGTGGTCGGCCACGTACATCACCGCCAGCAGCACCACGTCGAGGAAGAGCGCGGTCAGCGGCCAGCTCGCGGCGATGCCGTTGACCAGGCCGAGCGCGATGGCGACGAAGTAGTACGCGATCTCCTGCTGGGTGATCTCCGAGGAGCGGAGCCGGATGATGGCCAGCACGCCGAACAGGCCGAAGCCGACCGCCAGGTCCACCCGCTGGACCAGCATGAGCGAGACCACGGCGAAGATGCCGGTGTTCAGCGCCACGTAGGCGAAGAGCAGGTCGCGCCGGTGGTGGCGGCGGTAGTACAGGCCGTACGCGAGCGTGATGATCGCGGCCAGGTCCATCGCGAGGGCGAGGAGCGTGGTCGGTCTCAAGAGGTCCTCCCGGGTCTTTCGCTGTCATGAACAGCGTCTCGCCCGGCGGTGAAGCGCCTGTGAGCCGACCGTGAGGACGTTCTCATGGAAGAAGTGCCGCCGGGGCCCGGCGGCACTTCTGTTGTCAGCGGGCGAACACCACGACGTTGTCGCGGTAGCTGCGGCGGGCGCGGTCGAACGTGCCGCCGCAGGTGATGAGGCGGAGCTGGGCGCCCTCGCCCGAGTTGTACACCTCGTCGGGCACGCGGTCCTTGGGGTAGCGGGCCAGGCGTGACACGGTGAAGGTGACGGTGCTGCCGTCCGCCCTGTCCACGTGGACGCGGGCGCCCTTGCGCAGGTCGCGCAGGCGGAAGAACACGGCGGGGCCCGTCCTGGAGTCGACGTGGCCGGCGATGACGGCCACGCCCCGCTCCCCGGGCTCGGGGCCGCCCTCGTGCCATCCCACCCGGTCGAACGGCTCGGGTGCGATCAGGCGGCCCGCCTTGTCGAGCTTGAGCGGGATCACCTTGGTCGAGACGCCGATGGACGGGATCCGCAACCGCACGGGGTTCGCCGCCTCGACGGTGACACTCGCCGCCTGCGGGACGACCGCACCGTCAAGGGCACCCGCCACCTGTGGGGCAGCCGCCGCTCGCGGGGCGGCGGGGGCGCACGCGACCGTCGCCACGAGAGCGCCCGCCACCAGGGCGAGACTCCGGCGCCGCACGCTCACCGCCTGACCAGCCTGCGGCCGGCCCACGCCCCACCGGCGATCAGCACCGCTCCCGCGCCCGAAGCGAGCGCGAGCGGCAACGCCGCCCCACCCTCCCCACCCATCACCAGCGCCGCCCCACCGGCCCCGGTCTCGACCCCACCGGTCGGCCGATCGTCATCATCGTCGGCCGCCCCTCCGGCGCCGGTGTCCACTCCGCCCTGCGGACGATCGTCATCGTCGTCGGCCACGCCACCGACCCCGGTCTCCACTCCGCCCCTCGGACGATCGTCATCGTCATCGTCGTCGGCCGCCCCACCGGCGCCGGTGTCCACCCCGCCCCTCGGACGATCGTCATCGTCGTCGGCCACGCCACCGACCCCGGTCTCCACCCCACCCCTCGGACGGTCGTCGTCGTCGGCGGCGGTCGTTGTGACGGTTGACGGGGTGGTGGCGGTCGCCGGGGTGGCGAGGGCGGTGGCGGTGACGCCCATGCCCAGCACGATCCCGATGGCCGCGAGCGCGCGCCGCAGTTCCTGGCTCATCTCGTCCTCCTGGATTCCTCCGCACTCCCCGTGCGGACGACTCCAAGCCTGGGATCCACCGGTTGGCTCCCCGTGAGCACGTGATGAGAGTCCCTTCACCTAGGGGCGCCCTCGGCCTTCAGCCGGTAGCCGGTCCCCCGTACCGTCTCGATGCGGTCGGCGCCGAGCTTGCGGCGCAGGTAGCGCACGTACACGTCCACCACGTTCGAGCCCGGGTCGAAGTCGAACCCCCACACGTGGCTGAGCAGCTGCTCCCGCGTCAGCACCTGGTCGGGATGGCGGCAGAACACCTCCGCGAGCGCGAACTCCCGCGTCGACAGATCCACCGACCGCTCCCCCACGTACGCGCGCCGGGTCCGCAGGTCGAGCGCGAGGCCGGCGACCCGCAGCACGGTCACCTCGGGGCTGCGGTCGGCGCGCAGCCGCAGCCGCACCCGCGCCAGCAGCTCCTCGAACGCGAACGGCTTGGCGATGTAGTCGTCGGCCCCGCCCTCCAGCCCCGCCACCTTGTCGGTGACGCTGTCACGGGCCGTCAGGATGATCACGGGGATGCCGACCTTGGACTCCCTGAGCCGCCGCAGCACCGTGAACCCGTCGCTCAGCGGCAGCCCGATGTCCAGGATGAGCAGGTCGAACGCGCCGCTTCCCGCCATGTCGTAGGCGGCCAGGCCGTCGCTGACCACGGCGGTGACGAAGCCGTTGCCGCGCAGCCCTTTCTCCACGAAGGAGGCGATCCGCGCCTCGTCCTCGGCGATCAGAATCCGGTTCACCGCAACTCCCGCATCGGAATGGTCATCACGAAGCACGCCCCGCCTCCGGGGGCGTCCTCCACCTGGACGGTGCCGCCGTGGGCCTCGGCGATGGACCTGACGATGGCCAGGCCGAGCCCGGCGCCCTCATGCGTACCGGAACGCTCGCCGGCGCGCATGAACCGCCGGAAAATCCGCTCCCGGTCGGCCGGCGGCACTCCCGGCCCGTCGTCGCGCACCCACAGCCGTACGAAGCCGTCCTGAACGGCGGAGCCGACGGCGATCTGGCCGTCGTCGGCGGTGTGGCGCACGGCGTTGGCCGCGAGCTGCATGAGCGCCTGTGTGAGCCGCTGCCGGTCGGCGGGGATGCGCGCCTCGGCGACCTCGTCGACCCGCCAGCGCCGTTCGCCGAGCGCCCGCGCCTTGGCGACGACGCTGACGGTCAGGTCGGCCAGCTCGACCTCGTCGATGTCGAGGAAGCCGGGCTGTTCGGCCTTGGCGAGCGTGAGCAGGTCGTCGACCATGCGGTTCATCCGGTCCAGCTCGTCGGTGACCAGGGCGAGGGTCTCGGCCCTGTCGTCGGGGTCGTCGCCCATCAGCTCCAGGTGGCCGCGGATCACCGTGATGGGGGTGCGCAGCTCGTGGCCGGCGTCGTCGACGAAGTCCCGCTGCACGGCGAAGGCGTGCTCCAGCCGGTCGAGCATCCGGTTGAAGGTGCCGGCCAGCTCGGACACGTCATCGTCGCCCGGCACGTCGAGCCGTCTGGTGAGGTCGGAGGAGCCGCTGATCCGTTCGGCGGTCTGCCCCACCAGCCGGATCGGCGCCAGCACCCGCCCCGCCACGAACCAGCCGGCCGCGCCGGCCAGCGCGAGCGCGGCCAGCGAGGCGAGGGCGAGCACGCGGATGGCGTTCAGCACCTCCTCGCGGTAGTGGTCGTAGAAGACGGCGATGACCAGCTGGCCCCGGCGGGCGTCGCCGTTCACCTGGACAGGGATGACGGCGTAGCGGACGGTGCCGGCGGCGCTCTCGGTCTCGCCGCTCGCCGGCTCGGTGACCTGCCCCAGACGCGCCACCAGCGCGTCGTCGGTGTCGAGCCGGGCCAGCGGCGGAATCCCGGTGATCTTGTGCGGCCGGTCGTCGAGGATCGTGAAGAACGTCTCCCATTCGTCGGGCGGGTTGTAGGAGAGGTATCCGCTGAGCAGGGTGTCCACGTCCCGGACGTCGACGGCGGTCGCGGCGTAGCGGCGCAGCTTCTCCGCCTCGTTGCCGAACTCGGCGTCGATCCGGTCGTCGATCAGGCGGTCGAGGATCGCCCAGGTCGCGAAGATCGCGATGAACAGGGCGAGGGAGACGACCGCGAGCATCCAGCCGACGATCCGGCCGCGCGCGGTCACCCGCATGCCGGCGAGCCGTCAGTCGTCGTCATCGTCGTCATCGTCGTCGTCATCGTCATCATCGTCATCGTCGTCATCGTCGTCGCCGCCCGGCCTGGGCGACGGGGGCCTGACCGGCTCGGCTTTCGTCTCGCGCGGCGACGGAGACGCTGACGGCGTCTTCTCGGCGGTGGCGGGCGTGGCCGTCTCAGCGGCGGCGGACGTCTCGGTCCCGGCGTCCGGCGTCGCGGCGCCGTCCCCGGTCTCCGTGGCCCCCGGCGGCTCGTTCGAGACCACGACGGGCCCGCCGAGCTCGGGGCCGCCGGCCGCGACCCGCATGAACCCGATCGTCACGGCCACGGCCACGAGCAGCCCGGCCAGGATGGCGAGGAGAGGTGCTCGGCTCTTCATACGCTCCAGCATGCCGGGACATGAGGAGAGAAACCTGAGTCTGAGATGAGAGAACTCTCATCTGACGTGGTCAGCCGGGCAGCGTCTCCCCGCCGATCGGGGCCAGCACCTCGCCGGTGTAGTACGACGACATCAGGTCCGAGGCGAAGAACACGTACGAGGGAGCGATCTCGTCGGGGTCGGCCGCCCGCTTCATCGGCACCTGCTTGCCGAACTGCTCGACCTTCTCCTCGGGGAAGGTGGCGGGGATGAGCGGTGTCCAGACCGGCCCAGGCGCCACCGCGTTGACCCTGATGCCCCGGTCGACCAGGTTCTGCGCCATCGCGTAGGTGAAGGCGTTGATCGCGCCCTTCGTCGCGGAGTAGTCGAGGAGTGTCTTGTTGCCGCGCAGGCCGTTGATCGAGGAGGTGTTGACGATGGCCGAGCCCTCTCTGAGGTGGGGCAGCGCGGCCTTGGTGACGCGGTAGTAGCTGTGGATGTTGACCGCGAACGTGTGCTCCCACTGCTCGTCGGTCAGCTCCTCCAGCGAGTCGACCGGCTGCTGGTAGGCGACGTTGTTCACGACGACGTCCAGGCCGCCCAGCTCGGAGACGGTGCGCTCGACGACCTGCACGCAGTGGTCGCGGTCCGCCAGGTCGCCGGGGAGCAGCACGCAGCGCCGCCCTTCGGCCTCCACCAGCTTCCTGGTGTGGTCGGCGTCGTCGTGCTCGCTCAGGTAGGCGATCGCGACGTCGGCGCCCTCCTTGGCGAAGGCGACGGAGACGGCGCGGCCGATGCCGGAGTCGCCGCCGGTGACGAGCGCCCGTTTGCCGGACAGCAGGCCCCGGCCCTCGTAGCGGCGCATCTCGTCGCGTGGTTCCGGAGCCATCTCGCCGGTGCCGCCCGGGTACTGCTGGGTCTGCGGCGGTGGTGTGGAGTTCGGTTCTTCAGGCATGTCCAGCGCGTGCCCCGGCTGGGGCACGGCTAACACCGGGGTCAGCGGGGGAACACGATGGTCTTGTGGCCGTCGAGCAGGACCCGCTGCTCGGTGTGCCATTTGACCGCCCTGGCCAGGGTCAGGCTCTCGACGTCGCGCCCGATGGCGGCCAGGTCTTCGGGTGAGTGGCTGTGGTTGACCCGGGCGACCTCCTGCTCGATGATCGGCCCCTCGTCGAGGTGGGACGTCACGTAGTGGGCGGTCGCGCCGATCAGCTTGACGCCGCGGTCGTGGGCCTGGTGGTAGGGCTTGGCGCCCTTGAAGGACGGCAGGAACGAGTGGTGGATGTTGATCGCCCGCCCGCTCAGCTTCGCGCACAGCTCCTCGGACAGCACCTGCATGTAGCGGGCCAGCACGACCAGGTCGACCTGGTAGCGCTCGACCAGCGCCAGCACCTCGGCCTCCTGCTTCGGCTTGGTCTCGGGCGTGACCGGCAGGTGGTGGTAGTCGATGCCGTGGGACTGGGTGAGCGGGCGCAGGTCGGGATGGTTGGAGACGACCGCGACGACCTCGAGGTCGAGCGCGCCGCTGCGGACGCGGTAGAGCAGGTCGTTGAGGCAGTGGTCGAACCGGCTCACCATGATGAGCACCTTGGGCTTCCTCGCCAGGTCGCGGAGCTGGAACTCCATGCGGAGGTCGGAAGCCAGGGCGGCGAAGGCGGCCCGCACCTCGTCCTCGCCGACCGGCGAGGTGAACTGCACCCGCATGAAGAACCGCTCGCTCTCGCGGTCACCGAACTGCTGGCTCTCGGTGATGTTGCAGCCGTGCCTGGACAGCAGGCTCGACACGGCGGCCACGACTCCGGGCCGGTCGGGACAGGACAACGTGAGGACGTACTCGGCAACGCTCATGGATCGCTCTCGGTGAGGTCTGCGCGACTGAATCCATCGAGGTTACCGCCCCCGGGAAGCGCGGTCTCCCCTGCCTTATGCGCCCGATCTTGGGTAGATATCCGCTATACACAGCTTTTGCAGGAGGTTGCCCATGCCCGCGGACGTCGTCGTGCTCGTCGCGGTCGCAGGGCTGTTCGCGATCGTGTCCGGCATGAACGACGGCGGGGCGCTCCTGGCGACCGGGCTCAAGCTGCCGGCGATGCGACCGGCAACCGGGATCCTCGCCATGGTCGTGGTGATCGCGCTGGTTCCGCTGGCCACCCACCAGGTGGCGCTGACGTTCGTGAACCGGCTGGCCTCCTTCGACGGGCCCGGCGGGCGGGCGGCGACCTCGATCGCCGTGCTGAGCGCGATGGCCGTGGTCACCTTCCTGACCATGAAGGGCCGCCCGACCAGCCTCACGCTGGCCCTCGTCGGCGGGCTCACCGGGGCGGGCCTGGGCTGGGGCCTGCCCGTCTCGGGGCCGTACGTGGCGCTGGTGCTGGCCTTCGGCCTGGCCGCGCCGATCGTGGGCGGCCTGGTGGCATGGGCGGTGACGACGCTGGTGGTGCGGTTCGCCAGCGCCGACCGGCTGAGCGGCCTGCACCGCGCCGGGTTCGTGGTGCAGATCGTCGCGTACGCTGCCAACGACGGACAGAAGATGCTCGCCATCTTCATGATCGCGCTGAGCTTCTCCGACGCGCCGCTGCCGTACACGACCCTGACGGCCGTGCTGTTCGGGCTCGGAGCGATGTACGGGCTCCCGAAGGCGGGCCGCACGCTCAGCCGCGAGATCATCGCCTTCCGCCCGCTGCACGGCGTGGCGGCGGAGCTGTCGGCCGGGTCGGCCGTGCTCGGCTGCTCCGCCGTGGGCATGCCGGTCAGCATGACGCAGGCGATCGCCGGCGGGCTGATCGGCGCGGGGGTGGTGCGCGGCAGCGGCCGGGTCCGCTGGTACGCGGCCGTGAAGATCGTGGTCGCCTGGCTGCTGACGCTGCCGGCCAGCGGCGTGCTGGGCGCGGTGGCGGCCTACGCCGGAAAGGGAGTGATGATGTGAAGGGCGGCAGGCTGGTGAGGCGGCTGCGCAGGATCCGTGACCTGCTGACGGGGCACATGGACACCGCGCTGTCGGACGCGCTGCTCGGGCAGTTGAAGGCCACCAAGGAGGGCGCGTGGCTGGCCATGGCGATGATCGGCGGCGAGGTGGGCAGGACGGGCGCGCACGAGCAGATGCGCACCATCGAGCACCTCGGCGACGAGGAGCGCCGCCAGCTCGTCGAGGAGCTGGAGTCGGCCCTGATCACGCCCATCGACCGGGAGGACCTGTTCAGGCTCTCGCGCTCGATCGACGACGTGCTGGACTCGCTGCGCGACTTCGTCCGCGAGTCGCACCTCTATCGCGTGCCCGACCAGATCCGCTTCACCCCGCTGCTCGACCAGGTGATCGTCGGCATCGACGCGCTGGAGACCGCCGTCCGCGACCTCGTCTCCAGCCCGTCGGCCGTGCCGCACGACGCGCTGGAGGCCAAGAAGGCCGGCAGCGCGATCCGGCGGATGTACCAGTATGAGATCTCGCGCATCTTCTCCGGCGAGCTCACGAACGACCGCATGAAGGAGCGCGAGCTCGTGCGCCGTCTGGAGATCGTGGGCATCGCCATCGGCGAGGCGGCCGACGCGATCGCCGACGGCGCGATGAAACGCTGAGTCATGCCGGGCCGCCCGGCGCCCACGCTCCCCGGACCGTCTTCAGGACGTCACAGGTCCCTCACCGCAGGCCGAGCGCGGGGGCGAGGAGCTCCAGCTGGCGCAGGGCGTCGTCGAGGTCGGGGCCGCCGGGCGACAGCGGCTGGATCGCCACGTGGTCGGCGCCCGCGCCGAGGTGCGCCCGCACCCGCTCGGCCACCGCGTCCGGGCTCCCCCAGCCCACGATCGCGTCCACCAGCCGGTCGCTGCCGCCGCCGGCGAAGTCGTCGTCGGTGTAGCCAAGATCGCGCAGGTTGTTGAGGTAGTTGGGCAGGGAGAGGTAGACGGACATGTGGTCGCGGGCGATCTCGCGGGCCCGCGTCGGATCGGTCTCGACGAGCACCGCCTGCTCGGGCATGAGCAGCTTGCCCGGCCCCAGGATCTCCCTGGCCCGCTCGCTGTGCTCGGGCGGCACGAAGTAGGGGTGGGCGCCGTCGGCGCGGTCTCTGGCCAGCTCCAGCATGCCGGGGCGGAGCGCGGCGAGCAGCCGGGGCGCGTCGACCTCCCGGTGGTGCTTCGCCGTCTCGTCCATGCCGTCCAGATAGCGGCGCATCGCGGTGAGCGGCTTGGCGTAGTCGTGGCCGCGCGCGTTGACCAGCGGCGCGTGGCTGACGCCGAGCCCGGCGATGAAGCGGCCGGGGAAGGCTTCGCCCAGCGCGAACCTGCTGCCCGCCATGGCCGCCGCGTCGCGTGACCAGATGCTGGCGATGCCGGTGCCGACGGCGATCCGGCGGGTGGCCGCCAGGAGGATCGCCGCGGACACGAGCGGGTCCTTGCTGCCTGGGCCCTCGCCCACCCAGACGGACCCGTACCCGAGCTCCTCGGCCCGGGCGGCCGCCCGGCCGCCGGTCTCGCCCGGCGCGTTGCCGAAGAGGGGATGCCAGACCCCGACATGTCCGATGTTCACCGCGCGCTCCTCGCGACTAAGATGTTCGATCGAGATGGAACACTACACCGACGTTCGATCCCCATCGAACACGACACGCGGCCCCGTCCACGTCTCCCCCGCCGAGGCGACGCTCCAGGCCGCCCTCGACGCGCTCGGCGACCCCGTCCGCCGTCGCATCGTCCGCGAGCTGGCCGGGGTGCCCGACTGGAGCCGCGCCTGCGCCGCCTTCCACCACCTGCCGGTCGCCAAGTCCACGCTCAGCCACCACTTCGCGGTGCTGCGCGGCGTGGGGCTGCTGGAGCAGCGCGAACAGGGCGCGCGCCGGCTCAACCGGCTGCGCCGGCCCGAGTTCGACGCCCGCTTCCCCGGCCTCCTGGCCCTGGTCCTCGACGAGGACGAGACGTGACGGCCGTCAGCGCCCGCCCGGCCGCCAGGGTCGTCTGCCTCGACCGCGACGGCAGGGTGCTGCTGCTCCACTGGCACGACAAGGTCAGCGGCGCCGACTTGTGGGAGCCGCCGGGCGGCGGCCTCGACCCCGGTGAGACGCCCCTGCAGGCCGCCCGGCGCGAGCTGACCGAGGAGACGGGCCTGCCGGGCTCCGCCGTCGAGGACCGCTGGGTCGCCGTCGAGCGCGACTTCCCGTGGCTGGGCGTACGTTACGTCAAGAGCGAGCGGTTCTACCTCGCCCGCTTCCCCGAGGCCCGCCCGCCGGTGGACCCCGGCGAGCTCACGGAGGAGGAGCGCGAGGCCTATCTGGGCTGCGTCTGGGCGGAAGACCTGCCGGACAGCGTGCAACCGCCGAACCTGGTCGAGGTGATCGGGGAGCTCACCGGGCGGTGCGACCGTCCGGACGGTCACGCCTGGTAGCCCAGTTCGGTCAGCGACATGGTCAGGAGCGAGCGCAGCAGCGGCCCCGCCACCCGCTCGTGCTCGGCCTCGACGGACAACCCGGCCAGCACGTCGGCGCGGTAGGCGTCACGTTCGCCCGCGTCCGCGTAGGGCTGCGCGGTCAGCGCGACCACCACCGTCGCGCGGGTGTCCTCCGACGGCAGCACCGCCACGGCGTGGGTGCGCAGGCAGGTCTCGTCGGGCTCGCCGAACCAGCCGCACTTCACCCCCGACCCGGGCGCGGCCAGCGCCTCCCGGACGCCGAACGCCTGCTGACCCTCCACCTGCCGCATCCACTCCAGCACGTCGCCGGCCACCGGGTCGCCGGCCAGCGCCGCCTGGGCGAGCGCCGCGTACGCCGTCGCCACCTCGTCGGCGGCCACCTCGATGGACCCGAACCTGGAGGGGTCGCCGTTGTGCATCGGCCAGGAGACCCCGGTGCGCTGGTAGATGTCGTCCAGGATGACCAGCGGCCCGACGGCCAGCCACAGGCTGCGGGTGTCGGCGTTGGACGAGATGACCACGGCCGGCTCGGCGTGGCGTCGCCACCGCTCGGCGTCGGGGATGCGACCCGCGGTGACCCACGCGTAGAGCGGCTTGAGCAGGGAGGCGCAGCGCAGCCGGTGCGGGCCGGAGCGGACGGCGAGGGTCCGGGCGGGCGGGCCGCCGTGCCCTCGGCTGATGCCCGCCGTCTGCGCGCTCGCGCCCGGCTGGAGATCGCGTAGCAGCTCGTTGAAGCCCACGCACCCACGGTAGTCCCCAAGGCCCGTCCGGGCAGGGCATTCCGATGCCTCACGAAGTGTCGGGGGTCCAGCGGCCTTCGTACCAGTCGAGTGACGGCGGGTCGCCGGGCAGGGGCGTGGCGCCGGGGGCGCGCAGGCCGTCGAGCGCGACGGCCAGGAGCCGCTGCTTGAACCGGTCCTGCAGCTCGTCCGGCGGCCCGGGAGCCGGCCTGCTGAACTGCTCGATCAGCAGCGACACGTCCAGTTCCGTCACGTCAGCCCGCAGCGCCCCGGCCTCGCGGGCCCGCGCGACGAGCCGGCCGGCCAGCTCCGTGGCCTGCCTCGCGGTGCGCGACATCTCGCCGGTGACCTCGATGGTGCCCGCCACCGGCGCCAGCGCCCCGGACCCGAAACCGACGCAGGCCCGCACGTACCCGGCGAACCCCTCCCACGGGTCGTCCTCCGCGAGCCCGGCCGAGGCCGCCTCCACCACCCGCTCCATGGCGATCAGGCACAGCCGCTGCAGCAGCTCCTCCTTGGTGCGGTAGCGGCGGTAGAGGCTGCCCATGCCCAGCCCGGCGCGCTTGGCGATGGCCGACACGGGGGCGTCGAAGCCCTGGGTGGTGAACACCTCGTGCGCGGCCCGCAGCAGCCGCAGGTCGTTGCGCGCCGCCTCGGCCTGCCTGCCGCGCCTGCTCATGCCGTACAGGATAGCCGCCTTGCGGAGCGCAGCGCTCCGATATACCGTCGCGATCGGAGCGGAGCGCTCCGGTTGAGGAGAGGTGTGTCATGCGTGCGGTGATGTTGAGGAAGTTCGGCGGCCCGGAGGCGCTGGTCGCCGAGGAGGTGCCCGATCCGGTGCCCGGGCCCGGGCAGGCGCTGATCGAGGTGGCGGTCGCCGGTGTGACGTTCGTGGAGACGCAGGTACGGGCCGGCCGGGGGCCGCGCACCGCCGAGCTGCCCGCGATCCTCGGCAACGGCGTGGCGGGCACCGTGCGGGCGGTGGGCGAAGGCGTGGCGGGGTCGCTGGTGGGCGCCCGGGTGGTGAGCACGCTGGGCGGCTACGGCGGTTACGCGGAGCTGGCCGTGGCGGGCGCCGGCGACCTGATCCCGATCCCCGGCGGCGTCTCGCCGGAGCACGCGGTGGCGTTGCTGGCCGACGGCCGCACCGCCATCGGCCTGGCCCGCGCCGCCGGGCCGAAGCCGGGCGAGTGGGTGCTGGTGGAGGCGGCGGGCGGCGGCGTCGGCAGCCTCCTGGTCCAGCTCGCGGTGGCCGCCGGCGCCCGGGTGATCGGTGCGGCGAGCAGCGCGGCCAAGCGCGGGCTCGCCGCCGAGCTGACCGTGGACTACACCGAGCCGGGCTGGGCCGGCCGGGTCCGCGACGCGGCCGGTGCGCTGGACGTGGTCTTCGACGGGGTGGGCGGCGAGATCGGCGCCACCGCCGAGACGCTGCTGCGCGACGGCGGCCGGATGAGCGTCTACGGCATGGCGGGCGGCCCGATGACCACTCCGGGCCCGCGCGTGACGGCGGTCCCCTGGCCCGCCACCGACCTGCGCGAGCTGTCCAGGGCCGCGCTGGAGGAGGCCGCGGCGGGACGGCTCCGCCCCACGATCGGCCTGGTGCTCCCGCTGGAGTCGGCCGCCGAAGCACACACCGCCATCGAGGCCCGCCAGGTAACCGGCAAAACCCTCCTCACTACCGCACCCTCCGCCGACGCCTGACCACGCGGCGGGCAACCGGGGGACGCTTTCCCTCAGCGAGGGGACGTGGCGGTGGAGCCGGGGTCGGGTCAGTGGTGGGTCGCGCGGGCTTCGTCGGCTTCGGCCTCTTCGGTGCGGCCGAGTGCGCGCAGGGCGACCGCGCGGTTGGCGTACAGGTCGGGCTGGGGGCCCAGCTCGATCGCCCGGGTCAGGTCGGCGACCGCCCCGGCCGGATCGCCGGCTTCGTACCGGAGGACTCCCCGGTTGCCCCAGGCGGCCACCAGCGAGGGCGCCCGGTCGATCGCCAGGTCCAGCGCCCGGCGCGCCTCCCGCAGCCGTCCTGCCGCGGTCTCCAGCTGGCCGAGCACCGTGAGCAGGTGCGGGTTCCCGGGCGCGCAGGCGAGACCGGCCTCGACGTCCGCCCGCGCCTCCGCGTCCCGCTCCAGCGCGGCGAGCAGCCCGGCCCGGTTGATGTACGCGTCCACGTAGGCGGGATCGAGCTCGATCACCCTGGCCAGGTCGGCCAGCGCGCCCGTCACGTCGTCCTGGGCGATGCGGAGCTCCGCCCGGTTGTAGTGCGCCTCGGGCAGCGGCGGCCCGGCCGCCAGCGCCGACTCGTAGTCCGCCAGCGCCTCGGCGTGCCGGCCCAGCTTGAACAGCAGGTTGCCGCGGTCCACGTAGTAGTCGGGGAACATCGGGTCGACGGCGATGGCGGCGGAGAAGTCCTCCAGCGCCTCCTTGGTCCGCCCCAGCCCGGCCAGCAGCTGGGCCCGGTTGGCCAGCAGCACCATCCGGTGCACCGGGTGCCGCTCCCCCAGCTCCCCGGCCAGCTCGATGGCCGACTCGACCAGCGCCAGCGCCTCGGACAGGCGGCCCTCGCGCAGCTCGACGAGCGCCAGCCCGTTGCGGTCGAAGCCGAGCTTGAACGCCCGCTGCCCGGGGTCGGGCAGCAGCGTCGAGATGGCGATCGCCTGGTTGATCCACCCGCGCGCCCTGCCCAGGTCGCGCCGCGCCCGGTCGGGGTCGCGGGCGTCCAGCATGGCCAGCCCGTACGCGGTCGCGGCGTGCACGGCCGGGTCCTGGCTGGACCGGCGCGCCCCCTCCCACACGACGCGCGCCTCGGCCCGCCGGTCGAGGCCGCCGAGCGCGGTCGCGGTGCGCTGGGCGAGGCGCCACCACGGCTCGCCGCCGGGCCCGGCCAGCGTCAGCGCGCGCTGCCCCAGCTCGGCCACCGCGTGCAGGAAACCCTCCCGTACGCACCGGTCCACGAGCGTCCACAGCTCGGCGGCGTCCCGCGTGTCCGGCGGCGGCTCCGGGCCGTCCGCGTACACGGTGATCGCCAGGACGGCCGGCGGGATCCTGCGCATGAGCACGTCGAGCAGCTCGGTGTCGGTGGGGTCGGCGTGGTCCCCGTTGCAGACGGCCAGGGCGAGGCCGGGCTGCACGACCTGCCGGACGAACTCGGCGACCCCGTTGGCCAGCCGGAGCGTGCGGCGGGGCGCGGGGACGAGGATGCGCTCCTCGTCGGACAGCCGCGCGTCGAGGGTCACCCGCCTGGCGGGTACGAGATCCGCGAGCGCGGGCGCGACGGCCCTGATCTCGATGTCATGCTCGGCCACCAGCTCGGGGCGCCGGTCGAGGGCCTCCGGCACCAGTCCCCCCAGGAGCGCCGCGCCGACGGTGTAGGGGCCGAGCGGCTGCCGATGACCGTCGATCACGGGCATCAGCAGCCGCGCGTTCCCGAACCGTACGGGCGGACCGCCCGGAGCTCTGAGGTGGGACCGTTCCTCTGTCACCCCTTGTGAATGACGCTGGAGGTCCCACCGAGCCGCGCGGTTCCGGGCTTGCGGACGACGATGCGCTTCATCATGCACCTCTTCACTGGAGTGATATTCATTATTCGGACACTCCAGCGAATATCAAGATATATACCCAATAAGTCAGAGTATAATTACTGAGAAGCGTTCATTATTTCTCCCGCCTATACCCCTATTGTGACCGAAACCGGCAGGGGTACGTCGCCCCCGATCTTTTGCCGCCGGGTTCGTTCATGAGCTCACACAGGCAACGGCCCAGCCGCGGCACCGAATCGCAGCACCCCTCCGCGTTCTCGTTCCTGGCCCGGACGATGCGGCTGGCCCGCTCGATGAGCCGCTCCAGGCTCGGCTCCCCCGTCCCCTTGGCCGCACGGCCCGGCCACAGGCACGAGTCGGCGCCCCCGCACGGACCGGGCGGGAGCGCCGGCGGCACCTTGCCGTTCAGCATCAGCGGGTCCCCGCGCTTGACCTTCAGCTCGCCCAGCACCCGGGACGCCCGCCGCGAGACCATGAGCAGGTCACGGCGGCGCGACTGGGGCTCGTCCAGCGCGGCCCCGGGCGACGGCACCGCCAGGAGCATCGCCGCCGCCATCAGCCCGCCCCCGAGCAGCATGCTCCAGCCCAGTTGCTCGCCGAACCAGATCACCGCGATGGCCGCCACCCAGAAGGGCTGCGACGACATCAGCACGGCGCTGGGCACCGCGGACACGTACGCCTGCCCGTACGAGCGAGCCAGGAAGCCGAGCGCGCACGACACGACGGACAGGTGGCCGAGCACCACCCAGTCGGACGTCTCGCCAGGCAGCGTGATCCCGTCGCGCACGGCCAGCCCGCCGGTCAGCAGGCCGATGACCCCGAGCTGGATGACCGTCAGCGCGTACGCGTCGAACTGCTCGCCCTTCCTGGACAGGCGGCCCAGCAGCAGCGTGTGACCCGAGTACAGCGCCGCGGCGCAGAGCGTCACCCCGAGGGCCGGCAGCGAGAAGCCGCCGTCCTCGATGCCGCGCAGCAGCGTGAACACGGTCATGCCGGCCATCGCCAGCACCACCCCGATCCACACCCGGTACGGCACCTTGGCCTTGAACAGCGCCAGCGCCATGACCGGTGTGATCACGACGCTGCACCCGACGGCGAACCCCGAGACCGCCGCGGGCAGGCTGTAGAGGGCCACGGCCTGCGCGCTCTGCCCCACCCCGAACATGACCCCCAGGATGACCCCGTTGATCCACGTCCGCCGCGACAGCCCCCACAGGCACCTGGGACGGATGAGGAGCAGCGTCAGAGCCGCCAGCGTGTAGCGCTCGGCGAGCAGATCCTCGACTGGTAAGCGGTGGATGAGATCCTGCATCAGCGGGAAGGCCGACCCCCATGCGGCGCTGACGAACAACAGAAGCACGGCTCCCATGAGGGGTCGGGGAGCGGGCACGACTGCCATGTTCGGAAGCATCTCACTACGGATCACGGCGGCCGGATCGCCGATGGTCTGCGGTGATGTTCCTCTACCACCGGGAGTGAAGAGCCTCACTCGAAGGACCGGACATCCTTATCCTCTAAATCCGGAGATCCGGCAATTCCCCACATACCACCGCCCCCTCTTCGGCCGTATCTGCCAACCGCCCAGCGCGTACATCAAAAGGAGAAAGCGCCCGAAACGGGCGCTTTCTCCGACATATCCTTAATTTCAGCAGGTGCGGGTGCCAGTCGCTTCTCCCCGTAGACGACCGTGAGCTCGCCCACCTGCTCCCGCGCGACCTCCCGCCACCCGTGCCGCTCGTACAGCACCAGCGCGGCCCCCTGGTTGAGCGTGGTGTCGCCGCTCAGCCGGCGGAAACCCAGCTCGGCCGCGCGGTGTTCGAGCGCGGAGAGCATGGCGGAGCCGAGACCGCGCCCCTGGAACGCCGGGTGCACGCGCAGCCGGCACACCTCGGCGGTCGCGCTGTCGACCGGTTTCAGCCCGCCCATGGCGACGACCCTCCCGTCGGCCTCGCCGACCAGGAAGTCGCCCCCGCACGCCAGGTAGATCTCCTGGATGCGGGGGAAGTCGTCGTCGTAGTAGACCCCGTCGCCCGGCACCAGCCCCACCTCGGCGAGGCAGATCTGATGGAGGGCGAGGATGGTGTCGAGGTCAGACCACCGGTAGCGGCGGATCCTCATGCACCGCCGGTCCCTTCTCCCCCGACGGGCTGCGGGGACCGCACCTGCTCCTCGTAGGCGGCCAGGCCCGGGTGGCCGGGCTCACGGGCCCGGATCGCCTGCAGCAGCGCGAGGGCCGGACGCATGATGAAGTCGGTGCGGTATTCGGGCCCGAGCAGGCGCAGCGCCTCGATGCCGATCCGCAGCGCCTCGCCCGTCTCGCCCTCGATCAGCCGGCACTGCGCCTGGTCCAGCCTGATCAGCGTCTGGTCCAGGATGTGGTCCTTGTACTGGTGCAGCGCCTGGTCGAGCACGACCTCCGCCTCCAGCGTCTGGCCCAGCTTGGTGAGCACGTCGCCCTGGTAGAAGTAGAGCTGCTTCTCGGTGTAGCCGAACGCGACGTCCTCGCGCGCGTCCCCCTTGATGTGGGAGAAGGCGTTGCGCGCCCGCGCGAGCGCGCGCTTGGCCTGGTCGACGACCTCCTTGCGGCTGTCGGTGCCCGAGAGCATGGCCAGCGCCCTGGCCTCCACGACCGGGGCCATGGCCTGCGCCGCGCACGGCGTCTGGCCTGCCAGGTCGCGGCTCTTCTTGGCGAGGTTGAGCGCCTCGCGGGCGTCGCCGTAGTAGAGCGGGACGAGCGCCTCGCGCGCGGTCACCCACGCGCGCAGGGCCCGGTCGCCGGTCTCGTCGGCGGCGGTGCGGCCGGTACGGAAGAACGACCGGGCGAGCCGGTGGTCGCCCAGGTTGATCATGATCATGCCGCTCAGCCCGGAGAGCTGGGCGGCCATCCGGCACAGCCGCTCCTGCAGGTCGATGGGCTGGCGCCGGGTCATCGCGTTGCGTACCGCGCTCAGCTCCAGCAGCACGTCGCAGAGCAGCCGGAGCGGCGCCGTGGTCGTGTACTGCCGGCCGAACGCGAGCGTGGCCTCCTCCCACTGGTCGAGCATGGCGGGAGAGACGGTGGACGACACGAGCGTGTAGTCCATCCGCCGGCGGATGCCCTCGCAGGCGCCCAGCACCGGGCCGGTGAGCTTGGTCGCCCCGGCGTCGCTGTTGGTCAGCAGGTTGAGGAGCGCGCGCCGGAGGATGTTCTCGTCCTCCTCGCTGTCGACGTTCTTGTCGGGGTGCAGCGACGGGGTGCGCAGCTCGGTCGGCTCGGGCAGCGCCGCGCCGTGACGGCCGTTCACGTCGGCGCCGCCCGCGAGGACGCCGGGCATCCGGTGGCCGTGGCCGCAGATGCACGGCCCGTCGTAGCCGAGCGAGGGTGGCTCGACGCGGTAGACGGTGCACAGGTAGTGGAGGTATTCGGGGCCGGGGCGTTTCAGCCCGCTCTCGTACGCCGACAGCAGGGTCTCCCCGATGCCCGGGGCCGGCTTCTCGTCGCGTTCGAACAGCGCTCTGACCTGTTCGATGACGTCGGCGAGCGCGATGCCGTGGGCCAGGCGGTGACCCTTGATCTTGGTTGTGCCGAACTGCGCGCCACAGGCCTCGTGGATCTCTTCAGCGATCTGGGCAGCGGTGCGGCCGACGGCAAGGCCCTTGGCCCTGATCCGACGAGCCATTTCCGTTTCCCTGTGCTGTCTGCCGGACATCCCGGCCCCTCTCACGCATGTGTCCCGACCGGCTCATCACCCTAGTCACTGAGAGTAGCGTCCAGGTTGCGGTCCGCCTAGCCTCGACTATGGCCCAATGATGGCGTGTTGGAAACGCCTCCTTGAAGGCTAGGGATAAGGATCGTCCTCCGGCGGACTGTTTCTTACATTCCGGGAGTGACAAGGCGACTCCCTGTGAGCATGTATGTCGCGTTGCGCAACCAGCCGACATGAGTCATCTTTGGCCCACCGCAACGATTCGAGGGAGGACGAAAGGTGGGGGACGACAACTTCGGGCATCTTGAGCGCCTGGTGTCGGAGCTCGACGCCCGCGGGTTGCTCGCGCGAGTGGTCCGGACCCAGAGTGGCAGGGTCTTCGTCAGGGTCATCAATCCGAAGGCGACGAGCCTGTCCGAGAACGTCACCTGTCGCGTCGCGACCGACATTCCCGACTGGTGGTACTGCTGGTCCTGGGGGGAACGGCTGCACACCGTCGACGACCCGGCCGGTGCGGCGACCAAGGTCGCCCGCGTGCTCGCCGCGGTGGGAGAGTGACCGGGCGGTGAACCGGGTGGAGCGCAGCCACCGCGGCTCACCGTCATCACCGCGGCTCCACGGAGCCGGCGGGACGGCCGGTGCGGAGAGCCGCGCACCAGCGCGGACTCTGGCTGTCCCGCCGACTCCGGTTACTCTGCGTAACTATCGAGACCCGCTTTTCGGCCTGGCCGGAAAGCGCTCGGGGCCCCCTCCCCGGAGACGGCACGGGACACGCTTCCGGGTGCGTGACCCGTCCGAGCCGACCGTCATCGGAGCGTCAGGTTCCTCCCTCCGCGGCCCAGGGCCTGATGACCCCGTCTTCCCCGGCGTGATGTGACGGCGGCCGGTTCGACCGGCGGTAAATTTGGGGCGTATCCGGCCCCGTACCGCCGGTCGAATCGTTTTCCCGGAGGAGGACCCTTCAGTGTTCCTGCTGTCGCCGCCGTCGCCCGAACCGACCACCTCCATGGTCCCGGACCTCGACAAGGTGGGCACCAAGATGGCGGAGATCTGCCAGGGGGACACACTCCTCTGCTCAGTGCTGGCCGGCTGGATGGACAACGCGAGCTGGGCGCCGCTGGTGGCCAGCGCGATCACGATCGTGCTGATCCTGATCATCGGCTTCCTGGTGCGCAACATCGTCAACCGCGTCATCACGCGGGTCATCAACCGGGCCGCCAACCGCCCGGTGGGCCGCTTCCGCAAGGGCACGGTCACGGCGGGCGTGGACGCCCTGCTGCACGAGCGCCGCAAGCAGCGGGCCGAGACCATGGGCTCGGTGCTCCGGCACATCGCCACCATCGTCATCATCGGCACGACCCTGCTGACCGTGCTGGACCGGCTGACGATCCCCATCGCGCCGCTGCTCACCAGCGTCGGCATCCTCGGCGTGGCCATCGGCTTCGGCGCCCAGGAACTGGTCAAGGACTTCATCGCGGGCATGTTCATGCTGCTGGAGGACCAGTACGGGGTGGGTGACGTGATCGACGCGGGCGCCGCCATCGGCACCGTCGAGGCGGTCACCCTGCGCGTCACCCGGCTGCGCGACGAGGACGGCCGGGTGTGGTACGTGCGCAACGGCACCATCACCCGCGTCGGCAACGAGTCGCAGGGCTGGTCGCGCGCCTACGTGGACGTGCCGGTCCCCTACGACAGCGACATCACCACCGTGCGGGTGGTGCTGGAGAACGTCGCCGAGGAGATGTGGGCCGACGCCGAGCTGCGCGAGGCGGCCGTCGTGGAGCCCCCGCAGGTGTTCGGCGTGGAGCAGCTCTCCGACAGCAGCATGGTCTTCCGCCTGTCGGCCAAGACGCTGCCGGCCAGGCAGGAAGAGGTGGCGCGGGAGCTGCGGCTGCGGGTCAAGGCGGCGCTCGACGCGGCGGACATTGCGATGGTCGGCTGAGCATAGGCTGGGGTCGTGACTGAAACCTCCTTCTACGAGGCCGTCGGGGGCGAGGAGACGTTCCGGCGGCTCGTGCGCCGTTTCTACGAAGGGGTGGCGGAAGATCCCCTGCTGCGCCCGATGTATCCCGAGGCCGACCTCGCCGGCGCGGAGGAGCGGCTGCGCATGTTCCTCGTCCAATACTGGGGCGGCCCCGGCACCTACAGCCAGCAGCGCGGGCACCCGCGGCTGCGGATGCGCCACGTGCCGTTCGTGATCGGCCAGCAGGAGCGCGACGCCTGGCTCAAGCACATGCGTGACGCCGTCGACGACCTCGGCCTGACCGAGGAGCAGGAGAGCCGGCTCTGGACCTATCTGGTCAACGCCGCCCACAGCCTGGTGAACTCTCCGACGTAGCGGGCATGACACGCCACATGGACATCCCCTGGTGGCGTGATGCCGTCGTCTATGAGATCTACGTCCGCAGCTTCGCCGACGCCTCCGGAGACGGCGTCGGCGATCTCGCGGGGATACGTGAACGCCTGCCCTACCTGAGAGACCTGGGGGTCGACGCCGTCTGGCTGACCCCCTTCTACCCCTCCCCCATGGCCGACGGCGGCTACGACGTGGCCGACTACCGCGGTGTCGACCCGCTGTTCGGCACGCTGGCCGACTTCGACGCGCTGGTGGCCGACGCGCACGCGCTCGGCCTGCGGGTGCTGGTGGACGTCGTGCCCAACCACAGCTCCTCCGAGCATCCCTGGTTCCAGGCCGCGCTGCGGGGCGAGGGCCGCGACCGTTACATCTTCCGCGACCGGCCCAACAACTGGCAGTCCACCTTCAGCGGCCCTGCCTGGACCCAGGTGGACGACGGGTCGTGGTACCTCCACCTGTTCGCGCCCGAGCAGCCGGACTTCAACTGGCGCAACCCCGAGGTCCGGGAGGAGTTCCTGGACATCCTGCGGTTCTGGCTGGACAAGGGCGTCGACGGGTTCCGCATCGACGTGGCGATGGGGCTGTTCAAGGCGGAGGACCTGCCGGACGTGCGCGACCAGTCGTTCATGTCCAGGTCCCCGGTCTGGGGTCAGCCGGAGGTCCACGACGTCTACCGCGACTGGCGGGCGCTGCTCGACACCTACCCGGACGAGCGGATGGCGGTGGGCGAGGTGTGGACCGACACGCTGGAGGACCTGGCGCTGTACGTGCGCCCGGACGAGCTCCACCAGAGCTTCAACTTCGCCTGGCTGCAGGCGCCCTGGTCGGCGACCGCGTTCAGGAAGGTGATCGACGACACGGTGGCGACGGTCCCGTTCGCCACCTGGGTGCTGTCCAACCACGACGTGGTACGCCACCGCACCCGTTACGGCACGGCCGACCCCGGCACCGGCATGGCGCGGGCGCGGGCCGCTCTCCTGGCGACACTTGCCCTCCCCGGGTCGGCATATCTCTACCAAGGGGAGGAACTCGGACTCCCTGAGGTAGAGAATCTTCCTCCGGAGGCGCGGCAGGACCCGGTCTTCAAGCGCTCGAAGGGCGAGCTGCCGGGCCGCGACGGCTGCCGCGTGCCGATCCCGTGGTCCGCTCGGGGCGACTCGTACGGGTTCTCGCCCGAGGGGGTGAAGCCGTGGCTGCCGCAGCCCGACGAGTTCGCCGAGCTGAGCGTGGCCCGGCAGACCGGCGATCCCGATTCGATGCTGGAGTTCTACCGGCGCGCCCTGGCCTGCCGGCGGGAGCTGGCCCGGACCGTACCGTACGGGCTGGAATGGCTGGAGTCGTCCGAGGACGTGCTCGTGTTCGCGCGCGGGCCGCTGGTGTGCGCGATCAACTGCGGCACCGAGCCGGCGCCGCTGCCGCCGCACGAGAGCGTGCTGCTGTCCAGCGGCCCGGTCGGCGGCAGCCTGCCGCCCGACACGGCCGTCTGGCTCCGGCGCGCCGTCAGCTAGCCCGGGTGGCGCGCTCGTCGCGGACCGGGATGACCGGTAGCGAGACCAGCGCGCACGCCAGACCCGCGGCGAAGGCCGCCCAGTAGCCCGACTGGGTGATCAGCAGTCCGGCGAGGGGGGTGACTGCCAGCGCCACCGTGTTCTGCACCGTGTTGTGGACGCCGAGCACCCGGCCGGCCGCCGCGGGCCCGGCCAGCTCGCCGGCGGCGAGGTAGGCCAGCCCGTTCCCGGCCACGGTGATCACCGCGGCCAGCGCCAGCATGGCCACGCCCAGCCGAGATCCCGCGTACGTGCCGAGCACCAGCAGGGCGAGGGCGGCGAGCGCGGTGAGGGTGAGCAGGCGCAGCGGCGCCATCCGCAGCCCGGTCACGTCGGACCAGCGGCCCGCCGCGACCCGCGTGGCGGCCCCGGCGACGGCCGCCCCCGCGAACAGCTGCCCGGCCGCCACGCCGTCCCACCCGTACACCTCGACCAGGCAGGCGACCCCATACGTGCCGACGACGACCTGCGGCACCACGTGCAGCCCGCTCGTGGCGTGCACGCGCCAGAGCGCGGGCTGCCGGTACGGGGACCCGGCGGGCTTCCTGGCGGCCCCGGCGACGGCGTGCGGCGGTTCGGCCAGGAACACGCCCGCCAGCACGGCGGCCAGCAGGCTCACGCCCGCGCAGACCAGCATGACGCCGGAGATGCCGTACGCCCGCGCCACGGGCGGCAGCGTGAACCCGGCCACGGCCATGCCGAGCGTGTACGAGACCTGCCGCACTCCCATGGCCACGCCGCGCTCGGGCGGCTCGAACCAGCGCAGCACGATGCGTCCGCCGCCCACCATCGCGGCGCAGCCCGCCGCCCCGGCCCCGGCGAGCAGCGCGACCACCGCCCAGGCGTTCCCCGCGAAGGAGGCTGCGGCCAAGAGGAGGGCGGCACCGCCGACGCCCAGGCCGAGGATCAGCCGCTCGCCGTACCGGTCGGCCAGCGCGCCCCAGGCGACCAGGGCGAGCAGGATGCCGATGCCGGGCGCGTTGGCGATGATCCCGGCCACCGGCAGGGAGACGCCGAAGTGACGCTGGATGTCGGGGATGACCAGGGGCAGTCCGGCCAGGCCGAGGGTGACGCCGGCGTGCGCGTTGACCCCGAGGGCCAGCATGAGCCAGCGCCGTCGGTGCGGGGCGCTCACGCGAAGCGTTTGAGGTACGCCATCTCGTCCTCGGTGAGCCGGCGCGGTGCCGCCCGTTCGGCGTCGTAGGCCACCAGTTTGGAGGTGGCCGTGACGTACAGCTCGTCGTCGTCGAGGATCTCGTACTTCAGCGTGAAGCGCACCGGGCTGATCTCGGTCACCCACGACTCGACCCGGACCGGCTCCGCGCGGAGGCCGAGGGGCCGCAGGTAGTCGATCTCGTGGCGGGTCACGACCAGGCCCTTGAAGGGGGGTTCGCCCGCCTTGTACGGGTCGACGTGGAGCATTCCCCAGCGGGCGTCCTCAAGGTAGTCGAAGAAGCGGACGTTGTTCACATGTCCTTGCGAGTCGATGTCCGCGAATCGCACCATTCGGAGGAAGACGTGCCGTTGCGCCAGGGAGTGTTCAACCACGAGGCAACGGTACCGGTTCGCCGTCAAGACCCCGACAGGGCCTACCATTTCTAGATTTGCTTACTAGAATTTTGTTCGCATCAGTCAGCCGAGGGATCGAGGTGTCGAGATGAGCGGGATCGCCGAGGGCCGCGTGGTGATCGTCACGGGCGCGGCCAGGGGCATCGGCCGGGGGCACGCGCTGGAGTTCGCCCGGCAGGGCGCCAAGGTGGTGGTGAACGACCTGGGCGCCGAGGTGGACGGCACCGGCTCGTCCGGGGCGGCGGCGGAGGTCGTCGCGGAGATCGAGGCCATGGGCGGGGAGGCGATCGTCAACGGCGAGGACGTCGCCGACTTCGACGGCGCCAGGCGGCTGGTCGAGGCCGCCGTCGAGCGCTTCGGCGACCTGCACGTGCTGGTCAACAACGCCGGGATCCTGCGCGACCGGATGCTGTTCAACATGAGCGCCGAGGAGTGGGACGCGGTGGTCCGGGTGCACCTGGGCGGCACGTTCGCCCCGCTGCGCCACGCCGCCGCCTACTGGCGCGAGCAGGCCAAGGCCGGTCGGCCCGTCGACGCCCGGATCATCAACACCACCTCGTCCTCCGGCATCTACGGCAACCCCGGCCAGGGCAACTACGGCGCGGCCAAGGCGGGCATCGCGGGCCTGACCGTGATCGCCGCCAGGGAGCTGGAGCGCTACGGCGTCACGGTCAACGCCATCGCGCCGACCGCGCTGACCCGGATGACCGACGGGATCATCCCGGGCGACGCCGACGCGGACCCCGACGACGTGGCGCCGCTCGTGGTCTGGCTGGGCAGCGCCGAGTCGCGCGGCGTCACCGGCCGGGTGTTCAACGTGCGGGCCGGGCGGATCAGCGTGGCCGAGGGCTGGCACGCGGGCCCGGAGGTGGACAAGGGCTCCCGCTGGGACCCGGCGGAGCTGGGCGCGGTGATCCCGGCGCTGGTGGACAAGGCCGCGCCGAACGCGCTGACCAACGGGAAGATCCCCGGCCGGGAGGCTAGCGGATCCTGAGCGGGTCGAGGCGGCGGATCAGCGTCATCGCCGCCTCGGCCACCTCGCGCGCGTCCTCCTCGGAGTCGCTGGTGGCCACCTCCCGGGCGGCCTCGCCGATGATGCTGGTCAGCACCGTCACGGTGAACCGGTCGAGCGGGTCGCCGCCGGAGCCGAGCAGCACGGCGTTCTGCCGTACCCACTCGCGGTTGCGCGTGCGGCGGATCAGCTCGAAGCCGGGCGGCCCGTCGCCGTCGATGAACAGCCGGACCAGGTCGCGCCGCTCCCACGCGCCGTCGAGGTAGGCGCGGGCGCCGGCGATGAGCAGCTCGACCGGGTCGGTGACGCCCTCCTGCTTGGCCCGCGCCACGCTGGCGCCCGCGGCCTGCTCGTGGGCCGCCTGATGGTCCTCGTAGAGGGCGAGGAACAACTCGGTCTTGCCGCCGAAGTGGTGGTAGAGGCTGCCGACGCTGGAGCCGGCGCGGGCGACGACCTCGGAGACTCCGGCCTCGGCGAAGCCGTGCTCGCCGAACACCTCCCGCGCCGCCTGGAGCATGCTCTTGCGGGTCTGCGCCGTACGGCTCCATTCCCACGAGGTCTTGCGTGCCATGCGAACATCTTAGAGGCGAGAAATTCTAGAATCATATTCTTGACAGCCTGCCGCACGAGAGCCGAACCTTTTCCTAGAGGTTTGTTCCAGAAAGTGAGGCGGCCGTGGACTTCTCGCTCAGCACCGAGGAACGGCAGATCAGGGACACCGTCCGGGCCTTCGTGGAGAAGGAGATCATGCCGCTGGAGCCGGACGTGCTGCGCAACGAGCGCGCCGGCCGCCCCGCGCTCGACCCCGGCGTCAACCAGGAGCTGCGGGACAAGGCGCGCAAGACCGGCCTGTGGGGCATCAACACCCCCGAGGAGTACGGCGGCGCCGCGCTCGGCCCCATCATGTCGGCGATCATCGCCATGGAGGTGGGCCGCACGTTCGTGCCGTTCACCTTCGGCGGCAGCGCCGACAACATCCTGTACGCCGGCACCGACGAGCAGAAGCGCCGCTACCTGATCCCCACCATCGAGGGCGAGCGCCGCTCCTGCTTCGCCATCACCGAGCCGGGCGCGGGCTCCGACGCCCGCAACATCAGCGCCAGGGCCGTACGCGACGGCGCCGAGTGGGTCATCAACGGCGAGAAGACGTTCATCACCGGCGGCAGCGAGGCCGACTTCGTCATGGTGTTCGCCGTCGCCGAGCCGTACGGGGTCACCTGCTTCCTCGTCGACCGCGACATGGGCTGGACGTCCGAGCCGATCCCCACGATGGGCGAGTGGGGGCCCGCGTCGCTGGTGTTCCAGGACGTCCGGGTGCCGGAGGAGAACATCCTGGGCGAGCTGGGCAAGGGCTTCGAGCTGGCCATGCAGTGGATCGGCCAGGGCCGTTACATGATCCCGGCCAGGGCCATCGGCTCGGCCGAGCGGATGCTGGGCATGGCCGTCGAGTACGCGAAGATCCGCAAGTCCATGGGCCAGGCGATCGCCGGATACCAGGCGATCCAGTGGATGATCGCCGACTCGCAGGTGGAGATCGAGGCGGCCAAGTGGCTGACGCTCTACGCGGCCTGGCGCGTCCAGCAGGGCATGGACGCCCGGCACGCCTCCTCGATCGCCAAGCTCAACGGCGCGGTCATGGCGAACCAGGTGGTCGACCGGGTGCTGCAGATCCACGGCGGCATGGGCTACACCAAGGAGCTGCCGATCGAGCGGTGGTACCGCGAGCTGCGGCTGCTGCGGATCTTCGAGGGCACCGACGAGATCCAGCGCCGCACGATCGCGCGCAACCTGATCAAGGGCCACGCCCGGCTCGGCACGATCGGGGAATGACCCCGGCTCAGGAAGCGGCGGCGGACCACCGCTTCCTGAGCCTCACGGCAGCCGGTTCGACAGCACCAGCGTGGCGGCCGAGGCGAACATGCCGCCGTTCCCCAGGACGACGCTCACCTCCACCCCCGGCACCTGCGCGGCCGCCTCACCGCGCAGCTGCCGCACCGCCTCCTGGATGGCGAACATCCCGTACATCCCGGTATGCGTGTACGACAGGCCGCCGCCGTTCGTGTTCAGGGGCAGCCGGCCGCCGGGTGAGGTGTGGCCCTCGGCGATGAACGCGCCGGCCTCGCCCCGCTTGACGAACCCCAGGTCCTCCAGCCCGTAGATCGGCACGTGCGCGAAGGCGTCGTACACCATCAGGTGGTCCACGTCGTCGTGCGAGATGCCCGCCTCGGCGAACGCGGCCTCCCCCGACAGGCGGAACCCCTTGGCCGTGGTGAAGTCCTCCATCTGCGAGATCATCGGCGAGTCCATCGCCTCGCCCGAGCCCAGCAGGTAGACCGGGTCGTCCCGCCGGGCCAGGTCCTCGCTGGTGACGACCAGCGCGCCGCCGCCGTCGGTCACCAGGCAGCACTCCAGCAGGTGGAACGGGTAGGCGACGATGCGCGAGGCCAGCACGTCGTCCACCGTGATCAGGTCGCGGTGCATCGCCCGCGGGTTCAGGTGCGCCCAGCGCCGCTGCGCCACCGCGACCTCGGCGAGCTGCTCGTGGGTGAGGCCGAACTCCTTCATGTAGCGCAGCGCCGTCAGGGTGAACGTGGTCGTCGGGCCCATCACCCCGTACGGCATCTCGAACTGGCCCATCAGCGAGTCGGGCGCCGTCGAGAACCGCGGCGCCCCGATCCGGGACCGGCCCGACTCGCCATGCGTGATCAGCACCGTACGGCAGAGCCCCGCCCGGATGGCGGCGGCCGCGTGGCGCACGTGGAACAGGAACGACGAACCGCCGACCCCGGTGCCGTCGAGCCAGGACGGGGTGATGCCCAGCGCGTGGGCGACCTGGATGGGGCCGGGGGTGCCGACGGTGGCGATGCCGTCGATGTCGTCCTTGGTCATGCCCGCGTCGGCCAGCGCGTTGCGCGCGGCCTCCAGGTGGAGCTCCATCGTCGAGTGGCCGGGCAGCCTGCCGACCTCGTCGGTCTCGGCGGCGCCCGCGATCACCGGGTTCACCGGCCACCGCCCGCGGGCTTGAAGAGGGGCACGTGCACCTCGCCACGTTCCTCGAACGTCACCCGCAGCGGCATGTCGAGCTCCAGGTTCTCGGGCGCGGGCTCGACGCCGACCAGGTTCGTCATCATCCGCACCCCCTCCTCCAGCTCCACCACCGCGATCGCGTACGGCCCCTCGAACCCGGGCGCCGGCCGGTGGTTGATCACGTACGAGTAGAGCGTGGCCCTGCCGCTGGCCCGCACCCACTCGACGGAGCCGGAGCCGCAGCGGGGGCAGCTCGGCCGGGGATAGAAGTAGTGACGCTCGCAGGCCAGGCAGCGCTGGATCCTGAGCTCTCCGGCCGCCGTCCCGTCCCAGAAGGGCTGGGTGTCGGGAGTGGGGCGTGGTACGGGCTTCATGGGGCTCCCGCCTCTCGGTTTTAGAACCCCACTCTAGATTTTTCTTCTGCGTTTGCTCAAGGGCTCGGGATCCCGTTCCCGTTCCTGCCCTCGCCCGCCAGCACCTCCTCCAGCGTCGCCCTCGGCCCGTCCGGGCGCGGACCCACCTGGGCGAGCTGGATCAGCACCCCGTGCGCCTCCTTCGGGTGCAGGAACACCTCCCGCCAGCGGGGATCCGACAGGTTCAGCCCGTGCAGGCGGTAGCCCTTCCCCCTCAGCTCGGCCACGGCCGCGTCGATGTCGCTCACGTGGAAGTTGAGATGGTGCACGCCGCCCCTGCCCCGGGTCAGCTCGAAGAAGCTGTCGAAGAACGTCGAACCGGGCAGCGGCTCCATCAGTTCGACCTTGCTCCCGTTGGTGTAGGTGAGCTGCAGGGTCCGGTATCCGGCCTGCCGGTTGTCGCCCCCGCCCCCGAGGTGCCGCCCACCGAGCAGGTCGCGGTAGATCGGCAGCAGGTCCCTGATGCGCGGCGCGGCCACGGCCGTGTGGTCGAAGGCCACCTCGACGCCGTCCAGTTCGAGCTCCACCCGGACTCCTTCCCCTCAGCGAATCTAGAATCTGATTCTAGACATCCCTCGTACACCCCGGAAACGCGAGATCCCGCACGGAGACGGTCTCCGTGCGGGATCCGGGGTGGAACCACGCGATCAGTCGCGGTGCAGCTTGCGGTAGGTCACCCGGTGCGGGCGGGCCGCGTCGGCGCCCAGCCGATCGATCTTGTTCTTCTCGTAGTCGGCGAAGTTGCCCTCGAACCAGAACCAGTTGGACCCTTCCTCCCACGCCAGGATGTGCGTGGCGATCCGGTCGAGGAACCACCGGTCGTGGGAGGTGATGACGGCGCAGCCCGGGAATTCCAGCAGCGCGTTCTCCAGCGAGGACAGCGTCTCGGTGTCGAGGTCGTTGGTGGGCTCGTCGAGCAGCAGCACGTTGCCGCCCTGCTTGAGGGTCAGCGCCAGGTTGAGCCGGTTGCGCTCGCCGCCGGACAGCACACCCGCCTTCTTCTGCTGGTCGGGCCCCCTGAACCCGAACGCGGCGATGTAGGCGCGCGACGGCATCTCGACGTTGCCGACCTTGATGTGGTCGAGCCCGTCGGAGACGACCTCCCACACGTTCTTGTTGGGGTCGATGCCTCCCCGGCTCTGGTCGGCGTACGAGATCTTGACGGTGTCGCCGACGGTGATGGCGCCGCCGTCGGGCTGCTCGTCACCCGTGATCATGCGGAAGAGCGTGGTCTTGCCGACGCCGTTGGGGCCGATGATGCCGACGATGCCGTTACGCGGCAGGTCGAAGGTGAGCTTCTCCATCAGCAGGCGGTCGTCGAAGCCCTTGGTGAGATCCTCCGCCCTGATGACCGTGGTGCCGAGGCGCGGGCCCGGCGGGATCTGGATCTCGTCGAAGTCGAGCTTGCGGTGCTTGTCGGCCTCGGCCGCCATCTCCTCGTAGCGCTGCAGCCGGGCCTTGCTCTTGGTCTGGCGGGCCTTCGGGTTGGACCGGACCCACTCCAGCTCGTCTTCGAGGCGCTTCTTGCGCTTGACGTCCTTCTGGCCCTCGACCCTGAGCCGGGCCGCCTTGGCCTCGAGGTAGGTCGAGTAGTTGCCCTCGTAGGCGTAGGCACGGCCGCGGTCGAGCTCGAGGATCCAGGTCGCGACGTTGTCGAGGAAGTAGCGGTCGTGGGTGACGGCCAGGACGGTGCCGGCGTACTTCTCCAGGTGCTGCTCCAGCCACTGGACGCTCTCGGCGTCGAGGTGGTTGGTCGGCTCGTCGAGCAGCAGCAGGTCGGGCGCCTCCAGCAGCAGCTTGCAGAGGGCCACGCGGCGGCGCTCGCCACCGGACAGCGTCGTCACGTCGGCGTCGGGCGGCGGGCAGCGCAGAGCGTCCATCGCCTGCTCCAGCTGGCTGTCGAGATCCCAGGCGTTGCGATGCTCAAGCTGCTCCTGCAGCTTGCCCATCTCGTCGAGCAGCTCGTCGCTGTAGTCGGTGGCCATCTGCTCGGCGATCTCGTTGTAGCGCTCGAGCATCCGCATCGTCTCGGCGACGCCCTCCTGGACGTTGCCGAGCACGGTCTTCTCCTCGTTGAGAGGCGGCTCCTGCTGGAGCATGCCCACGGTGAAGCCCGGCATCAGCCGCGCCTCGCCGTTGGACGGCTGCTCCAGACCGGCCATCATCCGGAGCAGCGTCGACTTGCCCGTGCCGTTGGGCCCCAGGACACCGATCTTGGCCCCTGGCAGGAACGACAGGGTGACGTCGTCAAGGACAACCTTGTCGCCATGCGCCTTGCGCACGCGCTGAAGCGTATAGATGTACTCCGGCATGGTATCTAGCTTAGGGGCTCCCGCCCGAGCTTCCGAACGCGACGGCGAAGGGCCTTCCTGGCCGGGCCTGCCGGGGGGCCGCGAGGTCAGCCGGCCGGGTCGCCCTGGAGACGGGGCGGGACGGCGGGGACGCAGACGCGGTTTCTGCCCAGCTCCTTGGCCCGGTAGAGGGCCAGGTCGGCGGCCGCCAGGAGCTCGATGAGGTCGTCGCCGTGCTCGGACATCAGGGCGACGCCCGCCGAGACCGTGACCGAGATGACCGCCTCGTCGGCGGGGACGGACATGCGGCCGATCCGGGCACGCAGGCGCTCGGCGACCCGGCGGGCCTCGTGCAGGTCGGCCCCCGGCAGCAGCACGACGAACTCCTCGCCGCCGAAGCGCCCCACCAGGTCGTAGTCGCGCAACTGGCCCCGGAGCACGTCCGCCACGTTGACCAGCACCAGGTCTCCGGCCAGATGCCCGTGGGCGTCGTTGACCCGTTTGAAGTGGTCGATGTCGATGATCAGGAGCGCGAGCGTCTCTCCCGTACGGCGCGCGCGGACGATCTCGGTGTCGGCCTCCCGCTGCCAGGCGGCGGCGTTGAGCAGGCCGGTCTTCGCGTCGGTGCGGGCCGCCGCCTGCAGCTGGGCGTGCAGGAGGCTGCGCTGGAGCAGCACGACCGGGGGGAGGGCGAGCAGCAGCAGGATGGGGTGCAGGCCGCACCCGACGGTCACCGTGACGCCGAGGCACAGCTCCACCACGTCCAGCGTGAAGCTCTCCCGGTCCCAGAGCACCGCACGCCAGCCGAGGTCGGGGTTGGCGGTGTGGGCGGCGATCGCGATCAGGGCGGTGTTGATGAGCGCGAACACCACGGCGGCCAGGATCGCCAGCATGATGGTGGCGCTGTCGCTCCCCGAGAGCGGCCAGGCTTCCGGGGCCAGCCCGTGGAACAGCAGGGACGCCGCGCACCCGGCCAGGCCGATCGCGGCCGCGCTGAACACCCGCCGGTGCAGCACCGCCGCCCGGACCCGCAACTGCAGCAGCGTCTGCAGCACGATCGGCGCGAGCAGCGCGTACACCGGCGGCAGCAGCAGCGCGACGGGCAGCCACCAGGCCGACAGCAGGTCACGCGACACCCCTGCCGGCATGCCGAGCCGTCTGGTGGCCTCGATGCAGACCGCGCCACAGCCCATCAGCGCCGCGAAGACCATCAGGCTGCGCCAGTGGAAGGGGGTGGTGAGAGCCGTGGCGGCGATCGCGGCCAGGTCGGCGACGACGATCACGCTGATGTAGGCGACCAAGGCTCGGCGTTGGCCGAGAAATGGCCATCGGGAGACCAATGCGGACAGACCGTCACGTCGCTTTATCGAGGTGTGACTGGCCGCCGCCATGCGGTCTCCCCTCCCACTAACGATGTGTAACACAATAGTTGCGGAGTGTGCGGTGCGCGATGGGAAACGATAGCTTTGCCAGAGAAACCGCAGAGGTTATGTGGTTGGCTAGATGTGGACACGGTTCGCTTCCGCGAACAAGCCACTGCGAAGGGAGCACATCATGATGCGGGGCGTCATCTGGACTTGACGACCGCCCTTGCCCTCCACGCGGGCGACCCATCGGCCCCGGCGCTCACCACTCAGCGCGCCACCGATGCCCCCTCCCCCCCACCTTCCCGGGGCCCGGTTCGTCTTCCCGCATCCCTCGTGTTCCAGCATCACCCGCGCGACCTCTCGCCAACGCCGAGGTCATCTCATCGACCTCTTCGGGAAACCCCGGGGCTGAACGCCGTGAGGCGTGCCTGCGGCCCGCTCATCCCGCCGTCACCCCGGAGAGCCTGCGGAGAACCGGGGAGATCCCGGCCGGACGCCCGCCACCGGCTACGCGACATCGGCGCGCCGTTTCCGGCGCGGGCCCTCCTGGCGGGACGCCGGGGCCGGCGCGCCACTTCCAGCGCCGGATCACCCGACCGGACACCAGGATCGGCGCGCCACCGCCAGCACCGGACCACCCGACCGGACACCAGGATCGGCGCGCCACCGCCAGCACCGGACCACCCGACCGGACACCAGGATCGGCGCGCCACCGCCAGCACCGGACCACCCGACCGGACACCAGGATCGGCGCGCCACCGCCAGCA
>NZ_JAHKRN010000030.1:0-9643 GCF_019396385.1 Nonomuraea harbinensis | reverse complement strand
CCGCCAGCACCGGATCACCCGACCGGACACCAGGATCGGCGCGCCACCGCCAGCACCGGACCACCCGACCGGACACCACGGTCGGCGCGCCACCGCCAGCACCGGACCACCTGGCGGGACGCCGGGGTCGGCGCCCCGCCATGGACGGGGCATCAGGCTGCGGCTCGCTCCTCCTGTGGCCACTCGGCGTCTTCGGACTCCTTCTCGTTGTCGTCGGCGCCGATGATGCGCACCGCGGCCTCGTCCGCCGGGATCTCCCTGACCACCATGCCGGGCCCCTTGCGGGCGGCGCCCATCGCCCAGTCCTGGGTCTCCTCGTCGAGGCGGTCGCGCATCTCCCTGCTCACCGGGCCGCCGCCCGCCCGCTCGGGCTTGACGAAGGTGCCGGTGCCCCAGCGCAGGTCGTGGCCCACGGCCGAGGCCTCGACCTCGGGCATGAAACGCCGGTCGCCCTCCGGGCCGAACTCGCGGATGCGGAGCTTGCCCGACACCACCACCGGCTGCCCGACCCGTACGGACTGGGCGACGTTGTCGCCCAGCGCGCGCCAGCAGCGCACGGCGAAGCAGACCTTCTCGCCGTCGGCCCACTGGCCCGACTTCCTGTCGAAGTAGCGATGGGCGGTCAGCACCCGGAGCGAGGTGACCTTGGACCCGTCGTCGAAGGTGTATTGACGCGGCTCCGCCGCGACGTTGCCGGTGAGCGTGACGTAGATGTCGTTCATCCGTTGCCTCCCCTGTGGCGGGCCGGACGCCCGCGACCTGGGACTACGGTGCCGACGAGCGCCCGCCCGCCAAGCCTCCGAGCCGCGTTCTGGGGATGACCGCCCGGCGGGCGCGGAGGCTGTGGAAGGTCAGCTCGACAGGCCGCGCATCGCGGTGTAGAAGGCGTGGTGGCGGGCGAGTTCGCGCTCCACCGGCTCCACCACCATCTTCTCCGCGATCGCCGCCACCCGCCGCCGCATCTCCCGCTCCAGCCGCTCCCGCTCGCGCGAGGCGCCCAGCTCGACGAAGTTGCGCGAGGCGATGCCCGACAGGGCTCCCAGCCCGAGCACCGACACCGTCATCAGCGCCGCCCACGGCAGCGCCGCGGTGTCGCCCATCAGCTCCAGCGCCGGCGGCAGCGCGCCCGGTATGAGCAGCCCCAGCAGGAGCCAGAGCACGCCGCACCCGAACGCCGCCACCAGGGCGTACTGCCATGCCTTGAGCAGCCGCCACCAGGCGGGCACCCGGTCGAGCTGGGGCGCGACCTGGGTGAGGTCCTCGGTGAGCGCCGACGGCACCTTGCCCAGCCGGGAGCGGGCCGCGTGGTGGAGCGACGACCGCCACACCGGGTGCATGGTGCCCGACAGCCCTTCGGCCAGCGCCTGGACGGCGTTGGTGACCTCGGCCGCCTGCGCGGTCACGGTGCCGGCCGCGATGCCCTTGATCTCGTCGCTGACGTCCTCCAGGCGGAGGCTCTTGATCGGGTCGGGGCGGAACCGGTCGGCCCAGCGCGGGAACGGCCAGCCCACCCACCGGTTGGAGCGCTCGACGTAGATGTTCTCCATGGCCTCGCCCACGGCCGGCACGCCGACGGCGTCGCAGAGCGCGTCCACCAGGCCCATCTTGCGGGCCTCGTCCACCGCGGCGGGGATGGCCAGCGCCTCCCCGACCGGCATGGCGGCCGTCATCCGCTGCTCCAGCTTGCGGAGGTCGGCCTCCAGCCTCTGGATCGCGGCCCGGCGGCGGGAGACGGCCGCCGCGACGACGCTCTTGAGGCTCTCGACGCCGCGGCCGGTGACGGCCGAGGTCGGCACGACCGTCGGGTGCTCGACGCCTTCGCGGCGGAGCAGGTCGTTGAGGTCGATGACCAGCTCGGCCAGCTCCTCGGTGGAGAGCCGGTCGGCCTGGTTGAGCGCGAACACGGTCACCGCCTCGTGCCCCGCCAGCTCGGTGACGTAGCGGCGGTGGGTGGAGGCGTCGGCGTACTTCTGCGGGTCGAGCACCCACACCACCAGGTCGGCCAGCCCGATGAGCCGGTCGGCCTCGTTGTCGTTGAGCGCCCTGATCGAGTCGTGGTCGGGCAGGTCGAGCAGGATGAGCCCGTGCAGCTGGCTCTCGCCCTTGTCCAGCGCGCTGGCCCGGGCGAACCGGTGGCGCCACTGGATCTGCAGCCAGTCGAGCAGCGGCGCCGCGCCTTCGAGCCCCCACACGCAGGCGTGGGTGCGGGCGGTGGTGGGCCGCCGCACGCCGGTCGGCGACAGCTCCAGCCCCGAGACGGCGTTGAACAGCGACGACTTGCCGCTGCCCGTGCCGCCCGCGAGGGCGACCACGGTGTGCTCCGACGACAGCTTGAGCCGGTCACCGGCGCGCAGCAGCAGCGACTCGGCCTCCGACATCAGCTTGGGGTCGAGCCGTCCGGGGCCGAGCTCCACGACCTTGGACAGCGCGGACAGCCGGGACGAGAGCCCCGGCCTGGGCGTGGTGACGGTGGTCATCGTGCGACCTCAAGGTTGTACGTGGCCTGGTAGAGCCGCGTCGCGGCGGACTCGTCGGGGATGCCGGCCGAGTCGAGCGCTTGCACGTATCGCATGGACTCCTCGTCGAACAGCATGCTGATCCTGGCCCGCAGGTCGCTCAGCGCCTTGGCGCCGATGCCGCGCAGCGACTCGGCGCCCAGCAGCGCCTTGACCAGCCGGTGCGGCACCCCCTCGACCTGGCCGCCGCTGAACATGGCGACCATGAAGATCAGCGACAGCGAGTCGGCGTCGAACGACACCAGCTTCGACACCGTCCGCTTGGCCACGCCCTCGGTGCGGACCAGCTCGGTGACGTGTTCCTGCCAGGCCGCGACAGCCCGGCCGGCGTGCCGTACGAGGTCGTCGGAGGGCCGCTCCAGGCCGTCGGCGAGCGCCGCCCCGACCTCGGCGCGGTGCCGCCAGCGGGCGGTCACCTCCTCAGCCGCGCGGGTGGCGGCGGCCACGATCACGGACTCCAGGCCGGCCCGCAGCGCCGCCCTGAACGCGATGATCCGCTCGGGCGTCTGCCTGCCGCTCCTGGCGCGCTTGCGCAGCTGGAGCGAGCGCATCAGGTCGCCGGAGCCGGCGAAGTCCTGCCAGCGGGCGAGCACCTCGCCGTGGATCAGCGCACCGCTCCTGAACGCCTTGTCGAGGTCCGTGAGGGCGCCGAGGTAGGCGGCCTCCACGTCGCCGCGCAGCTCGCCGCGGAAGGCGACCTGCGCCTCCAGGTGCTTGGCCAGCGCCGGCACGCGGGTGCGGAAGCTGTCGAGCACGCCGTTGAGCGTCTCCCTGACCGCCTGGGCGCGGCGGGCCCCGTCGACGGACAGCTCGGCGAGCCACAGCCGCAGCTCGGTCACCTCGCTGTCGGGCAGCCGACCGTCGGCGACCTTCGACTCGCTGATGACGAACCGGTCGATCTCGCCCAGGCCGTACTCGGTGAGCATCCGGACGAAGTGCTTGAGCACCACCTCGCGGGCCCTGTCCTGGACGCGGGAGAGCACGATGGCCAGCCTGGCGCCGCGCTCCTTGGCCAGGCGGAGCAGGTTCCAGGCGGGGGCGTCGGCGTAGCGGGCGGCGGTGGTGACGAAGATCCACAGGTCGGCGGCGTCGAGCATGCGGTGGGCGATCTCGTGATGCTCCTCGACGACCGAGTCGATGTCGGGGGTGTCGAGCAGCGCCACGCCCTGGGGCAGCTTCTCCGTGGCGCTGATCACGATGCCGCGCTGCCCCGCCTCGGGCCTGGCCTGGTCGAACCGTCGCAGGCCGCCCAGCAGCTCGCCCTCGGCGAACCACTGGCGGTCGTCGGGATGGCAGACCAGGACGGGCACGCCGGTGGTCGGCCGCCGCACGCCGGTGCGCGAAACGTTCTTCTCGGCGAGGGAGTTGACCAGCGTGGACTTGCCCGCGCCGGTCGAGCCCGCGACCACGATCAGGGCGGGCGCGGTGTTCATCCGCACCCTCGGCAGCACGTAGTCCTCAAGCTGGGCGAGCAGCTCGCCGCTCGCCTTGCGCGCCTCGCCGGCGCCCGGCAGGTCGAGCCCGAACCGCAGCGACGCCACGCTCTCGCGCAGCGCCCCGAGCGCCGCCGCCATCGCCTTCACGGTCTCAGGCGGCAACTCCTCCTCACGTACGCCCTCCGCCTCGGGCCCCTCAGGTACGGAGTCCGCCTCGTCCTCAGGCTTGTCAGGTACGGAATCCGCCTCGGTCTCAGGCTCCTCCGCTACGGATTCCGCCCCGTCCCCGGGCTCCTCCGGCACGGATTCCGCCTCGGTCTCGGGACTCTCCCGTACGGAGTCCGCCTCGTCCCCGAGGTCCTCCGGTACGGACTTCGCCTCGGGCTCCTCCGGTACGGAGTCCGCCTCGTCTTCGTCGGCGACGGCCTCCTGTTCAGCGCCGTCCCCGGGTGCTTCGGCCGGAAGGCCGGGCTCGGCGGCCTCTGATGCGTCGGACTCGGCGGGCGCCCCCGGCTCGGAGTCCTCGACGGCTACCGGTTCGCGCTTGGCCGCAGGAGTTTCCTCCGGAGCCTGGTCCGTCTCCTCCCCGGTCGCGGGCTCCGGCTCGGCAGCCGCGGCCCCGGAGCCTCTGACGACCGGGCCGAAGGCGTCGAACTGCGGCTCAGCGGGCGCCTCGGGACCCGGCTTCGAGTCCCCGGAGGCAAACGGCGCGAAGGCATCGAACTCGGGCTCGGAGCGCTCGGCGACACCCGGCTCACGCCTCCCGGCGGGAGACTCCGGCTCGGAGCGCTCGCCGGCCCGCCTCCCGGCAGGAGAGTCCCGCCCGGGTCGGGCGGCGGAGCTCTCCGGAGGGCCGGTGGCTTCGCGTTCCGGCTTCGCGCCTGGCGGGCGGCCCGCAGCCCGTTCGGGCTCGGCGGGTAGGTCCGCCGGGGGGCCCGGGGGCGCGTCGGTAATGGCGGGGAGGCTCAGGGTCTGCTCCCCTGGCCGCTCTCCGCGCCCGTCATCCATGGCGGTGTTCAAGGCAGGCGCTCCGCTCGAACCATCTCGACCTCCTGGCCGACCTCGACGACATCGCCGACGACGATGATCGCCGGTGGCCGTATCCCAGCCGCGGACACGCGTTCGGCCACGGTGGAAAGCGAAGCGGTGACCGCCCGCTGGGTCGGAAGGGTACCGTCCTGCACCACCATTACGGGAGTCTCCGGTGGACGTCCGTCTCGGATGAGGGCCTCGGCGACCGCGGGCAGCCGCTCGACGGCCATCATGAGCACCAGGGTGCCACGGGAACGCGCCAGGCCGGGCCAGTCGACGGTGGACCGGGGGTCGTCCGGCGCGACATGCACCGAAATGACGTGGAACTCCTGGCTCACCCCGCGGTGCGTGACGGGGACACCGGCCGCGGCGGGCACCGCGACGGCGCTGGTGATGCCGGGCACGACCAGCACGGGGATGCCGGCCCGGGCGCAGGCGATCATCTCCTCGCCGCCGCGCCCGAACACGAACGGGTCGCCGCCCTTGAGCCGGACCACGAACTTGCCCTCTCTGGCGCGCTCCACCAGCAGCTCGTTGATCTTCTCCTGGGAGAGTGACCGGCCGTAGGGCACCTTGGCGGCGTCGACCAGCTCGACGTCGGGGGCCAGCTCGTCGAGCAGGGCGCGGGGCGCCAGCCGGTCGGCGACGACCACGTCGGCCTGCGCGAGGAGCTGACGGCCGCGTACGGTGATCAGCCCGGGGTCGCCGGGCCCGCCGCCGACGAGCGCCACCCCCACCGGCTTGGTGCGGTTGCGCCGGGCGTCGACGGTGCCGTCGCGCAGCGCGCCCACCACGGCGTCGCGGATGCCGGCCGCCCTGCGCGGGTCGCCGCCCGCGGTGACGGCCACGCTGATCTCGTCGACCCGGCCGGAGGCCGGGGTCCAGGCGGCGGAGGCGTCCTTGTCGTCGGCGCGCACGCACCAGATGCGCTTGGCCTCGGCCTCGGCGGCCACCGCGGTGTTGACCGGCCGGTCGTCGGTGCACGCCTGGACGAGCCAGGCGCCGTCGCAGTCGCCCACCTGGTAGTGCCGGGCGTGCCAGGTGACCCGGCCCGCGGCGATGAGGTCGTCCAGAGCGGGGGTGACGGACGGCGAGACCACGGTCACTTCCGCGTCGGCGTCGAGCAGCGCGGGCACCCGCCGCTGGGCGACTCTCCCGCCACCCACGACGAGGACCCGGCGACCGGAAAGCCGCAGGCCGAGGAGGTAGGGGCCCATGGTGGGTGAATCTCCCGTTCGCGAACGTTGTGTGCTAGGTGGATAAACCTACCGGCTCCCAACGCGTCATTTGTTGCGCAGGGGTCAACGGCCGTCGAGCAGAGGCCGGCGGGGATCCCAGCGCTCTCCGCCCGCTTCGTCGGCGCGCCGTCTGGCCATCGCCGAGAGCGCCTCCAGGACGACCCTGTTGCCGAGGAGCGCCGTGATGTCGGCGTGGTCGTACGGGGGCGCGACCTCGACGATCTCCATGCCCGCGACGGGCAGCTCATAGCAGATGCGCCGCACCGCGTCGAGCAGTTGCCGGGCCGTGAGCCCGCCCGGTTCGGGGGTGCCGGTGCCGGGCGCGTGGCCGGGGTCGCACACGTCGATGTCGATGGACAGGAAGATCTGGTCGCACTCGTCCAGGGCGATGCGGAACGCCTCCGTGAGGCACTCCTCCAGGCCGCGGGCGACGATCTCGGTCATCTCGTAGGAGCGCATGTCCTGCCGGGCCATCCACTCCAGCGTCTCCGGCTCCGGCCAGTAACCGCGCAGCCCGATCTGCAGGAACCGGTCACCGCGGATCGCGCCGGACTCGATCAGCCGGCGCATCGGCTGACCGTGCCCGTACAGGTGGCCGAAGGAGATGTTCCCGGTGTCGGCGTGCGCGTCGAAATGGATCATCGAGGTGCGGCCGGGAGCGTGCGCGCGGGCGGTGCCGCGGGCGTCCGGCAGCGCCACCGTGTGGTCGCCGCCGAGCACCACCGGGACGGCGCCGGAGGCGGCGATCCGGTGCACCGCCGACTCGATGGCCTCCAGTGAGCCCTCCACGTCGCCCGAGTAGCACTCGACGTCGCCGGCGTCGAGCACCCGCAGGTCGCGCAGGGCGTCCACGCGCAGCGCGAGGCTGGGCCTGGAGCCGTCCTGCGGCAGGTAGCAGGCCTGGCGCAGGGCCATCGGGCCGAACCTGGCGCCGGGGCGGTGGGAGGTCCCGCCGTCGAAGGGGGCGCCGATGATGACGACGTCCGCGTCCGCGTAGCTCGCGGGGTCGTCGACGTCGCAGCGTTCGACGCCGAGGAAGGTGAGGTCCGGGCCGTACATCGGTCCGTATCTGGGCACTGGTCACCTCATCTGGTGGTTCCTATCCCTTTCATCATCACATGTGCTTCTCGGTGACTCCGGCCGAGTCGAACGTGGCGACCTCGTGCATGACGCGGACGGCGGCGCAGACGAGCGGGTGGGCCAGCAGCCCGCCGGTGCCCTCGCCGAGCCGCAGCTCCAGGTCCACCAGAGGGCGCAGGCCGAGGTGCTCCAGCGCGGCGGAGTGACCGGGCTCGGCGGAGCGGTGGCCCGCGACGCAGTGGTCGACGGCGGCGGGTGAGAGCGCGGCGGCGGCCAGCGCGGCGGCCCCGGCGATCACGCCGTCGAGGATCACCGGCACCCGCGCCGCGGCCCCGCCCAGGATGAAGCCGGCGATGGCGGCGTGCTCGAACCCGCCGACGGCGGCCAGCACCCGCGCCGCCTCCTGCAGCTTGAGCCCGTGCGGATCCGGCCGGCCCTCCATGAGGATGCCGTTGACCTGGAGCGCCTCGCGGACGACGGCGATCTTGCGGGCGTGGGTCTCCTCCGTGACGCCGGTGCCGAGGCCGGTGACCGCGGCGGGGTCACGGCCGGTGAAGGCCGCGATCAGCGCCGCCGAGGCCGTCGTGTTGGCGATGCCCATGTCTCCCGTGATCAGGCACCGGGCGCCGGACGCCACCAGGTCGCGGGCCACTCCGATGCCCGCCTCCAGCGCGCGTACGGCCTCCTCGCCGCTCATCGCGGGGCCCCGTGACAGGTCGGCGGTGCCGTACGCGATCTTCCGCTTGACCAGGCGGGCGTCGTCGGGCAGGTCGGCGGCGATGCCGACGTCCACCACGGTGACCGACGCCCCGATCTGGGCGGCGAAGGCGTTGGCCACCGCCCCTTCCGCCAGGAAGTTGTGCACCATCTGCACCGTGACCTCCTGCGGCCACGGGGTGACGCCGCGGGCGTGCACGCCGTGGTCGGCGGCGAAGATGGCCAGCGCGGCGGGCTCCGGCATGGGCGGCGGGCTGACCCCGGCCGCCCCGGCGAGCCGCACGGCGACCTCCTCCAGCGCGCCGAGGGACCCGCGCGGCTTGGTGAGCCGGTCCTGGTGGGCACGCGCGTCGGCGATCGCGCGGGGGTCGGCGGGGCGGAGCGCGGCGAGTGTCTCGGCGAGCACGGAACCTCCGGGGGTTCAGGGGACCAGCTGCTGGAGGGCTTCCTCGTAGCGGTCGATGACCACGTCGGCCAGCGTCTCACAGTCGCCGATCACCTCGGCGCAGCGGATGTCGAGCTCGGGGTGGCCGGCGCCGTACGCGAGCGCCTGCGCCCACACGCGCTCCAGCGTGCCGCCCGCGAACAGCAGGTAGGGCACGACGATGACGCGCTTGGCGCCGAGACGGCGGCAGCGCTCCAGCCCGCCGGGCACACCGGGCGGGGTGAGGGAGACGAACGCGGTCTCCACGGTCATGAAGTCGTACGCGTGCGTCTCCCAGAACAGCCGGGACACGCGGTGCACGTCGGCGTTGGCGGCCGGGTCGGTGGAGCCGTCACCGACCAGCACGACGGCGGTCTCACCCGGCTCGACGTGCGGCGGGACGCCGTCGGACGCGGCGCCGTCGACGGCGCGCAGCCGGGGACGGGCGCCGACCAGCTCCAGCGGGCGCGGCCTGGGCATCTCGGTGGCGGCGTCGTTGAGCCGCTCGGCGAGCAGCGCGAGCACGCGCGGGTCGGGGCCGACCGGCCGGCCGTGGTCGTACACGAGGGTGGGGTGCCGCTGCTGCTCCAGGGCCAGGGCGGCGGGGAGTTCGCCGTTGGTCCGGCTCAGGGTCAGCGGCAGCGCCACCAGGCGGTGGTGGCCGCGGGCGACCAGGGAGGCGACGGACTCGCTCAGCAGGGGCGTGGCCCGCTCGAGGTAGCCGCCCGACACGTCGGCGGCGGTCTGGTCGAGCCGGCAGCGGAGCCGGTGCACGAACCTGCCGAACTCGGCGGAATCGGCGTCGTCGTTCGAGCCCTGCCCGACAAGCAGGAGCGGCGGCTTCATGGGGAAGGTTCTCCGGTGCGTAGAAGAGGACACGCGAGGATAACCGATGTGCGGCGCTGAGCGACAGGTCAGGAAGTGCCCGCGGGTGTCGCGTGCACGACGAAGACCGGGTCGGCGGAGCTCAGGCTGTGCGCGCCGTCGGGGCCGATGACGAGCCCGGAGGCCAGGATCTGGGTGCCTTCGGCGCGGTAGCCGTGCTCGCGCAGCAGGTCGAGCACGGAGGACACGCGTTCGACGGTCTTCAGCGCGCACACCAGCGAGCGGGGCCGGCGGGCGGCGCAGGCGACGATCACGTCGGGGCCGCCGCCGCCGACGAAGACGGCGTCGGGGTCGGGCAGCGGTTCGAGCGCGGGC
>NZ_JAHKRN010000003.1 GCF_019396385.1 Nonomuraea harbinensis | reverse complement strand
ACGCCTCCACGTCGGGACCTTCGCCGGCCCTACCGGCACGTTCCAGCAGGTCACCGGCCTGACCAAGCCGCAGATCGACCTGCTCGCCAAGCTCGGCATCCCCCGTCCCAAGCAGGTTCTCGGCCTCCAGCCCACAGCCCGCTGACCAGCCGGAACATCACCGCCTAGAGAAACGCTCTCCCGGCGGCCCGACCTATGTTCACCGAGGTCAGACCCCGAATTCGGCTCTCCAGGCCACCGAATTACGTCGAACGCAGGTCGGCGTGGCCTGGGCGGCGGCCCGCCGCCGACTCGACTCCCTGAAATTCGGCGAACCGGCAGGCGCTCCTCCCCGCACCGCCAAGAAGCAACGCGCCGGCCGCCGCGAAAACGCCGCGGCTGACCGTACCGGAGCCCGGAAAGCTACGGCGACCAGCGCTCACATGGCCCGGAAAGCGACGCTTCAGCTACGGCGGGCACCCGAGCACGGGGTGAGCCAGAGCTTCAGCATCGGCGGCAAAGCAGCCGCAAAAGCGGCAACCACCACTACGGCGCGAGTCCGGACGGACGGAGAGGGGCAAGCGGAGGTGGGCGGGCGACCCGGCCGAGTTAAGACCGTGCCAGGTACCCCCGCGCCCGGCCCACGCCGAAGGCGAAGACCACCAGACCCCGGGCAATCGCGCGAGGCCGGGTCGCCCGCCCACCGCAGCGGCACAAAGACCAGGACACCCCCGCAGCACAAGGACCGAAAAGCCCACAGAGGCGACACAAAAGCCGAAACGCCCACGACCGCGACACATAGGCCGAAAAGCTCACAGAAGCGGCACAAAAGCGGAACCACTCACCACAGCGGCACAAAGGCCGAGAGTCAGCGAACCCCAGCCTCGCGCATGTCCCGAAGCTCCCGCTTGAGCTCCTTGATCTCGTCACGAAGCCGAGCCGCCACCTCGAACTGCAGGTCGGCAGCCGCCTGATGCATCTGCTCGGTCAACGAGTCGATCAACGACTCCATCTGCGCCCGAGGCATCTCCCCCGCGATCGCCTTGGCATGCTGCCCCGCCTTGGCGGCGAACCCCGGCACCGGGGCCTTGCCCCGCGACTGGGACCGCCCACCCCCCATGAGCTGCCGGGTGTCGGCGTCCTCCCGCTGCAACGAGTCGAGGATGTCGGCGATCTTCTTGCGCAACGGCTGCGGGTCGATGCCGTTGGCCTTGTTGTAGGCGACCTGCTTGGCCCGCCGCCGGTTGGTCTCGTCGATGGCCCGCTCCATCGACGGCGTGACCTTGTCGGCGTACATGTGCACCTGCCCGGACACGTTACGCGCCGCCCGCCCGATCGTCTGGATGAGGGACGTCTCGGACCGCAGGAAGCCCTCCTTGTCGGCGTCGAGGATGGCGACCAGCGACACCTCGGGCAGGTCGAGCCCCTCACGCAGGAGGTTGATGCCCACGAGCACGTCGAACTCGCCGCTGCGCAGCTCCCGCAGCAGCTCGATGCGGCGCAGCGTGTCGACCTCGCTGTGGAGGTAGCGGACCCGGATGCCGAGCTCCAGCAGGTAGTCGGTCAGGTCCTCGGCCATCTTCTTGGTCAGCGTGGTCACGAGCACCCGCTCGTCGCGCTCGGCCCGCTCGCGGATCTCGTGCACCAGGTCGTCGATCTGCCCCTTGGTCGGCTTGACCACGACCTCGGGGTCGACCAGCCCGGTGGGCCGGATGACCTGCTCGACGACGTCGCCCTTGACCCGGCCCAGCTCGTAGGGCCCGGGGGTGGCGGACAGGTAGACGGTCTGCCCGATGCGCTCCAGGAACTCCTCCCACTTCAGCGGCCGGTTGTCGAGCGCGGACGGCAGCCGGAAGCCGTGGTCGACGAGGGTGCGCTTGCGGGAGGCGTCGCCTTCGTACATGGCGCCGATCTGCGGCACGGTCTGGTGGGACTCGTCGAGCACCAGCAGGAAGTCCTCGGGGAAGTAGTCGAGCAGCGTGTTGGGCGCGCTGCCGGCCTCGCGGGCGTCCATGTGGCGCGAGTAGTTCTCGATGCCGGAGCAGGTGCCGATCTGGCGCATCATCTCGATGTCGTAGGTGGTGCGCATGCGCAGCCGCTGCGCCTCCAGCAGCTTGCCCTGCCGCTCCAGCTCGGCGAGCCGGTCGGCCAGCTCGGCCTCGATGCCGGCGACGGCGGCGGACATCCGCTCCTCGCCCGCCACGTAGTGGGAGGCGGGGAAGATGTAGAGCTCGTCGTCCTCGGTGATGACCTCGCCGGTGAGCGGGTGCATGGTGGACAGCTTCTCGATCTCGTCGCCGAACATCTCGATGCGGACGGCGAGCTCTTCGTACTTGGGGATGATCTCGATGGTGTCACCGCGGACCCGGAACGTGCCGCGGGTGAAGGCGAGGTCGTTGCGGGTGTACTGCATGTCGACGAGGCGGCGCAGCAGCCGGTCGCGGTCGATGTCCATGCCGACGCGCAGCCGGGTCATGCGGTCGACGTACTCCTGCGGCGTGCCGAGGCCGTAGATGCAGGACACGGAGGCGACCACGACGGTGTCGCGGCGGGTCAGCAGCGAGTTGGTGGCCGAGTGGCGCAGCCGCTCGACCTCGTCGTTGATCGAGGAGTCCTTCTCGATGTAGGTGTCGCTCTGCGGGACGTAGGCCTCGGGCTGGTAGTAGTCGTAGTAGGAGACGAAGTATTCGACCGCGTTGTTGGGCAGCATCTCGCGCAGCTCGTTGGCGAACTGGGCGGCGAGCGTCTTGTTGGGCTGCATGACCAGGGTGGGCCGCTGCAGGCGCTCGATGAGCCACGCGATGGTGGCGGTCTTGCCGGTGCCGGTGGCGCCGAGCAGCACGCTGTCCTTGGCCCCGGCCTTGACGCGGCGCTCCAGCTCGGCGATGGCCGTCGGCTGGTCGCCCGAGGGAGTCATCTCGGTGACGACCTCGAACGGCGCCACCTTCCGCTGCAAATCTGTGACCGGACGCATACTGCCCACTGTAGGCGCAGCCACTGACATAAACCGTCAGGCCGATCGCTCACCGATGCGCGGGAACGGCGTGGTGGAGAAGACGACCTCCACGGGCACCTCGAAGTATCCGGCGATGCGCAGCGCCAGGTAGAGGCTGGGACTGTATTCGCCGCGCTCCAGGTAGCCGATCGTCTGGTAGTGCACCCCCAGGGCGTCGGCGAGCTGCCTTCGGGTGACACCACGCTCGGCCCGCAGCAGGGCGATGCGGTTGTAGACGTTCTCGCTCATCGTCGCCCATCTTCTCAGCCGATCCGCTGCATGGCGCGGTGACGGCGCTGCTCCATCAGCGAGCCGGACTCGCGCCTGGCCATCCTGCGCAGGATCGGCGGAGCCAGCACCAGCCCGGCCACGGCCCAGGCGGCGAGCACGAGCGTGGTCTCGACCGGGCGCCACGAACCGCCGATCTCCGCGGCGGCGGCCGAATCGGGCAGCAGCGCCGAGCGCATGCCGAGGCCGAGCCAGTAGAGCGGGAAGACGTGGGCCAGGCCCTGCAGCCAGCCGGCGAGCGCGGTGATCGGGTAGAAGACCCCGGAGATCGCGGTGAGCCCGCCGACGGTCAGCATCACCAGCCCGCCGGCGGCCTGCGGGCTGCCGGCCACGGCACCGATGACCGCGCCGAGCGGGAGCGCCGACAGGAGGCCGAGCACCGTGATCCAGGCGATGGTGAGCCAGCCGCCGACCCCTGTGCCGGCCAGCTCCGGTACGAGGAACAGCCCGGCGACGAGCAGCACCACCAGGGAGGCCAGGGTGGATATCGAGAGCACGACGACCTTGCCGACGAGGTAGCCGACCATGCCCTGGGGCAGCGCCTTGGCCCTGAGCAGGGTGCCGTCCTCACGCTCGACGGCGAGCGTGCCCACCGCACCCATGAGCGCGTTGATCGGGATCATCAGGCCGAGCAGGCCGGGCAGCGTGGCCGCCGCCAGGGAGAGGTCGGTGCCGGGCAGGGTGGCGTCGCGCTGGAAGTAGAGCACGACGACGAAGGCCGCGGTGGTGATCACGACGAAGCCTATGTCCTGCGCGCTGGTCACCTGATGCTTGAACTCCATCCACCCGCGGGCGAACCCCAGCCGGGCGGCGTGCAGCGTGGGGTTCACGCTTCCTCCCTCTTGACGATGGCCATGTAGGTGTCCTCCAGGGTGGCCCGGCGCACCTCCAGGTCGGTGATCCCGCTGCCGTGCTGCTCGAACAGGCCGCGGACGAAGGCGGTGGCGTCGTCGGTGGCGTGCACGAAGTGCTCGCCGTCGCGGCTCCAGCGCACCTGGGCGTCACGGGAGACCTGGCGGGTCAGGCTGTCGGGGCTGCCGTCGGCGACGATCTTGCCGCCGGCCAGGATGAGGATGCGGTCGGCGAGCTTCTCGGCCTCGTCGAGGTCGTGCGTGGTGAGCAGGATCGTGGTGTCGTCCAGGTCCGACAGGCGGTGCACGAGGTCGTGGAAGTCGCGCCTGGCCTGCGGGTCGAAGCCGGCGGTCGGCTCGTCGAGGAAGAGCACCTCGGGGCGGCCGACGATGCCGATGGCGACGTCGAGGCGGCGCCGCTGGCCGCCGGAGAGCCGGCTGACGCGCTGGCCGGCGTGCTTGCCGAGGCCGACCGCCTCGATCAGGTCGGCCGTGTCGAGCGGCAGCCGCCCGGGCTTCGCGTACGGCACGTAGTAGCGGCTCAGATGGTGCAGGAGCTGGTGCACCCGCCAGCGGCCGTGGTCGCGCCAGGACTGCAGGACCACGCCGATCCTGGCCCGCCACGCCTCGCCGCCGCGCGCCGGTTCGGCGCCGAGCACCCGCACCCGGCCGCCGGAGGGGATCCGGAAGCCTTCGAGTATCTCGATCGTGGTGGTCTTGCCCGCGCCGTTCGGCCCGAGCAGGGCGATCACCTCGCCGGGCGCGACGGCGAAGTCGACGCCCCGCAGCACCTCCTTGTCGCCGTACGTCATGCGCAGGCCGCTGACCTCGATCGCGGTGCCCTCGTTCGTCACATTGAGGTCACCGTCCAGTTCTCTGGTGGTGCTCATGACCCCCTCCGATGTAGTAGGACTACTACATTCCTAGCACGACTACTACTTATGGCAATAGACGTACGACACCGCTTTGCAAGCAGATGGCAAGCCTCACCCGATACGGTCTGAATTCGCTTGTAGCGGAAGAGGAAGGTTTCATGTCACGACCCAGAGAGGCCCTGAGGCAGGCGGGCCAGGGCGTAGCCCAAGCGGTCGCCCAAGGAGGAAACGTACGTCAGGCTGTCGGACAGGCCATGGGCCAGGTCGTCCAGCAGTCCGGGCAATACACCAACCAGGTCCAGGGGTTCGCGCTCAACCCGCACGACTTCGCCGCCGCCCGTGACGGCGGCGTGTCGGTCGGCACGCTGATCGAGGCGCGCACCGCCTCGCTCAACGAGGCCGGCGAGATCGTCAACCGCAGCTTCGCCGAGAACGGCATGCACGTCATCTCGCCCGTGGTGATCCCCAAGAGCGGCACCGCCAAGGTCGTCGTCCCCCTGGTCATCCTGGTGGCGCTCGGCCTGATCGGCGCGCTCGGCAACGTCATCCCGAACACCGACCTGTTCTTCGGCCCCCACTACTGGGTGGTCCTGGTCCTGGCCGCGGCGTTCCTGTGGTGGCGGCGCAGCGTGGTGATGGTGCCGGAGGGCTGCAAGGCGCTGATCACCCAGTTCGGCAAGCTGGTGCACATCGCCGACCCGGGCCGGGTGACGCTGTTCAACCCGTGGAAGCGGGTCAGCTACATCGTCAACACCACCCGCGAGTACCCCTTCAACGCGCCCATCAGCGAGGCGCCGACCCAGCAGGGCGTCAAGGCCAGCGTCGACCTGTTCCTGCAGTTCAGGATCGAGAACCCGGCCGAGTTCATCTTCGTGCTCGGCTCGGTGAGCGGCTTCCAGTCCAAGCTCCAGAACGCCATCAGCGAGGTCACCCGTTCCCTCATCTACGCCCAGCGCGCCGAGGAGATCTACGACCTGGTCGGCGAGAGCACGCACGGCATGCTCGACAGCCTGAACCAGCAGTTCCTGCCCGCGGTGCGGCTCACGGACGTGAACATCACCCACGCCGAGCCCTCCAGCCAGGAGTACCGCATGGACCTGGCCGCCCCCGAGATGGTCCGGGTGGCCAAGGAGGCCTACACCTACGAGTACGAGCTCAACCTGCGCAAGGAGCAGAACGAGGGCGACCTGGTCAAGGAGCTGGCCGGGCTGCAGGAGACGCTGAGCGCCATCCAGGCCGAGATCGCCGGCTACCAGGCGCGGATGGACACCGCGCTGGAGCGGGCCACCCACCAGGCCACCGCTCAGGCCAGGCAGCGCCTGGTCGAGGCCGAGTCCGAGGCCAAGGCCAACTCGGCGCTGCTGGAGGCGCAGGCGCTGGACATCCGGGCGCTGAGCGCGGCCGAGGCGCCGGAGATCCTCGACTACCGCTTCCAGCAGGACCTGCTGGACAAGCTGGAGTCGGTCGCGAACCGGCTGCCGCAGGTGGTGCACGTCGGCGAGCAGAGCGACATCGACTTCCTCCAGCTGGCCCAGAGCCTGGTCGGCGGCAAGGAGGCGGTGCTGTTCACGCCCGAGGACATGGCCGCCATCCGCGTCAGGCTGCAGCAGATCGGCACCCGCGTGTCCGGTCGTGAGGCGGAGATCAACGCGCTGCTGAAGCGGGTCGCCGACGAGGTCACGGAAGCCCCGGACCTGGAGATCACCACGGAGGTCGAGCGATGAGCCGCGAGTTCTCGAAGATCAAGGAGTCGCTGGCGTCCTGGTCGGAGATCCGCCAGCTGCTGCGCGGCGGCGAGCAGGGCCAGCTCGTGCCCGTCGTCATCCCCAAGGACCGGCGCGGCTTCAGCTGGATGATCCTGATCTTCCTGGCCGTCTACTTCGCCGGCATGGCGGTGCTGACGGACTGGACCGTCCTCGCCGCGCTGGCCGCGCTGTTCTTCCTGGTCGTCGCGCTGCTCACGATGTGGCGGCGGGCGATCATCGAGATCGAGGAGGGCACCACCGGGGTGCGCAGCCGCTGGGGCGCGATCGTCTCCACGCTGCCTCCCGGCCGGCACTACCTCTGGCTGCCCTGGGACCGGGTGGACGCGGTCGTCGACACCTCGACCGAGATCCCGTACTCGGCGCCGATCGTGGCCTGCCCGACGGCGGAGAACGTGCCGCTGAAGTCGATCGAGTTCTTCCTGAAGTTCCGCATCGTGGACCCGGTGGCGTTCGTCCGCACGATCGGCGCCGGCAACTTCGACCTGGTGCTGTCCAGCGCCGTGCAGGACGCGATCCGGCAGCGCAGCCGCAGGGTGAACACCGAGCGGGCCTACGACCTGCGCGGCTCGGACGTGGGCGACATGCAGGACGCGCTCAACCGCCAGCTCGGCCGCTACGGGGTGCGCGTCACCGGCGCCAACATCCCCGACGTGCAGCTGCCCGACCAGTACCAGCAGCACCTGTCCACCCGCGAGAAGGTGGCCAAGGAGCTGCAGGCGTACGAGCGCGAGTGGGAGCTGACCCGCAAGCGCCGCATCGACACCCTGCTCATGGAGATCGAGCGGGCCAAGAAGACCCGCGACGCCCGGGTGGTCGAGGTCAAGGCCGCGCACAACACGGCGCGCAAGGACGTGGCCCGGATGCTGGAGGAGCAGGAGACCGAGGCGCAGCGGGTGCGCTGGGAGATCGAGGCACGCGGCCGCGCCGAGCTGACCGCCGCCGAGAACGAGGCCAAGGCGCTGCGCCGGCTGGCCGACTCCTACCGCGACAACCGGGCCGTGCTCCAGTACGAGCTCGCCCGCAGGCGCCTCGACGTGGGCGCCACCCTCGCGGAGAAGGCCCCGCAGCCGCTGGTGGTCCGCACCCAGCAGGGCGGCGGCGACTCCGCGTTGTCCACGCTTCTGCTGGCCCAGTTGCTCCCCCGGATCTCGGCCAACGGCGGGAGCCTCGGGGCACAACCACCCACCACATAGGAGAACCCCCATGGTGTTCCGCAAGCTGATGGCCGCGTTCGGCGCGGGCGTCGAGGTAGACACGGTCCTGTCGAACGCCAGCGTCCGCCCCGGCGAACCGCTGCGCGGGGTGGTCCACTTCCGCGGCGGCGGCTCCGACTACAAGGTGGAGGCCATCACCGTCGACCTGACGGCCGTGGTGGAGGTCGAGTCCGGCGACAGCGAGTACAAGACGACGTACAGCTTCCTGCGCCAGCAGGTGTCGGGCCCGCTGCAACTGGCGGCCAAGGCCGAGCACCGGCAGCCGTTCGAGATCCCGGTGCCGTGGGAGACGCCGATCAGCGCGATCGGCGGCCACCCGCTGCGCGGCATGCGGCTCGGCGTGCACACCGAGCTCGCGCTCGCCGGCGCGCTCGACAAGGGCGACCTGGACCCGCTGTTCGTCAACCCGCTCCCGGCCCAGGACCACGTGCTCGCCGCGCTGGACCGGCTCGGCTTCCGGTTCAAGAAGGCCGACCTGGAGCGGGGCACGCTGCACGGGTCGACGATGCCGTTCTTCCAGGAGATCGAGTACTACGCGGGCGGCTCGTGGCGGCGCCACTTCAACGAGCTGGAGCTGACGTTCATCGCCGGCCCGCGGCAGATGGACGTCATCCTGGAGGCCGACCAGCGCGACGGCTTCCTGCGTGCCGGCCAGGACACCTACAACCGCTTCACCGTCCGCCACGACGAGCACCCGGCGGGCGTCGACCAGGCCCTCCAGCGCGGCCTGGAGTCGATGGCGCGCAGGCGCGGCTGGTTCTAGCCCTTCCTGGCCACCGCCAGCAGGTGGCCGCTCACTCCCAGCAGTGACGGCACCGATTCGAGCCGACGGGCGGCGTCGAGCAGCAGCTCGCGCCGCCCTTCGTCGTCCAGCCACACGTCGATGTCGCCGTACAGCCAGAACGCGCCCTCCAGCCCGTACCGGACGGGCTCGGCGAGCCCGGCGTCGGCGAACTCCCCGATGATCTCGTCGGGGTCGTGGAAGAAGCCCCGGAACCCGCCCTCCCGAGGGGACACCATGAGCCCGGTGTCCGCGGCGTGGTACTCGGCCGCCAGATGCTCCGGCCGCAGCGCGAAGCCGCGGGCGAACCCGTCGTGCAACCCGGAGAAACGGCTGATGAACGCCGCCACCACCACCCCGCCGGGGCGCACCGCCCGGCGCGCCTCGGCCAGCGCCCGCACCCGGTCGTAGCGCTCGGTCAGGTGGTAGAGCGGCCCGAGCAGCACCACCGCGTCGGCCCCGCCGTCCGGCGCGGGCAGCGCGCGGGCGTCGCCCAGCCGCGCGGTGACCCCAGGCAACCGCTCGGCCCGCGCCACGTGCAGCGGCACCGGGTCGATCAGCTCCACGTCGTAGCCGTCGGCGGCCAGCCACTCCGCGTGCACGCCCGTACCGCCCCCCACGTCGAGAACCCTGGCGGGAGCCGGTGGCAGCACCCGGCGCAGCACGTCCTGCGTACGCCAGAACTCCAGCCGCCCGACGCCCTCACGGAGCCGGGTCACTTCGCCGCCCTGCTCGTAGTAGCCAAGGGTCTCCGGGTCGATGGTCATGGCCGTTGATCCTCAACGGTACGGGGGACGCGCTTTCCCTGTGCTAGCCCCTGGCCTGGCAGCGTCGTTACCATGACGGCGGGACTGACTGTTCGTCGGACGGGGCAGCGATGGCACGGTTCGTGGGGGCGTTGAAACGGATCGCGCCGTGGGCGGTCCAGAACGCCGACGTCGCCATCGCGTTGCTGCTGGCCGTCGTGGTGGGCGTGCTCGGCATCATGCCCGACGAGATCTTCGGCGACAACGGCGCCACCGTGCAGACGCAGCTCGTCAGCGCCGCGACGCTGGTGATCCTGGCGCTGGTGGCCACCGCGCTGCTGCGCGACCGGGCCCGCCAGGCGCCGATGGAGGCCATCACCTCCGACGTGCTCGGCCGGCTGCCGACCAGGCTCGACCGGCTGGAGCAGATCGAGTCGCTGGTCGACCGTACCCGCAAGGCGCTGGACGCGCTGCAGCTCGTCCGGGTGCTGGGCAGCTCGCAGGAGATCGCGCAGGCGCACGCCGAGGCGCGCGAGGACACCACGCGGTGGAGCTTCAAGGGCGGCACCGGCACCTACCTGCGCGCCGTCACCCTGCCCGCGTGCGTGGCGGCCGCCCGCCGCGACAAGCGCCACCTGACCGTGCGCATCGAGGTGATCGACCCGGCCGACGTCGAGGTCTGCGAGACGTACGCGCACTACCGGCGGTCGCTGTCCGACCTGCCCGACGGCACCGGCGAGCGGTGGACCACCGACCGGGTCAGGAAGGAGTCGTACGCGACCATCCTGGCGGCGTTCTGGCACCGGCAGCGTTACGGGCTGCTCGACATCGGGGTGGGCCTGTCGTCGACGATGACCACGTTCCGCTGGGACCTGTCCAGCAGCCGCCTCATCATGACGGTCGAGGACCCGAACCGCGCGATGACGGCGCTGGCCGGCACCTTCTACTACGAGAACTGCGACACCGAGCTGCGGCTCAGCTTCGAGCAGGCGCGCCGGGTCCCGCTGGACAAGTACCGGAGCGTGCAGCTCGGCGACGAGCCCACGATCGAGGAGGTGCAGGACCTGTTCGAGCGGATCGGTGTGCCGTTGCCCAAGACCTACAACGGCCGCGACGTCGTCGACATCGCCCGCAAGGCGCTGCGCGCGGTCGACCCCTATGGCGAGCCGCTGCGGGAGACGGCGGTCCCATGAGCTACGGCGGCGTCTTCCAGCGGCTCGCGCGCGGCGAGGCCAGGGCCTGGGCTCTGGCGGCGATCTCCGGTGACGGTCTGCGCGGCGTGCGCCACCCGCTCGGATTCGTCTGCCTGCCGCTGGAGCGCGACGGCGGCGAGGGGGTATGTATCCATCTGTGGTCCGACTCGCTGGCGCCCGCGCGCAGCACCACCTCGCAGATCCACTGCCACAGCTGGGACCTGGTCAGCCACGTACTCTACGGCCAGGTGCGCAACGTGCACGCCGTGGTGACCGACGCCGGTCACGACGCCACGCACCGGGTGTTCGAGGTCGTCAGCGGGCCGGGCGGCGACCGCATCTCCCCCACCCCGCGCACCGTCCGTCACGAGACGGGCCTGGTGGAGGTGTTCGGGCCCGGCGACACCTACACGCTGCCGTCAGGACGCTTCCACAGCAGCGTCGTCCCCGAGGGCGGGGAGACCGCCACGATCGCGCTCGGCCGGAGCCGTCCGGGCAGCCGCGACCTGTCGCTCGGCCCGCTCCGCACGGGCGGCCACCACGTGCCGAGGCAGGCGCTCGACACCGCTGAGACGGCGCTGGCCGTCCGACTGATAACCGCCCACCTGAGCTGAGGGGTTCCCGATGGATCTGGATCACGCCCGCGCGGTCGCCGTCGAGGCCGCCGAGGCCGCGGGGGCGCTGCTCCTGGAGCGCACCCGGGGCGAGGTCGGAGTGCGCCAGAAGGGCGACGCCGGCGACGTGGTCACCGATCTCGACCTGGCGTCGGAGGAGCTCCTGGCCGGCCGGATCCTGACGGCGTTCCCGTCACACTCGGTGATCGCCGAGGAGTCGGGCCTGCTGGGCGCCGCGGGCGGCGAGTGGACGTGGCTGGTCGACCCGCTCGACGGCACCAACAACGTGGCCATCGGCCTGCCCGCCTACGTGGTCGGGCTGGCGCTGTGCCGGGCCGGCCGGCCGGTGCTCGGCGTGGTGCACGACCCGGTGACGGCGCGGACGTGGTCGGCGATCCAGGGCCGCGGCGCGCTGGCCCCGTCGGGGTCGCGGCTGTCGGCGTCCTACCGGCCCTCTCCGCACGGGCCGCTCCTGGCTTGGACCCAGGGGTATGCTGTGAGCAGGCAAGACGCCAGAGCGTGCCTGCTGAAGTCGGCCCTGGAGCTGAGCGCCAGACGAGTGCTGCAGCTGTGGGCCCCGTTGCTGCAGTGGGTGATGCTCGCCCGTGGCGACATCGACGGCATCGTCGGCTACCGCGCGGAGGCGATCGATCTGCCGGCCGGGGCGCTGATCGCCCAGGAGGCGGGCATCGAGATCCGGGCGCTCGACGGCGGGCCGTTCGAGGAGAGCATCGACGGCGGCGCCGGAGATCGCAGTTTCGTGGCCGCGCACCCCAAGGCCCTGCCGGGCCTGCTGGCCCTTGTCAGCTGACCATCCGGCGAGGTGGGAAGGTCGATGACTTCCGTCTGCCGTCGATGTCGATGAAGAGGGTGCTTGGAAGCGGCACCGCAGGGAAAGGAGAGATCACCATGGCGACCATGCTGACCGATGTGACCGTAAGCGAGCCGGCGCGGGTGCTCTTCGCCTCCGCTGCGCAACCGTCCGACGCCTTCACCCCCGAGCGGATCCGTGCGGCCGCCTTCCGCAATCGGCTGGTGACGGCATGACCAATGAGCGGGGGAAGGACTGGGCCCATCCGTGGTTCGCGGTCGTGGTGGGGCCGCGCCCGTCGGAGCAGGTTCCGGAGGAGGACGAGCGCCGCAGGCGCCGCCGCCCTCCCCGGCCGGTGAAGCTCCGGCGCACTACTTGAGCAGGTGCTCGCACGTGCCCTTGCCGGAGGCGACCTTCTCGCCGTCCACGGTGATCCGGCAGGCGGCGGGCTGGAACTGGCCGTTCGCGTCCCGTACGGACCCTGACACGAGGGTGATCAGCCGGCCGGCCTTCTGCTCGGCGGCGGTCAGCTCGATCTCGGCGGTCCTCGACCAGGGCAGGTCCGCGTCGTTCTCGGTGCCGTTCGTGTCGAGGTGGTAGACGATCGGCTGGGCGGAGGTGCCCTTGCCGAGCACTTCCAGCTTGACCTGGCGCACCGCCAGGGCGGAGGCGTCGTCCGTGGCCGGGAGGGTGTCGGCGGACGCCGTGGAGGGCGCCGCTTCCGAGGTGGCGGGGGCGGCGGTGTCGGTGGCGCCGCCGCAACCCGCCAGCGCCATGATCATGGCGAGCGCTGCGATGGTCATCTTTCGTGATTCGGGCATGGCGCCCATTGTCGCGAACCCTTGACGGCTCGTTCGGGACTATCCGAAAGTCACCAGCGCCCACGTGGTGGTGACCAGCCCGACGACGGCCAGACCGGCCCCGGTGAGCAGGAAGCGGCGCATCGGCACCCGCAGGCCGTGGCGGCGGCACGACTCGAACCAGAGCAGCGTGGCCAGCGACGCCCAGGGCGTGATCACCGGCCCCACGTTGGTGCCGACGAGCAGGGCGAACAGCTGGCCGCGGTCGCCGGGCGGGATGACCTCCTCCACGGCCTTGTACGCGGGCAGGTTGTTGATGACGTTGGACAGGCCGGCGCCGACGGCGGCGGTCCTGTACGGGTCGCGGTCCGTGCCGAGCAGCCAGTTCATCAGGTCGGCCAGCCCGTAGCGGCTCAGCGTGGGCACCACCAGGAACAGCCCGGTCACGAAGACGAGCAGTTGCCAGGGCACCAGCCCCCAGGTGAGCCGGGCGCGGTCGCGCACGGCGAAGGCGACGACCACGACGAGCGCCGCGGCGACCGCGGCGACTCCGACCTCCACCCGGGCCAGCAGGGCCACGATGAACAGCAGGCACGCGGCCGAGGCGGCGCCGAACAGCACGCGGTCGCCGACCGGCTGCAGCACGGGCGGGGTGTAGCGCAGCTCGCGCCGCTCGCCGCGGCGCCAGAAGAACGCCCACAGGAACGCCATCGTCACCACGATCGAGACGAGCTGGGGCGCCCACATGCGGGCGGCGAACTCCAGCGGCGACAGCCCGATCTCGTCCATGGCGAGCAGGTTGGTCAGGTTGGACACCGGCAGCAGCAGGCTCGCGGTGTTGGCGAACCAGATGGTCGTCATGGCCAGCGGCAGGGCGGCGATGCGGGCCCGGGACGCCAGGGCGAGCATGACGGGGGTGAGGAGGACGGCAGTCGTATCGAGATTCAGAAATATCGTGATAAATGACGCGAAGGCAGTGCAGAGCAGGAAGAGCGCGACGTAGTTCCCGCGGCCGAGCACCGCCACCCTGGCCGCGATGGCGTCGAAGACCTGGGCCTCCTTGGTCAGCTCGGCGAGCACGATGATGCCGACCAGGAAGACCAGCAGCGGCCCGATCTCCGCCAGGCTCTCGGCGGCGTCGGGCAGCGGGAGCAGGCCGGTGGCCACGAAGAGCAGGCCGAGCGCGAGCAGCCCGATCCTGATCCAGTCGAGCACGCCAAGACGACGCAACACGAGGACGATGATCGCACACGGGCTGCGAAAGGCCGATCCCACGCGTGATACTGGACGGATGGCGCGTGACGGCAGGCCGACCCAGATCTTCGTCAGCTACTCCCCCGCCGACACGGCGTGGGCCACCTGGATCGCCTGGGAGCTGGAGGCGGCCGGCTACCGGACGATGATCCAGGCATGGGACTTCGTGCCCGGCACCAACTTCATCGACTTCATGGACCGCGGCGTCAGCGAGGCCGGGCTGGTCGTGGCCGTGCTCTCGCGCAACTACCTGAGCTCGCGCTACGGGCGGATGGAGTGGCAGGCGGCGCTCCGCGCCGATCCCGACAACCCGTCCAACAAGCTGGTCACGATCCGGCTGGAGGACGTGCGGCTCGAAGGGCTGCTGTCCACGATCACCTGGGTCGACCTGCTGGGCGTCACCGACGCGGGGCAGGCCAGGGCGCTGCTGCTCGGACGGGTGCGCGAGGCGCTGGCGGGCCGGGCCAAGCCGGAGGCCGCGCCGGCGTTCCCCACCGGCACGAGGACGGTCGCCGGTCCCGCGCCCTCGCTGCCGCCGCCCGGCGAGCGGTCCAGGGCGCGCCGCACGCCGGTGTCGGCGCCGAAGTTCCCGCCCGCCACGGGCCCGCATCCGGCGCGCGAGTCCGTCAGCGTGCTCCACATCGGCGGTCCGCGCTTCGGCCGGGCGCTGCCCGACCCCGGTGAGCCGTTCACGCCGGAAGACATGCAGGCGCGCATCTGGGCCGACCTGACCTCCATGTACGACCGGGGGATGCCGCGGCCCGACCTGATGGTGGTCAGCGGCGACCTGACGGAGTCGGGCACCCTCGGCCAGTTCGGGCAGGCCACCCGGTTCGTCACCGACCTGCGGATGCTGATCGGGCTGGAGCCGCACCGGCTGGTCATCGTGCCGGGGCCGCGCGACGTGACGAAGGCCGCGGCCAGCGCCTACTTCATGACGTGCGAGGCCGACGACGTGCGCCCGCAGCCGCCCTACTGGCCGAAGTGGCGCCACTTCGCCGGCCTGTTCGAGGAGGTCTACCAGGGGCTGGACGACCGGGTGTTCGACGGCGGGCAGCCGTGGACCCTGTTCGAGGTGCCCGATCTGAAGGTGGTGGTGGCCGGGCTCAACTCGACCATGGCCATGAGTCATCTCGAGCGCGACGCGTACGCGATGCTGGGCGAGGCGCAGGCTGCCTGGTTCGCCGAGCGGCTGCGCCCCTACGAGGAGCGGGCGTGGCTGCGGCTCGGCGTGCTGGGCCATCCGCCCGACGCGCTGCACGACGCGCCCGCGTACGACCGGCTGCTGGCGCACCGGCTCAACCTGCTCTTCCAGGGCGGCGGGCAGGGCGGCGAGCTCGCGGTCGCCGCGCCGCGCTCCGGCCGCCACCACGTCGTGGAGATCACCTCCGGCGGCGTCAGGATGTGGCTGCCCGACGGCGGCGAGCCGGAACGGTCCCCGAGGGCCTGGCGGGCCGCCCGCGCGACGTTCGCGGGCGAGACGCCCCCCGCGCGGCTGCCCGCCCCGCCGGCCGGGCCCGGACAGCCCGACGGGCGCCAGCCGAGCCCGGTCGACCTGCTGCTCGACCGGATCACCGAGGTGTGCGAGGCCAGGCACGAGCGGGCCAGGATCCGCCGGCTGCGCGACCACCTGGTGGTCACCCATCCTGAGGACGGGTTCGTCCGGCAGACGATGATCGGCGCCCACGTCGGCGACCTGACGGCGGAGGACGCGACGGCCTTCGTGCGGCAGGCGCACGCCACGGAGCTGGCGGCGGAGCTGGTCTACCAGGGGCCGCCCCCGCCACGCGTGCTGCGTGAGGACCTGATGCGGCGGGGGGTGCGGCTGCGCAGCTTCACCGAGTTCCAGGGCCTGCTCGACCTGTCCGGTTACGTGGCCGAGCAGACGGCCAGGCTGACCACCGACCGCCGCTACCCGCCCGACCTGTACGTGCCGCAGCGCTACCGCGAGCTCGACCGGCCGGGCGGCCAGGTCAGGCCGGGCCTGACCGACGAGCTGATGCGGCTGCTGTCGGCCGACCACGGCCGGTTCCTGCTGCTGCTCGGCGACTTCGGCCACGGCAAGACGTTCGCGCTGCGCGAGCTGGCCCGGCGCATCCCGGCCGAGCTGCCCCACCTGACGCCGATCCTCATCGAGCTGCGCGCCCTGGACAAGTCCCACTCGGTCGACGGGCTGGTGGCGGCCCACCTGGCCAACCACGGCGAGGAGGTCATCGACCTGAAGGCGTTCCGCTACCTGCTGCGCCAGGGGCGGATCGTGCTGCTGTTCGACGGGTTCGACGAGCTGGTCACCCGGCTCACCTACGACCGGGCGGCCGACCACCTGGCGACGCTGCTGGCCGCGGCGGAGGACAAGGCGAAGATCGTGGTCGCCAGCCGCACGCAACACTTCAAGTCACACAGCCAGGTGCTGACCTCGCTCGGCGAGATGGTGGGCGTGCTGCCGCAGCGGCGGGTGCTCGGGCTGGAGAACTTCACCCGCGACCAGATCCGCTCCTACCTGCACAACCGGTTCGCCCGCGAGGACGAGGCGGCCGCCCGCATGTCGCTGATGGAGGGCATCGAGGACCTGCTGGCGCTGGCCAGGAACCCGCGCATGCTCACCTTCATCGCCGACCTCGACGCCGAGCGGCTGCGCACGGTCGCCGAGGCCCGCCACACGATCAGCCCGGCGCTGCTGTACGAGCAGATCCTGGAGGCGTGGCTGGCCTTCGAGGAGCACCGCGCCAGGATGCCCGGCTCGGCGGCGGCGCTGACCAAGGACGAGTTGTGGCAGGCGGTGACGGCGCTGGCGCTGCGGCTGTGGGAGACCGGCGAGTCGCTGCTCGGCGTCGAGGAGCTGACCGAGATCGCCGAAACGCTGGCCGACCTGGCGGGCGGCCAGCTCACCCCCGCGCACACCGCGTACGCGATGGGGTCGGGCAGCCTGATGGTCCGCACCGAGGAGGGCATGTTCGGGTTCATCCACGCCTCGGTGATGGAGTGGCTGATCGCCCGCCACGTCGCGGCGACGCTGGAGGCGCCGGCGGTGCTGTCGCGGCGGCCGCTGTCGGCGCTGACCGTGGAGTTCCTGTGCGACCTGGCCGACGTGCGGGCGCTGCGCGCGTGGGTCGCCGACCCGCCCGCCGACGACGTGGCCAGGGCGAACGCCGTCAAGATCGCCGCCCGGCTGCGCACCCCCGCCCGGGCCGACCTGCGCGGCGCGAACCTCAAGGGCGAGGACCTGTCGGCCAGAGACCTGCGGGAGGTCGATCTGACCGGCGCCGACCTGACCGAGGCGACGCTGGCCGGCACCAACCTGTCCAGGGCGGTGCTGCGCGACGCCCGCCTGGTCGGGGCCAGGCTGGACGGCGCGGTGCTCGCCGGCGCCGATCTGACGGGCGCCGACCTGTCGGGGGCGCGGCTGGCCAGGACCGATCTGAGCGACGCGGCCGTGTCCGGCGCCCGCTGGCACCGGGCCGCGCTGATCGACGTGCGCGGCACGCTCCCGCGCCTGCCGGGCGCCGCCGTGGTGCCCGGCCAGCCGGTGGAGACCCAGCTGGCGCCTGCCGAGATCGGGGTCCCGTACGGCTATCACTTCCAGACCAGCCGGCTGCCCGAGCCGATCGCCTACAGCCCCGACGGCGCGACGATCGCGATCGGCCACGACGACGGCGGGGTGCTGCTGTGCGTCGGCGGGCTGCCGGTGCGCACGCTGCAGGGACACTCCGGGCGGGTGTACGCGGTCTCGTTCGCCGGAGGGCTGCTGGCGAGCGGCGCGAGCGACGGCACCGTGGTGCTGTGGGACGCGCTGACCGGTGAGCGGCTGCGCACGCTGACCGGTCACTCCGACGGCGCCTGGCCGGTGCGGCTCAGCCCGACGGGCGAGCTGCTGGCGGTGGGCGGCGGCGACGGCGTGGTCCGGGTGTGGGACACCGCGACGGGCGAGTCCGTCCACCTGCTGGCCGGCCACCAGGCCCCGGTCTACACGGCCTCGTTCGGCGGGTCGGCGCTGGTGACGGGCGACTCGGCGGGCGTCGTCCGGGTGTGGGACCTCACGTCCGGAGAGCTGGTCACGACGCTCGACGGGCACCGCGGCGGCGTCTACCGCGCCGTGCACGCCCCCGGCGGCGCGTTGCTGGCCACCGGCGACGAGGCGGGCACGCTGCGGCTGTGGGACACCCGCACGTGGGAGCGGCGGCACGCGCTCACCGGCCACCGGGGCAGCATCTACTGCGTCACCTTCTCCCCCGACGGTGCGCTGGTGGCCACCGGCGACACCTCGGGCGACGTGCGGCTGTGGGAGACGTCCGGCGAGTTCCGCGGCCTGCACACCACCCACGCGGCGGCCGTCTACCAGGTGGCGTTCTCACCCGACGGGCACACCCTCGCCACCGGCGACTCCGGCGGCGTGGTCCGGCTGCAGACCGTGGGCGGCCCGCACCGCACCGAGCTGACCGGCCACCGCAGCTCGGTGTGGCCGTTCGCGTGGCGACCCGACGGCGCGCAGCTCGCCACCAGCAGCAACGACGGCACCGTGCGGCTGTGGGACCCGGTGTCCGGCAAGTGCCAGCGGGTGCTGCGCGGCCACGGCAGGCGCATCACCTCCGTACGGTTCAGCGCCGACGGCACGATGCTGGCCACCAGCGGCAACGACGGCGTGGTCCGCATCTGGGAGCCGCTCACCGGGCGGAAGCTGACCGAGTTCACCGGCACCTCCGACCGGCTCATCTCCGCGCTGTTCTCCCCCGCGGGCCCGCTGCTCGCCGCCTCCAGCAACGACGGCGGCGTGCACTTCTGGAACGTGACGACCCACGAGTACGAGCGCGAGCTGAACACCGAGACCGACCACGTGTGGGCCGAGGCGTTCAGCCCCGACGGCACCATGCTGGCGACCGCCAACGACGACGACAGCGTGCGCGTCTGGTGGCGTTCCACGGGCCGGCTGGTCACCAACCTGGCCGACCACCGCGGCCGGGTCCGCTCGATCGCCTTCAGCCCCGACGGCCGCTACGTCGCCACCGGGTGCGACGACCGTCGCGTACGGATCTGGCACGTGGAGTCCGGCGGCCGGGTGGCCACCCTCGACGGGCACACCGACCGGGTGTACGCGGTGGCGTTCTCGTCGTCGGGCCGCCTGCTGGCGAGCGCCGGCAACGACGGCCGGGCCCTGGTGTGGGAGCTGCGGCCGGGCCAGCCGTGGCATCCGCTGCTGCGGCACACCCTCGACGGCGGCCGGGGCCGGCTGTGGAGCGTCGCCTTCGACGCGTCCGGAGAGCGGCTGGCGACCGGCGGCGACGACCTGACCGTGCGGGTGTGGGACGCGGAGTCGGGGCGGCTGCTGCACCGGCTGGAAGGGCACGCGCGGCGGGTCTGGTCGGTGGCCTTCAGCCCGGACTCCGACCTGCTGGCCACGGCGGGCGACGACGGGGCGGTCATCCTGTGGCAGGGCGCGGAGCGGCTGGTGACGCTGCTCGGGCTGCCGGAGGGCTGGGCGGCGCTCGCCCCCGACGGGCGCTACAAGGTGCACGGCGAGACGGCGGGGCAGTTCTGGCACGTCGTCGGCATGTCGAGGTTCGAGCTGGGAGAGCTGGACGCCTACCTGCCGGGGGTGCGCCAGGTGCCGCTGGACTCGCCGTTCTAACCCCGGGCGGCGCGCTCCAGCAGCTCGGCCCAGACCTCGTCGGCCCGGGCGTCCAGGTCGTCGAGCGATCCCTCGTTGGGGATCACGACGTCGGCCACGGCCAGCCGGTCCTCGCGGCTCGCCTGGGCGGCGATGCGGGCCTTCGCGTCGTGCTCGGCCATGCCGCGGTGGTCGGCCAGGCGGGCGATGCGCACCTCGTCGGCCGCGTCGACCACGATGACCACGTCGTACATGCCCGCCAGGCCGTTCTCGGCCAGCAGCGGCACGTCGTAGACCACGATCGCGTCGTCGGGCGCCTCGCTCTGCAGCCGGGCGACCCGCTCCCCCACCAGGGGATGCACGATCGCGTTGAGCGCGGCCAGCTTCTCCTGGTCGGCGAAGACGATCGAGCCGAGCTTCTCCCTGTCGAGCGAGCCGTCGGGGCGGAGCACCTCCTCGCCGAACGTCGCCACCACCCGGGCCAGGCCGGGGGTGCCCGGCTCGACCACCTCGCGGGCGATCTTGTCGGCGTCGATGACCACGGCGCCCCTGGCGGACAGCCTTTTGGACACCTCGCTCTTGCCCGAACCGATGCCGCCGGTGAGCCCAATCTTCAGCACAGCGGCAGCCTACCGGTGGGTCAGCGCCTCAGATGGACGAGGGTGAGGTGATCGTCCATGCGCTCGCGGCGGGTCTCGCGGTAGCCCAGGCGGCGGTAGAGGCGCAGGTTGCCCTCCGACAGGTGGCCGGTGTAGAGGTCGAACGCCGTCGCCTCCGGGACCTCGTCGTGCAGCGCCCGCAGCAGGGCCGTGCCGAGCCCCTCCCCCTGCCGGTCGGGCGCCACGACGAGCCGGCCCACCAGGCAGGTGGTGCCCGACAGGGCGCCGCGCACCGCGCCGACGATCCGCCCGGCCTCGACGGCCTTGAGCGCGAGGCCGGTCTCGATGGCCTTGCGGACCTGCTGGACGGACTCCACCAGCGGCGGGATGTACGGGTCACCGTAGAGCTGGGCCTCGCTCACGTAGGCCGCGCGCTGGAGGGTCAGGATCTCGCCGGCGTCCTCCGCCCTGGCCCGCTGGATCTCCACGCCGAGCACCCTACACGCGTCGCCGCCCTCCCCACGCCCCTGAAAGCTCCCGTGACGCCCGGACGGCACGTCCTCCGAGGAAGGGGGCCGGAGAGCCTCCTCGCCGCCGTCAGGGCGATCTCGGCGTCCGCACGCGAGAAGGCCCCGCACGATGCCGTGCGGGCCCTTCTCGGTGACGTGCTACCAGGAGATCAGCTCTGGCCGCCCGCGAGCTTCTCGCGGAGGGCCGCCAGCGCCTCGTCGGAGGCGAGGGCGCCGCCGGCCGGGGCCGACTGGCCGCCGCCCTGCTGACCCTGCGGCTCGCCGTAGGACGTGGGAGCCGCTTCGCCCGCCTCGGCCTCGGCCTTGCGAGCCTCCTCGATCTGCTTGCGGTGGGCCTCGTAGCGCGTCTGGGCCTCGGCGTACTGCCGCTCCCACTCCTCACGCTGCTTGTCGAAGCCCTCCAGCCACTCCCCGGTCTCCGGGTCGAAGCCCTCGGGGTAGATGTAGTTGCCCTGGTCGTCGTAGGTGGCCGCCATGCCGTAGAGGGTCGGGTCGAACTCGACCTCGGCGCCGACGCCCTCGTTGGCCTGCTTCAGCGACAGGCTGATGCGGCGACGGTCGAGGTCGATGTCGATGATCTTCACGAAGATCTCGTCGCCGACCTGGACGACCTGCTCCGGGATCTCCACGTGGCGCTCGGCCAGCTCGGAGATGTGGACCAGGCCCTCGATGCCCTCCTCGACCCGGACGAACGCGCCGAACGGCACCAGCTTGGTGACGCGGCCCGGCACGACCTGGCCGATCTGGTGGGTGCGGGCGAACTGCTGCCACGGGTCTTCCTGGGTCGCCTTGAGCGACAGGGAGACGCGCTCGCGCTCCATGTCGACGTCCAGGACTTCGACCGTGACCTCCTGGCCGACCTCGACGACCTCGGACGGGTGGTCGATGTGCTTCCAGGACAGCTCGGACACGTGGACCAGACCGTCGACGCCGCCGAGATCGACGAAGGCGCCGAAGTTGACGATCGAGGACACGACGCCCTTGCGGACCTGGCCCTTCTGGAGGGTGTTGAGGAACGTCTGGCGAACCTCGGACTGCGTCTGCTCCAGCCAGGCACGGCGCGACAGGACCACGTTGTTGCGGTTCTTGTCGAGCTCGATGATCTTGGCTTCGAGTTCGCGGCCGACGTACGGCTGCAGATCGCGGACACGGCGCATCTCGACGAGGGACGCCGGGAGGAAGCCGCGGAGGCCGATGTCGAGGATGAGACCACCCTTGACGACCTCGATGACGGTGCCGGTGACGATGCCGTCCTCGTCCTTGATCTTCTCGATCGTGCCCCAGGCGCGCTCGTACTGAGCACGCTTCTTGGACAGGATCAGGCGGCCCTCCTTGTCCTCCTTCTGGAGAACGAGGGCTTCGACGTGTTCGCCGACCTCCACGACGTCAGCCGGATCGACATCGTGCTTGATCGAAAGCTCACGCGAGGGGATGACTCCCTCGGTCTTGTAGCCGATATCGAGAAGGACCTCGTCTCGATCGACCTTGACGACGGTGCCCTCGACGATGTCGCCGTCGTTGAAGTACTTGATGGTCTCGTCGATCGCGGCGAGGAAGGCTTCCTCGGACCCGATGTCGTTGACCGCTACCTGCGGGGTGCTCGAGGTGGCCTCAGTGCTGGACGTCATGTGTGGAATTGCTCCGAACGCGGACAGGATGTCGATGTGGCGGACGCGCGGCAGGCCCTCTTCCGCATCAAGCCGAGGAATTACGACATCGACGAGACCGAGCGCGAGCCCGCTCCGTCTGAGGCGCGCGCGAGCCCACAGCGCAGCGATCAGCATATGAGACCAGAGCGGCGGGGTCAATCCGGCCAGGACATTCGCCACATCTAGTAGCTGTTGATCAGGAGACCGCGCTTGGCCCCGATATTACCCCTAAGTCGGGCCGGGACGGAGATCCGCCCGGGGTCGCCGTCGGACACGTACCGCTCACGGGGATGCTTGTCCAGCCACTCCAGCCAGTGCTGCGAGCACCACTTGCGGCATTCTCCCTTCTTGCCGTTGCTCTGGATCCGCTGGATCGCGCCACGATCGAATTTTTTCGCGTACGGCGAAAGCGACGGCTCCGCCCCGGCCAGGAAGACCCCATCGAAGGCGTACCGGGTGCCCTCCCACGCGCCGGAGCGCGCGGCCTTCTTCTTGCGCGGCATGGACCCGTACGGCAGCGCCATGGTCTTGGCCGGACCCGCGCCCAGGCGGACGAGCAGGCGCTCCAGCTTGGCGAGCTGCTTGCGGACGGTCCGCGTGGGCACGGCCCGGAGGTTGGGGTGGCCCCAGGTGTGGTTGGCCACCTCGAACCCGTTGCCGGCCAGCCAGCGCACGGCCGCGGCCTGCTCCTGCTCGGTCCGCAGGCCGAACGGCGTGTGGTTGATCCAGAACGTGGCCACGGGCCGGAAGTCGGGATATCTGGCCGCCGTCTCCAGGATGATCGCCACGGCCGTGTCGGGTTTGACGTTGCCGTGGGCGTCGAGCCCGAAGTGGCTGGGGTGCCCGTCGTCGAAGGTGAGCACGACGGGGAACTTCCCGGCCGGCACCCGGATGTCTCCGGCGGCGAACTCCCTGGCGCTGATCGGCACGTACCCTTGCCGGGCGAGCTTGTCCAGCTCCTTCCTGAACTGGGCGGGGGTGCGGTCGATGGACGCCTGCCGCTTCTTGACGATCCGGTGGTACATGATCACCGGAATCTTGCCGAGCTCGTTGGCCTTGACCTCGCGGGCGAGCTCGGGCGTGGCGACGATTCCCGGCGGCGGCGTCGCCTCGGTGACCGCTGTGGTGGGCGCGGTGGTGGGCGCGGTGGGCGCGGGCGTGGCGCGCTGGGGTAACGCCGCGGGTGGCGGGGCGGAGGGCTCGCCGGAGATCAGCAGGAGCCCGATGATCGCCGTCACCACGACCACGACGTTCGCCAAGCCGATGATGCGCGCCTGGAACGATGTGGACCGCACAGAACTCCCGTACCGCTCGGGGAAATCGAACCCACAGAGTAGTCCAGAACCACCGCGGACCTCTGAGCCCTACGGGTTACCCGGTCAAAAGAGGGCAAACCCGGCAGGAGTCAGTGGCCGGCGTCCTCCCAGGTGCGGCCCACGCCGATCGACACCTCCAGCGGCACCCGGAGGTGGTAGGCGGCGTTCATCTGGTCGGTGACGAGCTGCCTGAGCGTCTCCAGCTCGCCGGGCGCCACCTCGAACACCAGCTCGTCGTGGACCTGGAGCAGCATCCGCGAGGACAGCCCCTCCTCGCGCAGCGCCTGGCGCACGTGGAGCATGGCGACCTTGATGATGTCGGCCGCCGAGCCCTGGATGGGGGCGTTGAGCGCCATCCGCTCGGCCATCTCGCGGCGCTGGCGGTTGTCGCTGGTCAGGTCGGGCAGATAGCGGCGGCGGCCCATCATGGTCTCGGTGTAGCCGTTGGTGCGGGCCTGGCGGACGATCTCCTGCAGGAAGTCGCGCACGCCGCCGAACTCCTGGAAGTATTCCTCCTTGAGCGCCCGGGCCTCGGCCACCGCGATGTTGAGCTGCCCCGACAGCCCGAAGTCGGACAGCCCGTAGGCCAGGCCGTAGTTCATCGCCTTGATGCGCGCCCGCAGCTCGCCGTCGATCTGCTCGGGCGACAGGTCGAACACCCGCGCGGCGGTCGCCCGGTGGAAGTCGTGGCCCGACTCGAAGGCGGCGATCAGCGACTCGTCGCCCGACAGGTGGGCCATGATCCGCAGCTCGATCTGGCTGTAGTCGGCGGTCAGCAGCGTCTCGTAGCCCTCGCCGACGACGAAGCCCTGCCGGATGCGGCGGCCCTCGGCGGTGCGGATCGGGATGTTCTGCAGGTTGGGCTTCTCGGACGACAGGCGGCCGGTCGCGGCGATGATCTGGTTGAACGTGGTGTGGATGCGGCCGTCGTCGGCGATCTCCTTGATCAGGCCCTCGACCGTGGTGCGGAGCTTGGTCTGGTCGCGGTGGCGCAGCATGATGACCGGCAGCTCGTGGTCGGTCTGGGTGGCCAGCCAGGCGAGCTGGTCGGCGTCGGTGCTGTAACCGGTCTTGATCTTCTTGGTCTTGGGCAGGCCGAGCCTGGTGAACAGGATCTCCTGCAGCTGCTTGGGCGAGCCGAGGTTGAACTGCTCGCCGACGACCCGGTGGGCCTCCTCGACGGCGTGCTTGACCGCGGCGCCGAACTCGGCCTCCAGGCCGGTGAAGTAGTCGCGGTCGACGGCCACGCCCGCCCGCTCCAGCTCGGCCAGCACGGTCAGCAGCGGCAGCTCGACGTCGGTGAGCAGCTGGGTGCCGCCGCGGCCGGTCAGGAAGGCCTCCAGCGCGTCGGCCAGCTCGCGCACCGCGTGGGCGCGCAGCGCGAGGTCCTTGGCCGGGGCGTCCTCGTCGTCGCCGAACAGCGCGGCCTGGCCGCTGGGCTCCTCCTCGGCGCGCAGGTCGCGGTGGAGATAGCGCCTGGCCAGGTCTTCGAGGGCGAACGTGCGCTGGCCCGGCATCGCGAGGTAGGCCGCCAGCGCGGTGTCGCAGGTGAGGCCGCGCAGGTCGAGGCCCTGCGCCCACAGGGCCAGGATCGGGCCCTTGGCGTCGTGGACGGCCTTGGGCCTGGACTCGTCGGCCAGCCAGGCGCGCAGCGCCGCCTCGTCGGCCTCGGTGAGCTTGGCCGGGTCGAGGTGGGCGGCGGTGCCGTCGGGCGAGGCGACGGCGATGGCGTCGACGCGGCCGGTGCCGCTGCCGTAGGAGCCCTTGAAGGCCAGGCCGGCGCGGCCCTCGGGCATGGCCGACAGCCAGCCCGGCACCCGGTCGGGGCCGAGGATCACGGTCTCCACCTCGAAGCCCTGGTCGGGCTCCTGCTCGCCGGTGCCGAGCGTCTTGAAGACGCGCTCGCGCAGCTCGCCGCGGATCTGGAGGGTGTCGAACAGCTTGTTGAGCTCCTCGCGGTCCCACGCGCCCTGCCTGAGCTCGGCGGGCTCGGCCTCGACCACGACGTCGCGCAGCAGCTCGGTGAGCCGGCGGTTCATCAGCACCTGGGCGACGTGCTCGCGCAGCTTGTCGCCGACCTTGCCCTTGACCTCGTCGACGCGGTCGACGAGCGCGGTGAGCGAGCCGTACTCGCGCACCCACTTGGCGGCGGTCTTCTCGCCGACGCCGGGGATGCTGGCCAGGTTGTCGCTGGGGTCGCCGCGCAGCGCGGCGAAGTCGGGGTACTGCCGCGGGGTGAGGCCGTACTTCTCCTGCACCGCCTCGGGGGTGAAGCGGGTCATGTCGCTGATGCCGCGCCGGGTCATGAGCACGGTGACGTCGTCGTCGACGAGCTGCAGCGCGTCGCGGTCGCCGGTGACGATGAGCACGCTCATGCCCTCCGCGGAGGCGCGGGTGGCCAGGGTGGCGATGAGGTCGTCGGCCTCGAAGCCGGGCTTGGACAGCCGCGGGATGCGCAGGATGTCGAGCAGCTCGTAGATGAGCTGCATCTGGCCGCGGAAGTCTTCGGGGGTCTCCGCCCTGTTGGCCTTGTAGGCGGCGTACTCCTCGTGCCGGAAGGTCGGCTCCGAGCGGTCGAAGGCCACCGCGATGTGCGTCGGCTGCTCGTCGCGCAGGATGTTGGTCAACATCGACGTGAACCCGTAGACCGCCTCGGTGTGCTGACCGTCGGTGGTCATGAGGTTGGCGTCCTTGAGCGCGTAAAAGGCGCGGTAAGCCAGGGAATGCCCGTCGAGCAGCAGCAGGCACGGGCGGCTGGGGGTCACTTCACTCTTCGGCACACAGGCAGCCTAGTCTGCGACTACGACAGAAAACCCGAGCTGGAAAGACTGGAGGCGTCCCCTTGACGCAGATCGATCCCGCGGTCGGCCTCGCCTTCGTCCGTGACAAGACCGGCGTGCTCGCCGAGCGCATGGGCATCGAGTTCCTGGAGGCCACGCCGGAGCGGGTGGTCGCCCGCATGCCGGTGGAGGGCAACACGCAGCCGTACGGGCTGCTGCACGGCGGCGCCTCGGTGGTGCTGGCCGAGACGGTGGGCTCGACCGGCGCGGCGCTGCACGCCGGGCCCGGCAGGATCGCGGTCGGCGTCGAGATCAACGCCACCCATCACCGCTCGGCGACGTCGGGGTTCGTCACAGCCGTCGCCACTCCCCTGCACGCCGGGCGTACGCTCGCCAGCTACGAGATCGAGATCTCGGACGAAGCCGGGCGGCGGGTGTGCACCTCGCGCCTCACATGCATGCTGCGTGACGCCTGAGTCCTTTGCGTGACTTTTGTCCGCCCTTTGCGCATGCCCCCCACAGGTCGCTACGGTTGTGTGCACTAGAGCCCGCGGGGAGGCCGAGTAGATAACAGGTGAGGCCGGGGAAAGCCTTGCATGGTCCCAAAGGCCGCCCCTCGGGCTCTTTCATCCCCCCTCGATCGTTAGCAATCTGTGACTGTCACCTGCCAGGTGCAACCCTCGATTTAGCCCCTGACCTGCCACCTTCGTTTGCTCACATGAGTGACACACACATGTCACTAAATGGTGACGAAGGATACTGAACCGGGCGTACGCGAAATAAGCTCCCGCCACAGCATCCCAGTTGTGCCTGCGATGCCCGCGTGTCGAGATGGAGGGGCACAACCCCGCCTTGACCTAATTGAGGGAGCACCATTGCGCAGAGCCGTGATCGCGTTCACGGCCTTCCTGGGTGGACTCATCCTGCTGCTCACCGTCCCGGCCCATGCGGCCGCACCGGAACAGAGCCTCAGGGGAACACTCACATTCCAAGGCCAGCCAGTGAACGGCGTGAAGATCGTGGTTACCACCGAAAGCGGGCAACCCGTTCAGGAGGTCACCAGCAACGCCCAGGGCACGTGGGAAGTGCCGATCGAGGAACCCGGCCAGTACAAGGTCACACTGGACGCCGCCACGCTCCCGCAGAACATGGCGATCCGGGGGGGCAACAACCAACGCGCCCCGACCGTGTACGAAGGCAACCCGACCACCGTCTTGTTCGCCCTGCAGGCCAAGGCCGCGGACGGCGCGGCGACGCCCGACGAGGGCGGCGGCAGCGCGTTCTGGCAGCGCGCGGCGCAGCTGACTTTCGAAGGCTTCAACCTGGGGCTGATCATCGCCCTGGCGGCGCTCGGCCTGTCGCTCATCTACGGCACCACCGGCCTGACCAACTTCGCCCACGGCGAGCTGGTCACCCTGGGGGCCTTGCTCGCCTATCTTGTGAACGTTCCCTTCGGCCTGCACATCATCCCGGCCGCGGTCATCGCGGTCATGCTGGCCGGCGGGATCGGGTACGCGCAGGACCGGTTCTTCTGGGGCCAGCTGCGCAGGCGCGGCACCGGCATCATCGCCGCGATGATCGTCTCGATCGGCGTGGCGCTGTTCATGAGATACCTGTTCCTCATCCTGTTCGGCGGCGAGACCCAGGCGTACGCCCAGTACAACGCCCAGGCCGGCCTCCAGCTCGGCCCCATCTCGGCCACGCCGAAGAACCTCATCTCGATGGGCATCGAGCTGATCGTGCTCATCGCCGTCGGGTTCGCCCTGCTGCGCACCCGTACCGGCAAGGCCGCCCGCGCGGTCGCCGACAACCCGGCGCTGGCCGCCTCCTCGGGCATCAACGTCGACCGGATCATCCGCATCATCTGGACCGGCGGCGGCGCCATCGCCGCGCTCGCGGGCGTCATGCTCGGCCTGTCGCAGAACCTGAAGTTCACGATGGGCCAGGAGCTGCTGCTCCTCATCTTCGCCGGCGTCACGCTCGGCGGCCTCGGCACCGCCTTCGGCGCGCTCATCGGCTCGATCATCGTCGGCCTGTTCATCCAGGTCTCGACGCTGTGGATACCACCGGAGCTCAAGAACGTCGGCGCGCTGGCCGTGCTCATCCTCGTGCTCCTCTTCCGGCCGCAGGGCATCCTCGGCCGCCGAGAGCGGATCGGCTGACGGGGGAATCATGAACTGGGACATCATCCTCTCCACCACCCTCAAGGCCGCCATCGGCGTCGAGACGGTGTGGTACGCGCTCGCCGCCATCGGCATCAACATCCACTTCGGCTACACCGGCCTGCTCAACTTCGGCCAGTCGGCGTTCCTGGCCGTCGCCGGCTACGGCCTGGCCGTCACCGTCACCGTGATCGGGCTGCCCTTCTGGATCGGCATCGGCGTCGGCCTGGTCGCCGCGGTCCTGCTGGCCTTCCTCCTGGGCATCCCCACGCTGCGGCTGCGCGCCGACTATCTGGCCATCGTGACCATCGCCGCGGCGGAGATCGTCAGACTCATCTTCCGTTCCGTGGAGTTCAAGAGCGTCTTCGGCGGCTCCGACGGCCGGCGCGGCTTCTCACAGGGCTTCTACGAGATCAACCCCTACGCGGAGGGGACCTACGGGTTCTGGCCGCTGAGCTTCAACGAGCGCGAGATGTGGGTGCTCACCGTCGGCTGGGTCCTGATCGCCATCGCCTGCCTCATCGTCTTCCTGCTGATGAAGAGCCCGTGGGGACGCGTGCTCAAGGCCATCCGCGAGGACGAGGACGCCGTGCGCAGCCTCGGCAAGAACGTGTTCTCCTACAAGATGCAGTCGCTGATCCTCGGCGGCGTGCTCGGCTGCCTGGGCGGCTTCGTCTACGGACTCGCCACCGGGTCCGTGCAGCCCGACATCTTCGGCACCGAGACCACGTTCTTCGCCTACACGATCGTCATCCTCGGCGGCGCCGCCCGCGTGTTCGGCCCGGTGGTCGGCGCGTCGATCTTCTGGGTGCTGCTGGTGCTCGTCAACGGCCTCCTCAGCGGCGCGGTGCAGTCCGGAGTCATCACCTTCATGGACATCACGCAGGTCGGCCCGTTCCGCTTCCTGCTGGTCGGACTGGGGCTGATCCTCCTGCTCGTCTACCGCCCGCAAGGCATCTTCGGCGACAAGAGGGAGCTGGCCATCAATGCACGCTGAGACCGCCACCGACCGCAAGGCCGCCGCGCTGGCCGCGTTCAAGGACCTCCCCCACGAGCCGGGCGTGGCCAAGCCCGACCCGATCCTCGTGGTCGACAACGTCGTGCGCCGCTTCGGCGGCCTGACCGCCGTCGACGTCGGGCACGTGGAGGTCCAGCGCGGCTCCATCACCGCCCTCATCGGCCCCAACGGCGCGGGCAAGACCACGTTCTTCAACCAGCTCACCGGCTTCGACACCGCCGACTCGGGCGAGTGGACGTTCAACGGGCGCAAGATGAACGGCGTGCCGGCCCACAAGGTCGCGCGCGCCGGCATGGTCCGCACCTTCCAGCTCACCAAGGCGCTGTCGCGGCTCACCGTGCTGGAGAACATGAGGCTCGGCGCGCAGGGTCAGAAGGGCGAGAACTTCTGGCGCGCGCTGATCCCCGGGTCCTGGCGCGGCCAGGAGGACCGGATCACCGCCCGCGCCGACGAACTGCTGGCGAGGTTCAAGCTCGACGCCAAGCGCGAGGACTTCGCCGGCTCGCTCTCCGGCGGCCAGCGCAAGCTGCTGGAGATGGCCCGCGCCCTCATGGTCGAGCCCGAGCTGGTCATGCTCGACGAGCCCATGGCGGGGGTCAACCCGGCGCTCACCCAGTCGCTCCTCGGCCACGTCAAGGACCTGCGCGAGCAGGGCATGAGCGTGCTGTTCGTCGAGCACGACATGGACATGGTGCGCGACATCAGCGACTGGGTCATCGTCATGGCACAGGGCGCCGTCATCGCCGAGGGCCCGCCGGACACCATCATGTCCGACCAGCGGGTCATCGACGCCTACCTGGGCGCCCACCATGACGCGCCGCTCTCGGAGAGCGAGCTGGAGGAGCAGCTTCACGAGGCCGAGGACGCGCTTGAGGCCGAGATCCAGGAGGAGAGCAAGTGAACGCCGTCCCCGAGTCCAAGGCCGCCGTCACCGACCGCAGCGACCATCTCAGCGGCGCCGAGAACGCCGTGCTCCGCTGCGACGAGCTGATCGCCGGCTACCTGCCGGGTGTCAACATCCTCAACGGCTCCGACCTGTACGTGGGCGACGGCGAGCTGATCGGCATCATCGGCCCCAACGGGGCCGGCAAGTCGACGCTCCTCAAGGCCATGTTCGGGCTGGTCGACATCCGCAGCGGCACGGTCACGCTGAAGGGTGAGGACATCACCAACATGAAGGCGCACCAGTTGGTCTCGCGCGGCGTCGGCTACGTCCCGCAGACCAACAACGTCTTCCCCAGCCTGACCATCGAGGAGAACCTCGAGATGGGGGCCTTCCAGGCGCCCGCCAAGTTCAAGGAGCGCTTCGAGTTCGTCTGCGAGCTGTTCCCGGCGCTCAAGGAGCGGCGCAAGCAGCGCGCCGGCTCCCTGTCGGGCGGTGAGCGGCAGATGGTGGCCATGGCCAGGGCGCTCATGACCGAGCCGTCGGTGCTGCTGCTGGACGAGCCGTCGGCGGGCCTGTCGCCCAAGCTGCAGGACCTGGTGTTCCTCCAGGCCCAGCAGATCAACAAGGCCGGCGTCACCATCATCATGGTGGAGCAGAACGCCCGGCGCTGCCTGCAGATCTGTCACCGCGGCTACGTGCTCGACCAGGGGCGTAACGCCTACACCGGCACCGGACGCCAGCTCGCCGACGACCCCAAGGTCATCGAGCTGTACCTCGGGACCCTCGCCAGGGCGTAGGCGTAGATCACGGCACGAAACGGAGAAGGGGCTCCACCCGGGGCCCCTTCTCCGTTTTCAATGGCCATGTGAACCGTTTCGTGGCGTTCGTGCTCATGCTCCCCGTCCTGGCGGCCTGCGGGCAGGCCCCCGCCGCCGGCGCCTACAGCACCGGCGGCGACCCCGGCGACGATCCGTGCGCGCGCGTGGTCTCCGCCATCGGCTACGCCGGCCTCCTGCTGGAGCCCGCGGGCGAGGAGGACGCGCAGCGCTTCGAGGACGCCGTGCTCGGCCGCCTGGCCGAAGTGCGCGGCATCACCCTCCAGTTCGGCCCTCGCCTGCCCGCCTCGCTCGGCGGCGCCGTCCGTACGGTCGAGGCCACCACCCAGGACCTGTCCGTGGCGAGCCTGCCGCGCGCGCGGCAGGTGGCACTGCTCAAGGAGTACCGGGCCGCCGCGGGGCGGATCGAGGAGGGCTGCTCCTGAGCACGTGAAAGGGCCCCGGTCCTCAGGGGGGAGGGACCGGGGCCCGGTGGCTCACCGGAGGAGCGATCAGCCCTCGATGTTGCCCGTGCGGTACTCGACGGCCTTGGTGCCGTACTTGTTGTCGTCGCCGTACTCGTAGATGCCGATGGTGGCGACGGCCGGGTCACCGGCGTCGTTGAACTCGACCGGACCGCTCACGCCGTCGTAGTCGATGTCCTTGCCGGCCTTGAGCAGCTCGACGCAGGTCGGGAAGCTGTCGCACTTCTCGCCGCCCTTGCTGACCTCGGCCAGCTTGGCCGCGATGGCCGTGCCCGAGTCGCTCTTGGCGGCCTCAGCGGCCAGCGCGAGCAGGTTGGCGGCGTCGTACGACTCCGGCGCGTAGCTGAAGTCCTCAAGGTCACCGTCGACCTCGAGGAGCTTCTTCTGGAAGTCCTCAGGAGACGCGGCACCGGGGATCGTGCCCTTGACACCCTTCAGGGTGCCCTTGGGCATGTCGGCGTAGTTGGTGTTGGAGGTGTTGCCGTCGACCATGTACCACTTGTGCTTGTCGGCCGACAGACCCTGCTTGACCAGCTCGTTGATGACCTTGGCGGTCTCCTCGAAGCCGATGAGCACGATGCCCGCGGGGTTCTTCGCCTTGATCTTGGCGATGTCGGCGGCGAAGTCGGCGGCCTTCGGGTCGTAGTCGACCCGCTCGACCACCTCGGCGCCACCGTCCTCGACGGTCTTGACGACCTGGTCGGCCAGGCCGGTGCCGTAGGAGTCCTGCATCGCCATGATGGCGACCGTGGCGTTGCCGTCGGCGACGATCAGGTCACCGAGGACGCGGCCCTGCAGCTTGTCCGGCGGCGAGGTGCGGAAGTAGAGGCCCTTGTCGGCGATGGTGGTGAACGTGTCGGAGGTGTTGGCCGGGGAGAACTGGATGACGCCCGCGCCGGTGATCTTGTCGATCACCGTCTCCGAGACCGACGAGGAGGCGGCGCCGATGATGGCGTCGGCCTTCTGCGCCAGCAGGTTGTCGACCGACTGGGAGGCGATGTTGGTGGTCGTGTCGCCGGAGTCGGTGTGGATCTTGACGACGTCCTTGCCGAGCACGCCGCCGGCCTCGTTGATCTCCTTGACGGCCAGGTCGACGCCCGCGAACTCGGGCGGGCCGAGGAACGCGAGCGACCCCGTCTGCGGCAGCAGCGTGCCCAGGGTAAGCGTGCCGTCGCCCTCTGCCGCGGGGGCCGCGGAGGATGGCGCAGCCGATGACGGTGTGGATTGCGAGGCGGTGTCGCTGCCACCACCGCAAGCTGTCAGGGCGAGGCTGGTGGCAGCCACGACAGCCAGCACCCGTCCCACGGGAGCAATGCGGACCATGAAGTAATCTCCTTCATTCCAGGCCGGGATCCGTCAGCACGCCGAGCGTTCCCGATCGAATGACGGAAACGTACAAAATGCCTGCATGGTGATGCCAGGGCAGCGGGGTAACTGTCGGCACTTGGATGCGGAGTCGTAATCAGTCCTCAACTTACGCGCGTGATCGGCGGGTGCTTAATCTGCGTCGGTGAAGCGGATAACGGCACTCCTCCCCCTGATGGCCCTCCTCGCAGGTTGCGGCGGTGACAGCGTGCCACCGGCCGACCCCGCACCGCCGCCGGGCGTATCGGTCTCGCTCGCCCAGTGGCGCTCGGACGAGCCCGCGCACAGGATGCAGGTGGCCGTGCGGAACACCTCTGAGACTCCGGTGCACTTCACCGACGTTCAACTGGTGACGCCATCATTCACCACATTGGCCCCACAGAACGTGGAAATCACGGTCAAGAAGACGGAGAGAACCGACTTACCCATCCCCTTCGGGAAAGCCAACTGCACGCCCGGCCGCCTTCCCGACGTCCAGCCGGCCACCGTCGTCGCCCACGTCCGCGTCGGCGCGGAGCAGGAGCCGCGCAAGGTGACGTTCGAGATCCCCCACCCCGATCCGCTGCTGACCCGGCTGCTGCACGACGAGTGTTCGGAGCATCTGATCAAGCTGGCGGCCGACATCGCCTTCGGCCCCGAGTGGAAGCGCGTCGGCGACGCCATGCACGGCACCCTCGTGCTGACCCGCCGCGGCGAAGGCGCCGTCACCGTGCACCGCATCGACGGCACCACGCACTACATCGCCGCCCCGGTCACCGAGGGCGACCCGATCGCCGAGCTGGACGCCGCGGCCCCGAGCATCGCGGCCGAGATCCGGCTCACCCCCGGGCGGTGCGACCCGCACGCGTTCGCCGAGGCCAAGAAGGCGTTCCTGTTCCCCGTACGCGCCAGCGTCGACCGCGGCGAGCAGCGCGTCGTGATCGTCAGCCCGCCGAAGGACGTCCAGGACCGTCTCATCCACTACGCGCTCGACGTGTGCGGCCTGCCCACGTCGTGAACCCGCGCCGGGGCGCTCAGCCCCGGTCGGCCGCGTCCTCGATGACGATCTGGGCGACCTCGCGCATGCTCAGCCGGCGGTCCATGGACGCCTTCTGGATCCAGCGGAACGCCTGCGGCTCGCTCCAGCCGTGCTGCGTCATCAGGCTGCCCTTGGCCCGCTCGACCAGCTTGCGCGTCTCCAGCCGCTCCGTCAGGCTCGACACCTCGGCGGCCAGCGCCACCATCTCCTCGTGACGGCTCACCGCCATCTCGATCGCCGGCACCAGGTCGGCCTTGGTGAACGGCTTGACCAGATAGGCCATCGCCCCCGCCTCCCTGGCCCGCTCCACCAGGTCACGCTGGGAGAACGCGGTGAGGATCAGGCATGGCGCGATCCGCTCGGCCACGATCCGCTCCGCCGCGGAGATGCCGTCGAGCACCGGCATCTTGACGTCCAGGATGACGAGATCGGGCCGCAGATCGGTGGCCAGCCGGATCGCCTGCTCCCCGTCGCCGGCCTCCCCCACGACGACGTAGCCGTCCTCCTGGAGCATCTCCTTGAGATCGAGGCGGATGAGCGCCTCGTCTTCCGCGATCACCACTCGCCGCTGCGTACTCACGAGCAGAAGAGTACCGATGTCCGGTACATTAGATCCACGGCGGCATCCTCGACAGTCTCCCTGAAGAGGTGAACCCCCACAAGTTTCCGGACACGTCCGGAAATATGCCGGAATGGTGGAATGGCAGACACTGACGCCTCAAAAGCGTCTGCCCGCAAGGGCGTGCGGGTTCGAATCCCGCTTCCGGCACCCCGGAAACCGTCGCACGCACCCTCGTGTGACCGTTGATCCCCTCTCCGCACCAGGTCCGACCGGCGGGCTGAGTCCAGCCGCCCGGCCCCTGCTCCGCGCCTCGAAGGTGCGCCTCCCAAGGAGGCATAGGGTGGCCGAAGATCGGTAATGAACGGATCACGGTGGCTTTTCGGAGGTGGATGCCGTGGGGTTGAACGTGGCGGAGCGGGCCAAGTTCCTGGCGGAGCCGCATGTGGCCGGTGTGGCGGTCGACGCGGGAGCGGACCGGGGGCCGCTGAGCGTGCCGGTCTGGTACGACTACGAGCCGGGCGGCGACGTCGAGTTCCTGACCGGGCGTGACTCCCGGAAGGCGGCGCTGATCGGGAAGGCGGGCCGGTTCACGCTGCTGGTGCAGCGGACCAGCCCGACCTATCGGTACGTGTCCGTCGAGGGGCCGGTCGTGTGGTCGGGGCCGACGACGCTGGAGCAGCTCACCAGGATCGCCTCGCGCTACCTGCCGGTCGAGGCGGTTCCCGGCTACGTGGAGGGGTCCGACCTGGGCGCGCTGGTGACGTTCCGGATGCGGCCCGAACACTGGCTGTCGGCCGACCTGGGCGCCATCTGAGGAGCACCGTCACGGTATTTTGAGGCATGTGACTGCTATCGATCCTGCCGTGACCGGCGCTTTCGGCATCGGCCTCGCGACCATAGCCGCTGACGGCACCGTACTCGACACCTGGTTCCCCGAGCCTCAGCTGGGCGAGCCGCCCGTGACGGGCACCGAGCGGCTCTCCGCCGAGGAGGCCGGCGAGCTGGGCGGGCTGGTGGGGCCCGACCAGGCGCGCGGCGTGGAGGTGGTGGCGGTCCGCACCGGCATCGCCAAGCTCTCCGAGCCGCCGGCCGACGCCCACGACGCCTACCTGCGGCTCCACCTGCTGTCGGCGCGGCTGGTCCGGCCGCACGGGCTGAGCCTCGACGGGGTGTTCGGCAAGCTGGCGAACGTCGTGTGGACCAGCCACGGGCCGTGCGCCGTGGACGGCTTCGAGATCACGCGGGCGCGGCTGCGGGCCAGCGGGCCGGTGGCGGTCTACGGGGTCGACAAGTTCCCGCGCATGGTCGACTACGTGATGCCGTCCGGGGTGCGGATCGCCGACGCCGACCGGGTGCGCCTGGGCGCCCACCTGGCGAGCGGCACGACCGTGATGCACGAGGGGTTCGTCAACTTCAACGCCGGCACGCTGGGCGCGTCCATGGTCGAGGGCCGGATCTCGGCGGGCGTGGTGCTCGGCGAGGGCTCCGACCTGGGCGGCGGCGCGTCCATCATGGGCACGCTCTCGGGCGGCGGCAAGGAGGTCGTCTCGGTCGGCGAGCGCTGCCTGATCGGCGCGAACGCGGGCATCGGCATCTCCCTGGGTGACGACTGCGTCGTCGAGGCCGGGCTGTACGTGACGGCGGGCACGAAGGTGCGCCTGCCGGACGGCGGCGTGGTGAAGGCCAGGGAGCTGTCGGGGCGCGACGGGCTGTTGTTCCGCCGCAACTCCGAGACCGGCGCCGTGGAGGTGGTGACCCGCCAGGGCACCGGCATCGAGCTGAACGAGGCGCTGCACGCCAACTAGCGTCCGGCCGGCTTCCCTCCCGGGGGCAGCCGGCCGACGGACGGTCCCTCAGCTGGCGTGCGAGACGGCGGAGCCGATCGTGTGCACGCGCAGCGCGTTGGTGGAGCCGGGGGTGCCGGGCGGGGAGCCGGCGACGATGACCACCTTGTCGCCCTTCTCCAGCCGGCCGAGCGACAGCAGCGACGCCTCCACCTGCCGCACCATGTCGTCGGTGTGGTGCACGAACGGCACCTGGAACGTCTCCACCCCCCAGGTGAGCGAGAGCTGGCCGCGGACGTGGGGCGCGGAGGTGAAGGCCAGCAGCGGGATCGGCGAGCGGTAACGGGCCAGCCGGCGGGCCGTCTCGCCGGACATGGTGAAGGCCACCAGGGCCTTGGCCCCCACGATGGCGCCGACCTCGGCGGCGGCGCGGGCGATGGCGCCGCCGGTGGTCTCCGGCATGCGCTCCAGGGTGTGGGTGGCGTGCAGCGAGGAGGCCTCGGCGGCGCAGGCGATGCGGTCCATCGTGGAGACGGACTCGATCGGGTAGTTGCCGACGGAGGTCTCGCCCGACAGCATGACCGCGTCGGCGCCGTCCATGACGGCGTAGGCGACGTCGGAGGCCTCGGCGCGGGTGGGGCGGGGGGCGCTCATCATCGAGTCGAGCATCTGCGTGGCGACGATGACCGGGCGGGCCTTCTCGCGGCACAGCTCGATGATGCGCCGCTGCACGATCGGCACCTGCTCCAGCGGCAGCTCGACGCCGAGGTCGCCGCGGGCGACCATGATGCCGTCGAAGGCCTCGACGATCTCGGGGAGGCGCTCGACCGCCTGCGGCTTCTCGATCTTGGCGAGGAGGGGGAGGCGGACGGCCTCCTGCTCCATGATGTTGCGTACGACGTCGGCGTCAGAGGGACGGCGGACGAACGACAGGGCGATCATGTCGAACCCGGTGCGCAGCGCCCAGCGCAGGTCGGTCTCGTCCTTGTCGGTGAGCGCGGGGGCGCTGACGTTGACGCCGGGCAGGTTGAGACCCTTGTTGTCGGAGATCATGCCGCCGATGACGACGCGGGTGACGACCCGGTCGCCGTCGACGCGGGTGACCTCGAGCACGAGCCGGCCGTCGTCGACGAGGATGGTGTCGCCGGGGCGCACGTCCTTGGCGAGACCCTTGTAGGTGGTGGAGACCTGCTCGCGGTCGCCGGGGACGTCTTCGGCGGTGATGGAGAAGACGTCGCCGAAGCCGAGCCGGACCGGCCCCTCCTCGAAGCGGCCGACGCGGATCTTGGGGCCCTGCAGGTCGGCGAGAACGCCTACACCGCGGCCGAGGTCGGCCGCCACCTCCCTGACGCGATCGAAGACCTCTCTGTGCATGTCATGGTCGCCATGGCTGAGGTTGAACCGTGCGACGTCCATGCCCGCGGCGATGAGATCGCGCAGGCGTTCGGGTGAGGACGTGGCTGGGCCTAGGGTGCAGACGATTTTCGCGCGACGTGTCACGAGTCCTACCTTAATTGGTACAGACCACTTGGCAGTCAAGGACGACGCAGAACGTACCGCGCGCGGGAGAACAACACGGCAACGGCGACCGGCGAGCGCGCCACGCGCACGTGTCGCCGTCATGGTTCGAAGGTGGCCGCCTCCAGGGCGTTGACGATGCCGTGGCCGTAGAAGCCGTTCTTGTCCGGGCCGCCCTCGCACACATGGGTGGTCTTCTCCCCGTACACGTCGTAGACGTACGCGCGCGGGACGGGGCACGCCGTCGGCGTCGCGGTCTTGTACAGGTACTCCTCGACGGTGTCCGGCGCGAGGGTGACGCCGCCCGGCCCCGGCTTGCCGAAGCGGCTGATGATGATGGCGGCCACGCCGGTGGCGTGCGGGGCGGCCATGGAGGTGCCGTCGAGATACTGGTAGTAGGCGCAGGTGCCGCGGGCGCAGTCGCGTACGACGTCCTGGCCCTTGGGCTTGCCGTCGGCGCCGATGCGGCCCTTGGCGCGCAGCGCCTTCTCGGGGGCGGCGGCGAGGATGGAGCGGGTCGGGGAGGCGCCCTTGCCGTCGAGCGCGTCGCCGCCGGGCGCGGCGACGTCCGCCTGTTCCGTCCCGTAGTCGCTGTAGATGGCCTTGCGGCCGGACGGGCCGACCGAGGCGACCGAGATGACGCCTTCCGACTCGGCGGGGACGTTGAGGCAGCTGTTGTCGATCCTGCGGATCTTCTCATCGCCGCGCGGGTAGCCGGGGCTGTCGTTGTCGACCTTCGGCCGGCCGAGGTCGGTGGCGCCGTTGCCGAGCGCGGAGACGAGGGTGACGCCCTTCTTCCTGGCGTAGTCGAGGGCGCGCTGCATGCCGGTGATGATGGCGCGCTGTTCGAGCTGCTCCTTCTTGCTGTCGGACGGGTTCGCCCGGCAGTTGAACAGCCACGGGTCGACGTAGTAGCTCATGTTGACCACGTCGACGCCGATGTCGCCGGCGTAGGTGAGGGCGTCGAGGCTGGCCTTGAGGAAGAAGAAGCCGGAGTCCTGGCCGGCCCGGATGTTGACGAGTTGCACCCCGGGGGCCACCCCGGCGATGCCGATGCCGTTGATCGGCGCGGCGATGGTGCTGGCGACGTGCGTCCCGTGGCCTTCGTCGTCCTGGTCGACGGGGTCCTTGCAGTCCGCGGCCTCGCAGGGGCCGTCGAGGTTCTCGCCGTTCTCGTCCTTGGGCCGGTCGGTGACGAAGTTGCGGCTGAGCCCGCGGTTGAAGTTGGGCGCGATGTCGGGGTGGTTGCCGTCGATGCCGGTGTCGATGACGCCGACGAGGACCTTCTTCGTGCCGGGCGCCTTCTCGTTGGCGCGGTCGGCGCCGATCATCCGCATGTCCCACTGAAGGCCGCTGAGCGGGTCGCTCTTCTCGGCGGAGCCCTTCTCGCCGAAGGCCGACCCGTCGGGGAACGCCCTGGCGGCGGTCGCGGAGGTGCGGCCGATGGCCCTGTCGCCGGAGACGCCGACGACGGCGGGGTCGGCGCCGACGGTCTCGGCGAAGCGCTCGCCGGAGCCCTGCGCGATCAGGTAGCCGAGCTTGGTCTCGGTGTGGGTGACGGTGCCGTCGGCCTTCCGCACGGCGGTGAGCGCGTCGGCCCGGCGGCCGTCGGCGTAGAAGACGAGGTAGTCGGCGGCGGCCGCGGCCGCGGGGGTGACCGGGGAGCAGGCGGTCAGCGCGGCTGTCGCCGACAGCGCCGCGAGGACCGGGGCAACACGCCTCATTTCTCCCCTATCATCCGTACTTCTCCAGAATGTGCATCTTCCCGACCTGCGGCAACTGATGCAACCCGCCGGATACGGGGACGAGCCGGGACACGAAACGCCCGCCCGGGAAGGGGCCGGGCGGGCGTTTCGTTCCAGCGCAGGTCAGACCAGCGGGCGGGCCGTCGGCAGGATCGGGTAGGGCAGCGCCGTGTCACCGGTCAGGAACCGGTCGACGCCGCTGGCGGCGGCGCGGCCCTCGGCGATGGCCCAGACGATGAGCGACTGGCCGCGGCCCATGTCGCCGGCCACGAACACGCCGTCGACCTTGGACATGTAGGTCTTGTCGCGCGCGACGTTGCCGCGGGCGTCGTAGAAGCCGTCGCCGCCCAGCTCGGCCAGGTCCCGCAGCAGCGGGCCCCGCTCCGGGCCGACGAAGCCCATGGAGAGCGTGACCAGCTCGGCCGGGATCTCCCGCTCGGTGCCGGGAATCGGCTTGAAGCCCGACTGCGGGCCCTCGACCTCCACCAGCCGCAGCGCCTTCACGTTGCCGTCGGCGTCGCCGACGAACTCCGTGGTGGAGACCGCGTACACCCGCTGCCCGCCCTGCTCGGCGAGCTCCTCGTGGGCGCTCTCCATCTTGAACAGGATCGGGAAGGTCGGCCACGGCTGCCCGGCGGCCCGGGTCTCGGGCGGCCGCGGCATGATCTCCAGCTGGGTGACGGACGCGGCGCCCTGCCGGATGGCGGTGCCGATGCAGTCGGCGCCGGTGTCGCCGCCGCCGATGACCACGACGTGCTTGCCCTCGGCGGAGATCGGGGAGACCGCGAAGTCGCCCTCCTGCACCTTGTTGGACAGCGGCAGATACTCCATCGCCTGATGGACGCCCTTGAGCTCGCGGCCCGCCACCGGCAGGTCGCGCCACGCGGTCGCGCCGCCGGACAGCACCACCGCGTCGTACTGCTCGCGCAGCTCGGCGGCGGTGACGTCGAGGCCGACGTTGACGCCGGTGCGGAACTCGGTGCCCTCGGCCCGCATCTGCGCCAGGCGGCGGTCGATGTGGCGCTTCTCCATCTTGAACTCGGGGATGCCGTAGCGCAGCAGCCCGCCGACGCGGTCGGCCCGCTCGTACACCACCACGTCGTGACCGGCGCGGGTGAGCTGCTGGGCGGCGGCCAGCCCGGCCGGGCCGGAGCCGACCACGGCCACCCGCTTGCCGGTCTTGCGCTGCGGCGGCTGCGGGGTGACCCAGCCCTCGGCGAACGCCCGGTCGATGATCTCGACCTCGACCCGCTTGATCGCCACCGGGTCGGCGTTGATGCCGAGCACGCACGCCGCCTCGCACGGAGCCGGGCAGAGCCTGCCGGTGAACTCCGGAAAGTTGTTGGTGGCGTGCAGCCGCTCGATCGCCTCGCGCCAGTCGGTGCGGTGGACGAGGTCGTTCCACTCCGGGATGAGGTTGCCCAGCGGGCAGCCGTTGTGGCAGAACGGGATGCCGCAGTCCATGCAGCGGGCCGCCTGCTTGGTCAGCTTGCCGGACGGGAAGTCCTGATAGACCTCCTGCCAGTCGCCGATGCGGACGTCGACGGGGCGGCGCGCCGGCAGCTCCCGCTCGTGCGTGAGGAACCCCTTGGGGTCAGCCATCGGTACGCCTCCCTATCCCTGAACCGCAGCCGCCATGACGGCCTCGTCGATGTCCCTGCCTTCGATGCGGGCGGCCTCCGCGGCCTCCAGGACCCGCCGGTAGTCGGTCGGCATGATCTTGCCGAACCGGGTGAGCGCGGAGTCCCAGTCGGCCAGCAGCTGCTTGGCCGCCGGGGAGCCGGTCTCGGCGAAGTGCTTCTCGACGGTCTCCTTGAGGAACTCGGCGTCCTCGCCGGTGAGCGCCTCGATGGCGACCATCTCGCGGTTGACCCGCTCGGCCTTGAGGTCGAGCAGGTAGGCGACGCCGCCGGACATGCCGGCCGCGAAGTTGCGCCCGGTGGGGCCGAGCACGACCACCCTGCCGCCGGTCATGTACTCGCAGCCGTGGTCGCCGACGCCTTCGACGACGGCGGTCGCGCCGGAGTTGCGCACGCAGAACCGTTCGCCGACGACGCCCCGGATGAACACTTCTCCGGACGTGGCACCGTACAGGGCGACATTTCCAGAAATGATGTGACCGTCGAGCGGCGCCTCCTCGTGCGGGCGCAGCGTGACGCGACCGCCGGACAGGCCCTTGCCGAGGTAGTCGTTGGCGTCGCCGGTGAGCCGCAGCGTGATGCCGCGGGGCACGAACGCGCCGAACGAGTTGCCCGCCGAGCCGGTGAAGGAGATGTCGATCGTGTTGTCGGGCAGGCCCTCGCCGCCGTGACGCTTGGTGACCTCATAGCCCAGCATGGTGCCGACCGTGCGGTTCACGTTGCGGATCGGCAGGTCGAGCGTGACCGGGGTGCCGTCGCGGAGCGCGCCCTCGGCGAGCTGGATGAGCGTGTTGTCCAGCGCGTGGTCGAGGCCGTGGTCCTGGCCGGTGACCCGGCGCAGCGCGGTGCTCGCGGGCAGGTCGGGCCGGTGCAGGATCGGCGACAGGTCGAGCCCGCTCGCCTTCCAGTGGTCCTCGGCCGCCGTGGTGTCGAGCATCTCCACGTGCCCGATGGCCTCGTCGAGCGAGCGGAAGCCCAGCTCGGCGAGGTACTCGCGGATCTCCTCGGCGATGAACTCGAAGAAGTTGACCACGAACTCGGGCTTGCCGCTGAACCGCCTGCGCAGCTCGGGGTTCTGCGTGGCCACGCCCACCGGGCAGGTGTCGAGGTGGCAGACCCGCATCATCACGCAGCCGCTGACCACGAGGGGCGCGGTGGCGAAACCGTACTCCTCGGCGCCCAGCAGGGCGGCGATGACCACGTCGCGGCCGGTCTTGAGCTGGCCGTCGACCTGCACCACGATGCGGTCGCGCAGGTTGTTGAGCAGCAGCGTCTGCTGCGTCTCTGCCAGGCCCAGCTCCCACGGCGCGCCCGCGTGCTTGAGGCTGGTCAGCGGGGACGCGCCGGTGCCGCCGTCGTGGCCGGAGATCAGCACCACGTCGGCGTGCGCCTTCGACACCCCGGCCGCGACCGTGCCGACGCCGACCTCGGCCACCAGCTTCACGTGGACCCTGGACGCCGGGTTGGCGTTCTTCAGGTCGTGGATGAGCTGGGCGAGGTCCTCGATCGAGTAGATGTCGTGGTGCGGCGGCGGCGAGATGAGGCCGACGCCGGGCGTGGAGTGGCGCGTCTTGGCGATCCACGGGTAGACCTTGTGGCCGGGCAACTGGCCGCCCTCGCCGGGCTTGGCGCCCTGGGCCATCTTGATCTGCAGGTCGTCGGCGTTCACCAGGTATTCGGAGGTGACGCCGAACCGGCCGGAGGCCACCTGCTTGATCGCCGACCGGCGGGCCGGGTCGTAGAGCCGCTCGGGATCCTCGCCGCCCTCGCCGGTGTTGGACTTGCCGCCCAGCCGGTTCATCGCGATGGCGAGCGTCTCGTGCGCCTCCATCGAGATCGAGCCGTACGACATCGCGCCCGTGGAGAACCGCTTGACGATCTCCGAGACGGGCTCGACCTCCTCGATCGGGATCGGGGTGCCCGCGCGCAGCTTGAACAGGCCGCGCAGGGTCATCAGCCGCTCCGCCTGGGAGTCCACCATGCCGGTGTACTCCTTGAAGATCTCGTAGCGGCGGGTCCGGGTGGCGTGCTGCAGCTTGAAGACGGTCTCGGGGTTGAACAGGTGGGGCTCGCCCTCGCGCCGCCACTGGTACTCGCCGCCGACCTGGAGCCGGCGGTGCGCGTTCGCCGCCCTCGGGTACGCGTGCGCGTGACGCTCGGCGGCCTCCCTGGCCAGCACATCGAAGCCGACGCCGCCGAGCCGCGAGGTGGTGCCGGTGAAGCAGGAGTCGATGACCTCCTGGCTCAGGCCGAGCGCCTCGAAGATCTGCGCGCCGGTGTAGGAGGCCACGGTCGACACGCCCATCTTGGACATGACCTTGATGACGCCCTTGCCGTACGCCTTGATCAGGTTGCGTACGGCCTTGCGCTTGTCGACCTTGAGCGTTCCGCTGTCGACCAGGTCCTCGACGGTCTCGATGGCGAGATAGGGGTTGACCGCGCCGGCGCCGTAGCCGATGAGCAGCGCCATGTGGTGGCACTCGCGGGCCTCGCCTGTCTCGATCACCAGGCCGATCTTGGTGCGGGTCTTCTCCTGGATCAGGTGGTGGTGCACCGCGCCGGTGAGCAGCAGCGACGGGATGGGCGCGAGCGCCTCGCCGGAGCCGCGGTCGGACAGCACGATGATCCGGGCGCCGTCGGCGATGGCCTGAGAGACCTCGGCCCGGATCTCGTCGAGGCGGTGCAGCAGGGCCTCGCCGCCGCCCGCGACCTCGTAGAGGCCGGAGACGACGTGCGGGTGGAAGCCCGGCAGGTCGTGCTCGTCGTTGATGTGGATGATCTTGGCGAGCTCGTCGTTGTCGATCACCGGGTACGGCAGCACGAGCTGGCGGCACGACGTCGGCCCGGGGTCGAGCAGGTTGCCCTCGGGGCCGAGCGTACTGGCCAGGCTGGTCACCAGCTCCTCGCGGATGGCGTCAAGCGGCGGGTTCGTCACCTGCGCGAACAGCTGGCTGAAGTAGTCGAACAGCAGCCTGGGCTTCTCGCTGAGCACCGCCACGGGGGTGTCGGTGCCCATGGAGCCGATCGGCTCGATGCCGGTGCGGGCCATCGGGGTGAGGATGACGCGCAGCTCCTCCTCGGTGTAGCCGAAGGTCTGCTGCCGCTTGACGAGCGCCTCGTGGCTGGGGCTGTCGACCTCGCGCGTCTCCGACACGACCCAGCGCTCGCGCGCGGGCAGCTCCTCGAACCTGACCAGCCCGGCGTGCAGCCAGTCCTCGTACGGGAGCGCGGCGGCGAGCTCGGCCTTGATCTCGTCGTCCTCGATGATCTTGCCGCGGGCGGTGTCGATGAGGAACATCCGGCCGGGCTGCAGGCGGCCCTTGCGGACCACGTCCCCGGGCTCGAAATCGAGGACCCCCGCCTCGGAGGCGAGCACGACGAGCCCGTCGGCCGTCACCCAGAAGCGGCCGGGGCGCAGGCCGTTGCGGTCGAGCACGGCGCCGGCGAGCGTGCCGTCGGTGAACGTGATCGACGCCGGGCCGTCCCACGCCTCCATCAGGGAGGAGTGGAACTCGTAGAAGGCGCGGCGCGCGGGATCCATCTCGGTGTGGTTCTCCCACGCCTCAGGGATCATCATGAGCACCGCGTGCGGCAGGCTCCGGCCGCCGATGTGGAGCAGCTCCAGCACCTCGTCGAAGGAGGCGGTGTCGCTCGCGTCGGGGTCGCAGATCGGGAAGAGCCGCGCCAGGTCGCCCGGGATCAGGTCCGACTGGAGCATGGCCTCGCGGGCGCGCATCCAGTTGCGGTTGCCCTTGACGGTGTTGATCTCACCGTTGTGCGCGATGTAGCGGTACGGATGCGCGAGCGGCCAGCTCGGGAACGTGTTGGTGGAGAACCGCGAGTGGACCAGCGCGATCGCGCTCTCGTAACGCTCGTCGGACAGGTCGGGGAAGAACGGCTCGACCTGCTCGGGGGTGAGCATGCCCTTGTAGACGACCGTACGCGCCGACAGGGACGGGAAGTAGACGTCCACCTCGTGCTCGGCCCGCTTGCGCAGGCAGAACGCGAGCCTGTCGAGGCCGAGCCCGGCCTCGCCGCCCGGCGAGGACACGAAGAGCTGCTTGAAGTACGGCATGACCGCGCGGGCGCTCGGCCCGGGCAGCGCGCGGTCGACCGGCACGTCGCGCCACCCGAGGACGGTGAGGCCCTCCTCGGCGGCGATCTCCTCGATCATGCCGGTGGCGATGGCCCGCGCCTGCTCGTCGATGGGCAGGAACGCGATGCCGGTGGCGTACTGCCCGGCGGGGGGCAGCGGGAAGCCGGTGGTCGCGCGGTAGAAAGCGTCGGGGATCTGGGTGAGGATCCCGGCTCCGTCGCCGGTGTCCGGCTCGCTACCCTTGGCCCCCCGATGATCCAGATTGCACAGCGCCGTCAGCGCCTTGACCACGATCCCGTGCCCCCGGCGTCCTGCGACGTCGGCGACCATGGCGACACCACAGGCGTCATGCTCGTTGGCGGGGTGGTAGAGGCCCTGGGGCTCGGGGAACCCGAGGTGGGCAGCAGGCATTGCATCCCTCCCGTCGTCATCGTCTGTCTGGAACTGCTTACAGGCGGGGACGACGTTGGCCCTGCTGCATATCGTGTGTAGAGGTTACCGCACGCTGCCGGAATGGTGCCCATCGCGTCCGTTTTACGAAACATGTCGCACTTATCCGAGGTCAGCGGCTCGGATCTTGGCCCGGCGGATCGATAGGGTGGCCGTATGGAGCGTGACGGGGTGGAGCGCCTGCTCGGCGCGGCAGGGGTGGACAGCAGGCGGCTGAGGCACGCGCTGACCCTGCTCTGCGACGGCCGCTGGTGGTCCCTGGCCGATCTGGTCAGGGAGACCGCGACGTCCCGGCGCACCGTCGAGGAGCTGCTGCGCGAGCTGCGGACGGAGCGGGAGGGAGACCGGTTCCGGCTGCCGCCGGCGCACTGGCCGGACTTCCAGGACCTGCTGGCGCTCGCGCCGCCTCCGGAGGACCCGGTCCAGCACCTGGTCGCGCACTACGAGCCCGCGCTGGAGCGGCTGCGCGAGCTGGTGGCCAAGGCGCCGCGGCCCCGCCACGCGCTCGACCACGTGCCGGCCACGCCCGAGACGGTCCTGCGCCGGGCGCTGCTGCTCGGGGCCCGTTTCTGGCTCCCGGGCGCGCGACTGCTGTGTGTCGGCGACCATGACCTGACCTCGGTCGCGGTCAAGCTGGTGCACCCGGAGACCGACGTGACCGTGGTGGACGTCGACGACCGCATCCTGGCCTACATCGACGAGCAGCGGCTGGGGATCCACACCCGCTGGGCCGACCTGCGGCTGGGCCTGCCCGCGTCGGCCCGCGACCACGACCTGGCCGTCACCGACCCCCCGTACACCCCGGAGGGCGTCGGCCTGTTCGTGGCCCGCGCGCTGGAGGGCCTGACGGAGAACGGGCGCGTCCTGCTGGCGTACGGGGCGAGCGAGCGGACCCCGGCGCTGGCGCTGAAGGTGCAGAACGCCCTGTCGGCGTTGAACGTGGCGTTTGAAGCGATTTACCCAGATTTCAACAGATATTTCGGGGCAGAGGCGATCGGCTCCGCCGCCGACCTCTACATCCTGCGCCCCACCACCAAGACCGCCCCCGCCGTGCGCTCCCGCCTCTCCCAGCTCACCACCGCCATCTACACCCACGGCCCCCAATCGGTCGAGTCCGGCCCGGCGCCCGCTCCCGGCCATGCGGAGCCCCGCCCGACCCCCGCGAGCATGGCCGAGTCCGCCACCCGCCTCTCGTCCGCGGGCGAGGCCGATCTGCTGGTAGGCGAATGGCCCGCCACCCTCCCCCAGCCCCGGGTCAAGCTGGCGACCTGGCTGGGCAAACCGTACGCGGCCTCGGTGGAGAGGGTCGCGATAGCCGTCCCCCCGGGCCTGGAGGCCGCCCTCCCCCGCCTCCTGCTGGCCACCCGCGCCCCGCACGTCGAGGTCCACCTGGCGGGCCCCTACGACATCCCCTCAGCGCTCGACCCCGTCTACAGCTTCACCGAGTCCGGCGCCATGCTCACCGCGACCCGCCGCCCCCGCCCCGAGGCCCCGCAGGCCCAGATCCTGCGCCGCATCCTCGACAGCGGCCACGCCAAACTGGCCAACACCTGGCGCGAGGCCCTCATCGCGGTAGCCGCCACCCACGACGTCACCCTCACCAAGAACGAGGCCCGCGCCCTGATCCGCGAGGCGGCCCCCTGGGCCGGCGACCTCACCCCCCTGGACGCCCCACTCCACCGCCTCACCACCCTCCCCTCCGCCATCGGCACCACCCTCCGCTCCCTCCCCGCCGACGGGGACAGCGGCGTTTCGAATCCCCACGGCGGGAACAGCGGGCCGTAAGGCACGCATGACGGCGCCTCACCCGAGGGGGTTCCCCAAAAGGGGTTGAAGATTTTCACGCACTACGGCTGGTCACGCACCGCCCGAGAGAAACCCCGCTCACGTGGCGTCGAGGACGCGCGACTGGACGACGGCGCTCAGCCCGTCGAGGGCGATCAGAGGCTGCACGAGATCGCCCTCCGCGGCGCCCTCCAGGACACCCGCCCAGCTGACCGTCACGTAGTGCCCCAGCGCGCGGACCTCGGCACGGCTGCGGGCCGGGTCGAACGGGAGCGCCTGCCGGACGAACCCGTCCGTGCGCAGGGCGGACACCAGCGCGTCGGCGGCCCGCCCGTCCGGGAGGTTGAAGATGACGAACTGCCCCGCCATCCCCTCCCCCCGGTACGTGGCACGCAACGCCTGCGTGCACCCGTCAGCCTCGACCCCCCACAGCGCGTCCGCGCAGTCGTCGAGCTCCTCGACGGCCTCGCGCCGCAGCGCTCCGAGGGTCTGCGTGGCGCCGGTGAAGACCTCGGCCGCCGTCAGCGGACGGGTGTCGGCCTGGCGGGTGTCGACGAGCGCGTACAGGGCGGACGTGGGCTGGGTGCGCAGCGCGGCGGGCCGGGGCGCGTCCCGTCCCAGCCACAGCCACGCGCCCGCCGCGACGACGGCGAGCGCGGCCGACACCAGCGCGATGACGAGTCGGACCGGCATCTAGTCCCCCTGTGACGCCAACAACCTGCCGCTGCGGACGAGCGGCCTCCTCGGTAACCGGACGAGCGCGTGGGAGCGTACACCATCAGGACCCCGGCCCGGTGATCGCCACGACGCGCTGGTAGACGGGCTTCTCGGCGCCGCGCAGGGTCAGGGCCAGCGACACGTAGTCGTCCTTGGCCGTGGGCTCGGCGCCGTCGGCCCGGCCGATCCACACCAGCCCGACGTAGTGGCCGAGGGCGTAGCCGCCCGCCTCGGTGTAGCCGCTGCCGGGGAAGGCGGCCTTGGCGCTCTCCAGGGGGAGCGTCCAGCCTCCCCGGTAGAGGGTCTTGAGCGACTCGACCAGCTCGGCCGCGGCCTGCCCGTCGCGCAGGTTGAGCAGGGTGTACTGGCCGACGTAGCGGCCGTCGGCGCTGGTGTAGAGGCCGCGGGCGGCCTGGCTGCACTCGGCGGCGGACACCTGCTCGATCAGCGCCTCCCCCCACAGGGCGGCCGAGCAGTCGGCCTCGATCTTGCTGGCGACCAGCCGGAGCCTGAGCTTCTTCTCCCCGGTGAGCGTCTTCTGGGCGAAGACCTCCTTCGCGGTGAGCGGCTTGGCGTCCTCGGCGCGGTCGGAGATCGGCTCGAACAGCTTGGGCGAGGCCCAGCCGTGGAAGGTCTGCGGCAGCGCGGAGCTCGTCTGCGCGATGGCGGCGCCCGTCCGGCTCTCGGGCGTGTAGGAGCCGAGTGAGGCCACCACGACGACGAGCGCGACCGCGGCGGCGAGGACGGCGATCGACGAGGTGACGATGACGAGGAGCTTCTGCCGCTCGGGCCGGACCCCCCAGTCGGTGAGGAGCGGGAACTGCCAGTCGGACCGGGGCGGCCGGGTCCGGCGGCGCCTGCGGCTGCGCTGCGGGCCGGTCACAGCGTCGCTCCTTCGATCGCGTGGCCGAGGGCGAACGTCAGCGCGGCGGCGACGCTGCCGACGACGAGCTGCCGCAGCCCGGAATACCACCAGCTGCGGGCCGTCACGGCGGACACGATCGCGCCCGCGCCGAACAGGGCCAGGCACGACACCACCGCCGACACCCACAGCTCCACGGCGCCGAACAGGTAGGGCAGCAGCGGCAGGGCTGCTCCCAGCCCGAACGACAGGAACGACGAGACGGCCGCCACCTTGGGCTTGGGCAGGTCACGGGGAGTCATGCCGAGCTCGTTGCGGGTGTGGAGCTCCAGCGCCTGCTCGGGGTCGCGGGAGAGCTGCCTGGCCACCTCGGCGGCGAGCGCGGGATCGACGCCCCGGTCGGTGAAGGACCGGGCCAGCTCCTCCAGCTCCTCGTCGGGGTGGTGGGCGAGCTCGCGCGCCTCCACCTTGATCTCCCGCAGGGCCAGCTCCCGCTGGCTGGCGACCGAGACGTACTCGCCGCCCGCCATGGAGAACGCGCCCGCCGCCAGCCCGGCGACGCCCGCGAGCGCGATGATCCCGGGATCGCCGGTGCCGCCCGCGACCCCGGCGATGAGCGCGAAGTTGGACACCAGGCCGTCCATGGCGCCGAACACGGACGGCCGCAGCCAGCCGCCGGCGACGTCGCGGTGCTGGTGGTGAGCCTCCGCGCGCTCGCTCATCGGCTGTTCTTCTCCTCGGGTACGGCTTCGGAGTCCTGTCCGGGAGCCCGGTCCGCGCCGGAGGCCTCCTCGGTGGCGGGGTCGTCATCGGGGTCGGCCTGATCGGGCCGGTGCGCCGGATCGGCGTCGTCGTCCGCAGTGGAGTCGGCAGTGGCGTCGGCAGCGGAGTCGGCAGTGGCGTCGGCAGCGGCGTCGGCAGTGGCGTCGGCAGCGGCGTCCGGCCGCGCGACGACGACCTCCTCGGAGGTCTTGTTCCTGGTGACCCAGAAGTAGACGAGGGCGCCGACGAACAGCGCGATGGCGGTGTACTGGTTGATGCGCAGTCCGAGGAACTCGACGGCGTGGTCGACGCCGCCGACGGGGTCGATGCGCAGCCCCTCGATCCAGAACCTGCCCAGCGTGTAACCGGCGACGTAGAGGGCGAACAGCCGCCCGTGGCGCAGCGAGAACCGCTTGCCCGCGTAGATCAGGGCGAAGCCGAGCGCGACGTTCCACAGCGACTCGTACAGGAACGTCGGGTGGTAGAGCACGCCGGGCTCGCCGCCGTGCTGCATGTCGATCTCCAGGCCCCACGGCAGCGTCGTCGGCGAGCCGTACAGCTCCTGGTTGAACCAGTTGCCCCAGCGGCCGATCGCCTGGGCGAAGGCGATGCCTGGCGCGACCGTGTCGGCGACGGCGCTCAGGGACAGGCCGCGCCGGCGGCACGCCAGCCAGACGCCGACGGCGCCCAGCGCGACCGCGCCCCAGATGCCGAGCCCGCCCTCCCAGATGAACAGGGCCTGGATGGGCTCCTTGATCGCGCGGCTGCCGAAGTAGGTCTGCCAGTCGGTGATGACGTGGTAGAGGCGGCCGCCGATCAGGCCGAAGATCACCGCCGGCACGGCGATGTCGATGATCGTGCCCTTCTCGCCGCCGCGAGCGCGCCAGCGGCGCTCGCCCAGCCAGACGGCGACGACCACGCCGAGCACGATGCAGAGCGCGTAGGCCCTGATCGGGATGATTCCGAGATACCAGACCCCCTGGGAGGGGCTGGGAATCGAGGCTAGGAGCATGTCAGGTGAGGGTAGCGGACGCCGCGCTACTTGGCGGCCTCGGTGACGGTTTCGCGCAGCTCCTGAGGCGAGAACGCGACACTGCTGTCGAGCTCGGTGCCGTTGAGCTTCACCGTCGGGGTGCCCTGGATCTTCTGCTCGTCGCCGATCTTCTTGCTGTAGTCGAGCTGGGCCTTGGCGTAGGTCTGGGACGTGACGCAGGTCTCGAAGGCGGGGTCGGTGATGCCGGCGTCCTTGCCCCACTCGACCATCTCGTCGAGCTTGAAGCCCTCACCGACCTCGCTGGGCTGGTGCTCGAAGAGCGTGTCGTGGAAGGCCATCCACTGCGGGCCGTCGGGCACGCAGCGGGAGGCGGCCCCGGCCCGCACCGAGTTGGACTTGGTCGGCTCCTGGGAGAAGATCGTGATCGGGTGGTAGACGACCTTGGCCAGGCCCTCGGCGGCGAGGTTCTTGAACGTGGCGCCGCTGACCCGCTCCAGCTCGCGGCAGGCGGGACACTGGAAGTCCTCGTAGATGTCGATCACCGGCTGGGTCACGCCCTCCTTGGCCATCACCACGGCGCCCTCGGCGTTCACGGTGATCGGCGCCAGCGCCTCGCCGGCCTGCTCGGACTGCGACCTGCTGGCCGCGTACCACCACCCGGCGCCGACGGCGGCCAGCGCGACCACGCCGGCCGTCACGTAGGTGACGAGCTTCTTGCGCCGCTCCCGCACGCGGTCGGCTGCGCGCTGCTGCTCGATCTTCTCACGCGCCGACTTCGCCCGGTCGCCCTTGCCCATCGCCGTTCTCCTCTTCTCCGATCGGATGCTCCAGCCCCGCCAGGCCCAGCGGCCGGTCGAGCGCGACGCGCCCGGGCGGGAATCGCACGATCCAGACGCCCAGCAGCACGAAGCCGAAGTCGCGCAGGATGTCGATGAGGTACGTCGGCTCCTGCCCGGCCCCGAGCTGACCGCCGCCGCCGAAGCAGCCGCAGTCGATGCGCAGCCCGTGGGCCCACGCCCAGGCTATGCCGAAGACGAAGGCCAGCATGAGCAGCGCGGCGACCACGGCGGCCACCCTGGTCATGAGCCCGATGATCAGCAACACGCCGACCACGATCTCCACGATCGGCAGGCCGTAGCCGACCGTCGTGGCCACCGCGTCGGGCAGCAGCTCGTACGCTCTGACCGCCACGACCGACTCGGACGGGTTGCCTATCTTGAGCCCACCGGCCACGATCAGCACCCCGCCGAGGACCAGCCGGGCGGCGGTCGTCACCCAGGGTATCGCTGATCTGGCGTTGCGTGACGCCTCCGACGCGTTCACGGGCCATCTCCTCTTCCGCTGTGTACCGGGAAAGCGCACAGTACCTTGGATCTATCTGATCACGCTGCCGATAAGACTCGGCTAAGCGCCGATTGCCGCAGGTCGCACGGGACAAGGCGCGTGACAAGGCGCGTGACAAGGCGCGTGACAAGGCGCGTGACAAGGCGCGTGACAAGGCGAAGCCCCCCGGGACCTCCCGGGGGGCTCGCGGGCCGGGTCAGCCGCGGGCGCGGACTCCCTCGGCCATGTCACGGGCCAGCTTCTGGATCGAGGCGCGGCCCGCGGCCTCGTCGGGCGCGTCCAGGAGCCGGCGGATGAAGGCGGAGCCGACGATGACGCCGTCGGCGTAGCGGGCGACCTCGGCCGCCTGCGCGCCGGTGCCGACGCCGAGACCGACGCACACGGGCAGGTCGGTGTGGGCGCGGGTGCGCTCCACGAGGCCCTCGGCGGCGACGTTGACCGACTCCCTGGCGCCCGTGACGCCCATGAGCGAGGCGGCGTAGACGAACCCGGTGCAGCAGGCGGCGACCGCCGCGATGCGCTCGTCGGTCGAGCTGGGCGCGACCAGGAACACGGTGTCGATGCCTGCGTCGGCGGACGCCTCGCGCCACGGCCCCGACTCCTCGGGGGTCAGGTCGGGCGTGATGGTGCCGACGCCGCCGGCGTTGGCCAGGTCGCGGGCGAACCGGTCGGCGCCGTAGCGGTCGATCGGGTTCCAGTACGTCATCACGAGCGTGGCCGCGCCGGTGGCCGCCACGCCCTCGACGGTGCGCAGGACGTCGGCGATGCGGGTGCCGTTGACCAGGGCGCGGTGCACCGCGTCCTGGATGGTCGGGCCGTCCATCAGCGGGTCGGAGTAGGGCAGGCCGATCTCGATGACGTCGCAGCCGGCCTCGACCAGGGCCGCGGCGGCGGCGACGGCGCCGTCCTTGGTCGGGAAGCCCGCGGGCAGGTAGGCGACGAGGGCGGCCCTGTTGTCCGCCTTGGCCTTGGCGAACACCGTCTGAAGAGTCGTCATTGGTGGTCCTGGTCGTCAGAGGTTGAAGTACTTCATGGCCGTGCCCATGTCCTTGTCGCCGCGCCCCGAGAGGTTGACCAGGATGGTCGCCTCGGGGCCCAGCTCCCGGCCGAGCTCCAGCGCGCCCGCGAGGGCGTGGGAGGACTCGATGGCCGGGATGATGCCCTCGGTCCTGGCCAGCAGCGAGAACGCCGCCATGGCCGCGTCGTCGGTGACGCCGTGGTAGGTGGCCCGGCCGCTGTCCTTGAGCCAGGCGTGCTCGGGGCCCACGCCCGGATAGTCGAGGCCGGCCGAGATCGAGTGGGACTCGATCGTCTGCCCCTCCTCGTCCTGCAGCACGTAGGTGCGCGAGCCGTGGAGCACGCCGACCGTGCCGGCGGTGAGGGTCAGGGCGTGCTCGCCGCTGTCGAGACCCCGGCCCGCGGCCTCGTAGCCGTGGAGCTGGACGCCCTCGTCGCCGACGAAGGCGTGGAAGATGCCGATGGCGTTGCTGCCGCCGCCGACGGCGGCGCACACCGCGGTCGGCAGCGCGCCGGTCAGCTCCAGCATCTGGCGGCGGGCCTCGACGCCGATGATGCGGGCGAAGTCGCGCACGATCTCCGGGAACGGGTGCGGGCCCGCGACGGTGCCGAACAGGTAGTGGGTGGTGTCGACGTTGGTGACCCAGTCGCGGAACGCCTCGTTGATGGCGTCCTTGAGCGTCTTGGAGCCGTTGTGGACCGGGACCACGGTGGCGCCGAGCAGCTTCATCCTGGCGACGTTGAGCGCCTGGCGCTCGCAGTCGACCGCGCCCATGTAGATCACGCACTCGAGGCCGAGGAGCGCGGCGGCGGTGGCGGTGGCCACGCCGTGCTGGCCCGCTCCGGTCTCGGCGATGACGCGCTTCTTGCCGAGGCGCTTGGTGAGCAGGGCCTGGCCCAGAACGTTGTTGATCTTGTGGGCGCCGGTGTGGGTGAGGTCCTCGCGCTTGAGTATGACCCGCGCGCCGCCGGCCTGCTCGCTGAAGCGCCGCACGTCGGTGAGCGTGGTGGGCCGGCCCGCGTACGTGCGCAGCAGGTGGTCGAACTCGCGCAGGAACCGCGCGTCGGCGCGCGCCTCGGCGTAGGTGCGGGCGACCTCGTCGAGCGCCGGGATGAGCGCCTCGGGCACGAACCGGCCGCCGAAGATGCCGAACTTGCCGTGCACATCGGGATCGTCGCCGTGGACGCCGTTACCGGCGAGATCGGCGGCGGTAAGGATCGTGCCTTCGTTTGCCACTGCTATCCCTCTGCTCCGTGATCCGGGCGTGTCGCCGGGTGGGCGCCTGCGGTCACCAGCGCCTCCACGGCCTTGCGCGGGTCCTTGCCGGTGACCAGGCTCTCTCCCACCAGCACCGCGTCGGCGCCCCATCTGGCGTAGGCGAGCAGGTCGTGCGGGCCCCGCACACCCGACTCTGCGATCTTGATGACATTATCGGGGATCTTCGGCCCCAACTTGCTGAAGACGTCGCGGTCGACTTCGAGAGTTCTGAGATTGCGGGCGTTGACCCCGATGACGCGGGCGCCCGCCGAGACGGCCCGGTCGAGCTCCTCCTCGGTGTGGACCTCGACGAGCGGGGTGAGCCCGATGGACTCGGCGCGCTCGATCAGCGACACCAGCGCCTCCTGCTCCAGGCAGACGACCATGAGCAGCGCCAGGTCGGCGCCGTGGGCCCGGGCCTCCCAGAGCTGGTAGGAGGTGAGGATGAAGTCCTTGCGCAGGATGGGGATGTCGACCCGGGCGCGCACGGCGGCCAGGTCGTCGAGGCTGCCGCCGAACTTGTGCCGCTCGGTCAGCACGCTGATCACGTGGGCGCCGCCCGCCTCGTAGTCGGCCGCCAGCGCCGCCGGGTCGGCGATCGCGGCCAGCGCACCCTTGGACGGGCTGGAACGCTTCACCTCGGCGATCACCGAGACCCGGTCGCCGCCCAGCGCGGCGAGCGCGTCGCGGGGGGCCGGCGCCCGCTCGGCGCGCTGCTTGAGCTCGCCGAGTGACACGGTCTGCTGGCGTGCGGCGAGATCGGCACGCACCCCGTCGAGGATGTCGTCGAGGACACTAGGTCCTTCCGTCCGCTCACTCACGCGCTTAGGGTCCCTCCGGTCGGCAGTGGGGGTGGAGACCGGTAGTTCGCAAGGCGTCCGCTCCCGGCCCCGTACTCTGCGATGGTATCGGCCCCGGCGAGGTCGGCTCGCCACAGGGGGGTTGACTAGGGAGCCAGGAACACCCCGAATGGGAGATTGCGGACGACCCAATAAAGAATCACCATTGCCAGGAACGCCCACAGGTAAGCGGGGTGGGCGAGCGTGGTGCGCCGCGGTCTGCCGCGCCACGCGTTCACCATCCACCGTCCCCACCAGAACAGCAGGAAGGGGACCATCGCCAGGGCCAGCGGGTTCAGGCCGAGCGCCGTCACCGGGTCGAGATGGGCGAGTGCGTGGATGGTGCGCAGCGTGCCGCACCCGGGGCAGTAGAGGCCCGTCGCCCACAGGAAGGGGCAGGTCGGGTAGTTGCCCGGCTGGTTGGGGTCGATCGTGCCGACGACCGCGAAGACGGCGCCGGCGGCCGCGGCCACACCGAGCGGCGCGAGCACTGCCTTGAGCCGGTCAGCGCCGCGCCGATCGAGGTTCGCGTCGGTCATGGTTATTTAGTACGTGCCATAGGTGGTCGTGACGCTCGCGGCGATAATCATGAAGAAGACGATGTAGCCCACGATGATGAGGGCGTACATCGCGATGCCCGCGATCAGCGACCGCTTCCACCAGGTCTTGGCCTCCTCGGACGCGGCCATGGCACCCTGCATGTCGCCGATCTGCCACTTCTGGTTGACCTGCGTCGACTTGACGATCGAGACGATGCCCAGGGGCAGGCAGCAGAACAGGGTCGTCAGGATGGCGGCGACCAGGTGGTTGTCCGGCGGGGTGCCGTATCCGCCGGGCTGCTGGCCGTAGCCGGGAGGCGGGCCGCCGTAGCCGCCGCCGCTCGGCGGCTGCTCGCCGTAACCGCCGTAACCGCCACCGCTCGGGGGCTGCTGACCATAGCCGCCGCCGCTCGGGGGCTGCTGGCCGTAGCCGCCACCGCTGGGCGGCTGCTGGCCGTAACCACCGCCGCTGGGCGGCTGCTGACCGTAGCCGCCACCGCTCGGGGGCTGCTGACCGTAACCGCCACCGGGCGGCTGGGCGCCATATCCGCCGTCGCCCTGGTTTCCGTAACTCATGTCCCTTTAACTCCTCATATCGTTAGTTCGTGGTGAGGTGCGCGCGGCAGCCTAGCGACAAACCATGGGCGACATGCAATAACGTTCAGCTTGCGGACAACTTGTAATCCGCCTGCAAAACTTCAGTAACCGGCCGACGCGGTCGCGGCGAGACCGGGCAGCGTCACCATCATGCCGCCGGCGGCCTGGGCGGACAGGCCCGGAAAGACATCCGTACGTGAACGAACTCAGCGCGATTCGGTGGGGTCGTCCCCGCGGTCGAGCGCGTCCCACAGGGCCCTGTCACCGTCGGCCCGGGGCCGGGGGCGGTCGGCCGCTCGCTCGTACCGGTCGGACATGCCGGCCCACCTGCCGCCGCGGATGACGGCGAGGACCCCGCCGGCGAGCATCAGCAGCGCGCCCAGCCCGGCGGCGGCGGGCCACGCTGTCACGACGTCCCACTCCAGCGGGCCCGCCGCGCTGAGCACGTTGTGCTCGCGCAGCCAGGTCTCGATCCCGGCCCGGCCGGTGGCGCCCCACGCCGCGGCCGCCGCGCCGATGCCGCACAGCGCCAGCAGGGCGCCGACGACGCGCCGTCCGGCGCCCTTGGTGGCCAGCACGGCGACGACCCCGGCCAGCCCCGCCAGGGCGAGCGGGGTCAGCACCGGGCTCAGGTCGCCGCCGGTGGGGACCGTCAGCTCGCCGCTCGCCCGTACGCCGTCCACCCAGGGGCGGCCCGCGGCGAGCAGCACCAGGAGGCAGCCCGCGGCCGTGAGCGCCACCCACAGCCACAGCTCCCGCCGGCCCGCGCCCTGCCCGGAGCCCATCTACCGCTCCGCGGGCGCGGCGGCGGCGCCCTGGACGGCCTGCAGCCGGTCGGCGTCGAAGCAGGTGCGGTCGCCGGTGTGGCACGCCGCGCCGACCTGGTCGACCCGGACCAGCAAGGTGTCGCCGTCGCAGTCGAGCGCGACCTCTCGCACGTACTGGACATGACCGGACGTGTCGCCCTTGACCCAGTATTCCTGGCGGCTGCGGGACCAGTACGTGGCCCTGCCGGTGGTGAGCGTGCGATGCAGCGCCTCGTCGTCCATCCAGGCGAGCATGAGCACCTCACCGGTGTCGTGCTGCTGGACGATCGCGGGCACCAGCCCGTCGCCGTCGCGCTTCAGTCTCGCGGCGATCTCGGGATCAAGCGGCATGCCGCCATTCAACCAGCCCCGCGGCGCGCTCCCGCACTCCCCCGTGCCGTGCGCCCTCCCCGTGAGCTCCAGGACGCGCGCGAAGGTCAGTCGAGGGCCTGGGAGAGGGTGTCGTAGATGGGGAAGAGCGGGGCCAGGTTGGTGCGGCGGAGCCGGCGCAGGACCTGGCCGTCCGGTGCGACCAGCGCCATGGTGCCGTCGCGTTCGCGCAGGGCGGCGAGCTGGCGCACCAGCACGCCCAGGCCCGTGGTGTCGATGAAGGTCAGCCTGCTGAGGTCGACGACCAGGCGCGGGCCGTGCGCCCGCACCGCCTCGGCGAGGCACGTGCGCACCTCCGACACGTTGTCCGCGTCGACCTCGCCGGCCAGGCTGACCACGGTCCGCTCGCCGTGTTTCCGGCGAGTCATCTGCAGCAGTTCCAACGCCATGCTCCTCACGCCCTGTGACAAGGCGGCCCGCGTCGAAGCTACACCTTTCCTTGGTCCGTCACTGACTGTTTTACGGAGAACGCACTGCGTGATATCGCTCCGACCGGTATCTTCGAGACCACGCCGATAGGGAGCGCATCGTGGTCCGTGTCACCGGCTCCGCCCTCGACCCCGACCTGGGCGACCACGTATGCCTGCCGTTCCTCGGCGACCGGGAGCGGCGGGCCGCGACCCGGCTGTTCACGCTCAACGGGCTGCGCCGCCGCACCAAGGTGCTGATCATCACGCACGCCGACTCCCCCGACCGCACGCGGGCGTGGCTGACGCCGCTGGTGCCGGGGTTCCGCGAGGCGGAGTCGGCCGGGCGGATCGAGATCGCCGGCACGCGTCTGACCGGCGGCCGGCCGGATCCCTGCCGGGCGCTCGACCGGCTGGAGGCCGCCCGGGAGCGGGCTCTCGCCCAGGGCTACCGGGGGCTGTACGCGCTGGTCGACGCCTCGTGGGGAGTGCACGACCCGCCGGGGCAGGTGGCGTCCGAGTCGGCGGTGAACGCGCTGTTCGGGCGGTGCGGGCTGGCGGCCGTCTGCCAGTACGACCGGGCGCTGTTCCCGTGTGAGGCGCTCGACAGGGTGACGGGCGTACACCCGATCTCGCCGGAGCAGGCGCTGCTGCGGTACGCCGCCACGTCGTCGCCGCCGGGGCTGCGGCTGCGGGGCGACGTCGACCTGACGAACCGCCAGGCGTTCGCCTCGATCCTGGCGCCGCTGCGGGCCGAGCGGGACGAGGTCGTGATCGACGCCACGGAGCTGGACTTCATCGACGCGGGCTCGGCGCAGCTGCTGGTGGCGATGGCCCTGGCCAGGAGGCCGGGGCGGACGGTGGTGGCGTGCGGCGGCCCGCTGGCGCGGCTGCTGCGCCTGCTGAAGGCGGGCGACGCCCTCGGCGTGCGCCCGGCCGGTGATGTGTAGGCAGATACTCTCGCAGACTTTCGCGCGCGGCCGGATCACGCTGCTGCGCAAGATGGTCACGGCCCGCGCCGCCCAGGAGGGGCTGGCGGGCCGGCGGCTGGAGGACTTCGTGGTGGCGGTCAACGAGGTGACCACGAACGCGGTCCTGCACGGCGGGGGCGGCGGGCGGCTGCGCCTGTGGTGGCAGCACGGGCGGCTGTGGTGCGAGGTCGCCGACGAGGGCCCCGGCCTGCCGCCGGGCTGGTCCACCGCCTCGCCCCCGCCCACCGCGTTCGAGGCGGGCGGGCGGGGCCTGTGGCTCACGCGGCTCCTGTGCGAGCAGCTCACGATCGTGTCGGGTCCCGGCGGTACGACGGTGACCTTCGCGGCGTCGTGAGCCGGTCAGGAGCGGGCGGCGGAGATCCAGGAGGCGTGCAGGTCGGCGTACACGCCGGGCTCGCCCACCAGCTCCGCGTGCGGGCCGCGCTGGACGAGCCGGCCGCCGTCGAAGACGAGGACCTCGTCGGCGTTCTCGGCGGTGGACAGGCGGTGCGCGATGGTGACGGCGGTGCGGCCGCGGGTGACGCCTTCCAGGGCGCGGGCCAGCCGCACCTCGGTGGCCGGGTCGACGGCCGAGGTCGCCTCGTCGAGCAGCAGCAGGTCGGGGTCGGCCAGGTAGGCGCGGGCCAGCGCGACGAGCTGGCGCTCGCCCGCCGACAGCGACTCGCCGCGCTGGCCGACCGGGGTGTCGAGGCCGGCGGGCAGGCCTTCCAGCCAGTCGGCCAGGCCCAGCTCGGTGAGGGCGAGCGTGATCTCCTCACGGGTGGCCGACGGCTTGCCGTACAGGATGTTCTCCTGGAGCGTGCCGTCGAACAGGAAGCCGTCCTGCGGCACCATGACGATGCGCTCGCGCAGCGAGGAGAAGCGGACGCCGCGCAGGTCGTGCCCGTCGACGAGGACGCGGCCCGAGACCGGGTCCATGAGGCGGGTGAGCAGCTTGGCGAAGGTGGTCTTGCCCGAGCCGGTCTCGCCGACGACGGCGAGGCGTGAGCGGGGCGGGATGTCCACGGTGACCTCGCGCAGCACGGGCGGGCCGCCGGGGTAGGCGAAGGTGACGTCCTCGAAGGCGACGGAGATGGGGCCGCGCGGCGGCGCGGTGCCGTCGTCGCCGGGGTCGGCCACGTCGGCGGGCGTGTCGATGACGCCGAGCACCCGCCGCCAGCCCGCGATGGCGTTCTGCGCCTCGTTGAGCACCTCGGTGGCGGTCTGCATCGGCGCCACGAACAGCGTGATGAGGAACAGGAAGGCGACCAGCTGGCCGGCGGTGATGTCGCCCGACAGGCCGAGCCGCACGCCGAGCAGCACGATCCCGGCGATGGCCAGGGCCGCCACGATCTCCGTCAGCGGGAACACGAACCCGACGATGGTCTGCGCCTTGACCTGGGCGGCCTTGTTGGCGTCCACGGCCTGGTCGATGCGCTCGGCGGTGCGCCGCTCGGTGGCGTAGGCGCGGATCACGGCGGCGCCCACGACGGACTCGCTGACCGCGGCCAGCATGTCGCCGGTGCGCTCACGTACCCGGGTGTAGGCGGCCGACAGCCAGCGCTGGAAGCGCGGCAACGCGATCATCAACGGCACGAAGCAGGCCCACACCAGCAGCGTGAGCTGCCAGGAGTAGACGAACATCAGCACGGAGGCGATGATCAGCTGCCCGAAGGCCATGATGATCATCAGCCCGCCCCACTGCATGAACGTGCTGATCTGGTCGATGTCGTTGGTGACGCGGGAGACCAGGGCGCCGCGCCGCTCGGTGTTCTGGGTGAGCACGGACAGGTCGTGCACGTGCCGGAAGCCGCGCACCCGCAGCGTGGCCAGCGACGACTCGGTCGCCTTGTAGAGCCGGACGTTCATCAGGTACGCGGCCGCCGCGGTCAGCAGCACCGCCATGGCGCACACCGCGACCATCCGGGTGATGTACGGCAGATCCGGATGGCCGGTGGCGATCCCGGTGTCGATGGTCTGCTGCACGGCCAGCGGAACGATGATCTTGCCGCTGGTGGCGATCACGGCCAGCACCAGCGTGACCCCCAGGCCCTTGCGGAACTCGGGGGTCAGCGACAGTCCTTGCCGGACCACGCCCCAGGCGGATCTCTCGGCACCGGCGCCGATGCGCCCGCTTTCGACGGTCATGCGCGGATCTCTTCCTCTTCGAGACCGGGCCGCCGGTCGGTGTCCGTGTCTGTGTCCGTGTCCGTGTCCGTGTCCGTGTCCGTGTCGAGCGTGGCCCGTTCCAGCTCCTCGCGCTCGTAGGCGGTCACCAGGTCGCGGTAGCCGGGGCAGCGGTCCAGCAGTTCCGCGTGGGTGCCGCGGTCGGCGACCCGGCCCCGGTCGAGGAAGACGACCTCGTCGGCGAGCGCGATCGTGGCCATCCGGTAGGCGACGACCACGACGGTCGACGCCTGCGACCGGTCTCGCAGCCCGTACAGGATCCTGGCTTCGACCTGCGGGTCGACGCTGGACGTGGCGTCGTCGAGTATGAGCAGGCGGGGCTCGCGGACGACCGCCCTGGCCAGCGCGAGGCGCTGGCGCTGGCCGCCGGACAGGGTGGTGCCGCGCTCGCCAACGTGGGTGCCGAGGCCGTCGCCGAGCCCGGCGACGAAGCCGTCGGCCTGCGCCAGGCGCAGCGCCCGCCACACCCGCTCGTCGTCGACGGGCAGGCCGAGCGCGATGTTGCCGCGTACGGTGTCGTCGAAGAGGAACGTCTGCTGCGGCACCAGCGCCACCGACTCGGCGATGCCGCCGTAGGGCAGGTCGCGCAGGTCCACGCCGTCGAGCCGGACCTGGCCCGAGGCGGGGTCCACGAGCCGGACCAGGAGCTGCACCAGCGTGGACTTGCCGGAGCCGGTGGGCCCGACCAGGGCGACGGTGCGCCCGGCGGGCACGTCGAAGCTGACCTCGTGCAGCACCTCGGTGTCGCCGTAGGCGTAGGAGACGTCCTTGACCTCCAGGGACGCGGGGCCGTCGGGCCGGGACGCGGTCTCGCCGTAGGTCATGGAGCCCTCGGCGTCCAGCACGGCCTGCACCCGGCCCCAGCCGACGACGCTGCGCGGCAGCTCGGCCAGCACCCAGCCGAGCGCCCTGATCGGGAACGACAGCAGCGTGAACAGGTAGGCGACCTGGACGAGCTGCCCGGAGTCGATCGAGCCGGTGGACAGCCGCAGCGCGCCGACGGCCAGGACGGCGAGCACGCCGAGCGTCGGCAGCGCCTCCAGCAGGGGGTCGAACAGGCCGCGCACCTTGCCGACGGCGATGTTGGCGTCGCGCAGCTCGTGGGCGCGACGGCGGAACCGGTCGGTCTCCAGCTCCTCCCTGCCGAGGGTCTTGACGACGAGCGCGCCGTCGAAGCTCTCGTGGGCGATCTCGCTCACCTCGGCCCGGAGCTGCTGGGCGCGAGTCACGAGAGGGCTGAGCCGGCGCTGGTAGACGAGGTTCAGCAGCGCGATGGCCGGGAAGATGAAGAAGCCGACCAGGGCGAGCATGAGGTCGGTGAACAGGATGCCGATCGCCGCGGTGAACAGCATGACGACCACGCCGACGGCCATCGGCAGCGGCGCCAGCGGCGCCCACGCGGCCTCGGCGTCGGAGCTGGCGTTCGACAGCAGCTGGCCGGTGGGGTGGCGGTGGTGCCAGGACAACGGCAGGCGCAGATACTGCTTGGTGACGTCGCGGCGGGAGCGGGCCTGCATGCGATACTGCATCAGCCCGGCCAGGATGCGCCGCCCGGCCACGCCCAGCGCCTTGAGCAGGGCGGTCCCCATGATGAGCAGCACGCCGGTCCAGAGCGCGCCGGTGGTGACCTCCCCCCGGTCGAACGCGGCGAGCACGACGTTCTGGGTCGCCCAGCCGAGCGCCCAGGCCGAGGCGACGGTCATCCCGCCGTAGACGGCGCTCGCCAGCACGGCGAAGGTGAACACCACCTTCTCGGTGCGAATGGCCACCCCAAGGACGCGAAGCCCTTGACGCATGACGGCCGAGGTGACCTTGTTCGCCACTCGGAAAATTCCTTTCACACCCGACGTTTCTACGTAAGTCACTATCACGTCTGATCGCCCCGTTATTCCCACAGGTAGGGTTGACGATGTGACTCACGCCCGTAGCGAACGCGCCGCACTCTGCGACCTGCTCGACCAGCTCGGCCCCGGAGAGCCGACCCTCTGCGAGGGCTGGGACACCTACGACCTGGCCGCGCACCTGGCGTTGCGCGAGCGCCGGCCCGACGCGATGCCGGGCATCGCGGTGCGCGCGCTGGCCGGCCACACGGCTTCGGTGCAGCGCGGGCTGAAGGCCAAGCACCCGTTCCCCGCGCTGGTCGCCCTGGTGCGCAAGCCCGGCGGCGTGTACGGGCTGCTGCCGTTCCTCGACACGGCGGTCAACACCATGGAGTTCTTCGTCCACCACGAGGACGTGCGGCGCGCCCAGCCGGGCTGGGAGCCGCGCGAGCTGCCCGCCGACTTCGAGGACCTGATCTGGAAGCGGCTGTCGGCCATGGCGAAGATGATGCTGCGCCGCGCCCCCGTCGGCGTGGTGCTCCACCGCCGGGGCGGCGGCGGGGCCAGGTCCGTGGTCCTGGGCGGCGCCCAGCAGGGTCCCAAGGTCGAGGTGAGCGGAACGGCGAGCGAACTGTTGCTTTTCTGCTTCGGCCGCCAGGCGCATTCCCGCGCCGAGCTGAGCGGCGACGCCGACGCGATCGAGCGGCTGAGGAGCGCCCGGCTGGGCGTCTGACCAGGGGCGGGGCATGGTGACGAGGGTCACGGCACACCCTCACCTGCGACGCCGGAAAACCCTTGCGCGGAAGGCGCTCCCGCGGCGCCGGCAGGCCGTACCATGGGCCAGAGACAAGCCCCCCGGTTAGGATCATGAACATCTTCACAGAAGATGCAAGGTGATCGCCCAGATCCGGGTATATACGGCTGGGAACGGACTGCAGGAGGCCCCCCATGCAGGTCAAGAAGGTGCTCACGTACGTGTTGGTGGCGTTCGTGGTCTTCTACCTGTTCACCCGGCCGGCCGAAGCCGCCGCCGCGGTCAACGGAGTATTTGACGGAATCATCAACGGAGCCAACCAGTTGGCTGTCTTCTTTACCAATGTCTTGACCTGATAGTCGGTCCTGTCTGCGGAAGATGCTTCCCCGCGCCGCCCAGACGTGTTACGCAGGCAGGATGACAGATCGTCCAGGCGCCAACACGCTCCACCAGCCCGACCCCGGGGTCGGGCGCATCCTCGAGCGAGCGGAGCTCGAAGGCGTGGAGCTGATCCGCTTTCTGTACGTCGACCACGGCGGCGTCGTCCGCGGCAAGGCCGCCTCCCGGTCGCGTCTCGCGGAGCGGCTCACGTCCGGCATCGGGCACACGGTGGCCATGATGGCGATGAACATGCTCGACCAGTTGCAGGACGTCGAGCACATGGGTCCGGTGGGCGAGGTGCGCATCGTTCCCGACCCCTCCACCTACGTCACCCTCCCCCACGCGCCCGGCGCGGCCGCGATGCTGTCAGACCTGCGCCTGCCCGACGGCTCCCCCTGGGAGGCCTGCTCGCGCTCCTTCCTCAAGGACGCGGTGGCCTCACTCGCGGCCGAGGGCTACCTGCTGCTGGCGGCCTTCGAGCCGGAGTTCACGCTCGGCCGCCGGCTCCCCGATCCGTCCGGCGGGCCCGACCGCCTGGTCCCGATCGACGACTCCCTCTGCTACGCGGGCACCGGCTTCGACACCGCGCACGACTACACGATCAAGCTGATCCGCGCCCTGGAGACCCAGGGGCTACGGGTCGAGCACTGCCATCCCGAGCTCGGCCCCGGCCAGCAGGAGCTGTCCGTACGCCACGCGCCCGCGCTGCGCGCCGCCGACAACCACGTGCTCTACCGCGAGACCGTGCGCGGGGTCGCCATGCGCATGGCGATGTGGGCGTCGCTCGCCCCCAAACCCTTGGCCGACCAGGCGGGCAACGGCGCCCATCTGCACCTGTCGCTGTGGCGCGACGGCACGAACGTGTTCGGCGAGGACGGCGACGTGCGCGCCTGGTTCATCGGCGGGCTCCTCGCCCACCTGCCCGCGCTGACCGCGCTCACCTGCGGCAGCGTCAACAGCTTCCGCCGCCTGGCGCCGCGCAGGTGGTCGAGCGCGTACGCCGTCTACGGCCCCGACAACAGGGAGGCGGCGGTCCGCGTCTGCTCGCCGCTGGGCGAGCTCGGCGAGCCCAATCTGGAGCTGAAGCCGTCCGACTCCTCCGCCAACCCCTACCTGTCGCTCGGCGCGGTCATCCACGCGGGGATGGACGGCATCCGCCGCAAGCTCGACCCGGGCGAGCCGGTCACGGTCGACCCCGACACCCGCCCCGGCCTCTACCCGCGCCTGCCCGCCTCCCTGGACGAGGCGCTCGACGCGCTGGAGGCGGACGAGACGCTGACGGAGGCGCTGGGCCCGCTGCGGCGCGACGCCTTCCTCGCGGTCAAGCGCTCGGAGGCGGCCGCGTTCGCCGGACGGGACGCCTCCTACGAGTGCTTCCAGCACATGCGGGTGTTCTAGCGGACCGGGTGGCCGGCCGCCCGGAGGGTGTCCTTCACCTCGGCGATCTTCAGCGTGCCGAAGTGGAACACGCTGGCGGCCAGCACCGCGTCGGCGCCGGCCGCCACGGCGGGAGGGAAGTCCTCCAGGCGCCCGGCCCCGCCGCTGGCGATCACCGGCACCCGCACGACGGCCCGGACCGCGCGGATCATCTCCAGGTCGTAGCCGTCGAGGGTGCCGTCGCCGTCCATCGAGTTGAGCAGGATCTCGCCCACGCCCAGCTCCTCGCCCCTGGCCGCCCACTCCACCGCGTCGATGCCGGTGCCGCGGCGGCCGCCGTGGGTGGTGACCTCGAAGCCGCTCGGCGTGCCCGGCGCCCGCCGGGCGTCGACCGACAGCACCACGCACTGCGCGCCGAACCGGCGCGACGCCTCGGTGAGCAGCTCCGGCCTGGCGATCGCCGCGGTGTTGAGCGACACCTTGTCGGCGCCCGCGCGCAGCAGCCGGTCGACGTCGTCGGCGGACCGAACCCCGCCGCCCACGGTGAGCGGGATGAACACCTGCTCGGCCGTGCGGCGCACGACGTCCAGCATGGTGTCGCGCTCACCTGAGGAGGCGGTGATGTCGAGGAAGGTCAGCTCGTCGGCGCCCTCCTCGTCATAGCGCCTGGCCAGCTCCACCGGGTCGCCCGCGTCGCGCAGGTTCTCGAAGTTGACGCCCTTGACCACCCGCCCGGCGTCGACGTCCAGGCAGGGGATCACTCTGACGGCTACGGTCATGCTCGTTGTGCCTCTATCTCGATCTCTACCAGCATCCTCGGGTCGACCAGGCCGGCCACCCGCACTCCGGTGCAGGCCGGACGGACCTTGCCGAACACCTCCGCGATGGCCTTGCCCACCTGGTCGAAGTGGCGCTGATCCACCACGTAGTAGCGCACCATGACGACGTCCTCGCGCGACAGCCCGCCCTTCACCACGGCCTCCAGCGCGATCTCCATCGCGGTGAGCGCCTGATGGTAGGGGTCGCCGACGTGGCGGACCTCCCCCTCGACGGTGGAGGTGCAGCCCGACACGATGACCCGGTCTCCGGCGATGACCGCTCGCGCGTATCCGTACTTCTCCTCCCAGACGCCGCCCGAAAACACCCGCGTGCCGATGCTGTCCATGCTCATGGTGCCCATCACGCCCCCTCCCGACAGGGATCTAACTGCGGACAGTGGCCAGTGCGCTCTCCAGCGTGAACGCCTGGGCGTACAGGGCCCTTCCCACGATGGCACCTTCCACGCCGTCGGGGACGAGAGAAGCCAGTGCGGACAGGTCGTCGAGCGAGGAGATGCCGCCGCTGGCCACGACGGGCCTGTCGGTGCGTGCGCAGACCTGCTTCAGCAGGTCGAGGTTGGGGCCCTTGAGCGTGCCGTCCTTGGTAACGTCGGTGACCACGTAGCGGGGGCAGCCGTCGGCCTCCAGCCGGTCGAACACCTCCCACAGGTCACCGGCGTCCTCGGTCCAGCCGCGGGCGGCGAGCGTGGTGCCGCGCACGTCCAGGCCGACCGCGATCTTGTCGCCGTGCTCAGCGATGATCTTGCGGCACCACTCGGGGTTCTCCAGCGCGGCCGTGCCGATGTTGACCCGGCGGCAGCCGGTGGCCAGCGCCGCCGCCAGCGACTCGTCGTCGCGGATGCCGCCCGACAACTCCACGTTCACGTCCAGCCGGCCGATCAGGTCGGTGATCAGCTCGCGGTTGGAGCCGCGGCCGAAGGCCGCGTCCAGGTCGACCAGATGGATCCACTCCGCGCCCGCCTCCTGCCAGGCCAGCGCGGCGGCCAGCGGCTCGCCGTAGCCGGTCTCGGTCCCGGCCTCACCCTGGACGAGGCGTACGGCCTCGCCGTACGCGACGTCCACGGCGGGGAGCAAAACGAGCGACATCAGGTCCTCCGGTCGAAAGCGAGTGTGACGAGTACGGGGAGCAGGAGCAGGGAGCAGACGAACACGCCGAAGGTCACCAGCGGCGAGCCCCACATCAGCCAGGCCAGCACCTGCACGAGGAGGAAGCCCAGCGCGACCGCGGCGTTCTGGGCGCGGTGGCGGCGGGCCAGCAGCCCGCCCTGCCGCGCGACCCGGACCGGGCGCGGCACCAGGCGGGCCAGTGCCGCCCTGCGACGGGCGCGGCGGGCCTGGCGCTCCTCGTTGAGGCGGATGGCCCGCGCCCGCGCGGCCTCGCGCTCGGCGCGGCGGCGCGCCCGCTCCTTACTCAAGGGTGCCGAGCCAGTTGCTCAGCAGCGCGGCGCCGGCGTCGCCGGACTTCTCCGGGTGGAACTGGGTGGCCATCAGCGGGCCGTTCTCGACCGCGGCCACGAACGGCACGCCGTGCTCGGCCCAGGTGACCACCGGCTCGGCGAAGCCGTCGCCGGTGCGCAGCTCCCACTCGCGCACCCCGTAGGAGTGCACGAAGTAGAAGCGGGTGGCGGGGTCGATCCCGGCGAACAGCACGCTGCCCGCCGGCGCCTTGACGGTGTTCCAGCCCATGTGCGGCAGCACCGGCGCGTCGAGCCGCTCGACCGTGCCCGGCCACTCGTCGCAGCCGGCGGTCTGCACGCCGTGCTCGACGCCGCGGGCGAACAGGATCTGCATGCCGACGCAGATGCCCAGCACCGGCCGGCCGCCGGCCAGCCTCCTGCCGACGATCTGGTCGCCGCGCACGCCTTTGAGACCGGCCATGCAGGCGGCGAACGCGCCGACGCCCGGCACCACCAGGCCGTCGCACTCCAGCGCGGCGTCGAAGTCGGAGGTGACGGTCACATCGGCGCCGACCCTGGCCAGCGCCCGCTCGGCCGAGCGGAGGTTGCCGGACCCGTAGTCGAGCACCACGACGTTCTTGCTCACCACCACATCACCCCCGCGAACAGTGCCATCGCCGCGCCCAGCCCGCACACGGCGGCCCCGACCTTCATGCCCTGCTTGATCAGCGACACCACGCCGCCGATGAGGAACAGGCCGAGGAACACCATGATGACGGCGATCGCGTTTTCGGTCATAGCACGCCCTTGGTGCTCGGCACCCCGGTCGACCGCGGGTCACGCTCCGACGCCGCGCGCAGCGCCCTGGCCAGCGCCTTGAACTGCGCCTCCACGATGTGGTGGGCGTTGCGGCCGTACGGGACGCGGACGTGCAGGCAGATGGCGGCCTGGGCGACGATCGACTCCAGGATGTGGCGCGTCATCGTGGTGTCGTAGTCGGGGCCGATCATCGGGGCCATGCCCTCGGGCTCGGAGTGGACCAGGTAGGGGCGGCCGGACAGGTCGACGGTGACCTCGGCGAGCGCCTCGTCGAGCGGGCACGACGCACTACCGAACCGCCTGATGCCCGACTTGTCGCCCAGCGCCTCGCGGAGCGCGGCGCCCAGCGCGAGCGCGGTGTCCTCGATCGTGTGGTGGGAGTCGATGTGCAGGTCGCCCTCGGTCTTGACGGTCAGGTCGATCAGCCCGTGCTTGCCGATCTGCGCCAGCATGTGGTCGAAGAAGCCGACCCCGGTGGACACGTCCACGGCGCCCGTGCCGTCGAGGTTGACCTCGACCAGGACGGACGTCTCCTTCGTCGTGCGCTCGACGCGGCCTACGCGACTCACAGAACTCCCTCCATGGCGGCGCGGAACGCCGCCATCTCCTCACCGGTGCCGATCGACACCCTCAGCCATTCGGGCGGGCCCACCTCGCGGATGAGCACGCCCCTCGCCAGCAGCCCCTCCCACACCGCGCGCCGGTCGGGGAAACGCCCGAACAGCACGAAGTTGGCGTCGGAGTCGGCGACCGCCAGCCCCTTGGACCGCAGCCAGTCAACCGTAGCGTCACGCTCCCGCCGCAGCGCGTCGACGGTGCCCAGCAGCTCCGCGCGGTGGCACAGCGCCACCAGCGCCGCCGTCTGGGTGAGCGTCGACAGATGGTACGGCAGCCGCACCAGCAGCAGCGCCTCCACCACGGCGGGGTGGGCGGCCAGGTAGCCCAGCCGGGTGCCGGCCATGGCGAACGCCTTGGACATGGTGCGGGTGACGATCAGCCTGGGGTGGCGCGGCAGCAGGGTGAGCGCCGACGGCGTGCCCTCGCGGGCGAACTCGGCGTAGGCCTCGTCGACCACGACCATGCCGGGCGCCGCGTCCAGGATCGCCTCGATCGTCTCCAGTGGCTGGGCGGTGCCCGTCGGGTTGTTGGGCGAGGCCACGAACACGACGTCGGGCCGGTGCTCGCCGATCGCCGCCACGACCTTGCCCGGGTCGAGCGAGAAGTCCTCCTCGCGGGCGGCGTGGATCCACTCGGTGCTGGTGCCGGTCGTGATGATCGGGTGCATCGAGTAGGAAGGCTCGAACCCCAGCGCGCTGCGGCCGTGGCCGCCGAACGCCTGCAGGATCTGCTGGATGATCTCGTTGGAGCCGTTGGCCGCCCACACCTGCGCGGTGGTCAGGCCGTGGCCCAGGTAGTCGGCCAGCGCGGCGCGCAGCTCGACGGCGTCTCTGTCGGGGTAGCGGTTGAGCTCGCCCGAGACCCTGCCGACCGCCTCGGCCAGGTCGGCGACCAGCTCGGCGGACGGAGGATGCGGGTTCTCGTTGGTGTTGAGCCGCACGGGGACGTCGATCTGCGGCGCCCCGTAGGGGCTCTTGCCGCGCAGGTCGTCGCGGATGGGCAGGTCGTCCAGGTTCATGACGGCACCTGCCAGTCGAAGCGGGCGCGGATCGCGGCGCCGTGGGCGGGCAGGTCCTCGGCGTCGGCCAGCACCGACACGTGGGCGGCCGCCTCGGCCAGGGCCTCACGGGTGTAGTCGACGACGTGGATGCCGCGCAGGAACGTCTGCACCGACAGCCCGCCGGAGTGGCAGGCGCAGCCGCCGGTGGGCAGCACGTGGTTGGACCCCGCGAGGTAGTCGCCCAGCGAGACCGGGGCGTACGGGCCGACGAAGACCGCGCCGGCGTTGCGTACCCGGGCGGCCACGGCGGCGGCGTCGGCGGTCTGGATCTCCAGGTGCTCGGCGGCGTAGGCGTCGACCACCTTCAGGCCGGCCTCGAGGTCGTCGACCAGCACGATCGCGGACTGGCGGCCGCGCAGCGCCTCGGCGATGCGCTCGCTGTGGCGGGTGGCCGCCACCTGGGCGGGCAGCTCCTTCTCCACGCCCTCGGCCAGCTCCTCGCTGTCGGTGACGAGGACGGCGGCGGCGATGACGTCGTGCTCGGCCTGGCTGATCAGGTCGGCGGCGACGTGCACCGGGTCGGCGGTGGCGTCGGCCAGGATCGCGATCTCGGTGGGGCCGGCCTCGCTGTCGATGCCGATGCGGCCCTTGAGCAGCCGCTTGGCCGCGGCCACCCAGATGTTGCCGGGGCCGGTGACCATGGTGGCGGGCGGGCACTCCTCGGTGCCGTAGGCGAACATGGCCACGGCCTGGGCGCCGCCCGCGGAGTAGACCTCGTCGACGCCGAGCAGCGCGCAGGCGGCCAGGATCGACGGGTGCGGCAGGCCGCCGAACTCCCGCTGGGCGGGGCTGGTCACCGCCAGCGAGGGCACCCCGGCCTCCTGGGCCGGGACGACGTTCATCACCACCGACGACGGGTAGACGGCGCGCCCGCCGGGCACGTAGAGGCCCACGCGGTCGACCGGCACCCACCGCTCGGTGACGGTGCCGCCGGGCACCACCTGGGTGGTGACCTCGGTGCGGCGCTGGTCGCGGTGGACCAGCCTGGTGCGGCGGATGGACTCCTCCAGCGCGGCCCTGACCTTCGGGTCGAGCCCGGCGAGCGCCCCGGCGATCGCCTCGGCGGGCACCCGGGTGGTGGCGATCTCGACACCGTCGAACCTGGCGGTCAGCTCCCGTACGGCTGCCGCCCCGCGATGGCGCACGTCCTCGCAGATGGGCCGCACCTTCTCCAGGGCGGCCTCGACGTCGAGCTCGGCGCGGGGCAGCACGTCGCGCAGGTCCGCAGGAAGGGACCCGCGCATGTCGATACGGGAAATCACCCCCACAGTCTACGGAGTCCAACCCCTGAATCCGCTTCCGTCCAGCATGCGGACACTCCGGGCGAGCCCAAGAGGGACGGCCGGGTAAAACTCGGCGCTGACGCCTCCCCATGATCCGAGGGAACTGACACACCCGCCCTTTGACGAGCCTTTCCCTCCGGCCATCGGACTTTATGTCTACTTTGTCATTACTTGTGCTTTACCTACACCTTTGTACGATCCTGGCATGGCGATCTGGCGTGCCCCGGGCGGCATCGTGGTGGAGGCCATCGTGCTCGACGACCGGCCGCTCCTCCGCATCTCACACGACATCGGCGGCCGCCTCTACCTGCAGGGATACTGCGCCAGCGTGACCGAGCTCGCCCTGCACGGGGTCGACCTGGGCCAGCTCGTCGAGGACGGCCACGCCCCGGCTTGACCGAACTGTCAGGTTATTTCGGGTTACGTCCACGACCCAGCCGGGGTATGGCACCGGTCATGGCGCCGCTGCCCACCTATGCGCCCATGCTGGCCCAGGCCGGCGCGCTGCCCTCCGCCGACCAGGACGAATGGGCCGTCGAGATGAAATGGGACGGCGTCCGCGCGATCGCCTACATCGCCGGCGGCACCGTCCGGCTGATGTCGCGCAACGCCAAGGACATCACCTCCGCCTATCCCGAGCTCCAGCTCATGGCCGGCGCCACCGGACGCCGCCAGGCCGTCGTCGACGGCGAGATCGTCGCCTTCGACGAGGCCGGCCGCCCCAGCTTCGGCGCGCTCCAGCCGCGCATGCACCAGCGCAACCCGGTCAGCGTCGCCGAGCTCGCCCGCACCGTGCCCGTGACCTTCATGGCCTTCGACCTGCTGCACCTCGACGACGACCCCGTCATCCAGCTGCCCTACACCGAACGCCGCGAGCTGCTGGAGACCGTCTTCACCCCCGGCTACCGCTGGCAGGTACCCGTCCGCTTCCACGACCACGCCGAGGACGCCTTCGCCTCCTCCCGCCGCCTCGGCCTCGAAGGCGTCGTCTGCAAGCGGCTCGCCTCCCCCTACCGGCCCGGCAGGCGGACCGGCGAGTGGACCAAGGTCAAGAACGTCAGCGCCGTCGAGGTCGTCATCGGCGGCTGGAAGCCCGGCTCCGGGCGGCGCGCCGGCACCATCGGCTCCCTGCTGCTCGGCTCGTACGACGACGCCGGGCGCCTGCTGTTCATCGGGCACGTCGGCACCGGCTTCACCGAGGCCATGCTGGGCGACCTGCGCCGGCGCCTGGCCCCGCTGGAGCAGGACGACCCGCCCTTCGCCGAACCGGTGCCGCGCGAGCACGCCCGCGACGCCCACTGGGTGCGGCCCGTCATGGTCGGCGAGGTCCAGTACGCCGAGGTGACCGGCGACCACCGGCTGCGCCACCCTTCCTGGCGCGGCCTGCGCCCCGACCGGCGGCCTGGCGAGGTCCGCCTGATCGGTCCCGGCTCGCCGGGCGGCGCCTCCGCCGTCGGCTGACCGGGGCGGCCGTCAGGGCTCGCTCGTGACGGCGGGCCTGGACGGCTCCGCCAGCGTGCGCGACAGCAGCCAGGCCGGTATCGCGACCAGCGCCAGGCAGCCCAGCGCCACCCGGAGCGACGCCGTCTCCGCCACCCAGCCGACCAGCGGGCTGGCCAGCCCGCCCGCGCTCACCGCCAGCCCCAGCGTCACCCCGCCCGCCGTGCCCACCCGCCGCGGCAGATAGTCCTGGCCCAGCGTCACGTGCAGCGAGAACGGCGCGTACAGGGTGATCGCCGCCGCCGCGACGAACACGTACATCAGCGGCCCCGGCGCCAGCACCACCCCGGCCACCGCCGGCACGCTCGCCGCGTACGCCGCCCGCATCGCCCGCACCCGGCCCCACCGCGCGGCCAGCCTGCCGCCCAGCACCGTGCCCACGGCCCCGCCCCCGAACAGCACGAACAGCGCCACCGCCCCCGCCGCCCCGCCCCCGGCGTACAGGGCCACGAAGGCGCTCAGCCCCACGTACACCACCGACCGGAAGACGATCACCAGCGTCAGCCGGGCGAACGACGCCCAGTCGTCGCGCCCCGACGCCTCCGCCGCCGCGCCGCGCGCCGCACCGCGCCCCGACAGCGCCAGGATCACCGGCAGCGTCACCAGCGCGCCCACCACCCCCGGCACCACCAGCCACGGCGACGCGCCCAGCCCGCCCACCGCCAGCAGCGGCGTCACCAGCACCGGCGCCGACGCGAACCCCAGCGTCCCGCCCAGCGAGAACCAGCTCATCCGCACGTGGCTGCCCGCGCTGGCGATCCTCGCCAGCCGCGCCGACTCCGGGTGGTACGCGGCCACGCCCAGCCCTGACAGCGCCACCGCCAGCCAGGTCAGCGCGTACGAGTCCGTCACCCCGCTCAGCGCCACCCCGAGCCCCGCCGTCACCATGCTGGCCGGGATCAGCCACGGCATCCGCCACCGGTCCGCCAGCGCCCCGAACACCGGCTGCACCACCGACGACAGCAGCGTCGCGGCCAAGACCACGCCCGACACCGCCACGTACCCGTAACCGCGCTCGGCCACCAGGAACGGCACCAGCGCGGGCACCGCCCCCTGGTAGACGTCCACCCCGGCGTGGCCGGCCGCCAGCATCCCCACCTTGTTCGCCCGCACGCCCCCGATCATCGCCGGGGACCCGGATGGCGCGCTTCCGATAAAGTGCCAACTTGTCATGGAAATCCGCCACCTGCCGCTGGCGCCCACCGGCCTCCGCCCCCTGGCGCCGGGAAGCGGCATCGACGCCCACCGCCACGACACCCACCAGATCGTCTACGCCCGCCACGGCGTGCTCTCCGTCACCACCGGCGCCGGCACCTGGGCCGCCCCGGCCAACCGCGCCATCTGGATCCCGGCCGGCACCGTGCACGAGCACCGCGCCCACGGCGCCACCGAGGTGCGGCTGGTCGGCCTCACCGCCAACCCGCTCGGGCTGGGCCGCCCCGCCGTCCTCGCCGTCGACCCGCTGCTCCGCGAGCTGATCATCGCCTACACCGGCGAGACGGCAGACGCGGGCCCGGACGGCGGGGAGCGCGGGCGACTGCTCGCCGTGCTGCTCGACCGGTTGCGCCGCTCCCCCGAGCAGCCGCTGCACCTGCCCACGCCGCGCGACCCGCGCCTGGCGGCCGTCTGCGCCGCGTTGCACGCCGACCCGGCGGACCCGCGGACGCTCGCCCGGCACGCCGCCGACGCGGGCACCAGCGACCGCACCCTGGCCAGGCTCTGCCGGGCCGAGCTCGGCATGACGTTCCCGCAGTGGCGCACCCAGCTCAGGCTGCACCACGCGCTGCTGCTCCTGGCCGAGGGCGGCACCGTCACCCAGGTGGCGCACCGGTGCGGCTGGTCGTCGGCGAGCGCATTCATCGACGTGTTCCGGCGGGCGCTCGGGTACACCCCCGGCCGCGCCTTTACATTGTAGATTCGCTACAATCGTCCTGTGGGCAAGTCGAAGACCAAGGGCGGCACCCCCGCCACCGTCGCGCTGGAGCGGGCCAAGGCGGAGTTCACGCTCCACCCGTACGATCACGACCCCGCCGCGCAGGCCTATGGCGAGGAGGCCGCCGACGCGCTCGGCGTCCCCTACGAGCGGATCTTCAAGACCCTGGTGGCCGAGACCGAGGGCGGCCTGGCCGTCGCGGTGGTGCCGGTGGCGGGCAAGCTCGACCTCAAGGCGCTGGCCTCGGCGCTCGGCGGCAAGCGCGCGGCGATGGCCGACGCGGCCAAGGTGGAGCGGGTGACGGGCTACGTGGTGGGCGGCATCAGCCCGCTCGGGCAGCGCAAGCGGCTGCCGACCGTGGTCGACTCCTCGGCGCTGGAGTTCGCGACGGTCTACTTCTCGGCCGGCAAGCGCGGGCTGCAGATCGAGACCGCGCCGGCCCGCCTGATCGAGCTGACCGGGGCCGTGACGGCGCCCATCGGCAAGCCCGCCTGACGCCTCACCACCGGTCGCGCGGCGGGTGCCGCCGCTCGCCGAGCAGCCATTCGATGATCTTGCGGTGCCGCTTGGAGATCGGGTGGTCGCGGCCGCGGCGGTCGCCCCTCTCGCGCGTCTCCCCCCGCTCCTCCGCCAGCGCCTCCTCCAGGCCCGGCGTGTGACCGCCGCCGAAGCGCGACATGTCGGGGCTGTGGAAGCCCCGGTTCTCCTCGCCCCGCAGCGCCCGCCGCATCGAGTCCACCCAGATCGGTCCCGGCAGTGAGGCGCCCTGCACCGAGCCGTAGTACTGGCCGCCGATCTCCACGTTCCTCAGCGGGTGGCGGTAGGAGCCGCGGATGTCGCCGACGCTGACCGCGGCGGCGAGCCGGGGCGTGTAGCCGGCGAACCAGGCCGAGGTGTAGCCGTTGTTGGTGCCGGTCTTGCCGGCGGCGGGCATGCCGGGGTCCTGGCCGCGCATCGTGCCCTTGTCGAACACGCCGGTCAGCACGTGGCTGACCGCGTCGGCGACGGCCCGCTCGATCGCCTGGTGGCAGTCGGGCCGCACGCGGGTGCGCCGGTCGTTCCTGTCGGCGATCTCCACGATGGCCAGCGGGCGGCAGTACCGGCCGCGGGCCCCGAGCGCGGCGAAGGAGGCCGCGACCGTGAGCGGGTCCATCTCGTTGACGCCCAGCGTGAACGTCGGCACCTCGCGCAGCGGCCGCCCGTCGGCCCTGACGACGCCGAGCTCCCTGGCGGTCTTGACCACGTCGCACAGGCCGACCTTGCGCTCCAGCATCATGTAGAAGATGTTGACCGACTTCCAGGTGCCGGTCTCCAGGCTGTGCGGGCCGCCGTCGCTGCCCTCGCCGCCGGCGTTGAACACCTGCGCCGACGGGTCGTTGACCGGCTTGCCCGCGCAGTCCCGGTAACCCTTCGAGGGCACCAGCGACCCCGGGGTGTCGAACCCGTCGCCGAACCGCCAGCCCTCCTTCAGCGCGGTGGCCAGCGTGAACACCTTGAACGTGGAGCCCGCCTGCAGCCCCTGCCCGCCGCCGTGCCGGACGTCGGCGACCAGGTTGTAGGTGGTGCGCGCGCCGCCCTTCTTGCCCGGCCCGACCTTCTTGCTGGCGGCCATCGCCCGGATCCAGCCGGTGCCGGGCTCCACCATCGCCTCGGCGGCCACCTCGGTGTCCTCGGGGTTCACCCGTTCCCTGATGGCCCGCTCCGCGGCCTTCTGCGCCTTCGGGTTCAGGCTGGTCCTGATCACCAGCCCGCCGCGTTCCATGCGGGCCCGCCGTACCGCCGCCGTGCTGCCGAAGACCTCGTTCGTCAGCAGCTCGCGGTGCACGTACATGCAGAAGTACGGATGCTCGCTCTGCGAGCAGCCGCCGGGCTCGGGCTTCAGCTTCAGCCCGAGCGGGCTCGCCTTGGCCTCGGACGCCTGTTCCCGGGTGATCAGCTTCAGCCCCGCCATGCGGTCGAGCACCAGGTCGCGGCGCTCCTTGAGGCGCGCGCGCTGCGCACGGCCGATCGACGGGTCGGTCGAGTACGGGGTGCGCACGGCGCCGGCCAGGGTGGCCGCCTCGGTGAGGGTCAGCTCGGCGGCCGAGGTGGAGAAGAAGCGCCTGGCCGCCGCCTCGACGCCGTGCGCGCCGGCGCCGAAGTAGGCGATGTTCAGGTACTTCTCCAGGATTTCGCCCTTGCGGTACTTGCGTTCCATCGCCAGCGCCAGCCGCAGCTCGTGGATCTTGCGGGAGACGCTGGGGGCGCGGGCCCGGTCCCGTTCCTCCTCGGTCTTGGCGCTCTCCACCAGGATGTTCTTCACCAGCTGCTGGGTGAGCGAGGAACCGCCCTGCTTGATGGAGCCAGCCCGGGTGTTGGCGATGAGCGCCCGGAGCGTGCCGATGACGTCCATGCCGCCGTGCTCGTAGAAGCGGGCGTCCTCGATCGCCACGATGGCCTGCCGCATCACCGGCGCCACCTGGTCCAGCCGTACCGTGGTCCGGTTGGCCTGGTAGAACTGGGCGAAGGTGTGCCCGCTCGCGTCCACCAGCCGCGTCACCTCGCTGAGCGGCTCCTCGCGCGGCGCCGGCGGCAGGTGCGTGAAGGTGTCGGCGGTGCCCTTCGCGGCCAGGCCCGCCCCGGCGACGACGGGCGCGGCGAACGCCGCGACCAGCACCCCGCCGAGGGCGCCCACCATGCCGAGCGTGGCGATGGATGTGCGGACAGTCACGACATTGATGTGCGACCGCCCGATCCCCGGCAAACGCCCGATTCCTGTCTCTTTACTAACCTCTGCTGATGTTCAGACCAAGGGACTGGAACTGCTCGAACGGGTGATGGTAGCCGCGCTCGATGTGGTGCACCCCGCGCAGCGTCGAGCGCCCGTCGGCCACGGCGGCGGCCAGCACCGCGGAGAACCCGGCCCGGATGTCGGGCAGCGTCACGTCGGCGCCCCGCAGCTGGGACACCCCGCGCACCACGGCCGAGTGGCGCGCGTTGGTGTCGTGGTAGCGGCAGGCGGGGCCGCCGAGGCACTGGTCGAACACCTCGATCTCGCAGCCCATGCTCTTCAGCGCCGGCACGTACACCAGGCGGTTCTCGAACACCGTCTCGTGCAGCACCGACATCCCCTGGCTCTGCGTGAACAGCACCATGAGCGGCGTCTGCCAGTCGGTCATGAACCCCGGATGGGTGTCGGTCTGCACGGCCGCCGCCCGCAGCCCTTCCGGCGGCGCGGTGGCGCACAGGTACTCGTCGTTGATGTCGAACCGGGCGCCCATCCTGGCCAGCGTGGTGATCGCGGTGACCAGCCGGTCCTGCGGGCAGCCGTGCACGCGCACCTCGCCGCCGGTGATCAGCCCCGCCGCGAGATACGAGAACGCCTCGATGCGGTCGCCGGCCAGCCAGGTCGAGGCGCCGCGCAGCCGCTCCACGCCCTCGATGACGATCCGGCGGTCCGGCGACAGCTCGATCATGGCGCCCATCCGCTGCAGGAACAGCGCCAGCTCCACCACCTCGGGCTCGGTGGCCGCGTTCTTCAGCACGGTCTTGCCCTCGGCCAGGACCGCGGACATGAGGATCGTCTCGGTCGCGCCCACGCTCGGGTACGGCAGCTCCAGGCGGGTGCCGTGGAGCCGTCCCGCCTTGGCGAACACGCCGGTGTCACCGACCTCCACCTCGGCACCCATCGCGCGCAGCGCCTCCACGTGGAAGTTGATCGGCCGCCGCCCGATCGGGTCACCGCCGACCAGCGGCACGAACGCCTCCCCCGCCAGGTGCAGCAGCGGGCCCAGCATGAGGATCGGGATGCGGTTCAGCCCGGTGAACGCGTCGGGCACCCGCGGCCTGATCTCCTGGCCCCGGCCGATGCGGATCTCTGTCTTGCTGATCTCGACGTGGATGCCGAGCGCCTCCAGCATGGCGGCGGTGATGCCGACCTCGCCCACCTCGGGGGCGTTGTGGATGGTGCTCTCGCCGCCGCCGAGCATGGCGGCGACCATGTGCTTGGAGACCCCGTTCTTCGACCCGCGCACCACGACATCGCCGCGAAGCGGGCCAGAGGGTTCTATCACCCAGACCTTCTCTTCAATCACGAAGTGAGCCTAACCGGGAGATACCATCGATCTGGTCCTGCCGGCGATTGAAGGGGCGTGGCGTGACGAGGGAAGTACGCGCGTTCGCGATCACTGTCCTCGCACTCGCCGCCCTCGGGCTTCCCGCCGGCCTCCTGTGGTCCGCCCTGTCGCCGCGGCCCCCGTACCGGGTCTTCGAGCAGACGCCGGCGCTGGCGGACCCGTCCACGCAGGCGCTCATCGCGGCGGACGGCTGGTTCGCCACGATCACCGGCGGGCTGGGACTGGCGTGCGGGGCGCTGGCCTGGTTCCTCAGCCGCCGCGTCCAGCTCCCGGTCCTCCTGGGGCTCTGCCTGGGCGGGGCCGCGGGCGCCCTGGCCGCCTGGTGGATCGGCACGACCGTCACCGTGGGCGTCGTCACCGTCGAGGCCTCGGCCTTCCCCGGCGTCACGTTCGTCCCCGGCCCGCTGGATCTGACGGCCAAGGGCGTCCTGGTGTCGTGGCCGATGCTCGCGGTGGGGCTCTTCGGGTTCCTGGAGGGCATGCACGGCTACCGCGAGTCCCCCCTCCGCAAGCCCCACCCGCCCACCGGGGACGGCGCTCCCCCGCCCGGCTGAGGCCGTCAGAGGGGCGGGTGGTGCGAGGCGTGGCCGGTGGCCTGTTCGAAGGCGCGGGCCACCCGCAGGACGCGGGCGTCGGCGAAGGGCCGGCCGATGATCTGGACCCCCACCGGCAGCCCCGACGGCGTGAACCCGGCGGGGACGGACGCGGCCGGGGCGTGCAGCACGCTGACCCAGTAGGCGGACCGCATCCACGCCAGGTAGTCGGGCAGCTCCACGCCGTCGATCGCGCGCACGTACGGCTCCTCCGCCGGGAACGGCGGCACCTGGCTGACCGGGGCGATGAGCACGTCGTAGGAGTCGAAGAAGTCGGCCATCCGCTGGTAGAGACGGCTGCGGGCGCGCTCGGCGCGGGCCAGGCCGGCGCCGGTGACCTCGCGCCCCCGCTCGACGTTCCACGCGGTGTTGGCCCCGAGCCCGTCGAGGTCGCCGTAGGCCAGCGCGTAGAACCACGCGCGGTAGGTGCGGAAGGCCACCTCGGCGTCCTCCAGGTCCAGCTCGACCTCCTCCACGCGGGCGCCGAGCCGCTCGAACACCGCGGGCGCGGTCGCGGTGACCGCCGCCGTCGCGGCGTCGACCGGCAGCCCGCCGAGGTCGGGGCTCCACGCCACGCGCAGCCCGGCCACCCCCTCCTCCGGCTCGGGCGCGTACGCCTCCTTGATCGCGTACGGCGAGCGCGAATCGAACCCGGAGATGACCGACAGCATCAGGCTCAGGTCGTCGACGTTCCTGGCCATCGGCCCCTGCACCGACAGCGTGTACCAGGCCGCGATCTCGGAGACCGCCGGCACCCGCCCCGGCGTGGGCCGCAGCCCGGCCACGTTGCAGAATGACGCGGGGTTGCGCAGCGACCCGCCCATGTCGGAGCCGTCGGCCAGCGGCACCATCCCGGTGGCCAGCGCCGCCGCCGCGCCGCCGCTGCTGCCGCCGGCGGACCTGGTCAGGTCGTACGGGTTGCGGGTGAGGCCGAACACATCGTTGACGGTGTGGGAGCCGGTGCCGAACTCGGGCGTGTTCGTCTTGCCCACGGTGATCGCGCCCGCCGCCTTCAGCCGCCGCACCACCAGGTCGTCGCGCTCCGGCACGTGGCCGGCGAACAGCGGCGAGCCGTACGTGGTCCGGATCCCCGCGGTGTCGGTGAGGTCCTTGTGCGCGACCGGGACGCCGTGCAGCGGGCCGACCGGCTCGACGGCGTCGGCGGCCTTGGCGGCGTCCATGGCCTGTTCGGCGACGAGGGTGACGACGGCGTTGACCCGGGGGTTGACCTGCTCGATGCGGTCGAGGTGGGCCTGGAGCACCTCGACCGCGCTCACCTGGCGGGTACGGATCAGATGGCTGAGCTCGGTGGCGCTCAGGTAGTGCAGTTCGCTCACCCCGTGATCCTCCCCCACCCGGGGGCGGCCCACGATGGCGAGGTCTGCCCAGGCAGCGGCCCCGGCCTGGTCGAACTCCGCCACCGGGGACGGGTCAGGCCCCCAGGCAGGCCGGGCCGAGCAGCTGCTTCAGATCGCCCATCAGCGCCGGTGACGGCGCCACCCGCAGCCGGTCGTCGACCCGCAGGACGGTCGTCTTGGGGCCGTTGTGGACCTGGAGATGGACCTCGGAGGTGCCGGGGTGGGTGGTCAGGATCTCCTTGAGCCTGCTCACCACGGGGGCGGTGCAGCGGTTGAGCGGCAGGCTCACCAGCAGCGGCCCGCCGGCCTCCTGGGTGAGGTCGGGCGCCGTCACCTCCATCGCGATGATCTTGCCGATGTCCTCGCGCTTGTCGATGCGGCCCTTGACGAACACGATCGCGTCCTCGGCCAGGATCGTCGAGCAGAGCTGGTAGGCCGACGGGAAGATCATCACCTCGATGGCGCCCTCCAGGTCCTCAAGCTGGGTGAGCACCCACGTGTCGCCCTTCTTGGTGACCTTGCGCTGCACGCCCGACAGGATGCCGCCGACGGTGACCACCTGGCCGTCGGGACGGCTGTCGTCCTGCAGCGCCGCGATCGAGCAGTCGGCCCCGGCGGCCAGGATGTGCTCGACGCCGAACAGCGGGTGGTCGGACACGTACAGGCCGAGCATCTCCCGCTCGAACTGCAGCAGCGTGGTCTTGTCCCACTCGCCCACCGGGATCTGCACGTCGAAGGTCTGGTCCTCGCCGCCCTCGATCGCGCCGAACAGCGAGTCCTGGCCGATGGCCTCGTTCTTCTTGATGTCGATGATCGCGTCGACGGCCTGCTCGTGCACCATGACCAGGCCCTTGCGGACATGGCCGAGCGAGTCGAACGCGCCGGCCTTGATCAGCGACTCGATGACGCGCTTGTTGCAGACGAGCGCCGGCACCTTGCGCAGGAAGTCCTTGAAGTCGGCGAAGCGGCCCTTCTCCTTGCGCGCGTTGATGATGCCGTCGACGACGTTGGCGCCCACGTTGCGGATGGCCGACAGGCCGAAGCGGATGTCGGTGCCGCGCGGGGTGAAGTCGAAGTCGGAGTCGTTGACGTCCGGCGGGAACACCTTGATGCCCATCCGGCGGCACTCGTTGAGGTAGAGGGCCGACTTGTCCTTGTCGTCCTTGACCGACGACAGCAGCGCGGCCATGTAGGCGGCGGGGTGGTTGGCCTTGAGGTAGGCCGTCCAGTAGGACACCAGGCCGTAGCCGGCGGTGTGGGCCTTGTTGAAGGCGTAGTCGGAGAACGGCAGCAGGATGTCCCACAGCGCCTTGATGGCGGCGGCGGAGAAGCCGTTGTCCTTCATGCCCTGCTCGAAGGTCACGAACTGCTTGTCGAGCTCGGACTTCTTCTTCTTGCCCATCGCGCGCCGCAGCAGGTCGGCGCCGCCCAGCGAGTAGTTGGCGACCTTCTGCGCGATGGCCATGACCTGCTCCTGATAGACGATCAGGCCGTGGGTCGTGGACAGGATCTCCTTGAGCGGCTCTTCGAGCTCAGGGTGGATCGGGGTGATCTCCTGCTGGCCGTTCTTGCGCAGGGCGTAGTTGGTGTGGGAGTTGGCGCCCATCGGGCCGGGGCGGTAGAGCGCGAGGGCGGCGGAGATGTCTTCGAAGTTGTCGGGGCGCATGAGCCGCAGCAGCGAGCGCATGCCGCCGCCGTCGAGCTGGAAGATGCCCAGCGTGTCGCCGCGGGCCAGCAGCTCGTAGGCCTTGCGGTCGTCGAGCGGCAGCGCCAGCAGGTCGATCTGCTCGCCGGTGGTGGCCTCGATCATCTTCAGGCAGTCGTCGATGATCGTGAGGTTGCGCAGGCCCAGGAAGTCCATCTTCAGCAGGCCGAGCGTCTCGCAGGTCGGGTAGTCGAACTGCGTGATGATCACACCGTCGGAGTCGCGGCGCATGATCGGGATGTGGTCGGTCAGCACCTCGGCGGACATGATCACGCCGGCGGCGTGCACGCCGGTCTGCCTGATCAGGCCCTCCAGGCCCTTGCCGAGGTCGATCGTCGCCTTGACGTCGACGTCCTCCTCGTAGAGCCTGCGCAGCTCGCCCGCCTCGGCGTAGCGGGGGTGGTCGCTGTCGAAGATGCCCGACAGCGGGATGTCCTTGCCCATCACGGCGGGCGGGAACGCCTTGGAGACCTTGTCACCGAGGGCGTACGGGTAGCCCAGGACGCGGCCGGCGTCCTTGATGGCGGCCTTGGCCTTGATGGTGCCGAACGTGGCGATCATCGCGACCTTGTCGGCGCCCCACTTCTCCGTGACGTAGCGGATCACGTCACCGCGCCTGCGCTCGTCGAAGTCGATGTCGACGTCGGGCATGGAGACGCGCTCGGGGTTGAGGAACCGCTCGAAGATCAGGCCGTGCGGGATCGGGTCGAGGTCGGTGATGCCGAGCGCGTACGCCACCAGGGAGCCGGCCGCTGAGCCACGGCCGGGGCCGACGCGGATGCCGTTGTTCTTCGCCCACATGATGAAGTCGGCGACCACGAGGAAGTAGCTCGGGAAGCCCATCTGGACGATGACCCGCAGCTCGTTCTCGACCCAGGCGCGGTGCTCCTCGTCGACGCCCTCGGGGAAGCGGCGCTCAAGCCCTCTCCAGACCTCCTGGCGGAAGAACTCCTCCTCGGTCAGGCCCTCGGGCACGGGGAAGGTCGGCATGAGGTTCTTGTGCTCGAAGAACCCGGCGGGGTCGACCTTCTCGGCCACCAGCAGCGTGTTGCGGCAGCCCTCGGCCCACAGGTCGGAGGAGTCGACGGCGCGCATCTCGTCGGCGGTCTTGATGTAGTAGCCGCTGCCGTCGAACCGGAACCGGTCGGGGTCGGACAGCTGCTTGCCGGTCTGGATGCAGAGCAGGGCGTCGTGGGAGGAGGCGTCGGACTCGTAGGTGTAGTGGGAGTCGTTGGTGACCAGCGGCGGGATGCCCAGCTCCTTGCTGATGCGGGTCAGCCCGTCGCGGACGCGGCGCTCGATGTCGAGGCCGTGGTCCATGACCTCCAGGAAGAAGTTGTCCTTGCCGAAGATGTCCTGGAACTTGGCGGCGGCCTTGACCGCCTCGTCGTACTGGCCGAGCCTGAGCCTGGTCTGCACCTCGCCGGAGGGGCAGCCGGTGGTGGCCATCAGCCCGTCGGCGTGCTCGGCGAGGATCTCCGCGTCCATCCGCGCCCACTTGCGGACGAAGCCCTCGGTGTAGGCGCGCGAGGACAGCCGCATCAGGTTGTGCAGGCCGGTCTTGTTGCGCGCCCAGATCGTCATGTGGGTGTAGTAGCCGCCCGCGGAGACGTCGTCCTTCTTCTGGTGCGGCTCACCCCACAGCACCGGCTTCTTGTTGAAGCGCGAGGCGGGGGCGACGTAGGCTTCGATGCCGATGATCGGCTTGACGCCCGCGCCGGTCGCCTGCCGGTAGAAGTCGTAGGCGCCGTGCATGTTGCCGTGGTCGGTGATCGCGATCGCCGGCATGCCCAGCTCGCCGACCTGCTTGAACATCTGCTTGAGCCGCGCGGCCCCGTCGAGCATGGAGTATTCGGTGTGCACGTGCAGATGGACGAACGAGTCGCTGGACGACATGGAGCGGCGCCTCCCGGTCTGAACGTGTGGTGTGCGCTCCGACTCTAGTGGTCCGCACCGACACTCCGGGGCGTGGCAGGGGACGGCGTGCCGGATCCCTCTCCCTCGATCAGCGCCTATACCCTCTCCGTGACGGAAAGTCACGAAGGAGACACTCAGTGCACACGGAGTCCGACGAGGGATACCGGCCCGCCCTGGGCAACCGCCAGGTCCAGATGATCGCCATCGGCGGCGCGATCGGCGTGGGGCTGTTCCTGGGCGCCGGCGGGCGGCTGGCCGCCGCGGGACCGGCCCTGGTGCTGTCGTTCGCGGCCGCGGGGGTGGCGGCGTTCTTCGTCATGCGGGCGCTCGGGGAGCTGGCGCTCTACCGGCCCGCCTCGGGCTCCTTCGTGGTGTACGCGCACGAGTTCATCGGGCCGTGGGCCGCCTTCGCCAGCGGGTGGATGTACTGGTTCAACTGGGCGTTCACCGGCGTCGCCGAGCTGGTCGCGATCGCCACCTACGTCCACTACTGGGCGCCGGCGTTCCCGCAGTGGCTGACGGCGCTGCTCGCGCTGGCCTTCGTGCTCGTGGTGAACCTCCTGTCGGTGAAGCTCTTCGGTGAGCTGGAGTTCTGGTTCGCGCTGCTGAAAGTGCTGGCCATCGTCACGTTCCTGGTGGTCGGGCTGGTGCTGGTGGTGTTCACCGTCGGCCAGGCCACGCCGGCGAACGCGGTGGCCCACGGCGGGTTCTTCCCGACCGGGTTCCCGCTGGTGCTGATGAGCCTGCAGTCGGTGGTGTTCGCGTACGCGTCGATCGAGCTGGTCGGCATCGCCGCGGGCGAGACGGCCCGGCCCGAGAAGGTGATGCCGAAGGCGGTCAACGGCGTGGTGTGGCGGATCGCGCTCTTCTACGTGGGCTCGGTGCTGCTGCTGTCGATGGTCCTGCCGTGGACCGCCTACGAGGCCGGCACGTCCCCGTTCGTCACGGTGTTCGCCGGTCTGGGCGTGCCGTGGGCGGCCGACGCCATGAACCTCATCGTGATCACCGCCGCGCTCTCGTCATGCAACTCCGGCCTGTACGCGACGGGCCGCATCGTCCGGTCGATGGGACTCAAGGGCGAGGCGCCCGGCTTCACCGCCGCGCTCAGCCGGCGCCGCATCCCGATCGGCGGGGTGCTGTTCACCGCGTCGATGTTCCTGGCGGGCATCGCCCTGTTCTCCTTCGTGCCGGAGCGCGCCTTCAACATCGCCACCGCGTGCGCCTCGCTGGGCGTGGTCACCACCTGGGGCACGCTGGTCTACTGCCAGCTCCGCCTGCGGCGCACCGGGCACCGTTCCGCCTTCCCGATGCCCGGCACCCCCTACACCAACTGGCTCACCCTGGCCTTCCTCGCCCTGGTGGTCTTCCTGATGCCGTTCGCCGACCGGGACCAGCGGGTCGCCTTCTACCTGCTCCCGGTCGTCGCCGCCGGCATCGCCGCCGGATGGTTCCTGCTCCGCCTCCGCAGGAAGCGCCTCGCGGCCGCGGCCGATCCGGCCTCCCCCGCGGTCAGTCCAGCCGAGTGACACCGGCCAGGCGTGCCAGGTCCTCGCCGGTCAGCCGCAGCTCCCCCGCCGCCACGTTCTCGGCGAGGTGGTCCGGGTTCCCGGTGCCGGGGATGGCCAGCACGTGCGGCCCCTGCGCCAGCGTCCAGGCCAGCCGGACCTGCGCGGGCGTCGCGCCGTGGGCGCGCGCGACGGCGCGCACGGACTCCTGCTCCCCGGCGACCGCTCCCCGCTCGCGCCCCGCGCCGGCGATCGCGAAGAACGGCACGTACGCGATGCCCTGCTCGCCGCAGGCCCGCAGGAACTCCTGCTCGGCGGCCGGCGCCCCCACGGTGTAGGCGTTCTGCACGCAGACCACCGGCGCGATGGCCACGGCCTCCGCCAGCTGGGCCGGTGTGGCGTTGGACAGGCCCAGATGGCGTACGAGCCCGGCGTCGCGGAGCTCGGCCAGCGCGCCGAAGTGCTCGGCGATCGAGCCGGTCACGTGGCTCCGCGGGATGCGCAGGTTCACCACGTCCATGTGGTCCCGGCCCAGCTGGCGCAGGTTCTCCTCCACCTGGCCGCGCAGCTGTCCGGGCGTGGCCCAGATCCACTCGCCCGACGGGTCCCTGCCCGCCCAGACCTTGGTGGCGATGACCAGGCCCTCCGGGTAAGGCGACAGCGCCCGGTTGATCAGCTCGTTGGCGGACCGCGTCGAGGAGAAGTAGAACGCGGCGGTGTCGATGTGGTCGACCCCGAGGTCGATCGCGCGGCGCAGCACGGCGATCGGACGGTCGCGGTCGCTCGGCGTGCCGAGGCCGAAGGCGGCGCCGCCCGTGAGCCGCATCGCGCCGAAGCCGATGCGGTTGACGGTCAGGTCGCCGAGCTTCCAGGTGCCGGCGGCGGGGGTCTGCGTGGTCATGCGGGGCCTCACGTCGTCGAAAGGGGATCCGGACACGAGAAAAGCCTCCCCGGCGGACGTGGTCCGCGCCGGGAAGGCTCAGGCGATCACCGGAATCTTAGCAGTCCGGGCGGCTGAAGATCACCGCGGGGCCGGGAACGTACACAAAACGACCGTGACCGTAAGCCGTCTCCTGATCTACCCTCGAAGGCGGAGTCTCGGGGGAGGTCGCGCTGACTGGGGTGAGGAAGGCGGCGGGCGTCGTCGCGGCGGTGCTGCTCGGCGTCGCGCTGGCCGTCGCGGGGCTGCCGGCGGGTGTCTACACGGGGCTCGCGTGCGCGCTGCTGGACGCCGGCTGTCCGGCGACCGGGGAGCCGGCGGGCCGGCTCCCGCAGGTGACCAGGCTGACCGCCGCCGAAGTCGCGCTCGGCGGGGCCTACGTGGCGCTGGGCGACTCCTACTCGTCCGGCGAGGGCGTCTACCGGCGCGGGGAGGCGCCGTTGGACGGCGGCGCCGACCGTTGCCACCGCGCCGGCGGCTCGTACGTGCCGCTCGTGGCGGGCGCCCACGCGTTCGGCGGCGAGACGGGGTTCTGGGCGTGCAGCGGCGCGACCACGGGCAACCTGCTGCGCGGCCAGCACGGCCAGCAGCCGCAGATCGAGCGCGTCGGCGCCGGCACCAGCCTGGTGACGCTGAGCATCGGCGGCAACGACGCGGGGTTCGCGCCGGTGCTCACCGAGTGCATCGTCAAGTTCCCGTGGTCGTCGGCCTGCGTCGACCAGGACGCCGAGGTGCGGCGCCGGATCGGGGAGCTTCGCGGCAGCATGCGGGCCGTGCTGGCCGAGATCAGGACGCGCGCGCCCGAGGCGAGGGTGGTGCTGCTGGGCTACCCGCGGCCGTTCCCCGCCTCGCCGCCGGGGCGGGTCGACAACCTCGGCGTCGCCGACCAGCGCTGGCTCAACTCGATGACCGAGCGGCTGAACGGCGTCGTGCGCGAGGTGGCCGACGAGTTCGACCGGGCGATCGTCGCCTTCGGCGGGCCCGGCAGCGTCGAGTACGTGGACGCGTACGAGGCGTTCGACGGCCACGAGGTGGGCCGGCCGCGCCCGTACCTCAACGGGGTGATCGTGGACATGGAGGAGCTCACCGTGGACCCGCGCAGCTTCCACCCGACGGCCGACGGCTACCGCCGCTTCGCCGAACTCATCAACGCCCAGATCACGACGGGCCCCGGCCGCCCGCTGAACAACTTCCACCTCAGCACCCCCTGAGGGAAGACCCTCCCGCGCCCCGGAGGCCCCCGGCGGCCGGTGTCTCCCCGGGAGCGTCGCGGACCGTCTGCGGGGAGTGGGCCGGGCGGCTGCTCATCCGGCCGCGCGTTCCTCCGCGAGGTGCAGGCCGGCCTCGATGACCGCGTTCATGACGGGAGCCAGCCTGGCCTCGCCCAGGCTGGGGGCGCGTTCGGCCATCCGGGCCACCAGGGCGCGCTCGCGGCCGGGGTCGCGGCCCGCGAAGCCGCCGACCGGCTTGAGCCGCTGGACGCGGCCCGCGAGGGCGGCGCGGCGCTCCAGGAGGGTGGCCAGGGCGGCGTCCACGCGGTCGATCGCCTGACGGCACTCGGCCAGCGTGGCCGGGTCCTCCGGCCGGAGCAGGGCGCCGACGAGGGCGGCCGCCTCCTCCGCCTCGTGCCGCCCGTCGGCGGACACGATCAGGCCGTCGGCGCCCGCAGCGACGGCGGCCGTCGACAGGCCGGGGTCGGCGGTGACGTCCGCCAGCACCGGGCGGCCCGACACGGCGCGCGCCTCACGCAGCAGCCCCAGGTCGGCGTGCTCGCACAGGATCACCTGGACGCCGCCCTCCGCCTCGCAGTAGTCGGCCACGCCCAGCCACTCCTCCAGGGTGGCCGTGCGGCGGCGTTCCACCACCACCGGCAGCCCCAGCCCCGCCACCGCGCGCACCAGCGGGATGTCCCTGGTCCACGCGCCGCCGATGACCACGCCCTGCGCGCTGGCCGCGATGGCGGGCAGGTCGGCGGCGCTCGCGGGCTCGGCGAGCGTGACGGCGGCGGGCAGCACCGCGTCAGGCTCGCGCAGGCTCACCCGGTCACTGATCACCACGGCGGGCCCTTCGCCCACGGGATGGCCGCCCAGCGGGACCACGTGGCGTTCCAAGGTCGATGACATCTCGGCTCCCCACTCGGCCGGCTCACCGGGAGCCGGCAAAGAACGTGAAAAGGCAGAGACGAGGCGTCTCTGCCTTTGTTGCCGGCTCCAGGTGGTCGCTAGCTGACGACCGGCCCTCCCGGAGCCGGCTCGGTAAACACGTAGCGACGAGTCATGTTCGCACTTTACACGGCTCACTCCACCTAGTGGGACGGGCTTCTCGAATAGCGGACTGTCCTCGCGGCGAGTCGCCGTTGATCCCCGGCTATGGGAGTATTTCTTGGCCTAGAGGGAGGGTTTGAGGCCGTTGATGTCGGATCACAAGCCGGGCGGACGCCGCATCGCCGGTCGTTACCACCTGCAAGAACCCATTGGCAAGGGTGGCATGGGCATCGTGTGGCGAGCCCATGACGAACTGCTCGACCGCACCGTCGCGGTCAAGGAGGTCAGATACGCGGCCGCTCTGGGCGACGAGGTGCAACTGCTGAACCGGCGCACGATGCGTGAGGCGCGGGCCGCGGCCAGGTTCGAGCATCCCAACGTGATCGTCGTGCACGACGTGATCGAGGAGGACGGCCGGCCCTGGATCGTCATGCAGCTCGTGCAGTCACGGTCGCTCGGCGCCGTGATCAAGAACGACGGGCCGCTCCCTCCCAAGCGGGTGGCCGAGATCGGCCTGGCGGTGCTCGACGCGCTGCACCGCGCCCACGAGGCGGGGGTGCTCCACCGCGACGTCAAACCGGAGAACGTCCTGCTGGCCGACGACGGCCGCGTGGTGCTGACCGACTTCGGCATCGCCACGCTGGAGACCGAGACGCAGCTGACGGTGACCGGCCTGGCCGGCACGCCGGCGTTCATCGCCCCCGAGCGGCTGAAAGGGCTGCCCGCGCGGCGCGAGTCCGACCTGTGGGCGCTGGGCGCGACGCTCTACACCGCCGTCGAGGGCCGCTCGCCGCACGAACGCGGCAACGCCCTGGCCACCATGCACGCCGTGCTCACCGACGAGCCCGACCCGGCCACGCACGCCGGGCCGCTGGCGCCGGTGATCGACGGGCTGCTGGCCAAGGAGCCGGTGCAGCGGCTCATGTACGAGGAGACGGAGCGGCTGCTGCGGCAGACGATCGCCGCGTCGAGCGAGCCCCCGGCCGTGCGGACGGCGAAGATGCCGAAGGTGCCGCCGGTCGAGGACGACATGCCGACCGACCCCAACCTGATGCCGGTGCCCCCGCCCCGTCCCGCTCCTCAGCCGGTGTCCAAGCCCGCGCCCCGTCCCGCCGTGGCGCCGCCGCCCGAGACCGGCGCGCGGATCACGCCGGCGACCGAGCACCCGCCGACGCCGCCTTACGACGCCGAGTCCACGATGAACGCCGACTCGGCCGGCAGGCGCCAGGCGCTGCCGGTGATCGCGGCCGTGACGGCCGTGCTCCTGGTCGCGGGCGTCGGCGGCTACCTCGGCCTGCGGGCCACCCCGGAGGACCCGTCCGGCGGCCCCGGCCCCACGACGGCGGCCAGCACCGCCGCCACCTCCGAGCCGACCGGCGCGGCGACCACGGACGCGGCCGAGCCGTCGTCGAGCCCTTCTCCCACGGTCAGCGAGTCCCCGTCGGCCACGCCCTCCCCCACGCCCACCGAGGAGGAGACGGCACAGGCCGCCACGCTGCCCTCGGGCTGGAAGTGGTACAAGGACAAGCAGCTCGACTTCACCATAGGGCTGCCCAAGGGCTGGGACGTCTACAAGCGTGAGGGTTCCCAGGTGTTCTTCCGCGGCCCCGGCGCGGGCTCCAACGCGTTCGTGTCGGTCGACCGGGCCTCGAAGCCCGGCAGCGACCCGGTCAAGGACTGGCGGAAGCAGGAGAAGACGGCCAAGTACGGGTTCGGCGGCTACCAGCTGATCGACATCAAGGCGGTCGACTACCAGAAGGCCGCCGCCGACTGGGACTTCACCTGGAACACCAACACCGGCAAGACGAGGGTGCGCAACCGGGGATTCATCACCGACAACGGCCGTGGTTACGCCATCTACTGGCACAACCTCGCAAGTCGCTGGAAGAAGGACTACCACTTCTTCGAGACGTTCTGCGCGACCTTCAAACCCGACCAGTAGGCTGCCCCGCGTGGACAGGCAGGTCGGCAATCGCTACCGCCTCGTCGAGCCGCTCGGTGAGGGCGGCATGGGCGTGGTGTGGCGTGCCTACGACGAGCTGCTCGACCGTACGGTCGCGATCAAGGAGGTCCGCTACAGCGGGGTCGGCGAGCGGCAGCGGGCCGAGCTCAACCGCAGGACCATCCGCGAGGCCAGGGCCGCGGGCCGTCTGGACCACCCGTCGGTGGTGGTCATCCACGACGTCGTCGAGGAGGGCGGGCGGCCGTGGATCGTCATGCAGCTCGTCCGTTCCCGCTCCCTGGCGGAGGCGATCCGCGCGGACGGGCCGCTGCCGGTGGCGCGGGCTGCGGCGATCGGCGCGCGGGTGCTCGACGCGCTCCGCGCCGCGCACGCCACCGGGGTGCTGCACCGCGACGTCAAGCCGGAGAACGTGCTGCTGGCCGACGACGGGCGGGTGGTGCTGACGGACTTCGGCATCGCCACCATGGAGTCCGAGGCGGGGCTGACGGCGACCGGCAGCCTCGTGGGCACGCCCGCGTATATGCCTCCCGAGCGGCTGAACGGCGAGCCCGCCAGGCCCGAGTCCGACCTGTGGTCGCTGGGGGCGACCCTGTACGCGGCGGTGGAGGGCGGGCCGCCGTTCCGGCGCGACTCGTGGGCGGCGACGGTGGCGGCGGTGCTCCGCGACGCGGTCGAGCCGCCCCGCCGGGCCGGGGCGCTGACACCGGTGATCATGGGCTGGCTCCAGCGGGACCCGGGCACCCGCCTGCCCGCCGGCCAGGCCGCCCAGCTCCTCGACGCCGCGTCCATGGACCGGCCCTTCCCCGGCCACGGACACCAGCCGCCCGGCCCGTACAGCGCATTCCACCAGCAACCAGGACAGCTCAACCCTGACAGCCGATACGCAAGCCCACCGGCAGACCCCGCACCCCACGCCCCCGCAGCCCAACATGGCGCGGGCCCAGCGCCCCATCACGCCGGCACCCCGTACGGAACCTCGGGCCCTCACGACGTGAGCCCGGGGCCCCACGGCGCAGGCCCAGCGCCCCATCACGTCGGCGTCCCGCACGGGCATTCGGGTCCGCGCGGAGGGGATCCCGCCCTGCTCGACTCTCACGGAGGCTCCGGCTCGTACGGGATGCCGCCGCAGGGGACGGGCCCGCAGAGGTCCCCGTATGGGACGGTGACCGGCGGTGGGCGGTCGGGCGGGAAGCGGTGGGTCGTGGTGGCGGCGGCCGTGGCCGCGCTCGTGGTGGTCGGCGGCGGAGGCGTGGTGCTCGTCAATCTGCTGGGGAGCGAACCGGGCATCGGTGCCGTCGGGCCGACGGAGAGCACCCACGGGCCGTCCGGAGAGCCTCCGCGCCAGCCGACCCGGGAACCTGGTGGGGACCCGACAGCGGGCGGTACCGGTGATCCGACGGGCGAGCCGACCGGGAACACGACCGGAGAGCCCACCGGCAACGCGACCGGCGAGCCCACCGGGAACGTGACCCCCACCGGGCACCCGGTCCCCGCTGGTTGGCGGGCGTATCGGAACGCGGCCGGGGGGTTCTCGGTCGCCGTGCCGCGCGGCTGGCGCGCCGTCAAGAACCCGCAGCGCGACAGCGTCACCTTCAGCGGCCCCGGCACCCCCGGCGTGATGATCGTCGAATGGACCGTCCCCGAGGGCGACCACGCGACCCCGTCCGACCACTGGCGGGCGCTGGAGCGGGAGATCCTCCGCAAGGGCGAGTTCCCCGGCTACGAACGCGTCGCCATCCGCGCGATCGAGTACCAGGGCCGCCCCGCCGCCGACTGGGAGTTCACCCGCTCCCGCGACGGCACCGCGATCCACGTGATCAACCGCGGTTTCACCACCGCCGGCGGCCGCCCGTTCGCGCTCTACTGGGAGACCACCGGCGCCCGCTGGGAGCGCGACAGGCGCTTCTTCGAGACGTTCACCGCCACGTTCCGGCCGGCGCGATGAGCGGGCGGCCGCAGGAGCGGGCCCGCTTCTGGCGTCATCCGGCGGTGCCCGAGGTGGACCTGCTCAAGGCCCGCTACGTGACCCACCGCTTCTCCCGTCACGTGCACGAGGGGTACGCGATCGGGATCATCCTCGACGGCGTGGAGGAGTTCGAGTACCGGGGCGACCTGCACCGGGCCGCGGCGGGCGAGGTGGTCCTGGTGAACCCGGACTCGGTGCACACGGGCCAGGCCGGTGTGGACGGCGGGTGGGCGTACCGGATGCTCTACCCGTCGGTCGCGGCGGTCGGCGAGGTGGCGGCCGAGCTGGGCCTGCCGAAGGGCACCCCGTACTTCCCCGAGCAGGTGGTGCGCGACCCGGAGGTGGCGGCGCTGATGGCGCGCGCGCACCAGGCGACCGAGCGCGGCGACGACCTGGCGGCGTCCACGCTGACCCGCACGCTGTTCGGGCGGCTGCTCGCCCGGTACGCGGTGCCGCGCCCGGCGGTGACGCTGTCGCCCGAGGGGCGGCGGGCGGTGCGGCAGGCGATGGAGGTGCTGCACGAGCGGCTGACCGACCCGCCGGCGCTGGACGACCTGGCGCGGATGGTCGGCGCGCGGCCGTTCCCGCTGCTGCGGGCGTTCAAGGCGGCGACCGGGCTGCCGCCGCACGCCTATCTGAACTCGCTGCGGGTGCGGCGGGCCCGGCACCTGCTGCGCTCCGGCGTGCGGCCCGCGGACGTGGCCGCCGAGGTGGGCTTCACCGACCAGGCACACCTGAACCGTCACTTCAAACGCGTGGTAGGGGTACCACCGGCTGCCTATCAACGCACCGCAGGAACGTACAAGAAACGGTAGTGACCTGCGCATATCCTCATATCCCATGGAACAGACGACACTCCGTTCCGCCGCCATCCGGGACGGTCTGGGTGTGGGTCTGGCCGTCGGGCTGTCCGGGGTCGCCTTCGGCGCCGCGGCGGTCACGGCCGGGCTCACCGTGCCGCAGGCGTGCGTGCTGAGCCTGCTGGCGTTCACGGGCGCCTCGCAGTTCGCGTTCGCGGGCGCGGTGGGGGCGGGCGGCGACCTGGTCTCGGCCGCGTCGGGCGCGCTGCTGCTCGGCGCCAGGAACACGCTGTACGGGCTGCGCATGGCCGACGTGCTGCGGGTGCGCGGAGCACGCAAGCTGGGCACCGCGCAGGGGGTCATCGACGAGACGACCGCCGTCGCCCTGGCCCAGCCGACCCCCGAGGCGGCCAGGGCGGGCTTCTTCACCACCTTCGCCGCGGTCTACGTGGGCTGGAACGTGACAACGCTGCTCGGGGCGATCGGCACGAGCTCGCTCGGCGACCCGGGGATGCTCGGGCTGGACGTGGTGGGGCCCGCCACGTTCCTGGCGATCCTGTGGCCGCGGCTGAAGGAGCGCGCCGAGCTGCGCGCGCTGGCGGCCGGCGGCATGGCCATCGCGCTGGCGGCGACTCCGTTCTTCCCGCCGGGCGTGCCGGTGCTGCTGGCGGCCGTGGCGGTGCTGGTGGTGATGCTGCGATGACCGCGCTGTGGTGGGCGATCGCCGGGGTGTGCCTGGGGTGTTACGCGCTCAAGCTGGCCGGGCTGGCCGCGCCGCGCCAGGTGCTCGACCACCCGGTGGTGAGCCGCTTCGCCGAGCTGGTGCCGGTGGCGCTGCTCGCGGCGCTCATCGGGGTGCAGATGTTCACGCAGGACGGCGCGCTGGCGTTCGACCTGGCCCGCACGGCCGGTCTGGGGGCGGCGATCGTCGCGTTGCTGCTGCGTGCTCCGTTCCTGGTGGTTCTGGCGGCGGCCGCCGCCGTGACAGCGGTTGCCCGGGTCTTTCTGGGGTAGTCGCCCCGCATGTCCGATTCTGTGGGGATTGTTGGGGGCCGTTACCGGCTGGTCAGGACGATCGGGCGTGGCGGCATGGGTACCGTCTGGCAGGCCCACGACGAGGTGCTCGGCAGGGACGTGGCCGTCAAGGAGGTCCTCCCGCCCCCTGATCTGACAGGACCGGAACGCGACCTGTTCACCGTGCGCACCTTCAGGGAGGCGCGTGCGGCCGGCCGGGTCGCGCACCCGTGCGTGGCCGCCGTGTACGACGTGCTGGAGGAGCACGGGCACCCGTGGATCGTCATGCAGCTCGTCCGGTCGCGGACGCTGGGCGAGCTGGTGCGCGAGAACGGGCCGATGCGGCCGGCCGAGGCCGCGAACGTCGGGCTGCAACTGCTGGAGGCGCTGCGCGCGGCGCACGCGGCCGGGGTGCTGCACCGGGACGTCAAGCCGGACAACGTGCTGCTGACGGACGACGGCAGGGCCGTGCTCACCGATTTCGGCATCGCCACCACCGAGGACGAGGCGCCGGTCACCAGGACCGGGATCCTGATCGGCACCCCCGCCTTCATGGCTCCCGAGCGGGCGGCGGGCGGCCCCGCCGAGACGGCCTCGGACCTGTGGTCGCTGGGCGTGACCCTGTACGTGGCGGTCGAGGGCCATTCGCCCTTCCACCGGTCGAACGCGCTGGCCACGCTGGGCGCGGTCATGCACGCCGAGCCCGCCCCGCTGTCGCGGGCGGGCGTGCTCGGGCCGGTGCTGCTGGGGCTGCTGCGGAAGAACCCGGCCGACCGGATGACGGTGGACGAGGCGGAGCAACGCCTGACCGCGATCATCAGGGGCATCGGGCCGGAGCCGACCGGGCCGGTGCCGATCGCGGAGGTGACCGGCGGCGACGCGGCGGCGATCGCGCCGGCGGCGCGGACGCTGCCCGGCAGGCGCAGGCAGCCGCTGCTCGCCCTGGGCCTCGGCGCGCTGGTCACGGCCCTGGTCACAGGCGGCGCGGCGTGGTGGTCGCACCGGCCGCCCGAGACATCGGGCCCGCCTGCCGTGGTGCACACGCCGCAGCAGACCGCGACCGTCTCCGGCCCGCCGCCCAGCACCGGGTCCAAGGACGGCGACGGGCGCGAGGCCGGGGACCCGCCCGGCCGCTCCGACGCCCGCCGTGACGACTCACCGCCCGCCGCGTACGAGACGTCGCGCCCCGACCGGGACCCCGGCCCCGACCGCCGCGCCCAGAGGCGGGCCGACCCCACGCCCGAGGAGAGGCCCACCAGGTCGGCCGCGCCCACCCGATCCGCGGAGCCGGAGCCGGAGCCCGAGCCGGAACCCGAGCCGGACGAGGACGAGCCCGGCGAGGTGGAGCCGTCACGCGGCGGCGGCGCCCAGGCCGAGCACTGGCACGCCTGGGAGTAGCCGGTCAGGACTCGGCGCGTACCAGGTCCAGCGCCTTCTGCAAATCCTCGGGATAGTCGGTGCCGAACGACATCCACTCCCCCGTCGACGGGTGCTCGAAGGCGAGCGAGACCGCGTGCAGCCACTGGCGGGTGACGCCCAGCCGGGCGGCGAGCGTCGGGTCGGCGCCGTACAGCATGTCGCCCACGCACGGGTGACGCAGCGCGGACATGTGGACCCGGATCTGGTGGGTCCGGCCGGTCTCCAGGTTGATGTCGAGCAGCGACGCCGCCCGGAACGCCTCGATGGTGTCGTAGTGGGTGACGGACGGCTTGCCGCCCGCGACCACCGCGAACCTGCCGTCGCCCGACGGGTGGCGGTCGATGGGGGCGTCGACCGTGCCCCTGAACGGGTCGGGGTGGCCCTGCACCAGCGCGTGGTAGCGCTTGTCGACGGTGCGCTCCTTGAAGGCGCGCTTGAGGTGGGAGTAGGCGTGCTCGCTCTTGGCGACGGCCATCGCGCCCGTGGTGTTGGCGTCGAGCCGGTGCACGATGCCCTGCCGCTCGGCGGCGCCGCTGGTGGCGATCGTGTGGCCGGCGCCGAGCAGCCCGCCGATCACGGTGGGGCCGGTCCAGCCGACGGTCGGGTGGGCGGCCACCCCGATGGGCTTGTTGACCACGATGATGTCGTCGTCCTCGTAGACCACCCGCATGCCGGGCACCGGCTCGGCGACCGGCATCGGCGTGACGACCGGCGGCGGGAGCGTCACGTCCAGCCAGGATCCGCCGCGCACGCGGTCGGACTTGGCCGGTTGCCTGCCGTCGACCATCACCTCCCCGGCGGCGATCAGCTCGGCCGCGCGGGTGCGCGAGAATCCGAACAGCCGGGAGAGCGCGGCGTCGAGCCGCTCTCCCTCCAGCCCGTCGGGCACGGGCAGGCTACGCTGCTCGGCCACTCTTGCCCTCCCTCGTTCCGTCGATCTGGTAGCCGCGCCAGGCCAGGATCACCGCCAGGATGCCGCCGCACACGATGGCCGAGTCGGCCACGTTGAACACCGGGAAGTAGTCGATGACCGGGAAGTTGCCCGGCAGCACCTCGACGAAGTCGACCACGTGCCCCTGCAGCTGGGTCGGCCGGCCGAAGCCGGACGGGTAGCGCAGCAGCCGGTCGGTGAGGTTGCCGAGCGCCCCGCCGAGCAGCAGCCCCAGCGTGATCGCCCACAGCATGCTCACCAGCTTGCGCGCGGTGCGGATGATGGCGGCGACCACACCGGCGGCGATCAGGGTGAAGATGAACGTCATCCCGGTGCCGATGCTGAAGGCGGCTCCGGAGTTGAAGATCACCCTGAACTGGAGGACGCCGGGGATCACCACCAGCGGCGGCTCCCCCTCCAGCGCCTCCAGCACCACGGTCTTGGTGACGAGGTCGGCCACGTAGATGACGGCCGCGAGTGAGGTGAGGACGGCGAGGACCCGGCCCCGCCGCCCGCCCGCCGCTACCGGCGTTCCTCCCTCTGCTTGCACGTCACGCACAGCGTCGCCCTCGGGAACGCCTGAAGGCGTTCCTTGCCGATCGGCTTGTGGCACGATTCGCACACTCCATAGGTCCCTGCGTCGATCCTGGCGATCGCACGTTCGTTCTGCGCGACCAGGTCGCGTGCATTCAGGGTAAGGGCGATCTCGCGTTCCCGCTCATACGTCTTGGCGCCGGCGTCCGCCGTATCGTCGCCGGCGCCCTGGGTGACGTCTCCGGACGCGATCTCGCTCTCGTGGCGCAGGATGTCCGCGTTCAGCTCGTCTATCTCGGTTCGCAGGCTGCCGCGTACCTCGGCCAGTTCCTCGTCCGACCACATCGACGGGGTCGCGGTCTGCGTGACTGCCGCCATGGTTGCCTCCATGCTGTTGGGCGATGCCGATCTCGGGCTGGTCAAGGCCGTGATTGGTGCGGGCAGCCTAGGTTCCTCATAACGGAACGGCAAACGACCCGCCGGACGGATTACCCCTCCCGTACTATCCCGCCTCGCCCTTCTAACTCCTGCCCAGGCGACTCCATTCCCACAAATTTGTCACTTCCAGGACTTCTCCCCCTTGCCTGGTGCGCAGCCTCGAAACCCGGAAGCTTCAGTCTCCGCTCTGCGTTATGGTGTGAACCTGCAAGGCGTTGATGGGGCCCTCTCGCGAGGGGCATCACCCCGGAGCCGCCGGAAGAACGGCTCGATCGAGCTCACTAGACCCGGCAGCAGCCAGAAAGAAGAGGGTCTCACCCAGAGTGAGGCCAAGAAGGGTGGTACCGCGGGGCCGTCGGCCTCGTCCCTTCACGCAACCTGTCTGCAGATCAGAGACGCGTGGAGGTCCCGCCCGACATGTCTTCGCCACCGTTCCGCTCCCTTCCCGCGCAGGTCGACCTGCCCGCGCTTGAGCGTGAGGTCCTGGACCGCTGGCGCGATGGGAAGATCTTCGAGCGCTCCGTCCAGCAGAACGAGGGCAACCCCGCGTGGGTGTTCTACGAGGGCCCGCCCACCGCCAACGGCCTGCCCGGTGTCCACCACGTCGAGGCCCGCGTCTTCAAGGACATCTTCCCCCGCTACAAGTCGATGCGCGGCTTCAGCGTGCCGCGCAAGGCCGGCTGGGACTGCCACGGCCTGCCGGTCGAGGTCGGCGTGGAGAAGGAGCTCGGCCTCTCCGGGAAGCGTGACATCGAGTCCTACGGCATCGCCGAGTTCAACGCCCGCTGCCGCGAGTCCGTGCTGCGGCACGTCGACGCGTTCGAGCAGCTCACCGAGCGGATGGGCTACTGGATCGACCTGTCGACCGCTTACCGGACGATGGACCCCGACTACGTCGAGGCCGTCTGGTGGTCGCTGAAGGTCATCTTCGACAAGGGGCTGCTGTTCCGCGACTTCCGGATCACCCCCTACTGCCCGCGCTGCGGCACCGGCCTGTCCGACCACGAGCTGGGCCAGCCGGGCGGCTACGAGACCGTGACCAGCCCGTCGGTGTTCGTGCGGATGCCGGTCACCTCAGGGCCGCTGGCCGAGCTGGGCGCCAAGCTGCTCATCTGGACGACCACGCCGTGGACGCTGGTGTCCAACACGGCCGTGGCGGTCCACCCCGACGTGACCTACGTCGCCGCCCGCACCGGCGACGGCGAGGTGCTGGTGGTGGCCGAGCCGCTGCTGGCCGCGGTGCTGGGCGACGACGTCACCGAGGTGGCCCGCTTCACCGGCCGCGAGCTGGAGCGCACCCCGTACGAGCGCCCGTTCGAGCTGGTCGACATCCCCGGCGCCCACTACGTGGTGCTCGGCGACTACGTGACCGTCGAGGACGGCACCGGCCTGGTCCACCAGGCGCCCGCGTTCGGCGCCGACGACCTGGCGGTGACCAAGAAGTACGCGATGCCGGTGGTCAACCCGATCGGCCCCGACGGGCGTTTCCTGGACGACGTGCCCATGGTGGGCGGGGTGTTCTTCAAGGACGCCGACGAGCGGCTCACCGACGACCTGCGCGAGCGCGGGCTGCTGTTCCGCGGCGGCCACTTCGACCACAGCTACCCCCACTGCTGGCGCTGCCACACGCCGCTGCTCTACTACGCGCTGCCGTCGTGGTACATCCGCACCACCGCGGTCAAGGACCAGATGCTGGAGGAGAACTCCAGGACCAACTGGTTCCCCGACACGATCAAGTGGGGCCGCTACGGCGAGTGGCTGCGCAACAACGTCGACTGGTCGCTGTCGCGCTCCCGCTACTGGGGCACGCCGCTGCCGCTCTGGGTCTGCTCGGCCGACGAGTCCCACGTGACCTGCGTCGGCTCGCTGGCGGAGCTGGGCGAGCTGGCGGGCCGGAACCTCTCGTCGCTCGACCCGCACCGGCCGTTCGTCGACGACGTGACCTTCCCCTGCCCGTCCTGCTCGGCCGAGGCACGCCGGGTGCCCGACGTGATCGACGCCTGGTACGACTCGGGCTCCATGCCGTTCGCCCAGTGGGGCGAGGCGGGCAAGCCCGAGGGCGTCTACCCGGCGCAGTTCATCTGCGAGGCGACCGACCAGACGCGCGGGTGGTTCTACTCGCTGATGGCCGTGGGCACGCTCGTGTTCGGGCAGTCCTCGTACGAGAACGTGCTCTGCCTCGGGCTCATCCTGGCCGAGGACGGCCGCAAGATGAGCAAGCACCTGGGCAACGTGCTGGAGCCGATGCCGCTGATGGACCAGCACGGCGCCGACGCGCTGCGCTGGTTCATGGCCTGCGCGGGCTCGCCCTGGTCGGCCCGCCGGGTGGGGCACGGCGCGCTGGAGGAGATCGTCCGCAAGGTCCTGCTGACCTACTGGAACACCGCCTCCTTCTTCACGCTCTACGCCAACGCCGAGGAGTGGTCGCCGGCCGATCTGGCCTCGGCGCCGCCCGCGGCCGAGCGGCCGCTGCTCGACCGGTGGGCGCTGGCCGAGCTGCACCGCACGGTCGCCGAGGTGACGGCCGCGCTCGACGTGTACGACACGCAGCGGGCCGGGCGCAGGCTGGCCGACTTCCTGGACGACCTGTCCAACTGGTACGTGCGCCGCTCGCGCCGCCGGTTCTGGCAGGGGTCGCGGGAGGCCTTCGCCACCCTGTACGAGTGCCTGGAGACGGTCACCCGGCTGATGTCGCCGCTCACGCCGTTCGTCACCGACTACCTGTGGGACGTCCTGCGCGCCGAGGACCAGCCGTCCTCGGTCCACCTGACCTCCTGGCCGGCGGTGCGCGAGGAGCTGCTGAACCCGGCGCTGTCGGAGCAGATGGCGCTGGTGCGGCGGCTGGTGGAGCTGGGCCGCTCGGCCCGCGCCTCCTCCGGCGTGAAGACCCGCCAGCCGCTGCGCCGCGCCCTGGTGGGGGCGCACGGCTGGCCGGCGCTGCCGGGCGAGCTGCGCGGCCTGGTCGCGGACGAGCTGAACGTCCAGGCGCTGGAGGACATGTCGGGCTTCAGCGCCGACCTGGTCTCCTACACGGTCAAGCCGAACTTCCGGGCGCTGGGCAAGCGGTTCGGGTCGCGGACCAAGCTGGTGGCCGCCGCGGTCGGCGCCGCCGACGCCGCGTCGGTGGCGCGCACGCTCCGCTCCGGCGCGACCGTGACGCTGGCGGCGGGCGAGCTGGGCGAGGTGACGCTCGGCCCCGACGAGGTGATCGTCACCGAGCAGCCGCGCTCCGGCTGGGCGGTGGAGACCGGCGCGTTCGACACCGGCACTGGCGAGACGGTGGCGCTCGACCTGGAGCTGACCGACGAGCTGCGCCGGGCCGGGCTGCTGCGCGAGGTGATCCGCCTGGTGCAGGAGGCCCGCAAGGCGACGGGCCTGTCGATCACCGACCGGATCTCCCTCTGGTGGCGCTCGTCCGACCCCGACCTGGCCGAGGCGCTGCGCGCGGGCGCCCAGGTGGTCGCCGACGAGGTGCTGGCCACGTCGGTGACGGAAGGCGACGAGCCGGGCCTCCCGGAACACACCGACGCCGATCTCGGCCTCACCTTCCGGCTCCGCCGCGCCTGACGGTGCAGGACCCAGTCCGGCGGGGAAGGTGTCCTTCCCCGCCGGGCGCGTCAAACCTCGGCGGAGCCGCCGACGGGCAGCCGCCGGAACTCGGCGGCGGCCCGCTCACCCTCGCCGGCGAGCACGCCGTCGAGGACCTTGAGCCCCCACTCGTTGAGCAGCCCGTCGTGGATCGCGTACGCGCGCCGCGGCCGTACCGCCCGCAGGTAGCGGATCAGGTCGGGCACCGTCATCCACGGTGCCTGGCCCGGCACCAGCAGCGTCGGCACCTCCACGACGGTCAGCGCGTCGCCCGGGTGGAACACCTCCCCGTCGACCAGGAACCCCACGTTGTCGACCGGCGGCACGTCGGGATGGCTGACGTGGTGCTTCTCCCCCAGGACCGCCACCCGGAACCCGGCCACGTCCAGCACGTCGCCGTCCTTCACCACCCGCACCCGGTCGCCGAGCTCCGTCAGGTGCCGCGCCACCCCCGGACAGGTGTACACGGGCAGGTCGGGACGCTCACGCAGCCGCTCGGGGGCGAAATGGTCGAAGTGCTCGTGCGTGATCAGCACCGCCTCGGCGCCCTCCAGCGCCTCGGGCTCGGGCGTCATCACCCCCGGGTCGATGACCAGGGCCCGGGAGCCCTTCTCCAGCCGTACGCAGGCGTGACCGTACTTGGTGATCCTCATCGACCCATCCTGCCGCCCTTTCACCCTGGTCGCGCGTCCGCTACCAGGGGCGGGCCAGCCGCTCGCGCGTGGTGTCGAGCAGCAGGTCGAGGAAGGCGGCGCTGAGGGCGTCGGGAGCGGCGCGGGTGTAGGCGGTGAGCTCGCGGGTCACCCCGGGCACCGGCTTGAGCGTGTGGCCGTCGTAGCCGGCCGGCACCACATTGGCGGGGATCAGCGCGGGCCCGAGCCCCGCGGCGGCCAGGATCGGCGCGGACGCCGTCTGCTCGGCCCTGACGGCGATCTTCGGCTGGAAACCCGCCGCGGCGCAGGCGCGGTCGAGGATGTCGGCGAGGCCGTTGCCGGGCGCGTAGTGGACCCAGCGCCGCTCCCGCAACTCCTCCAGGCGGGCCTCGGCCGCCTGCCGGCCGGCCAGCGGGTCGTCCCGCGAGACGGCGATGACGAACTCCTCCTCGCCGAGGGTCTGCACCGGCCCGGACCAGCCGTGCGGGCGGGGGCCGATGGCCAGGTCGGCCTGCCCGCCGGCCATCGCCTGGGCGAGCTCGTCGGCGTGCCGGTGCTCGAACAGCCGCACGTCGACGCCCGGATGGCGGCGGCTCCAGACCCGCAGCGCGGCGGGCAGCACGCCCAGGCTGACCGAGTAGACGGCCGCCAGCCGCAACTCACCCCCGCTGAGCCCGGCGGCCCGGCGCACCGCGGACACCGCACCGGCCGCGTCCGCCAGCGCGGCCCGCGCGTGGGGCAGCATGGCCCGCCCGGCCGGGGTGAGGGTGACGCCGCGCGGCGACCTTTCGAGCAACGCGGCCCCGATCGCCCGCTCCAGCGCCTGCACCTGGTGGGACAGGGCGGGCTGCGTGACGTGCAGGAGCTCGGCGGCGCGGGTGAAGGACCCTTCGTCCACGACCGTGACCAGGTATTCGAGTTGCCGCAAGCTGATCATGCACAGAACTTATCAGGACGATAGAAACTATGAGTTGGCCCTATAGAGGACACTCGCCCCAGACTTGTACCGGACAGGCGGAATGGGCCCATGACGGCACCGACGCGGCGGCCGGCTCACACCCAGCGCGAGCACGGCCTGGGGCCGCTGCTCCGAAAGGCCGCCAAGGGCGGCGACACCATCATGAAGAGGAGAAAAGATGAACAGCGTCCAGCGGAAGGTCGCCCTCGTCGTCGGCGCCCAAGGGGTGATCGGCCGCAACCTGGTACAGCATCTCGACGCCCTCGGCGACTGGGAGGTGATCGGGCTCTCGCGTCGCGGCGGCGAGACCACCGGCCGGGTCCGCCAGGTGTCCGTCGACCTGCTCGACCGGGACGACACCGCCAAGAAGCTCAGCGGGCTCACCGAGGTGACCCACGTCTTCTACGCCGCCTACCAGGACCGCCCGACGTGGGCCGAGCTCGTGCCGCCCAACCTGGCGATGCTGGTCAACGTGGTCGACGCGATCGAGCCGGTGGCGCCCGGTCTGACCCATGTCAGCCTCATGCAGGGCTACAAGGTGTACGGGGCGCACCTGGGTCCCTTCAAGACCCCGGCCCGCGAGTCCGACCCGGGCCACATGCCGCCGGAGTTCAACGTCGACCAGCAGGCGTTCCTGGAGAGGCGGCAGCGAGGGGCGGGCTGGACGTGGAGCGCCCTCCGCCCGTCGGTCGTGTGCGGATTCGCCCTGGGCAACCCGATGAACCTGGCCATGGTGATCGCCGTCTACGCGGCCGTCTCCAAGGAACTCGGCCTGCCCCTGCGCTTCCCCGGCCGCCCGGGCGCCTACGACAAGCTGCTGGAGATGACCGACGCCGGCCTGCTGGCCAAGGCCACCGTCTGGGCGGCGACGGACCCGCGCTGCGCCAACCAGGCGTTCAACATCAACAACGGCGACCTCTTCCGCTGGAACGAGATGTGGCCGAAGATCGCCCGCTTCTTCGACCTGGAGGTGGCCGATCCGCTGCCCATGTCACTCCAGGTGGTCATGGCGGACAAGGAGCCGCTCTGGCGTGAGATGACCGGGAAGTACGGGCTCGAACCGCACTCCTACGAGGAGGTGTCGTCGTGGGCGTTCGGCGACGCCGTCTTCTCCTGGGACTACGACGTGATCGCCGACGGCTCCAAGGCCCGCCGCTTCGGCTTCCACGAGTTCGTCGACACGGAGAAGATGTTCCTCGACATCCTCACCGACCTCCGCACCCGCAAGATCATCCCCTGACCCGACGAGTCCCGCAAGATCACCCCCGAGCCAACCTGTCCCGCAGGATCACCCCCCAGCCGACCGGTCCCGCAGGATCGGCTCTGCCAGTTCAAGGCCCGCACAGCGCCGCGCCGTCCGGACTCCCCCGACACGGGCACTGCGCGGACAACGCCCCGACTCACTCTGGGGCACCCCGTCGGAGCGGTCCGGACGTTGTCGCGGGGATGACCTACGGTCAGCTGACGGTCTCGTGAGCGTGCTGGCAGACGGAGCAGGGGGTCAGACCCGCCGCCTCCGCCTGGTTGCGGGTCATGGTCTCCACACCCGAGTCACCCGCCCCCTTGATCAGCGGGCAGGCGGTGCTGTGGTAGCGACGGGTGCCGACGATGACCTTGACCGTGCCGGACCCCTTGGCCCCGCTGTCACCGTTCGCCGCCTCGGCAGGCTCTTGGTCGCGCGCATCGTCGGCGTCCGAACTGTCACCTGGCGCGGTCCTGCCGTTCTCCGCCTTGTCTTCGGACGGACGGGTGTCACGAGAAGCGGCGCCCTTGGGCAACGGCCCCTGAGCCTTGGCGGACTCGGCCGACGACGGCGGCCGCTGCGCCCCAGCCGGGGACGCGGCCTCGAACAGGGAACGCGTCCTGACAGTCTTCTCCGTCGCGGAAGCCGACTCCCCCTCGGAGGAACCCGCTACGGACGAGTCGCCTCCGCCCTTCTCACGTGACACGCCCTTCTCACCCGCGTCGTCCCGAGACGCCCCCCGATCACCCTTGGCGGAACCACCCACAGCCGAGGCACCAGGCTTCTTCTCCCGAGACTCGGCCCGATCATCCCGGCCGGCACCGGTCACAGACGAGGCACCGCTCCCGGACTTAGCAGACGCAGCCCGATCACCCTTCACAGAGCCACCGCTCCCGGACTTCTCCTTACGGGGCGTAGCCTGGTCCCCTCTCCCCGACGGGGTACCGCCTGTGGCGGGATCCCCCGTACCGGAGGGCTTCCCCTGTGCGGGCCGGTCACCCGAGCCCTCACGGGAACCCGACGCGGGCGCGGGAGGCACCGGCGTGCCGGCGGCGGTCACGCGGGGTTGCGGGCGGGTGTCAGGCCCGGAGTCCGGCTCGTCCGCCTGCGCGGAAGTCGCGTACGGACGCTTGCCCTGCTCCTGGGACGACCGGCCCGCACTCTGGGTACCACGACCGGGCCCTTGCGGCGAGGAGCCGGATCCCGACGCCGGACGACCCGGCTCGTGCGGGGACCGGGAACCGCGCCCGGGCTCCGGGTCGTCGCGCTCCGGACGGTCCTGCCTGGACGAGCGGCTCTCCGCAGACGGACCAGAAGGACGACCCTCGAACGAGCGGCTCTCCGCGGACGGACCAGACGGACGGCCCTCGGACGGGCGGCCGCGCTGCTGGACGGGGCGGGTCTGCTCGGCGGTGGGGGCGCCGGGACGGGAACCCTCGGGCTCCGGCGCGGCGGCGGACGGTTCGCCCTTGCCCGCGGGCGGCGGCGCGTCCTCGGTGGTGCGGCCGAACCAGCCCGCTTCGGCGGGCGACGCGGCGGACTCCTGAGCGGGGGTGGCGGGCTCCGGCGGAAGCACCGGCGGCCGGAGGTCACGGGTCGGCTCGGAGGGGTCTGCGAGGCTCTCAGCGGGGACCGCGGGCGCCGAGTCGTCGGCGGGGGGCAGTTGCCGCCCGCCGAGCGCGGCGTCGGGCAGGCAGGCGGTGCAGGGCGTGAAGCCCTCTTCGCGAGCCTCCTCGTAGGTGAGCTCCTCGTGATCCCGCCCGGCCAGCTGGCGGCAGCCTCGGACGTGGTATCGCTTGCGCCCGGGGATCACCAGCACGATCGCGTCGGGGGAGATCCCCCCGGCCGCGGGCCGGTGCGGCGTGGGGACGCCGGGCGCGGGCGACGGCACGGTCGCCGTCCGCGGGTAGGGCTGCGGACGGGACGGCGGCGCGCCCATGGGGCCGGTCTGGGCGTACGGCGGGACGCCAGGAGGCACGAGCCCTGCCGGCGGAGGAGGGGTGGCCGGCATCGCGGCCTGCCCACCACCGGGAAACAGCTCGTGACGCCGCAGCAGCGCTCCGATCACGAGGAACAGCGCGGACAGCACGCTGACCACGATGGACCACATGATCAGGAACGGCTTTGCCAGTACGAAGCCCGCGATCAGCAGAATCACTGCCGCGAGCACCAAACCAGCACTGATAAGGATCACTAGGGGCTCTTTCGAGTGACGGGTCCTTGGTGTGACCCGCTACACCTTACCGGCGCTCGTTGTGGGGGCCGTCGCTGCCGGGGAAGGCGCCTTGCGGGGCCTCGCCGCCGAACGGGTTGGGGTTGCCGGGCAGAGGCTGCTGACCGCCCTGGGGCACGGCGTGCGACATGGCCGGCGCGCCGGAGGGACCGCCCGACATGACCGGGAACCCGCCGCTGCCCTCCGCTGAGACGTTCAGCTCGGCGAGCTGGTTCTCCAGGTAGAGCTTGAGGCGGCTGCGGTACTCGCGCTCGAAGCTGCGCAGCTCCTCGACCTTGCGCTCGAGCTCGTCGCGGGTCTGGACGAGGGAGCCCATCGCCTGGCGGTGCCGCTCCTGGGCGTCGCGCTCGAGCGTCTCGGCGCGGGCGCGGGCGTCGCCGATGACCTGCTCGGCCTGGCGGCGGGCCTTGGTGAGGATCTCGTCGGCCTCGCGGCGGGCGCGGGTCACCGTCTCGTCCGCCTCCCGGCGGGCGTCGGCGATCGCCTGGTCGGCCGTCTGCTGGGCGAGGGCGAGCACGCGGGCGGCGGTGTCCATGTTGTCTTCGGCGGGCGGCATGTTCATGCCCACCGGGACCGGCTGCGGCTGCTGATGCTGCGGCGGCTCCGGCGCGCGCATGGGCTCCGGCTGGGGCGGCGCCATCATCTCAGGCTTGGGCTGCTCCTGCACGGGCGCGGAGGCCATGGGCATGTTCATGCCACCAGGCACTTTGCCGCGCATGCACTCGGAAAGCTTGGCACGCAGCTCTTCGTTCTCTTGGATCAAGCGGTCAAGCTCAGCCTCGACTTCGTCGAGGAAGGCGTCGACCTCTTCCTCGTCGTAGCCCGGTCGGAGCCGGGTGGTACTGAACTGCTTGTTCCGCACATCAGCGGGCGTAAGCGGCATTTTGGTCTCCTTGGCGCGCTTGGAGTCTGTCCGGAGGGACGGTCACCCGAATCACTTCAGCGCGGACACGAGTTGGATCATGACCGGGTGCCCTGCAGACCTCGTCACGGACCGAACGATCCTACGACGTTGATCAAGATCAACACGACGATGAAGAGGACTGTGAAGCTTAGGTCAAAGGCCACCGTACCCAACCGCAGTGGGGGAATGAAACGGCGGAGGAACTTGAGAGGCGGGTCGGTCGCGGTGTACGTGACCTCCGCCAGCACGAGCACGACCCCGGTGGGCCGCCACGAGCGGGCGAACGCCTGCACCGTCTCGAAGATCATCCTGCCGATGAGAAGCACCAGGTAGAGAGACAGGACTACGACCAAGATCTGGCTGACTATCCCCACGGTCCGGCCGCGCCTCCACTTCTGATGTACTCCCCCGGTCTCGGCGAGACCCGGTTGAGTCCGATTGACATACAGAGCACTCTAACTCTGGTTGAAGAACCCGCGTTCCGCGATTCGAGCCTTGTCCTCGGCGGTCACCTCGACATTGGCAGGGGACAACAGGAACACCTTGTTGGTAACACGTTCAATGCTTCCATGTAGGCCAAAGACCAGACCTGCCGCGAAATCGACGAGCCGTTTTGCGTCGCTGTCGACCATCTCAGTCAGGTTCATGATGACGGGGGTGCCGTCACGGAAGTGCTCGCCGATGGTTCGGGCTTCATTGTACGTGCGGGGATGCAGGGTGGTGATCCGGGCCAGGTCGGTGGTACGGCGCTCAAGGACAGTGGTGGCCGGCCTGGGGGCGGGAACGGACGGATCGGTGTCCTCCTCCCGGTCCTGGACCGTGACAGGCCGGTCCTCGCCCGCGCGCTGGACGTCGTCCTCGTACGGGTAGTCGTCGGGGTAGGTCTCGTACCTCTCGTAGCGGTCGTCCTCCACGAGACCGAGGTAGACCGCCATCTTGCGCATCGCGCCGGCCATCGCTAAGTCGTCCTCCTGCTCATGGTCGCACTCGCTCGGGCCTGTCGCCGGGTCCGAGGCGGTAGCCGTACCCCCTTGGAGCTCACCGCTGATCGACCTCTACCGGATCATGGGCCTGAAGACCCACTTGAGGGGACATTACCTGACGAAGAGCTTCCGACGGCCGAGCAACGCCGTACCGACCCGCACGTGTGTCGCGCCGTGGGCGATGGCCTCCGTCAGATCGTCGCTCATCCCCGCGGAAATCATCGTGGCACGTGGGTGCCCCTCCTGTACGGCCACCGCGACATCACGCAGCCTCGCGAACGCCTTGGCCGGATCCTCGCCCAGCGGCGCCACCGCCATGACCCCGCCGAGCCGCAGACCGGGAGCGCCGGCGATCAGGTCGGCCAGCGCCGGCACGTCGGCCAGGACGGCGCCGCCGCGCCCCGGGTCGTCGTCGAGCGCCACCTGCACCAGGCAGCAGACCTCCCTGCCCCGCTTGACGGCCTCCCCGCTGATCGCCCTCGCCAGCCGGGGCCGGTCCACCGAGTGGATCACGTCGGCGTACCCCACCACGGAGCGGACCTTGTTCGTCTGCAACTGACCGACGAAGTGCCAGGTCAACGGCAGGTCGGCGCACTCGCGCGCCTTCGGCGCGGCCTCCTGGTCGCGGTTCTCGCCCACGTCGCGCAGGCCCAGCCCGGCCAGGATCCGCACGTCGTCGGCCGGGTACGTCTTGGTCACGGCGATCAGCGTCACCTCGTCCCGGTCCCGCCCCGCCGCCCGGCACGCCGCGGCGATCCGCTCGTCCACCTCGGCCACGCGCGAGGCGATCTCTTCCTTCCGCACGCCTCTCCTTCCTGTCAGCCCATTTTCCCCCGCACACCACGCACCCGCCTGGGGGGAGGACCCCCGGGACGCCCTGTCGCCCCGCCCTCCACCGGCAGCCCCGCGAACGGGGCCTGACATGGCGGCGCCGCTCCCGTACCGCGTCACGGGTGCGGAAGCGGAGGGAGCGGCGGCCGGGTGGAACGGTTACTTGAGGAAGTCGGGGACGTCGAGTTCCTCCTCCTGCTCTTCGAAGACCACCGGACGACGTTTGCCGGGCTCCGACATGCGGGAGGTGATGGGCGTGGGCGGATTGGCAGGCTCCGGAGCGGGGCGCGGGATCGACACCGGACCGGAAGGCCCGTCAGCCGGCGTCTCGTCGGCGGAGGAGGCCGGGGCGGGGTCCTGGACGCTCTCCGCCGGGCGCACCGGCTCGGGGCGGGGCTCCGGGCGCGGCTCGGGGCGCGGTTCCGTACGGGACTCCTGGCGGAAGTCCGTGCGGGGCTCCGGCCTGAAGTCGGAGCGCGGCTCGGGACGGGGCTCGGGACGCGGCTCCTGGCGGAAGTCGGAGCGCGGCTCCTGGCGGAAGTCCGTACGGGGCTCCGGCCTGAAGTCGGAGCGCGCCTCGGGGCGCGCGGGCTCCGGCTTGGGCGGCGTCGGCGCGCTGGAGCGCAGCCCGGACGGCGGCACGCTGGAGGCGGCGCCGGTGCCGCTCGCGGCGGTGGCGGGGCGGGTCTGCGGGCGCGGCGCCTGCTTGTCGTTCTGCGGCACGTCGTCGAACCCCGCGGCGATCACGGTGACCCGCACCTCGTCGCCCAGCGCGTCGTCGATGACCGTGCCGAAGATGATGTTGGCGTCGGGCGCGGCCGCCATGGACACGAGCTGCGCCGCCTCGTTGATCTCGAACAGGCCGAGGTCGGAGCCACCCGCGATCGACAGCAGCACGCCGTGGGCGCCGTCGATGCTGGCCTCCAGCAGCGGGCTGGAGACGGCCATCTCGGCGGCGGCCACCGAGCGGTCGTCGCCGCGCGCGTGGCCGATGCCCATGAGCGCCGAGCCGGCGCCGGACATGACGGACTTCACGTCGGCGAAGTCGAGGTTGATCAGACCGGGCGTGGTGATCAGGTCGGTGATGCCCTGCACACCGGAGAGCAGCACCTGGTCGGCGGCCTTGAACGCGTCGAGGACGCTGACCTGCCGGTCGGAGATCGACAGCAGCCGGTCGTTGGGGATCACGATGAGGGTGTCGACCTCGTCGCGCAGCGTCTCGATGCCGGCCTCGGCCTGCATGGCCCGGCGGCGGCCCTCGAAGCTGAACGGCCGGGTGACCACGCCTATGGTCAGGGCGCCCAGGGAGCGCGCGATGTTGGCCACGACGGGCGCGCCGCCCGTGCCGGTGCCGCCGCCCTCACCCGCCGTGACGAAGACCATGTCGGCCCCCTTGAGGACCTCCTCGATCTCCTCGCGGTGGTCTTCGGCCGCCTTGCGCCCCACGTCGGGGTTGGCCCCCGCGCCGAGGCCGCGCGTGAGCTCGCGGCCCACGTCCAGTTTGACGTCGGCGTCACTCATCAGCAGCGCCTGGGCGTCGGTGTTTATCGCGATGAACTCGACGCCCTTGAGTCCCTCTTCGATCATCCGGTTGACGGCGTTGACTCCGCCGCCGCCGATGCCGACGACCTTGATGACCGCGAGGTAGTTCTGCGGTGCTGCCACGACGAGGGGCCTTTCCGCTCGTTGACTTGCCATTTCGGTGCGGATTGTCTCCGCGTCTTGTCAGTTCGGGTAACTCTCAACCTCAAGTTGAGATTTAGATTTATGTCAACCTGAGGATTGATACGGACAGTAGGAGTTACGCTCCGGGCGGGTCAACTAACCGCGCCGCAAGCACGTCCGGCGTGTCGCGGGCTGTCCGTTTCGCTCTGACGTCTTGCCTGGTCGGGTACTCCCTGCCGCTCTACCCGATCTACAGGCTCTCACGTCGCGCCTGCTGCCCGGCACAGGCTCGGCGACACGCCTGGCGGGAAGTCGCCGTGTTTCCCGGGTACGCGCGATGCTTCGCGGCGTCTTATCCGGAATTGGATCACTTGAGGGTCACCACGTCCGGAGAGCTCACGTCGTACACCTCGGCCTTACGCTTCAACAGGCTCCGCAGGATGCGCGCCTTGGCCTCGGGCCGGTCGGTGCCGCCCCAGACGACGGTGCGCCCGTCGGACAGGCCCAGGGTGACGTCCTCCCCCGTCGTGGCGCTGACCTGGCGAACCCGCCCCGAGATGCTCGCCGGCAGGCCGCGCACCACGTCCAGCGCCGCCATGGTGGCGGGGTCGCCGACGGCCGGACTGGCCACCTTCAGCACCGGCAGCATGGGCGGCGCCACGTCGCGCAACTCGATGACCGCCCCGGTCTTGTCGATGACGGCGATCTTGTCTCCGGCCGGGATCTGCGCGACCGGCTCCCGCTCCACCACCTCGATCCGGAGCGTGGCGGGCCAGACGCGGTCGACCTTCGCGGAGGCGACCTGACGGATGCCGCGGACCCGGTCCTCGACCTGTGCCAGGTCGACGGTGGCCAGGGGGTGCAGATCGGGCACCGCCGCGGCTTTCCTCACCACATCGGGCGCTAGTGTGACATTTCCCACGATCTCCACCGTCCGGACTCCGAGCACCGGCGAGAAGAACACCAGCCACGCCGCCGTGCCCACCACGCCGGCGGTGAGCAGGACCAGGAAGACCTTGCGAGCGGTCACCGCGCCCCCGGCTCAGCGCGACAGGGCCGCGACGATCCGCGGCCCCAGCTCGGTGACGTCTCCGGCGCCCATGGTGAGCACGAGGTCGCCCGGCCTGGCCCGGCCCGCGACGAAGTCGGCCACCGCCGACCGGTCCGGCACGTACGCCACCCGCTCGGCGGGCAGCGGGACCAGACCGGCCACCAGGGCCCCGGACACGCCCGGCTCGGGATCCTCGCGGGCGCCGTACACGTCCAGCACGATCGCCTCGTCGGCCAGCCCGAGCGCGGTGCCGAACTCGTCGGCGAAGAAGCGGGTGCGCGAGTAGAGGTGCGGCTGGAAGATCGCGATGACCCGGCCGTCGCCGGAGTAGGAGGCGACCACGTCGCGCGCCGCTCTGAGGTCGGCGGCCAGCTCGGTCGGGTGATGGGCGTAGCTGTCGAACACCACGACCCCGCCGGCCTCGCCCTTGGCCTCGAAGCGCCGCTTGGCCCCGGTGAAGGCCGCCAGCCCGTCTCTGATCTCCTCGAACGGCAGGCCCAGCTCATCGGCCACGGCGATCACCGCGGTGGCGTTGAGCGCGTTGTGCGCCCCGGGGACGGCCAGCCGCACCTCGCCCTTGCTCGCGCCCGGCCCCTCGATGGTGAAGACGGTGCCGAACCCGTCGGGCCTGACCCCGGAGATCCGGTAGTCGGCGGCGGTCCCGTACGTCACCACGCGCTTGCCGCGGCGGCGGGCCACCTCGGCCACCTCGGCCGCGCCCGGGTCGTCGGCGCAGACCACGAGGAGCTCGCCGACCCGGTCGACGAACCGGGCGAAGCTGTCGTGCACGGCGCGCGGGTCACCGTAGTTGTCGAGATGGTCGGCCTCCACGTTGGTGACCACGGCGATCTCCGGGGCCAGCATGAGGAACGAGCCGTCGCTCTCGTCGGCCTCGGCCACGAACACCTGGCCCGAGCCCTCGTCGGCGCCCAGGCCGGTCGTGACGAGCTGGCCGCCCACGCAGTAGGACGGGTCGGCGCCGCACTTCTGCAGGGCGACGGTGAGCATCGAGGTGGTGGTGGTCTTGCCGTGGGTGCCGGCGATCGCCACGCCGGTGCGGCCGGACATCACGGCGGCGAGCGCGGCGGCCCGCGGGATGACCCGCAGCCGCTGCTTGAGCGCCTCGCCCAGCTCGGGGTTGGAATCGCGGATGGCGGTGGACACGACCACCGTGTCGACGTCCTTGATGTGCGAGGCGGCGTGGCCGATGTGCACGGTCGCGCCCAGCTCGCGCAGCTCGGTGACCAGCTCGCCGCTGCGGGCGTCGCTCCCGGACACGCGCACGCCGCGCTTGAGAAGGATGCGCGCGATGCCGGACATGCCCGCACCGCCGATGCCGATGAAGTGGACCCTGCCCAGTTCTTCCGCGGCGACGGGATCGACCAGCTTGACGAGACTCATCGGACTATCTCCAACACTTTCCTGGCGAGCGTGACGTCCGCGTCCTTCGTGCCCAGCGCCGAGGCCGCCTCTGACATGACGGCGACCCGTTCGGGGTCGTGGAGAAGGGGCAGCACGTGATCAATGATCCAATCAGATGACAGTTCGGCGTCGTCCACCAACATGCCGCCCGCGCCCGCCGTGACGCGCTCGGCGTTCATCCGCTGCTCGCCGTTGCCGTGCGGCAGCGGCACGTACGCGGCGGGCAGGCCGACGGCGGTGAGCTCGGCGCAGGTGAGCGCGCCGCTGCGGCACAGCGCCACGTCGGCGGCCGCGTAGGCGAGGTCCATCCGGTCGAGGTACGGCAGCAGGACGTACTGAGGGTCGCCGGGCGGCGGCTCGTGCTCGACGGTGTTCTTGGCGCCGACCACGTGCAGCACCTGCACCCCCGCGGCGCGCAGGGCGTGCGCGGCCGCCAGCGCGGCGTCGTTGATCGACCTGGCGCCCTGGGAGCCGCCGAACACCAGCAGCGTCGGCCGGTCGGTCTGCAGCCCGAACCAGGAGCGGGCCCTGTCGCCCATGGACAGCCGGTCGAGCTCGACGATCTGGCGGCGCAGCGGGGTGCCGATGTATTCGGCCTTGGCGATCGAGGCGTCGGGGAAGCCGGTGAAGACGTGGTCAGTGAGCTTGGCGCCGAGCCGGTTGGCCAGGCCGGGCTTCGGGTTGGCCTCGTGAACCACGATCGGCAGGCCGCGCCGCTTGGCGGCGAGGTAGGCGGGGGTGGCGACGTAGCCGCCGAAACCGACCAGGATGTCGGCCCGCGTCCGGTCGAGGACGGCGGCGACCGCGTTGACCGCCCCGGCGAGGCGGCCGGGGACGGTCAGCAGCTGCGGCGTGAGCGCCCTGGGCAGCGGCACGGCCGGCACCAGCTCCAGCTCGTAGCCCCTGGCCGGGACGAGACGGGTCTCCAGCCCCCGCTCGGTGCCCACGCAGGTCACGCCGATGCTCGCGTCGAGGCGGCGCAGCGCGTCGGCCAGGGCGAGCGCCGGCTCGATGTGCCCGGCCGTCCCGCCACCGGCGAGGACCACCCTCATGTCGGTCACTCCCTAACGTCTTCCTCGGCCTCTGGTCATACCCCCCAGGCCAAGCCAGCTTAGGGCCCGCACGGCCGGTCCGGGGCCACGCGCGGCCAGAGCCTCACGCGCCCCCGGCTCCCGCTTGGCGAACGACAGCAGCATGCCCAGCGCCGCCAGCGTGGGCAGCAGCGCGGACCCGCCGTAGGAGACCAGCGGCAGCGGGATGCCGGTGATCGGCAGGACCCCGAGCACCGCGCCCATGTTGACGATGGCCTGCCCGACGACCCAGGCCACGACCGCGACGGAGACCAGCCGGACGAACGCGTCGTTGACCCGGGAGGCCACCCGCAGCCCGGCGTACCCGAGCAGGCCGAACAGCGCCACCACCAGCAGCGTGCCCATCAGCCCGAGCTCCTCGCCGAGGATGGCGAAGATGAAGTCGCTCTCGCCGTGCGGCAGCCAGTCCCACTTCTGCCTGCTGCTGCCGAGCCCGAGCCCGAACCAGCCGCCCGAGCCCATCGCGATCTGCCCCTGCACGGCCTGGTAGCCGGCGCCCTGCGCGTCGGCCCACGGGTCGAGGAAGGCGCCGACGCGGGCCAGCCGGTAGGGCTCCACGGTGATCATGATGACGGCGGCCAGCACGGCGAGCGAGAGGATGCCGCCGAACAGCTTGACCGGCGCCCCCACCACCCACAGCAGCGCCAGGAAGATCAGGAACAGCACGAGCGTGGTGCCGAGGTCGCTGCCGAGCATGACCAGGATGGCCAGGATGGCGGTGCCCGGCAGCAGCGGGATGAGCATCTGCCGCCACTCGATGCGGCCCTTGCGCACCCGCCGCGCCAGCAGGTCGGCCCCCCACAGCGCCAGCCCGAGCTTGGCCGGCTCGGACGGCTGGACGGTGAACGGGCCGAAGTAGATCCACCGCTGCGCGCCCAGCTCGGACGAGCCGATGAACAGCACCAGGACCAGCGCGATGATCGACAACGCCATCAGCGGATAGCCCATCCACCGGAAGAACCGGTAGGGCAGCTGCGTGAAGAACCACATGATGGGCAGCCCGACGGCCGCCGACAGCGACTGCTTGATGAACCAGTAGAACGGGTTGCCGGTCTCCTGCATCGCCTCGATGCTGGAGGCGGAGAGCACCATCATCAGCCCGAGCGCGAGCAGCAGCAGGCTGCACCCGAGGATCAGGTAGTAGGTCGCCAGCGGCTTGTCGAGGAGCTCCTTGAGCGTGCCGAGCCGCTCGCGGGCCCAGGTGGACGGCTGCTGCGTGGCGGCCGGGCGGGCGGGCTCGGCGCGTTCGCCGGTGGCCGTGCTCACGTGCCCGCCGCCAAGGCGCGTACGGCTCGCGCGAAGGCCTCCCCTCGGGCCGGGTAGCCGGGGAACATGTCCAGCGAGGCGCCCGCCGGGGCGAGCAGCACGGTGTCCCCGGGGGAGGCGAGGCGGGAGGCTTCGGTCACGACACGGTCCATCACACCAGTGTCCTGACCTTCGATGTCCACGACGGGGACATTCGGCGCGTGTCGCGCGAGAGCTTCGGCGATCCTGGCCCGGTCGGCGCCGAGCAGGACGGCCCCGCGCAGCCGCGGCGCGGCCTGGCTGACCAGGTCGGCCACGTCGGCGCCCTTGAGCTGCCCGCCGGCCACCCACACGATCGACGGGTAGGACGCCAGCGCGGCCGCGGCAGCGTGCGGGTTGGTGGCCTTGGAGTCGTCCACGTAGTCGACCTCGGCGACCCTGGCGACGTGCGCCAGCCGGTGCGGGTCGGGCGTGAAGTCCCGCAGGCCCTGCCGCACCGCTTCCGCCGGCACGCCGAACGCGCGGGCCAGCGCGGCGGCGGCCAGGGCGTTGGCGACGTTGTGGGGCGCGAGCGGGCGCACGTCGGCGAGCGTGGCGAGCTCCTCGGCCGCCTCCACGGGGTCGCCGACGAAGGCCCGGTCGACCAGCAGGTCCTCGACCAGGCCGACCTGGCCCGGCCTGGGGACGCGCAGCGTGAACCCGACCGCGCCGGGGTACGGCCCGGCCAGCCTGGCGCACTCCGGGTCGTCGGCGTTGTAGATCACGGTGCCGGCCCGTTCGAAGACGCGCCCCTTGGCGGCCGCGTAGGCGTCCATCGAGCCGTGCCAGTCGAGGTGGTCGGGCGCCACGTTGAGCACGGCCGCGGCGTGCGGGGCGAGCGTGGCCGACCAGTGGAGCTGGAAGCTGGACAACTCGACCGCGAGCACGTCGTACGGCTCGCGCACGGCTTCGACGACGGGCACGCCCACGTTGCCGACGGCGGCGGCCTTGTGACCGGCGGCGGTCAGCATGGCGGTGAGCATGCGCACGGCGGTGGTCTTGCCGTTGGTGCCGGTGAGCGCCAGCCAGGGGGCGGGCTCGGCGGGCCGCAGCCGCCAGGCGAGCTCCACCTCGCCGATCACCTCGACGCCCGCCGACAGGGCGGCTGCGATCAGCGGGTGGTGCGGCGCCCAGCCGGTGGTGACCAGCCGGGTGGTGCCCTCGGGCAGCGACAGCGGGCCGAGCCGGACCTCCACGCCGCGGCCGGACAGCTCCGCCGCCGCGGCCAGCTGCCGCTCTCCCCCGCCGGACTCCACGACCACCACGCGCTCGCCCCGCCCGGCGAGGGCCCTGGCGACGGCGGTGCCGGACACGCCCAGCCCGGCGACGCAGGTGAGACTCATCAGCGGGGCATCCATTCGACGTAGAACAGGCCGAGCCCGAGCGCCGCGCACAGGCCGGCGATCAGCCAGAAGCGGACCACGATCGTGGTCTCGGCCCAGCCCTTGAGCTCGAAGTGGTGCTGCAGCGGCGCCATCCGGAACACCCGTTTGCCGGTCATCTTGAAGAAGCCGACCTGGATGATCACCGACAGCGTGATGACCACGCAGAGCCCGGCGAGGAGGATGAGCAGCAGCTGGGTGCGGGTGGCGATGGCCAGGCCGGCCAGCACGCCGCCGAGGGCCAGCGAGCCGGTGTCGCCCATGAAGATCTTGGCGGGCGGGGCGTTCCACCACAGGAAGCCGACGAGCGCGCCGAGCACCGAGGCGGCGACCACGGCCAGGTCGAGCGGGTCGCGCACCCAGTAGCAGTTGGGGCCGAGCTGGTCGATGCAGTTGTTGCGGAGCTGCCAGTTGCCGATGAGCACGTACGCGCCGAGCACCACGCCGGTGGCGCCGCTGGCCAGGCCGTCGAGGCCGTCGGTGAGGTTCACCGCGTTGGAGAACCCGACGATCATGATGAGCACCCAGATGGTGAACCCCACGATGCCGATCGACGGCCCGAAGTCGCGCAGGAAGGAGAGCCGGGTGTCGGCGGGGGTGATCTGGTAGATGTTCGGCTGCTGGGTGACCAGCACGGCGAAGATCGCGCCCACGATGAGCTGGCCGAACGCCTTGGCACCGCTGCGCAGGCCGAGGCTGCGCTGCTTGTAGATCTTGATGAAGTCGTCGAGGAAGCCGACGGCGCCGAGCCCGGTCATCAGGAACAGCACGAGCAGGCCGGAGGCGGTGACCGGCTCCAGCGTGGCCAGGTGGGAGGCGCCGTAGGCGAGCAGCGAGCCGAGCACGATGACGGTGCCGCCCATGGTGGGGGTGCCGCGCTTGCCGTGGTGGCCGGACGGACCCTCCTCGCGGATCTCCTGGCCGTAGCCGCGCCTGGAGAACACCCGGATGGCCAGGGGGGTGCCGAGCATCGACAGGACGAGCCCGACGGCGCCGGCGATGATGATGTTGGTCACCGGCCTGCACCTCCCAGCAGGAGCTCGGCGGTGCGCTCCAGGCCCATGGCGCGCGGGCCCTTGACGAGCACGACGTCGCCGGGGCGCAGCCACGGGCCGAGCTCGCCGGCGGCGGCCTGGGCGTCGGGCACGTGCACGATGCGGGGCAGCGGGGTGCCCGGGGGCCCGCCCCGCTGCGCCTGCTCGGCGCCCGCGTGGGCGCCTTGGAGCACTGGGCCCGCGTCGGGGCCGGCCACGATGAGCCCGGTCAGGCCGCCCGCGCCGGCCAGGCGGCCGACCTCGGTGTTCAGCGCCTCGCTGTCTTCGCCCAGCTCGCGCAGGGCGGCGATGACCGCGAACCGCCGCCGGTCGCGCCCGAGCACGGCGAGCGTCTCGAACGCGGCCCGCATCGAGTCGGGGTTGGCGTTGTAGGCGTCGTTGACGATCGTCACGCCGTCGGGGCGGTCGGTGACCTCCATCCGCCACCGGCTGCGGGGCTCGGCCGCCGACAGCTCCTCGGCGATGGCGGCGACGGGCAGGCCCAGCTCGTAGCCCGCGGCGGCGGCGGCCAGCGCGTTGTCGACCGCGTGTGCTCCGTACAGCCTGAGCCTGGCGGGGGCGGCGCCGGAGGGGGTGCGGAGCGTGAACGAGGCGCGCCCGCGCTCGTCGGCGACGACGTCCTCGGCGCGGATGGCCGCGTGCTCGCCCCGCCCGAACAGGGTGACGCGCGCGTCGGTGCGCGTGGCCATGGCGTGGACCAGCGGGTCGTCGGCGTTGAGCACCGCGACGCCGGTGCGCGGCAGCGCCTCGACCAGCTCACCCTTGGCCTTGGCGATGGCCTCCTTGCCGCCGAACTCGCCGATGTGGGCGGTGCCGACGTTGAGGACCACGCCGATCGTGGGCGGGGCGATGCGGGCCAGGTCGGCGATGTTGCCGATGTGGCGGGCGCTCAGCTCCAGCACCAGGTAGCGGGTGTCGAGGCCGGCCTTGAGCACGGTGAGCGGGTGGCCGATCTCGTTGTTGTGGTTTCCGGCCGGGGCGATCGTCGGGCCGATCCTGGCGGTCAGCCGCGCGAGGAGGTCCTTGGTGGTGGTCTTGCCCGCCGAGCCGGTCACCCCGATCACGGTCGCGTTCGGCAGCGACGCGGCCTGCGCGGTCGCCAGCTCGGCCAGCGCGGCCGTGGTGTCGGGCACGATGACGGCGGGCGCCTCGACCGGGCGGCCGGCCAGCACCGCGACGGCGCCGGCCCGCACGGCCTGCGCCGCGTAGTCGTGCCCGTCGACGCGGGCGCCTCTGAACGCGACGAAGAGGGATCCCGGCTCGACGGCCCGCGAGTCGATCACGACGGGGCCGCGCACCACGGCGCGGGGGTCGGCCATGCCCGACAGCGCGCCCGAGGTTATCTCGGCGATCCTGGCCAGAGGCAACGGGATCATTCGTACTTCCTGCTTTCCTTGCGTGCGTCGATCGCTGCGGCGACCACCTCCCTGTCGTCGAAGGGGATCACCTCGCCTGAAACGTACTGGCCCTGCTCGTGGCCCTTGCCTGCCACGACTATGACGTCACCGCGCGTGGCGCGGTTCACCGCGAGGTCGATGGCGGCCGCGCGGTCGGGCTCAATGATCACATGAGCGCGCTCCTCGCGGGGCACGCTCAGCGCCCCTTCCATCATCTCGGCCAGGATGGCCAGCGGATCCTCGGAGCGGGGGTTGTCGCTGGTGAGAACCGCCACATCGGCCAGCCGCGCGGCGGCCTCGCCCATGAGCGGCCGCTTGCCCCTGTCGCGGTCGCCGCCGCAGCCGAGCACGACGGTGAGCCGGCCCGCGGTGACCTCGCGGAGCGAGCGGAGCACCGACTCCACGGCGCCGGGTTTGTGCGAGTAGTCGACGACGGCCTGGAACTCGTCGCCGGAGCCGGTGACCCGCTCCATCCGGCCGGGCACCCCGGTGAGGGTGCCGACGCCGTGGACCGCGGTCTGCAGCGGCACGCCGGCCTCGACCAGGGTGACGACGGCGCCGAGGGCGTTGGCGACGTTGAACGGGCCGGGCAGCGCGATCTGCGCGTCGGCCTCGACGCCGCCGGGGCCGACGATCCTGAAGGCGCTGCCGTCGGCGCCCAGCCGGGCGTCGAGCGCCCGCCACTCGGCGCCTGGGTCGCCCTGGGCTGAGAACGTGGTCATCGGCACCTTGGCCAGGCGCAGCAGCTCGCGGCCGTAGGGGTCGTCGACGTTGGTCACGCCGATCCGGCTCAGCTCGGGCTGGAAGAGCTTGGCCTTGGTGGCGAAGTAGTCGTCGAGGTCCTTGTGGAAGTCGAGGTGGTCCTGCGACAGGTTGGTGAACAGCGCCACGTCGTAGAAGACGCCGTCGACGCGGTTGAGCGCGAGCGCGTGACTGGAGACCTCCATGGCGGCCGCGGTGACGCCCTGCTCGCGCATGAGCGCGAACAGGCCGTGCAGATCCGACGCCTCCGGGGTGGTGAGCCCGGCCTCGAAGCACAGGTCGCCGGCGTGGATCTCGACGCCGCCCACCAGGCCGGTGCGCAGGCCCGCCGCGCGCAGCCCTGCCTCCAGCAGGAACGTGGTGGTGGACTTGCCGCTGGTGCCGGTGACGCCGAGGACCGTGATGTCGCGGGCCGGGTGACCGTAGACCCAGGCGGCGACCTGGCCGAGCAAAGCGCGCGGATCGGGCACGACGAGCACCGGCAGGCCGGTGGCGACGGCCGCGTCGCGGCCCGCGGCGTCGGTCAGGACGGCCACGGCGCCGCGCGCCATCGCCTCGGCGGAGAAGTCGGCGCCGTGCGCGCGCTCACCGCGCAGCGCGACGTAGAGGTCTCCGCGCCGCGCCTGGCGGGAGTCGTGGGTGACGCCGGTGAGCGCGGCGTGCGGCGACCGCGCGGTGCCGGTCTCGGCATCGAGCATGGTCGCCAGCGCGGTCAGCGGGCGCGGCGGGCTGTCGGTGGGACGCATGGACGGGGGACGCACGGCGGCAGCGTACCCTCCCCTCTCACTGCTCCGCGCCTGCGCGCGCCGGAGACGCGGCAGAGCCTGTAGGCGGGATCTTCCTGCTCTTGAGAGCGAACGTCATCACATCCTTGAACACCGGGGCCGCGATCTGACCGCCGTAGTGGCCGTTCTTCGGGTTCTGCAGCACCGACAGCACCACCAGGCGGGGCGCGTCGGCGGGCGTGAAACCGGCGAACGAGGCGGTGTAGCCGTCGTAGCGGCCGAGTTCGGCATCGTAGCGGTTCGCGGTGCCGGTTTTGCCCGCCACCCGGTATCCCGGGATGGCGGCCAGCTCGCCGGTGCCCTGCGCGCCGACCGCGTCCTCGAGCATGGCGGTGATCTCCTTGGCGGTGGCCGTGCTGATGACCCTGGTCTTCTTTCCGGGCTTGGCCGGCGTGAACGTGCCGTCGGGGGCGGTGGTGCCGGCGACGATCCTGGGCTCGACCTTCACGCCGCCGTTGGCGATCGTCTGGTAGACGCTGGCCATCTGCAGCGCGGTCACCGACACGCCCTGCCCGTAGGCGATCGTGCAGCTCTGGCTGCCCGACCACTTGTCGTGGTGCGGCAGCAGGCCGGCCCCGGCGCCCGGCATGTCGCCGCCGGGTTTGGTGCCGAACCCGAACGCCTTGAGCATGTCGTACAGGCCCTCGCTGCCGACCCTGCGCGCCGCCATGACCGTGGCGACGTTGCTGGACTGCGCCATGGCCTGGGCGAAGGTCATGTCCTCCGGCGGGTGGGCGTGGGCGTCACGCAGCACCCGGTCGTAGCACTGGATGTTGTCCTTGACGTGGAAGACCGTGTCGGAGTCGACCACGCCGGCCTCCAGCGCGGCCGCGGCGGTGATCACCTTGTTGGTGCTGCCGGGCTCGAACACGTCGGCGGCGGCCCGGTTGAGGTAGTGAGACTCCGGGGCCTCGCGCCAGTTGGCCAGGTCGAGCTCGGGGGCGTTGGCCATGGCGATGACGTCGGCGGTGCGCACGTCCATGACGATGACGGTGCCGCTGCTCGCGCCGGCGGATTCGACCTGCTCGCCGATCGCCTTCTGGGCGGCCCACTGGATGTCGCGGTCGATCGTCAGGCGCACGTCGCGGCCGTCGACGGGGGGTGTGCGCTGGCTGCCGGTCATCGGGATGCGCTGCAGGTCGCGGCCGGTCTCGATCTGCAGCTCGCCGTCGGTCCCGGCCAGCGCGGTGTTCTTCACCTGCTCGATCCCGGTCAGGCCGTCCTTGTCGTCGCCGACGAAGCCGATCAGGCTGCCCGCCAGGTCGCCGCCCGGGTAGACGCGGCGGAAGGTGCTGGTCGCGTTGAGCGACGGCACCGGCTCCTTGAGCAGCCGGTCGGCCACGGGCGGGGCGACGCCCCTGGCCAGCAGCTGGTAGCGGGTGTCGGTCCTGGCCAGCTTGGCGGCCATCTCCTCCACGGGCCTGCCGAGGGTGCGGGCGAGCAGCGAGGCCACGCCCTGCCTGACCTCGGCGGGGATCTTGGACGGGTCGATGGAGATGTCGCGCGCCTCGACCGTGAGCGCCAGGTTGTGCCCGTTGACGTCGGTGATGGAGCCGCGCTTGGCGGGGATCTTCTCGACGTGCAGGCGCTGCTTGGTGGCCGCGGCCTCGTAGACCTTGGAGTCGAGGCCCTGCATCTGGATGAGGCGGCCGGCGAAGATCGACAGGATGAAGGTCATGGCGATGAGGCCGATGCTGATGCGCCGCTTCGGGCTGCCGAGGCGGAGCACGAGCGGCGGCTTCGGCGGCGGGGGCGGCTTGCGGCCTCCGCCGCCCGCGCGCGGCCGCGCCCCGTCCTGGGGGTCGCGCCGCGCGCCTTCGCCGGCGCGGACGCGGGTGCCCCCACGGCCGCCCGCGTCCGTGCCGGCACGTGTCGCCGCGCGTGGCCCTTCTCCGGGGCGCGCGCGTCCGGCGTCCTCGTCCCGGGGACGCCGTACGGGGTTGTCGGCCTGGGTGCGGCGCGCCGAGCCGTCGTCCCGGCCGCGCGCGTCGCCGTCGCCGCGTGATCGGTCGTGCGGGGGGCGCCGGGCGGTGTCGGAGGGCCTGCGGCGGAACGCGTCGCCCTGCCGCGCCTCCGTGTCACGCTGCCCGGCCCGGCCGCGCGAGGGGCCGGCGTCGCGCCGGTGGTCGCTCTCGTCGCGGCGGAACCGCTCTCCCCGGGCGGACCCCCCGCGCGCGCCTCCGGGAGACGCCTCACCATCGCGCTGCCCGGCCCGGCCGCGCGACCGTTCCTCCGCGTGCGGTCCACCCGCTGGGAGGTCGTCCTCCCCCCGGCGGGAACCGCCCCGCCGGGAGGTACGGCCGCGCGACCGTTCGTCGGCGTGCGGGCCTCCAGCGGGGAGGTCGTCATCGCCGCGGCGTGGTCTCCCCTGCCCGGGGCGGGGCCGGCGTGGGCCGCCGGGAGCGGGGTCGTCGTCGGGGACGTCGTCGTCGGCCGGGGAACCGCCCCGGGAGCGGGGAGTGTCGCCGAAGGGAAGGTGGAAGGGGTCGTCCGGGGACGCGGCACGGCCCGTGCCGGGGCGCCCCGCCCGTCCGGGACCGCCCGGCGTACGACGAGCGGCGCCGGGCCCTCCCTGAGAGCCGGCGCCGCCCCCGCCGCGACCGGGGCCCTGCCCCCTGCCGCCGGAGTCTCTCACCGTGCCGGGCCCGCCTGACTGGAGGCGGAGCCGTCGTAGTTGTTGACCGAGTCCCAGTCGCGGCGCATGTCGAGGTCCTCGGCCCGCTCGGCGACCCTGCCGGGGAGCTTCTCCTCCTCGATCTTGCGCTGGAGGTCCTCGTTCTGCTGGCGGGCGGTGGAGATCTCGTCGACCAGGTTGGAGGCGGTCATCGAGTCCTGCGCCAGGACGGTGTTGAGGAGCAGCAGGGTGACCAGGCCACCGCACAGCAGCCCGACGACGAGCAGCACGAACGGGGCGCGCTGGCGCCGCGCGGGCCGCCCGGCGGCGGGGCGCCGCGGGCGCGCCTGCTCGGGCCGAGCGGCCTCGGGACGCGGCTTGCGCACGCCGGGACGCGCCCTGCGCGGCTCGGTGACGGTGCGCGACCCGCGCACGCCGGTCCCGGCCGCGCGCTCGTCGGTCTCCACGCGGGTGGCGCGGTCGCGCACGCCGGCCGCGCCGCGGCTCGCGCGCGCGCCTGTCTCGCCGCGCGAGGACGCCGGGCGGGCCGCGCGGGGCGCCGGCTCGTCGTCGGCGCGCGGGCGGCGCCTGGCCGCGTCGGGCCGCGGCTGCGGGACGGGCTTGGCCGGGTGCGGCGGCTCGGGCCTGCGCTGGCCGGTCTTGGCCCCAGTCGTGGGCACAGCGCCGCGGACGGGCGCGCCCCGCCTGGTCTCCTGCTCAGTCCTGGTCGTCAACACGGATCCTCTCTGCGGCCCTGAGCCGGGCCGAAGCCGCCCGCGGGTTGCGGGCCAGCTCTTCTTCGCTCGGGAGCTCGGCTCCCCTCGTCAGGGTGCGGAACCGCGGCTGGTGGGCCGGCAGCGGGACGGGCAGCCCCGGCGGGCTGGTGTCCCTGGTCCGCGCGGTGAGGACCTGCTTGGTGAGCCGGTCCTCCAGCGAGTGGTAGGAGAGCACGACGACCCTCCCGCCCAGTGCCAGCGCGTCGAGCGCGGCGGGCAGCGCCACCTCCAGGGCGGCGAGCTCCGCGTTGACCTCGATGCGCAGCGCCTGGAAAGTCCTTTTGGCGGGGTTTCCCCCGGTGCGCCGGGTAGCGGCGGGGATCGCGTCCCTCACGAGGTCCGCGAGCCGCTTCGTCGACGTGATGGGGTCCTTGGCGCGTTCCTTGACGATGAGGTGCGCGACCCGTGCCGCGAACCGCTCCTCGCCGTAGTCGCGCAGGATCCGGATCAGCTCGGCCGCGGAGTAGGTGTTGACCACCGTCTCCGCCGTGAGCTCCTGCTCGGTGTCCATCCGCATGTCCAGCGGGGCGTCATAGGAGTAGGCGAACCCGCGCGCCGCCTCGTCGAGCTGCGGCGAGGAGACGCCGAGGTCGAACAGCGCCCCGTCGATGGTGGTGCGCCCCGCCCCGGCCAGCACGGCGTCCAGCTCGTCGGACGAGGCGTGGACCAGCGTCGTGCGCCCGGCGTACGGCGCGAGCCTGCGCGTGGCGTACTCGATCGCGAAAGGGTCGCGGTCGATGCCGATCACGTGGAGTGAGGGGTGTGCGGCGAGCAGGGCCTCGGTGTGGCCGCCGAGCCCCAGATTGGCGTCGACGACGACGGGGGCGGGGCCGGAGGCGGACGCGGTGATCGCGGGCTCCAGCAGCTCCAGAACGCGTTCGAGCATGACCGGAACGTGACCGGTCGTGTCGGCGTCGTCGTGCATCTCCACCCCCCCTTTCGCGTCCTGGCTCGCGGATGACGCGGCCGGTCGATGTGTCGGTTGTCCTGGGTCCCCACCCCGGCGCCGCCCGGCCAGGTCCCCATCCGCACCCTCTTCGTGGACGCCTGCCATCTGACACCGGGGAAGGTGCATCAGCTGGCCGGCAGTGGTTGCGGGTGGAGACCTCGCCGAACGACATCTCCGACGGCTCGACCGTTTGTTTACAAGATCCCTGGCAACACCTCCTCGGAGAGGTCGGCGAACGCCTGTTCCTGCTCGTTGAGATAGGTGTCCCAGGCCTGTGCGTCCCAGATCTCCAGACGGGTGTTGGCCCCGATGACGACGCAGTCACGCTCCAGGCCGGCGTACTGGCGCAGGCCCTGCGGAATGGTGACGCGCCCCTGTTTGTCTGGCTTCTCGTCGGACGCGCTGGCGAAGAAGACGCGGCTGTAGTCACGCACCGCTTTGGCGGTAACCGGGGCGGTCCTGAGAGCCTCGGTGATGCGCTGGAACTCCTCCACAGGAAAGACGTAGAGGCATCGCTCCTGGCCTTTGGTGATCACAAGACCCTCCGCCAGCTCCTCACGGTACTTAGCCGGCAGGAACAGCCGTCCCTTGTCGTCCAGACGCGGGTGATGGGTGCCGAGGAACATCGGCGCCACCTCCCGTGCCTCGTGAAGCGCTCGGCGCTGGTGCACCGCGCTCTCCACTGCGCACCACCATACTCCACTTCTCCCCACCGTCAACTGATTCGAACCTTGTCCGCCGCTCAACTGGGAGGCGTTGTCGCAGGTCATAGCGGGTGGTGCGGAGTGGGGCCGGGGAAGCGCCCGCGGACCGGCGGCGGGCGTGTCGGGGCGCGCGAAAGCCGGGCCAATAAGGAGGCCCTGTGACGGGCGGGGCGGAGGTGGGGGAAAGTGGCGCGGCGCGCGGCCCAGTGTGTTACGGCATTCGCACCGCTATGCGACAAGAACGCGAACAGGAGCAGGCTTCTCTGGAATATCCACAAAAGTCGCCCAAGAACGCACAGAGTCGTAGGGTCGTACAGATAATGGAAAACAATGGCATGCCTCCCGCAATGCGCAGCCTCGCGCGAGGTGGCCGTCGCACTTCGCATGGAGGCCTGGTGGCAGTAACCCATGACGTCCCTCACCAGCTCGGGGAGCTGGTCACCACCGCTCACCGCATCCGCGAGGCCATCGAATCGGTGATCGAGGGAAAGGGCGACGCCGTCCGCCTCACACTGACCGTGTTGCTCGCCGAGGGCCATCTGCTGATCGAGGACGTTCCAGGGGTCGGCAAGACGATGCTGGCCAAGGCGCTGGCGCGGTCGATCGACTGCCCGGTGCGCCGCGTGCAGTTCACCCCCGACCTGCTGCCCAGTGACATCACCGGAGTGAGCGCCTACAACCAGCAGACGCGCGAGTTCGAGTTCAAGCCGGGGCCGGTGTTCGCCAACATCGTGGTGGGCGACGAGATCAACCGCGCCTCCCCCAAGACCCAGTCGGCGTTGCTGGAGTGCATGGAGGAGCGGCAGGTCACCGTCGACGGGCACACCTATCAGCTGGACGCGCCGTTCATGGTGATCGCGACCCAGAACCCGATCGAGATGGAAGGCACCTACCCGCTGCCCGAGGCGCAGCGCGACCGGTTCACGGCCAGGGTGGCGATGGGCTACCCGGAGCCGACGGCCGAGCTGGAGATGCTGGACGTGCACGGCGGCACCTCGCCGCTGGACAAGCTGGAGCCGGTGGCCACCACGTCGGAGGTGCGCGCGCTGATCGAGGCGGTGCGCGGCGTGTACGTGTCGCAGCCGGTCAAGAAGTACGCCATCGACCTGGCGGTGGCCACCCGCCACTCGCCCGACCTGCGCCTGGGCGCCTCGCCCCGGTCCACGCTGCAGCTGGTGCGGGCGGCGCGGGCGCACGCGGCGCTGTCGGGCCGCGACTACGTCATCCCCGACGACCTGCAGGACCTCGCCGTCCCCGTGCTGGCGCACCGGCTGCTGCCCAGCGTGGAGGCGCAGGGGCAGCGGCGGCTGCCCGAGCAGGTGGTGATGGAGCTCGTCAGGCGCGTCCCTGTGCCGGAGACCCGGGCGTCGTGAGAGCGGGACTGCGAGCGCTCACCTCCAGGGGACGGTCCTTCCTGGCGTCGGGCGTCGCGGCGCTGCTGATGGCGTTCCTGCTCGGCGAGAACGACCTGTTCAGGATCGGGGTGCTGGTGGCGGCGCTGCCGCTGCTGGCGGCGATGGTGGTGGCGCGCACCCGCTACCGGCTGAGCTGCGCCAGGCGGCTGGACCCGGCCAGGGCCGAGGCGGGCGGCGAGGCCACGGTGACGCTGCGGCTGGAGAACGTGACCAGGCTGCCCACCGGCCTGCTGCTGATCGAGGACACGGTCCCGTACGCGCTGGGCGTGCGGCCGAGGTTCGTGCTGGACCGGGTGGAGGCGCGGGGCATCCGGGAGATCGACTACAAGGTGCGCTCGGATCTGCGCGGCCGGTACCCCATCGGGCCGCTGTCGGTGCGCATCGCGGACCCGTTCGGGCTGGTGGAGCTGACCCGTGCGTTCACGATCACCGACACGCTCGTGGTGACGCCGCAGGTGGTGGCGCTGCCGCACGTGCGGCTGTCGGGCGAGTGGACGGGTGGCGGCGACAGCCGCACCAGGAGCGTGGCGGCGGCCGGCGACGACGACGTGGCCCCGCGCGAGTACCGGCAGGGCGATGACCTGCGCCGGGTGCACTGGCGCTCGACGGCCCGGCGCGGCGAGCTGATGGTACGGCGCGAGGAGCAGCAGTGGCAGAGCCGCGGCGCTCTCCTGCTCGACACCCGTAAGTACGCCCACCGCGGCGAGGGCCCGCGCTCGTCGTTCGAGGTGGCGGTCTCGGCCGCGGCCTCGATCGGCGTCCACCTCGCCCGCGAGGGCCTGGGCCTGCGGCTGGTCACCGACCAGGGGCCCGAGCACCTGACCGACACCGGGCTGAGCTGGTCGCTGCTGGACACGCTCGCGATGGTGCGCGGCTCGTCGGCGCGCTCGCTGGAGATGGGCGTCTCCGCGCTGCGCGCGGGCGGCGGCGACGGACTGATCGTGGCCGTGCTCGGCTCGCTCGACCCGGAGGAGGCCAGAGACCTGGCCAGGCTGAGACACAGCGGCATCACCGGCGTGGCGGTGCTGCTGGACGTGGAGACGTGGAACGGCCGCGAGGCCGACGAGGACTACCAGGCGGTGCAGACCGTGCTGGCCGGATACGGATGGCGGATCGTCCGGCTGCCCGCCGGGGTGTCGATCGCGTCGGTGTGGCAGGACGCGGGCAGCCGCGGCCGGTTCGCCGTGAGCGGAGGTACGGCTTCATGAGGCTCTCGATCGCCGCCGCGGTGGCGACGTTCACGGCCGCGATCCTGCTCTATCCGCTGTTCGAGGGCGGGGCCTGGTTCTGGGGCTCGCTCGGCGCGGTCCTCTCGGTCATGCTGGCGAGCCTGGTCAGCGGGCGGCTGTCGCTGCCGTCGTGGGCGGCGCCGCTGCTCGGCGTGGGCGTGCTGTTCGTCTATCTGACCGTGTCGTTCGCGGCGGAGGAGGCCTGGGCGCTGTTCGTGCCGACCGAGGACTCCGTGGTGGAGGTGGCGCGCCTGCTGGCCACCGGCTGGGCCGACATCCAGCGGTACGCGGCGCCGGTCCCGGCCAACGAGGCCATCACGCTGCTCACTACGGGCGGCGTGGGCCTGATCGCGATCGTCGTCGACCTGTTCGCGACCAGGCTGCGCAAGGCGGCGCTGGCCGGGCTGCCGCTGCTGGCGCTGGCCACGGTGCCGGCCACGATCCTGTCCGACCCGATCAGCTGGCCGGCGTTCATCGTGGCCGCGTTCGGGTTCACCGGCCTGCTCCTCGCGGACGGCCGCGAGCGGGTCGGCCAGTGGGGCCGGGCGGTGCTGGTGCGCCGGACCCGGACGACCGCGGCGGAGCTGCGGCCGGACAGGCGGGGCCCCGGCGCGTCCGCCGACACGAGCGGGCTGCGCCTGTCGGGCAAGCGCATCGGGTTCGCCGCGATCGCGCTGGCCGTGCTGGTGCCGGCCATGCTGCCGGCCATGGAGCCGGTCTCGTTCTTCACCTTCGGCGTGGGGGGCGGCGGGCCCGGCCGGGGCAACTCGATCAGCATCCCGAACCCGATCGCGAACCTGAAGGGCCAGCTGGAGCTGCCGGAGCAGCGGACCGTGCTGACCTATTCCAACTCCGACAACCAGCCCCGGTACCTGCGCATCTACTCCCTCGACACCTTCGACGGCGACCAGTTCGGCATGACGCAGCCGGAGGGCGCGCCGGAGAACAGGACGGACAACGGCCCGCTCCCGCCGCCGCCCGGCCTGGGCGGGGGCGTGAAGCTGAAGAACGTCACGTCCACGATCACCATCAGCGACGAGATCGCCAAGCTGTCGTTCCTGCCGCTGCCGTACCCGCCGCGGGAGATCCGCGTCGAGGGCGACTGGCGGGCCGACGTCAGAACGCTGATGGTCTTCTCCACCCGCGACGAGGCGGCGGGCCTGGAGTACCAGGTCGCGACCAGCGACCCGGAGCCCACGGCCGAGGTGCTGGAGTCGGCGCCGTCGTCCCGGCAGAGCATCGACGAGCGCTACCTGGAACTCCCCGACGACCTGCCGGAGGAGATCAGGGAGCTCGCGCGGGAGCAGGCGGGCGACGCCAGGACCGCCTACCAGGCGGCCGTGCGGCTGCAGAGGTTCTTCACCGACACCGGCGGCTTCGCCTACAGCCTGCGCACCCAGGGGCACGGCAACTCGGCGCTGGCCGACTTCCTGCTGCACAGCCGGGCCGGCTACTGCGAGCAGTTCGCCGCCTCGATGGCGATCCTGGCCAGGGTCGTCGGCATCCCGTCGCGGGTGGCGATCGGCTACACGGGCGGCACGCAGCTCGGCGGCCAGTGGACGGTGGCCACGAACGACTCCCACTCGTGGCCGGAGCTGTACTTCGAGGGCGTGGGCTGGCTGCCGTTCGAGCCGACGCCCTCGGGCACGCTGGGCCAGGGCAGCGCCCGGGTGCCGGAGTACACCCAGCCGCGGCCCGAGGCCACGGCCGACCCCTCCTCCCCGACGCCGGACCGGACCTCCAGCGGCAGCGCGGAGGAGGAGCTGGGCCCGCAGAACCGGGGCAACGTGCGCGAGCTGGACCGGGAGGCGCTGCTGGCCAACGGCGGGCTGCCGCCGGAGGAGTCGACGCCGCTCGCCGCGCAGATCGGCATCGGCGCCGCGGTGCTGCTGCTGGTGCTGCTGATCCCGGCCGCGGCCAGGCTGATCACCAGGAGCAGGCGGGTCCGGGCGCTGGGCTGGAAGGTGTCGGAGCCGTCGGACGAGACGACGGCCAGGGTCGTGGCGGGCCGCCATCCGGCGGTGGCGGCGGCCTGGGCGGAGCTGGACGACGCGCTCTACGACTACGGGATGGCCCGCGAGCCCAGCGAGACACCGCGCCAGCTGGCGCGGCGGCTGACCGAGCAGTACGAGTTCGGGGCCGAACCGGCGGCGGCCGTCACGGCGATCGCCTCGGCGGTGGAGCGGGTGCTCTACTCGCGGGAGCCCGGCGAGATCCCGCCGATGGGCGGGGACCTGCGCCGGGTGCGCAAGGCCCTCGCGGCGACCGTGTCACGTGCCAGGAGGGTGCGGGCGGTGCTGCTGCCGCCGTCGACGGTGCGGCGGCTGCGGCTCGTGGGCGAGCGGCTGCTGGACGGCTTCGACCGCCTGGAGAACATCAGGCTGCGGAGGACTGCGACGCAGAAGGGGACGTGAGGATCTGACCGAAGGTGCGGTCGTCTCCCGGAGGGGGACGGCCGCACCTTCGTCTAGGGGACGCCTTGATCGGGGGATGTGTGTCAGCGCTCGTCGTGACGACGACGCCAGCGTTCCTCCATGCGCTCCATGAAGGTGCCCCGGTTGCCCCGGCGGACCTGCTTGCCCTGCGGTGGAGCCCCCTGAGCCGAGGAGTCACCACCGAACCCATTCATTCGTTTCCAGCTGGACAGGCCCCACAGACACGCAGCGAGCATGACCACGAAACCGCCGACGCCGAGCGGGATCAAGTTGATCACCACGCCGACCATCAACAGGACGACGCCGAGGACAAAGCCGATCGTGGCTTTGACCAGGCGCCGCTTGTAATGGCTGCGTGGGTCACTGATCCTTACGGTGTTGGCCCACTTCGGGTCCTCGGCGTAGAGGGCCTGCTCGATCTGGTCGAGCAAGCGCTGCTCGTGCTCAGAGAGCGGCACGGCGCCTCCCAAGGACGGCCCCAGGACGGGGAAGACGGCAACGGACGACACGGGGTGTCCGGACCTCGCGGTCGGTTATCCCCAGAATACGAGGCTGTAGACGTAGGCGAAAGCAAACGTCCAAGGCAGACCAAACCGGAGGTGACGTCATGGCTTCATTCTGGGCCATCTTGGTCTCCTCCCCCGAAGTCGTGACATCGCCTCACGCCTCCATTTCATCAAGTTTGCCCCGAACTAGCGAAGCCGGGAGCACGGCATCGGGACCGAATCTCCGGATCGCCCGGTCCATCGCCTGCTCGGCCTCACGCCAGCCGGTCTCGCGCTCACCGAGAGTGAGCTGACGGGAGGCGGAATCGGCGGGCCGGAGGTTCTCCATCCTGACGCCGACCAGGCGCAGGCGCACCCGCTCGAGCCCGGCGGCGTGGTAGAGCTCGCAGGCTGTGGCGAAAATCTCCTGCGCGACATCGGTGGGCTCCGGAAGGGTCCGGGACCGGGTGATGGTGGAGAAGTCAGCGCGGCGCAGCTTCACACTTACAGTCCTGCCCACGTGGCCGCCCTTACGCATCCTCGCGGCGACCCGTTCGGACAGGCGGAGCAGCTCGCGCTTGATGATCTCGGGATCGTCGACGTCGGCGGCGAACGTCTCCTCGTTGCCGATGCTCTTGTCGGGGACGTGCGGGCTCACCTGCCGCTCGTCGCGGCCCCACGCCAGCGCCGCCAGGTGGCCGCCCGCGGACGGGCCGAGCTCGCGCTGGAGCGTGGCGACGGGCACCCGGGCCAGGTCGCCGACGGTGCGGATGCCGAGGCGCACGAGGGCCTGCTCGGTGCGCTCGCCGACGCCCCACAGGGCGGAGACGGGCAGCGGGTGGAGGAACGCCACCACCTCCTCCCGCGGCACCACCAGCAGGCCGTCGGGCTTGCACTGCTTGGAGGCGAGCTTGGCGACGAACTTGCTGCCGGCCACGCCCACCGAGCACGTGATGCCGAAGCGTTCCAGCACCTCCGCCCTGATCGCGGCGGCGATCGCGGCGGGCGGCCCCAGCCGGCGCAGCGCGCCGCCGACGTCGAGGAACGCCTCGTCGGACGCGATGGGCTCGACCATCGGGGTGATCGAATGGAAGATCTCCATGACGCCTCTGGAGACCTCGGAGTATTTTCCGTGGCTGGGCGGGATGACCGTCGCCTGAGGGCAGAGCCGGCGGGCCCGGCTCATCGGCATGGCGGAGTGGACGCCGAACGCCCTGGCCTCGTAGGTGGCGCTGAGCACGACGCCGCGCCCGGCGGGCGAGCCCACGATCACCGGTCGGCCGCGCAGCTCGGGCCGCTCCAGCAGCTCGACGCTGGCGAAGAAGGCGTCCATGTCGACGTGCAGGATCGGGCAGCCGGTGTCGTCGGCCCCGGTCCGCGGAGCGGGGCCGATGCCCGTGATCTGCTTGCGTGCCACGCCGCCGATTCTATCCGAACAGGCGTTCTAGGCCGATGGCCTGCGGCCGACGACGTGCAACTGGGTCGCGATGTCGCGCAGCACCGGATGGGCCGAGGCGGCCTTCTCCAGCGCCACCAGCGCCTCCGCCGCGCCCGGCTCCCCGTCGACGAGCCGGCTGGGCACCAGGTCGGCGAAGACCCGCACGCCGTGGACCGGCCCGGCCCCGAGCCCGGCCGCCGACAGCAGGCCGGTGAGGGTCTCGCCGGTGAAGCGGCGGGGCGTGGGGTCGCGGTCGCCCCAGCTGCCGAGCGGGTCGGCCAGCGCGGCCCTGGACTCGTCGAACTGCCCGGCCAGCGCGCGGTGGATGGCGGCGGCCACCGGGTTGGCGGCCAGCACGCTGACCGCACCGCCGGGACGCAGCAGCCCGGCCATCTCGGTCAGGGCGCCGACGGGATCCTCCACGTACTCCAGCACGCTGTGGCAGAGCACCAGGTCGGCGCAGCCGGGGCTGAGCAGCTCGCCCAGGTCGGCGGTGTCGCCCTGGAGGCCGCGCACCTCCACGCCCGCCTCCTTGGCCCGGCGTTCGAGCGCGGCCAGCGAGTCGGGGCTGGGATCGACCACGGTCACGGTGTGGCCCAGCGCCGCGAGCGGCACGGCGAACCCTCCGGTGCCGCCGCCCGCGTCGACGATGTCGAGCGCGTCGCGCCCGGTGGCGCCGGCCAGCTCCGCCAGCACCTCGCGCAGCGCGTCCCAGACGACGGCGGTCCGCACCGCCGGGGTCCTCGTGACGCCTTCAGCTCGCAACGTCGGCTCGCCTCCCTCTTCTCGTGGTCCGCCCCAGCCTACGCCGTACGGGTGCCGCCCGCTCCCCTGCGATCTGGACCGCTCCCGTACGGGTCGTCAGGCGTCGAAGGCGGCCACCAGCCGCTTGGGGGCGCGCAGCCGCCACGCGTCGGTGAGCAGTTCGCCCAGCTCCTCCTCGTCCACCTCCGGCAGCCGGACCAGCACAACGGCGTACCCGTCGAAGTGCGGCGTGGTGAAGAACGCCCCGGGCCGGGCGGCGGTGAGCTCCAGCTTCTCCTCCTCGCTGGGCACCGGCACCGCGAGCACGTCCGGTTCCTCCCGCATCCTGGCGAACCACTTGCCGCGGACGTAGAACGCGGGCGTGCCGTACATGCTCTTCTCGCCGGTCTCGGGCAGCGCGAGCGCCAGCCTGCGCACGTCGTCTTCGGTGGCCATGTCCCGATCCTCGCCCCGCCCGTCCCGCCGGGGCAACCGGTCACGGCGGGTCCCGGAATCGCGGCATGCCCCTGACCAGGAGCAGCGCCGGCGGCAGGAGGAGGATGACGGCCGCCGCCGACGCGAGCACCGCCGCCGGCCCGGCGAGGGCGGCCAGCGGCCCGGTCAGCGCCTGCCCGAACGGCATCAGGCCGAAGCCGCACAGCCAGGCGAACGAGCTGATCCGCCCGATCAGGTGCTCGGGGATCTCGCGCTGCAGGGCGACCTCCCAGTGGATCGCGTACGTCTCCACCCCCGCCCCGGCGATCGCGAACGCCAGGAAGATCGCGGCCGGCGAGGGAGCGAGGACCAGAGAGAGGGGCGCCGCGGCGTAGAGGGCGATCGCGGTCAGCGCCACGGCCCCGGGGGCGCGCGGCCGCCACGCCATCGTGACCAGGCCGCCTGCCAGGCCGCCGGCCCCGTAGCAGGTGAGCGCCAGCCCGTACACGGCGGGCGAGCCGAACGCGGCGGTGGTCACGACCGGCAGCAGGACTCGCGTCGGCGCGATGACGAACATGAGGTTGACCGCGGAGAAGATCAGAATGGCGCGCACCCACGGGAGCCGCCGCGCCTCGGCGACGCCGGCGCGGACGTCCTGGACGAACGAGGCCCTGCGGGCGGGCTCCCGCCGGGGTTCCCCGGCCCGCCAGAGGGTCAGGACCGCGACGGCGAAGGTCATCGCGGTGATCCCGTACGCGGCCCCGGTGCCGGACAGGGTGATCACCCCGGCGCCCGCGGCGGGCCCGGCCATGACGCCGGTACGGATCGCGACGCTGATCAGCGACCTGCCGGAGACGCGCTCGTGGTCGCCGAGCAGGCCCTGCAGCAGAGCGTTGAAGGCGGGGCGGACGAACGCCTCGGCCAGCCCCGACAGCAGCACGGCCCCGGCCGCCGCCCAGATCGGGAACGTGCCGGTCACGGCGAGAGCCGCCGCCAGGAGGGCCTGGAGTCCGTAGGCGGCCATCAGGACCCGCTGCCGCGGCAGCCGGTCGGCCCACACGCCGCCGACCGGCAGGAACACCACGAGCGTGACCCCGCGCGCGGCGAGGACCAGGCCGAGCGCGACCGCGTCACCACCCGCCTGGAGGACGGAGACGGTGATCGCGACGGCGAACATCTGCTCGCCCGCGACCGCGGCCACCTGGCCGGGCAGCAGCAGGCGGAACCGGGGGTTGCCGAGCGCGGCTGGACGGAACACCCGATCAGCCACGTGGCTCTGGCACGGGAGGCACGCCGCCCATGCTGGCACCGGCGGGGCCCGCTCGGGCCCGGGCGGGGTTACGCCCAGCGCGTGACCGACACGGCGGCCGGCTCACACCCAGCACGAGCACGGCGCTAGCACGGCGCGGACGCCGCGGTGCGGGTTACGCCCGGCGCGAAAGCTGGATGTGGCGGCGGGCTCGCCGTGCGGAGGAGCCGGTCAGGGGGACGCCGTGACCGGCCCGTACGGGAGCTAGAGCGTCAGGCTGGGCTTGAGCTGCTTGAAACGCGCCAGCAGCCCGTTGACGAACTGGGGGGACTCGTCCGTGGACAGCTCGCCGGCCAGGTGGACCCACTCGCTGATGACCACGCCCTCGGGGACGTCGGGCATCCACAGCAGCTCGTAGGTGCCGCCGCGCAGGAGGTTGCGGTCGACGGCGGGCATGCGTTCGAGGGTCCAGCCCTCGGAGTAGGTGGTGATCAGCTCGTCGATGCGGGCGAGATGGCGGGTGACCCCCTCGACGAGGGTGGAGGTGTACTCGTTGACCGGGGGCTCCTGGCGCTCGACCCGCTCGGCCAGGATCTTCAGCGGATCCTCACCGCGGAGTTCGGCCTCGAAGAGGATGTCGAGCGCACGCCGGCGTGCTTTGCCCCGTGCCGACACCTCAGGCCCGGCCGAGGTATTCGCCGGTGCGGGTGTCGACCTTCACCCGCTCGCCGGTGGTGATGAAGAGCGGCACCTTGATCTCGGCGTCGGTCTCCAGCGTGGCGGGCTTGGTGCCGCCGGTGGAGCGGTCGCCCTGCAGGCCGGGCTCGGTGCTGGCGATGGTGAGCTCGACCGCGGCGGGCAGGTCGACGTAGAGCGCGGAGCCCTCGTGGAAGGCCACGGTGGCCAGGGTGTTCTCCAGCATGTAGTTGGCGGCGTCGCCGACGGTGGAGGAGGGCACGTTGACCATGTCGTAGGTCTCGGTGTCCATGAACACGAAGTCGTCGCCGTCGCGGTAGGAGTATTGCATCTCGCGCTTGTCGACGTTGGCCACCTCGACCTTGACGCCGGCGTTGAAGGTCTTGTCGAGGACCTTGCCGGAGAGCACGTTCTTGAGCTTGGTGCGCACGAACGCGCCGCCCTTGCCCGGCTTGACGTGCTGGAACTCGACAACGGACCACAGCTCGCCACCGTCGAGCTTCAGCACCATGCCGTTCTTGAGGTCGTTGGTTGTCGCCACTCGTTCTCTCCCGCGTGTGGCCGCTCTAAAGGACGAGCAGCTCCTTGGTCGTCTTGGTGAAAAGTTCCGGCTCGCCCTGTCGTGTGACGAGGGTGTCCTCGATGCGAACACCGCCCCGGCCCGGGAGGTAGATCCCCGGCTCCACGGTGATCGGAACTCGATCCTCAAGTCTACCGGTACGTGCGGGGCCCAGGAACGGCTCCTCATGGATCTCGAGCCCGACGCCGTGGCCGAGGCCGTGCCGGAAATGGTCGCCGTGGCCCGCGGCGGCGATGAGGGAGCGGGCGGCGGCGTCGACCTCCTTGGCGGTGGCGCCGGGGGTGACGGCGTGCCGGCCGGCCCGCTGGGCCTCGGCGACCAGGTCGTAGACCTCGCTCTGCCAGTCGGCGGGCGGGCCCAGGCAGACGGTGCGGGTCATGTCGGCGTGGTAGCCCTGGTAGGCGGCGCCGAAGTCGATGGTGACCAGCTCGCCGGAGCGCAGCTCGCGGTCGGTGGGGGCGTGGTGCGGGATGGCGCCGTTCGGGCCTGCGGCGACGATGGTGTCGAAGGCGGGCTTGGCGGCGCCGAGCTCGATCATGCGGGCTTCGAGGAGGCGGGCCACGTCGCGCTCGGTGACGCCGGGGCGGATGGTGTGCAGCACGTCGGCGAAGGCCTGGTCGGTGATGGCGCAGGCGGTACGGAGGAGCTCCAGCTCGTCGTCGTCCTTGACCGCGCGCAGCCCTTCGACGAGCGGGCCGAGCGGCACGAGCCCGGGCCCGAGCCGCTCGTAGGTGGCGACGCTCATGTGGGCGGCCTCGATGCCGACGCCTGGGGCGGCGAGCTCCCCGGCCACGTCGGCGGCCTCGACCGCCTGGACGTCGAGGCCGTGCGTCTTCTCGATGTAGCGGTTGTCCGTCACCAGCAGCGCCGAGCCGTCGGCCTTGATCAGGGCGGCGGCGTTGGAGCTGACGAGTCCCGTGAGGTAGCGGACGTTGACGGTCGAGGTGACCAGCATGGCGTCGACCTCGTGGGCGGGCAGCAGGGCCGCGAGCCGAGCTCGCCGCTGTGCGTAGTTGACGGTCACGCGCTTAATGTACGCGGATCTCCGGTTGGTCCACTATCCGCTAGATCTGCCAGTCGTTGAGCCAGTCGGCCAGCGGGCCGGACAGGTCGATCTCGCGCTTGTCCCGTGCCTTGCGCAGGTCGCGGATGACGTGGGTGACCTCCTTGACGCCGCCCCTCTCGTCGCCCTCGGCGAACTTCCGCCCGGCTTTCCCGAGCCGGTCCTGAGCCTTGCCCGCCACACGAGGGTCCATGCCGTCCACGGCCATCTGGCCATTGACCGCCTCGTCGAACCTCCTCACCCAGGTCTCCCAGCCGCCCGGCGGGACCGACTGGCCGACGGTGCCCTTCGGGATGGGCAGGGCGTCGGTGCCGCGGAGCTCGGTGGGCTCCGGCTCGGCCGTGAAAGTGGGCGTGGGGGTCGGGGTCGGCGTGGGGGTCGGTGAGGGCGGCGCCTCGCCGGTGGCCTGCGTGGTGGGGGCGGCCTCTGGCGGGTCCTCGTCCCCGCTCGCCAGGAAGATCATGACTATGGTGACCGCCACGATGGCCGCGAGGGCCACGCCGGCCTGGACGAACAGGCGGCGGTTCTCGCGGCCGGACGGCGGGGGCGGCGCCAGCTCGGACGCGTCGTAGATCGCGGTGTCCCCGGCCCGCGCGGCCGGGGTCGCGGCGGGGGCGGATGGCGCGGGCGCGGCGGCCCTGGGCCTGGCGATGACGGCCAGCGCGCGGCGCACCGCCTCGCCGCTGGCGGGCCGCTTGGCGGGCTCGGGGTCGAGCATGGCGAGCAGTAACCGGTCCAGCTCGGCGGGCACGCCCTGGCGCAGGGTACTGGGCGGCGCGATCGCGCCCTCCCTGGCGGGCGCCTGGCCGGTGAGCAGCTCGTAGCAGACCGCGCCGAGCCCGTACAGGTCGGCCGACGCCTGCCCGTCGCCTCCGGCGAGCCGCTCGGGCGCCTGGTAGCGGGGGTCGCCGCCGGGGCGGCCCGTCAGGCCGAACCCGACGACCTTGAGCACGCCGCTGCCGGCCATCCGGAAGCTGTCGGGCCCGACCTTGCCGTGCACCAGGCCCGCGCGGTGCGCCGCGTCCAGGCCGGCCGCGGCCTGCCCGGCCAGGTCGCACACCTCCACCACCTTGAGCGGCCCGCGCCCGGCGAGCTCCTCGCCGAGGCTCGGCCCGGTGAGGAACTCCGTCACCAGGAACGGGGACCCTTCGTGCTCCCCCACGTCCAGCACCATGGCGACGTTGGGATGGATCACCCGGGCCACGGCCTGGGCGTGCTGGCGCAGCACCTCCCTGGTGGCCGCCCCAACCGCCTTGGCTCCCAGCATCTTCACAGCCACGGTCCAGTCGGCGCGGGTGTCGTACCCCCGCCACACCTCGCCCATCGAACCGCTGCCGATGCGCTCATCAAGCCGGTACCGCCCGGCGACCAGGGACGGCGTCGCGTCGGACATATCTCCGCCAATGCTCAAACTTCAGTTTTCGACCAACCTTAGGCCCCAACGGAAACGCCCGCCTCCTCCAGCACGGGGAAGACGGGCGTTTCGACGGGTGCGTACCGGTGCGGTGGTGATCAGGAGGCGATGTCCTTGATGGTCTCGATCAGGCGGACGCGCTCCTCATGGGTGCGGCCGAGCGGGGTGACGTTCAGCGTGGTGACGCCGGACTCCTTCATCGCCTGCATCCGGTCGCGGACGTAGGCCTCGTCGCCGATCAGCGACATCTTCTCCAGCAGCTCGCGCGGCACCAGCGCCGCCGCCTCGTCCTTCTTGCCGTCGAGGTAGAGCTCCTGGATCTGCTCGGCCTCCTTCTCGTAGCCGTAGCGCCTGGCGAGGTTGTTGTAGAAGTTCTTGCCCTTGGCGCCCATGCCGCCGATGTAGAGGGCGGCCATCGGCCGGCCGAGGTCCAGCAGGCCGTCGGCGTCGTCGCCGATGTAGAGGGACGCCTGGGCGACCACGTCCAGCTCGCCCAGCTCGGGGTCGCGCCTGGCCTTGCCGGCGGCCAGCGCGGCGCCCCACACGTCGGCGGCCTTCTCCGGCACGTAGAAGATCGGCTCCCAGCCTTCGGCCAGCTCGGCGGCCAGCTCGACGTTCTTGGGGCCGATGGCGGCGAGCACGATCGGGATGCGGGAACGTACCGGGTGGTTGATGATCTTGAGGGGCTTGCCCAGGCCGGTGCCCTGGTCGGGCGGCAGCGGCAGGGTGTAGTGGCGGCCGTCGTACTGCAGGCGCTCGCGCCGCCACACCTTGCGGCAGATCTCGATGACCTCGCGGGTGCGGCCGATCGGGGCGGTGTAGGGCACGCCGTGGAAGCCCTCGATGACCTGCGGGCCGGAGGAGCCGAGGCCGAGGGTGAAGCGGCCGTCGGAGATGTAGTCGAGGCCCGCGGCCGTCATGGCCATCAGGGCGGGCGTGCGCGAGTAGATCGGCAGGATGCCGGAGGCGATCTGCAGCCGCTCGGTGACGGCCGCGATGTATCCCATCTGGCTGACCGCGTCGAAGCTGTAGGCCTCCGCGACGAAGACGATGTCGAGCCCGGCCTTCTCGTAGTCGGCGAGCTCTCCCACCGTCTCCTTGAATCCCCCGGAGTAGCCCAGTGTCATTCCGATCCGCATGCCCGCTCCCACCACAGAATGATGTTCCGTTCCGATGCCGTCAGGTTAGCGTGTCCGCGCTGGAGCCAGCGAGGGGCTACCTTGGTCAGAGTGCTGAAGCGCGTCGTCGTCGTCGTGTCCGCCGTCCTCGCCGTGGTCCTGGCCGGACACCGCTACGTGCCGGCCCTGGGCGGTTTCACGACGGTCATGGAGAGCCTGCTGCCGTGGCTGGGCCTGGCCGTGCCGGTCCTGCTGCTGGGCGCGGCCCTGGCCCGCTCCACCGCGGCCGTCGGCGCCGTGCTGGCTCCGGCGGCCGTGTGGGGCGTCATGTTCGGTCCCGCGCTGCTGCGCACCCCGCCCGGCGGGCCGAGCGACCTGGCGGTCGGCACGGTGAACGTGGGCGTGCGCAACGACGCCTCGGGCGAGGCCGTACGCGCCGTCGCCGAGGACCTCGACCTGCTGGCGGCGCAGGAGCTCACCCCGGGCGGCCCGGCGGCCAAGCAGCTCAACCGGATGTTCGAGCACCGTTACGCGGTGAGCACCGTCGGCCTGTGGAGCCGCTACCCGATCAGCCGCGAGCGCCCGCTGGACGTCGGCATGGGCTGGGTGCGCGCCCTGCGCGCGACCGTGCGGACCCCCAAGGGCGACGTGACCGTGTACGTGATGCACCTCGCCTCGGCGCGGCCGGGCGAGACCACCTCCAGGGACGCCTCGCTGGCGCAGGCGCGCAAGCTGATCGACCGCGACGGCAGCAAGCGGATCCTGCTGCTGGGCGACCTCAACACGGCCACCACCGACCGGGGCATGCGCGGGCTGACGCCGCCGCTGACCGACGCGCAGGAGGTCGCGGGCGACGGGTTCGGGTTCACCTGGCCGGCCGGGTTCCCGGTGACGCGGCCGGACCACATCCTGTTCCGCGGGATGACCGCCACGCGGGCCGAGGTGGCCCCGGCCACCGGCAGCGACCACCGGGCCGCCGTCGCCTCGTTCCGCCTCTGACGACGACGCGACCGCGGCCGCTCACTCAGGTTCCAGCAGCCGAGGCTCCAGCCTGGCCAGATCGCCGGGGGTGTCGATGTCGGCGGGGTCGCCGGCGCACGGCACCTCGGTCACCAGCTCCGGATGGGCGGCCAGGAACGGGCGGGCGCCCACGTCGCCGCGGGCCAGGGCGGCGACCTCGGCGAAGTGGCGGCGCTCGATCAGCACCGGGTTCCTGCGCCGGCCGCCGTACGTGGCGACGGCCACCCCGGCGCCGGAGGCGATCAGCGCGCGCACCGCCTCGGCCCGCACCAGCGGCTGGTCCACCAGCGCGATCACCACGGCCCGCGACTCGGCGGGCAGCGCCGCCAGGCCGGCCCGCAGGGAGGACCCCATGCCGGACCGCCAGTCCGGGTTGCGCACGGCCACCGCCCCCCGCACCTGCACGGTCGCCGCCCCGAGCACCACCACGACCGGGTGGCAGCCGCCCTCCTCCAGCAGCCGCACCCCCCGGTCGACCAGCCGCTCCCCGGCCAGCTCCAGCAGCGCCTTCGGCCTGCCCAGCCGGGAGCCCTCGCCGGCCGCGAGCAGCAGCCCCGCCACCCCGCTCCCCTTCATATGGCCGTCCCCTACCCGTCGTGGTGGATGCGGCCCCGGGTGGTCGACAGCGGCCGGCCGGACCCGCCCCAGCGGAGCTGGATCAGCTCGGCGGCGATGGAGACGGCCGTCTCCTCCGGAGTGCGCGCCCCCAGGTCCAGCCCGATGGGCGAGCGCAGCCGGGCCAGCTCCTCGCCGGTCATCCCGGCCTCGCGCAACCGGTCCAGCCGGTCCTCGTGGGTGCGCCGCGAACCCATGGCGCCCACGTACCCGGCGGGGGTGCGCAGCGCCACCTCCAGCAGCGGCACGTCGAACTTGGGATCATGGGTGAGCACGCAGATCACGGTGCGCTCGTCCACCGAGACGGAGGCCAGATAGTCGTGCGGCCACTTGACCACGACCTCGTCGGCGTCGGGGAAGCGCTTGGGGGTGGCGAAGACGGGCCGGGCGTCGCACACGGTGACGTGGTAGCCGAGGAACTTGCCGACCCGGGCGACGGCCGCGGCGAAGTCGATCGCGCCGAACACCAGCATGCGCGGCGGCGGCGCGAACGAGTGCACGAACACGGCCAGGTCGTCCAGCCGCCGCTCGCCCTCGCCGCCGTAGTGGCGGATGCCGGTCAGCCCCTGGGCGAGCATGCCGCGGGCGTCGTCGTCCACCGCGTCGTCGAGGCGGCCGGGGCCGAGCGAGCCGGAGGAGCGGCCGGGCCAGATGATCCGGCGGGCGCCGACCTCGCCGGGGCCGGAGAGGACGGTGGCGACGGCGACCGGCTCGTGCTCCTCGATCGAGGCGGCCACGTCGCCCAGCTCGGGGAAGGTGTCGCGGGAGATCGGCTCGACGAAGATGTCGATGATGCCGCCGCAGGTGAGCCCGACGGCGAACGCGTCGTCGTCGCTGACCCCGTACCTCTGCAGCACCGGGCGGCGGGTCTCGGTGGCGAGCTCGAACACGGCGCCCTCGACGCATCCGCCGGACACGCTGCCGACCACCTCGTCGCCGCGCACCGCCATGGCGGCGCCCGGTGGCCTGGGCGCGCTGTTGAACGTGCCGACCACCGTCGCGAGCCCGAACTCGAGCCCCGACCTCCACCAGCGCATGATCTCCGGGAGCACGTCACGCATGGGCGAGCCTTTCGGTGAGTTCCTCGTAGGCGGCCAGGCTGTGCCCGGCCACCAGGGCGTCGAGGTAGGGCAGGGCGGCCCGCATGCCGCCGGTGAGCGGCTGGTAGTCCTCGTACCCCTTGTGTGGGTTGACCCAGATCACCCGGTGCGCCTGCCGGGCCAGCCGGGCCATCTGGGCGCGCAGCAGTTCGGGGTCGCCCCGTTCCCAGCCGTCGGAGGCGATGACCACGGTCGCGCCGCGCGCGCTGTGCCGGGACAGGAACTCCTTCAGCTCCTCCCCCAGCCGGGTGCCGCCGCTCCAGTCGGGGATGGCCCGCGACACCGCGTCGAGCGCGGTGCCCGGGTCGCGGTGGCGCAGCTCGGCGGTGACGGCGGTGAGCCGGGTGCCGACCGAGAACACGCGGGTGGCCCGCGGCTCGCTGCGCACCAGGGCGTGCGCGAACCGCAGCAGCGTCTCGGCGTACGGCGACATCGAGCCGCTCACGTCGACGAAGAGCACGACGCGGCGCGGCCTGGTGGTGTGCCGGCGGCGCCGCAGCCTGGCCACCTCGCCCTTCCTGAGCGCGTCGCGGATGGTGCGGCGCTGGTCGAGCACGCCACGGTGGGCGCTCTCGTACCGGCGCGAGCGGCGTGTGGCCCGCCTGGCCCTGAGCATGGTCAGCATCCGGTGCACCTCGGCGCGCTCGGCCTCGGTGAGCCTGGCGACGTCCCGGTGGCGCAGGACCTCGGTGCTGCTGGCGGTGGCGGGCGCGGCCTCGCCCTCGCGCCCGCCCTCCGCGCTCTCGCCCGCCGCGGTGTAGCGGGTGACGGAGGTGACGGCGGCCGGGGCGGTGGTGGCCTTGGCGCCGCCGAAGTACGCGTGGAAGCAACGGTCGTAGCGGGGCAGGTCGTCGGGGCCGGCGCAGAGCGTGAGGCGGCCCGCCCAGTAGACGTCGCCGGGGACCGCGATGTCCAGCTGCTCCAGCGCGCGCAGGAAGCCCTGGGTGCGCTCGTGGTCGGCCGCGACCCCGGCCGCCCTGAGGGTACGGGCGAACCCGGTCATCGTGGCGGCCAAATCAGTCATGTCGGAGCAGCCCGTTGCCCAGGACGCGTTCGACGTCCTCCCGGTACTTGAGCGCGGCGCCCAGCGTGGCGGCCGCCCGGCCAGGGTCGAGCTCGTCGGCGCCGAGCGTCAGCAGCGCCTCGGTCCAGTCGAGGGTCTCGGCGATGCCCGGCGGCTTGACCAGGTCGGCCCCGCGCAGCCGCTCGGCGGCCCCGGCGACCTGCCGGGCCAGTGTCTCGGTGCAGGCGGGCAGGCGGCGCAGCAGGATCGCCACCTCCCGCTCGAAGCTCGGATGCTCCAGCCAGTGGTAGAGGCAGCGGCGCTTGAGCGCGTCGTGCACCTCCCGCGTCCGGTTGGAGGTCACCACCACGACCGGCGGCGACTCCGCCCTGATCGTGCCGAGCTCCGGGACGGAGATGGTGAAGTCGGAGAGCACCTCCAGCAGGAACGCCTCGAACTCGTCGTCGGCCCGGTCGATCTCGTCGACCAGCAGCACGCTCGGCTGCGTCTCCAGCGCCTTGAGCAGCGGCCGCGCGATGAGGAAGCGCCGCTCGTAGATCTCCCCTTCGAGCCGCCGCACGTCGGTCACGCCGGCGACCTCTGCCGCCTTCAGGTGCAGCAGCTGCCGGGCGAAGTCCCAGTCGTACAGGGCCTGCGCGGCGTCCAGCCCTTCGTAGCACTGCAGCCGGATCAGCGGCGCCCCGAGCAGTCCGGCCAGGGTCTTGGCCAGCTCGGTCTTCCCGACGCCCGCCTCCCCTTCCAGGAACAGCGGCCGCCGCATCCGCAGCGCCAGGAACGCGGCCGTGGCCAGACCTTCGTCGGCCAGATACGCATGCCGGTCGAGCAGCTCGATGAGCTTTTCCGGCGACTCGATGTCCATCGCCCTCATTGTCCGCCGACGCACGCTTTCAGGCTACGGGTCACACCGTTTTCCTGATAATCGACGCCCTCTATGACGTGAAGTGAGGTCTCACGTCAGTCTTCGCGGGCCTCGCCGCGGTCGTGGATGAGGGCGGTGAGCTCGGCGATGGCGCGGCGGGCCGCGGGCTTCTCTGAACCCTGGATGCCCATCGCGCCGATCGTCCGGCCGTCGGAGAAGTCGACACGGGGCCACGGGTCGCCCTGCACGAAGGTCACGTCGAGGACCTCGGGCCAGGTGTAGCGGTGGGTGCGGGCCGCGTTGACCAGGGTGACGCCCTCGTCGTCGGCCTCCACCCGCACCCGGCCGAGCAGGTGGAGCACGAACGCCACCGCGCAGCCGAACGCGACGATCGCGATGCGGTCGGCCAGCTGGAACGGCGGGGCGATGAGGATCGCCATCACCACCGCGCCGAGCACGATCAGGGTGGCGAAGGTGTAGGCGACGATCCTCCCCCGGCGCGGGCGCCAGACGACGGGCAGCGGGGGAGGTGGCACGAGCTCAGGCACGGTCGAGAATGTACCGCAGGTCAGCCGAGGGTCCGCAGGAGGAGTGCGGTCTCCAGCGCGGCGATCGCGGACTCGTAGCCTTTGTCCTCCTTGCTGTCCGGCAGCCCCGATCGGTCCAGCGCCTGGCCAAGGTTCTCGCAGGTGAGCACGCCGTTGCCGACCGGGGTGCGTTCGTCGAGCGAGACCCTGGTCAGCCCGGCCGTGACCGAGTCGCACACGTAGTCGAAGTGGGCCGTCTCGCCGCGGATGACCGCGCCCAGCGCCACCACCGCGTCGCAGCGGCGGGCCAGCGCCTGGGCGACCACCGGGAGTTCGAGCGAGCCGGGCACCCGCACCACGGTGGCGGTGGCGCCGGCGTCCTCACAGGCCCGCACCGCCCGGTCCACCAGCCGGTCGGTGATGTCGGCGTGCCAGCTCGCGGCCACCACCCCGACGGTCAGCCCGGAGGCGTCGGGCGCCGTGGTGATCGCGGGACGTCCTTCGCCGCTCATGAGGCCTCCTGGGTGCCGTCGATGTCCGAGTGTTCGATGGAATGGCCCAGCCGGTCGCGCTTGGCCTGCAGGTAGCGGGCGTTGTACGGGTTCACCGCGACGGGCATCGGCTCGCGGCCGAGCACCTTGATGCCGTAGCCGTCCATGCCCGTGACCTTGACCGGGTTGTTGGTGAGCAGCCGCACCCCCTTGACCCCCAGGTCGGCGAGGATCTGGGCGGCGTTGGAGAACTCGCGGGCGTCGATCGGCAGCCCCAGCTCGACGTTGGCGTCGACGGTGTCGACCCCGGCGTCCTGGAGGCTGTAGGCGCGCAGCTTGGCCAGCAGCCCGATGCCGCGGCCCTCGTGTCCGCGCAGGTAGACGACCACGCCGCGGCCCTCGGCCGCGATGCCGGCCATGGCGTGGTCGAGCTGCACCCCGCAGTCGCAGCGCAGCGAGCCGAACACGTCGCCGGTCAGGCACTCGGAGTGGGCGCGGACCAGGACGTTCTCGCCGTCGCCGAGGTCGCCGAAGACCAGCGCCACGTGCTCGCCGCCGTCGATGGAGCTGGAGTAGCCGTACGCCCGCCACATCCCGTACGCGTTGGGCAGGTTGGTCTCGGCGACCCGGGTGACCATGCTCTCGGTGCGCCGCCGGTAGTCGGCGAGCTGCTCGATGGAGATGAGCGCGAGGTCGTGCTCGTCGGCGAAGACGCGCAGCTCGGGCAGCCTGGCCATGGTGCCGTCGTCGTTGACCACCTCGGCCAGCACGCCCGCGGGGCTGAGCCCGGCGAGCCTGGCCAGGTCGACGGCCGCCTCGGTGTGGCCGCGCCTGACCAGCACGCCGCCCTCGTGGTAGCGCAGCGGGAAGACGTGGCCGGGACGTACCAGCTCGTACGGCTCGGTCGCGGAGTCGGCGAGCGCCCGGATCGTCCTGGCCCGGTCGGCGGCCGAGATGCCGGTCGTGACGCCGTCGCGGGCGTCGACGCTGATCGTGTACGCGGTGCGCAGCCGCTCGCGGTTCTGGTGGACCATGAGCGGCAGGCCGAGCCGGTCGAGCTCGCGGCCCTCCATCGGCACGCAGATGACGCCGCTGGTGTGCCTGATGGTGAAGGTGAGCAGTTCGGGCGTGGCCCTGGCCGCGGCGAAGATGATGTCGCCCTCGTTCTCGCGGTTCTCGTCGTCGACGACCACGACGGGCCGGCCCGCCCTGATGTCCTCGATCGCCCGCTCGACCTGGTCGAGGATGCCCCCGGTCATGACGCCACCGCCACGGCCGGAGCGGAGGCGCGGTACTCGCGCAGCCACTTGACGAACCCGACCAGCACCATCACGAAGAAGATCGCGTACACCGCGCCCGAGACGTACAGCCCGGAGTTGAACGCGACCGGCACGCCCACGAGGTCGACGGCCACCCAGACGATCCAGAAGTCGACCAGCGCCCGGCCCTGCGCCCAGGTGGCGACCGCGCCGCCGACGAAGATGTAGGCGTCCGCGGCCACCACGGCCAGCGGGGCGTCCGGGTACCACGACAGGTTGAACGTCTTGAACAGCGCCGCCACCACGATCGTGCCGAGCACGGCCGCGGTGATCAGCACGAGCCGCTCGCGCCCGGTCGCGGGCCGCACGGCCAGCTCGTGCTGCTGGGTGCCCTGGCGCCACTTCCACCAGCCGTAGATCGCCAGCAGGCCGAACAGGGCCTGCTTGAGCGCGTTGCCGGTGACGTGCGCGCTGATGGAGGCGGCGAAGAGCAGGACGGCGCCGGTGAACTGCACCGGCCAGGTCCAGATGGACTTGCGCATGGCGAACACCACGGTCGCCAGCGCGCAGATGTTGCCGATCAGGTCGGTCCACCTCACGGGCAGGCCGAAGATGTCGATCGATGCGTCCGCCCAGCTCATCGGGCGCCCACCAGCCTCTCCACGTACTTCGCGATCACGTCGACCTCGAGGTTCACCAGGTCGCCCACCCGGCGCTCGCCCAGGGTGGTCAGCTTGAGCGTGGTCGGGATGAGGCTCACGCCGAAGCTTCCGTCGTCAACAGTCGTCACCGTCAGGCTGATTCCGTCGACGGCGATCGAGCCCTTCTCCGCGACGTACCTGCTCAGGGACGCGGGCAGGCCGAAGCGCAGGTCGTCCCAGTTGTCGCCGGGCTCCCTGGACAGCAGTTCGGCGGTGCCGTCGACGTGGCCCTGCACGATGTGGCCGCCGAGCCGCTGGTCGGCCCGGACCGCGCGCTCCAGGTTGACCGCCCCGCCCTCCGACAGGGCGCCGAGCGAGCTGCGGTCGAGCGACTCCTTCATCACGTCCACGGTGAAGACGTCGCCGCGCACGTCCACGACCGTGAGGCAGACGCCGTTGACGGCGATCGAGTCGCCGTGACGGGCGTCGGAGGTGACCACGGGGCCGCGTACGGACATCCTGGCGCCGCCGCCGGCCGCCTCGACGGCGACGACCTCGCCCTTCTCCTCGATGATTCCGGTGAACATTCACTTCTCCCTGCGGGGGTGCGGGGGCGCGGGGCGTGCGACGAGGCGCACGTCCGGCCCGATGGGGGAAACCTCGTCGAAGATCAGGCGGTGCGCCTCGCCGATGGTGCGCACTCCGGCCTCGCCCAGCGCGGCGGCGCCGGCGCCGAGGAGGGCGGGCGCGACGTAGGCGACGACCCGGTCGACCAGCCCGCGGGCCAGGAACGCCCCGGCCAGCGTGGGGCCGCCCTCCAGGAACACGCTGACCACCTCGCGGGCGGCGAGCTCCTTGAGCAGGGCGTGCAGGTCGAGGCCGCGGCCGTCGCGGGGCACGCGCAGCAGGTCGGCGCCGAGGGTCGTGACGGTGTCGGCGGCCACGGCGACGAGCGTGGGGGCCGCGCCGTCGAGCACCCGCGCGGTGGCCGGCGTCCTGGCGTCCGGGTCGACGACCACGCGCAGCGGGCGGCCCTCGGCCAGGGCCGGCCTGGCGGTGAGCCGGGAGTCGTCGGCCAGCACGGTGCCGATGCCGGCCACGATCGCGTCGCTGCGGGCGCGCAGCCGGTGCACGTCGGCCCTGGCCTCGGGAGAGGTGATCCACTGGCTGGTGCCGTCGGCGGCGGCCGAGCGGCCGTCGAGGGTGGCGGCGAACTTCCACGTCACGTGCGGGCGGCCGAGCCTGGCCCAGGTCAGCCACTCGGCGTTGACCCGCTCCGCCTCCTCGGCCAGCACCCCGGCCGTCACGGCGACCCCGGCCGCGCGCAGCCGCCCGGCGCCGCCGGCGGCCTTCGGGTTGGGGTCGGCGACCGCGTGGACGACGCGGGCCACGCCCGCCTCCAGCAGCGCGCCGCTGCACGGGCCCGTCCGGCCGGTGTGGTCGCAGGGTTCGAGGGTGACGTAAGCGGTGCCGCCCCTGGCCCGCTCCCCCGCCTCGCGCAGGGCTGCGACCTCGGCGTGCGGCCCTCCCGCGTACGCGTGGAACCCCTCCCCCGCGACCCGGCCGGCGGCGTCGAGCACGACGCAGCCCACGACGGGGTTGGGGCTGGTGTGACCGTGACCGCGGGCGGCCAGCTCGACGGCGCGCGCCATGTGGACCGCGTCCTGCGGGGATCCCGCCACCGGGGGCCTCCTACTCGCCAGTAGCTCCAAGCCGTGGCGGGCCCCGGGGGGTCGAACACGGTACGCGAACGCACCGTGGGGCACCCGGCGCAATGCCGGGCACCCGCGTGCTGCCTCCCATCCGGACTTTCACCGTCGGTCCCGGAATTTCACCGGGTCAACCGGCCGATGGCATCGGCCGGGTCGCGGACTGTCACCGCCGGTTCGGACTTTCACCGACCCCGGAGCACGCTAGCTCTGTCCATCCCAGTGTGCCATGTCCGAATTCATGCGCGCGACCGGGGCCTCCCCGTGATCGGCTCAGGCGGCCATGAGCTTGCGGGCGCGGCGGGCGTCGGGGCTGTAGCGGACGTTCGCGGGCACCAGGCCGATGCCCGCGTGCAGGGCCCGCAGCGTGGCGGTCGCCCACAGGTCGCCGACCGGCGTGGCGGGCAGCCCGTACATCCGCCTGGCCCAGCGCGGCAGCGTGGCGAAGGCGAGGACGGTCAGGGCCGGCACCACCGGCCGCAGCGTGGCGAGCAGGCCGGGCAGCGGCGTGTGCAGGGACGCCAGGAGCGGGTTCGCGGCCTCGGGGACGAGCCGCAGCCCCGGGCGGGCGGCCTCGATGTAGGCGCGCAGCCCGCCGACCGAGCCGGGCACGCTCAGCGGGTCCAGGCCGACGACCTCGGCGGCGCGCCGCCACTCGGCGACGAACGCGTCGGCGTCGGCGTCGCTGAGCCGCACGCCCGCCCGGCGGGCCACCGTCAGGTAGGAGTCGACCTCGCCGACGTGCACCCAGCGCAGCGACGCGGGCTCGTCGAGCCGGAACCGCTCGCCGGTGTCGGGGTCACAGCCTGTGAGCGTGGCGTGGATCTTGCGTACGCGGCGGCCGGCCTGCTCGACTTCGGCTCGGGTCCCGTACGTGCGCACGCGGACGAATTCTGTGGTCCGGACGAAACGCGACCACGCCTCGTCGGGATTCATGAAGGCGGAGTTCTGTATGACGCCGCGCATCGCGCGCGGGTGAAGGCTCTGCATGAGAAGCGCGCGGAACCCGCCGACCAGCAGAATCGGCTCACCCATCACCCGCCACGTCACGGACTCCGGCCCGAACAGCCCGTGGTCTTCCATGAGTAAGGGCCTACCCGCCAGGGCCGGGGGCTATGTCACAGGACTGTCGTGGTTGTGCCGCGATTCCGTGATTACTGAGCGTATAAACGGTTCTGATTCTTGCATCCGGCGATATGGCAGGTCAATGACTTTGCGAATACGACAAAGTCTATTTTTTACAACAAACTTACGAAAAACCGTGGAGGCATTGTCACAGAGTGAGATGACCTGAGAACGTCGCCTGTGGCCCGGAATTTCCGGATTTCGTACGTGCTGAGGGACCCCGACCACATGACGACACCGACGTCCACCGCGATCACCACCGACGCGACGTCCGTGACCGAAACCCAGGACACCGCCGGCCGGTCACCCGGCCGGCTGATGTGGACGCGCTTCCGCCGCGACCGCGTCGGCGTCACCTCCGCGGTGATCGTCATCTTCTTCTTCCTGGTGGCGATCTTCGCGCCCGTGATCTCGTGGCTGTACGGCAAGGACCCGTACACCCTGTACGGGCAGGACATCCCAGGACTGCTGAACGACTACGGCTACCCGATCCTGCCCAACGGCGGCATCAGCTCCGAGTACTGGTTCGGGCTGGAGCCGAGCCTCGGCCGGGACGTGTTCATGCAACTGGTGTACGGCATCAGGACGTCGCTCGGCATCGCCCTGGCCGCGACCCTGATCATCACCGCGCTCGGCATCGTGATCGGCATCGTGGCCGGCTACATCGGCGGCAGGACCGACTACTTCATCGGCCGGATCATCGACCTGACGCTGTCCTTCCCGTCGACGATCTTCATCATCGCGTTCACCCCGGTGGTGGAGAGCCTGCTGGTGCCGCCGGACGAGGAGACGCCGATCTGGCTGCGCGCCGTCTCGCTCACGATCATGCTCAGCGCCTTCGGCTGGGCGGGGCTGGCCCGGCTGCTGCGCGGTTACGTGCTGTCGCTGCGCGAGCGCGAGTTCGTCGAGGCCGCCAAGGTCACCGGCGCCTCGCCGGCCCGGATCGTGTTCAAGGAGCTGCTGCCCAACCTGTGGACGCCGATCCTCATCCAGTCGACGCTGCTGCTGCCCGCCATGGTGACGGCCGAGGCGGGGCTGTCGTTCCTCGGCGTCGGGATGGGTGAGCTGGTGCCCGACTGGGGGCGCATGTTCCTGCGGGCGACCCAGGTCTACCAGAACGACATCACGTACCTCATCTTCCCCGGCGTCGCGTTGTTGATCTTCGTGATCGCCTTCAACCTGCTCGGCGATTCCGTGCGTGACGCCTTCGACCCCAAGATCAAGCGCTAGAGGAGAGAGATGAACCACCGTACGAGGTCGGTGCTCGCGGTGCTCGCCGCGGCGTCGCTGACCCTGGTCGGCGCCTGCGCGCCGGGAAACCAGGGCGCGCCGTCGGCCGCCCCCAGCTCCGGAGAGTCGGCGCCGCCGCAGGCGGAGTACAAGCCGGCCGTGATCACCCTGGGCACGGCCGAGGACTCGAAGGGCCCGGCCATCGAGCCTGAGGGCGTGGTCAAGGGCGGCACGGTCACCATGATCGACCGCGACGACTTCAGCCACCTGGACCCGGCGCAGATCTACGTCAACACCGAGTCCAACTTCGGCCTGCTCATCCACCGCGGCCTGACCGGGTACAAGCGGGTCGCCAAGGGCGAGTACAAGCTCGTCGGCGACCTCGCCACGGACGCGGGCCAGGTGTCCGACGGCGGCAAGACCTGGACCTTCACCCTCAAGGACGGGGTGAAGTGGCAGGACGGCTCGGCGATCACGTCCGAGGACGTCAAGTGGACGATCGAGCGGATGTTCGCGCCGTTCGTCACCTTCGGTCCCTCCTACATCCAGCAGTGGCTGACCGAGGAGGACTACCGGAAGGCCTACGAGGGCCCGTACGACGGCAAGCGGCTCGACACCATCGAGACCCCGGACGACAAGACGATCGTCTTCAAGTTCAAGACGCCGCACGCCGACGCCAACTACGCCTTCGCCATGGGCGGCTACGCCATCGTGCCCAAGGCCAAGGACACCAAGGAGAAGTACGACAAGGAGCCCGTCGCCTCCGGCCCGTACATCATCAAGTCGCACACCGTCGACAAGTCGATGGAGCTGGAGCGCAACCCGCACTGGGACGCCGCCACCGACCCGATCCGCGGCGCCTACCCGGACACCTGGAAGCTGGAGTTCGGCCAGGAGGCCCTGCAGATCACCGACCGCTTCATCGCGGACAACGGCCCTGACCAGCAGGCGTTCACCTTCTACGCGACGACGCCGCCGGAGCGGCTGCAGCAGGTGCTGCAGGACCAGAGCCTGGCCGACCGCCGCATGGTCAGCCCCTCGCCGTACGGCAACTACTACTACTTCAACCTCGACCGGGTGAAGGACATCAAGGTCCGCCAGGCGATCAACCACGCGTGGCCGTCGAAGCAGATCCAGCAGACGATGGGCGGCCCGGCCGCCGCGGCGCTGCCGACGACGATCCTGAACGAGAACACCACGGTCGGGTACGAGTCGTACGACCTGTACGGCAAGACGGCCAAGCCCGAGGGCGACATCGAGAAGGCCAAGCAGCTGCTGGCCGAGTCGAGCGACCCGAACCCCACCATCGTCTACGCGTACAACCAGACGCCCACCCAGGAGCAGATCACCGTCGTGATCAAGAACGCCCTGGAGAAGGCCGGCATCAAGGTCGTGACCAAGCCGCTGGACCGCAAGACGTACTACGACTCGATCAGCCAGACCAAGAACGAGTTCGACCTGTACTGGGGCGGCTGGGGCTCCGACTGGCCGTCGGGCTCGACGGTCATGCCGATCATCTTCGGCCCGGTCAGCGACGGCGGCCAGAACATGACGCACCTTCGCGACCCTGAGCTGGACGCGAAGATGAAGGAGATCTCCGAGAACCCGGACATCGACGCGGCCAACGCCGCCTGGATGGCGCTGGACAAGGAGATCCAGGAGAAGCACGCGCCGCTGGTCGTCGCCGAGAACCGGATCGCGACCACGCTGCACGGTTCGAAGGTGGGCGGCGCCGAGATCGACCCGCAGATGTGGGTGGTCTCCCCGAACACCATCTTCGTGAAGCCGTAGTGCCACCGCCCCGGGCGTCCGTGCGGGCGCCCGGGGCACCCTCTTGGAGATCTCGTGCTTCGATTCCTCATCCGCCGCGTGCTGGGAGCGGCGGTCATCCTGCTGGTCATCTCGGCGGTGACCTTCTTCCTGTTCTACGCGATTCCCGCGGACCCGGCCCGGCTGGCCTGCGGCAAGGTGTGCCCGCCGGAGACGCTGGAGCAGGCCCGCCGCAACCTGGGCATCGACCAGCCGCTCCTGGTGCAGTTCGTGTCATGGCTGTCCGGAATCTTCGTCGGCCGTGACTACGAGGGCCTCGGCCACTGCCCGGCGCCCTGTCTCGGCTTCTCGTTCGTCAACAAGGCCCCGGTGTTCGAGACGATCATGGACCGGATGCCGGTCACGATCGCGCTCACGCTCGGCGCCGCGGTGATCTTCCTGATCTTCGGCGTGGCCACCGGCATCGTCGCCGCGCTGCGTCAGGGCAAGCCGCTCGACAAGGTCGCCAGCGTGGCGTCGCTGATCGGCGCGTCGGTGCAGATCTACTTCGTCGGCACCCTGGCCATGTACCTGTTCGTCTACCAGACACAGGTCTTCTCCCAGCCCAAGTACGTGCCGATCACGGAAGATCCGCTCGGCTGGTTCAACGGGCTGTTGCTGCCCTGGCTGGTCCTGGCGCTCATCTTCACCGCGAACTACACCCGCATCACCCGCTCCACCATGGTGGAGAACCTCAACGAGGACTACGTCCGCACGGCCAGGGCCAAGGGCATGTCGGGGCGGAGCGTGGTGCTGCGGTTCGCGCTGCGCGGAACGCTCACCCCGGTCATCACGATCTTCGGTGTCGACCTGGGCACGCTCATCGGCGGCGCGATCATCACCGAGACCACGTTCGGCCTGCAGGGCATCGGGCGGCTGGCGGTGCGCGCGGTCGACTACTCCGACCTGCCGACGCTGATGGCCACGGTGGTGCTCGCGGCCGGCGCGATCGTGCTGATGAACGTGGTCGTCGACTCCCTGTACGCCGTCATCGACCCCCGCGTGAGGCTGAGCTGATGTATCTCGAAGTCAACGACCTCACCGTCGACTTCCACACCGAGGACGGCGTCGTGCACGCCGTGGGCGGGCTCTCCTTCGAGGTCGAACGGGGCAGCACGCTGGGCATCGTGGGCGAGTCCGGCTCCGGCAAGTCGGTGACCAACCTGGCCGTGCTCGGCCTGCACAACCCGGAGACCGCGCAGATCTCCGGCAGCATCACGCTCGACGGCCAGGAGCTGCTGACGGCGTCCCGGTCCACGATGGAGCGGCTGCGCGGCAACAAGATCGCGATGATCTTCCAGGATCCGCTGACCTCGCTGTCCCCGTTCCACACGGTCGGCGCGCAGATCGCCGAGGTGTACCGCAAGCACAAGGGCGTCTCCAGGTCGGTGGCGCGGGACCGGGCCATCGAGATGCTCGACCGGGTCGGCATCCCGCAGCCGAAGCTCCGCGTCGACGAGTACCCCCACCAGTTCTCCGGCGGCATGCGGCAGCGGGCGATGATCGCGATGGCCCTGGTCTGCGACCCCGGCCTGCTCATCGCCGACGAGCCGACGACCGCGCTGGACGTCACCGTACAGGCGCAGATCCTCGACCTGCTGCGCGAGCTGCAGGAGCAGACCGGCACCGCGATCATCCTGGTCACGCACGACCTGGGCGTGGTGGCCAGCACGGCGCACGAGGTGCTGGTCATGTACGCGGGCCGCGCCGTGGAACGGGGCACGATGCGCGAGGTGCTGCGCGAGCCCCGCCACCCGTACACGTGGGGGCTGCTCGGGTCCATGCCGAGCCTGCGCCAGGCGGTGGACGAGCCGCTGCGCCCGGTGCGCGGCACGCCGCCCAGCCTGATCAACGTCCCGCGCGGCTGCCCGTTCCACCCCCGCTGCGACTTCATGGAACTGCTGGGGCGCGAGGTGTGCACGGGTGAGCGGCCGGAGCTGTCGCCGCACCGCGGCCACGGGGACGCCTGCTACCTGCCGCTGAAGCAGAAGACGGAGATCCGCGAACGAGCGGCCGGTAAGGAGACGACGTGACGGAGAAGCTGCTGGAGCTGTCCGGCCTGGAGAAGCACTTCCCCGTCAGAGGCGGCGCGTTCATCAAGCGCCAGGTCGGCGCCGTGCACGCGGTGGACGGCATCGACCTGACCGTGCACAGCGGCGAGACGCTCGGCCTGGTCGGCGAGTCGGGTTGCGGCAAGTCCACCACCGGCCGGCTGGCCGCCCGGCTGCTGGAACCGACCAAGGGCACGGTCAGCTACCAGGGCCGCGACATCAGCCACGCCTCCCGGCGCGACCTGAAGCCGATCCGCTCCCAGATCCAGATGATCTTCCAGGACCCGTACTCGTCGCTCAACCCGCGCCACACGGTCGGGTCGATCATCAAGGGGCCGATGGAGGTCAACGGCATCGACCCGCCGGGCGGCCGGGAGGCCAGGGTCCGTGAGCTGCTGGAGATCGTCGGGCTCAACCCGGAGCACTACAACCGCTTCCCCCACGAGTTCTCCGGCGGCCAGCGCCAGCGCATCGGCGTCGCCCGCGCGCTGTCGGTGAACCCCAGGCTGATCATCGCGGACGAGCCGGTGTCGGCGCTGGACGTGTCGATCCAGGCCCAGGTGATCAACCTGCTCCAGCGGGTGCAGCGGGAGCTGGGCATCGCGTTCCTGTTCATCGCGCACGACCTGGCCGTGGTGCGGCACTTCTCGCAGCGGGTCGCGGTGATGTATCTCGGCAAGGTGGTGGAGATCGCCGACCGGGAGTCGTTGTACGAGCGGCCCCGGCACCCGTACACGCACGCCCTGCTGTCGGCCGTGCCCGACGCCGACCTGGACGCCCCGCCCCGCGAGCGCATCCGCCTGGCGGGCGACGTGCCCTCCCCGGTCGACCCGCCGTCCGGCTGCCGCTTCCGCACCCGCTGCTGGAAGGCGCAGGACAAGTGCGCGACCGAGGAGCCGCCGCTGCTGCGGCTGTCGGGCAACCGCGACGGCCACCTGACCGCCTGTCACTTCCCCGAGGAGCCGACGACGGAGGGCGAGGACATCGTCCTCGACCCCGCGCTCCAGGACTGACCAGAAGCCCCCGCCTCGTGGCGGGGGCCGGTCAGGACGCCCCGTCGGCCAGGGCGCGCAGCGAGTCGATCGCCGCGGCCGGGTCGTCGGCGCCGTAGACGGCGTTGCCCGCCACGAACACGTCGGCTCCCGCCACCGCGCACCGCTCGATGGTGTCGCCGGCGATGCCGCCGTCGACCTGGAGCCACACCTGGCCGCCGTGCCGCTCGATGAGGTCCCGGGCCCGCCGGATCTTCGGCAGCACCATGTCGAGGAACGACTGCCCGCCGAACCCGGGCTCCACCGTCATCAGCAGCAGCATGTCGATCTCGCGGAGGAGATCCTCGTACGGCTCCACGGCGGTGGCCGGGTTGAGCGCGAGCCCCGCCCTGGCGCCCAGCGACCGGATCTCCCGCAGGGTGCGCACGGGGGCCGAGGACGCCTCCGCGTGGATGGTCACGCTCCCCGCCCCCGCTTCCGCGTACGAGGGCGCCCACCGGTCGGGGTCGTCGATCATGAGGTGGCAGTCGAGCGGCAGCGAGGTCGCCTTGCGCAGCGCCTCGACCACGGGCAGCCCGAGGGTCAGGTTGGGGACGAAGTGGTAGTCCATGACATCCACGTGCAGCCAGTCGGCGTTCGGCACCGCGGCGGCCTCGTCGGCGAGCCGCGCGAAGTCGGCGGAGAGGATGCTGGGAGAGATCTGTACGGCCATGATGCCCCGAGTCTATTGGGTGCCGGTGTCCCTGCCCCGCCCAGCGGGCCGTCTCACTTCCGCGGCGAGAGGACCTCGCCGGTCACGGGCGCTTGCGGAGCAGGGCCAGGAACATCGCGTCGGTGCCGTGCCGGTGCGGCCAGAACTGCGCGTGCGGCCCCTCGCCGAGCCCGCCGATCCCGGGCAGGTAGTCGCGTGCGTCGAGCTGCTCCACGTCGTCCCTGCGGGCCAGCACGTCGCCCACCACCACCCGGGTCTCGGCCAGGTGCGGCGAGCAGGTGACGTAGGCGACGACCCCGCCGGGCCTGACCGAGTCCAGCGCGGTGCCGAGCAGCTCCCGCTGGAGCCGGCTCAGCTCGGCGACGCTCGACGGCTCGCGCCGCCACCGCGCCTCCGGCCGGCGCCGCAGCGCCCCCAGCCCGGTGCAGGGAGCGTCGAGCATGACCCGGTCGAACGCCCCCGGCCGCCACGCCGGCGCGGTGCCGTCAGCGGTGATCACCAACGCGTCGTCCGTGGTCTGCAACACCAGCCGCGCCCGATGATGCTGCACGTCACTGGCCATCACCCACGCCCCACCGGGGAACGCGCGGGGCGCTCCGCCACCCGGCCCCTCCTCGCCTCGCTGGGCCGACGGGGCCGCGAGTCCTTCGAGGTCGCCGTGGGTCGCGATGGCGTCGAGAAGGCCCGCCTTGCCGCCCGGGCCCGCGCACAGGTCGAGCCAGCGCTCGTCGCGGCCGTCGAGCGGGACGCGGGTGAGGGCGAGCGTCACGAGCTGGCTGGCCTCGTCCTGCACCGCGGCCCGGGTCTCGGCCACCGCCGCGATCTGGCCGGGATCGCCTTCGGGCAGGTAGGCCCCGTACGGGGAGTAGCGGGCGGGCTCGGCCCCCGCGTCGCGCAGCTCCTTCGCCGAGGAGCGCCCGGGACGCGCCACCAGCGTCACCAGCGGACGGTCGTTGTCGGCGGCCAGCAGATCCGCGGTCTCCGCGGCGTCCTCGCCCAGCGCGTCGCGGAAGGCGGTCACCACCCAGCGCGGGTGGCTGTGGGCGACGGCCAGGTGACCCGCCGGGTCACGGTCGGGGTCGGGCGCGACGATCGCCACCCACTCCTCCAGCGTCCGCCCGGCGATCTTGCGCAGCACCGCGTTGACGAACTTGGCCGCCCCCTGCCCGACGCGCAGCCGTACCAGGTCGACGCTGGTGCCGACGGCGGCGTGCGGCGGGACTCGCATCTTCAGCAGCTGGTGGGCGCCCAGCCGCAGCGCGTCGCGCACCGCCGGGTCGGGCGCGCGGTCGCCGCACACCTCGATGATCGCGTCGTAGGTGCCGAGCCCGCGCAGCGTCCCGTAGGTCAGCTCCGTGGCGAGCGCCGCGTCGCGCCCCCCGATGCCGCGCTCCCGCAGGAGCCGCGGCAGGAGCAGGTTGGCGTACGCGTCGCGTTCCGCCACGGCGCGCATGACGTCGAAGGCGGTGTTGCGCGCCTGGTCGCGCACCGGCCTGCGCGGCCTTCCCGCACCGCCCCTGCCCGCGGCACCCCGTGGTCTCATGCCCTCCGACTTTCCGTAACGCCTCGGCCGGCGATGCCCGCGCATGGACGAGGCCGGGCTTCCTTCGCTCCGAGCTCCGCGAACCCGGCGGTCACGCCCCGCGGGGCGTCCGCCTCACGGCCGGGCGCACCGTCTCGACAGATCTGGTCGCTCACCGGAGGCACTCCCGGGCCTCCGGGCGAACGCCGCGGGCCCACTCGACCGCGCTCATCAGGCGCTTGCCCTGGGGCTGGACCTCGCCCAGCTCGACCGGGTCGGTGGCGGTGCCGGCCAGGACGCGGTGCTTGCCGGCCGCCAGCTCGCCGGGGGCGAGGCGCTCCTCTCCGGCGGCGACGCGCACCGGGCCGAGCTTGACCCGCTGGCCGCGGAACTCGGCCCACGCCCCCGGGCCGGGGGTGCAGGCGCGGATGAGCCGGTCGATCCTCATGGCGGGGGCGGACCAGTCGACGCGGGCGTCCTCAACGCTGATCTTGGGAGCGAGGCTCACCCCTTCGGACGGCTGCGGGCGTGCCTCCAGCTTGCCGTCCTCGATGCCGTCGAGGGTGGCGGCGAGCAGCCCGGCGCCGGAGACCGACAGCCGTTCGAGCAGCGCGCCGCTGGTGTCGCCTGGCCTGACCTCCTCGGTGACGACGCCGAAGACCGGACCGGCGTCGAGCTCCTTGACGATGCGGAACGTGGTCGCGCCGGTGATCTCGTCGCCGTGGAGCACGGCGTGCTGCACGGGGGCGGCGCCGCGCCAGGCGGGCAGGATCGAGAAGTGGAGGTTGACCCAGCCGTGCCGGGGGATGTCGAGCGCGGCCTGCGGCAGCAGCGCGCCGTACGCGACGACGGCGCAGCAGTCGGGCTCCAGGGCGCGCAGCCGGTCGAGGAAGGCGGGGTCGCCTGCCTTGACCGGGCGCAGCACCTCGATGCCGCTCTCCTCGGCCAGCTCGGCCACCGGCGACGGGTGCACCTTGCGGCCGCGCCCCGACTGGGCGTCGGGGCGGGTGACGACCGCGACGACCTCGTGACGCGGCGAGTCGAGCAGGGCGCGCAGCGACGGCAGCGCCGTCTCCGGGGTGCCGGCGAAGACCAGCCGCATCGTCAGAGAGCCTTTCCGCCGGTCGGGTGGGGCGAGAACTTGACCGCGGGCGCCTGCAGCCCGCTCCACTCGGCCTCGCGCACGGCCTTCATCGCGAGCTTGCGCTGCTTGGGGTCCATCCGGTCGATGAACAGGATGCCGTCGAGGTGGTCGGTCTCGTGCTGGAAGCAGCGCGCCATCAGGTCGGTGCCCTCCAGCACGACCGGCTCCCCGTGCATGTCGAAGCCCTTGGCGACGGCGCGGATCGCGCGGGGCGTCGGGAAGGACAGGCCGGGGAAGGACAGGCAGCCCTCCTCGCCCTCCTCGTCGAGCTCGCTGGACAGGTCGAGGTCGGGGTTGATGAGGTGGCCCAGCTGGTCGTCCACGTAGTAGGTGAACACCCGCAGCCCGACGCCGATCTGAGGGGCGGCGAGGCCGGCGCCCGGCGCGTCCATCATCGTGTCGGTGAGGTCTTTGACGAGCTTGCGGAGCTCCTTGTCGAAGTCGACCACCGGAGCCGCCGGCGTGCGCAGCACCGGGTCTCCGAACAGCCGGATCGCCTGGATCGCCAAGGGTCACTCCGTTTCTTCGAGGGATCAGCTCAGTTTAGTGGGCGAACGAGCGAGCCTTCATCGCCGCTTTGCGCGCGGCCTTGACGACGGCCTCGTCGCCGTGGGCGCGGGCGAGCATGTCGAGCACGGCGACGGTGTCGGGGTGGCCGACGGAGGGCATCTCGGCGACGAGGCGGATGAGGTCCTCGCGGGGTTCGGGCGTGTCGAGCCGGTCGGCGGCGTGACCGGACAGATGCATGAGGGCGGCCAGCGAGTCGACGGCGATCCAGGTGTGGTCCTCAGGGCTGAGCGGGGGCGCGTCGAGGTCGCGGATGTGCAGCCAGGAGGCGGCGTAGCGGCGCATGAGCGGCAGATCGAGCGCCTCGCGCAGGGGCGACTCGGCCTCGGGGCCGAGCTCCTCCAGGACGGCTCCCACCGCGCCGCGCCGGCCGGCGGTGCCCTCGGCGGCGATGGCGATCAGCTCGCGCGCGGCCTCCTCGGGCGGGCGGCGCTCCAGCCACCCCGCCACCGCGCTCTGCGTGGCGGACCCGCTGACCAGGGCGTCGACCAGCTCGGCCGCGGTCAGGTCGGCGAACACCTCGACCTCCGCGGAGGTGGGCGCGTCGTGGCCCTCGCGCAGCAGGTCGCGCCTGATGGCCCAGACGCCGAGCGGGGTGAGCGCGGTGCGGCCGGCGGCGGTCTGCTCGACCACGCCGCAGTAGGCCAGCAGTGACAGCGCCTGCAGCAGCTCGCCGGGCAGGTCGGCGGCCATGCGGCGCATCCCGGTCTCGCCGGGGGCGCAGGCGACCTCGTGGGACTGCAGGATGCCGCGGGCCAGGTTGGCGACCGCGACGCCGGACCGTACGGAGTAGATCGTGGCGAGCATCTCGGCCAGGTGGCCGTCGACGACGGCGGAGCCGGTCAGGCCCTCGTCCGCGCGGTCGAGGACGTCCATGACCACGCCGTCCCAGAACTCGAGCGTGGCCTCGACGGTCAGCCGCTGCGGCAGCGGACCGCGGGAGGCGCGGCCGCCGAGGATCTGGAGCAGGCCGGTGTTGACGGCGACGATCCAGACGAGGCGCAGGCGGGAGGGGTCGAGCCCGAGCTCGGCGGCGGCGGCCGCGGCGTCGGCCTCGGTCGGCAGGCCCTCGGGGGTGACGGGGCGGGTGCCCGTCCAGCCGGCCAGGCGCACCGCGTCGGCGACGAGCGGCACCTGGGGAACCGCCCTCGCCAGCTCGGCGTCGTCGGCCAGAGTGACAGGCGGGAAGGTGAGCGCCTCGTGCTCCACGGGCGTCTCCTCAGGCGGCCCCGGCGGAGCGGCCTGCTCATCGATCAGCTTGCGCAGCTCGGCGAGGTCGAAGACGTTGTTTGCCACCCACGAAACTTACTGCACGTGAGTCACAGAGGCGTACTCAACGGATGGCCCGCGAGCGTGCCTTGAACGCGGCCTTGCGCGCGGCCTTGGCCGTCGTGGTGTCGGGCAGCGAGCGCCCGAGCAGCTCCAGGACCTCGACCACGTCGGGATGGTCCACCTGCCACATCTCCTCGATCAGGTGGGCGGGCGGACCAGAGGCGCCCATGTTCTCGGCGAAGATCTCGGGAGCCTCCTGGGCGTGCGGCATCGCCAGCGCGAGCATGTCGACGCTGACCCAGAGAAGCTCGTCGTGGGTGAGGTGCGGGGCGGGCAGGCCGCGCGAGATGAGCCAGTGGATGGCGTGCGGCCGGAGCTCGGGGTCGTCGAGGCCGCCGCGCACCGCGGGCTCGGCCCCGGCGCCGAGCCGGTCGACGATGGTGACGGCGATCCCACGGGCGACGGCGGGCGCGCCCGAGGCGGCGTCGAACAGCTCGGCCGCGGCCTCCTCGGGGCTCCTGGCGGCCAGCCAGCGGTCGATGTCGGACTCGGCCAGCTCGGCAGGCACGCCGTCGAGCAGCCCTTCGATGAGCCCGCGCGCGTCGGCCTCGGCCAGGTCGGGCGCCTGCGGCGCGTCGAGTCCGAGCGCGAGGTAGTGCTCGCGCAGCGCCCACACGGCGGCGGGGGTGAGCCCGGCCGCAGGGTGGGCGCCGTCTCCGGTGAGGCGTACGAGGCCGCACCAGGCGAGGCGGGCGAGCACGGCGGGCACGTCCACCTCGTCCTCGACGAGCTCCTCCAGGTATTCGCCGATCACCTCGGCGGGCACCGGGGCCTGCACCCGGTAGAGCATGTCGAACAGGTCGTAGAGCTCCTCGTCGACGCCCGCCGAGCCGGTGACCCCGCCGCCCGTGTCGCCCTCCATCAGGTGGGCCACGACGGCCGCCCACCTGCCCAGCGGGTCGCCGGGCGCGCGCAGCCCTTCCAGGTAGGGGACCGCGCCGCGGTCGAGCGCGGCCAGGAGCGGGACGCCGCGCAGCTCCGCCTCCAGCTCCTCGGGCGCGGCCGGCCGGACGGCGGGACGCGGGGTGCAGCCGGGGCAGTCGCAGGGCGCCTCCCCCAGATCGGGCACCTCACCGGACGGGATGGCGATGGACTGCTCCAGGGATTCGGGCCCGATGGAGCTGAACAGGCTCTTGGCCATGCCGAAGTTGGCCGTGTCGGCCAGGGCGTCGGGCATGCGGGTCTCGATGTCGGCCAGCCGCTCGCGCATGGCGGCGGCGGTCTCGTCGCCGACCTCGCCCGACTCCTGCAGGTAGCGGACGAGCGTGCGCCCGGCGGCCACGGTCTCCTCGGCGCTCTCCGGGGGCGCGATGACCTTGCGCGGATAGATGGACAGCAGCAGCTCGTCGAACGTGGCGGGCGTGAAGTCGGCGAGCTTGTTGACGTTCAGGTAGTCGCTGGCGTAGTCGCAGAGCAAGCGGACCTCGTCCGCGTCCACCTCGACGCCCCGGGCGCGCCCCCAGGCGCGCAGGTCGTCGATGGCCGAGTTCACCCATTCGATCGACACACAGGCACGCTAACGGCTGGCTTACGGATGAGCGAATCGGGGAAACGGTCTAAATCAGGTCGAGGGGGTCGACACACACCTTCACCACCTCTGCTGCCTTTCTCGCGGCACGCACCCCGCTGGCCCCTTTGAGCGCGGCGGCCAGAGCGGCACCTCCGCCGCGCGGCACCCGTACCATGGCGCGTTCCCGGCCCGCGTCGTCGACCGGCACCGGGCCGAGCACCTGCGCTCCCCCGGGCAGGCGGGACTCCTCCAGCATCTGCCGCACGGCCGAGGCGGCGCCGGTGAGCGTGGCCATCCGCACCGCGGGCGGGAAGCCCAGCTCGGCGCGGTCGGCGAGTTCGCGTTCTGCGTGCGTGACCGGGTCCCAGCGCACCAGCGCCTGCACGGCGGGCAGCGCGGCGTCGGCGAGCACCACGAGCTCGGCGGCCGGGCGGAGCAGGGCGGCGGCGTTCATCCACCGGCGCACCGCCTCCTCCCCCGCCCGCAGGTCGGCCCGGCCCAGCAGCGCCCACCCGTCGAGCAGCACGGCCGCCGCGTACCCGCCCTCGGCGACCGGCTCCGCCCCCGGCGTGGCCACCACCAGCGCGGGACCGGCGGGCAGCCGGGCCAGCACCCCGTCCCGCCCCGACGTCCGCACCGGCACCGACGGGAACGCCCTGCCCAGCTCCTCCGCGGTGCGCCGGGCTCCCACCACCACGGCACGCAGCCGGTGGCTCCCGCAGGCCGGGCACTTCCAGGCGGCGTCGACCCGCCCGCACCAGCGGCAGTAGGGCGCCGCATGCCCGGTGCGCAGCGCCAGCGGCCCGTGACAGAACTCCTCGGCCCCCCGGCCCCCCTCCCCAGGCCCCGCCTCCCCGCCGTCGAGCCCGCCGCGACGCGCCCCGTCCGGAGCCGGTGCTTCCCCGCCATGACGTGAGCCACCCGGAACCGCGTCCCGCGACCCGACACCCGCTTCTCCGCCGTCGGGCACGCCACGGCGTGACCCGCCCGGAGCCGCGTCCCGCGACCCGCGCCCCGCCTCGCCGTACGTGTCCTGACGCGATCCGGCCGCGCCCTCCCCGGTCTCCTCGTACGGGAGCTGTCCCTCACCGGAGGGCGGGCCGGCCCATTCCAGGGCGCTCATGCGGGTCGGCGGGAGGGCGCACCGGGCGGGGGCGCGGCAGTGCGCGCACGCCAGCGCGGGCAGGTATCCCCGTCTGGGGACCTGCACCAGGACGGGCCCGTGTTCCAGGCCCTGACGCAGCACCCGCCACGCCACGCTGGGCAGCCTCGCCGCCCGCGCCGCCTGGTCCCTGGCCAGCTCGGCGTCCTCCCCCGCGGCGCGCACGCGCGGCGCCCTGCGCCTGATCTCCTGCCTCGCGGCCACGATCGGCCGCGCCCACCGGGCCGCGATGAGCTGTGTGGCCTCGGCCGTACGCGCGTACCCGCCGATCAGCATGGCCGCGCCGGTCCGGTGCGCGCGCAGCCCGAGCACCTCACGGGCGTGCGGGTACGGGGCCAGGCGTTCGGCGTGCAGGTCGTCCCCGTCGTCCCAGACCGCCACCAGCCCGAGCCGTTCGACGGGCGCGAACATCGCCGCCCGCGTGCCCACCACCGCCCGCGCCTGCCCGCGCAGCACGCTCAGCCACCGCCGGTACCGCTCGGCCGGGCCCAGGTCCGAGGTGAGCGCCACGTGCCGTCCGGGCCCCAGCGCCCGGCTGAGCTCCTCGTCTAGCAGCGCCACATCCTTGCCGTCGGGCACCACGGCCAGCGCGCCCCTGCCCCCTTCCAGGGTCGCCCGCACCGCTTCGGCGAACCCCGTCGCCCATCCGCCCCCGCCGGGCAGCGCCGTCCACACCGCACGCGGCGCCCTCCCGTTGCGCAGCGCGTCGATGAACGACGGGCCCATCGGATACTCCGCCCACGTCCCCGCATCGGGAACATCCTGGGGTTCGGGCTCCCGCTCGGACGCGGCCTGCTCGCCGGAGGTCTCGGGAACGGGGCGGGTGGCGGCCTCCGTCCTGGCGTGGCGGGGCGGGATCGCGAGGCGGAGGACGTCGCCCAGCGTGCCCGCGTAGCGGTCGGCCACAGCCCTGGCCAGCCCCGCGACCTCGGGCGTCAGCACCTGCTCAGGTGAGACGACGCGTTCGAGCGGCGTCAGCTTGCCCGCGTGGTCGCTCTGACCGGCCCGCTCCAGCAGGAACCCGTCGACCAGCTTGCCCGCGAACCGCACCCGCACCCGCACCCCCGGCCGCGCCGTGTCGTGCATGGCGGCGGGCACCAGGTAGTCGAACGGCCGATCCAGGTGGGGCAGCGGGTTGTCCACCGCCACCCGGGCGACGGGCAGCTCGGCGGCGGGGACGACGGCTCCCTTGGCCCCTTTCGGCGACGCCGCGGGCCGCACGGCGTCGAGCGGCAGGAGCGCGTCGTCGGAGTCGGTCACGCACTACGTCTACCAGACGCGACGGCCGGGAACGCCCGCCCCTTCCCCCAGACCTGCCTGCCCCGACCAGCCCTCGTCCAAGGACCCCACTCGGGAGCGGGCGCCGATCCTGGCCGTGACCCGACGGCGAGGACGAAGCAAGCCGGGCGGCGCAGCCTCGCGGTCAGCCGCTCATGACAGGGTGGCCGCGCGGAGGCATTAAGGGGATGGACTTCCTTCGACGGCGCGGACCCTGCACGAACGGTCGCGCACATCACATGATCCGCCCGCCGCGACATCGCGGGGCAGACCACGGAGACGGCGGCATCGAACCGCACGACAGAGCCCGAGCCCCGAAGGAGCTTCCCTCAGTCCCACCGAGCACCGAAGGCGCGACGAACCTGGCGGAAGCACCCCTACGCCGAAAGCACGAGAGCGACCCGGTTGCATCGAGCGCCGAAGGCCCGGCATCCGTTCGGGAGCGCCGGGCGCAGGCCGGAAGCAACCCTCCCGCCGCACGACGCACAGGACGGAAACAACCTTCCCGGAGCGCCAGGCACAGGACCGGAGCAACCCTTACAGAACGCCAGGCCCGGGAAGGGAGGCGGCCCTGCGGGAGCGCCTGCGCCGGGAGGGCGCGGGAGCTCCCGAGGTGCCGGGTGTCAGAGGCCGGCGGCCGTGCGGAGGGTCTCGGCGCGGTCGGTGGACTCCCAGGAGAAGCCCTCGCGGCCGAAGTGGCCGTAGGCGGCGGTCTCGGAGTAGATCGGCCGCAGCAGGTCGAGGTCGCGGATGATCGCCGCGGGACGCAGGTCGAACACGTCGAGGACGGCCGTCTGGATCTTCTCCACCGGCAGCTTCTCGGTGCCGAAGCACTCGACGAACAGGCCGACGGGCTCGGCCTTGCCGATCGCGTACGCGACCTGGACCTCACAGCGGTCGGCGAGCCCGGCGGCCACGACGTTCTTGGCGACCCAGCGCATGGCGTAGGCGGCCGAACGGTCGACCTTGGACGGGTCCTTGCCGGAGAACGCGCCGCCACCGTGACGGGCCGCGCCGCCGTAGGTGTCGATGATGATCTTGCGACCGGTGAGGCCGGCGTCGCCCATCGGGCCGCCGATCTCGAAGCGGCCGGTCGGGTTGACCAGCAGGCGGTAGCCGTCGGTCTCGATGTCGAGCCCCGTGAGCACGACGTCGACGACGTGCTCCTTGATGTCGGGGGTCAGCATCTCCTTGAGGTCGATCTCGGCGGCGTGCTGGGTGGAGACCACCACGGTGTCGAGCCGGACCGGCCGGTCGCCGTCGTACTCGACCGTGACCTGGGTCTTGCCGTCGGGGCGGAGGTAGGGCACGGTGCCGGACTTGCGGACCTCGGACAGTCGCAGGGCCAGGCGGTGGGCGAGCATGATCGGCAGCGGCATCAGCTCGGGCGTCTCGCGGCAGGCGTAGCCGAACATCAGGCCCTGGTCGCCCGCGCCCTGGCGGTCGAGCTCGTCGACGTCACCCTCGACGCGGTGCTCGTAGGCGTCGTCGACACCCTGGGCGATGTCGGGCGACTGCGCTCCGATGGACACCGACACGCCGCAGGAGGCGCCGTCGAAGCCCTTGTAGGAAGCGTCGTAGCCGATCTCCAGGATCTTCTCCCGGATGACGCCGGGAATGTCGACATAGGTCTCGGTCGTCACCTCGCCCGCGACGTGGACCTGGCCGGTGGTGATCATCGTCTCGACGGCGACCCGGCTCTTGTGGTCGTCCTTGAGCATGGCGTCCAGGATCGCGTCACTGATCTGGTCGGCGATCTTGTCCGGATGGCCCTCGGTGACCGACTCGGAGGTGAACAGGCGACGTGACAACTCAGTGGCTCCTCATGCAGCGGCTGCTGACGGATTTAAGGGCTCAAGACGGGTTGGCACGCCAGAGCCTCGCAGAAGTCTAGCCGTACCCGGCGCCTCGCCGCGAAACCGTCCACGATCGTTACGCCGGGGATCCCTCCTGCGCGGCCCATGCCACGCTCCAGCGGTTCCGCTCCATCGGGCGTGTCACCGCGGGCGGTGGTCCCGCAGGCACTCCGCGAGCGCTCGGCCCGCCCGGCGGCGAGGCGGCCGACCGCGTACGGACGAAGGAGCCAGCGTACGAACGAAGGAGCCCGCGTACGGACGAGGGAGCCAGCGTACGTACGAAAAGGAGCCCGCCCCGGTCAGAGGTGGGGAAGGGGATCCGGGGGAAGCGTCTCGGGCGCGAACACCTCCGCGTCGGCGGCGGCGACCACGGCGGCGTATTCGTCGTCGAACTCGAAGGTCATCTCCCCCAGTTCGATGACGGGCCCCGGCGCCAGCGTGATCGGCCCGAGCCGCGTGTCGCGCGGGTACATCGCGTACACCGAGATCGGCCGGTCGCCGCGGAACATCCGCGTGGACAGCACCGCCACGGCCAGGTCCGTGACCACGATCAGGAAGTTGGCCGAGCCGCCCGGCCCGACGGACAGCGCGGGGAACACGTAGCGGATCGCGCCTTTGTGTCCCATAACAGTCCTGCAGCGGTCTCTGACAGCAGAATTCACCGGCATGCCGCCCCCCTTCGCCCCAGTATCAGCAGGCATTCCGGAAAGCTGCAACAGGTGATAGGGCAATCGTTCTAACCCATTTGTCCCGTACGTCCCGCGCGTAGGAACGGTCACCTTCCCCGGCGCCGCACGGGCGGAAAAGAGATCAGCGCAGCCGGGGGGCGACGGCGTCCCAGACGGCGTCGGCGATGTCGTCCTTGGGACCGCGCGGGACCTCGACCGGCTCGCCCCCCGCCACCAGGATGGTGGCCGCGTTGTCGGGGGTGCCGAAGGCGAGACTCTCGCCGACCTCGTTGACGACGAGCAGGTCGCAGCCCTTGCGGGCGAGCTTGGCCTGGCCGTTGGCGAGCACGTCGTGGGTCTCGGCGGCGAACCCGACGAGCACCCGGGGCGAATCCCCGCCCCGTTCTTTGCGTCGGCTGCCCAGCTCGGCCAGGATGTCGGGGTTCTTGGCCAGGTGGATGGGGGCGGGCTCGCCGTCCGTCTTCTTGATCTTGGCGTCGTGGCGCTCGGCGGGCCGGAAGTCGGCGACCGCGGCGGCCATCACCACCACGTCGGCGTCGTCGGCCGCGGCGAGCACCGCCTCCCGCAGCTCGGCGGCCGACCCGACGCGCACGACCGCGGCGCCGGCCGGGTCGGGCAGCGTCACGTTGGCGGCCACCAGCGTCACCTCGGCGCCCCTGGCCACGGCGGTGCGCGCGAGCGCGTACCCCTGAAGGCCGGAGGAGCGGTTGCCGATGTAGCGGACCGGATCGATGGCCTCGCGGGTGCCGCCGGCGGAGACGACGACCCTGCGGCCGGCGAGGTCGAGCGGGCGGCCGCGCAGCGCGCGCACGCAGACCTGGAAGATCTCGGCGGGGTCGGGCAGCCGTCCGGGGCCCGTGTCGGCGCCGGTGAGCCGGCCGACGGCCGGGTCGATCACGACCGAGCCGCGCTCGCGCAAGGTGGCGACGTTGGCGCGGGTGGCCGGATGCTGCCACATCTCGGTGTGCATCGCGGGCGCGAACACCACCGGGCAGCGCGCGGTCAGCAACGTGTTGGTGAGCAGGTCACCGGCGAGCCCGTGGGCCGCCTTGGCCAGCACGTCGGCCGTGGCGGGCGCGACCACGACGAGGTCGGCCGCCTGGCCGATGCGCACGTGGGGCACCTCGTGGACGGACTCCCAGACGTCGGTCGTCACCGGGTTGCCCGACAGGGCGGCCCAGGTGGGCTCTCCGACGAACCTCAGGGCGTCGCGGGTGGGGACCACCCGCACCTCGTGCCCGGATTCGGTGAACAGGCGCAGCAGCTCACACGCCTTGTAGGCGGCGATGCCGCCACTGACACCAAGAACGACCTTCATCGAAAGGGTCAGGCCGCGCCTTCGATGGGCTCGGCGTTGAGCAGGCCTTCGGAGACCTCGCGCAGCGCGATCGACAGCGGCTTCTCCTGCGCGTGGGTCTCGACCAGCGGACCGACGTATTCGAGGAGGCCCTCGCCGAGCTGCGAGTAGTAGGCGTTGATCTGGCGGGCGCGCTTGGCACCCATGATCACCAGGGAGTACTTGCTGTCGACGATGTCGAGCAGCGCGTCGATCGGCGGGTTGGTGATGCCCTCAGCGACCGGGGCAATTCCTGCCACGATTGATCAGACCTCTCGGTTGGTGGTTGCGGTGACCCCCTGAGGGTCAGTCATCAAGGCTATCAGCCGGTGGCACACGAGTTTGACGTCCGTGTTAACGAGTGAGAGGTCGAACTCCTTCTCGGCCGCCATCTCGATCCGCCCGGCGTCCAGGCGGCGGGCGATGACGTCCTCGGGCTCGGTGCCGCGGCCGCGCAGCCGCTTCTCCAGCTCGGCCCAGCTGGGCGGGGCCAGGAAGATCAGCAGCGCCTCCGGCATGCTGCGCCGCACCTGCCGGGCGCCTTCGAGGTCGATCTCCAGCAGGGTCGGCACGCCGGCGGCCAGCTTGTCGAGCACGGGCCGGCGCGGCGTGCCGTAGCGGTTGCCCGCGAACTCCGCCCACTCGAGCAGCTCGCCCCGCTCCACGAGCCGGTCGAACTCCTCGCCGTCGACGAAGAAGTAGTGGACCCCGTCCACCTCGCCCGGACGGGGTCGCCTGGTGGTCACCGAGACCGACAGCCACACCTCGGGGTGCGCCCGCCGGAGCTCGGCTACGACCGTTGACTTGCCCACGCCCGACGGCCCCGACAGGACCGTCAGCCGCCTCTCGCTCGAGGGGAGGAAGTCTCCGACTCCACTTCCGGCTCCGGCCGCCTCGTGGGCCGTCACACCGCCGGACCAGGACCTGTCGGCCACTTCCTACCCCCCGTCGAACCAGCGCTTCCTGTGGAATCGAGATTAGCTCTCGTTGCCACCGAACTCGCGCTCGAGGGAGGCCCTCTGGTTCGCGCCGAGGCCCCGCACGCGGCGGGACTCGGCGATGGCAAGCTTCTCCATCAGCTGCTTGGCGCGGACCTTGCCCACGCCGGGAAGCGATTCCAACAATGCCGACACCTTCATCTTGCCGATGACGTCGTCGGTCTGCCCATCCTTGAGCACCTCGGCCAGAGAAACCGCGCCATGCTTGAGCCGGTTCTTGACCTCGGCACGCTCTTTACGGGCCTTTGCAGCCTTCTCCAGGGCTGCGGCGCGCTGCTCGGGGGTCAGGGGAGGAAGAGCCACGCCGGGTCACCTCGAATTTCTGTCGATGTACTCGGACGGGAAGGGAAACTAGCTGGTCATCGCCCCCTTAGCAACGCCAAGAGCGGTTTCTCTCGCCACAAAATCCACTTCATCACTTTGGGTGACCGTAAAATCACACAGTGCTGATCAAATCGCCTCCACTTCCCTGTTCTCGACCGCGCCCCCGGAGGTCGCGAGGGGCGCTACGATGATCACGTACGGAGCCGCCGGCCATGTCCGAAAGCGGGGCTGACCTGTGTCCGAAACCTGGACCGTGCCATGCCCGGCGGGGTCCGGCGGCGGTCCGGCACGGCGTTGACGATCTCGGCTCCCGAGGCTGTCGCGCCGCACCCCCTCACGCCCCTCCCCCGCCATCCGGAGCTCCCTTGTGGAATCGCGTGTCAAGACCGCCCGCAGCACGCCTCCGGTACGCCGCATCACCCCGTCCCCCTACGAGAACCTCCGGCGCCCCGCCTTCTACGCGAGCCCGCGCGTGCCTTCAGACAAGACGCTCCCGCACCCCAACAGAATCGCCCGCCATGCGGGAAGCCACAGGGCATCAGGTCCTACGGCCCTTCGACGCGCGGGCCATCAAACAAGAGACCTCCCAGTCACCCGGAGATCGGGGGGCCACCTGCTCACGCGGCCTTAAGCACTCACCACCGATGGTGTCCGCCCCACGGTGAGGGGCGGCGGAGGTGCTCATACGGGCGCTACCGGCCGCCGTACGCCCGTCAGCATGCGGCGCGGCTTGCGCAGCGGAGAGAGGCGGCCCTCATTCCGTGAAGAACGCCGCAAGGGCGCCCGGCTTCAGGCCCGTACGGGCAGCACCGGCCGACAGCCGCCCACCGGCCGTCAGGCGTGGCTGGTGCAGCGAAGGGAGGCGACCTCCGGGCGCCCCGCCATCAACGCGAACCCCCGCGAGCCCTCAGACAAGACACCTCCCGCACCCCCACAGAATCGCCCGCCATGCGGGAGCACCCGGTCTTCCGAAGCGCGGGCCTCAGACCAGTCACCCAGCTCGCAAACCCGCATGCGGGGACCGCGGGGCCGCCCGCTCACACAGCCTTAGGCGCTCAACGCCGGTGGGGTCCGCCCTTCGGTGAAGGACACGGCGGCCGTGCCGTCCGGGGCGCCACCGGCCGCCGTACGCCCCTCAGCATCAGGCCTGGCTGGCACGGCGGAAAGAGGCGGCCCCCTCCTTCCGTGACGGACACGGCAAGGCCGCCCGACTGCGGGCCCGTACGAGCAACTCCGGCCGACAGCCGCCCAACGGCAGTCAGGCGCGGCGGAGAGGCGGTCCGCCATCCCGTGAAGGACGCGACAGGGCTGCCCGCCTGACGGCTCGTACGAGCGGCGCCGGATGTCAGGCGTGGCTGGTGCGGCGGAGGGAGGCGGCGATGGCGGCGGCCGCGGCGCCGGGGTCCGGGGAGCCGGTGATGGGCCGTCCGATCACGAGGAGGTCGGCACCGTCGGCGAGGGCGCGTTCGGGGGTGGCGACCCGGGCCTGGTCCTGGGTGGCCGCTCCGGCCGGCCGGACGCCTGGGGTGATGAGGGTGATGTCGTCGCCCACCTCGGCGCGGACCGCGCGCAGCTCGTGCGGTGAGCAGACCAGCGCGGTGGCGCCCGCCGCCACGGACAGGGCGGCCAGGCGGCGGACCGCGTCGGACGCCGGCCCGGCGAGGCCGATGCGTTCCAGGTCTTCCTCGGCGAGCGAGGTGAGCACGGTGACGGCGGCGATCTGGGTGTGCGGGGCCGCCTCCACCGCCGCGCGGATCATGGCGGGGCCACCGGCGGCGTGCACGGTCAGGATGGAGGGCCGCAGCCGGGCGACGGCCCCGGCGGCCCCCGCGACGGTGTTGGGGATGTCGTGCAGCTTGAGGTCGAGGAAGACCCTGACCCCACTGGCCCCGCGCACGGAGGCGATCACGTCGGGCCCGTAGCGCAGGTAGAGCTCCAGGCCCACCTTCACCGTGGTGACGTGCGGGGTCACCAGCCCGGCCCACCGGGCGGCGGTCTCCAGGTCGGGGGCGTCGAGGGCGACGGCGATGGGTGCGGGAGTCAAGAGGTGCTCTCCTCGGTGTCGACGAGCAGGTGCCGGGCGGCGCCGCCCGGCGGGCGGTGGGCCAGGCCGACCGCGTCGGCCAGCCGCTGGAAGCCGCGCGCCTGCAGCAGGTCTTCGAGCTCGCGCTCGATGCGCAGGCAAGCGTACGGGTCGTTGAACAGCGCCGTGCCCACCCCGACCGCGCAGGCGCCGGCCAGGACGAGCTGGAAGGCGTCCCTGCCCGTCATGACGCCGCCGACGCCGATGAGCGGGACGCCGGGCAGCGCGGCGTGCACCTGCCAGACGCAGCGCACGGCGAGCGGCAGGATGGCGGGGCCGGACAGCCCGCCGGTGACGGCGGCCAGCGACGGCCGCAGCGTCTCGGTGTCGATGGCCATCCCGAGCGGGTTGTTGATCATGCAGAGGGCGTCGGCGCCGGCGTCGACGCAGGAGCGGGCGACGGCCACGATGTCGGCCACGTCGGGGGCCAGCTTGGCGACGACCGGGACGTCGTAGCGCATGATCGACCGGACGGAGGCGATCACCTCGGCGGCGGTGCCGCCCTCGCGGGCGAAGACGCGGCCGCGGTCTTCCATGTTGGGGCACGACAGGTTGACCTCGAGCGCGGTCACGCCGGGCGCGTCGGCCAGCCTGCGGGCCAGCTCGGAGTATTCGGCGACGGAGCCGCCGCCGATCGACACGATGGTCCTGATGCCGCGCTGGGCCAGCCAGGGCAGCTCGCGTTCGAGGAAGACGTCGATGCCCGGCCCCTGCAGGCCGACGGCGTTGAGCATGCCGGAGGGCGTCTCGGCCATCCGGGGCGTGGGCCGCCCGGCGCGCGGCGCCATGGTGACCGAGCGCGTGGTGAGCGCGCCCAGCCGGTGCAGGTCGAAGAACTGGGCCAGTTCACGGCCCGCTGAGGCGCAGCCCGCCGCCGTGGTGACCGGGTTGGCCAGCTCCACGTGGGCGAGGAAGGTGCGCATGTCGACGGCCACGGCCATCACCCGCTATCCGGCATGGCGGGCACCGCCTCCGGGGGCGCCGAGCGCGTCGAACGGGATCGTCCCGACGTCCTCGAAGCGCACCCGCTCACCGCGGAACACCGGGCCCTCGGCGCAGGCGCGGACCATCCGGGTGGCGCCGTCGTCACCGATGACCGGCAGCACGCACGTCATGCAGACGCCGATGCCGCATGCCATGGACTCCTCGACCGCCACCTGGACGGGGATGTCGAACTCCATCGCGACGGCCGTGACGGCGCGCAGCGACTCCATCGGCCCGCACGCGTAGACGGCGTCGGCCCGCGTGTCGGCGATCACCGACGGGAGCGCGTCGGTGACCCTGCCGCGCAGCCCGAGCGAGCCGTCCTCGGTGGTCAGCGTGGTGGTCTCGGCCAGGCGCCGGGCCCGCATGGCCCCGAACACCCGGTCGGCGCTGGCCGCGCCGAGCACGAAGTCGACCCGGCAGCCTCGCTCCAGCAGCATGTCGGCCAGCGGGAACAGCACGGCCGAGCCGTACTCGGCGCCGACCAGCACGCAGTGGACCGGGTCGCGCGGCAGCGGGAACGGCCGTCCGAGCGGCCCGACCAGGTCGAGCGTGTCGCGGGCGCGGCGCTCGGCCAGCCACGCGGTGCCCGGGCCGCGCACGGTGAAGACCAGTTCGACGGTGCCGCCGTAGTCGGCCTTGACGTCGTGGACGGTCAGGGCGCGCCGCGTCACCATGGACGAGTGCGCGCCCCCGACCGCGACGGAGACGAAGTGGCCGGGGCGGTGACGCTCGGCGATGCCGGGCGCCACCACGGTCAGCGCATGGTAGGCGTCGACCCGGCGCGTCGTCAGCACCGTGCCCGTCACCTGCACCGGAGTGCCGGCCAGTCTGCTTCACCTCCCGGGGGTGTCAGCCCCGTAGTGCCTTCGCGTGCTCCTGGAGGGACCGTACGCCGACGTCGCCCCGCACGATGGCCTGGATGCCGGCCGCGGCGGCGGCGAGCCCCGCCACCGTGGTGATGCACGGGATGCCGCGCAGCACGGCGGCCGTGCGGATCTCGTAGCCGTCGAGCCGCGACCCGGCCTGGCCTGGACTGTCGAACGGGGTGTTGACGATCAGGTCGATCTCCCCGTCGAGGATGGCCTGCACGCTGGTGGGTTCACCTCCTGGACCGGTCCCCTCGCCGTGCTTGCGCACGATCTTGGCATGGACGCCGTTGCGGCGCAGCACCTCGGCGGTGCCCTCGGTGGCGAGGATCTCGAAACCGAGGTCGGCCAGCGCCCTCACAGGGAAGATCATGGCACGCTTGTCCCTGTTGGCCACGGATACGAACGCGCGTCCCTTCGTCGGGAGTTCGCCGTAGGCGGCCGCCTGGGACTTGGCGAAGGCCACGCCGAAGAACGCGTCGATGCCCATGACCTCGCCGGTGGAGCGCATCTCGGGCCCGAGCACGATGTCGACGCCGTGGAACCGGTTGAACGGCAGCACCGCCTCCTTGACCGCGATGGACGCGTCCAGGGGGAGCGTGCCGCCGTCGCCCCCGGCCGGGAGCATGCCCTCGGCGCGCAGCTCGCGCAGCGTGGCGCCGAGCATGATCCGGGCCGCCGCCTTGGCCAGCGGCACCGCGGTCGCCTTCGACACGAACGGGACGGTGCGGCTGGCGCGCGGGTTGGCCTCCAGCACGTACAGCACCCCGGCCGAGATCGCGTACTGGACGTTGAGCAGGCCCCGCACGCCGACGCCGCGGGCGATGGACTCGGTGGCGGTGCGGATGCGCTTGATGTCGGCGCTGCCCAGCGTGATGGGCGGCAGCGCGCACGCCGAGTCGCCGGAGTGGATGCCGGCCTCCTCGATGTGCTCCATCACGCCGCCGAGGTAGAGCTCCTCGCCGTCGTAGAGGGCGTCGACGTCGATCTCGACGGCCTCGTCCAGGAACTTGTCGACGAGCACCGGGTGGCCGCCCTCCTGGGCGGCCATGTAGCGGGTGAGCGTCTCGTCGTCGTACACGATGGCCATGCCGGCGCCGCCGAGCACGTACGAGGGACGCACGAGCACCGGGTAGCCGATGTCGGCGGCGACCTCGACGGCCCCGGCGACGGTGGTGGCGACGCCGTGCCTGGGCGCGGGCAGCCCGGCCTCGGCCAGCACCCGCCCGAACGCGCCGCGTTCCTCGGCCAGGTGGATGGACTCGGGCGAGGTGCCGACGACGGGCACGCCGGCGTCCTTGAGCGCCTGGGCCAGGCCGAGCGGCGTCTGCCCGCCGAGCTGCACGATGACGCCGGCGACGGGGCCGGTCTGCTGCTCGGCGTGCACCACCTCCAGGACGTCCTCCAGGGTGAGCGGCTCGAAGTAGAGCCGGTCGGAGGTGTCGTAGTCGGTGGAGACGGTCTCCGGGTTGCAGTTGACCATGACGGTCTCGAACCCGGCCCTGGACAGCTCGAAGGAGGCGTGCACGCACGCGTAGTCGAACTCGATGCCCTGGCCGATGCGGTTGGGCCCGGAGCCGAGGATGATCACCTTCTGCCGGGTGCCGGTCGGGACCTCGCTCTCCTCGTCGTAGGTGGAGTAGAGGTAGGGCGTCTTGGCGGCGAACTCGGCGGCGCAGGTGTCGACGGTGTTGTAGACGGGCCGCAGGCCGAGCGCGTGGCGCAGGTCGCGGACGCGGGCCTCGTCGATGCCCCGGATCTCGGCGATCTGGGCGTCGCTGAAGCCGTGGCTCTTGGCCGTGGCCAGCACGTCGGCGGTCAGCTCGGGCGCGCCGACGACGGCGCGGGCCTGCTCGTCGAGCTGGTAGAGCTGGTCGAGGAACCACGGGTCGATGCCGGTGGACTCGTAGAGCTCCTCCACCGTGGCGCCGGCCCTGATGGCCTGCTGCACGGTGCGCAGCCGGCCGTCGTGCGGAGTGCCGGCGGCGGCCAGCAGCTCGTCCTTGGCGCCGGGGTCGCCGGTCCAGGAGAAGGAGGAGTCCTTCTTCTCCAGCGAGCGCAGCGCCTTCTGCAGCGCCTCGGTGAAGGAGCGGCCGATGGCCATGGCCTCGCCCACCGACTTCATGTGGGTGGTGAGGGTGCGGTCGGCGCCGCTGAACTTCTCGAACGCGAACCGGGGGACCTTGACCACGATGTAGTCGAGGGTGGGCTCGAAGGAGGCCGGGGTCTCCTTGGTGATGTCGTTGGGGATCTCGTCGAGCGTGTAGCCGATGGCCAGCTTGGCGGCGATCTTCGCGATCGGGAAGCCGGTCGCCTTGGAGGCCAGCGCCGAGGAGCGCGACACGCGCGGGTTCATCTCGATGACGATCATCCGGCCGGTGCGCGGGTCGACCGCGAACTGGATGTTGCAGCCGCCGGTGTCGACGCCGACCTCGCGGATGACCGCGATGGCCACGTCGCGCATGTTCTGGTATTCGCGGTCGGTGAGGGTGAGCGCGGGCGCGACGGTGACGCTGTCTCCGGTGTGGACGCCCATCGGGTCGATGTTCTCGATGGAGCACACGATGACCACGTTGTCGTTCTTGTCGCGCATCACCTCAAGTTCGTACTCCTTCCAGCCGAGGATGGACTCCTCCAGGAGCACCTCGGTGGTCGGGGAGGCGTCGAGCCCGGCCCCGGCGATGCGCCGCAGGCCCGCCTCGTCGTAGGCGAACCCGGACCCGGCGCCGCCCATGGTGAACGACGGCCGCACGACCAGCGGGTAGCCCAGCTCTCCGGCCCCGGCCAGCACCTCGTCCATGGTGTGGCAGATGACCGAGCGGGCCGACTCGGCGTTCAGGCCGCGCTCGGCGGCGACCTTGGCGACGATCTCCTTGAACCGCTCGCGGTTCTCGCCCGCCTGGATGGCGTCGAAGTCGGCGCCGATCAGCTCGACCCCGTAGCGCTCCAGGACGCCCGCCTCGTGCAGCGCGACCGCGGTGTTGAGCGCGGTCTGGCCGCCGAGGGTGGGCAGCAGCGCGTCGGGCCGCTCCTTGGCGATGATCTTCTCGACGAACTCGGGGGTGATCGGCTCGACGTAGGTGGCGTCGGCGAACTCGGGGTCGGTCATGATCGTGGCCGGGTTGCTGTTGACCAGGATCACCCGGAAGCCCTCGGCCCGCAGCACGCGGCAGGCCTGGGTGCCCGAGTAGTCGAACTCGCACGCCTGCCCGATCACGATCGGCCCGGAGCCGATCACCAGCACGGACCTGATGTCGTCACGCTTGGGCACGGTTCATGACCTCGCAGAACTCGTCGAACAGGTAAGCGGCGTCGTGGGGCCCGGCGGCGGCCTCGGGGTGGTACTGGACGCTGAAGGCGCGCCCGTCGAGCAGGCGCAGGCCCTCCACGCAGCGGTCGTTGAGGTTGACGTGGCTGACCTCGGCGAGCCCGTAGGGGGTCTCGAACGGCCCGCCGAGCGGCGCCTCGACGGCGAACCCGTGGTTGTGGGAGGAGATCTCCACCTTGCCGGTGCGGACGTCCTGGACCGGCTGGTTGACGCCGCGGTGGCCGTAGCGCAGCTTGTAGGTGGACAGGCCGAGCGCCCGGCCGAAGAGCTGGTTGCCGAAGCAGATGCCGAAGAACGGGACCTTCGCCTCCAGCACCTTCCGCAGCGCGCTCACGTCGGCGGTCGCCGGGTCGCCTGGGCCGTTGGAGAAGAACACGCCGTCGGGGCCGACGGCCATCATGTCGTCGAAGGTGGCGGTGGCGGGCAGCACGTGCACCTCGCAGCCGCGCTCGGCCATCCGCTGCGGGGTCATGGCCTTCATGCCGAGGTCGATCGCGGCCACGGTGTACAGCTTCGGCCCGATCGCGGGCACGACGTACGGCTCGGTGGTGGCGACCTCGCCGGTCAGGTCGGCGCCCACCATCGAAGGCGCCGTGCGCACCCGCTCGACCAGTTCCTCGACCGGCCTCGCCGGGCGGGAGAAGATGCCGGCCCGCATGGCGCCGCGCTCGCGCAGGTGGCGGGTCAGCGCGCGGGTGCCGGGGATGGCGATGCCGACGACGCCCTGGTCCTTCAGGTAGTCGCCGAGCGAACGGGTGGCCCGCCAGTTGGACACCACCCGCGACGGCTCGCGCACGACGTAACCCGCGACCCAGACGCGGCCGGACTCCGGGTCCTCGTCGTTGACGCCGGTGTTGCCGATGTGCGGGGCGGTCATGGCGACGATCTGGCGGTGGTAGGACGGGTCGGTGAGCGTCTCCTGGTAGCCGGTCATGCCGGTGTTGAAGACCATCTCGCCGAACGTCTCGCCTTCGGCGCCGTAGGAGGTTCCGTGGAAGACGCGACCGTCCTCCAGTACGAGCACGGCTCTGGTCACACCAGCTTCCCTTCGAGGACGGTGGGCTTGCCGCGCAGGAACGTCGCCACCACCCGCCCGGGCAGGGTCAGCCCGGTGTAGGGGGTGTTGCGGCTCCTGGAGGCGAAGGACGACGGGTCCACCGGGCTGCGGTGGGAGGGGTCGTAGAGGGTGAGGTTGGCGGGGGCGCCGGCCTCGATCGGGTGGCCGTGGCCGGTCAGCCGGCCGATGCGGGCGGGAGCGTACGACATGCGCTCGGCGACGCCGGGCCAGTCGAGCAGGCCGGTGTCGACCATGGTCTCCTGCACCACGCTGAGCGCGGTCTCCAGGCCGATCATGCCCATGGCGGCGGCCGACCACTCGCTCTCCTTGTCCTCCACCGGGTGGGGGGCGTGGTCGGTGGCGACGACGTCGATCGTGCCGTCGGCGAGGGCCTCGCGCAGCGCCTCGACGTCGGCGCGGGTGCGCAGCGGCGGGTTGACCTTGTAGATGGGGTTGTAGGCGCCGACCGGCGAGTCCTCGACCAGCTCGTCGGTGAGCAGGAGGTGGTGGGGGGTCACCTCGGCGGTGACGTCCCAGCCCTTGGACTTGGCCCAGCGCAGGATCTCGACCGACCCGGCGGTGGAGACGTGGCAGACGTGCAGGCGGGAGCCGACGTGCGCGGCCAGCAGGCAGTCGCGGGCGATGATCGCCTCCTCGGCGACGGCGGGCCAGCCGGTGAGGCCGAGCCGGCCGGAGACGACGCCCTCGTTCATCTGCGCGCTCTCGGTGAGCCTGGGCTCCTGGGCGTGCTGGGCGACGACTCCGTCGAACGCCTTGACGTACTCCAGGGCGCGGCGCATGAGCACCGCGTCGGAGACGCACTTGCCGTCGTCGGAGAAGACGCGGACGCGGGCCGCGGAGTCGGCCATCGCGCCCAGCTCGGCGAGCTGGCGGCCCTCCAGCCCGAGGGTGACGGCGCCGACGGGCTGCACATCGCAGTGGCCGTGCTCGTGGCCGAGCCGCCACACCTGCTCGACCACGCCGGCCGTGTCGGCGACCGGGGAGGTGTTGGCCATGGCGTGCACGGCGGTGTAGCCGCCGCGGGCGGCCGAACGGGTGCCGGTCTCGACGGTCTCGGCGTCCTCGCGGCCGGGCTCGCGCAGGTGGGTGTGCAGGTCGACGAGGCCGGGCAGGGCGATCGCGCCGCCGCCGTCGATCTCCTCTCCCCCGCCGGTCAGGCCCGCGCCGACCTCGGCGATGACGCCGTCGCCGACGCGGACGTCGACCGGCTCACCGCCCAGGATGCGTACGTTACGGATGATCATCATGCCTCCTTCGTCGGCACGACGATCATGATGATGCTGTGCCTATTTGTTCGCTCGCTTCGCTCACTCACGCTGTGTCTCCCCCGAGTAGCAGATAGAGCACGGCCATGCGGATGGTCACCCCGTTGGCGACCTGCTCGACGATGGTCGAGCGCGGCGAGTCGGCCACCTCGGCGGCGATCTCCATGCCCCGGTTCATCGGGCCGGGGTGCATCACGATGGCGTCGTCGGGCATCTTGGCGAACCGGTCGCGGTCGAGGCCGTAGCGGCGGGAGTATTCGCGCTCGCTCGGGAAGTAGGAGGCGTTCATCCGCTCCTTCTGCACCCGCAGCATCATGACCGCGTCGGACTTGGGCAGCACGGCGTCGAGGTCGTACGAGACCGCGCACGGCCAGATGTCGACCGCGACGGGCAGCAGGGTGGGCGGCGCCACCAGCGTGACCTCGGCGCCGAGGGTGTGCAGCAGCAGCACGTTGGAGCGGGCGACCCGGCTGTGGAGCACGTCGCCCACGATGGCGATCTTGCGCCCGTCGAGGCCGCCCAGGCGGCGGCGCATCGAGAAGGCGTCGAGCAGCGCCTGGGTGGGGTGCTCGTGGGTGCCGTCGCCGGCGTTGACCACGCTGCCGTGGACCCAGGTGGCCAGCCGGTGGGGGGCGCCGGAGGCGGCGTGACGGATCACGACGGCGTCGGCGCCCATCGCCTCCAGGGTGAGCGCGGTGTCCTTGAGCGACTCTCCTTTGGAGACGCTGGACCCTTTGGCCGAGAAGTTGATCACATCCGCGGACAGCCGCTTCGCCGCCGCCTCGAAGGAGATGCGGGTCCGGGTCGAGTCCTCGAAGAACAGGTTGACGACCGTGCGGCCGCGCAGCGTGGGCAGCTTCTTGATGGAACGTTCCGAGACCCTCGCCAGCTCCTCGGCGGTGTCGAGGATGAGCAGCGCGTCGTCACGGGTGAGGTCGCCGGCGGAGATGAGGTCGCGGTTCACCTGGCGTCCCCCTTCCTGAGGATCACGGCGTCGCGTCCGTCGGTCTCCCGCAGGGACACCTTCACCTTCTCGCTCTTGGCCGTGGGAAGGTTCTTGCCGACGTAGTCGGCGCGGATGGGCAGCTCGCGGTGGCCGCGGTCGACCAGGATGGCGAGCTGGACGGCGGCCGGGCGCCCGAACTCGCTGAGCGCGTCGAGCGCGGCGCGGACGGTGCGGCCGGAGTAAAGGACGTCGTCGACGAGCACCACGATCTTGCCGTCGACGCCGTCGGGCGGGAGATCGGTGCGGCCGAGCGGCCGGGCGGGGCCCTGGCGCAGGTCGTCGCGGTGCATCGTGATGTCGATCGAGCCGACGGGGATCTTGACCCCTTCGAACTGCTCGATGCGCTCCCCGAGCCGGCGGGCGAGGGTCACGCCGCGGGTGGGGACGCCGATCAGGACGACTTCGTCGGCGCCTTTGGTGCGTTCGAGGATCTCATGGGCGATGCGGGTCAGCGCCCGATGGATGTCCGGGCCCTCGAGAACGGCCCTGGATTCGGACATGCCGGAATCTCACCACCTTTCCCGCCTCACTGGACGGGTCTTAAAGGGTGTTGGTCGCGACACACAGTACCAGGCGCCACCTGCCGGAACGGGACGCCCCACCCCGCCGATCGAGGTGATCCCGGGACGAGCCTGGGGATAGAGACACAATGACCTTCCATGTGGACTCCGAGGTGGGCGCCCTCCGGCAGGTGCTGCTGCACCGGCCCGACCTCGCGCTGAAGCGGCTCACGCCTTCCAACAAGGAAGCGTTCCTGTTCGACGAGGTGCTGTGGGTGCAGCGGGCGGTGGAGGAGCACGAGGAGTTCCAGCGGGTGCTGCGCGAGCGGGGCGTGCGGGTCCATCTGCTGGACGAGCTGATCAGGGAGACGGTCGAGATCCCCGAGGCGCGCCGCCACATCCTGGACAAGACCGTGGACGAGCGCTTCCTCGGCCCGCTGGCGGTCGACGACGTGCGCAACACGCTGGACGCGATGGACGCGGCCACCCTGCAGCTGTTCCTGACCGGCGGCATCACCAAGCGGGACCTGCTCGAACGCGACTGCGACCCCACGTCGGTGGCCTACCACTCGCTCGACGACGACGACTTCGTGCTGCCGCCGCTGCCCAACCACCTGTTCACCCGCGACCCGTCCTGCTGGGTGTACGACGGGGTGTCGGTCAACGCGATGCGCAAGAAGGCCCGGATGCGCGAGACCGTGCACATGGAGGCGGTCTACGCCTTCCACCCGATGTTCGCCTCCGGCTTCGACCGGCCGGGCGGCTTCCGGGTCTGGCTGCCGGGGCAGGCGATCGCGCCGGCCACGATCGAGGGCGGCGACGTGCTGGTGATCGGGCGCGGCGCGGTGCTGGTCGGGATGAGCGAGCGCACCCAGCCGCAGACGGTCGAGATGCTGGCCAGGCGGCTGTTCCGGACGGGCTCGGCGAGCCGGATCGTGGCGCTGCGGATGCCCCGCACCCGCGCGTTCATGCATCTGGACACGGTGATGACGATGGTGGACGTCGGCGTGTTCACCAAGTACGCGGGCCTCGGCATGCTGCCCTCCTACACGATCGAGCCCGGCGACACCGAGAAGGAGCTGAAGGTCACCGACCACCCGCCGCGCGACATGCACCGGGCCATCGCCCGCGCCCTGGACCTCGACGACATCAAGGTGCTCACCGCCACCCAGGACGTCTACGCCGCCGAGCGGGAGCAGTGGGACGACGGCTGCAACGTGCTGGCCGTCGAGCCCGGCGTGGTGATCGCGTACGAGCGCAACACCACCACGAACAACCACCTGCGCCAGAACGGCGTCGAGGTGATCACCATCCGCGGGAGCGAGCTGGGGCGCGGCCGGGGCGGCCCGCGCTGCATGAGCTGCCCCCTCGAACGGGACGGGATCTGAGCCGTGCGGGTCATCGTCGCGCTGGGAGGCAACGCGGTCCTGCGGCGAGGGCGGCGGCCCGACGCCGACACGCAGATCGCCGAGGTGAACTCCTCGATCAGGACACTGGCCGGGCTCGCGGCCGGGCACGAGCTGATCATCACCCACGGCAACGGACCCCAGGTCGGCATGCTGGCCCTGCAGAGCGCCGCCGACCCCGGCCTGAGCCGGCCCTACCCGTTCGACACGCTGGTCGCGCAGACCCAGGGCATGATCGGCTACTGGATCCTGCAGGCCCTGCAGAACGCGCTGCCCGGCCGGCAGGTCATCGCCATGGTCACGCAGACGCTCGTGTCGGCCGTCGACCCGGCCTTCCGCGACCCCGCCAAGTTCGTCGGGCAGGTGTACGAGCGGGACGAGGCCGAGAAGCTGGCCCGCGAGCACGGCTGGACGGTCAAGCCCGACGGGGAGCACTGGCGGCGGGTGGTCCCCTCCCCCACCCCGCAACGGGTCGTGGAGACCCGGCTGATCCGCCGGATGGCGCGCGAGGGCGTGGTGGTGGTCTGCGCGGGCGGTGGCGGCGTCCCGGTGATCCGCGACGAGCGCGGCCGGCTCACCGGCGTCGAGGCGGTCGTCGACAAGGACCTGACCGCATCGCTCCTGGCCGAGGCGCTGGAGTGCGACGCGTTCCTGAGCCTGACCGACGTGCCCCGCGTGATGCGCGACTTCGGCACCCCGCGTGAGTCCGGGATCGCGCACACCACCCCGCACGAGCTGCGCGCGCTGGACCTGCCGGCCGGGTCGATGGGCCCCAAGGTGGAGGCGGCCTGCCGGTTCGTGGAGCACACCGGCGACATGGCCGCCATCGGCCGGCTCGACCAGGCCGAGCGGATCCTGGCCGGCGACGCCGGCACGATCGTGACGCCCAACGCGCGCTGGCCGCGGACCGGCACACTCTAGGAGGCAGCCATGGCGGTCGTGCGACGGCTCTTCAGGACCAAGCCCACCGAGCGGCTCGTCGCCGAGAGCGGCCGCGGCGAGGGCGGCGAGCTGCGCCGCACGATGGGGCTGTGGCAGCTGACGCTGTTCAGCGTCGGCGCCACCCTCGGCACCGGCATCTTCGTCATCTTGGGCGAGGCCGTGCCCAAGGCGGGCCCGTCGGTGGTCCTGGCGTTCGTGCTGGCCGCGATCACCGCGCTGTTCTCCGCGCTCTCGTACGCGGAGCTCGCCGGGACCATCCCGGTGTCCGGGTCGTCCTACTCCTACGCGTACGCGACGCTGGGCGAACTGGTCGCCTGGGTGTGCGGGTGGTGCCTGATGCTGGAGTACGCGGTCTCGGTGGCGGCCGTGGCGGTCGGCTGGGGCGAGTATCTCAACGCGTTCCTGCGGAGCCTGGCCGGCTGGACGCTGCCCGACGCGATCACCCGGTCACCCGGCCAGGACGGCGGCGTGGTCAACCTCACCGCCATCCTCATCGTGGTGCTGGCCACCTGGGTGCTGCTGCGCGGGGCCTCCGAGAGCGCGGCGGCGAACGTGGTGTTCGTGCTGATCAAGATAGCGGTGCTGCTGTTCTTCTGCCTGGTGGCGTTCACCGGCTTCAGCGCGGGGAACTTCGCGCCGTTCGCGCCGATGGGCGTGGCCGGCATCACGGCGGCCGCCTCGCAGGTGTTCTTCTCCTACATCGGCTTCGACGCCGCCTCGACGGCCGGTGAGGAGGCCAGGAACCCCAGGCGCGACCTGCCCCTGGCCATCGTGCTGTCGCTGGTCATCGTGACCGTCGTCTACGTGCTGGTGGCCGTGGCCGCGATCGGCGCGATGCCGTGGACCGACTTCAACCCGGAGGGCACAGAGGCCAGCCTGTCGCTCATCGCCGACCTGGCCACCGGCTCGACCTGGGCGGGCCTGATCATCTCCTTCGGCGCGGTCATCGCCATCGCCAGCGTGGTGCTCACGGTCATGTACGGGCAGACGCGCATCCTGTTCGCCATGTCCCGCGACGGGCTCGTCCCGCGCGTGTTCCAGCGGGTGAGCCCCAGGCGGCAGGTGCCCGCGGCCAACACCCTCATCGTCACCGCCTTCGTCTGCGTGCTGGCCGGGCTTCTGCCGCTCGGCCATCTCGTGGAGGCGACCAGCATCGGCACGCTGTTCGCGTTCGCGATCGTGAACGCGGGCGTGCTGGTGCTCCGCTACCGCAGCCCCGGCCTGCCGCGCGGCTTCCGCACGCCGTTCTTCCCCGTCACCCCGGCGCTGGGGGTGGTGTTCTGCTTCCTGGTGATGGGCGGGCTGGCCGGCGTCACCTGGGTCGCGTTCGGGCTGTGGATGCTGGCCGGGCTGCTCTGCTATTTCCTGTACGGCTACCGCCACTCGCGGCTGAACGCCGAGGTGCCCTAGATGAAGATCGAGAATGTGCTGAGCGGGTTCGTCCCCGAGCCTCGTGGCCGCGACGGCCTGGCGGTGGCCGTACTGCTGGCCCGGCAGGCCGGCGCCCGCCTGGAGGTGGCGTTCGTGAAGGCGCCCGCGTGGAGCACGCCGGGGCCCGCCCGGGCGGAGGCGACCGCGTGGGCGGCGTTCCTCCAGGAGCAGGCCGAGGCCACGCTGGCGCAGGCGGCCGAGCTCGCCGGCGACGAAGCGGGCCTGGTCGCCTACACCCATCGGGGCAGCGGGCGCGGCCTGGTGGAGCTGGCCCGCAAGCGCGGCGCGGACGTGGTGGTGATCGGCTCGGCGCCGCGCGGCCGGCGGGGTCGCATCTCGCTGGGCAGCACCGCCGACCAGCTTCTGCACTCCTCGCCGGTGCCCGTGCTGCTGGCTCCGCGCGGGTACGCCGAGGACCCGCCCGCCGAGCTGACCCGGCTGACCCTCGCCTACCGGCGCGGCCGCTGCGCCGACGCGGCGGTCAAGGGGGCGGCCGGGATCGCGGCCGCGCTGGACCTGCCGCTGCGGCTGGTCACCCTGGTCGAGGCGGCTCACCGCCGGCACCCGCTGGGCGAGGAGATGCTGACGGGGATGCGCGACCAGGCCATGGCCGACCTGACCGCCGCCGCCCGCGGGCAGCGGCTGCGCACCCGCGTGGACGTGGAGGTCTTGGAGGGCCGGAGCGTCGCCGCGGCCATGCGGGCGGGCACCTGGGAGCGGGGCGAGCTGATCATCTGCGCCTCCAGCGGCACCGGGCCGCTCAGGCGGGTGTTCCTGGGCGACACCAGCATCAAGATCGTACGGGCGGCGACCTGTCCCGTCCTGGTTCTGACACGCCAGGCCTGACTTCTTCGCCCCCGGTGCCGAAACCGCTGTGGTTACTCGGCAAACTATGACGAAGTACAGTTACTACGGGGACAGAAGGGGCTAATGAGGCGTTCCATGCTGGACCGGATTCGGCATCTTTTTTCCAATCAGCTTGACCTTAGGCGTCGACCCCTTTACCGTCACTGTGCGTAACCAGCACCTGCGCGGCGTCCTGGGGTGGACCCAGGGCCATCGCTACCGATTGGTGCCCGAGCGGCATCGGACCCCCGGTGGCAACGGCATTCGCCGCAAGGGAGCACAATCTACTGAGAGCTATAGATACGAGGAGCCGGGGGGCCACAGGATGCCGTCTGAGTACGCAAAGTCGCTTGGTGCACGACTCCGCGCGATCCGCACCCAGCAGGGCCTGTCCCTGCATGGAGTCGAGGAGAAGTCGCGTGGCAGGTGGAAGGCCGTGGTCGTGGGCTCGTACGAGCGCGGCGACCGTGCGGTCACGGTGCAGAAGCTTGCCGAGCTTGCCGACTTCTACGGGGTGCCCGTCTCCGAGCTGCTGCCCGGCGGTGCCGCGCCGAGCCCGCTCGGGCCGACGCCCAAGCTTGTGATCGACCTGGAGAGGCTGGCCACGCTGCCCAAGGAGAAGGCGGGGGCGCTGGCCCGCTACGCCGCCACGATCCAGAGCCAGCGGGGCGACTACAACGGCAAGGTGCTGTCGATCCGCCAGGAGGATCTGCGTTCCCTGGCCGTGATCTATGACAAGTCGCCGAGTGAGCTCACCGAGGAGCTGATCAGCTGGGGCGTCCTCGACGCCGAGGCCCGCCGGGCGGTCGAGACGTTCTGACCCGGCTCCCACAGCCGCGGCAAGGGGCGCGCCCATCCGGGCGTGCCCCTTGCTTGTTTTCTGACAAAGCCCCGCACAACAGACATTTCGCCGGGCCCAAAAGCGGTCCGCCGCCATTCCCTCAGCGGGGTTCTCGATAATCCAACAAACCTCGTGTTTAGTCCCCGGGGCCCTTCACTCGCCTGTCAACCTCGCGCTCCCGTGCGGGGCGCGGGAAACGCGGCCCTCCGGCGGCCACGGCGCCGGGCCATCGCCACCCGGGCGCGAGACGGGAGAAGTGCCGCTACTCACGGCAGGAGCCCGCCTGCAGCGACATCTTGGCCGCCTCTCCCCACACCGGGCTCATCCTCATGGCGCGGTACAGCACCGACCCGAAGTAGCGGGTGTTGTACCGGTAGCCGGACTCCAACCGGCCCTTCACGGCCCAGCGGACCTTGTTCCTGCCCAGGTCCACGAACCAATGACCAGCAGTGATCTTGTACGTGCACACGACGGGCTCCGCCGCCGGCGCGGCGCCCGGGAACACCGCTCCGGCCACCAGGACGGTGGCCGCCACAGCGGTGGCGAACCCGGCTCTGCGCTTTCCCATACTGTCTCCCTGCTCATGACCGCCGACGCTTCCGGCGATGCGGCTCCCCTTTCGAAGCCGACACGGTAACCAGGGCCGCCTTCGTCACAGCTTCGCCGCGACATCGGCTCGACGACACCGACGCAGAGCAGGATGAGGCACCACATGCCTATGACCTCGGCGAGCGCCTGGCAGGAGCCGCCCATCTGGGGTGTCTTCATCGGGCTTGCCCGTCCCGGGCTCAAGCGTCGACCCACGAGCGTCGCGACGCGGGGACGCCTCACGGGCGTCGGCTCACGGGCGTCGGCAGGCGCTACCCCCTCAACACGCGCGCTACGACCGCCCTCGTCCGCCCCTACGGGATGCGCCGGGTCGTCCGGACGGCGGAGGAGGCGGGTTTCGCCGCCATCGGGTGTATCGAGCAGCTCGCGTGCGCAGCGCAGGGCACCGGGGCGTTCCAGCTCAACGGGCGTCTGCGGGACGCAGACTGCGGGCGTCTGCAGGACGCGGGACTGCGGGCTCGGGACCCACAGCAGGCCGGCTGCGGCTCGGCAAGGCGAGCAACGTGCCGGAAAGAGCGGCGGACATCCCACCGGCGCGGTGACCGCCGGAACGGCCGGCGCCTGGCCCCGTTACGTCTCCTTCTGCGAGGGCGTGGACGGCAGGGAGACCGGGGCGCTCGTAGGGGGTGGGTGGGATGTCAACCCGCCAGGGGCACGTCCACGGGGAGCTGGGGCTGGGCAGGGACGCCCAGGATGTCCTCGACCGTGCAGACGAAGGTCTCGGCCTCCGCCAGGAGCTCGTCGGCGTCCGCGGCGCTGACGCCGCGCACCAGGCCGGCCTCGGCGGCGGCCCGCTTGGCCGCGCTGGCCGCGAAGTAGGCCGCCCATTCGGCGAGCGACGGCTCGGTCTCGGGCAGCAGCTCCCATGCGCTCCGCAGGCGGCGCCTGCGACCCTGGGTGGGCTGCGGGCGGGCGGCCAGGATCGCCGCGGCGGCGCGCAGGGCGGCCAGGTGGGCCGACACGTAGCGCGATGCCGGGGAGCGAGCCGTCGCCGCCTCCGCCAGGCAGGAACGTGAATCCGTCAGGTGAGCCCGAACCGCAGGCGATAGCCGGGGCCCGGGCGTTTCTCTGGGCCGTGGTGCCATGTCGTTCGCCTCCTAGAGTCGTGGCGACTCCCGGCGTGTCCGCCGTTGAGGTCAACGATCGCAGACCCCACCGACATTTCCGCCGGGCCGGCCGGACGAGGAGCTTCCCCTCTCCCCGTCCGGCCAGGACGCGCCCACTCGTCTCCGCCGACGACGAGGACGCGCCCTTCGCCCTCGGAGCCTGACCGCGGGTCCGCGCTGGGGGAGCGCATGGCCCGCGACCAGGTCCTTCCGACGTGAGCCGCGAGCCTCACGTCACATGGTCGAACATAATTTCGATCACGCGCGGTGTCAACTGCTTCCACGAACACAGGTTCGATGACCATGACGGTGTCACCGGCGGGCTGCAACGCCGCTCACCTCACCTGTCGATGCCCCGGAACCACCGCACCTCCGGCGCATCCGAGGTTTCCGACCCGCCGCCGCTCCTGGCCGCGGACGGCATGCCACAGGGCGTTCTCAACGGAAACTTCAAGACCTGCACTACGGAGACGGCGGGATGTTCGGGCAGGTGTACGAGGTGGACGGGGTCGTGCTTTCGGAGCGGGAGGAGTCGGCTCAGCGCCGTTTCGCAAGTGAAGAGAGCCCGCTCCGGCGGCGTTCCCGAGATCGCGGGTCATGGTTACGATGGCGGGATGGGGCCCATCCTGATCAACGCCATCCTCACCGCTCCCGCCCTGGCGCTCCTCCTCATCCCGTTCCATGACGAATCCGGTGCCGTCGACAGCCGCAACGGCCTGGCCGGGTTGCGCACTCGGGAGACGCTCGCCTCGCGCGAGGCATGGGACGCGGCGCACACCTGGGCCAAGGTCCCGATGCGCATGCTGGCCGCGGCCATGGCGGGGGTGCTGGTGGTGTCAGCCGCCGCCGAGCTGGCGCTCGGGCTGCCGGAGGGTGTCCAGGTGGCCACGATCCTGGCGCAGGCCGGGCTGCTCATAGGCGGACTGGGCCTGATCGGCTGGCGCGCTCACCGCGTGGCCGCACGCGTGAACCGCGAACTCGCAGGCCGGCCCGCATGATCGGCCGAGCCGGCGCAGCCCCGGCACTCCTCCCACAACGACTCCCCGGCCCCTCAGAACACCGCCTCGGCCAGGCGCAAGGCGGTCGCGGACGACGGAAGACCGTCGAGGCCGGAACGCGGGAGGGCGGTGGGTCGTTCGGGTGGGTGGCGCGGCCCGTGGCGTTGGTCGCCGGGGCGGCCGCCGCCGTCGGGTTCGCGTGGGAGGCGCAACTGCCGCTGGGCGAAGACGTCCTGCACGTGGGCGGCCCGGTCGTCCTGCGGGGGCTGCGGCAGAAGCTGGCGCGGCTGGTGTACGACGGCCGGTACGGGGTGAACACGGCAGATTTCGCCGACCTGAGCGAGTTCGGCCTCGATCACCCGGAACGGGTCTACTACTCCCCCGCCCACTGGGGCACGCTGCGCCGGGCGCTGCCCGTGAGCGACGTGAGCGAGCACGACGTGTTCCTCGATCTCGGCGCGGGCAAGGGCCGGATGGCGCTGGAGGCCGCCAGCCGCTACCCGTTCGGGCGGGTGATCGGGGTGGAGCTGTCGCCCGAGCTGACGGAGATCGCGCGGTCCAACCTGGCCGGCACGCGGCTGCGGCTGCGTGCCGGCGGTGTCGAGTTCGTGCACTCGGACGTGCTGGAGTACGACATCCCGGACGACGTCAGCGTGGTGTTCCTGAACAACCCGTTCCGCGGGCGGATCTTCGCCGCCGCCGTGGACCGGCTGATCGCCTCCGCCGACCGCAGCCCGCGCCCCGTCACCGTCGTCTACTTCAACCCCGTCGAGGATGCCTGCCTGCTCGGCACGGGCCGTTTCCGCCACGTGCGGACGGTGCGGCGCGGGACGGGCGACGGCGTGTTCGGCACGACCCGCGTCTACGCTCTCAGACAGCCTTGAGCGCGCCCGAAGGACACAGCGTCACGGCTCGCCGAGCCCCCTCCTCCAGCTCGGCGGGCGGCACGGGCTGCAGGAGCACGACCGTCCCGTCCTCCTCGCTCTGATCGAAAACCTCTGGCACGGTGAGCGCGCACATGCCCGCACCGATGCACACGTTCGTGTCGGCTTCTATCTTCATGAATCCCTGCTTACCAGGTGACGGGCAGCCGGTGCACGCCGTAGATGGCCATGTCCGCCCTGAGCGGCACCTCGTCGGCCGGCACCGCGAGCCGCAGGCCGGGGAAGCGGCGCAGCAGGGCCGCGAACCCGATCCGCATCTCCGCGCGGGCGAGCTGCTGGCCGAGGCACTGGTGGATGCCGTGGCCGAAGCCGAGGTGGCCGGTCGCGGGCCGGGTGACGTCGAGCCGGTCGCCGCCGGGGAACCGGGACGGGTCGCGGTTGATCACCGGCAGATGGAGGGTGACCGACTCGCCTTTCCTGATGAGGTGGCCGTCGATCTCGACGTCTTCCAGGGCGGTCCTGACCGGGCCGACGTGGATGATCGTGAGGTGGCGCATCAGTTCCTCGACCGCGTTGCCGATCAGCGACGGGTCGTCGCGCAGCGCGGTGAGCTGGGCGGGGTCGGCGAGCAGCGCGTAGGTGCCGAGACCGAGCATGTTGGCGGTGGTCTCGTGCCCGGCGACCAGGAGCAGGAACGCGACGCCGGTGAGCTCGTCGTCGGTCAGCTCGCCGCCTTCGATGAGGCCGCTGAGCAGGTCCTCCCCCGGGTGCTCGCGTTTGCGCGAGACGAGCCCGTACAGATAGGTGAAGACGCGGCCGATGGCCGCGAGGGCGTCGGAGGCCCGCGCGTCCAGGCTCACCAGGATCTTGGTGTCCTCCTGGAAGGCCGCCCGCTCCTCGTACGGGACGCCGAGCAGTTCGCAGATGACCAGTGAGGGGATGGGCAGCGCGAAGGCGTCGACGAGGTCGACCGGCCCGCCCGAGGCTTCCATCTCGTCAAGCCGGGCCTCGGTGATCTCCTCGATCCTGGCTTCGAGCTGCTTCATCCTGCGTACGGTGAACTGCCCGGTGAGCAGTTTGCGGTAGCGGGTGTGCTCGGGCGCGTCGGTGCGCAGGAAGAACCCGGGCGGGACCTCGAACTCCTGCGAGCGGATCTCCTCGGCGAGGTCGGCGCGCGCCGCGAGGGGCGGGTGCGCCAGCTCGGGCCGGTTGCTGAAGCGCTGGTCGGCCAGCACCGCGCGGGCGGCCGCGTAGCCGGTCACGAGCCAGCCCTCGTGGCCGTCGGCGTACCTCATCCGGTGCACGTCGCCGCGCTCGCGCAGCCTCGCGTACGTCTCGGGCGGATCGAACGGGCGTTCCCGCCGCGTGGTCAGGGTCAGGTCGGTCATGGCTGCCTCCTTCTCCAGGACGCCACCAAGAAAACCTCATTGAATGCAATTTTGCAATGTGTGCAGCAGAGGTATCCTTTCGTGCATGACGGGGCTACGGGAGCGCAAGAAGCAGCGCACGCGCCGGGCGCTGGTGACCGCCGCGCTCCGGTCGTTCCAGGAGAAGGGGTTCGAGGAGACGACGATCGCTGAGATCGCCGCCGGGGCCGAGGTGTCGGCGCGCACCTTCTTCAGCTACTTCGCCAGCAAGGAAGACGTGATCTTCTATGACGGCCCGGAGCGGATGCGCTACGTCCTCGGCCTGGTGGCCGGGCGCCGGCCCGGCGAGCCGGTGGCCGAGCTGCTGGTGCGGGTGATCCGGGCGAGCCTGGAATGGGCCGTCGACCCCGGCAACTTCGACCTGGCGGAGGCCGCGGCCCGCATGGAGCTCATGCTGACCGTGCCCTCGCTGCAGGCACGCGCCCTGCATGTGCTGTTCGAGCAGCAGCTCCAGCTCGCCGAGGCGGTGGAGCGGGCCTACGAGGGCGAGCTCGGCGCGCTGGAGGCGGCCGCCATGGTGGGTTCGCTGGTCGGCGCGGTCAAGCTGACCGCCGTGATGAGCCTGACCAGGGGCGACTCGCAGGAACAGGTGTGGGAGGCCATCACGGCCGCTGCGGAGATCTCGATGCGCGGGCTGTCGAACGTTTGAGCCGACGGGCCCGGCGCGGTCACCGCCTGAACTTCCCCCGCACGTGGACCGGGACCCCGGTGCCCAGCAGGCCGGGCAGCTCCTCCGCCACGTTCATCGGCAGCCGCACGCAGCCGTGGGAGGCGGGATACAGCGGCACCGAGAGCGCGCCGTGGAAGGCGATGCCGCCGTTGAAGAAGATCGGGTTGTAGAGCTCGCCGAGGTAGGACTTGTGCCAGCCGTCGCGCCGCCAGGTGGTCTTGTACGTGCCCGTGGGCGTGGTGGCCGAGCCGCAGAAGCGCTGCTCTTTGCCCTGCCACACGGTGGTCTCGCAGTAGGGCACGCCGCTGCCGGACGACATGTGGCTGATCAGCTTCAGCTCGCCGCCGACGTACAGGGTCATGATCTGCGTGCTCAGGTTGACCTCGGCGCGGGTCCGCTTGCCGTTCCGGGCCAGGACCTTGGGGGTCCTGGGCTGCTCCAGCGCCCGCCAGGTGGCCTTGCCGATGGTGCTGGTCGGCTTGATGCCGTTGACCTTCTGGAACGCCCACACGGCGCCGAGCGTGGTGCCGCCGTAGCGCCCGTCGGCCTTGCCCGGCCGGTAGCCGAGCTCGCGCAGCCGCTTCTGCAGCCAGACGACCGCCTTGCCCTTGGCGCCCAGCTTCAGCTTCTTGTCCGGCGCGGTCACGGCCGGGGGAGGCTCGGCGAGCCGGCCCGCGGCGGCGGTGATCGAGTGGGACGCCGTCTCGGCGGGTGCCACTCCGCAACCGGCGAGCGCGACCGCCCCGGCGGTGAGGAGGGCGAGCACTCCCGGAAGCCGTCGAGCCCTCACCGGTATCACCTCTCAAGCAGGTAACAAGCGAATCAAAAGACCCTACACCACCGCTCAACGGGGTAATGCGGGAGTCAATCTGTTTAGAGTGTCCGCATGCCCGAGAAGTTGCCCGCCAACGCGGTAAGAGTGGAAAACGTTCTCCGGAGCCTGGGCGCGACCGGCGAGATCGTGGTGCTGCCCGAGAAGGCGCCCACCGCGGCCACGGCCGCCGCGCAGCTCGGTTGCGAGGTCGGCGCCATCGCCAACAGCCTGATCTTCGACGCGGACGGGGCGCCGCTGCTGGTGCTGACCAGCGGCGCGCACCGGGTCGACGTGGAACTCGTCGCCCGCACGGCGGGGGTCTCGAAGGTACGGCGGGCGACGCCGGAGTTCGTCAGAGAGGCGACCGGGCAGCCGATCGGCGGAGTCGCCCCGGTGGGGCATCCGGCGCCGGTGCGCACACTGGTCGACACCTGGCTGGAGAAGCACGAGGTGGTGTGGGCCGCCGGCGGCCATCCGCATACCGTCTTCCCGACCACGTTCGACGAGCTCCTGCGAATCACCGGCGGCACGCCCGTGGATGTGGAATGACCGTGGGCGGCAGGGAATAGGGTGCGACGGTGATCGAGTTTCGCGGCGCGGGACCCGCCGAGTTCACCGAACGGCTGGACACGGTGATCGACATCTACACCGCCGCCATGCGCACGCCGGAGGAACAGATCGCCGGTCGTACCGCCATCATGCGCAATCACGGGACATATCCATTTTTCCAGTGCTATTTCGCCGAATGGCGTGACGCTCCGGAGGGGCCGAAGATCGTCGGCTTCGCGTACGGCTTCCGCGGCGCGCCCGGCCAGTGGTGGCACGACGTCGTCCACCGCGCGCTGGCCGACCGGGCCGGCGTCGACGCGGCCGACGCGTGGCTGGGCCACGCGTTCGAGCTGGCCGAGATCCACGTGCATCCCGACTTCCAGCGCAAGGGCATCGGCCGCGCCATGATCACCACCCTGTGCGCGGGCCGGGCGGAACGCACGGCCGTGCTCTCCACCCACGACCGGCCGACGATCGCCCGCCACCTCTACGCGTCCATGGGGTTCATGGACCTGCTGTCCCGGTTCGTCTTCCCCGGAGGGTTCGAGGAGTACGCGATCGTCGGCAGGCGACTCCCTCTGACCGGGTCATGACCTGAGGTTTTGCGGGTCATTACGGAGGGCATGACCTTTACGGAAAGTTACTCACCCGCTACCTTCCGCACACCCATCCCCGACGCCACCCGCTCGGTCCCCCTGCGGGCGGGTGGCGTCCCGAGTCAGCCGGAAGGTCACGTACTCCACCCGCCAGCCGTCCCTGACGAGCTCCTCCCGGCTCACCTCCGTGGCGGCGAACCCCGCCTCGCCGACCAGCCGCCGCACGTACGGCAGGTCTCCGGTGGTGCCGAAGAACAGCAGCACCCGCCCGCCCGGCCGCAGATATCCCCGCACGTCACGGAAGAACCTCGTCAGCGCGGCGTAGCCCGCGTCGGTCGTGGCCCTCTCCAGCAGGTCGCGGGGCGCGAACCAGCGGAACGGCGGGTCGAAGACGATCAGGTCGAAGTCGCCCTCGACGGCAGCGAACACGTCGCTCTCCAGCACCGTGACCCGGTCCGCCACGCCGTTGCGCGCGGCGTTGCCCCGGGCCGCCTCGACGGCGTGCGGGTTGACGTCCACCGCGACCACGTCGCGAGACCGCGAGGCGGCCAGGATGGCGTTGACCCCGCAGCCGGTGCCCATGTCGAGCACCCGGTCGCCGTCGCGCGCCTCGGCGAGGACCGCCTCGCCGAGCGGGTGCGACATGCCGGCGATCGGCTGGACCTGCGGGGGCACGTGCAGGGTCAGGCCGAGATGGTGGAAGGTCCGGCCGTCGTCGCCGGCCTCCGCCCTGGCGGCCGCGTAGGCCCGCTCGTGCCAGCGGCGGATGCGCTCGACGTGCTCCGGCGGGAGCGTCGGCTCGTAGGTCATGAGGTGGCGGGCTCCTCGTGGGGCAGGCCCTTCAGCTCGTGGAAGTGCGGGGTGCCGGCGACCAGGAGCGTGCCGTCCCACAGCCGCCCCGCCTGCTCGCCCTCCGGCACCCGCGAGATGACCGGGCCGAAGAACACCACCCGGTCCTGGCCCGCCCCGCTGACCGCGACCACGGGGGTGCCGGCCTCGCCGCCGATGAGCGCCATGCCCTCGGCGTGGGAGGCCCGTACCAGATGGTCGTGCTCGCCGGTGAGCCCGGCCTCGGCCAGGTCGGCGGGCAGGCCCGCGGAGGTCAGCGCCGTGCGCAGGTCGCCGATCCAGTCCTGGTCGGCGCCGCCGGTGGTCCACAGCGCGGTGTAGAAGCGGCCGAGCGCCTCCTGGCCGTAGCGGTCGGCCACCACGGCCGCGATCCGCGCCGGCACCCACAGGTAGCCCTCCGGGTCACCTTCGGGATCGTCGTCGCGGCCCTCGTTGAGCACGGCGAGGCTGAGCACGTGCCAGCGCACCTCGACCGGGCGGACCCCGGTCACCTCCAGGAGCCACCGCGAGGTCAGCCAGGTGTACGGGCAGGACGGGTCGAACCAGAAGTCGGCGATCACGCTCCCAGTCAACACCCGTCGCGCCCGCGCGTCAGACGGTCAGGGCCGGTGCGTGCCGCAGCCGCTGGAACACCTCCCGCGAGGCGCTCGACCGGTTGAAGGTGATGAAGTGGATGCCGGGCGCGCCCTCGTCGAGCAGCCGCTGGCACAGCTCGGCGCCGTGCTCGATGCCGAGCGCGCGCACCGCCGCCGGGTCGTCGGCGACCTTCTCGAACCGGGCGGCCACCTCCGGCGGGAACGGCGCGCCCGACAACTGCTCGGACCGGGCGATCGTGCTCATCTGCGTGACGGGCATGACGCACGGGATGATCGGGGTGTCGCAGCCGCGGGCCGCGACCCGGTCGCGCAGCCGCAGGTAGTCGTCGGCGCGGAAGAACATCTGCGTGATCGCGTAGTCGGCGCCGGCCTGGCACTTGCGCACGAAGTACTCGGTGTCGGACTCGATCGACGGAGAGCGCGGGTGCTTGTAGGGGAACGCGGCCACGCCCACGCAGAAGTCGCCCGACTGGCGGATCAGCCTGACCAGGTCTTCCGCGTACAGGACGCCGTCGGGGTGGGGGATCCACTCGCCGGTGGGGTCGCCGGGCGGGTCGCCGCGCACGGCGAGGATGTTGCGCACGCCCGCGTCGGCGAATCGGCCGATCAGGTGGCGCAGCTCGCGCGTCGAGTGGTTGACCGCGGTGAAGTGGGCGACCGGGGTCAGCGTCGTGCCGTGCGCCAGCCGCTCGACGATGTCGACCGTGCGGTCGCGGCTGGAGCCGCCGGCGCCGTAGGTCACCGAGACGAACGTCGGCCGCAGCGACTCCAGCTCCCTGATCGCCTTCCACAGCTGCCGCTGGCCCTCGTCGGTCTTCGGCGGCATGAACTCGAAGGAGAACGACCGGCCACCGGAGGCGAGCAACTCGCGGACGGTGGGGACACGGCCGGGCAGGATGGAGGGTTGACCAAGCGCCATGGCCCAAGCGTACCCGCAGGCCCACTCGTGACCCGCCCCAACCTGGTCGCTGGCCTTTCCCTGCTGGGCCACTAGTCTTCAGAGCATGACCATTGACGCCGCGAGCATGGACGACCTGCGATCCCAGGTGGACCTCCGCCTCAGGGAGTTCGTCGAACGGCGCCTCCCTTCCGACGGCGAGCCCGACTTCCGGCCGCTCCGCGACGCGGCGGAGGACCTGCTGGCCGGGGGCAAGCGCCTGCGCCCCGCCTTCTGCTACTGGGGCTGGCGGGCCGCGGGCGGCGGCGACGAGCCCGGCGTCTTCTCCGCCGCCGCCTCGCTGGAGCTGCTGCAGGCGAGCGCGCTGGTGCACGACGACGTGATGGACAAGAGCGACCTGCGCCGCGGGATGCCGGCCGCGCACCGCCGCTTCCAGGCGCTGCACGAGAAGTCGGCCTGGCACGGGTCGGCCGAGCAGTTCGGCGAGGGCGCGGCGATCCTGCTGGGCAACCTGCTGCTGATCTGGTCGGGCGAGATGTGGCGCACCAGCGGGCTCCCCGCGCGGGCGCTGGCGGCGGCCCAGCCGGTGCACGACCACATGCGCACCGAGCTGATGTGCGGCCAGTATCTCGACCTGCTGGAGCAGGCGAACGGCGAGAACACCTTCGACTCGGCCCTGCGGGTCGCCCTCTACAAGAGCGGCAAGTACTCCGTCGAGCAGCCGCTCAGGCTCGGCCTGGTGCTGGCGGCCGGCGGGCGGGTGCCGTGGGTGGACGAGCTCTGCACCACGTACGGCACCCGCGTGGGCATCGCCTTCCAGCTGCGTGACGACATCCTCGGCGTGTTCGGCGACCCGGCGACGACCGGCAAGCCCGCCGGCGACGACCTGCGCGAGGGCAAGCGGACGATGCTCGTGGCGCGCACGCTCGCGGCCGCCTCCCCGGCCGGCGCGGCGACCGTGCGGCGCCTGCTCGGCGACCCCGGGCTCGACGGCGACGGCGTCGCCGCCCTCCGCGACATCATCGAGGGTACGGGCGCGCTGCGGGAGTGCGAAGACATGATCGCCGACTACCTCGGTGAGGCCCTGGCCTCGCTGGAGCAGGCGCCGATCATCGCCGAGGCCCGCACAGCCCTGTCCGAACTGGCCGTGGCCGCCACCGCGCGCAAAACCTGAGCCTCCCGGCCCAGGCCGAACACGCCAGCCATGACCCGGCGAGAGCGCCGGCCGGGGTCAGCCGGGGCCGTCGGTCAGGCGCTTGGCGAACTCGGCCGCTGCCGCGCCCGGGTCCTCGGCGTCGGTGATCGCGCGCACCACGACGACCCGCCTGACCCCGTACGACATGACCTCGTCCAGGTTGGCCAGGTCGATGCCGCCGATGCCGAACCACGGCCGATCCGCGCCGAGCGACGCCGCGTGCCGGAGCAGCGGCGGGCCGGGCGCGTGACGGCCGGGCTTGGTCGGCGTGGGCCAGATGGGGCCGCAGCAGTAGTAGTCGACGCCCTCCTCCACCGCCGCGGCGGAAGCCTCGGCGACGGAGTGGGTGGACCTGCCGATGACGATGTCGTCGCCAAGCATCTCTCGCGCGACCGTCACCGGAAGGTCGTCCTGCCCCAGGTGGAGCACGTCGGGCCGGGCGGCGTAGGCGATGTCGGCCCGGTCGTTGACCGCCAGCAGCTTGCCGTGGCGGTCGCAGGCGTCGCGGAACACCTCAAGGAGCTCCAGCTCCTCGCGGGCCTCCAGCCCCTTCTCGCGGAGCTGGACGATGTCCACGCCGCCGGCGAGCACCACGTCGAGGAACTCGGCGAGGTCACCGCGCTCGCGCCGTCCGTCGGTGCAGAGGTAGAGGCGGGCGTCAGAAAGCGAGGGCCTGGGCACGTCGCTTGACCTCGGTGTGGCGGCCCGCCCTGATCGCCTCGACGGGCGAGCCTGGCAGTGAGTCGTCGGGGGTGAAGAGCCAGCGCAGCGACTCGACGTCGTCGTAGCCCGCGTCTTGCAGGACGGTGAGTGTGCCAGGCAAACCCTTCATGACATCTCGGCCGTCGAGGAACACCGCGGGCACCTGTGGCCCGCCGCTGCCCCGGCGCACGCCGAGGAGCTTGTGGTCCTTGAGGAGCTGCTTGGCGCGACCCATGGTGAGACCCATGCGGTCGGCCACTTCGGGGAGAGTGAGCCACTCGTCGACGAGGGCATCGGTCTCCCGGTCGATCTGTGCAACAGAAAGCGTCACGAAACCACAACTACCACATGCCGCGCTTGCTCAAACAACACAATCCCGTAGGGGCACGTCCGGATCTACCAGGCGTTCCGTGTCGAGCCGGTGGCCCGCCTCGATGATCCGGCGCCCCTGGACGAGATCGCGCGGCCGGTCGACGGCCAGCACCGCGGCGAGAGTGTCGTCGCCGGCGAGCCAGCAGGCCGACCACTTGCCCGTCGGCTCGCCCCGGTAGACCAGCCGCTCGCCGGCCTGGTGGTGGCCGGCGTACTGGACCATGTGCCCGAACTGCTCCGACCAGAAGTACGGGACCGGGTCGTACACCGCCTCCTCGCCCAGCAGCGTCGCGGCGGCCACCTCGGGCGCGCCCAGCGCGGTGTCCCAGTGCTCGACCCGCAGCCGCGTGCCGAAGCGGCGCGACCACCAGGCGGCGCAGTCGCCGACGGCGACCACGTTCGGCAGCGACGTGCGCAGGTGCTCGTCGGTGACGACGCCGTTGTGCAGGTCGAGGTCGGCGTCGGCGAGCCACTCGACGGCCGGGCGGACGCCGATGCCGGTCACCACCACGTGGGCGTCCACGAACCCGCCGCCGACCAGCGACACGCCGCCTTCCTCGACGGAGGCGACCATGGTGTCCAGGCGCAGGTCGATGCCCTCGTACCAGTGCTGGGTGCGGGCGCCGAGCTCGGCGCCGACGGCGTGCGTGAGCGGGGCGGGGCCGGCCTCTACCACCGTCACCGCGCAGCCTGCCCGGCGTGCGGCGGTGGCCACCTCGGCGCCGATCCAGCCCGCGCCGATGACCGCCACCCGCGCGCCCGGAACCAGCCGGGCGCGCAGCTCTAGCGAGTCGTCGAGGGTACGCAGGACGTGCTGGGGGCCGTCACCGGGGAGCAGGATCGGCTCGGCCCCGGTGGCGATGACCAGCCCGTCGTAGCCCAGCTCGCCCTCGGTCGTCTCCACGGCGCCCTCGCGCAGCGCCTTGGCGGCGACGCCCGGCCAGAAGTCCACTTCGAGCGCGGCCAGGTCGGAGTCGACGAAGCTGGAGTCGGCGTCGCCCAGCAGCACGGACTTCGACAGGGGCGGCCGGTCGTAGGGCCGGTGGCGCTCCTGCCCGATCAGCGTGATCCTGCCGCCGAACCCGCGTGCGCGCAGTGCCTCGACGCTCCTGACGCCTGACAGTCCGGCTCCCACCACCACGACATGATTCACGTAAGCGACCATAACGGGGGCCGCCCCACAGCGTCGCCCCGAGCCCCGATTCCTCCCCCACCTGGCGCTCCACCTCCTCGCCACCGAAGATCATCCGTGGCGGTTGGACGGACGACATACGCACCCACGGAACTCGCGGGGGTAGGGGGCGGTTCGGGACAGCTACCCGCTCTCCTACGTCCGCGAGCGTGATCGCGCCCTGCCGGAGTAGCCCAGCCGAGGGTTGCCGCAGGACCCACCCGAAGAACGCCGGTGCCGCCCGAGAAGCTCCGATATCCCCACGAGATCCCGAAACCACCCGAAGGGCCCGAGACCACCCGAAGGGCCCGGGACCACCCGAAAGGCCCGGGACCGCCCGGAAAGCGTGGGTAGCCCGCCCGGTGGAACCGCGCCCGGTAGATCCGCACCCGGTGGATCCATGGCCGGTCGGCCGCCCGTCGGTGAGGGGCGGGACCTAGGCACCCGGCGCCTCTCCGAGGGGCCCGCTTGCGATCTTCGCGGTCTCGGCGGTGGCGGCGCGCGGGTGGGGCGACCTCCTGCGGCACCGGCGTGCCGGTCTGTCGTGGGAGGTCGTAAGGTGGGGGTGCACGACGCGCGGGAGTCCGGCCGTCACCGGGCTGAGAGGAAGGCTTCACCGGGCCTTCGACCGCAAGACACCTGATCCGGATCATGCCGGCGAAGGGAGCGGACATGGATGTGATCGTCGGAGGCGGCGTCGTCGGCCTGTCGATCGCCTGGCGGCTGGCCAGGCAGGGCCGCGAGGTCGTGGTGGTGGATCCGTCCCCCGCCCGTGGCGCCTCCTACGCGGCGGCGGGCATGCTGGCCCCGATCAGCGAGGTCGCCTACACCGAAGAGCCCCTTCTCCGTCTCGGCGTCGCCTCCCTGCGCCGCTGGCCCGCCTTCGCCGCCGCCCTCGCCGCCGACGCCGGACTCACCGCTCCCGGATCCGACGGACCGGCCACCACCCTCACCGCTCAGTCCGACACGACCGTCTCCGCCCCTCGGACGACCACCACCCCGAACACTTACGCCGGGCAGTCCGGCTCGGCCGTCCCCGCCGAGGGCACGCTTCCCACGAACACCCACGTGGTCACCCCTCACGGCGAGACCGGGCGCACGAGCTCCGCCGCTCCTCCCGCGAGCACCCACGTGGCCGCCCCTCACGGCGAGACGGGGCACGCCGGTTCCGCGCCCACGGGCGCCGGCCCGGCGGCTGCGTCCGCCGTCCCCGGCGACGGGCGCTTCCCGGCCTTCGACCCCTCGTCCGCCGGCGGGAGGCGTCCGTCGGCCGGCGGCGAGGACGGGCGGGCCGCCGCGTCACCCTGGGGGTTCGGGGAATCCGGCGAGGGGAGCGAACGGCTGGCGGCCGCGCGGGCCGGGCTGGATCTGCGGGACGACGGGACGCTCGACGTCGCGTTCGGTCCCGACGACCTGGCGATGCTCGACGAGCAGGCCGGGTTCATGGAGAAGCTGGGGCTGCCGGTCGAGCGCCTGACCGGGCGCGGGTGCCGGCGGCTGGAGCCGATGCTGGCGCCCTCCGTCCGGGGCGGGCTGCTGGCCCGTACGGACGCGTGGGTGGATCCTCGCCGCGTCACCGCGGCGCTGCTCGCCGCGCTGGAGCGGCTCGGCGTCCCGGTGGTGCGCGCCCGGGTGACCGAGCTGCTGCGTGACGGCGACCGGGTGTCCGGCGTACGGCTGACCCCTCCGGAGTCGGGCGCAGTCCCCGGGATCTCGCCGGGTGTGCCGCGCGGACGGGAGCCCGAGACGCTGGTCGCGGAGCGGGTGGTGCTGGCGGCGGGGGCGTGGAGCGGGGAGCTGGCGGATGTGCCGGTACGGCCCGTCAAGGGGCAGATCATGCGCCTGAGGTCGCCCCAGGCGCTGATCGGACGGTGCGTGCGCGGGACCGTGCACGGCAACCCGGTCTACCTGGTGCCGCGGGGCGACGGGGAGCTGGTGGTCGGAGCCACCCAGGAGGAGCTGGGCTTCGACACCAGGGTGACCGCGGGCGGGGTCTACGAGCTGCTGCGGGACGCCAGGGAGCTGGTGCCGGGCGTCACGGAGCTGGAGGTGGCCGACGTGGTGGCGGGGCTGCGGCCCGGCACGCCGGACAACCTGCCGGTCATCGGGCCGAGCGGGATCCCGGGGCTGGTGCTGGCGACCGGTCACCATCGTGGCGGGGTGCTGCTGACGCCGCTGACCGCCGCGATCCTCGAAGGCGAGGAGGCCGACCTCGCGACATTGTGCTCACCGGCGAGATTCAAGGATGTTTCATGAATGTGATGATCAATGGGGCCGCCCGCGAGGTGGCCGAGGGCATGACTGTCGCGCAGGCCGTACGGTCCCTGACCGAGTCCGCCACCGGCGTGGCGGTGGCCGTGAACGACGAGGTGGTCACCCGCAGCGCGTGGGAGACGACGGCGCTGCGCGACAGCGACCGCGTGGAGGTGCTGACGGCGGTGCAAGGTGGATGATCTGGTCATCGCCGGGGAGAAGTTCGGCTCCCGGCTCATCATGGGCACCGGCGGCGCCCCCTCGCTGGAGGTGCTGGACCAGGCGCTGGAGGCGTCGGGCACCGAGCTGACCACGGTGGCGATGCGGCGGCTCGACCCGCACGCCCGCGGGTCGGTGCTCGACGTGCTGCGCCGGCGCGGCATCAAGGTGCTGCCCAACACGGCCGGCTGCTTCACCGCCGGCGACGCCGTCCTGACGGCGCGGCTGGCGCGCGAGGCGCTGGGCACGAACTGGGTCAAGCTGGAGGTCATCGCCGACGAGCGGACGCTGCTGCCGGACCCGATCGAGACGTTCGACGCGGCGGAGCGGCTGGTGGCCGACGGGTTCGTGGTGCTGCCGTACATCGGCGACGACCCGGCGCTGGCCAGGCGGCTGGAGCAGGCGGGGTGCGCGGCGGTGATGCCGCTGGGCTCGCCGATCGGCTCCGGGCTGGGGATCAGGAACCCGCACAGCATCGAGCTGATCGTGGAGGCGGCCGGGGTGCCGGTGGTCCTGGACGCGGGCATCGGCACGGCCAGCGACGCGGCGCTGGCGATGGAGCTGGGGTGCGACGCGGTGCTGCTGGCGACGGCGGTCACCCGGGCGCAGCGGCCCGGGCTGATGGCCTCGGCGATGCGGTCGGCCGTCCAGGCCGGGCGGGCGGCCCGGCTAGCGGGCCGGATCCCCCGCCGCCGGTACGCGGAGGCTTCGTCCCCGATGTCTCCCTGACGGTGCCGGTTCTCCTGGAAAGCCCACGGGCCTTCCAGGAGAACTTCTTCTCAGGGACTTCCGGGAGCGGTACGAGCCCCGGAAATGCGGTTCTCCACCGGCCCAGGAGTACGCTTGCGTCACGGAACGGCACGGGTCGGCATCACTTTCGGATGGTCAGGCCCTCCCGGGGGCGAAACGCCCGTAAACTCAGCCGGGTGGACACGACGACTGCGGACCCTCTGGTAGGTCGGCTGCTCGACGGGCGCTACCGCGTCGAGTCCCGGATCGCCCGGGGTGGCATGGCGACTGTCTACCTGGCGCTCGACATCCGGCTGGACCGGACCGTCGCGCTCAAGGTGATGCACCGCTCGCTGGCCGACGACCCGGCGTTCGTGCGCAGGTTCATAGGCGAGGCGAAGTCGGTGGCCAGCCTCTCGCACCCGAACGTGGTGCACGTCTTCGATCAGGGCACCGACGGCGACGTCGTCTACCTGTCGATGGAGTACGTGCCCGGCAAGACGCTCCGTGACGTGCTGCGCGACCGTGGCAGGCTGCCCGCCCGAGAGGCCCTGGAGATCATGATCCCGGTGCTGGCGGCGCTCGGCGCCGCCCACCAGGCGGGCATGGTCCACCGTGACGTGAAGCCCGAGAACGTGCTGCTGGCCGACGACGGCCGCATCAAGGTGGTCGACTTCGGCCTGGCCCGCGCGATCGAGGCGACCAACCAGACGCGCACCGGCGTGATGATCGGCACGATCGGCTACATGTCGCCCGAGCAGGTGACGACCGGCGGCGCCGACGTGCGCAGTGACGTCTACGCGGCCGGCATCATGCTGTTCGAGCTGGTGACGGGCCGGCAGCCGTACGACGGCGAGACGCCGATGTCGGTGGCCTACCGCCACGTGCACGACACGGTGCCCGCGCCGTCGTCGCTGGCGTCAGACGTGCCGGCGTTGATCGACACGCTGGTGGCGCAGGCGACGGCGCGCGAGCCGCACGACCGCCCCGCGGACGCGACGGCGATGCTGGTGCAGGCGGTGGAGGCGCACCGGACGCTGCCGAGGCTGTCGGGCGCGCAGCAGGCGCGTCCGACCGGCGCGTTCACCAGCCCGCCGGCGGCTCCGGCCCACACCCTGATCCAGCCGCGCGCGGAGGTCCCCACGCCTCCGCCGGCGCGCTCGCGGGGCGGCCGGGTCAAGCCGGTCTGGTTCCTGGCGGCGCTGGCCGTGATCATGGTGGGTGCGGTGGCGGCGACCGGGCTCTACTTCGCGCAGAAGAGCTACAAGATCGTGCCCGATCTCGTGGGCAAGAACCTCGCGGTGGCCGAGCAGAGCGCGAGGGCGCAGGGCTTCCAGGTGGCCAGGGTCGAGGGCCGCCATGACGAGAAGGTCGCCGAAGGGTCGGTGCTGGCCATGGAGCCGGTCCACGGCACCGAGGTGGAGGCCGGCACCACGATCACGCTGGTGCCCTCGCTGGGCCCGAAGCGGGTGCTGGTGCCGAAGACCGCCGGTTTGACGCAGGACGACGCCAGGGCGGCGATCGGCGAGGCCGGGCTGACGGTCGGCAAGATGCGCCGCGTCAAGAACCTCGAGGTGCAGCGCAACCACGTGATCCGCACCTCACCGCAGGTGGGCGAGAAGGTCAAGGAAGGCGCCAAGGTCGACATCTACGTGAGCGCCGGCCTGGTCATGCCCGACGTGTCCGGCATGCCGAAGGACGAGGCGGCCGCGTTCCTGACGCAGCAGGGCTTCCAGGTGCAGGTCAACGAGGTCGACGACGACGCCGAGCCGTGCACCGTGATCGCGCAGTCGCCGAAGCCCAAGTCCGAGGTCGACCAGGGCATCCCGGCGATGGTCACGGTGGCGCGCTGCGAGACGGACTTCTGGCACTGGTTCCGGGGCGACAACGAGGCCCGCGACGACCAGGAGTTCCGGATCATGCCAGGCGTGATGGGCAAGGGCATCAACGACGCCAAGAACGAGTTGCAGGCGCAGGGCTTCCGGGTGCGGGTGCACAACCTGTCCAACAGCGGCGTGGTGCGGTTCCAGCGCCCGGGGCCCAACTCCGAGCGGCCGCCGGGCTCGGAGGTCCACCTCTGGCACTAGGCCAGGTGGCCCCAGAGCCGCACACGGGCCAGGCCGCCGTCGGGGTGGATGTCGACGCGTACGTGGTCGACGGGGTCGTGCGGGCCGAGCCGGAAGCGGTGCGGCGCGTCGGGCCGGAGCGGCGTCCCGGGCAGCAGCGGGACCTCGCGGTCGCCGTCGAGGCCGGTGAGCGTCACGGCGGCGGGCGCGTTGAAGACCAGGTTCGTCGTGTCGATCTCGGCGAGGCTGACGCGGCCGCGTCCGGCCAGGCGGATGACAAGCCAGTCGTTGCCGCCGTCGCGGCGGCGCGCGGTCTCCCAGCCCTCGGCCTGGTTGCGGGCCGTGCCGGGGGCGATGACGTTGCCGGGTGAGGAGTAGAACTCGTCGGAGCAGGCGGTGACCAGCCCGCCGTTCTCCAGCGCGGCGAGGTCGAGGCCGAGCCCGTCCCACACGGACAGGTCGGGGCGGGCCTCACCGTGCACGCGCAGCCGGGCGATGCCGCCGTCGGGATACATGTTCAGCCGTACGTGGGTGTAGCGGCTCTCATCGGCCACCTCGAAGGGGTGCTCCCTGTCGCCCTTGAGCGGGCTCATGGGCACGATCGTGACCCAGCCGGCCCGTTCCACCTCGGCCGCGGACGGGTGGCCGGGCACGTGGGCGGCCTCGACGGCGGCGTGCGCCGGGTGGTTGCCGGTGAACCAGGCGGTGTCGACGACCACGCCGCGGATCACGCCGGGCAGGCCGAGGCGGACGATCGCCCAGTCGTGGCCGGGGCCGCGGCGGCGGCGGGTCTCCCAGCCGTCGTAGACCTGGCCCGTGCCGGCGAACGTCGCGGGCTGGAAGGCGGGTTTGCCGGGCCGGATGAGGTTCTCCTTCCCGGCGAACGACTCGTCGCTCGCGGCGATCACGGACCCGCCGTGGCGGCGCAGCGCGAGGTCGGGCAGGCGGGTGAAGTCGCGCATCTACGCTCCCAGCAGGAAGGTCCCGTGCGGGACGTCGTCGGCGGGCCTGCCCCGCAGCCAGGTGGTGAGCACGGCGCCCCTGAGGCGGCGTCCCTGGTACGGGGTGACGGGGTTCTTGTGGTGCAGCCGCCGGGCGTCGACGGGTTCGGCGGAGTCGGGATCGAAGGCCACCAGGTCGGCGTCGTTGCCGGGCTCGATGCCGCCCTTGCCGCGCAGCCCGGCCAGCCGGGCGGGGGCGGCCGACATCCAGCGCACGACGTCGCCGAGGCCGTGCCCGCGCCGGGACGCCTCGGTCCAGACGGCGCGCAGCCCGAGCTGGAGTGAGGAGACCCCGCCCCAGGCGGCGGCGAAGTCGGGCACCTTGAGGTCGGCCGTGGACGGCGAGTGGTCGGTGACGACGCAGTCGAGCACGCCCCGGGCGAGGCCGTCCCAGAGCCGGTCGCGGTTGGCGGCGGAGCGGATGGGCGGGCAGCACTTGTAGGCCGTGTCGCCGTCGGGCACGTCCTCGGCGGTGAGGGTCAGGTAGTGGGGGCAGGTCTCGGCGGTGACCGGGAGGCCCTCGGCCCGCGCGGCCTCCAGCACGTCGAGGCAGCCGGCGCCGGAGACGTGCAGGATGTGCGCGCGGGCGCCGGTCTCGCGGGCGAGCCGGACGACCTGTTCGACGGCGCCGCGCTCGGCCGCTTCCGGCCGGGAGTCCAGGAACGCGGCGTAACCGGGCCCGGCGCAGCCGGTCAGCAGGGCGGGGTCCTCCGCGTGCACGACCAGCAGCCCGCCGAACCCGGCCAGCTCGGCCATGACCTGCCGGATCTCCCCGAGGCCCAGCTCGGGGAACTCGTCCACGCCGGACGGCGACATGAAGCACTTGAACCCGCGCACGCCCCGGTCGTGCAGCGGCCGGAGCTCCTTGAGGTTGCCGGGCACGGCGCCGCCCCAGAAGCCGACGTCGACGTGACACCGCCCGCCGGCGGCGGCCAGCTTGGCCTCCAGCGCGGCGACGCTGACGGTGGGCGGGAGCGCGTTGAGCGGCATGTCGACGATCGTGGTGACGCCGCCGGCCGCCGCGGCCCTGGTGGCGGTGGCGAACCCCTCCCAGTGGGTGCGGCCGGGCTCGTTGACGTGCACGTGGGTGTCGACGAGACCGGGCAGCAGGGCGAGGTCGCGCAGGTCGACGTCCTCGGCGGCGTCCAGCGGGGCGGCGTGGTCGTGCAGGGACGCGATCCGGCCGTCGCGGACGGCGACGGCGAGCGGCCGTTCGCCGTCCGGGGTGACGGTCCTGCGCGATCGGACCACGAGGTCGTACACGGGCGTGCTCCTTCAGCGCTCGTTCGCTGCTCGTCCTGTGCTCGTTCTGGGGTCGTTCTGGGCTCGTTCTGGGCTCGTTCTGGGCTCGTTCTGGGCTCCCTGGACGCGGGCTCCTGCCGGGCCCGCCTCAGGAGAGCCGGTCGGCGGCCAGCCGGGCCGCGAGGCGCCCGAGGAGCGGGCGGGCCTCGGCCATGGAGCGGCCGAGGTCGGGCTCCAGGTCGGCGAGCGCGTACGCGGCCTCGATGCCGGCCTCGCGCAGCTGCTCGTCGGTGAGGGTGCGGCGGCCGCAGACGGCCACGACGGGGACGCCCGCCGCGGCGGCGGCGCGGGCGACGCCGGCGGGGGCCTTGCCGCGCAGGGTCTGCTCGTCGAGCGACCCCTCGCCGGTGATCACCAGCCGGGCGCCCTTGACGTGCTGGTGGAAGCCGAGCAGGTCGAGCAGGTAGTCGATGCCGGGCCGGATGTCGGCGTGCAGGAAGGCGAGCGCGGCGAAGCCGACGCCGCCGGCCGCGCCCGCGCCGGGCGCTCCCGCGACGCCCATGGCGCGCGGCGTGTCGTCGTGCTCGACGGCCCCCGCCAGGCCGTGGGTGCGGGTGGCGACGGCGGCGAGCCGGCCGAGCGCGGCGTCGAGCAGCGTGACCTGCTCGGGGGTGGCGCCCTTCTGCGGCCCGTAGACGGCGGCGGCGCCGTGCGGGCCGAGCAGCGGGTTGTCGACGTCGCTCGCCACCACGAAGGCGACGCCGGAGACGTCGAGGAAGCCGGAGACGTCGACGCGGTCGAGGTCGCGCAGGGCGGCGCCGCCGCGCGGCAGCTCGCGGCCACCGGCGTCGAGGAGGCGCGCGCCGAGCGCCTGGACCATGCCCGCGCCGCCGTCGGTGCAGGCGCTGCCGCCAAGGCCGAGCACGACCCGGGTGGCGCCCTGCTTGACGGCGTCGGCGATCAGCTCGCCGGTGCCGTGGCTGGTGGCGGTGAGCGGCTCGGGCCCCGCGGGGAGGCGGCGCAGGCCGGACGCCTCGGCGAGCTCGACGACGGCGGTCTCGCCGCGCCTGGCGTACGAGGCGTCGACGGGCTCACCGGTGGGCCCGGTCACCCGTACCGTCACGCGGTCGAACCCGGCGGCCACGGCGGCGTCGACGGTGCCGTCACCGCCGTCGGCGACGGGCAGCTCGACGGCGGGGACGCCGAGAGCGGCGGCGACGGTCGCGGCCACCTCGGCCGCGGTCAGCGATCCCTTGAACTTGTCCGGGGCGACGAGGACGTGCTGGACCACTGGGGAACTCCTGTCTTGGGCGACATGGCGGCGAGATCCACCATCATCACATCCGCCATCACATCCGCGCGCCGGGGAGCTCACGCGAGGCGGCGAAGCCCTGCTCGCGCGCCATCCGCAGCAGGCGGCGGTGGGCGTCGGCGCCGGCCCGGCCGGTGGCGTCGTGCGGGACGGTGCGCAGCTCGCCGTCCTCGACCACGGTGCGCCCGCCGACCAGCAGCCGGGCCAGCGGCGGCTGCGGGCCGAAGACGAGCGCGCAGACCGGGTCGGCCACGGCGGCGGTGAACGGCCCGTCCACCCGCCACAGCGCCAGGTCGGCGAGCTTGCCGGGCTCCAGCGTGCCGAGCTCGTCCTGGCGACCGAGGTTGCGGGCGCCGCCGAGGGTGGCGATCTCCAGCGCCTGCCGGGCGGTGAGCGCCGCGGGGCCGTAGCGGGCCCGCTGGAAGAGCAGCGCCTGGCGCATCTCCCCGGCCAGGCCGGTCAGCTCCGACGAGGCGCTGCCGTCGACGCCGAGCCCGACGTTGGCGCCGCGCCGCAGCATCTCCGACACGCGGGCGATGCCGGCGCCGAGCCGGCCGTTGGACGACGGGCAGTGGGCGGAGCCGGTGCCGGTGGCGGCGAGCTTGGCGATGTCGGCGTCGCTGAGGTGCACGGCGTGCGCCACCCACACGTCGGGGCCGAGCCAGCCGAGCTTGTCCATGTAGTCGACCGGGCGCATGCCGAGCTGGGCCAGGCAGTGCTCCTCCTCGTCGAGCGTCTCGGCCAGGTGGGTGTGCAGCCGCACGCCCTTGTCGCGGGCGAGCCTGGCGGCCTCGGTCATCAGCTCGCCGCTGACGGAGAACGGCGAGCAGGGCGCGACCGCGATCCGCAGCATCGAGGACGGGGACGGGTCGTGGTAGGCGTCCACGGCGTCGGCGGTGGCGGCGAGGATCTCGTCCAGCTCCTCCACGACCACGTCCGGCGGCAGCCCGCCCCTCGACTGACCTCGGTCCATGGAGCCCCGGGCCGGGTGGAAGCGGATGCCCAGCTCGCGGGCGGCCTCGATCTCGGCGGCGAGCAGGTCGCCGCGGCCCTTGGGGAAGACGTAGTGGTGGTCGCTGGAGGTGGTGCAGCCGGACAACGCGAGATAGCCGAGCCCGGCCCCGGCGGCGCCCTTGACGACCTCGGCGTCCATCGCGGCCCATACCTGGTAGAGCGCCACCAGCCACTCGAACAGGGTGGCGTCCTGGGCCAGCCCCTGTGAGGCCCACTGGTAGAGGTGGTGGTGGGTGTTGACCAGGCCGGGGGTGACCAGGCAGCCGGTGGCGTCGATCCTGGTCGCGCCGTCGGCGGCGGGCGGCCGGTCCATGGGGCCGAGCGCGGTGATCCGGTCGCCGTCGACGAGGATCCAGCCGCGCTCGATCTCCTGGCCGGCGACGGGGGCGACGTACGCGTTCTCGATGAGGATGCTCACCGGGCCGCCGCCTTGCGTTCGGCCGCCAGCCGGACGGCGTCGAGGATCTTCTCGTAGCCGGTGCACCGGCACAGGTTGCCGGCCAGCGCCTCGCGGATCTCCGCGTCGGACGGCCGCTCGACGCGTTCGAGCAGGTCGTGGGCCTGCACGACGAGGCCGGGCGTGCAGAAGCCGCACTGCACCGCGCCGGTCTCCACGAACGCCTCCTGCACCGGGTCGAGCCCCCGCTCGGCCAGGCCCTCGACGGTACGGACCCGGCGGCCCTGGGCCTGACCCGCGGCGACCAGGCAGGCGCACACCGGCGCGTCGTCGAGGTAGACCGTGCAGGAGCCGCACTCGCCCTGCTCGCAGGCGTTCTTGGAGCCGGGCAGGCCGAGCCGCTCGCGCAGCACGTACAGCAGGCTCTCGCCCTCCCACACGTCCTCGGCCGTCTCCTCGCGGCCGTTGACCGTGAACGTCACCCTCATCAGGCCGCCCTCCTCTCCAGATGGTCGTGCCACGCCCAGGTGAGCGTGCGGCGGGCCAGCACCGCGATGGCGTGCCGGCGGTAGCCGGCGGTGCCGCGCACGTCGTCGATCGGCGCGGCGGCGCCCGCGCACAGCTCGCCGAACCGCGCCAGCAGCGCCGGCTGGAGCGGCGCCGACCAGTCGAGCTCGGCGGCCAGGAACTCCTCCGCCTCCCGCGCCCGGCGCGGGGTGGGCGCGGCCGAGCCGAGCCCGGTGCCGACGCGCCGCTCGTCCGGGTGCAGCGCGACGGCGAACGAGCAGACGGCGATCACCATGGCGTTGCGGGTGCCGACCTTGGAGAAGTACTGCGGCCCGGCCGCGGGCTCGACGTGCACGGCCCTGATCAGCTCGTCCGGGAGCAGCGCGGAGCGCTTGACGCCCAGGTAGAACGCGTCGGCGGGGATCATCCTGACGCCGCGCCCGCGCGACTCCACCTCGACGGCGGCACCCGCGGCGAGCAGCGGCGGGTGGCTGTCGCCCGCCGGCGAGGCCGCGCCGAGGTTCCCGCCGACCGACCCCCGGTTGCGGATCTGCGGCGAGCCGACCGTCCGCGCCGCCTGCGCGAGCCCCGGCAGCGCGCCGCCGAGCTCGCCGATGATCGTGCTGTACGGGACGGCGGCGCCGATCCGGTACCGGCCCCCGTCCAGGGACCAGGTGGCCAGCTCGGGCACGGCGGTGAGGTCGAGCAGGGCCGGCGGGCGGCGCACGGAGAAGTTGATCTCCACCATGACGTCGGTGCCGCCCTGGATGGGCACCGCGTCCGGCTGGTCCGCCTTGGCGGCCAGCGCCTCGGCCCACGTGGTGGGGCGCAGGAATTCCATCGCTCTCACTCCCAGGCGAATCCGGCGCCGGGCGCGTCGTCGCGCAGCACCGTGCCTTCGATCAGGCCGTAGGGCCGGTCGGCCGCGTAGAAGATCTCGTTCTCGTTGTCCAGCCCGAACGGGGCCAGGTCGACGGGGAAGTGGTGCCTGTTCGGCAGGGTGAGCCTGATCTCGCAGATGTCCGGGCAGGCGTTCAGCACCCGCTCCCCCATCGCGTACAGGGTCTGCTGCAACGACAGGCTGTGCGTGCCGGCGAACGCCTCCAGCAGGCGGCCGCGTACGAGCGCGAAGGACGCGGCGAAGTCGGCGCTCGTGCCCGCGTGCCGCCAGCGGGCGTCCACGGCGGTGGCGAGGATGCGGTCGGTGGCCGGCTCCAGCGTGGTGTAGGGGTCGGTGAGGAAGCCGTGGAATTCCGAGCCGGTCGTGTTCATCACCACCAGCCCGGTCAGCCCGGACACCACGCTGGCGCGGCCGTCGCGGTCGTGGTGCGCCACGCAGGTGCGCACCTCGCCGCCGTCGCGGGCGAAGGAGTGGCCGGTGCCGCCGATCCGGTTCCACCCGTACTCCTCGACCGCGACCCTGGCGTGGTGGATCGTGTCGTGCCCGGTGAAGTGGCGGGCCAGCAGCAGGGCGAAGTCCTCGATCTGGCCGACGCCGTGCTCGCGGGCCAGGGCGTACGCGGTGTTCTTCTGCGTGTCGGTCGGCAGCACGGCGGCGTTGTCGCCGGTGAGGTGCGCCTCGCTCATGGCGCCGGACAGCGAGGTGCTGACGTTGACGTCCTTGACGTGGTGGACGCCGCCGTCCCTGACGACCCGCACCAGCCTGGTCTCCGCCTTGCCGTAGCGGTTGGGTCCGAGAACGATCGCCATCTAGCTCCCTCGGTAGGTCGAGTACGCGTACGGGCTGAGCAGGAGCGGCACGTGGTAGTGGTCACCGGGGTCGGCCACGGTGAAGGTGATGACGACCTCCGGGTAGAAGGTGTCGGCCAGGTGTGCGCCGGTGTCGAACACCACCCGGTGCACCCCGGCCCCCGGCTGCCAGCCCTTGATCCGGCCGTCGGCGTCGGTGACGCCCTCGGCCACGACCGCGCCCTCGTGCTCCAGCCGTACGCGCATCCCGGCCGCCGGCCGGCCGGTCGTCGCGTCGAGCACGTGCGTCGAGAAGCTCATCGGACGCCCTCCGCCAGCTTGCCGGCCCGCAGCCGGGTGATCTTCGCGAGTTCCTCCCGTACGGTGCGGCGCTCGGTCTCCTCGTCGTGGCCGAGGCGCTCGCGCAGCAGCCGGAGCATCTCGGCGCCGGTCAGGCCGGTGGCGCAGACGAGGTAGACGTGCCCGAAGCGGTCCTCGTAGGCGCGGTTGCCCTCGGCGAGCGTGGCGCGCAGCCCGTCCTCGACCCCCGCCTGCTCGCGGCGGGACCAGGCGGCCTCGCGCGAGTCGCCGGCCGGCCGCTCGCCGATGCGCGGGTGCGCGCCCAGCGCCTCCAGCACGTCGGGCCAGCCGAGCGCCAGCACGGCCCGCCCGGCGGCGTCGGCCAGCCTGTCCTGGTCCGGGTACGGGCGGCCCGCGGCGACCTCCCGGGCGAAGGCGCGGGAGGCGCAGCAGGCGAGCAGCTCCTTCTCCGCGCCCTCCCGGTCCAGGGCGTTGAAGGCGGCCAGACCCGCGGGCGTGTGCGGCATGAGACGAGTACACACACGCCGGTCGTGCCCGGTCCATCCGCGAGAACTCCGAACCGGCGCCCGGGTTGGCCAAGACTTTTCGTGTCATGCTCCAACCCCGGCGGGCTCGTGGCCGCTGACCAGCGCGGACTCCCCCCGCCCGTAGACTGGGGGCATCATGACCTCACGCTCTCTCATCGGCGGCCACGTGCTCGTCACCGGCGGCCTGGCCAAGGGCGGCCTCGCCTACATGGCCGACATCGGCGCCGAGATGATCCAGGTTTTCGTCACCAACCCGCGCGGCTGGGCGCTCAATCCCGGCAAGCCCGACCAGGACGCGGCGCTCGCCGAGTCCGGTGTCGAGACCTTCGTCCACGTCCCGTATCTGGCCAACTTCGGCTCGCCCAGCGCCGAGACGCTGGCCAACTCGGTGGCGGTGGTCCGCCACACGCTGCGGCGCGGCGCCGACATCGGGGCCAAGGGCGTCGTGGTGCACACCGGGTCGGCGGTGTCGCAGCCGCGCGACGACGCGATGCGCCAGCTCCGCGAGCACCTGCTGCCGCTGCTCGACGAGATCCCCGACGGCGGTCCCGACCTGCTGCTGGAGCCGATGGCGGGGCAGGGTGCGATGCTCTGCGCCACGGTCGACGACCTGGAGCCCTACCTGGCGGCGCTCGACTGGCATCCGCGGGCCGGCGTCTGCCTCGATACCTGCCACGCCTTCGCCGCCGGCCACGACCTGGCCGCGGAGGGCGGCGTCGGCGCCACGCTCGACCTGCTCCACAAGATCGCGCCCGGCCGGCTGAAGCTCGTCCACGCCAACGACTCCAAGGACGCGTGCGGCGCCAAGAAGGACCGTCACGAGAACATCGGCGCGGGCCACATCGGCACCCGCCCCTTCGCCGAGCTGATGCGTCATCCGGCGGCCGCGGGCGTGCCCCTGTGCATCGAGACCCCCGGCAAGGCCGACAAGCACCGCGAGGACATCGCCACTCTGAAGCGCCTGCGCGACGAGGGCTGACGAGGGGCGTCTTACGTGCAAGGGGCGCCCGCCGGTGGGATCCGGCCGCCCCCGTGTGGCCGGATCGCGGTCTGGCCGCGGCCCCGGCGGGCGCCCCTGCACGTGTCCGGCCGGCGGGCCCAACCCCCCGGTTGAGGGCCCGACAGCCGAGGTGACCTGGTGGTCACCATGGATCCGGCACATGCGGTGAGCCTTCCGGCTCGTCCCCCCAGATGCGCCGGGTGGCTTCCGATGCCGAAACACTACGGTCGTGATCTACCTGGGGAAACCCCCTTGGCTGACAGCTCGCTGAACGGCGTGTAGCCATCGATGTGCGGAGAGTGCGCACACGACGAGCGGTCACCGGGGCGCGCCGAGCGGTCGCTCCGTGCCCGCCCCGGGTCTCCCCTGGGGTTCCCGGTGGATCCGCAATGAGGCCGCGCGAGGCCGTGTGACCTGGGAAATCACGATCGTCAACGGACCCCGGCAGCCCGGCGGACGGGTGTGCGGCGGCTCCTCGTTCACGCCCGCCCGGGGACGAGCGGGGGGTCAGGACATGACGCCGCGGTGCTGGCGGACCAGCTGCTCGCGGACCTGCCTGCTGTGCCTGCGGCTGACCTGGAGGGTCTCGGTGCCGACGGTCAGGGTGACGCGGCCGCCCTCGAACCGGAGCTCGCTCACGTGGCGGCTGGAGACCAGTGTGCTGCGGTGGACCCGGATGAACCCGGCGTCCGCCCAGCGGCGCTCCAGCGCCGCCAGGGACATGCGGACGAGGTAGCTGCCGTCCACGGTGTGCAGGCGCACGTAGTCGCCCTGCGCCTCGGCGAAGCGCACCGCCTGCTGCGGCACGAACCGGGTGCGGCCGCCCAGCTCGACCGGGATCACGTCGTCGTGGCAGGGGTCGGCGGGCGGCGAGGAGGAGACCTCCAGCCTGCGCACCGCCTCCGACAGCCGCTCCGCCCTGACGGGCTTGAGGAGGTAGTCGACGGCCTCCAGCTCGAAGGCCTGCACCGCGCACTCGTCGTGGGCGGTGACGAACACCAGCTTCGGCGGGCTGGGGAAGCCGCCGACCAGCCGGGCCAGGTCGAGGCCGTCGAGGCCGGGCATGCGGATGTCGAGGAACACGGCGTCGAGCCGCTCGCCCGAGGCCACCATCTGGACCATGTCCTGCAGCGCCGCGACCCCGTCGGAGGCGGTCAGCACCTGCTCGACGCGGCTGTCCTGGCGCAGCAGGTAGGCGAGCTCCTCCAGCGCGGGCACCTCGTCGTCGACGGCCAGAACACGAAGCATGTCACTACGCTGCACCAGAAACGCCAGCCCCACAAGGCCCAAGAACACGCTGCGTCACAATTGCGTCACAGAGAGGTCAACTGTGCTTTGGGCACCCGCAGCCGCACTTTCGTGCCCGCGCCCAGCGCCGTCTCGACCACCAGCCCGTAGCCGTCGCCGTAGATCTGGCGCAGGCGCAGGTCCACGTTGGCCAGGCCGATGCCGGTGCCCTCGCGGCCGGGGTCGTCGTCCAGGACGCGCCTGGCGCATTCGGGGTCCATCCCGGCGCCGTCGTCCTCGACCGTGATGTGCGCCTCCGGCCCGGCGTCGCGGGCGACGATCCGCACCTCGCCGGCGCGGCCCCGCATGCCGTGCTTGATGGCGTTCTCGACCAGCGGCTGCAGGCACAGGAACGGGACGGGCACGGGCAGCACCTCGGGCGCCACCTGGAGGCTGAAGCGCAGCTTGTCGCCGAACCTGGCACGTTCCAGGAGCAGGTAGCGGTCGACGCAGGTGAGCTCGTCGGCGAGGGTGGTGAAGTCGTGCGCCCGGCGCAGCGCGTACCGGGCGAAGTCCGCGAAGTCGAGCAGCAGCTCCCGGGCGCGCTTGGGGTCGGTGCGGACGAACGAGGCGATGGTGGTGAGCGCGTTGTAGACGAAGTGCGGCGAGATCTGCGCGCGCAGCGCCCGCCTGTCGGCCTCCAGCGCGCGCCGCCGCGAGGAGTCCAGCTCGGCCAGCTCCAGCTGGCCCGACATCCATCGGCCGACCTCGCCGACGGTGCGCACCAGGCCGGCGCTGAGCTCGTCGTCGAAGGCCGCCAGCGTCCCGACGATCCTGCCGTCGACGGTCAGCGGCACCACGACCGCGCCGTACGGCTCGCCGGCGAACACCTGCACCCGCCCCGAGGCGAGCGCCGACCTGGCGTAGGTGAGGACCTCGTCGGTGCAGGGGCCGTCCCACGCCAGCGCGGCCTCGGTGGAGGTGATCGCGACCGCGTACGTGCCGAGCAGGGCGTGCAGATGGCGTACGGCCTTGCGCGCGGAGTCGCGGTTGAGCCCGGCCCGCAGGGCGGGGGCCGCCAGGGCGGCGAGGTGCAGGGTCGTGAAGGTCGCCTCCCGGTCCGGGCGGCGTTCGGGCACGGCGCGGCGCCGGGCAAGGGTGTGGCCGAGGATGAAGGCGAGACAGGGGAGCACCACGCAGGCGGTGGTCAGCATGCGGGCAACCGTAGCCAACAACCACCCAGGCGTGGGCGGAAACCCGCAGGTCACCTCATGGGGGGCCGTCGCCCGGATCCTCCTGGTAGGAGTAGCGCTGTTCGCGCCAGGGGTCGGCGACGTTGTGGTAGCCGCGTTCCTCCCAGAAGCCCCGGCGGTCCTCCAGGAGATACTCGATCGCGCGCACCCACTTGACGCTCTTCCACCCGTAGAGATGGGGCACCACGAGGCGGACGGGCGCGCCGTGCTCGGCGGAGAGCGGCTTCTCGGCCAGCTCGGTGGCGAAGAGCGTGGCGGGCGCGGTGAAGTCGGACCACCGGAGGTTGGCGCTGTAGCCGTACTCGGCCCAGATCATCACGTGGCGCACGCCCGGGTCGGGCGGCACGGCTGCGGCGAGGGCGGCCGGCGGCACGCCGCTCCACTCCAGGCCCGGCACGGAGAACTTGGTCACACAGTGGAAGTCGGCGACCCGGGTCACGCGGGGCAGGCCGGCGAACTCCTCCCAGCCGAAGCGGCGCTCCTCGCCCGAGGCGGTGGCGCCGAACACCTGGAAGTCCCACGACTCCGGCTTGAACGGGGGCACCCGGCCGTAGTGGATCACAGGTAGGCCGCGGGGGACGTACTGGCCTGGCGGCAGGCGCGTCTCCTCCACGATTACTGCTCCCCTCACCGGTATCGCGGTCGGGTGCCATCCTCCCACCGGTCGGTGTGCGGCTCGGCAGCGGGTCGAGGTGGGGTACTATTGCGGCACTATGCGCACCGCGTTCCTGTTTTGGTATGGCGACGGACCCATCGGTCGGACCGTTCGCCACCTAGCGCTGCGCTAGCAGACATAGGCGAGCACGAAGGCCCCGGGTCCGACAGGGCCCCGGGGCTTCTACAGCGCGGCCAGGGCGCGGGTCACCAGCACCTCGGCGAGGTGGGTGCGGTAGGACGCGCTCGCCACCGCGTCGTCCGGCGGCTCGCAGCCCCACGCGGCCAGCCGGGCAGCCTCGGCGGCCGGTTCGCCCGCCGCCAGGGCCTCCTCCACCGCCGTCGCCCGCACCGGCGTCGGCCCCATGCCGATCAGCGCGATCGCCACGCCCCCGCCGGGCCGCGCCTGGGCCGCGACCCCGACCACGGCCCAGTCCAGGGCGCGGCGGCTGAACTTCTCGAACGCGTACGACCGGCCGGGCGCGGCCGGCAGCCGGATCTCGGTGAGCAGCTCGCCCGGCGCCAGCGCGTTACGGCACCGGCCGGTGAAGAACTCCCGCGCCGGGATCTCCCGTACGCCCGCAGGGCCGCGCGCCACCAGCACCCCGTCCAGCGCGAGCACCGCGCCGGCCAGGTCGGCCGCCGGATCGGCGTGCGCCAGCGAGCCGCCGATCGTGCCCCGGTTGCGCACCTGCGGGTCGCCGATCCGGCGCGCGGCGGCGGCCAGCAACGGCACCTGCGCGGCCACCACCGGGTCGCGCTCCAGGGTCCGGTGGCTGGTGAGCGCGCCGACCGCGATCCGGTCGCCGTCCGCCCTGACGTACGACAGCTCGCGGAGCCGGCCGATGTCGACCAGGACGCCCGGCTCGGCCCGCCGCAGCTTCATCGCGGGCAGCAGCGAGTGGCCGCCCGCGAGCGGCCTGGCGGCGCCGCCGTGCCGGGAGAGCTCGTCGAGCGCCTCCTCGACGGAGCCGGCGCGCACGTAGGAGAAGCCGGCCGGGATCACTTCGCGCCTCCGTTCGCGGCCGCCCACTGGACCGACTCGACGATCATCTGGTAGCCGGTGCACCGGCACATGTTGCCCTTGAGCCCGCCGCGGATCTCCTGCTCCGTCGGGTCGGGGTTCTCGGCGAGCAGCGCGGTGGCCGCCATCACCATGCCCGGCGTGCAGAACCCGCACTGCAGCCCGTGGCACTGCCGGAAGCCCTCCTGCACGGGCGACAGCCCGTCCTCACCGGCCAGCCCTTCGACCGTGGTGACCGCGAGGCCGTCGGCCTGCGCCGCCAGGACGGTGCAGGACTTCACGGCCTCGCCGTCGAGCAGGACCGTGCAGGCGCCGCAGCTGGAGGTGTCGCAGCCGACGTGCGTGCCCGTCAGGGACAGCGTGTCGCGCAGGAAGTGGACGAGCAGCAGCCGGGGCTCGATCTCCCGGCTGTGCGCCTGCCCGTTGACGGTGATCTCAACTCGCATCGTGCATGACCTTCCAGACTCGTTCCGGCGTGCAGGGCATCTCCACGTCGCGCACGCCGAGATGGGCCAGCGCGTCCACCACGGCGTTCACCACGGCCTGCGGCGCCGCCGTCGCGCCCGCCTCGCCGAGCCCCTTGGCGCCGAGCGGGTTGAAGCTGGACCTCGTCTCGATGTGGTGGGTCTCGTACGGGGGCAGGTCCAGCGCGCCCGGCACCATGTAGTCCTCCAAGGAGGCGGTGAGCGGCCGGCCGCCGGCGTCGAAGGCGACCTTCTCGAACAGCGCCTGCGCGATGCCCTGGGCGACCCCGCCGTGGATCTGCCCGCGGGCCGTCATCGGGTTGATGACGGTGCCGCAGTCGTCCACGCAGACATACCGCAGGATCGACACCCGCCCGGTGTCGCGGTCGATCTCCACCACGCACCCGTGCGCCCCGCTCGGGTAGCTGAGGTTCTTCGGCTCGAAGTACGAGGTGTTCTCCAGGCCGAGCGCGGTGCCCTCGGGCAGCAGGTGCGGCTTGAAGGCGCGCTCCGCCACCTCCGCCAGCGTCACCGTCGCGTCGGGCACGCCCTTGACCTGGAATCCGTCGCCGATCCGCACCAGGTCGTCCGCGTCGGCCTCCAGCATGTGGGCCGCGACGCGCCTGGCCTTGTCCGCCACCTCCACCGCGGCCATCCGCACGGCGTTGCCCGCGACCGGCATGCCGCGGCTGCCCATGGTGCCGGTGCCCTCCTGCACGACCGCGGTGTCCCCGTACAGCACGCTGATGGCGTCGAAGGGCACGCCCAGCTGATCGGCGGCGATCTGGGCCAGCGCGGTCTGGTGGCCCTGCCCGTGCGGGGCGGTGCCGACCAGGACGATCACCGATCCGTCCGGCTGCATCCGGACGTTCGCCGACTCCCAGCCGCCGAGGTAGCCGAACTGCTCGAACAGCGGCGTGGGCCCGAACCCGCCCATCTCCACGAACGTGGACAGCCCGACGCCGAGCAGCGGCGCGCGCGGGTCGGCGAGCCGCCGCGCCTGCTCCTCGCGCAACCCGGCGTAGCCGAGCCGGTCCAGCAGCAGGTCCAGCGCGGCCGGGTAGTCGGCCTCGTCGTACACGATCCCCTCGAACGGGGTCTGGTACGGCATCTCGCCCGGCTGGATCAGGTTCGCCTTCCGGACGTCGGCGGGGTCCCTGCCGAGCTCGCGGGCGACCAGGTCGACCACCCGCTCGATCAGGAAGCTCGCCTCGGGCCGTCCCGCTCCCCGGTAGGACGCGGTAGGCGTGGTATTGGTAACGACGCTCCGGTAGCGCGCGGCGATCTTCGGGATCTTGTAACAGCCGCCCAGCATGTACGAGGTGAGCGTGGCGAGACCGATGCCCACCGGGTCGGGCACGCCGCCGATGTTGACCGTGAGCGTCACGTCCAGGGCGAGGATGCGGCCCTCGTCGTCGAAGCCCACCTCGACGTCCTGCAGCTGGTCGCGGCCGTGGTAGGTGTGCACCATGTGCTCGCCGCGGGTCTCGACGTACTTGACCGGCCGGCCGAGCCGGCGCGACAGCTCGGGCGCGAGGAACAGCTCGGGCATGAACGACGACTTCACCCCGAAGGCGCCGCCGACGTCGGGCGCGACCACCCGGACCAGGTGCCTGGCGAGCCCGAACCGCTCGGCGATCTCCGCCCGGACCCGGTGCGGCGCCTGCACCGTGGCCCACACGGTCGGCCCGGCCCCGGTCCAGTCGGCCAGCACCCCGTACGGCTCCATCGGCGCGCCGGCGCAGCGCTGGTTGACCAGGCGGGCGCGCAGCCGGTGCGGGGCGGCCTCCAGATCGGCCGTCACGTCGTCCGGTGTCACCTGCTGTTCCAGGGCGAGGTTGCCGGGCAGCGGCGCGAAGATGGGCACCGAGTCCCGCGCGAGCGCGTCGGCCACCGTGGCCATCACCGGCAGCGGCTCGTACGCCACGCGCACGGCGCGCGCCGCGTCCGCGGCGGCGTACCGGTCGGCGGCGACGACGACGGCCACCGGCTCGCCGACGTAGTGCACCTTGCCGGCGGCCAGGTAGCCGCGTTCCAGGCCGGGCACGGACGGGCGGGGCGGCAGGCCGGCGAAGTCCCGCGCGGTCCAGACGCCGACCACGCCGGGCAGCGAGCGGGCCTCCTCGGCGTCGACGCCGGTGATGAGCGCGTGGGCCTCCGTGCTGTGCACGTAGACCATGTGGAGCAGCCCGGGACGATGGATGTCGTCCACGAACGTGCCGCGCCCGGTGAGCAACGCGGCGTCCTCCTTGCGTGGTACTGCCGAGCCGATCATCGTCACAGGCCACCTCCGTTGGTGCCAGGGGCGCGTCGTTAGACGTATAGCGACTTATATTGTCGCCTACGTCACACCTCCGGCAAGACCCTGGTGCGGCCGATCATCAAGAGGGGTACACGACGTGGTCGCCGAAGGCGGCGCGCACCACGTCCGCCCGGCGCGCGTCCAGGAGTTCCAGGCACCAGGGCACCTGGGCGTCACGCGACTCCGAGTACAGCCAGAACCCCGGATCGACGGGAAGCGGGCCGCTGCCGCGGGCCACCGCGGACACCGGCGTCCCGGCGGGCCCGGGCCGGAGGCGGGCGGCGGGGGAGTAGGTGACGTCGGCGTGGTCGGCGAGCGCGGCGACGGCGTGGTCCAGGTCGCGCACCCAGAAGGCCAGATGGTGGATGCCGGGGCCGCGGGTCTCCAGCCAGGCCGAGGTGCGGGTGCGGCCCTCCAGCGGCTCGACCAGCTCGATCGCCGTGTCCGCCAGGCGGGCCATGGCGATCCTGGAGCGGGACGGGCCCTGCCGCTCGCCGTGCAGCTGGAGGAGGCCGGCCGGCTGGTCGATCTCGGTGACCAGCCAGTCGGAGACGCCCAGCAGCGTGCCCCAGGTACGGGTGAACTCCGCCACGCTGGGCACGGCGATGCCCACGTGGCACAGTCCGAGCAGGCCGAGATCGGTCATCGGGTCCTCCTGTGCGTGCTGCGTACAATCTGCGGGTGCGAGTTGATCCCGGTGAGCGCCGACCGAAGCTGTCTCTCGAGGTCGCCAGGCAGATCGTGGAGACGATGCGCGACAGCGGCATGGGCCCGGGCGACCGCTACCTGCCGGAGGCCGAGGCGATGCGGCGGCACGGCGTGGGGCGGGGCACCTACCGGGAGGCGCTCCGGTTCCTGGAGCACCAGGGGCTGATCGTGATGCGGCCGGGGCCGAACGGCGGGCCGGAGATCGTGCAGCCCGGCTGGCCCAACCTCGCCTCCACCGTCGCCCTGCTGCTGCAGTTCGCCGGGGCGCCGCTGAGCTCGGTGCTGGACGCCCGGGTGATGATCGAGCCCGGCCTGGCGGAGCTGGCCGCGCGCAACGCCACCGACGAGGAGCTGGCCGCGATGGCGGGCGACCTCGACGCGATCGAGCGCGGGCTCGGCTCCTACCGGGCCTTCTCCGCGGCCTACGAGTCCTACTGGCGCCACCTGGCCGAGAGCTGCCACAACGAGCTGTTCGCCTTCCTCAGCCCGGCCCTGCGGGCGATCGTGAACAGCGCCGGGTTCGTGCCGGACGAGCGCTACCGCGCGCAGGTGCTGGGCCGGCTGCGCACGGTGCACGCGGCGGTGGCGGCGCGTGACGCGCAGGCGGCCCGCGACGCGATGCGCGAGCTGGAGGAGGAGTTCGGGCGGCGGCTGCGCGAGGGCTACCCCCGGCAGATCGCCCAGGTGATCGACTGGTCGGACGTGCGCGAGCCGTCCTGACTTTCCCGCGCGCACCCGCTTGAGGGTTGCCACCGTTTCAATTTATCGTAGCAATGATAGAAAACATAGCTGAGAAAAACTAGGTACCTGAATTCGCTTCAGGTCTCTTGTCGGCCGCTCGGACGGGCTGTAAGACTAGGTACCTGGTTATGGAAGCAAGGGTGGTGATGGCCGTGACGTCGACCGGAGCGCGGCTGGTGGCGGAGTTCGAGCGGATGGTCAGCCGTGACGGCGGCGAGCTCGTCCTGCTGGCGGAGGACGCCGGCACGATCCGGGTCGGCTACCGGCCCGGCAGCGCGGGTCCCGACTGCGCGGACGACGTGTGCGTCCTGCCGCAGCACGAGCTGAGCCAGCTCATGGCGGAGACACTGCGCCGCCGCAGCCCAGGAACGGAGATCGTGGTGGAGGTCCTTACATGAGTGCCCGGCTGAGCATCGTCAACCCGGTGGCCACGCCACGCTCCCACGCCGACGGCGACCGGTTCCCGCCCGCGCCGCGGCCGGAGACGCTCGACGGCGCCACGGTGGCGCTCTACTGGAACGGCAAGCAGAACGGCCTCGACGCGCTGGTCAAGGCCCGCGAGCTGATCGAGGCCGCGTACGAGGACGTCACGTTCGTCGAGATGACCGGCGCGCTCGGCGGCACGACCCGCTACCTGTCGGAGGAGCAGCTCACGCTCATCGAGGAGAAGGTCGACGCCCTGGTGGGCACCTCCGCCGACTGCGGCAGCTGCACCTCCTGGCTGATCCGCGACCTGTGCGAGGTGGAGCGGCGCGGCGTGCCGGCGATCGGCTACACCGCGGCGATCTTCGACGAGGACGCCCGGTTCAGCGCCAAGACCTTCGGCGTGCCCGAGGCCTGCCCGGTCATCGTGCCCGAGTGCTTCTCCAACAAGGACACCGCCGAGATCCACCGCATGGTCGAGGAGTCGTTCGCCGAGGTGGTCGAGTGCCTGACCAAGCCGCGGCCGGTGTTCGACGTGCTGCCCGAGTTCGCCTCGATGGTCCTGGAGAGCGCCCCCGAGCTGCACTACGGAGGCGGCGACCTGCTGGAGGCGTTCGACGAGATGCAGCGCCGGTTCGTGGCCAACGGCTGGAGCGACGGCATGCCGCTGGTGCCGCCCACCCGGGCCAAGGTCGACGCCATGGTCGCGGCGTCCGGGCTGGACGGCGGCCACGTCGTGGGCGACTTCGCCCCCGGCTTCGGCATCGGCACGGTCGAGAAGATCGCGGCCAACGCGGTCATGGCCGGCTGCCGGCCCGAGACCATGCCGGTGATCATGGCCATGATGGAGTGCGTGCTGGACCCGTCCATCGGGCTGCGCACCTGGGCCATGTCCACCGGCCCGCAGGCGCCCGTGGTGCTGGTGTCCGGCCCGATCGCCGACGAGATCGGCATGAACCGCGGCATGTGCGCCCTCGGCCCCGGCTCCGTCTCCGAGGTCAACGTCGCCATCGGCCGCGCCCTGCGGCTGATCATGATGAACGTCGGCCTGTCCTACCCCGGCATCACCGACATGGACACCATCGGCACGCCGATGAAGTTCTCCGCCTGCGTGGCGGAGAACGAGGAGCGCACCCCGTGGGCGCCGTGGCGGGTGCAGCAGGGCCACTCCCTCGAAGAATCCACGGTCACCGTGAACGTGCCGTACGGGATGACCGAGTTCTTCGACTTCCAGAACTCCGACCCGGAGAAGCTCATCGAGAGCTGGTCCACGCTCACCTCCCACGCGGTCGGCACCCCGTCCGCAGGGGCGTGGCTGATCAAGAAGGACGCGCCGCTGGAGGCCGGCTACCCGTTCCACGGCACGTTCTCCAACCTGCTGCTGATGGCGCCCGACCACGCCGCCGCGTTCGCCGCCGCCGGGTGGACGCCCGCCGACATCAAGGAGGCCATCCACCGGCGCACCAAGCTGCCCTTCCGCCAGCTCATGCTCAACCAGTCGATGCCGGCCTTCGAGACCTCGCACCCCGAGCTGCGCTGGCTGCTCGACGCCCCCGAGACGCCGGTCACCGTCAACCCGTCGGCCGACTGCTTCGAGCTGTTCGTGGTCGGGGCCAAGGCGGGGCGCAGCCAGTTCTGCTTCGGCGGCACCAACTCGGTGACCAAACCCGTGATCAGGCGATGACCTGGCCGCTCGGCGGCCCGCCGTCCGACGTGCCCGTGTCCCGCGAGATCTGCTCCGGGACCGGCGCGCTCTTCGGCGGCTGGGGGCTCGGGCTGCTCGCCGACGCCGCCCAGCGCGCTACCGGGCGGCGGCTGCGCGACCTGTCCGCGGCCTTCCTGCGGCCCGTCGCGCGTGGCGCCCGGCTCTCCGTACGGTGCGACGTGCTCACCGAGGGCCGGGCCCTGTCCCACTGCCGCCTCGACGCCACCGACGGCGACCGGCCGGCCCTCACCGGCACCGCCGTGGTCGAGGCGGCCCCCGCCGCGCCACCCGAGACGGCGGCCCCGGGCGGGGTCGTCGCGCGCCCTGGGACGGTGACCCCGAACGGCGTCGCGCGTTCTGAGGTCGCGGGCTCTGAGGCGGTGGCGTCGGGTGGCGGCGTCGCTCGCCCGCCGCAGGTTCCCGGGCCGCTGGAGTGTCCCGAGCGGTCCTACGAGTCCGGGCCGGGTGCAGCGATGATGCTCGATGTCCGGGTGGCCGGTGGGTCGCCCGGGTCGGTGCTGTTGTGGGCGCGGGTGCTCTGCGACGTGCCTGATGAGGTGCGGCTCGCGGTGGTCAGCGACCACGTCCCCTATCTGCTGCGCCGGACCCTGCCGGAACGGCCCCGGGTGACCACCGTCAGCGCGTCGCTCCGGCTGTTCGGCGGTCCCGTCGCCGAGTGGGTCCTGCTCGACGTGAGCCTGGTGGCCCGCGCCGGCCGCACCGCCGCCGGCCGGGTGGCGCTGTGGCAGGACGGCGCCTCCCTGGCCGGGGTGGCCGAGCAGACCATGCGCCTCAGCGCCTGAACCTCCGGAGGGTCCCCGTGAACGACAAGATGTACATCCACGAGTTCATCGACGTCACCGGCCACAACCGCGCCCGCTACATGCACCACATGACCGCCAACTTCAGCCCCATCGCCCAGGAGGAGCGCGACCAGCTCTGCTTCGGGGTGTGGGGCGTCGTCGGCTCGACCGCCTGGTGGCCGGGCGTGGTCAACCTCTGGGAGGAGGACGGGTGGGACGGCCTGGCGTCGTCGTTCCGGCACGAGCTGGGCCACCCGTCGCTGCAGGACCCGAAGCTGGCCGCCTGGTGGGCGGCCGCCGCCGAGATGCGCTCCGGCGGCGTCGACCGCCTGCTCCTGCCCGCGCCGTGGACGCGCACCATCGAGGAGCTGTGCGCCGACGGGGTGCGCGGCGAGGTGTACGCGCACGAGCGGATCACGGTGCCGCCGGGGGACGCGGCCGGCTTTCTGGAACGGGTCCGCGACCAGGCCGTCCCGCACTATGGGCGCTTCGGCTGGGACCTGGCCGGCGCCTGGCGGACCGCGCTCGGCGACGACTCCGAGTGCTTCCTGCTCTGGGCCGTGCCGGACTACGAGCGGTGGGCCGCCTTCGAGGCCGCGAACGACGCCGACCGGGCCTCCGGCGGCTGGAAGACCCGCCTCCGCGACACGGCCCGGTCCTTCCAGCGCATCCTCCTGGTCGACGCCCCGCTGTCCCCCATGCGCATCGGCCGCCAACCGGCCCGCTCCGACCGCACCGAGGACTGGGCAGAGTAACCAGACCAGGCCGCCGCACCGTGCGCGGGGCCGGGCCGGGTGTGGGAGCCCGGCCAGGCCCCGCGTCGTGCGGGGGTTCACGTCAGGACGTGATCACCAGGGCGTCGACGGCCACCGCTCCGAGGCCGCCCGGCCGTACCAGCAGGGGGTTGACGTCCAGTTCGCGTATGGAGTCGCCGAGCTCCAGCGCCAGCGTCTGCAGGCGCATCACCGCGTCGGCGACCGCGTCCAGGTCGCCGGCGGGCCGGCCGCGGACGCCGGCGAGCAGCGCCGGCGCGCGGGTCTCGCCGATCATCCGCAGCGCCTCCTCCCGGGAGAACGGCGGCACCCGGAACGACACGTCCCGCACCACCTCGGTGAACACCCCGCCCAGCCCGAACGTGAGCGTCGGCCCGAACGGCGCCTGGTGGCTGACCCCCAGGATGAGCTCGGCCACCGCGTCGGTCACCTGCGGCTGGACCACCACCCCCGTCAGCCGCAGCCCCGAGGCCCCGGCCACGATCTCCGCGTACGCGTCCCGTACCCCGTCCGCGTCGCGGAGCCCCACCCGGACCAGCCCGAGGTCGGACTTGTGGGCCAGCCCGTCGGCGAGCGCCTTGAGCACCACGGGATACCCGAAGCGGGCCGCCGCCGCCACCGCCTCGTCCGGCGACGCGGCGACCGCCTCCTCCACCACCGGGATCCCGTACGCGCGCAGCACGTCCTTCGCGGCCACCTCGTCCAGCGTCGAGCCGGGCACGAGCCGGTCACGGACGGCGGCCAAGGCGGCGGACGGCTCGCGCGGCGCGTCCGCGAACGGGCCCCGGTAGCCGCGGTGCAGCGCCCAGAAGTCCGCCATCGCCCGGATGCCGCGGACCGCCGTGCGGAAGGAGTGGAACACCGGGATGCCCGCCTCGCACAGCGCCCGATGGTCGGCGTCCCTGATCGGCGACGTCCAGGCGACCACGATCGGCTTGCCGCCCCGCTCGTGCAGCGCGATCAGGTCGCGGGTGATGGCGTCGCTCATGCCGGGGAACACGCCGGTGATCGGCGCGAGCAGGACGTCGGTGTTCGCGTCCTCGATCAGCGCCTCCAGCACCTTGCGGCCCTCGGGCCGGGCGGTCGCGACGCCGCCCGTGTCGACCGGGTTGCCGAGGTGCAGGTAGCCGGGCAGCAGCTCGCGCAGCCGGGCGATCGTACGCTCCTCCAGCCGGGGCAGCGGCACCCCGGCCAGGCCGCACAGGTCGGCCACGTGCGAGCCGGTGCCGCCTGACATGACGCACAGCGCCACCCGGTCCCCGGCCAGCGGCGGCGTGTGGCAGAACGCGCCGGAGACCTCGATCGCCTCGTCGATGTCGTCCACCCGGATCACCCCGGACTGGCGGAACACGGCGTCGTGCACCGCGTCGGGGCCGGTCAGGTGCCCGGTGTGCGCCTTGGCCATGGCCTGGCCCTGGTCGCTGCGGCCGACCTTGATGCAGACGATGGGCACGCCCGCGCGCACCGCCTCGTCGGCGGCCAGCCGCATGGTGCGGCCGTCGACGAAGCCCTCGACGTACGCGGCGATGGCGCCGACGCCCGGCGTCCTGGCGAAGTGCGCGGCGAAGTCGGCGAACTCCAGGTCCACCTCGTTGCCGACGGTCGCCCAGGCGTGGACGCCGATGCCCAGCTCCTGCCCCTGCACGACGGGCCGCCCCTGGTTGCCCGACTGGGTCACCACGGCGAGCTTGCGGCCGGGCAGGCCTTCGCGCCACGGCTCGATGAGGTTGAGGTTCGTGTTGGGGCCGATGATCCGCATCGGGCCGCGGGCGACCTCCTCCAGCCGCCGCTGCGCCGCGTGCCCCTCCTCGGTGCCCAGCTCGGCGAAGCCGGCCGCGAACACGTACGCGAACCGCACGCCCTTGGCCAGGCAGTCCTCCAGCACCGGCAGCGGGTCGCGGACGAGCACGATCGCCACGTCGACGTCGCCGGGGACGTCCAGGACGTTGCGGTACGCGGGGACGCCGTCGATGGCGGGCTTGACCGGGTGGACCGGGTGGACGGCGTGGGCCCCCCTGGCGAGCAGGCGTTCCCTGGCCTGGCGCCACTGGGCCCGCTGCGGGCTGCCCTCGGTGTCGGTGGCCCCGATGACCGCGACCGAGCGCGGGGCGAACAGGGGGTCCCAGTCGATGGCCCGCAGGGCGAGCGGGCGGCCGCTGACGTCGAGTGGGGGTGAAGTCATGTGATCAAGCCTAGCTCAAAGAGAGCAATCATGGTTAAGATTGATAAGACAATAATATCAGTGGAGGTGGCATGGACCTCAGCGCGAAGGCGATCCTGGTGGTGGGAGCGGCCCGCCCGCCCGGCATCGGCCGGGCCACGGCGCTACGGCTGGCCAGGGCCGGCGCGCGGCTGGTCCTCGCCGACGCCGTGGACGTGTCCCAGGGAGACGCGGGCACCGGCAGGGTGGCGGCGGCGAAGCTGGAGGAGGTCGCGGCCGAGGTGGCGGAGGCGGCCGGGCGGCCGGTGGCCGCGTTCCCGGTGGACCCCACCGACCCGGCCTCGGTCGAGGAGCTCGTGGCCCGTGCCGTCGGGGAGCTGGGCCGCCTCGACGCCTGCTGCAACCTGGTCGGCGCCACCGGCCCGGCGCTCGGTGACGGTCCGCTCGCGGCCACCGGCCCGGACGCCTGGCAGCGCGGCCTGGACTGGAACCTCACCGCCGCCTGGCTCATCGCCCGCGCCTGCGTGCCCCCGCTCACCGCGGCCGGCGGCGGCGCCATCGTCACCCTCTCCTCGTACGCGGGCCTGACCCCGGTCGCCGACGCCGGCGTGGTGGGCGTGGCCCGCGCCGCGGTCAACCACCTCACCGCGGCGCTCGCCGGCGAGCTGGGCCCGCTCGGCATCCGGGTCAACACCGTCTGCCCGCTCGGCGTCCACCCGGGCGACCCCCGGTTCCCCAACCCCGGCCTGGTCAGGCTCGCCGAACGCGAAGGGCTCCCGCTGGCCGACTGGCTCGCCCGCACCATCCCGCTCGGCCGCGGCCAGTCGGCGGACGAGGTGGCCGCCGCCGTCGAGTTCCTCGTGTCCGACGCCGCCTCGTTCGTCAGCGGAGTGAACCTCCCGGTCGCGGGCGGGGCCGCCGCATGATCCAGACGGAGACGAGCGGCGTCAAGGCGTTCATCGGCGTCGACACCGGCGGCACCTTCACCGACACCGTGGTCACCCTCTCCGACGGCCGCCTGGGCGTCGGCAAGGCGCTCAGCACCCCCGGCCGGGTCGAGCAGGGCGTGCTCGACTCCATCGGGCAGGCCGCCGCCGCGCTCGGCCTCACCCTGTCCGAACTGCTGTCCCGTACGGTGATCCTCACCCACGGCACCACGGTCGGGCTCAACGCGCTCCTCACCGGCGGCGGCGCCCGCGTCGGCCTGCTCACCACCGCCGGGTTCGAGTCCACGCTGCCCATCGCCAAGGCCAACAAGCTGCACGGCCTGGACGAGCTGGACGTCACCATGCCGGTCCGCTGGCGCAAGCCGGACCAGCTCGTCGCCCGCGCCCGCATCGCCGGCGTCAGCGAGCGCGTCGACGTGTCCGGCGCCGTCGTGCGGCCGCTCGACGAGGGGCAGGCCCGGGCCGCCATCCGGCGCCTCGCCGCGCGCGGCGCCGACTCGGTCGCCGTCTGCCTGCTCTGGTCGCCGGTCAACGACGGGCACGAGCGGCGGCTGGCCGCCCTGGTCGCCGAGGAACTGCCCGGCGTGCACGTCTCCTGCTCCTCCGCCATCGCCCCGGTGGTGGGCGAGTACGAGCGCACGTCCACCGCCGTGCTGGACGCGTACGTGGCCCCGGTCGTCGCCACCTACCTGCGCGCGCTGCAGGAACGGCTGCGCGAGGACGGCTTCGGCGGGGTGCTGATGATCCTGCGCACCGGCGGCGGCGCCGAACCCGTCGAGCACACCCTGCGCGCCCCGGTGAACACCCTGCGCTCCGGCCCCGTCGCCGGGCTCGCCGCCACCGCCGCGCTCGCCGCCGAGCTGGGGCACGCCAACGTCGTCGCCACCGACGTCGGCGGCACCAGCTTCGACGTCGGGCTCGTCATCGGCGGCGCCATGCAGCGGGCGAGCACCCCGATGGTGCACCGGCACGCGCTGGCCATCCCGGTGGTCGAGGTCGAGTCCATCGGCACCGGCGGCGGCAGCCTCGCCTGGCTCGACCAGGGACTGGGCGCGCTGCGGGTCGGCCCGCGCAGCGCGGGCGCCGACCCAGGACCGGCCTGCTACGGCCGGGGCGGCACCCGTCCGACGCTCACCGACGCCTCCGCCGTCCTCGGCTACCTGAGCAGGCTCGGCGAGTCGATGCCGCTCGACGTGGCGGCCGCCCGCGAGGCGATCCGCGCGCACATCGCCGAGCCGCTCGGCATCGGCGTCGTGGCCGCCGCCGAGGGGATCGTCCGCATCGCCGCCGACCAGATGCGCGACCTGATCCGCCGCACCACGATCCAGCGCGGGCACGACCCGTCCGCGTTCGCGCTGGTCGCCTTCGGCGGCGCGGGGCCGCAGTACGCGAGCTGGTACGCCGACGGGCTCGGCGCGACGGATGTGATCATCCCGAACCTGGCCGCCGAGCTGTCCGCGTACGGAGCGGTGTCCAGCGACCTGAGCATCGGCGTCGAGCGCGGCCTCGTCCCCGGGCCCGTCGCCGAGGCCGGCCCGGCCGTCGCGGCCACGCTGGCGGAGCTGGCCGGCGGCATCGAGGCGGACCTGCCCGGCGCGGTGGACAGCGTCACGGCGGTGTCCGGCCGCGCCCCCGTCCTGCGCCACACCGTGGCCCTGCGCTTCTACCGCCAGCAGCGCCGCATCGAGCTGCCGGTCGCCGTGCCGGTGGACGCCGCCGAGCTGGCGCGGCTGGAGTCGGAGTTCCGCAAGCGGTACGAGGAGATCGTCGGCGCCGGCACCGCCGCCGACGGCACCCCGGTCGAGGCGGTCGGCGTCCGGGTCGAGCTGGTGGCCCCGGTGCCGGTGCCGCCCCCGGTCACGCGGCCGGGCGGCGCGGCCGAGCCGGTGGACGAGCGGGCCGCCTGGTTCGCCGGAGCCGAGCACCGCTGCGCCGTCTACGACTGGCGCCGCCTGAGCGCCGGCTGCGAGATCACCGGGCCCGCCTTCGTCGAGTCCGGCCAGACCACCGTCGTGCTCCCCCCGGGGCGCCGGGCGCGCATGGACGCCGGCGGCCACCTCCACCTGACCTGATCCCCGAGCTGACAAGGAACAGCGATGATCGACGAGATCACGTTCGAGGTGCTGAGGCACCGGCTCGACACGATCAACGACGACGCGGCCGCGGTGCTGGCCCGGCTGTCCGGCTCGCACCTGGCCGCCGAGGCCAGGGACCTCAACACCGCGATCATGGCGCCGGACGGGCGGGTCGTCTGCTGCGGCCGGTACGTGCTCGCCCAGGTCGTCTCGATGCACCTGGTCGTCCGGGACATCCTGGAGAACTACGCGGACAACCCCGGCTTCGGCCCCGGCGACCAGTTCGTCACCAACGACCCCTACATCGGCACCCTGCACCAGCCCGACGTGGTCGTGGTCGCGCCCATCTTCGTGGACGGCGAGCTCGTCGGCTGGTGCGGCTCCACCGCCCACCAGGCGGACGTGGGCGGCCCCAACCCGGGCGGCATCACGTATGACGCCCGCTCCATCTTCGACGAGGCCGTGCCCATGCCTCCGGTGCGGATCGTCGAGGGCGGCCGGCTGCGCCGCGACCTCGAACGCGAATATCTCGTACGCTCCCGTACGGCCGAACTGAACCGGCTGGACCTGGTCGGCCAGGTCGCCGCCAACCGGAGCGTCACCGCCGAGGTGGGCCGGCTGTGCGGGCAGTACGGCGCGGACGCGGTGGCGGCCGTCATGGACCGGCTGCTGGAGCGTACCGAGGCGCTGCTGCGCGAGCGGCTGCGCGCGCTGCCGGACGGCCGCTGGCGGCACGTCGCCTACGTCGAGTACCGCCCGCACGGCGGCACCACCGAGGCCGTGTACGCGGTGCGGCTGACCATGACCAAGCGCGGCGACGACCTGGAGCTGGACTTCACCGGAAGCGACCCGCAGGCACCCGGCACGATCAACGCCGCCTACCCCGCGCTGGCCGGGTTCGCGATCGGCGGCGTGCTCATCTACCTGTGCGGCGGCCTGCCCTGGGTGCCCGGCGGGGTGTGGCCGGTCGTGCGGATCCGCAGCCGCGAGGGCACCGTCGTGCACGCCCGGTGGCCCGCCGGGGTGGCCATGAGCACCGCCGCCACCTGTCAGGCGGTCCGGGTCTCCGTCAACGCGTGCCTCGCCAGGATGCTGGAGGCGTCGCGGGACCTGGCGCACCTGGTGATGGCGAGCTGCCAGGCCGCGGGCGGCGGGGGCGGGACGGTGCACGGGGAGCGCGGCGACGGCACCTCGTACGCCACCATGACGCTCGACGAGATCACCGGCGGCGGCGGCGCCACCTGGTCCGGCGACGGCGCGGACTCCTCCGGCTACACCACCTCGCCCGGCGCTTCGTGCGCGAACGTCGAGGTCAACGAGGCGTACCTGCCGCTGCTGTACGAGCGGCGCGCCGAACTGGCCGACACCGGCGGACCCGGCCGGCACCGCGGCGGCGTCGGCACCCTGCACGCGCTGACCCCGCACGGGGACGGGGCCTCGATGACCATGATGTCGTTCGGCCAGGGGTTGCAGCATCCGCTGGCGGCGGGGGTGTGCGGGGGCGAGTACGGCGGGCAGAGCGTCGTGGCCGTCGTGCCCGATCTCGCGGGGCTGGCGGACGAAGGGGAGCGGCGGCTGCCCATGCCGTCGGCGACCGTGCCGATCCGGACGGGCGAGCTGCTGGTCTCCGTCTCCCAGGGCGGCGGCGGGCTGGGCGACCCGCTGGACCGCGACCCGGCCGCCGTGCTGGACGACGTCCTGGACGGCCTGGTGTCGGTACGCGGCGCGCTGCGCGACTACGGCGTCGTCGTCACCGGCGACCCGCGGCGGCCGGACGGGCTGCGCGTCGACGATCCCGCCACGTCCCGGTGCCGCGACGACCGCAGGCACGCCAGGATCGGCCGCCCGCCCGCGCCCCCTGCCCCCTCCCGCCAGGGCCGTCCTCTCTCGGCCGTCCTCGACCTCCTCCCACCGGCCGGCGACGCGCCGCACCGGGAGGGTGTCGTGGCGTGCGGGCGGTGCGGCACCGTGCTGTGCGGCGCGGCCGGGAACGTGCACGAGCACCTTGTCGTGTCCGACGCGTCCCCGGCCGAGCGCAGCCCGCTCGGCGCCGTGTACGAGGGCGCTGACCGTTTCGTCCTGCGGCGCCTCTACTGCCCGGCCTGCGCGGTCCAGATCGACGTCCAGGTCTGCCGCACGGGCGACCCGGTCCTGGCGGCCATCGAGGTGCTCTGAGCTCGCCGAGCAAGGGCGTCCAGATCAGGCGGGCTCCGTCACCGCCGGCCACGACGCCCCGACCTCACGGCGCGGTCCGCCGCCCTGAATAGACCCAGGGTGGCGGTTTCGCGGTGCGTCGTCTTCAGGGACCGCTGGAGGTCAGCCCAGAACGCCGGCTTCGCGGAGTTCGGCCAGTTCGGACGCCGGGACGCCCAGGGAGGTCAGGACCTCGTCCGTGTGCTGACCGGGGGTGGCGGCGGGGGAAGGGCGGGCGAGTTCCTCGTCCTCCAGGTGGACGGGGAGCGGCAGCAGGTCGGCGCCGTACTCGGCGGCGGGCAGCCACGGGGTGCGGGCGGCGAAGTGCGGATCGGCGGGAAGGGTCGCGGGCGAGTTCACCGGCGCGATCGGCACGTCGGCGGTCAGCCCGAGCCGGATCCAGCCGGCCGTGTCACGGGTGCGGAAGATCTCGGTCAGCTCGGCGCGCAGCCGGTGGTCGCCGAGCGCGTGGTCGGCGACCTCGCCGCCAGGGGTGTCGCCGAGCAGGTCGGGCCGCTCGACCGCGTGGCAGAACCGCTCCCAGAACTTCCGCTCCGTCGCCATGATCAGGACGTGCCCGTCGGCGCTCGGGTACACCTGGTAGCGCACGCTGTCGCCCATCCCCGCCGTGCCCGGCTCGCGGCGCACCCCGCCGTCGGACGGGTTGCCGGTCACCTCGGTCGCCGGCCGCAGATGCGCCCGGTGCCCCTCGATCGTCAGCCAGTCCACCGACGCGGCCGCCTCGGCCTGGGCGATGTCGATCGCGCACCCCCGCCCGGTGCGCGCCGCCCGCAGCACCGCGGCCAGGATGGCGCTCGCCGCCAGCAGGGGCGCCACCCGGGTCCCGAGCGGCACGTTCAGCTCGGCCGAGGCGAACCCCCGCTCGTCGGTCCCCAGCCGCAGCCCGCCCGCCCAGGCGTCGAACGCCACCCCGTGCGCGGCCAGCCCGGCGTACGGGCCGGTGGTGCCGTACCCGGAGACCGTGCACCACACCAGCGCGGGATGGCGCTCGCGCAGCTCGGCCGAGCCGAGCCCGCGCCGGGCGAGCACGCCCGGCCGCATGCCCTCGATGACGACGTCGCTCGCCTCGACGAGGCGGGCGGCCAGCCGGGCGCCCTCCGGCCGCTGGATGTCGAGGGCGAGGCTGCGCTTGCCCCGGCCGAGGTGGTGGTGCATGAGGGAGACGCCGTTCACGAACGGCCACCCGACCCGGCGGATGTAGTCGCCCCCGCCGGGACGCTCCACCTTGACCACGTCGGCGCCGAGGTCGGCGAGGACGGTGCCGACACCCCCCGCTTCGAGGAGAGCGAACTCCACCACGCGGACACCTTCGAGCAGCCGGACCGCCACGTTGCCTCCTGATCGTTGACTTGTCTCTATTCTCATTACTATCTTGTAAATAATAGCAATGCTAAATCTAATATCCCCTCGCCGACAGGGAGACCCATGGATCACGTTGGCCGGCGCATCGCCGCCCGCGACGTCACCCGCTCCTTCGTCACGACCGGCCGCTCGACCGTGCACGCCCTGGGACCAGTCGACCTGTCGATCGGCGATGACGAGTTCCTCTGCGTGGTGGGGCCGTCAGGTTGCGGCAAGTCGACCCTGCTGAAGATCATCGCGGGCCTGCTGGCGCCGTCCTCGGGAGAGGTCGCGGTCGAGATCTCCGGAGACAACCGCATCCCCATCGCGATGGTCTTCCAGGACTACGGCATCTACCCGTGGAAGACCGTCCGCGCCAACGTCGAGCTCGGGCTCCGGCTCAGCGGCCGGCCTCCCGCCGAACGGCGTGAGGCGGTGGACGACTGGCTCGGCCGCCTCGGGCTGACCGACTTCGCCGACGTCTACCCCAGCGCGCTGTCCGGCGGCATGCGCCAGCGCGTCTCCATCGCCCGCGCGCTGGCCATCGACCCCGAGGTCCTGCTCATGGACGAGCCGTTCGCGGCGCTCGACGCCCAGCTCCGCGAGGTGCTGCAGGACGAGCTGCTGGCCATCTGGCAGGCCAGGCGGCGCACGGTCGTGTTCGTCACCCACAGCCTGGAGGAGGCGCTGCTGCTCGGTGACCGGGTGGTCGTGATGAGCGCGCGGCCCGGCCGCGTCATCGCCGACATCGACGTCCCGTTCGAGCGCCCCCGCTCCAGCGCCATCCGCACCGATCCCCTGTTCGCCAAGTTGCGCGGCGAGCTCTGGTCGAGCCTGCACTCCGAGGTCGTCGCCCAGTTCGACGCCGGGAAGGACCCGCGATGAGCACGACGTTGTACCGCCGTCCCGGGGTGGCCGAACTGCATCCCGTACGGACCCGCCGCCGCTGGAACGCGACCAAGGTCGTGCTCGGCGTCTCGGTGCCCGTGGGGTTCGTGGTGCTGTGGCAGCTCAGCGCCGTGCTCGAATGGGTGGACCCGTTCCTCTACCCGCCGCCGAGCCGGTTGATCCCGGGCCTCGTCGCGCTGTGGGAGGACGGCAAGCTGGTCGAGGCCACCGTCACCAGCGTCCGCCGGGTCATACTCGGCTACCTGCTGGGGGCCGCGGGAGGGCTGGTGGTCGGCCTGCTCATGGGCATGTCGCGGGTGTTGCGCGCGGCGCTCGAACCGTTCTCCTGGGCCTGGTACACCGTGCCCAAGCTGGCGCTGCTGCCGATCTTCCTGACCATCTTCGGCTTCGGCGACACCTCGGTCGTGGTCCTGATCGCGGCGACCGTCTACTTCTTCGTCTGGATCTCGGTCATGTCGGCCGTCATGGCGGTGCCCACCGGCTACCGCGAGGCCGCGCTGATGCTGCGCGCCAACCGGTGGGAGATGTTCCGCCACGTGCTGCTCCCCGCCGCGCTGCCGGAGATCTTCGTCGGCCTGCGGATCTCCGCCGGCGTCTCCGTCCTGATGCTCGTCGGCATCGAGTTCGTGATCAGCGACCAGGGTCTCGGCTATCTCATCGAGCAGGGCCGCACCCTGCTGCTGCTGGAGCAGAGCTACGTCGGCATCGTGCTCGTCGCCCTCATCGGCTACCTGTTCGCGCTCCTGGTGAAGGCCATCGGCCGGCTGTTCATCCGGTGGACGTCCGACGACAACGCGATCATCCCGACCTGACCCCCCCTTCCGCATGTTCATCCTGGAGGAACCCATGTCCAGATTCCGCGTCCTGGGCGCCGCGCTGCTGTTACTGTCCGCCGCGGCGTGCGGCGGTGGCGGCGGGGAGCCGTCGGCCGCGCCCGCCACCGACCTCGGCGCGGTCGTGCCCGTCGAGGGCTGCGGGCCGGACTCGTACGTCGACCCCGCCGACCTGAGCCCGGACCGCAAGATCGCCCGGTGCGAGGCGGGCACTCCCGAGGCGCAGCCGCTCAAGGAGCCCGCGACCATCCGCATGACCTCCGCGTCCCGCTCCAGCAGCCTCGCGCCGATCTTCGTCGGGATGGCGCAGGGCGAGTTCGAGAAGGAGAACCTGAAGATCGAGTTCTCCGTCCTGCCGTTCGCCGACGCGATGCCGCAGCTCGCCGCCGGCCGGGTGGACGTCTCGTACGGCGGCACCGAGGCGGGCCTGTTCAACGCGGTCAGCCAGGGGCTGGACATCAAGTGGGTGCTGGGCAACTTCGTCGAGCCGAAGGCGGCCGACCTGTCCCAGCCGCAGACCGGGCTGTGGGCCCGCCGCGACATCTTCTCCGATCCGGCCGATCCGGACCTGAAGGAGCTGAAGGGCAAGACCCTCGGCTCCACCGTGGGCGCCGCCTCCGCGATCGCCTACCCGATGGACAAGGCCCTGCGCGAGCACGGCATCACGCTGGGGGACATGGAGATCAAGCAGCTCCCGGCCGCCGACCTGATGACCGCGCTGTCCAACAAGGCCATCGACACCGCCTGGCTGCTGGACCCGTACTGGCTGACCGCGGCCGACCAGCCGGACAGCTACGTGCTCGTCGGCGGGCAGCCGGCGGGCGAGACGCTCGGCGGCTTCTACGCGGGCAAGTCGATGATCGAGGAGCGGCCCGAGGTGCTCCAGGCGTTCGTCCGCGCGTACATCCGCACGGTCAACACCTACCTGGACGGCGACTACATCAAGGACGACAAGGTGCTGGACGCCATGGCGGAGGGCACCCAGCAGCCGCGCGACTCGCTGACCCGCACGCCGTCGCTCACCTTCGACTGGGAGATCCGCCAGGGGACCGGCGAGTCGGAGCAGAAGGTGTTCATCGCCTTCAAGACCGTGAAGTACGCGGACGTCATCGCGGAGGACCGGTACGTGGACCGCTCGTTCTACGCGAGGGCGGTGGGCCACAGCGCCTCCTGACCCCACGGGTGTCCCGGGCCCGGCGCGTGACGGCGCCGGGCCTTCCCACGGGTACGTCCCGTTGTTAGGGTCCACGCAAGAATTCATTTCAGATTTGGGAGGTGTGATGACCCCTCTCAACGCGGGCGCGGAGCCGCCGCCGTCCATGGTCGAGCGGATGACGCTCATCATGGACGCGTTCGCCGGCCGCGCCGCCCTCCTCACCCTGGAGGACGTCGCCCGCCGCACCCGGCTGCCGCGCTCCACCGCGCACCGCATCCTCGACCAGCTCGTCAGGCTCGACTGGCTGGAGCACACCTCGTCCGGCTACCGCCTGGGCCGGCGCGCGCTCGGGCTCGGCGGCGACGGCGGCCACGGCCGGATCCGCGAGGCCGCCGCGCCGCTGCTGCACGAGCTCCAGCTGAGCACCGGCCTGGTCGTCCACCTCGCGGTCCTCGACGGTGCCGACGTGCGCTTCCTGGACAAGGCCGGCGGCCCGTTCGCGCGGTCGGTGCCGTCCAGGGTCGGCGGCCGGGCGCCCGCCCGCGCCACCGCGCTCGGCCGGGCGATCCTCGCCTGGCTGGAGCCGGAACGGGTGGAGGCGCTCATCGGCGACCCCGGCTCGCTGCACCAGGAGCTGCACCGCGTCCGGCAGCGCCGCGGGCTGGCCTTCGAACGCGGCGACTGCTTCCCCGGCATCACGTCGGTCGCGGCGGCGATCCGCGGGCCCGAGGGGCCGGTCGCGGCCATCTCGCTGGCGGGCGACTCCCGCGCGCCGCTGGAGCGGGTGGCGCCGCTGGTGCGCGACGCCGCGCGTCAGACGTCGCGCGCGCTGTTCCCCGAGCCGGAGCCGTTCCGGCACGCCGCCCGCGTGCCGCACCGGGGACGGCTCCCCGGACCGATCGACCGGCTGCTCACCGCCGGACGAGGCGACCGATCCTGATCCCCGCGGCAGCCCACGCTCCTGCCCGAACGGTCGTCGTGCGCCGGTCCTTGCTCCTGTCCAGGGGTTCGCGGGCCGGACTCAGTAGTCGCCCCAGCTCCACAGGTTGGCGCCGGGCTCACCGGGCCGGCGCTCGCCGAGACCGAACCGGCCGCGGTAGAACAGCATCGGCTGCTGCTCGGTGACCGGTTCGAGCTCCCGTACCAGACCGATGACCACGTCGTGGTCGCCCGCGACGTGCACGTCGCGCACCTCGCCGTGCACCCGCAGCAGCACGTCGCGCAGGGCGGGGACGCCCCAGCGGGACAGATCCCAGCCGAGGCCGTCGAACTTCCCGCCGGTGCTGGACCCGAACCGGCCGCAGAGCTCGACCTGGTCCTCGCCCAGCACGTTCACGCAGAAGCGGCCGCTCTTCCTGATGCGCGGCCAGGCGCGCCCCCGGTGATCGGCGCAGAACAGGATCAGCGGCGGCTCCAGCGACACCGACGCGAACGACTGGCAGGTGAACCCGACCGGCTCGCCGTCGTCGAGGCCGGTGACCACGGTCACCCCGCTGGCGAACATGCCCATCGCCCTGCGGAACTCGGCCGTGGTAGGTGGGTCGATCAGGGGTTCGGCGTCGGCGAACTCGGCTGTCATCGCTTCCCCTCAACGTGCGCTTGACGACTCGAACCTACAAACCCCCCTCCGGCATTCCACCCCCGGGATCCCGTTGAGTGGAAGACTCCCAGGTCCACGGGCGCGCGGGTGTGTAGGGTCGTGCCATCCCACAGACCGGTCGGGGGGCGAAGGTGCCGAGGATCGCCGAGGTCAGGACACCGGCCGAGCCCAGCTCGCCGGAGCAGCGGGCCCGCCACCTGCGCATCCTCGGAGCGGCGGCGCGGATCGGCGCCGACAGGGGCCTGGAGCGCGTGCAGATGCACGAGGTGGCCAAGGAGGCTGGGGTCGCCATCGCCACCCTCTACCGCTACTTCCCGTCCAAGACCCACCTGTTCACCGCGGTGCTGGCCGAGCAGATCGACCGGTTCAGCGAGAGCATCGGCCGCCCGGAGCCCGCCACCAGCCCCGAGGACGCGGTCGCCGACGTGCTCGTCCAGGCCAGCCGCCAGCTCCTGCGCCGGCCCGCGCTGGCCGCCGCGATGCTCCAGTCGGCCAGCACCGCCAACCCGTCCGTGGTCGCCGACGCCGCGCGCGTCGAGGACACCTCCCGCGACATCATCCTACGGACGCTGGCCGTCGACGAGCCCACCCCGATGGACGTCACGCTGGTGCGGCTGCTCGTCCAGTGCTGGTACGGAGTGCTGCAGTCCGGGCTCAACGGGCGGCTGCCGATCCCCCGGATGGAGGGCGACCTGCGCATCGCCTGCCGCCTCCTGCTCGCCGGTCGCTCGAACGCCTGACGTCGCTCCCGTTCAGCGGGATTCGCCCTCCTGCCGGGGCTCCCGGATGGTTAACGTCGGAGGCCGGCAGGCGTTGCTCAGGGAGGGACCCCGTTGGCCCAGACAGAGCAGGACGGTTACGAGAAACGGCTGGGGGAGTTCGCCGGCCGGGAGGCGGCGCCGCCGCGGCCCGGACCCGACCCGGTCAACGTGCCGATGATCCGCCACTGGGTGGAGGCGATGGGCGACCGCAACCCCGTCTACCTCGACGAGGAGGCCGCCCGCCGGACCGGCCGCGCCGGGATCGTCGCCCCCGCCTCGATGATGCAGGCCTGGACCATGCGCGGGTACGCCGCCGCGACCGCCGGGCAGGACGACGGGTCCGGCCTGGGCGAGCTGATCGCGCTGCTGGCCGAGGGCGGCTACACCTCGGTGGTGGCGACGGACTCGGAGTTCGCCTTCCACCGGGAGCTGACCGTGGGCGACCACGTCGGGGTGCGTGAGATCATCGAGTCGATCTCGCCGGAGAAGAAGACCGCGCTCGGCGCCGGGCGCTTCGTGACCACCGAGCGCACGTACCTGGACCAGCACGGCGAGACCGTGGCCGTCCAGCGCTGGCGCATGCTGTGGTTCCGCCCCGCTCGGACGCCGCCCGGAGGCCGGGAGCCGGCGGCCCTGCGCCCGCGGCCCGCCGTCAACCGGGACAACGCGTTCTGGTTCGAGGCCGCGCGGGAGCACCGCCTGGTCATCCAGCGCTGCGACGCCTGCGGCGCCCTGCGCCACCCGCCCGGCCCCTGCTGCCCGCGGTGCGGCTCGTACGGATGGGACACCGCCGAGGCGTCCGGCCGGGGACGCGTCTACAGCTACGTGGTCAGCCACCACCCGCGCCACCCGGCCTTCGAGCCCCCGTACGTGGTTGCGCTCGTGGAACTGGAGGAAGGCACCAGGCTCGTCACCAACCTGGTCGGCGTCGCCCCCGAGGAGGTCGAGATCGACATGCCGGTCGCCCTCGAATGGCTCGACCCGGACCCGGAGCTGTCGCTCCCGGTGTTCCGGCCGGTGACGGCATGAGGAGCCGCGCGTACGACGAGGTGACGGTCGGCGAGACGCTGCCCGAGCTGCCCGTCCCGCTGACCCGCACGCTGATCGTGGCGACGGCGATCGCCAGTCGTGATTACCAGGACGTGCACCACGACCCCGGCCTGGCCGCCGAGCGCGGCTCCCCGGACGTGTTCATGAACATCCTGACCACCAACGGCCTCATCGACCGGTACGTCACGGAATGGGCGGGACCGGCCGCCGAGGTCAAGGCCATCAAGATCAGGCTCGGCGCGCCCAACTACCCCGGTGACACCATGGTGCTGACCGGGACGGTCACCGCCAAGCACGACGAGGACCGCCGGGTCGAGATCGCCGTACGCGGCGCCAACCGCCTCGGCGCGCACGTCACCGGCACCGTCGCGGTGCGGCTGCCGGGCGGGGCGGAGTCGTGAGCGGGCTGTCCGGGCGGGCGGCGATCGCCGGGATCGGCGCCACCGAGTTCTCCAAGGACTCCGGCCGCAGCGAGCTCCGGCTGGCCTGCGAGGCCGTGCTCGCCGCCGTCGCCGACGCCGGGCTGCGGCCGTCCGACGTGGACGGGATGGTGACGTTCACCGCCGACTCCAGCTCCGAGATCCACATCGCCCGCAGCACCGGCATGGGCGAGCTGAGGTTCTTCTCCCGCGTCCCGCACGGCGGCGGCGCGGCCTGCGGCACCGTCCAGCAGGCCGCGATGGCGGTGGCGACCGGCGTCGCCGAGGTGGTCGTCTGCTACCGGGCCTTCAACGAACGGTCCGGTCAGCGCTTCGGACTCGGCAGGGCCGACGCGCCCTCCGGCGCCGGGGCCGACGACGCCGCCTTCGCCTGGGTCAGCCCGTTCGGGCTGTTCACCCCGGCCCAGTGGGTGGCCATGTTCGCCCGCCGTTACATGCACGAGTACAAGGCCACCGGCGAGGACTTCGGCCGGGTCGCCGTGGTCGACCGCAAGCACGCCGCGACCAACCCGGCGGCCTGGTTCTACGGGCGGCCGATCACCCTCGCCGACCACCAGGCCTCGCGCTGGATCGCCGAGCCGCTGCGCCTGCTCGACTGCTGCCAGGAGAGCGACGGCGGCCAGGCCCTGGTCGTGGTCTCCGCCGAACGCGCCCGCGACCTGCCGCACCCGCCCGCGCTCATCCTCGCGGCCGGCCAGGGCTCCGGCGACGACCAGCACATGATGACCAGCTACTACCGTCCCGAGATCACCGGCATCCCGGAGATGGGCCTGGTCGGACGGCAGCTCTACGGGCAGAGCGGGCTCGGCCCCGCCGACGTCGACGCGGCCGTCCTGTACGACCACTTCACGCCGCTGGTGCTGCCGCAGCTGGAGGAGCTCGGCTTCTGCGGCAGGGGCGAGGCCCGGGACTTCATCGCCGACGGCCACCTGGAGGTCGGCGGCAGGCTGCCGGTCAACACCCACGGCGGCCAGCTCGGCGAGGCGTACATCCACGGCATGAACGGCATCGCCGAGGGCGTGCGGCTGGTCCGCGGCACCTCCGTGAACCAGCCCCCGTCCGTACGGCACGTCCTCGTCACGGCCGGGACCGGCGTGCCGACCAGCGGCCTGATGCTGGGAACGGACCGATGAACGAGGACCTGACGATCCCCGGCGTCCTGGCCCGGGCGGTCCGCGAGCACCCGGACGCCGAGGCCGTCGTCGACGGCCCGGTCCGGCTCACCTACGCCCGGCTCGGCGCCCGCGTGCGGGAGGCGGCCAAAGCGTTCGTCGCGGCCGGCGTCCGGCACGGCGACCGGATCGGCATCTGGGCGCCCAACAGCCACCGCTGGGTGGTGACCGCGCTCGGCGCGCTGACCGCCGGCGCCGTCGTCGTGCCCGTCAACACCCGCTACAAGGGCGACGAGGCCCGCTGGATGCTCGGCCGCGGCGGCGTGCGGCTGCTCTTCACCGAGGACGGCTTCCTCGGCAACGGCTATCTCGCCATGCTCGGCCTCACGCCCGGCGCGGACGTCCCGGCCCCGCCCGGCCTGACCGCTGTCACGTACGACGCCGGACCGCGTCCGGGCGCCACCACCTGGGAGGACTTCCTCGCCGCCGGCGCCTCGGCCGGCGACGAGGAACTGGACGCCCGCACCGCCGCCGTCCGGCCCGGCGACGTGGCCGACATCCTCTTCACCTCGGGCACCACCGGCCGCTCCAAGGGCGCCATGTGCACCCACGCCCAGGACGTCAGGACCAACCGCGCCTGGGCCGACAGGACCGGGCTGCGCCACGGCGACCGCTACCTGATCGTCAACCCGCTCTTCCACTCCTTCGGCTACAAGGCCGGCGTCTTCGCCTGCCTGATCAGGGCCGCCACCATGGTGCTGCAGCCGGTCTTCGAGGCGGGCGAGACGATGCGGCTGATCGAGGCCGAGCGGATCACCGTCCTGCCCGGCGCGCCGACCATCTACATCACCATGCTCGACGCCCCGGAACGCGCGCGGCACGACCTGTCGTCGCTGCGCCTCGCGGTCACCGGCGCGTCGGTGGTGCCGGTCGCGCTGGTCCGCCGGATGCGGGCCGAGCTGTTCCCCGAGGTCGTCACCGCGTACGGGCTCACCGAGTCGTGCGGCACGGTCACCGCCTGCTCCGTGGACGACGACGACCGGACCGTGGCCACCACCTCGGGCAGGCCCATCGAGGGCGTCGAGGTACGGGTGACCGGCGCCGACGGCGAGCCGGTGCCCGCGGGGGAGGACGGCGAGATCCTCGTGCGCGGCCACAACGTGATGCTCGGCTACCTCGGCGACGAGGCCGCCACGGCGGACGCCGTGCGGGACGGCTGGCTGGTCACCGGCGACCGCGGCCGGCTCGACGGGCGCGGCTACCTCACCATCACCGGCCGCTCCAAGGACATGTACGTGACCGGCGGCTTCAACGTCTACCCGGCCGAGGTCGAACAGGCGCTGGCCGGGCACGACGCGGTCGCCGAAGCCGTGGTCACCGGCGTGCCGGACGCGCGGATGGGCGAGGTGGGGCGGGCCTACGTGGTGCCCCGCCCGGGCCTGGCCGTCACGCCGGAGGACCTGATCGGCCACTGCCGGGAGCGGCTGGCCGGCTTCAAGGTGCCCCGCGAGATCGTCCTGGTCGGCACCCTGCCCCGCAACGCCACCGGCAAGGTCGACAAAGCGGCCCTGGCGGGCTCGGCGAAGCCCTGACCGCCTCAGACGAAGCCCTCGTCGAGGAGCCGTACGCCGCCCTCGTCTATCGCGTGCCTCTGCCCCGACCCGCCCACCACGCGACACCAGCTCTCCACGACGAGCCCGGGCGGCTCCAGGCGGTAGCCGAACCCGCCGTACATGCCGGGCACGGGGAACCAGCAGGACGGGTCCGCCTGCTCGGTGAGCGGCTCCAGCTCGGGCAGCCGGAGCCGGTGGAGGGTGACCAGGTCCTCGGCGCGCTGGCGGATGAGGCCGTGGAAGTGGCGCTGGATCGTCGCCAGCGTGCCCTCCGGCACCGGGTGGAGGATCGCGGGCGTGAGCGGTTCGACCAGGTGCCGATGCCCCTTACGGCGGGCGACGTCCACGGCACGCTCCCCGCTGGCGGTGCGCAGCGTCCGCCAGGCGCCGAACGCCACCAGCCGCTCCACGACCTCCGGCGCGGCCCCTCGCCAGGCCGCCTGGTGCAACGGGGCGTACCAGGCCGCGCCGCCGGGTCTGCCGCTGTTCACCCAGCCGGGGTGCTCGCCGAGCAGGGCGAAGACCGCGTCCCAGTCGCCGTGCCGCGCGGCGTCGGCGAGCGCGTCGCGTTCCCCGGCCTCGTGGTGGCCCGGCCGGAGGGTGATGCCGTCCCAGATCACTGTGTCGCGCTCCCTCTGGTGCCGCGGTGGGAAGTGCGGACACCCTGACAAAGGCAACATCTCATGCCTCTTCGGTAGGTGCGGGTGCTGCGCTAAGCTACACACTGTTCGCATAAGGAACGTGTGTTCGTATAGCGAACAGAAGGGGAGGACGTGATGGGTTCGGCCTTCGTCTACGCCGCCGCGCGCACGCCGTTCGGCAAGTTCAACGGCGCGCTCGCCGGTGTCCGACCGGACGACCTGGCCGCCGCCGCGCTGCGCGGCGTGCTGGCCAGGGTGCCCGAGCTGGATCCGGCCGGCATCGGCGACGTGGTGTGGGGCAACGCCAACGGCGCCGGGGAGGACAACCGCAACGTGGGCCGGATGGCCGTGCTGCTGGCGGGGCTGCCGGTGACGATCCCGGCGACCACCGTCAACCGGCTGTGCGGGTCGAGCCTCGACGCCGCCATGATGGCCTCGCGCACGATCGAGAGCGGCGACGCCGACGTCGTGGTGGCCGGCGGGGTGGAGTCGATGACGCGGGCGCCGTGGGTGCTGCCCAAGCCGTCGCGGGCTTTCCCCGCCGGCGACGTCACCGCCGTGTCGACCACGCTCGGCTGGCGCCTGGTCAACCCGCGCATGCCCAAGGAGTGGACGGTCTCGCTCGGCGAGGCCAACGAACAGCTGCAGGAGAAGTTCTCCATCTCCAGGGAGCGGCAGGACGCGTTCGCGGCCCGCTCGCACGCGCTGGCCGACGCCGCCTGGAGCGCCGGGTTCTACGACGACCTGGCGGTCCCGGTCGAGGGCACAGAGCTCGCGCGCGACGAGGGCGTCAGGCCCGGCTCCACGCCCGAGGTGCTGGCCGGGCTCAAGCCCGCCTTCCGGCCCGGCGGCACGATCACCGCAGGGAACGCCTCTCCGCTCAGCGACGGCGCGTCGGCGCTGGTCCTCGGTTCCGAGACGGCCGCCCGGCGGCTGGGCGCCGAGCCGATCGCGCGCGTCGCCGGCCGCGGTGCCGCCGCCCTCGAACCCCAGGCGTTCGGGTACGCGCCGGTCGAGGCCGCCAACCAGGCCCTGAGACGGGCCGGCATCGGCTGGGACGACGTCGGCGCGGTCGAGCTGAACGAGGCCTTCGCCGTGCAGTCGCTGGCCTGCGTCGACGCCTGGGGGATCGACCCGGAGATCGTCAACGTCAAGGGCGGCGCCATCGCCATCGGCCACCCGCTGGGCGCCTCCGGCGGCCGCGTCCTCGGGACCCTCGCCCACGTGCTGCGCGAGCGGCGCGAGCGGTGGGGCGTCGCCGCCATCTGCATCGGCGTCGGCCAGGGCCTGGCGGTCGTCCTGGAGAACGTGAGCGCCGCATGACCGCGATACTCACCGACCCGGACGAGGCGCTCGCGGGCGTCGAGGACGGCTCGACCGTCCTGATCGGCGGCTTCGGCATGGCCGGCATGCCGGTCACGCTCATCGACGCGCTGATCCGGCAGGGCGCCAAGGACCTGACCGTGGTCAGCAACAACGCGGGCAACGGCGACACCGGCCTGGCGGCGCTGCTCGCCGCCGGCCGGGTACGCAAGATGATCTGCTCGTTCCCGAGGCAGAGCGACTCGTGGGTGTTCGACGGCCTCTACCGCGCGGGCGAGATCGAGCTGGAGGTGGTGCCGCAGGGCACGCTCGCCGAGCGGATGCGCGCCGCCGGGGCCGGCATCGGCGCGTTCTACTGCCCCACCGGCGCAGGCACGCCGCTGGCCGAGGGCAAGGAGACGCGCACCATCGACGGCCGGGACCACGTGCTGGAGTACCCGATCAAGGGCGACGTGGCGCTCATCGCCGCGCACGCCGGCGACCGGCTCGGCAACCTCGTCTACCGCAAGACCGCGCGCAACTTCGGCCCGGTCATGGCGACCGCGGCCGCCCTCACGATCGCGCAGGTGAGCCACGTGGTCGAGGTCGGCGACCTGGACCCCGAGACCGTCGTCACCCCCTGCGTCTACGTCGACCGGATCCTGGACACGAAGGCGGGGGAGGCAGCATGAGCACCGTCGAGCATCTGGGCCGCGGCCCGCTCGGCCGCGAGGAGCTGGCCGCCGTGGTCGCCCGCGACATCCCGCGCGGCGCGTTCGTCAACCTCGGCATCGGCCAGCCCACCACGGTCGCCGACCACCTGCCGGCCGACTCGGGCGTCATCCTGCACACCGAGAACGGCATGCTCGGCATGGGCCCCGCCGCCAAGGGCGACGAGGTGGACCCGGACCTCATCAACGCCGGCAAGCTGCCCGTCACCGAGCTGCCGGGGGCGTCCTACTTCCACCACGCCGACTCCTTCGCCATGATGCGCGGCGGTCACCTCGACGTGTGCGTGCTCGGCGCCTACCAGGTGTCGCGGCGCGGCGACCTGGCCAACTGGCACACCGGCGCCCCCGACGCCATCCCGGCCGTCGGCGGCGCCATGGACCTGGCCATCGGGGCGAAGCAGGTGTTCGTCATGATGACGCTGTTCGCCAAGGACGGCACGGCCAAGCTCGTCCCCGAGTGCACGTACCCGCTGACGGGCCTGGCCTGCGTGAGCCGCCTCTACACCGACCAGGCGATCTTCCACCTCGGCCCGGACGGCGTCACGGTGGCGGAGACGTACGGCATCGGCTTCGACGAGCTGGCCGCCCGGCTGGAAGTCCCCGTCCGCCGAGGCTGAGCGCCCGGACGGGCCCGCGCCGTCAGCCGATGATCTCGGCCAGGCGCGGGATCCGGCGCAGCACCAGCCGGTCCAGCAGCAGCACCGCCAGCATCGTCACGCCCGCCAGCGGGAACATCACCCCCAGCACCACCATGATCGCCGTCACCCCGTACGCGGCGCGCCTGTCCATCGGCCGGGCGGGCGCGCCCATCCGGCCCTTCGGACGGCGCTTCCACCACATCCACGCCCCCGAGACGACCAGCGTGATCAGCGCCAGGCAGGCGCCCAGCATCACCAGCAGGTTGACCGTGCCGTAGCGGCGGCCCTCGTGCAGCGCCACGCCCTGCTCCACCGCCTTGGCCAGCACCCCGTACTCGTCCCACCCGTACGAGACGAGCACGCGGCCGCTGTACTGGTCCACGTGCAGGGTCTGGGCGGCCGACGGGTCGCGGCGCGGGGCGGTGACGACCGTGTAGACGCCCTCGTGGTCCTTCGGCAGGAGGATCTTCAGGTCGCACTCGGCCGGCGAGCAGTCCCGGATGGCCGGCCGGGCGGCGGCGAGCGCCTGCTCCAGGGGGAGCGCGTCCGGGTGCAAGGCGCTTCCGCCTCCCGTGTCGTGGCCCGCGTGCCCGCCGTCCTGGGAGGTCGGCACCGGCAGCCGTTCCGCGGCCCACGGCACCTTGGCGTCGGGGTTGTCCGACAGGTCCGCCGAACGGTTCGGGTAGTCGCCGGCGTCGGGGTAGGTGGAGCCGGTCCGCTCCTGGATCCGCTGCAGTACGTCACCCCACACGCCCGACCAGGGCAGGCCCGAGATCACCAGGAACACGATGACGACGCCGGCGCCCGCCCCGGTCAGCGCGTGCACGCGGCGCAGCCTGGCCCTCGGCGAGCGGGCCGGGCGCCTGCCGCGGCTGGTCCACCACAGGTACGTGCCGGTCGCGACGAGGATCAGCGACCAGCACGCCGCGGTCTCCACCACCCGGTCGCCGGCGGTGCCCGCCATCAGCTCGCCGTGGATGGTGCGCACCACCCGCATGAACGTGGCCGCGTCGTCGATCGTGCCGACGACCGTGGCCGACCCCGGATCGACGTACACCGAGACGCCCTCCGCCCACGGGCCGGCGTCCTCGCCCTGGAAGATGATCCGGGTCGTGCGGTCGGGAGCGGCCGGCGGGATCACCGACATGACGGGCGCGCCTGGCATGCTCCGCTGCGCGGCCGTGATCTGCTCCGACAGCGGGCGGGCGGTGGTGACGGGCTCGGCGAGCGTGCGCACGTCCTGGTAGCGCCACTCCTCGAACGGTTCCTTGAACAGGTAGACGGACCCCGTGACGGCCAGGACGAGCAGGACGGGGGCGACGAACAGGCCCGCGTAGAAGTGCCAGCGCCAGAAGGCGCGGTACCGCCGGGAGGAGGACGGGGCGGGCCGGACGGTGACGGTCTCCGGGCGCGCGTGGACAGTGGTCATGGTCAACTCCGGAAGAACGAGAGCGAGGGGGGCCGCCACGGCCGGCATCCGGCCATGACGATCAGGCCGCGCGACGGCGACCGGTCACAGCGGCGGGCATCCCGCGGCACGATCGGACCGACGGCGGTTCCGGCGCCGTGATCACGGCGCGATGGACCGACGGCGGGTTTCCGTCGCCGTGGTCAGGGCGCGGCACCGTCGGCGGACGATGTCTTTCCCTGCTCTAGCGGGGCGGTCCCCGATGGCTCACGGCCCACGCGAGCACCTGTGGCCCGCGTACCGGTGGCTCTCCGGCGGCGGGCACGATCCGGAGAGGCGCAGGAGTCAGCGGGCCGCGTGGCGACGGCCGCGACAGCCCGGCCAGCGAGCAGCCCAGCAGGACGAGCACGGTCACCAGCGCCGTCTCGCCCCGCTCCAGCCACCAGGCGCACAGCACGGCGGCCAGCACGTGCGCGAGCGGCATCGCCACCCCGGGCAGCGGGCCCCCGCCATGGTGGCCCGCGTCGTGGCCCAGGACGTGCGCCGCACCGGGGATGTCCGCGCTGAACACCTGGTGCATGCCGTACTGGGCGGCGAACGAGGCCGCCACCAGCACACCCCTGCCCCGGCGGCGCCGGCCCAGCAGGTAAGCGCCCGCCCCGGCGGCCACGGTCGTCGCGGCCACCACCCCCAGGGAGGCCCCGGAACCACCGGCCAGCACGTGCGTCCCGAGCGCCGCGTACACGCAGACCGTCGCGAACACGGCGGCGCCCAGGAGCCGCACGGCGGACCGGCCGATCGCCTGCGCCTCCCGGGCGCCGCGTGCGCGAACACCACTCACACGCGGGGATACGCGCAGCGCGCGGCCCGGGTTCAACAGCCCGCCTAGGGGCCCTGTTCGGGGAGATATGTCCGGCGTACCGTCGGGTCATGAATGACACGTTCATCGCCACCACGCTCCGCCGGGTCCGGGAGGCGGCCGCGGAGGTCGAGCGGAGCGGCACCGGCGTCGAGGAGGCGCTGCGGGCGGTCCGCAAGCTGCGGACCGCCGCCGAGCAGGCCGAGGACGAGCTGATGGAGCACCGGCTGTCCCGGCTCAGGTAGTCCGCCCAGGCTCAGCGCAGCCGCACCACGTCCGCGTCCAGACCGTCCACCCCGGACGCGCCCAGCAGCGCGAGCGTGCGCACCAGCTCGCCGCGGAGCATCGCGAGCACCCGGTCCACGCCCGCCTCCCCGCCCGCCATCAGGCCGTACAGGTAGGCGCGGCCGACGAGGCAGGCCCGCGCGCCCAGCGCCACCGCCGCCGCGACGTCCGCGCCGCTGCGCACGCCGCCGTCGAGGAACACCTCGGTCCTGTCGCCCACCGCCGCCGCCACCTCCGGCAGCAGCTCCAGCGGCGTGGGGGAGCGGTCGAGCTGCCGGCCGCCGTGGTTCGACACCACCAGGCCGTCCACCCCCGCCGCCACCAGCTCCTCGGCGTCGTCGACCCGCTGCACGCCCTTCACCAGCAGCCGCCCGCCCCACTCGGCGCGGATCCACTCCAGGTCGCGAAGGGTCACCGCCGGGTCGAACATCAGGTTCGTGATCCCCGCCAGGTCGTCCGGCGCCCCCTCCACCGTCGCGAACCGCAACGGCTCGCCGGTCAGGAAGCCGAACCACCAGGCCGGCCGGGTCATCGCCTGCGCCAGCCCGCCCCAGCGCAGCGACGGCGGCATGGTCATGCCGTTGCGCACGTCACGCAGCCGCCCGCCGGCCACCGGCACGTCCACGGTGACCACCAGCACGTCCATGCCCGCCTCACGGGCCTGCCGCAGCCACTCCCTGACCCGCCCCCGGTCACGCACCACGTACAGCTGGAACCAGTTCCACCCGCCGGGCGCCGCCGCGGCCACGTCCCGGGCGCTCGTGGTGCCCATCGTGGAGAGCGCGTACGGGACCCCGGCGCGGGCGGCGGCCCTGGCCACGGCCCGCTCACCGGCTGGGTGCATCATCCGGGTGAACCCGGTGGGCCCGAGCACCACCGGCATCGCCACCCGCCGCCCCAGGATCTCGGTCCCGGTGTCGACGCGGGACACGTCCCGCAGCACGTGCGGCCGGAACTCCACCCCCGCGAACGCCTCCGCCGCCCTGGCCGTCGACAGCTCGCCCTCGGCCGCGCCGTCGACGTAGTCGAACACCACCCGGGGCGCCCGCCGCCGCGCCAGCCGGCGCACGTCAGCCACGTCAGCCGCCCCGGCCAGCCCGCCGCGCGCCCGCCTCCGGGGCACGAACGCGCGCAGCTCCCGCCACCGCGGCAGCCGCCGGCCCGCACCCTGACCCTGCTCGATGCCGCCACGCTAACAAGCGGGCGGCGACCCGTGAACCTTCCCGGCGGTCACGGCGCGCGGCTAGGGTGGCCGGGTGCTGGAGGAGTGGCGTGCGCTGGTGGGCGGGTCCCGGGCCGGGGACGCGGTGGGAGCCGAGCTGGTCGCCCGGTGGTCCGAGCCGCACCGGCGCTACCACGACCTCGACCACCTGCGGGCAGTCCTGCGCGCCGTCGGCCTGATCCAGGAGTGGGCCGCGGACCCCGTGGCCGTGCGCCTGGCCGCCTGGTTCCACGACGCCGTCTACGACGGCAGGCCCGGGTGGGACGAGGAGCGCAGCGCGCAGCTCGCCCGGTCCCGCCTGCCCCGCTGCGGCGTGCCGGCGCGGCGGGTGGCCGAGGTGGCCAGGCTGGTACGGCTGACCGCGGCGCACGACACGCTGGCCGAGGGAGACCGCGACGGGGCCGTGCTCTGCGACGCCGACCTGGCGGTGCTGGGCGGCGACGGGTACGCGGACTACGCGGCCAAGATCAGGCAGGAGTACGCGCACGTCCCCGGCGAGCTGTTCAGGCGGGGCCGGGCCCAGGTGCTCCGCCGCCTGCTGGCCGTACCCCGGCTCTACAGGACACCGCCGGCGCGCGAGCTGTGGGAGGCGCGCGCCCGGGAGGCCGTGAGCGCGGAGCTGGCCGAGCTGGAGCGCTGACGAGCGGCATGACCGCGCTTGACGGGTAAGGAGCGGCGCGCGGCCCGGCGATCTGTCAGTGTGGGCGGTCATGGACACCGACGACGCCCGGTCACTGGCCCGGTCGCTGAGAGAGCTGATCCAGGACGCCCACCACACCCTCGCCCTCGACACGCCACCCGAGCTGGTGACCCGCGTGACCGGCCACCTCGGCTGCGAGCTGAGACACGTGGTCAACGTGGTGGCCGCGTTCCCCGGCTGGGAGCACGTCAACCTGCAGCGCGGCGTCGACGCCTACCTCGCCGCGCACACCCCCGGCGCCGAGTGGTTCGGCATCGCCGGTCAGGGCCGTGAGCACGACGACATCGTCAACATGCTGGCCCGCGCCGCCCGGGGCTGGGAGCGGTACGAGCCGGGCGCGGTCGACTACGAGGCCGTGGCGATCGGCCCCGACGAGACGACCGAGGTGATCTCGCTGGGGATGGTGCTCACCCGGGCCCCCGGCGGGACGCCCGTGGTGCTGGCGCTGCGCGGCGCCCAGGAGCACATGTCGACCGACTGCCAGGTGGTCGTGCTGGCGCCGGACAGGGCCGCCGCCAAGGAGTCGCGCGACGAGATCGAGCGCCTGATGCGCGAGCACGACGTCTACCGGGGGCAGATCCTGTCGTTCGCGTGGAGCGAGTACCGCGGCAACGACCTGGTGACCTTCCTGCCCCGCCCCGACCTGAGGCCCGGCCAGGTGGTGCTGCCCGACGGCGTGCTGGAGACGATCGAACGGCACATCGTCGGAGTCGCCGAGCAGGCGCCGCGGCTGCGCGCGCACGGCCAGCACCTCAAGCGCGGCCTGCTGCTGCACGGCCCGCCCGGCACCGGCAAGACCCACACCGTCCGCTACCTCATGGCCAGGATGACCGGCTGCACGGTGATCGTGATGACCGGCGGGGCGATCCGGTTCGTGTCGCAGGCGGCCGGGCTCGCCAGGCGGCTGCAGCCGGCGATCGTGGTGCTGGAGGACGTCGACCTGGTGGCGCGCGACCGGTCGTTCAGCGACGACGGCAACCCGCTGCTGTTCGCGCTCCTCGACGCCATGGACGGGGTCGGCGCGGACGCCGACGTGACGTTCGTGCTCACCACCAACCGGGCCGACGTGCTCGAACGCGCGCTGGCCGACCGTCCCGGCCGGGTCGACCTGGCCGTGGAGATCCCCAGGCCCGACGCCGCCGGGCGGGCGGCGCTGCTCCGCCTCTACGCCCGCGACCTGCCCCTGCGGGCCGACCTGGAGCCGATCGTGGCGCGTACCGAGGGCGCGACCGCCTCGTTCTTCAAGGAGCTGCTGCGCCGGGCCGTGCTGGACGCGCTCGCGCACGACGGCGGGACGCCCGCGATCACCGGCGACCTGCTGAACCGGGCGCTCGACGGGATGCTGCACGAGCGCGCGGCGCTGACCCGCACCCTGCTCGGGTCGGGTGAGCCGGGTGAGGAAGAGGAGCCGGTGCCCGAGGACGCGTACGCCTCTCTGGGCGGGGCGTCATTCCCCAGCGCGTACGGCGTGCACCTTCCGGCGGCGGAGCCCGGCCGCGACCAGCCGCTGCAGTAGCTCGCGGGAGGTGACCGCCTGCGCGCCCAGCGACACGGCGAACGCGTGCACGGTCTCGGGCACGTCGTAGTGGTCGCGGTCGAACGCGCGCACGGGCACGCTCAGCCGGGCGGCGAAAACGTGGAGTTCGTCCAGGGACGTGTCGCTGACCAGATGTGACCACATCAGGCCGCGCGGCCCCGGCCACTGCGGGGGATCGATGAGCACCGTCACGAGGTCAAGGGTAGAACGCGGCCGCGCACGACCGGCTCACCGAGGTCCTTCACCACCAGGTCGGCGCCCTCCCCGGCCGGCGCCAGGGCGATCACCAGGGCGAAGCCGCCCTTCCTGCCCGCCTCGACGCCCGCCGGCGCCGACTCGACCACGGCGGTCCTGCCGGGCGGCACGCCGAGACGGCGGGCCGCCTCCAGCGGCAGCGCCGGATCGGGCTTGCCCGGCAGGTTCATCAGCGCCGCGTCGCCGCCGTCGACCAGCGTGTCGAACAGGTGCAGCACGCCCGCCGCGGCCACCAGCGTGCGCCCGTGCAGACTGGCGGACACCCCGGCGGTGCGGGCGCCCCGGTTGCGCAGCTCGTGCAGCAGCGCCACAGCGGCGGGGAACGCGGCCACCCCGTGCAGCCTCACCTGCTCCATGAACAGCTGCTCCTTGGCCCGGCCGAGACCGTGCACGGTCGGCGCGCCAGGCTCGTCGTCCGGCGCGCCCTCCGGCGCGGTGAGGCCCCGTGAGGCCAGGAAGGCGCGGACGCCGTCGAGTCGCGGCCGTCCGTCGACGTACCGCAGGTAGTCCTCCCGGACGTCGAACGGCTCGAACGGCGCGGAGCGGCCGCGCAGGAACCCGTCGAACACGTGCTTCCACGCGGCCGCGTGCCCGCGGGCGGTGTCGGTGACCGTGCCGTCGGTGTCGAACACCACGGCGCCGATCGCGCTCAGGTCGATGACAAGCTCGTTCACCCTGCGAACGTAACCGCTTCACCACGCCACGGGTAGCTTCTCCACGCCGTAGACGATGGCCAGCTTGCGCCACGGGATCTCCCCGTCCAGGCGCAGCGTCGGGAAGCGGCGCAGCAGCATCGGGTAGGCGATGCGCAGCTCCATCTGCGCCAGCGGCGCGCCGATGCAGCGGTGGATGCCGTGACCGAACGCCAGGTGGGAGCCGGCGGTGTGGCGGCCCGGCTTGACCTGGTTCATGTCCTCGCCCAGGTTCGGGTCGCGGTTGGCGGCGGCGAGCGAGCAGAGCACCAGCTCGCCCTTCTTGATCTGCTGCCCGTGCAGCTCCAGATCGTCGCGGGCGAAGCGGGGGAAGGCCACCTGCACCACGGTCATGTAGCGCAGCAGCTCCTCGATCACCTCGTCGATGTAGCCGTCGACCTCGCGCACCTTGGCGGCCTGGTCGGGGTTCTCCAGCAGCCAGAGGGAGCCGAGCGCGAGCATGCTCGTGCTGGTGTCGTGACCGCCGGTGAGCATGCCGTCGGCCATGCTGGCCAGGGTGCGGTCGTCCAGCGCGTCGCCGTGGTCGCGCAGCAGCTGGCCGAGCAGCCCGTCGCCGGGGTCGCGCCGCTCGCGGGCGACCAGGTCGGTGAGGTACGCCATCGCGTCGTTGATCGCCTGCAGCGACGCCTCGGGCCCGGCGGTGAAGTCGAACCGGTTCGTGCTCACCTTGACGAAGTCGGCCTGCTCGTCGTACGGGACCCCGAGCAGCTCGGAGATCACCAGGGACGGGATGGGGAGCGCGAAGTCCTCCATCAGGTCCGCGGGGGAGCCCTTGGCCTCGATCCGGTCCAGGCACTCGGTGACCAGCGCCTCGATGCGCGGCTCCAGCCGCCGCAGCCGGCGCATGGTGAACTCCGGCGTCAGGAACTTGCGCAGCCGGGTGTGCTCGGGCGGGTCGCGGAAGCCCAGGCCGCCCGGGTCCTCCTGGTTCGAGCCGAGGCCGATGACGCCGGCGAAGTCGTTGCTGAACCGCTCGTGGTCGCCGAGCACGCCGCGGACGTCGTCCCAGCGGGTGACCAGGTAGACCGTCTGCCCGCCGGGGATCTCCATCGGGTAGACGGGGTGATCCGCCTGGATGCGGAGCAGTTCATCCGCTGGATCGAACCGTTCCCGCATGAACTGGACGAGAGGAAACTCTTCTGACTCTGACATGGATTCCGTCCTGCTGGGATACATCGCACGATGCTGGGATAAATCCCTCGCTAGATGGTCCCATCCTGGAAGCCGTGCTGGTGACCTCCCGAAGGACGAGATTTCATCTCAGCCTCAGGTAAGAGCCCTGGTCACCTCGCCCCCAGGGCGGAACCGTCCGGTGATGAGCGTAGACGGGCGGGTTCGCGGACGGAGCCCCGACCGCCGGGTAAGCGGGTGGCGAGCCGGGTGCGCTCCGTGAGGATCGGGGAGACGCCGTGGCGTCCACGGGACTGACCACTCCGGGTCCGTTTGGCGCGTTCCCCGACAGCTCCGGTGCTGGTGGGACGTATGGGGAAATCAGTGCAAACTGGGCAGCAGCCGGAGTTTGGCGTACAAGGTGGCTACAGTCTGCGATGATCTCGTCATCGAGCCCCCCGAGACTGAGCCTCAACGGATAGTGACTGATGCCCACATTTGAGGAAATCACTACCTTCATCACCGAGAAGCCGCTCGCGACCGCCGTGATCGCGCTGCTGAGCCTGGCCGGGCTCATCCTGGCCTTCCTGGTGCTTCGCGTCGCCTGGCGGGTCACCGCCTGGCTGTTCGCCCGCTACGTCGCCAACCGTCCCATCGAGGACGTGCTGACCATCGTGGCCGCCTCCATCGCGACGGGCGTGTCCGCCCAGGGCATGTGGCGCTTCTCCGGTGACGTGCTGGGCCTGGACGGCCCGCTGAGGCTGCTGCTGTTCGCCTTCATCGAAGTGGCCATCATCACCTCCGCCGTGCGCGCCCGCCGCAACATGCGGGAGAACTTCTCCGCGGGCATCGACGGCATCGCCGTGTGGGCGCTGACCTGCCTGACCGCGGTGCTGTCCAGCATGGACGCCAGCAGCTTCCCCGAGGCGGTTTTCCGGCTCGCCGCGCCGCTGGTGGCCGCCTGGCTCTGGGAGCGCGGCATGGCCATCGAGCGCCACCGCATCCGCGGCACCGGCCGCATCAACTGGCGGCTCACCCCCGAGCGGCTGCTCGTCCGGCTCGGCCTGGCCGAGGTCAGCGACCGCACCGCCAGCGAGGTCGACGCGCACCGCAGGCTCACCCGGGTCGCGCTGGCCGCCAAGCGCGCCAAGGCGCTGCGCGAGGCCGGCGCCCCCGACCGCAAGATGCGCGCCGCCCTGGCCAAGCTCGACAAGGCCATGGACCAGGCGGTCGAGCACACCGGCCTGGCCGTCGACCAGGGCCGCCAGGAGGCGCTGCTCGCCCAGATCGCCGCCCTCTACAACACCACCGCGCTCATCGACGCCGACCCGCGGGTGCCCTGGGAGCCCGAGCGCGACCACCGGCCGGTGCCCGCCAGGCCCGAGCTGCCGCCCGCGCTCGCCGAGCTGGTGCGGGAGGAGGACGACGAGGAGATCGCGGTCATCGACGCGGCCCCGCAGATCGTCGACACCGCCCAGCGCGCGGTGCTCATGCGCCAGGCCCGCGCCTACTGGAACCGGCAGATCGCCAAGGGGATCGTGCCGCGCACCGTGGACATCGCCCAGGAGATCGGCATCCCGGTGCCCGTCGCCCGGGAGTGGCGCGCGCTGTGGAAGCTGGAGCCCGCGGCCCACGCCCTCATCGAGCAGCTCTACCACCAGCACGGCATCGTCGACACCGGCGCGTTCCCGGCCATCGACGACGACGGCCGGGTGCTCGCGAAGTCCTGAAGGGTCCTGATCAGCCCAGCGCCGCGGAGACCAGCGACCGGGCCTCCTCCTGCACCTTGGCGAGGTGGTCCGGGCCGCGGAACGACTCGGCGTAGATCTTGTAGACGTCCTCGGTGCCCGACGGCCGGGCGGCGAACCAGGCGCTCTCCGTGGAGACCTTGACGCCGCCAAGCGACGCCCCGTTGCCCGGCGCGGCCGTGAGCACCGACGTGATCGGCTCGCCGGCCAGGCTGGAGGCCGTCACCTGGTCGGCCGACAGCCTGCCGAGCACCGCCTTCTCGTCGCGGGTGGCCGGCGCGTCCACCCGCGCGTAGGCGGGCTCGCCGAACCGCTCGGTCAGGCCCCGGTAGTGCTCGCTCGGCGACCTGCCCGTGACCGCCTGGATCTCGGCCGCCAGCAGGGCCAGGATGAGGCCGTCCTTGTCGGTGGTCCACACCGAGCCGTCGCGGCGCAGGAACGACGCGCCCGCGCTCTCCTCGCCGCCGAACCCGAGCGAGCCGTCGAGCAGCCCCGGCACGAACCACTTGAAACCCACCGGCACTTCGTACAGCCGCCGCCCCAGCGCGGCGGCCACCCGGTCGATGACGCCGCTGCTGACCATCGTCTTGCCGACCCCGGCGTCTCGCGGCCACCCGTCGCGGTGCTCGTACAGGTAGGAGATCGCCACCGCCAGGTAGTGGTTCGGGTTGACCAGCCCGCCGTCGGGGGTGACGATGCCGTGCCGGTCGGCGTCGGCGTCGTTGCCGGTGGCGATCTGGAAGCGGTCGCGGCCGTCGATGAGCGAGGCCATCGCGTACGGCGACGAGCAGTCCATCCGGATCTTGCCGTCCCAGTCGAGCGTCATGAACCGCCACGTCGGGTCGACTAGCGGGTTGACCACGGTCAGGTCGAGGCGGTGGCGCTCGGCGATCTCGCCCCAGTAGGCCACGCTGGCGCCGCCGAGCGGGTCGGCGCCGATCCGCACCCCGGCCGCCCTGATCGCGTCCAGGTCAACGACCGAGGGCAGGTCGTCCACGTACGAGCCGAGGAAGTCGTAGCGGCCCGCCGCTTCCAGCGCCCTGGCGTAGGGCACCCGGCGCACCCCGGCGAGGTCCTGGGCCAGCAGCCGGTTGGCGCGGTCCTGGATCCACGTGGTGGCCTCGGTGTCGGCCGGGCCGCCGTTCGGCGGGTTGTACTTGAAGCCGCCGTCGGACGGCGGGTTGTGCGACGGCGTGATGACCACCCCGTCGGCGAGCCCCGATTTCCTGCCACGGTTGTACGTGAGGATCGCGTGGGAGACGGCCGGCGTCGGCGTGTAGCCGTCGCGGGAGTCGATCAGCACCCGCACGTCGTTGGCCGCGAGCACCTCCAGCGCCGACACCCGCGCGGGCTCCGACAGCGCGTGCGTGTCGATGCCCAGGTAGAGCGGGCCGTCGGTGCCCTGCGTCAGCCGGTATTCGCAGATGGCCTGGGTGGTGGCCAGGATGTGGGCCTCGTTGAAGGCCGAGGCCCGCGACGACCCGCGATGGCCCGAGGTGCCGAACGTCACCCGCTGCCCCGGGTCGCCCGGGTCGGGCCGCAACGCGTAGTAGGCGGTCACCAGCCGGGCCACGTCCACCAGATCCGCGGGCTGAGCGGGCTGTCCCGCACGTTCGTGGGTCATGAAGCCACTTTACAAAGGGGGTACGGCCCGGCCTCGGCACCACCCGGCGCGACCGGGGTTACACTCGCCCCAGCCGACTAGAATGGAGTTCTGTCAGCATGCGATTCGGACTTCTGATCAACGAGCCCAACGGCCAGGATCCGTTCCCCGACCTGCGCGACCGGATCGCCCGCGCGGCCGACGACGGTTTCGACTCGGTCTGGATGTCCCAGATCTTCGGGCTGGACGCGCTCACCTCGCTCGCCGTGGCCGGCAGCGCCGCCCTGGCCGGGGGCCGCGACATCGAGTTCGGCACCGGCGTCGTGCCGACCTACCCCCGCCATCCCGTCGTGCTCGCCCAGCAGGCCATGACCGTCAACGCCGCGCTCGGCGGCCGGCTGGCCCTCGGCATCGGCCTGTCCCACCAGGTCGTCATCGAGGGCATGTACGGCTACAGCTTCGACCGGCCCGCCCGGCACATGAAGGAGTATCTCGACGTCCTGCTGCCCGTCACCCGCGGCGAGCAGGTCGACTACACCGGCGAGACGCTCAAGGCCAACGTGCGGCTCAGCACGCCGGGGGCCGGCCTGCCGGTGCTGGTCGCCGCACTCGGCCCGCGCATGCTCAAGCTGGCGGGCACCGTCGCCGACGGCACCGTCCTCTGGATGACCGGCCGCAAGACCGTCGCCGAGCACATCGTGCCCACCATCACCGCCGCCGCGAAGGAGGCGGGCCGGCCCGCGCCGCGCGTCGTCTGCACCCTGCCCGTCTGCGTCACCGACGACCCGGAGGCCGCCAGGGCCAAGGCCGACGAGATCTTCGTCATGTACGGGCAGCTCCCGTCCTACCGGGCCATGCTCGACAGGGAGGGCGTCGAGAACCCCGGCGGCGTCGCCGTGGTCGGCGACGAGGACGCGGTGCGCGCCCAGATCGACGCCCTGGCCCAGGCCGGGGTCACCGACTTCGTGGCCGCGGTCTACGGCGACCGCGAGCGCGCGCACAAGCTGCTCATCGGCGCGTCGAAGGGCTGATCAGCCGGAGTCGCCATAAACTCCGGCAGGGTGTACTCCGACATGGACAAGCGCTTGCTGCACGGCATCGACGTGTCCAACTGGCAGAAATCCGTCGACTGGGCCGAGCACGCGCGCAGTGGAGTGGCGTTCGCCTTCGCCAAGGCCACCGAGGGCGGCGACTGGACCGATCACTGGTTCTCCCGCAACTGGGACCGCATGCGGGAGAACTGGATCGTCTGCGGCGCCTACCACTTCGCGCGACCCAAGGGTGATCCCGTGGAGCAGGCGCGCCACTTCCTGCGCACGATCAGGGAGGCGGGCGGGCTGCGCCGGGGCGACCTGATCGCGCTCGACCTGGAGACCGACGACGGCATCAAGCCCGAGCGGGTCGCCGCCTTCGCCCGCCTCTGGTGCCGGTACGTGGAAGCGCGCACCGGCACGCGGCCGTTCGTCTATACCTTCCAGTCCTTCGCCGAGGAGGGCAACTGCGCGGGCCTGGGCGAGTATCCGCTGTGGATCGCCAGCCCGCACCGCCCGCGCGGCCGGCCTGCGGTGCCGGGGCCGTGGCGGGACTGGTCGATCCACCAGCACGCCAACAGCCCGATCGACCGGAACGTGTTCCTGGGCAGCCGCAGAAGGCTGACCAGGATGGGGTTCGACCCGCGATAGCATCGTTTTCCGTCACCGACGAGCGCTATCCAAGGGAGCCATCGTGTCAGCCGAGCTACGCATCACCCTCGCCGGAGCCGAGCGTGTGGTCGCGGCCGGCACGACGGCCGGCCAGGCGCTCGACGCCGACGGCCGCACCGTGATCGCCGCCCGGGTCAACGGCGAGGCGCGCGACCTGGCCTGCCCGCTCGCCGACGGCGACGTGGTCGAGCCGATCGAGATCTCCAGCGAGGAGGGCCGGGCGATCGTCCGCCACTCCACCGCGCACGTCATGGCCCAGGCCGTCCAGGAGCTGTTCCCCGAGGCCAAGCTCGGCATCGGCCCGCCGGTCGACAACGGCTTCTACTACGACTTCGACGTGGCCGAGGCTTTCCACCCCGACGACCTCAAGCGCATCGAGAAGCGCATGCGCGAGATCGTCAAGCAGGGCCAGCTGTTCTCCCGCCGTCCCGTCGGCGACGACGAGGCCCGCGAGGAGCTGGCCGACGAGCCCTACAAGCTGGAGCTCATCGGCCTGAAGGGCGGCGCGGACGCCGAGGAGTCGATCGAGGTCGGCGCCGGCCAGCTCACCATCTACGACAACCTCGACGCCAAGACCGGCGAGCTGCACTGGAAGGACCTGTGCCGCGGCCCGCACGTCCCGTCGACCCGGTCCATCCCCGCGTTCAAGCTCATGCGCTCCGGCGGCGCCTACTGGCGCGGCAGCGAGAAGAACCCGCAGCTCCAGCGCATCTACGGCACCGCCTGGGAGTCCCGCGACAAGCAGGACGAATACCTCAAGCTGCTGGAGGAGGCCGAGAAGCGCGACCACCGCAAGCTCGGCGCCGAGCTCGACCTGTTCAGCTTCCCGCCCGAACTGGGCAGCGGCCTTCCCGTCTTCCACCCCAAGGGCGGCATCATCCGCAAGGAGATGGAAGACTACATGCGCCGCCGCCAGGCGGAGGCGGGCTACGAGTTCGTCAACACCCCCCACATCACCAAGTCGACGCTGTTCGAGACCTCCGGCCACCTGCCGTGGTACGCCGACGACATGTTCCCGCCCTTCGAGCTGGAGGGCGTCGAATACCGCGTCAAGCCGATGAACTGCCCGATGCACAACCTGATCTTCCGGGCCCGCGGGCGCTCCTACCGCGAGCTGCCGCTGCGGCTGTGCGAGTTCGGCAGCGTCTACCGCTACGAGAAGTCGGGCGTGGTCCACGGCCTGACCCGGGTGCGCGGCATGACGCAGGACGACTCCCACATCTACTGCACCCGTGAGCAGATGGTCGGCGAGATCAAGAGCCTGCTCACCTTCGTGCTCAGCGTGCTGCGCGACTTCGGCCTGTCGGAGTTCTACCTGGAGCTGTCCACCCGCGACGACTCCGAGAAGTTCATCGGCGACCCCGCCCACTGGGACGAGGCCACCGAGGCGCTGCGCGAGACGGCCGTGGAGTCCGGCCTGGAGCTGGTCGACGACCCGGGCGGCGCGGCCTTCTACGGCCCCAAGATCTCCGTGCAGGCCAAGGACGCGATCGGCCGCACCTGGCAGCTGTCGACCATCCAGCTCGACCTCAACCAGCCCCAGCGGTTCGGGCTCGAATACCAGGCCGCCGACGGCAGCCGCCAGACCCCGGTCATGATCCACCGGGCGCTGTTCGGCTCCATCGAGCGCTTCCTCGGCGTGCTGACCGAGCACTACGCGGGCGCCTTCCCGCCCTGGCTCGCGCCCGTCCAGGTGGTCGGCATCCCGATCGCCGACACGCACGTGCCCTACCTGCAGGACGTCGCCAAGAAGCTGCGCGAGCGCGGCATCCGGGTCGAGGTCGACGCCTCCGACGACCGCATGCAGAAGAAGATCCGCAACGCCCAGAAGGCCAAGGTGCCCTACATGCTCCTGGCCGGCGACGACGACGTCGCGGGCGGCGCGGTGTCCTTCCGCTACCGCAGCGGCGAGCAGAACAACGGCGTACCGGTCGACCGGGCGGTCGCCGAGATCGCCGACGCCATCGAACGCCGCATCCAGGTCTGACACCCAACCCCGGACGCGTCCGGCTTACCCCGGACGCGCACGGGACGTGTCCGGATGTGCAGGCGTCGGAGTGTCCGGGTCAGCGGTTGAACAGTCTGAAGGGGATCGCGGGGCGGCCGGCGAAGCGGGTGGCGCTTTCGCGGGCGAAGCCTTCGACGAGTTCGCGCGCGTACTTCTCCGGGTCGTCGCCGGTGAGCGCCTCGATGTAGGCGCGGTGCGCCACCAGTGAGCGCACACCGGCCTCCAGCCCGTCCGTGACGTCGACGGCGTGGGTGGGGGAGTCGCTGCCCGCGACCGCCACCCAGCGCACGCCGCCCCACGGCTCGCCCGCGTCGGGGAAGATCCATCGGTTGCCGGCGTCGGCGACGGCGTCCATCACGGCCCGGCCGACCGCCCTGTGGTCGGGGGTGTTCCAGTAGGCGCCGCCGGCCCAGGTGTCGTCGAAGTTGAGGGTCACCACCAGCTCGGGACGGTGACGGCGGATCGCCGCCGCGATGTCGCGGCGCAGCGCCGGACCGTACTCGATCACCCCGTCGGCGTGGTCGAGGAACTCCACCGTGGTCACGCCCACGACGGCGGCGCCGGCCCGCTCCTCCCGCTCGCGCACCGGACCCGCCTCGGCCGGGGCGAGCGTGTCGATGCCCGCCTCTCCGCGCGTGGCCATCAGGTAGGCGACCTCGCGGCCCGCCGCGGTCCAGGTCGCGACGGCGGCCGCGCAGCCGTACTCCAGGTCGTCGGGATGGGCCACCACGGCGAGCGCCCGCTGCCAGTCGGTGGGCATGGGTTCGAGTTGATCGGCCATGCCCGCCACCCTAGACGCCGGGCGCCCGGATTGTCGGCGGCGGCGCGTACGATGACCCGCGCGACGAGGGGAGGAGCGGTGAGCGAGACCGGCGAGGTGACGGAGGCGATCCGGGCGGGCGACCAGGAGCGGTTCGCCGCGCTGGCCCAGCGCCACCGGCACGAGCTGGAGGTCCACTGCTACCGCATGCTCGGGTCCTACAGCGACGCCGAGGACATGGTGCAGGAGACGCTGCTGCGGGCGTGGCGGCGGCGCGAGACGTTCGAGGGCCGCGCCACGCCGCGCGCCTGGCTCTACCGGATCGCCACCAACGCCTGCCTCGACGCGCTGTCCGGCCCGGCCCGCTCGCGCGAGGTGGTCATGGCGATGGCGGGCGGCGAGCGGTCGGCGCAGGCCGAGGTGCCGTGGCTGCGCCCGATTCCCGACCGGGTGCTCGACCTGGCCGCCCCGGGGGAGGGCGAGCCGCACGCGGTGGCGGCCGCGCGGGAGACGATCGAGCTCGCCTACCTCGCGGCGATCCAGCATCTGCCGCCGCGCCAGCGGGCGGTGCTGATCCTGCGTGACGTGGCCGGATGGCGGGCCGAGGAGACCGCGGACGCGCTGGAGCTGAGCGTGCCTGCGGTCAAGAGCGCGCTCCAGCGGGCCCGCGCCACCCTCCGCGTCCACCTGCCCGAACGCCGCGCCGACTGGAAGCCGGCCACCGAACCGAGCGCGGAGGAGCGGCAGGTGCTGCGCCGCTACCTCAAGGCCTCCCAGAAGGGCGACCTGGACACGCTGGCCGCGCTGCTGCGCGAGGACGCCCGCCAGGCCATGCCGCCCGCGACCCTGCTGTACGCGGGCCGCGCCGCGATCCTCGAGATGTGGCGCCCGGTCATGGAGGGCCCCGAGGCGTGGGGCGAGTGGCGGCTGATCGAGACCGGGGCCAACCGGCAGCCCGCCGTGGCGAGCTACGTGCGCCGCCCCGGCGAGACGTCGTTCGCCGCGGTCAACCTCGACGTGCTGCGGATCGAGGACGGCCTGATCGCCGAGATCACCACGTTCGGGCCCGAGGTGCTCGCCGCCTTCGGGCTTCCGGAGAAAATCTGAGTCCCGCCGATTCCTTTTCCGCGCCACCGCCGTCATACGGGCACAACCGACGACGACCTGTGAAGGACGGCGACATGAACACCGGCGACAAGCAGCTTGAGGCCCTGGACCGGCTGGTCGGCACCTGGCGGGTGACGGGCGGCAGCGAGGGCACCGTCACGTACCGCTGGCTCGACGGCGGCTTCTTCCTCATCCAGGAGATCGACCTCGTCCAGGACGGCCACGCGGTCAAGGGCGTGGAGATGATCGGCAGGGAGCGGCCCTTCGGCGGCGAGCCGGGCGAGGACGTCAAGTCCCGCTACTACGGCAGCCAGGGCGAGACCTTCGACTACGTCTACGAGATGGCGGGCGACACGCTCACCATCTGGGGCGGCGAGAAGGGCTCGCCCGCCTACTACCGGGGCACGTTCGACGGCGACTCCGTCACCGGCGCCTGGGTCTACCCGGGCGGAGGCGGCTACGAGTCCAACATGACCCGGGTGAAGTGACCGCTTCACCTGTGGTGGACTGGCCCCGTGAACCTGCCCGGCGCGCTGCGCGCCGCCCTCGTGGTCCTCGTGGTGGCGGTGCTGCTGCTCGGGCTGCTGTGGGTCTTCCAGCGGCGGCTGATCTACCTGCCCGACCCGGCCCCGGTGCCGCCGGCCGGGCAGGTCGTGCCGGGGGCGCGCGAGGTGACGCTGACGACCGCTGACGGGCTGCGGCTCGGCGCCTGGCACGTGCCGGGAGACCACCCGGTGACCGTGCTGGTGGCAGGCGGCAACGCCGGCAACCGGCTGCACCGGGCGCCGCTGGCCCGCGCGCTCGCCGCCCGCGGGCTGCCGGTGCTGCTCGTCGACTACCGGGGCTACGGCGGCAACCCCGGCAGCCCCACCGAGGAAGGGCTGCGCCTGGACGTCCTGGCGGCGCGCGACTTCCTCGGCGAGGTGCCGGTGATCTACTTCGGCGAGAGCCTCGGCGCGGCCGTGCTGGCCGGGCTCGCCGCCGAGCGCCCGGCGGACGGGCTGGTGCTCCGCTCGCCGTTCACCGACCTGGCCGCGGCGGGGCAGGCCAACTACCCCTTCCTCCCCGTACGGGCCATGCTGCGCGACCGCTTCCCGGTCGCGGAGCGGGTCGCGGCCATCAGGGCGCCGATCGTGGTGGTGTACGGGACCGCCGACACGATCGTGCCGGCCGGCCAGAGCCGCGCGGTCGCCGCGGCCGCCGCGGGCCCGGTCACGGTCGTCGAGATCGCCGGGGCCGGGCACAACGACCCGGTGTTCCTGTCCGGGCCCCGGATGGTCGGCGCCGTCACGGACCTCGCCGACCGGATCCGCGACACCCGCTAGAAGGGCGTGGAGCCGGCCTGATGAGCACCTCGTCGGTCCGTTGCACGGGGGCCCTATGCTGCTAGATATGCACGATCAGGCAGGGGCAGGGGAGCCCGACAACTTCGAGCGTCTGTGGACCCCGCATCGCATGGCCTACATCAAGGGCGAGAACAAGCCGATCGACACCAGCCCCGACGGGTGCCCGTTCGACGCCATCCCCGAGATGAGCGACGAGGACGGCCTGGTCGTCGCCAGGGGCGAGGTCGTGTACGCGGTGCTCAACCTCTACCCCTACAACTCCGGCCACCTGATGGTCGTGCCCTACCGTCACGTCTCCGACTACGACCAGCTGACCGCCGCCGAGATCGTCGAGCTGGGCGAGTTCACCCAGCGGGCGCTGCGCGCGCTGCGCGAGGCCAGCGGCGCCCAGGGTTTCAACGTCGGCATGAACCTCGGCCACGTCGCGGGCGCGGGCATCGCCGCCCACCTGCACCAGCACGTGGTGCCCCGGTGGGGCGGCGACACCAACTTCATGCCCGTGGTGGCGCGCACGAAGGTGCTCCCGCAGCTGCTCCGCGACACCCGCCGGCTCCTCGCCGACGCGTGGCGCGACTAGCCGGCTTCGACCTTCACCCGGGCCGCGCCGCTCTCGTTGTGGAGCCGGTCGAGCGCGGTCACCAGGTAGGTGCCGGCCGAGTTCGCGGTGAACGACGGGTCCGAGACCACGGCCACGAGGTTGCGGGCGTCGGTCGTGTGGCAGTCGTCGCCAGACTTCGGCACCCGGTAGACCGCGTACGCGCGGGCCCCCTTCACCGGTGCCCACGACACGGCGGAGCCGGCCGCCTTGACGCCCGACGGCTTCGCCGGGGCGGCGCCGCCGCGCTCCTCCATCAGCGGCAGCAGCGCCGGGCGGGCGTAGTGGGCCTTGGCGACCCGGTCGATGGCGCCCAGCGGGTTGGTCAGCAGCTGCTTGGCGCTGAAGTACACGTCACCGCTGATCCGGTCGAGCTTGCGGTTGAGCGTGAGGTGGGCCGGCAGCTCGCCCGGCTTGGTCCAGGCGGCCTCGTCCTTCGCGCCGACCCGGTAGAGCGCCTGGCCGATGTAGAGGTGGACGTCGGTGCCCTCGACCGCGTCGGCCCACCACGGCGCCAGCTTGCCGTAGCCGGCCAGCTTGTGCGAGCGCGACCAGTAGAGCTGGGGCATCACGTAGTCGACGGTGCCCGCCTCGATCCACGCCTTGGCGTCGGCGTAGATCGAGTCGTAGGCGGACATGCCGGAGGTGTCGGAGCCGGACGGGTCCTGCGCCTTGTTGCGCCAGATGCCGAACGGGCTGATGCCGAACTTGACGTGTCCCTTGGCGGCGTGGACGGCCTCGTCGACCTCGGCCACGAGCTTGTCGACGTTCTGCCGCCGCCAGTCGGCCAGCTTCATGCCCTTGCCGTGCTTCTTGAAGGCCGCGCGGTCGTCGAACGTGCTGCCGGGCGCGGGATAGGGGTAGAAGTAGTCGTCGAAGTGGACGCCGTCGACGTCGTAGCGTTCGACCACGTCGGTGACGACCTTGACCACGTGGCGGCGCACCTGGGGCAGGCCCGGGTTGTAGTAGAGGCGGTCGCCGTACTTGACGGTCCAGCCGGGGTTCTTGCGCGCCGGGTGGGAGGCGGGCAGCTCGGCGACGCTCGCGTCGTAGGCGGCGCGGTACGGGTTGAACCAGGCGTGGAACTCCAGGCCCCGCTTGTGCGCCTCCTTGATGAGGAACGGCAGCGGGTCCCAGCCGGGGTCCTTGCCCGGGGTGCCGGTGAGGAACTGCGACCACGGCTCGATCGACGACTTGTAGAGGGCGTCGGACGCCGGCCTGACCTGGACGAAGACGGCGTTGAAGTTGCGCTTGGCGGCGGCGTCGAGCAGCCTCGTGTATTCGGCCCGCTGCCGGTCGGCCGACAGGCCCTTGCGCGAGGGCCAGTCGATGTTGTTGACCGTGGCGATCCACACCCCGCGCAACTGGCGTTTCGGGTGGCGCGGGTCGGGGGTGCACGCCGCGGTGACCACCGCGCTCTCGGTCGACTTCTTCTTGGCCGCCTCCGCCTTGCGCTGGCCGGCCTCGGCGGGCCCGAAGGTGTAGGCAGCGCCGACGGCCACGGCGGCGAGGGCGGTGGCGGCGAGGAGTGGGCGTCCGGTTCGCATAGTGCCAACCAGTCTCGCATCGGAGCCGGCATGCTCCGTACGGAAAAAAGAAATCGACTCGTGACACCATTGTGACCGGTGGGCCGGGAGGGGCTGCCCTCCCGGCGACCCGGCGGGGACCCTAGCCCGACTCCGCGGCCAGTTTGTCGGCGAGATGCGGCGGCAGCGGCTCGTAGCGCAGGAACGCGCGCTGGAAGGTGCCGGTGCCGTGCGACATGGAGCGCAGGTCGATCGCGTACCTCGTGACCTCCAGTTGCGGCACCTCCGCCTTGACCAGGGTGCGGCCGCGGCCCACCGGCTCGGTGCCGAGCACCCGCCCGCGCCGCGACGACAGGTCGGACATCACGGCGCCCACGTGCTCGTCGGAGACCAGCACCGACAGCTCGTCGACCGGCTCCAGCAGCAGCGTCGGCACCTTCGACGCCGCCTCCTTCAACGCCAGCTGACCGGCGATCTGGAACGCCATGTCGGAGGAGTCGACGGAGTGCGCCTTGCCGTCGTACAGCGTGACCCGGACGTCAACGACCGGATAGCCGGCGCGCACCCCCCGGTCCATCTGGGCCCGCACGCCCTTCTCGACCGACGGGATGAACTGGCGCGGCACGACGCCGCCGACGATCTTGTCGACGAACTCGAACCCGCCGCCCGACGGCAGCGGCTCCACCTCCAGATGGCAGATGGCGTACTGGCCGTGGCCGCCGGTCTGCTTGACGTTGCGGCCCATCGCCTGCGTCCGGCCGCCGAACGTCTCCCGCAGCGGCACCCGCAGGGCGATCCGCTCCACCTCGACCCCGTGGCGCTTGGCCAGCCGGTCCAGCAGCACGTCGGTGTGCGCCTCGCCCATGCACCACAGCACGAGCTGCCGGGTCTCGGCGTTGTTCTCCAGGCGCAGCGTCGGGTCCTCGGCCACCAGGCGGCCCAGCGCCTGCCCCAGCTTGTCCTCGTCGGCCTTGGACTTGGCGCGGATCGCCACCGGCAGCAGCGGCTCGGGCATGTCCCAGGCCGTCATCAGCAGCGGCCGCTCGACCTCCGACAGCGTGTCGCCGGTCTCGGCCCGCGACAGCTTGGCCACGGCCACGATGTCGCCCGCCACGCCCTTGGCGGTCTGGCGCTGCTGCTTGCCGAGCGGGCAGCTCAGGGCGCCGACGCGCTCGTCGACGTCGTGGTCCTCGTGGCCGCGCTCGGCCAGGCCGTGGCCGGAGACGTGCACGGTCATGTCGGGCCGCAGCGTGCCGGAGAAGACGCGCACCAGGCTGATGCGGCCCACGTACGGGTCGCTGGTCGTCTTGACGACCTCGGCCACCAGCGGGCCGTCGGGGTCGCAGGCGATGTCCGCCACCGGCTTGCCGTCGAGGGTGGTGATCTCGGGCATCGGGTGCTCGTGGGGCGCGGGGAAGCCCTGGGTGACGAGCTCCAGCAGCTCGATCGCGCCCACGCCGAGCCCGGTGCAGAGCACCGGGTGGAAGTCGCCCTCGCAGACCGCCTTCTCCAGGTCCTGGACGAGCACCTTGATGTCGATGGGCTCGCCCTCGAGGTAGCGCTCCATGAGCGACTCGTCCTCGCTCTCCTGGATGATGCCCTCGATCAGGACGCCGCGATGCTCCTCGATGCGGGCCTCGTACTCCGCTCCCGGCTCCTTCTCCGTACGGGTGCCGCCCGCGTAGTTGTAGAACTTCTGCGTCAGCAGCCCGATCAGGCCGTTCACGTTCCCGTTCGTGATGACCGGCAGATACAGGGGAGCGACCCCGTCGCCGAAGACCTCCTGGCAGGTGGCGAGCACCCCGTCGAAGTCGGCCCGCTGGTGGTCGAGCTTGGTGATGACCACGGCCCTGGGCATGCGGACCTGGGCGCACTCCTCCCACAGCATCTGGGTGAGCCCGTCGATCCCGTCGGTGGCCGACACCACGAACAGCGCCGCGTCGGCGGCGCGCAGCCCGGCTCGCAGGTCGCCGACGAAGTCCGCGTAGCCGGGGGTGTCGAGAAGGTTGATCTTGATGCCGTTGAAGGTCAGCGGCGCCGGTGTCAGGTTGACCGAGCGTTGCTGGCGCACCTCCACCTCGTCGAAGTCGCTGACCGTGTTGCCGTCTTCCACCCGGCCTGCCCGCTGGATGGTGCCGGTCGCCGCCAGCAGTTGCTCGACCAGGGTCGTCTTGCCCGCTCCCGAGTGGCCGACCAGGACGACATTGCGTATCGCATCCGCCTTGTCGGCCGCTGGTGCCCTGCCCGCGGCTCCCATGGCCCCGCCCGCGTTCTTGTCCGCCACTACGCCTCCCGCGTCGTCGGTTTGCGTGCCAACGCCGCGCCCGCGCGGGGAGTGAGAAAACCGCATGGACGCGGTGTGTTCACCAAATACCCATGTGGCGGATATCACAAGGGGGCCGGGGCAAAGAAAGTGGCCGGTGCCGGGATGGCCTACGATCGACATCGCGATGCTGAAACTCCTGCGCCCGGCCGTGACCCGGCTACTCACCCCGTTGGGCAGGGCACTGGTCCGCCGCGGGATCGGCCCGGACGCCGTCACGGCGATCGGCACTCTCGGCACGGTGGTCTCCGCCCTGTTCTTCTTCCCTATGGGCCTGCTCACCGCCGGAGCCCTGGTGATCACCGTGTTCGTGCTGTTCGACCTGCTCGACGGCGTGGTGGCGCGGCTCGGCGGGGGAGGGGGCAGCACGTGGGGGGCGTTCCTCGACTCCACGCTCGACCGGGTCGCCGACGCGGCCATCTTCTCCGGGCTGATCCTCTACTTCATCGCCGACGGTGACGCCCTGCTGGCGGGCGTGACGCTGTTCGCCCTGGTGGCGGGCCTGCTGGTGTCCTACGCGAAGGCGCGGGCCGAAGGGCTCGGGCTGACCTGCGACGTGGGGCTGGCCGAGCGTCCCGAGCGGCTGGTGGTGGTCCTGGTCGCCGCCTGCTTCTCAGGGCTGGGGGTGCCCTACCTGCTGGCGGCCGGCATGTGGTTGCTCGCGGCGGCCGGAGCCGTCACCGTTGTACAGCGCGTGGTCCATGTCCACCGGCAGACGAGGGAGCGATGAGCGGCAAGCCGTCAGTCACCGATCGCGTCGTCGCCGCGGGGTTCGCGGCGGGCTGGACGCTGGTCCCCTACCTGCCCGAACGCCCGACGGCCGCGGCGTTCGGGTTCCTGGCCGACCGGGTGTGGCGGCGGCGCGGCAGGTCGGTGCGCCGCCTGGAGGCCAACCTGGCCAGGGTGACCGGGCTGCGGCCCGGCAGCGGCGAGCTCGGCGAGCTCACCAGGGCCGGCATGCGGTCCTACTTCCGCTACTTCCACGAGATCTTCCGGCTGCCCTCCATCGACCGCGCGGAGATCGTCCGGCGCACCCACGTGGTCGGCGCCGAACACGTCCACGGCAACGTCGCCGCGGGCCGCGGCGTGGTGCTGGCGCTGCCCCACATGGGCAACTGGGACGCCGCGGGCGCCTGGCTGGTCGGCGTCGGCCATCCGTTCACCACCGTGGCGGAGCGGCTGCGGCCCGAGTCGCTGTTCCGCCGCTACGTGCGCTTCCGCGAAGGGCTGGGCATGGAGGTGCTGCCGCTGACCGGCGGCGACGGCCACAACTTCGGCACCCTCGCCTCCCGGGTGCGCAAGGGCGGCGTGGTGTGCCTGCCGGCCGAGCGCGACCTCACCAAGAGCGGCGTCGAGGTGCAGTTCTTCGGCGCGACCACCAAGGTGCCTGCCGGCCCGCCGCTGCTGGCCGTGCAGACCGGCGCCGCGCTGCTGCCCGCCGTCGTCTACTTCGACGGCGCCGACTGGGGCATCCACATCCACGAGGAGGTGCCGGTGCCCGAGGAGGGCACCCGCCAGGAGAAGGTCGCGGCCGTGGCGCAGGGCCTGGCAGACGTCTTCGAGAAGGGCATCGCCGAACACCCCGAAGACTGGCACATGCTGCAGCGCCTGTGGCTGGACGACCCGCGGTGAGGATCGGCATCGTCTGCCCCTACTCGTGGGACGTGCCCGGCGGTGTCAAGCAGCACGTCGACGACCTGGCCCAGGCGCTCATGGCGCAGGACCACGAGGTCTCCGTCATCGCGCCTGCCAGTGACGACGACGAGCTTCCCGGCTATGTGACGGGCGCCGGCCGCGCGGTGCCGGTGCCCTACAACGGGTCGGTGGCCCGGATGTCTTTCGGCTTCCTGTCGGCCGCCCGGGTGCGCCGCTGGGTGCGCAACGGCCGCTTCGACGTGCTCCACATCCACGAGCCGCTGATCCCCAGCCTGGGCGTGCTGGCCTGCTGGGCGGCGAAGGGGCCGATCGTGGCCACCTTCCACGCCTCCTTCACCCGCTCCCGGGCGATCGCGATGGCCGAGCCGCTGTTGCAGAGCGCGCTGGAGAAGCTGAGCGGCCGCATCGCGGTCTCCGACGCCGCCCGCAAGAGCCTGGTCGAGCAGTTCGGCGGCGACACCGTGGTGATCCCCAACGGCGTGACCGTCAGCCGCTACACCGACGCCGAGCCGCTCGACGGCTGGGGGCCCGGCGGCGCCACGATCGGCTTCCTCGGCCGCATGGACGAGGAGCGCAAGGGCCTGCCGATCCTGCTCGACGCCTTCAACCTGCTGGCGGCCGAGCGGCCCGACGTCAAACTGCTGATCGCCGGGCCCGGCGACACCGGCGACGTCTACGACCGGGTGCGCAAGGAGTTCCGCGACCGGGTGACCGTGCTCGGCATGGTGAGCGAGGCCGACAAGATCCGCGCCTACCACTCGGTCGACGTGTTCTGCGCGCCCAACACCCGCGGCGAGAGCTTCGGCATCGTCCTCGCCGAGGCCATGGCCTCCGGCGCGACGGTGCTGGCCAGCGACATCCCGGCGTTCCGCAAGGTGCTCGGCGAGGGCCAGGCCGGCGCGCTGTTCGCCAACGGCGACCCGGCCTCGCTGGCGCGCGAGGCGGGCGCGCTGCTCGACGCGCCGGACCGGCGGGCCAAGCTCGCCGAGGAGGCCCTGGTCGCGGTCATGAAGTACGACTGGTCGACGGTCGCGCGTGACGTGGTGCGCGTCTACGAGACGGTGACGGCGGCCGGCGCCGGCGTGGAGGAAGACCTGTGACACCCACGATGATCGTCCTGGTCGTGGGCATCGTCGTGGTGCTCACGGCCGTCTACATCTCCTGGCGGGCGGGCCGCCTGGACCGGCTGCACATCCGGCTGGAGCTGGCCCGCGAGGCGCTGGAGGCGGCGCTGGTGCGGCGGCGGGCCGTGGTGCTGGAGCTGGCAGGCTCCCGGCTGCTCGACCCGGCGACCTCGCTGGTGCTGGCGGCGGCCGCGCACGAGGCCAGGATGGCCGGCCCCGAGGAGCGCGAGCACGCCGAGAGCGACCTGTCGGGGGCGCTGCGCGCGGTGGTGGACCAGGAGCGGTTCAGGGAGAGGCTGGGCGAGTCGCCCGGCGGCCAGGACCTGCTGGAGGAGCTGGACGCCGCGGTGGCCAAGGTGGTCTACTCGCGCCGCTTCTACAACAACGCGGTCGCGGTCACGCGGGCGGCGCAGCGGCGGTGGCTGGCGCGCACGCTGCGCCTGGCGGGTCATACGGAGTATCCGCAATTCTTCGAGATCGATGACAATCCGCCCGCGACGATGGCAACTGAATGACCCGGTTTGAGGGAGACCGGTAAGCTTCCATCCGTTCTGGGCAAAAGCGGAGGAGTGTACAGGTGCGGCTACCCCGGATGATCACCGTGACGCTGGCCGGGCTGGCTGTTCTGCTCCCCGTCACGGCCTGCTCGTCGGACGAGCCCGCGGGGGGCGCCGCCCCGCAGGCCAGCGAGCCGGCCACGCCGACCGAGGAGCCGACGCCGGAGAACCTGCATCCCTTCACCGGGCAGCCCGCCGACAAGATGAAGCCGGTGCTCGCCGTCAAGATCGAGAACACCGCGGCGGGCAAGCCGCAGATGGGTCTCAAGAGCGCCGACATCGTGTACGTCACGCAGGTCGAGGCCGGCCTGACCCGCCTGATCGCGGTCTTCTCCTCGAAGATCCCGGCCAAGATCGGGCCGGTCCGCAGCGCCCGCATCACCGACCTGCACGTGGCGCCCATGTTCGGCGAGCCCGCGTTCGCGTACTCGGGCGCGCAGACCAAGATGCTGCCGTTCATCGCCGAGGCGTCGCTGCACGACGTCTCCGACAGCCGGGTGCCCGGCGCCTACTACCGCGAGCCCGGCCGCTACGCCCCCTACAACCTGTTCGCCAGGCCCAAGAAGCTGCTGGCCGCCGCCCGCCAGGCGAGCAAGGCCGGCGACATCGGCTTCACCTTCGGCGACCCGCCCGCGGAGGGCGGCGTCGACCGCACGTCGTACACCGTCAAGTGGCCCGCCGCCCGCTTCACCTTCCGCTGGTCGGAGGACGAGAAGCAGTGGCTGATCTGGCAGGACGGCAAGAAGGACGTGGCGGCGGAGGGCGGCCAGCTCGGCGCGTCCACGGTCGTCATCCAGTACACCAAGACCGAGCGCTCCGAGTTCCACGACTCCAACCAGAGCTACACCCCGCTGGTGAAGACCGTCGGCAAGGGCTCGGCCATCGTGCTGCGCGACGGCAAGGCGTACAAGGCGAGGTGGGAGCGGGAATCCGAAGAGGGCGGCACGACGTTCACCACACAGAGCGGCGAGCCGATGAACTTCGCGCCCGGTCAGGTCTGGGTGGCGCTCGCCAGCCGCAAGCCCGTGACGCCGTGACGTACAAAACTCCGCGCCATTCGTGACATGGTGGCATGCGGGGGAGAAGTGCCTCAGGACCTACGATGGGTTTGAAAACTTACCGTTCCCCCCTAGCTCGTGAGGAAGACCGTTGTCCACCAGCACGCCCGAAACCCCGTCGACCACCGGCACCGGCACCGCCCGCGTCAAGCGAGGCATGGCGGAGATGCTCAAGGGTGGCGTCATCATGGACGTCGTCACCCCCGAGCAGGCGAAGATAGCCGAGGACGCCGGTGCGGTCGCCGTCATGGCCCTGGAGCGCGTGCCCGCCGACATCCGCGCGCAGGGCGGCGTCTCCAGGATGAGCGACCCCGACATGATCGACGGGATCGTCAACGCCGTCTCGATCCCCGTCATGGCCAAGGCCCGCATCGGCCACTTCCTCGAGGCGCGGGTGCTGCAGTCGCTCGGCGTCGACTACGTCGACGAGTCCGAGGTGCTCACCCCGGCCGACTACGCCAACCACATCGACAAGTGGCAGTTCACGGTGCCCTTCGTGTGCGGCGCCACCAACCTGGGCGAGGCCCTGCGCCGCATCACCGAGGGCGCGGCCATGATCCGCTCCAAGGGCGAGGCCGGCACCGGCGACGTCTCCAACGCCGTCACCCACATGCGCACCATCCGCGGCGAGCTCAAGCGCCTCGCCTCGCTGCCCGAGGACGAGCTGTACGTCGCCGCCAAGGAGCTGCAGGCCCCGTACGAGCTGGTCGCCGAGGTGGCCAAGGCCGGCAAGCTGCCGGTCGTGCTGTTCACCGCGGGCGGCATCGCCACACCGGCCGACGCCGCGATGATGATGCAGCTCGGCGCCGAGGGCGTGTTCGTCGGCTCCGGCATCTTCAAGTCGGGCGACCCGGCCAAGCGCGCCGCCGCCATCGTCAAGGCCACCACCTTCCACGACGACCCCGACGTCATCGCCAAGGTCTCGCGCGGCCTGGGCGAGGCCATGGTCGGCATCAACGTCGACGAGATCCCGCAGCCGCACCGCCTGGCCGAGCGCGGCTGGTAACCGGCGCGTCGCACCCCGTGTCCGGGCCCGCCGGATGAGACGATCTTGTCCGGCGGGTGACCCGTACAGTGGGTGCTTATTTCCGAGAATGGCGACATCCGCGAAGGATGTCGCCATTTTTGTGTTGATCGGCGTTCACTCGGGAGTCAGGATCACCAGTCAGGATACGGACGTCCCCCTGGCCATGATCGCCTCCTCAGGAGCCTCCCATGCCCGAGCTCAACCGCCGGCACTTCCTCGTCACCGGTCTGGCGGCCGGCGCGGCCGCCGCCGTGCCCGCCGCCGTCCCCGCCGCCGCGCACGCGGACCCAGGGACCGCGCAGGCCCTCGCCTCACGCGATCCGCGCACCGATCCCTTCACCCTCGGCGTCGCCTGCGGCGACCCCGGCAGCGACGGCTTCGTGCTGTGGACCAGGCTCGCCCCGCAGCCGCTGGCCGAGGACGGCCTCGGCGGCATGCCGGCCCGGCCCGTCCAGGTGCGCTGGCAGGTGTACGCCGACGAGCGCTGCCGCCGCCCGGTCCGCTCCGGCGTCGCCGTCGCCGCGCCGGAATGGGGTCACAGCGTGCACGTCGAGCTGGACGGCCTCAGCGCCGGACGCGACTACTGGTACCGCTTCCGCGCCGGCCCGTACGTCTCGCCTGTCGGGCGCGCCCGCACCGCGCCGCACCCGCACTCCTACGGCGGCCCGCTGGCGATGGCCTTCGTCTCCTGCAGCCAGTACGAGCACGGCTACTTCACCGCCTACCGCAGGCTCGCCGAGGAGCACCCCGACCTCATCCTGCACCTGGGCGACTACCAGTACGAGTACGCCAGGAACAGCTACGAGGCCCCCGGCGGCAACGTCCGCGACCACGAGGGCCCGGAGACCGAGACCCTCGCCGACTACCGGCTCCGGCACGCCCAGTACAAGACCGACCCCGACCTGCGGGCCGCGCACGCCGCCGCGCCGTGGCTGGTCGTCTGGGACGACCACGAGGTGGACAACAACTGGGCCGGCGAGATCCCCGAGCGCCCCGACCGGCCGCAGCCGGACTTCCTCGCCCGGCGCGAGGCCGCCTTCCGCGCCTACTACGAGAACATGCCGCTGCGCCGCGACTCCATCCCGCGCGGCGTCGACATGCAGCTGTTCCGGCGGGTGCGGTGGGGCCGGATGGCCACCTTCCACATGCTCGACACCCGCCAGTACCGCGACGACCAGGGCTGCGGCGACGGCTACCGCGACTGCCCCGACGCCACCGACCCCGCCAGGTCCATCACCGGCGCCCGGCAGGAGGAGTGGCTGCTCGACGGCTTCCGCCGCTCCGGCGCCCAGTGGGACGTCCTCGGCCAGCAGGTGTTCTTCGCCCAGCGCGACAACAACGCCGGCCCCGCCAAGGTCACCAGCCAGGACGCCTGGGACGGCTACGTCGCCTCCCGGCGGCGCATCACCCAGGGCTGGATCGACGCCGGCGTGCGCAACCCGGTCGTGCTCACCGGCGACGTGCACGCCCACTGGGCCGCCGACCTCAAGCTCGACTACGACGACCCGACCGGGCCCTCGGTCGGCTCCGAACTCGTCGCCACCTCCATCACCAGCGGCGGCGACGGCGCCGACTCCGACCCCGCCACGCACCCCTTCCTGGGCATCAACCCCCACCTGCGCTTCTACAACAACCAGCGCGGCTACGTGATCACCCGGGTCGAGCGCGAGCGGCTCACCGCCGACTTCAAGGTGGTGCCGACCGTACGCGAGCCCGGCGCGGAGGCGCACACCAAGGCCACCTTCGTGATCGAGGACCGGGTCCCGGGCGTCCAGCAGACCTACCTGCGCCCGCTCGACCCGTCGGCCCGCTCCAGCGGCCAGATGACGGCCGAGGACACCGTCCGCTGGGAAACCGAACGCCCGTAACCTCCTGGGGGTGGAACCTCGCCCCCAGCCCTCCTCTCCCGGAGACGGCTACCCGCGTGGCGATCCCAGACCCTCGCCTCTGAGGTCCTCCCAGGAGGTGGGATGCCGCACTCCGCAAGGTGGTGCCGACCGTACGCGAACCCGGCGCGGAGGCGTACACCAAGGCCACCTTCGTGACGACCGGATCCCGGGCGCTCGCCCGTGCGGCCGGGGGCTGGCCCCCACGGGTCCTGAGCGCGGCGTTCCCTCCAACGCGGATTCCCAACGCCGGCCCGTGAGGCCTGAGGTCTGTTACCCGCAGATCCTGAGCGCGGCGTTCTCCGCCGACGCGGATCCCAGAGCCTCGCCCGTGAGGTCCTCCAGGAGGTGGGATCGCCCCGTGGCGCTCGCGCGCGAGGTGGGGGTTTTCGGGTCTGGCGCGTCACGCTCGCGCGGGGAGGGTTCTCGGGCCGCGGACGGTTGTGATGACCGCGTGAGGTGGAGTTTTGGGGCGCGTTGTGATGGTGCGCGCAGGAGGTGGGCTGGGACCGCAGTTGTGACGTCCGTGCCAAGGCGGGGTTTTCGGGCCTTGGCTGGTGACACTCGCGCGAGACTAGGTTTTCCCGACTCTGGTTCGTGACGTTCGTGTCGGGGGTTCGCGGACTCTCGCTCGTGGCGTCGTCCCGGAAGCGGGACTTGCGGGTCTCGCCCGGTGACGGGGCCGGGGGGTTCCCAGGTTCCGTTTCGCCGGGGTGGGGCTGGGTTGCTGTCTGCTCGTACGGGATCCGCGGGAGTCTGGCCATCTGGTTGGATGCGTTCGTGGTCGCACGGCTGATCCTCACGCTGGCCCTGACCGTCACGGGCGTCGCGGCGGACGGGCGGGTCCGGTTGTCGGCGCTCAGTTGGAACGTGTGCGCGGGCACGAACGCGGCGTGCGCCCTCTACCGGGCCGGAGCCCAGGAGCTGGCCTGGAACATCAGCGGGCACGTGATCGGCGCCCCCGTCCGCCCGGACGTGATCTTCCTGCAGGAGTTCTGCTCCGGCGCGACCCACACCCTCGAACGCACGCTGGAGATCCGCACCGGCCGCGCCTGGACGGTCGGCTCCTGGAGCCTGCTGGACTCCGCCGGCGTCCCGTACCCGTGCCATCCCGACCGCCTCGGCCGCCCGCGCGGCGCGCAGAGCGTCGCCGTCGCCGTCGCCCGCCACGACGCCGACTTCCGCGTCCACCCGCTGCCCTCCCCGCCCTGGTACGTACGCCGCGCCGTCCTCTGCGCCACCGTTCGGGCCATCCGCGTGCACGCCTGCAACACCCACCTGTCGGCCGGCACCCCGTATGACGACAGGCAGCCGGGCGCCCCCTACCGCACCAAACAGATAAGAAGGCTGCTCGACGTCGCCGCCAAGGAGGGCCACCGGGCCGTCTTCGGCGGCGACCTGAACGCCGCGCCGCCGGACAGCCGCACCGGCGCCGCCGCCGGCCGCCGCGCGGTCGCCCCCGCCTACCGGCGTCACCAGGAGTGCGACCAGCGCGGCGGCGACCGCACCGGACGATGGACGCACCTGGGCAGCGGCAGGCGCAAGAAACTCGACTACGTGTTCGCGCCGCCCGGCGCCGTCCGCCGCTGCCACGTCGGCCACGGCGTCACGCTCTCCGATCACCGGCCGCTCTACGCCGAACTGGCTCTGTAGGAAGATGTCAGGTATGTGCGGTGTTGAACGGACGACACCCTGAAGCTGACGGAAGGACGACCGTGCCCGAAATCGGGGTACTCGCTCTGCAAGGCGACGTGCGTGAGCATGTGCGCATGCTCCAGGAGGCGGGCGCCGAGGCCCGCCCCGTGCGCCGGCCGGCCGAGCTCGACGCCGTCGACGCCCTGGTCATCCCCGGCGGCGAGTCGACCACCATGTGGAAGCTCGCCGAGACCTTCGACATGCTCGAACCGCTGCGGATGCGGGTCAAGGAAGGCATGCCCGCCTACGGCTCGTGCGCCGGCATGATCATGCTGGCCGACCGCATCGAGGACGGTGTCGCCGGCCAGCAGACGATCGGCGGCATCGACATGGTGGTCAGGCGCAACGCCTTCGGCCGCCAGGTCGACTCCTTCGAGGCCGGCCTCGACTTCGCCGGCGCCCCCGTGCACGCCGTCTTCATCCGCGCCCCCTGGGTCGAATCGGTCGGGCCGGGAGTCGACGTGCTGGGGCGGGCCGAGCCTGGGGATAGGATCGTCGCGGTCCGACAGGGGCCGTTGCTCGCGACGTCGTTCCATCCCGAGCTGACGGGAGACACGCGCGTGCACCGATACTTCGTAGACATGGTGAGGGAGCTATAGGCGATGTCCGGCCACTCCAAATGGGCGACGACGAAGCACAAGAAGGCCGCGCTCGACGCCAAGCGCGGCAAGCTGTTCGCGAAGCTCATCAAGAACATCGAGGTGGCGGCCAGGACTGGGGGGCCTGACCCGGATGCCAACCCCACGCTGTTCGACGCGATCTTCAAGGCGAAGAAGAACTCGGTCCCCAACGACAACATCGAGCGGGCCCGCAAGCGTGGCGGCGGCCTGGAGGCCGGCGGCGCCGACTACCAGGTCATCATGTACGAGGGCTACGCCCCCGGCGGCGTCGCGGTGCTCATCGAGTGTCTGACCGACAACCGCAACCGCGCCGCCTCGGAGGTCCGGGTCGCGCTGACCCGCAACGGCGGCTCGCTGGCCGACCCCGGCTCGGTGTCCTACATGTTCAACCGCAAGGGCGTCGTGATCGTGCCCGGCGACGGGCTCGACGAGGACACCGTGCTCATGGCCGTGCTCGACGCGGGCGCCGAGGAGGTCAACGACCTGGGCGAGTCGTTCGAGGTGGTGTGCGAGGCGGGCGACCTGGTGCCGGTGCGCAAGGCGCTGCAGGACGCCGGCATCGACTACGACTCGGCCGACTCCAGCTTCCTGCCGACGATGAGCGTGCCTCTCGACGAGGAGGCCGCCAAGAAGGTGTTCCGGCTCATCGACGCGCTCGAGGACAGCGACGACGTGCAGAACGTCTACGCCAACTTCGACGTCTCCGACGAGGTCATGGAGAAGCTCGACGCCTGACGGGCCGCCGTCGCGAGCCTGCTCCTCGCGGGCGCTCAGCGCGCCGTCGCGCGGAGGCGGGCGCGTCGTCCGGCCTGGGTAGCCGAGGGCTCACAGCGTGCCGTCAGCGGCTTCCTGAGGGCCGTCCCAGGGGGGCGTCGTTCCCGCTCGGCACGTTCCCGGACGCGTAGCAGGGCGGGCCGGAATCGGCATAGGGTCGGGCGTCGTGACCTCCCGCACTCCTGACTCTCCGGCCCCGGTGCTGGGCTGGCTGCTCCTCATGCCGGCCGTGCTGGGCATGCTGATCACCTTGCTCCTGCCCACGGTCCTGACGATCGGCTTCAGCCTGCGCTCGGGCGGGCTCGTGGGGCCGAGCGCGTCCGCCGGGCTCGGCAACTACGGCCGGCTGCTCGGCGACGACTCGTTCTGGCCGGCGCTCGGCTTCACCCTGTCGGTGACGATCATGCCGCTGCTCGTCGCCCTGGTGGTCGCGCCGCTGCTGGCGCTCGCCCTCGACCGGGGCGGCGCCTGGGTCAGGCGGGCCGGGCGCATCCTGCTGTCGCTGTCCCTGGTGACCTTCGCGCCGGCCGCCGTCGCCGTCTCCTGGCTGCGCGGGCTCCGGCCGGACGCCGAGGGCCTGACGGCCATGGCACGCTCCCTCGCCGAACCGGCGACCGCCCCGGGAACGCTCCGGCTCATCGTCGCCGCGGCCACCTTCGGCGTGGTGTGCGCGCTGGCCGTCCTGGCGTTCCTGCCCGCCCTGCGCGGCGGCACCGTCACCCCGGCCATGCTCGCGGTCGCCGGGATCGTCGCGCTCGCCACCGTCGCGGCGGGGCTGCAGTTGTTCACGCTCGGGCTGGTGCTGACCGGGGGCGGGCCGCGCGACTCCACTCAGACACTCGCGCTCCTGCAGTACACGTTCACCTGGCGGGCGGCCAGGCTGGGCATGGGAGCCGCGATCGCCACCCTGACGGGCGTGATCCTCGGCGTGCTCGGCATCGCCGCCACGATCCTCGCGATCGCCACCCGCATGCGCCTCACCGTGACCCCCGCCACCGCTCCGGACGAGGATCACTCCGCGCGGGCTCCCGCGGCGGGCCCAGGCAGTCCGTACTTCCAGGCCCAGCCGCAGGACGCCGGGCTCGCGACCGGGCTGCCCGGCCAGCCGCCGGGCGCGGGCATCCCGTACGGTGCCGCGCCCCCTCCGGGCAACCCGTACGCGCCGGGCGCCCCGTACGAGACCGGGGCCGGGAAGCCGGACACCGCCCGGAAGCCCTCGGCGGCGGGCATGGCCGTCGGGGTGGCCGCGCTGCTCGTGGCGACCGTCCTCGTCTTCCTGTGGAGCAGGCCCTGGCTGTCCGCCCTTCTCCAGCCGGCGGAGGCGAGCGCGCCCCACGGGCGGAACGTGCACCTGAACACCTGGCTGCCCGCCTTCGCCGGCGCGCTGGTCTCCGTCGGCGTCGCCTATCTCGGCGCGCTCGGCATCGGCGGCCTGCGCCCGCTGGGCAGGCGCAGCGAGTGGCTGCTGCTGCCGTTCGCCCCCTGGCTGTTCGTCGGCGCGGGCCCGCTCAGCATCGCCAACTGGAACACCCTGCGCGGCCTCGGTCTCGTCGACACCGTCGCCGCCCTCGTGCCACCGCTGCTCGTCAGCGTGCCCGCCCTGGTCATCCTCACCCTGCTCTGCAAAGGCCTGGCCGAGCGCAACACCGGCGACCTGCTCTCAGGCGTCGTCAGGCCCTCGTTCCCGATGGCCTGCGTCCTGGTCGTCGCCGTCACGCTGGTGAACGCCCAGGACCTGCTCTGGCCGCTCCTGGTCACCCAGCAGCCGGACCTGGCCACCGCGCCGCTCGCCCAGTTCATGGCGTCGAGCCAGTTCCCCGGCGGCGGCGCCGACGTGGGTCTCGCCACACCGCTGATCGCGATCGTGCTCGCGCTCGCCGCCGCCGTCGCGGCGCAACTGCTGTACCTGGACCGGCTCGCCCTCACCGTCGGGCGCGATATCGGGTCGCGGGAGCACGGCACGGATGCTTAGGTTGGACGGTTGTGGACATTCGTGACCTGACGGCCGACGACCTCGACGCCGTGCTCGACCTTCGCAAGCGCGCCTTCGGCCCCATCCCCGCCGGACACGTGGAGACCTTCCGCAAGCTGGTGCACCCGACCCTGGCCGCGGGCCGCTACCTGGGCGCCTTCGACGGCGGCCGGATGGCGGCCGCCGCCCGGCTGCGGCCCTTCACCCAGTGGTGGCACGGCAGGCCGCAGCCCATGTCCGGCGTCGCCGGCGTGACCGTCAGCCCGGAAGACCGCGGGCGCGGCGTCGGCAGCCTCATCATGCGCGCCGTGATCGAGCGGGCCGCCGCGCTCGGCGACGCCGTGTCGGCGCTCTATCCCGCCACCACCCCCATCTACCGGTCGCTCGGCTACGAGCACGCGGGCGCCCAGAACCTGATGACCCTGCCCGCCGAGGCGCTGCGCACGATCCCGCCCGGCAAGGACGTCAAGCTCCGCCGGATGGGGCCCGACGACGCCGCCGAGGTCATCGCCCTGCTGCACCGGCTGCACGGCGCCGCCCGCGCCAGCGGCCCCATCACGTACGGGGAGGACATCTGGCGGCTGTGGCTGTCCGAGGAGGACGACTTCCTCTACCTGGCCGACGACGGGTTCGCCGTCTACCGGTGGGACGGCCAGGACATCGAGGTGGACGGCGTGGTCGCCGGCTCCGCCGACACCGCCAGGGCGCTGTGGTCGCTGGTCGGCACGTCCTCGTCGGTCGCCAAGCAGGTCAAGGCCGTGGTCGCGCCCGACGACCCGGTGCTGTGGCTGCTGCGCGAGCGGTCGAAGGAGAAGACCGAGCAGGTGCGGTGGATGTTCCGGGTCATCGACCTGGTGGAGGCGGTGGCGCGCCGGGGCTATCCGGCCGCGGTCGGAGCCGCCGCCGTCGTCCGGGTGGATGACCCGCTGCGGGCGGGCAACGCGGGCTTGTGGCGCCTGGAGTTCGCGGACGGCTCGGGCGCCGCCACCTGGCTCGGCCAGGCGGACGCCGCCGGGGAAGACGCGCCCGTGCTGAGCGTGAACGCCTTCTCGGCCCTGTACGCGGGCATCCCCACCGCCACGCTGCGGCGCGGCGGGCTCATGACCGGCGACGAGCGGCACGACGAGGTGCTCGACGCCGCGTTCGCCGCTCGCCCGTACATGCTCGACTACTTCTGACAGGCGTTTCCCGGTGCGCGAGCAGGCCGGGCGGGGTAGAGTCTCGTGCCGAACTAGTGTTCGGCGGGGCGGGGAGGCATGCCGGTGCGGGTGGTGGGCGTCGATCCGGGGCTGACCCGGTGCGGCCTGGGAGCCGTCGAGGGGCGCCCGGGCGCGCCGCTCAGCCTGGTGGCCGTCGGGGTGGTCCGCACCGCCGCCGGCGACGAGCTGGGCGCCCGGCTCGTCGGCATCGAGGCCGGCATCGAGCAGTGGCTCGACGACGTGCGCCCCGACGCCGTCGCGGTCGAGCGGGTCTTCGCCCAGCACAACGTCCGCACCGTCATGGGCACCGCCCAGGCCGCCGGCATCGCGGTGCTGTGCGCCGCCCGCCGCGGCCTGCCGGTCGCGCTCCACACGCCGTCCGAGGTCAAGGCCGCCATCACCGGCAGCGGCACCGCCGACAAGAAGCAGATCGGCGCCATGGTCACCCGGCTGCTGCGGCTGAGCGAGATGCCCAGGCCGGCCGACGCCGCCGACGCGCTGGCGCTGGCCATCTGCCACGTGTGGCGCGGCGGCGCCCAGCACCGCCTGGCCGAGGCCGTCGCCCGCGCCTCGCGGAAGGGCGTGCGGCCGTGATCGCCTCCGTGACCGGCCGGGTGGCCGCCGTCGCCCCCGACGCGGCCGTCGTCGAGGTCGGCGGCGTCGGCGTCCTCGTCCACTGCACGCCAGGCACCCTCGCCACGCTCAGGACCGGGCAGGAGGCGCGCCTGGCCACCTCGCTCGTGGTGCGCGAGGAGTCGCTCACCCTGTACGGTTTCGCGACCGACGACGAGCGGGCCGTCTTCGAGCTGCTCCAGACGGCCAGCGGCGTCGGCCCCAAGCTCGCCCTGGCCATGCTCGCCGTCCACTCCCCGCAGGCCCTGCGCGTGGCCGTGGCCGGAGCCGACCTCAAGGCGCTCACCCAGGTGCCGGGCATCGGCCAGAAGGGCGCCCAGCGCATCGTCCTGGAGCTGAAAGACCGCCTGGGCGCCTCCCCGGAGGCGGTCGACGCCGCGCTCAACGGCTCGCGCAAGGACACCCTGTGGCGCGAGCAGGTCCACTCGGGGCTGGTCGGGCTGGGCTACTCCGGCAAGGACGCCGACGAGGCCGTCGCCGCCGTCGAGCCCCAGGCGGAGGCCGACCTGGCCGCCGGCCGCGCGCCGCAGATCGCCGCCCTCCTGAAGGCCGCGCTCCGGGCGCTGAGCGTCCGATGACCCGCCACCCCGCGGGCGTGGGCCCGTCCCGATCCCCGGCGGAGGTGGTGTCGTGACGTTCGAGCGGGAGCTCGTGTCGCCCGACGCCGACGGCGAGGAGCGGCAGATCGAGGCGGCGCTGCGGCCCAAGCGGCTGGCGGAGTTCATCGGCCAGGCCCGGGTGCGCGAACAACTGTCACTGGTGCTGGAGAGCGCGCTGCGGCGGCAGCGGCCGCCCGACCACGTGCTGATGAACGGGTCGCCGGGGCTCGGCAAGACGACCCTCGCCATGATCATCGCGGCTGAGCTGAGCGCGCCGCTGCGCATCACGTCCGGCCCCGCGCTGGAGCGCGCCGGCGACCTGGCGGCCATCCTGTCGACGCTGGGCGAGGGCGAGGTGCTGTTCATCGACGAGATCCACCGGATGGCCCGCCCCGCCGAGGAGATGCTCTACATGGCGATGGAGGACTTCCGCGTCGACATCGTCGTCGGCAAGGGGCCCGGCGCCACCGCCATCCCGCTCGACATCGCCCCGTTCACGCTCGTCGGCGCCACCACCCGGGCCGGCCTGCTGCCGGCGCCGCTGCGCGACCGGTTCGGGTTCACCGCCCACATGGACTTCTACGAGACCGGCGAGCTGGAGCAGGTGCTGCGCCGCTCGGCCGCGCTGCTCGCCGTCGAGCTGCCCGACGACGCCGCCAACGAGATCGCCAGGCGCTCGCGCGGCACCCCCCGCATCGCCAACCGGCTGCTGCGCCGCGTGCGCGACTACGCCGACGTGCGCGCCGGCGGCGTGGTCGACCGCGCGGTGGCCGCCAGGGCGCTGGAGCTGTACGAGGTCGACGGCGAGGGGCTCGACCGGCTCGACCGGGCGGTGCTCGGCGCGCTGCTGCGCAAGTTCGGCGGCGGCCCCGTCGGCCTGTCCACCCTCGCCGTGTCCGTGGGGGAGGAGCCGGAGACCGTCGAGGTGGTGGCCGAGCCGTTCCTGGTGCGGCAGGGCCTGATCGCGCGCACCCCGCGCGGCCGGGTCGCCACCGCCGCCGCCTGGACGCATCTCGGCATGACACCACCGCCCGACGCGTTCGGTGCCGGACCCTCCACCTGATCACGAATCGGTTGCAACCATTGCGAATCGGGAACTTCCCCGCGCGCCGAAACGCTGCCTCGTTGCCGCGTTTCGCAACAAGCGCCTACACTCCGTGGCTTGGCTGGCTGTGTAGGCTGATGCGCTGAGCGGCGCCGCCCGCAACCGCGGAATTTCCGGCGGGAAGCCGGTGTCAACTCACTGTACGACGATGGAAGGTCGCCCCTGATGGACCAACTCATGAGCATCGCGCCGCTGATCCTTCTGGTGGTGGTGTTCTACTTCCTGCTGATTCGCCCGCAGCGCAAGCGCCAGCAGGAGGCGATCCAGATGCAGAACTCGTTGACGCCGGGCACTCGTGTCATGACGACGACAGGCCTGTTCGGCACCGTCGTCGCGGTGGACAATGAGGATGTCGTCCTCGAGATCGCGCCCAACATCGAGACGCGCTGGGTCAAGGCCGCCATCGGCCGTATCGTCACGCCGGGTGACCCGGTGGCCGACGAGCCCATCGCCGACGAGCCGGCCGACGGTGACACGAGCGCGGAGCACAACGACGACCAGGACTCCCGCAAGAAGTCCTGAACCCATGACCCCAATCCGAAAGAACTGACGACCAGTGGCCCGACCGACCAGCAGCCACAGCAAGCCGGGGCGAACGCTCCTGCTGCTCCTGGCGCTCATCCTCGCCCTGGGCGGGACGATGTTCTTGCAGAAGGCGTTCACGCCGAAACTAGGACTCGATCTCGCCGGCGGTACGACGGTGACACTGTCACCGGTCACCCAGGACGGTGCCTCTCCTCCTGAGGAGATCCTCGACCGCGCGGTCAACATCATCCGCGACCGGGTCAACGGCACCGGCATCTCCGACGCCGAGGTCGCCAAGTCAGGCGACAACATCATCATCTCCATCCCGGGCGTCGGGCAGAGCGAGGCCATCAAGCTGGTCGCCACCACTGCGGAGCTCCGCTTCCGGCAGGTCCTGGCGATGGAGATGACTCCGATCGCGCAGGAACAGCTCGCCACCGAGGCGCCCAGTCCGGACGTCTCCCCGACGGCGTCGACGGCCCCGTCGTCGACGCCGTCGGTCGCGCCGAGCCAGTCGGCCAGGCCGCAGCCTTCGGGGTCACCGTCAGTCTCTCCGACCGGGAAGGCGCTCTCGTCGGCGCTGACCGACCCGGCGCCGTCGACTTCCCCGACTCCCTCTCAGGGCGACAGGGGCAACAGGGACAAGAAGTCGACACCGTCGCCGTCAGCGACCGACGAGCCCGCACCAGATCCCAACGCGCAGACCCCCAACCCGCAGATCGACACCAAGGGCATCGACCCGGCCGTGCTCAAGCAGTACGCCGCGCTCGACTGCACCGACCCGAAGAACCGAGGCCAGGGAGTCCAGGACGACCCCGGCAAGCAGTACGCCGCGTGTGAGTCCAACGGCAGCTTCAAGTACGTCCTCGACGTAGCCAAGGTCGTCGGCACCGACATCAGTACCGCCACAGCCGGAGTCCAGCAGGGCACCACCGAATGGGTGGTCCAGCTCGACTTCAAGAGCGCCGGCGCCCAGGAGTGGAGCAAGCTCACCTCCACCGCCTACAACTCGCAGGAACCGCGCAACAAGGTCGCGGTGGTCCTCGACGGCGTCGTCATCACCGCTCCCAACATCATCAGCCCGATTCCCGGCGGCCGCGCCGAGATCACCGGCCAGTTCGACCAGCAGTCCGCCACCGAACTCGCCGAGCAGCTCAAGTACGGCGCGCTTCCGCTGAAGTTCGAGCGCAGCTCCATCGACACGGTCTCCTCGACGCTCGGCCAGGACCAGCTCCAGGGCGGCCTCATCTCCGGCGTCATCGGCCTGGCCCTCGTGGTCGTCTACTGCCTGCTCTACTACCGCGGCCTCGGCATCGTGGCCGTGCTGAGCCTCGTCGTCGCCTCGATCCTGACCTACACCGCGGTGGTCGTGCTGGGGCAGAACGCCGGTTTCCGGCTCTCTCTGCCGCACATCATCGGCCTGGTGGTCTCCATCGGCATCACCGCCGACTCTTTCATCGTGTACTTCGAACGCATACGCGACGAGATGAAGGAGGGCAGGCGGACTCTCCGCGCGGCCGTCGAAGTGGCCTGGGTCCGCGCCCGGCGCACGATCCTGATCGCCGACGCCGTCATGTTCATCGCCGCGATCGTGCTCTACCTGCTGTCGGTGGGCGGCGTCGCCGGCTTCGCCTTCGCGATGGGCCTGACCACGCTGATCGACGTCGTCGTGGTGTTCATGTTCACCAAGCCCTTCATCGCGCTGCTGGCCAGACTGAAGTTCTTCGCCAAGGGGCATCCGCTGTCCGGCCTGGACGCCGAGCGCATGAGCGTGGCCGACACCAGCGGATCCGTCCGCAAGACCACCCCGCGGGAGGCCTGAGATGGGACTGGGGCGACGCCTCTACCGGGGCGAGATCGACGTCGACTTCGTCGGGAAGTGGCGGCTGTGGTACAGCCTGTCCGCCATCCTGCTGGTGATCTCCTTCGCCGGCCTGCTCTGGAACGGGCTCAACCTGGGCGTCGAGTTCAAGGGCGGCTCGGTCTTCTCCTTCCAGCCGACGCAGACCGTCAGCGTCCAGGAGGTGCGCGAGACGTTCAGCGAGCAGGGCATCCACCAGCCGATCGTGCAGACCGCCGGCGACCGCTACCGCGTCACCACCGAGACGCTCGTCGAGAGCCAGAGCCTGCGGATGCAGGACGTGATCTCCAAGGAGTTCGGCACCCCCGTCGAGCAGGTCAACGTGCAGTCGATCGGCGCCTCGTGGGGCGGTGAGGTCTCCACCAAGGCGCTGTGGGGCCTGGTCGCGTTCATGGTGGCGATCATCGCCTACCTGTCGATGGCGTTCGAGCCGAAGATGGCGCTCGCCGCGATCGTCGCGCTGCTGCACGACCTCGTCATCACGGCCGGCGTCTACGCCTGGTCCGGGTTCGAGGTCACGCCGGCGACGCTGCTGGGCTTCCTGACCATCCTGGGTTACTCGCTCTACGACGCGGTCGTGGTGTTCGACATGATCAAGGAGGTCACGGCCAAGCTCGGCACCACGTCGAAGCAGACCTACTCGATGGCCGCCAACGACGCGCTCAACCACACGCTGATCCGCTCGCTGAACACGTCGCTGGTCGCGATCCTGCCGGTGGCGGCGATCCTGTTCATCGGCACCACCGTGCTCGGCGCCGGCACGCTGAAGGACCTCGCGCTGGCCCTGTTCGTCGGCATGGTGGTCGGCACCTACTCGTCGATCTGCGTGGCCACGCCGCTGCTGGTGACGCTCAAGGAGCGGGAGCCGAAGTACCAGGCCATCGCCAGGAGGCTCGCCTCCACCGGTGGCGGCAAGGGCGCCAGGCGCGCCGCCGCGGCCAAGGGCTGACCTGTTCGCACGCGCCCCCGTCCCTCCCGGGCGGGGGCGCAGCCGTGGGGACGTCAGGGGCGGGGATGCGCCATCATGAAGCCCGGCGGACGCGGACCCCTCCACGTCGGCACCCACCTTGACCCCTCCGAGGAGCACCTCATGAGCGACCTGACCGCGCTGATCCTGGACCGCATCCGGGACGTGCCCGACTACCCCAAGCCCGGCGTGGTGTTCAAGGACATCACCCCGCTGCTCGCCGACCACGCCGTGTTCTGCGCCGTGGTGGACGCCCTGGCCGACGGGTTCGAGGCCGACAAGATCGTGGGCATCGAGGCGCGCGGCTTCATCCTGGCCGCGCCGGTGGCCTACCAGGAGGGTGCCGGCTTCGTACCTGTGCGTAAGAAGGGCAAACTGCCTGCCGCCGTGCTCGAAGAGTCCTACGATCTGGAATACGGTTCGGCGACCATCGAGGTGCACGACGACGCTTTCTCGCCCGGCGACCGGGTGCTCATCGTCGACGACGTGCTGGCCACGGGCGGCACGGCGGCGGCGGCGGTGGAGCTCGTGCGCAGGACGGGAGCCGAGGTGGTCGGCGTCTCCGTGCTGATGGAGCTCGCCTTCCTGAAGGGGCGCGAGCGCCTCACGGGAGTGGAGACCCGCTCCCTGCTGATCGTCTGAGGAGAGGACCCGAGGCGGTCCGGGTGCGTCGCCTGGATACACTGGGGATCTGGACTCGAACGTAAGGAGTCTGAGTGCCCCGTGATGTGGTCGTGCCCGACGTAACGGACGCGAGTGGTGCCGCCGCGCAAGCCGATGCCGCGCCGGCCGCACCCGCGGCGCGCCGTCGGCGGTTTGGGGGTGGGGCCATGAATCCGGTGCTGGAGCCGCTCTTCCGCACCGTCCGGGCCACCCACCCCAAGGCCGACCTGCGTGTCATCGAGCGTGCCTACGAGGTGGCGGCTCACCACCACCGCGACCAGAAGCGCAAGAGCGGCGACCCGTACATCACCCACCCGCTGGCGGTGGCGACGATCCTGGCCGAGCTCGGCACCGACGACGAGACGCTCTGCGCGGCCCTGCTGCACGACACCGTCGAAGACACCGCCTACGGCCTCGACGAGTTGCGCGGTGACTTCGGCGACACGATCGCCTCGCTGGTCGACGGCGTCACCAAGCTCGACAAGGTCAAGTTCGGCGACGCGGCCCAGGCCGAGACCGTGCGCAAGATGGTCGTGGCCATGTCGCGCGACATCCGGGTGCTGATCATCAAGCTGGCCGACCGGCTCCACAACATGCGCACGATGCGCTACCTGCCGGAGCACAAGCGCCACCAGAAGTCCCGCGAGACGCTGGAGATCTTCGCCCCGCTGGCCCACCGCCTGGGCATGAACACGATCAAGTGGGAGCTAGAAGATCTCGCCTTCGCCATGCTCTACCCCAAGCGCTACGACGAGATCGCGCGCATGGTGTCGGAGCGGGCGCCGCGGCGCGACCTGTTCCTGCAGGAGGTCATCGAGAAGGTCTCCGGCGACCTGCGCGAGGCCCGCATCAGGGCCGTGGTCAAGGGCAGGCCGAAGCACTACTACTCGGTCTACCAGAAGATGATCGCCCGCGACGTCGCCTTCGACGACATCTACGACCTGGTGGGCATCCGGGTCCTGGTCGACTCCGTACGCGACTGCTATGCGGCGCTCGGAACGATCCACGCGCGCTGGAACCCGGTCCCCGGCCGGTTCAAGGACTACATCGCGATGCCCAAGTTCAACATGTACCAATCGCTGCACACCACGGTGATCGGTCCTGAGGGCAAGCCGGTGGAGCTGCAGATCCGCACCCACGCCATGCACCACAGGGCCGAGTACGGCGTGGCCGCGCACTGGAAGTACAAGGAGGAGGTCGGCGGGCCCGGCCCCGTCGGCAAGGTCAAGCCCGGCAGCGACATGGCCTGGCTGCGCCAGCTCCTCGACTGGCAGAAGGAGACGGCCGACCCGGGCGAGTTCCTGGAGTCGCTCCGGTTCGACCTGTCGGTGTCGGAGGTCTACGTCTTCACCCCGAAGGGCCAGGTCATCGCCCTGCCCGAGGGCGGCACCCCGGTCGACTTCGCCTACGCGGTCCACACCGAGGTGGGCCACCGCTGCATCGGCGCCCGGGTCAACGGCCGGCTGGTGCCCCTGGAGTCGCGGCTGGGCAACGGCGACACGGTCGAGATCTTCACCTCCAAGTCGCCCGACGCCGGGCCCTCGCGCGACTGGCTGAAGTTCGTCAAGTCGGGCCGCGCCCGTAACAAGATCCGCCAGTGGTTCTCCAAGGAGCGCCGCGAGACCGCGATCGAGGCGGGCAAGGAGGCCATCGGCCGGGCGATGCGCAAGCAGGGCCTGCCGCTGCAGCGCCTGATGTCCGGCGAGGCGCTGCTGGCGCTCGCCCGTGACCTGCGCTACCCCGACGTGTCGGCGCTGTACGCGGCCGTCGGAGAGGGCCACACGGCCGCCCAGACGGTCGTGCAGAAGCTGGTGGCGTCCATCGGCGGCGTGGAGAGCGCCGAGGAGGACATCGCCGAGACCTCGCTGCCGACCCGGCTGCGCGGCCGCCCCAGGGGTGGAGGCGGCGCGGGCGTGGTGGTGGCGGGCGACGCCGACGTGTGGGTGCGGCTGTCGAAGTGCTGCACCCCCGTGCCCGGCGACGAGATCGTCGGCTTCGTCACCCGCGGCCACGGCGTCTCGGTCCACCGCTCCGACTGCACCAACATCCAGCAGCTCAGGTCGCAGCCCGACCGGCTGGTGGAGGTCAGCTGGTCACCCGGAGACGACAGCGTGTTCCTGGTGGCCATCCAGGTGGAGGCGCTCGACCGGCCCAGGCTGCTGTCCGACGTCACCCGTACGCTTTCCGACCAGCACGTCAACATCCTGAGCGCCTCCGTGACCACCTCGCGCGACCGGGTGGCCGTCAGCAAGTTCACCTTCGAGATGGGCGACCCCAAGCACCTGGGCCACGTCCTGAAGGCCGTGCGCGGCATCCAGGGCGTCTACGACGTCTACCGCGTCAGCGGCGCGGGCGGCTGAGGGGCCGCCGTCACCGCATCCGCAGGTCCGGCAGGTCGACCACGATCGCCTCCTGGGTGCTGCGGGCGATGACCACCACCGCCTCCTGCTCCGGGTCCGGGTTCTCCTCGCGGTGCGGGACGAACGGCGGCACGAACACGTAGTCGCCCGGCCCGGTCTCGATCCGCCGCTCCCCGCCGTCCTCCAGGAACACGAACACCGGCCTGCCGCTCACCACGTAGATGGCGGTCTCCGACTCGCCGTGATGGTGGTCGGCCGAGCGGGTCGCGGGCGCCACGTGCGTCTGGCCCATCCAGAGCCGCCGCGAGCCGGTGGTGGCGTCGCTGACCGCCGCCAGCCGGCGCATCCCCGCGCTCTGCGCCGTCGCCCCGGACAGGTCCTCAGGAGTGACGTGCCGCAGCGGACGGTGGAAGACGTCGCCGTCGGCCCGGTATCCCTCCCACAGGCGTCCACCGGCCCGCTCCAGCACCCCTGCGGCCACCGCCGCCAGCTCGCCGGGCGTCTCCCGTGCCTTCAGCAGCGCCTGGGCCAGGTCGGGGTCGTGCGCGCGCAGCTCACGCAGCAGCCACTTGCCGCCGCCCTGCCAGCGCCCGCCCAGCGACAGCGCCAGCCGCGCGGCCTCCTCGACCACGTTCCACTCGATGAACGCCCGCTCGCCCGGGTCGGTCACCCCGGCCAGATCGTCCAGCAGATCGGACAGCACGTAGCGGGCCCTGCCGAGCGCGGCGTCGTGCGGAGCGCCCGGGCCGCGCTCCAGCCGCCCTCTCAGCTCCTCCCTGAGCGCCTCCAGCCGCCCGCCACTCCGGTCGGCCAGCACGATCCCCTCGGCGCAGAGGCGGGCCAGCACGGGCTGCCGGCTGCCGAAGTCACGCTCCAGCCAGGCCCCGAAACTGGTCTGGCTGTGCACGAGCAGCTCGACCGGCCAGTCGTGCCGGCGCAGGGACTCCCGGTACGGTGCCGCGAGCCCGTCGACGACGACCAGGATGTCGAGGTCGGAGGTGGGGGTCCGGCGCCCGGCCGCCACGCTGCCGCCGAGCAGGGCGTACAGCGCCTCCGGGAACAGCTCGTCGACCAGGGCACGGGCCTCGCTCACAGGATCCATGGCGGCCACGATAGCCAACCGGGCACACCATGATCGAGACCTCCGGCTCGCCGGCCCCGCCTCCGCTGGGCAGGGACCGCGAGCCGGGCTCGGTCAGCTGAACTCGGCGAGCGTGCGCTCGGCCTCCTCCAGCCAGGCGCGGCGGGCCGTGATGGCCTCCTCCGCCTCCATGACGTCCTTGGCCCGTCCGGCCGCCTGCGCCTTGGCCAGGCGCTTCTCCAACTGCTCGATGGAGGTGCGCAGCTGGTCGACGGTGCTCTGGGCGCGGGCGCGGGCCTCGGGGTTGGAGCGCTTCCACTCGGCGTCCTCGGCCTTGCGCACGGCCTCGTCGACCTTGCGCAGCCCGCCTTCCAGGCGGTCGCGGTGCTCGCGGGGCACCGGGCCGGCCGCCTCCCAGCGCTCCAGGATGTGGCGGAGCTGGCCCCTGGCGGTGCGCACGTCGGTGACCGGGAGCAGCTTCTCGGCCTCGATCAGCAGCTCCTCCTTCACCTGCGCGTTGGCGGCGAGCGAGGCGTCACGCTCGGCGAACACCGCCGAGCGGGCCTGGAAGAACTGGTCCTGGGCGGCCTTGAAGCGACCCCACAGCTCGTCCTCGACCTCCCTGGAGGCCCGGCCGGCGCTCTTCCAGCGCTGCATCAGATCCCGGTAGACGGCCGCGGTCTGCCCCCAGTCGGTGGAGTCGGCGATCGCCTCGGCCTCGGCGACGATGGCCTCCTTGGTGGCACGCACACCCTCGCGCTGCTCGTCGAGGGTGGCGAAGTAGGCCTTGCGCCGCTTGGCGAAGGCGGTGCGGGCGGTCGACAGGCGCTTCCACAGCTGCGCCTCCGTCACCCTGTCGATCCGGTCGGCGGCCTTCCACTCCTCGACGAGCTGGCGCAGCCGCTCGCCGCCGGACTTCCAGTGGGTGGTCTCCTCGGCGATGCGCTCGGCCTCGGCGACGATCCGCTCCTTGACGGCCCTGGCCTCGGCGCGGGCGACCTCGCGCGCCGCCTTCAGCTCCTCGCGGCGCTGCGCGACCAGCGCGGTCAGCCCGTCGAGCCGGGCCGTCAGCGCGCCGAGGTCACCGACGGCGTGCGCGTCGGCCACGGCCTCGCGCAGCTTGACGATGCTCGCCTCGGCCTGCGCGGGCGCCAGGTCGGTGCCGCGCACCCGCTGCTCCAGCAGCTGGACCTGGCCCGCCAGCTCGTCGTACTTGCGATGGAAGTAGGCCAGCGCCTCTTCGGGTTCGCCGGCCTGCCAGGACCCGACGGCCCGCTCTCCCTCAGCCGTTCGCACGTAGACGGTGCCGTCGTCGTCTACCCGGCCCCACGGGTCGGTGCTCACCGTGTCCTCCCGCACTTTCCATCAGACCCTTCGGGACTGTTCGTCCCTAGTTTGTATTACGTCAGCTCTTGCCAGCGATTGTCACGTCTTTGATTTCCACGGTTTCCTTCGGCGCTCCGGTGCCGTCAGCCGTACCTGCCAGGACACCCGCCTTGTTCACCTTGTCCAGGATGTCGAGCCCCTTCGTGATCGTACCCACCGGTGTGTAAAGCGGGTCGAGCTGGATATCGCCGTACACCAGGAAGAACTGGCTGCCCGTGCTGCCCGGGGCCTGCGTCTTGGCCATCGCCATCACGCCCCGCTTGTACTTGGCGCCCTTGGTGTTCTCCTCCACCAGCACGTAGCCGGGGCCGCCCGAGCCGTCGGTCTGGCTCTTGCCGTCGGCCTTGGCCGTCGGGTCGCCGCACTGCAGCATCGGGAACTGCTCGTTGCCGAGCCGGTGGCACTTGCTGCCGTCGTAATAGTCCTTCTCCGCCAGGAACTGCAGCGAGTTGACGGTGCACGGCGCCTTGGCGTTGTCGAGCTCGACCACGATGTCGCCGAGACCGGTCTTCATCGTCATCGTCTTCTTGGCCGGCTTCAGGTCCACCTTCTCCGGCGGCATGCCGACGTCCTTGACCTGACCGCCGCCGGTGTCGGCGACATAGCCGCAGGTGCCGGTCTTCTCGTCGTAGGGCTTCGGCTGAGCGACCGCCGGGGCGGACGTGCTCGCCTGCGCCGACGGCTCGGCGGCCGCCTCGGTGGGCTCGTCGCCGCCGCCCAGCAGGGCGACCGAGGCCACGATGCCGCCGACCACGACGACGACGCCCACGGTGGAGCCGATGATCGCCATGCGCTTGTTGCGCTGCTCGCGCTCGAGCCGGCGCTGCTGTTGGCGCTCGTAGTGCTCGCGTGCCAGCTGCTTCTGCCGGTCCTTGCCCGTGGCCACCGCTTTGCCTCCCGTAGTCAATCAACTGAGGTGGGCGAATCGTATCGGCCAAAGGCCGATGATTCGCAGCCCGGCGACCCGCACCGGTACCCTTCGGTTACATTCCCATTGGCTTTTTTGACGAGATCAGCTGAGGCAGATGCTCATCGCCGGCTTCCCCGCAGGGGCCTTCCAGACCAATTGTTACGTCATCGCGCCCGCGGAAGGCGAGGAGTGCGTGATCATAGACCCCGGTCAGGACGCTGTCGAGGGGGTCGACGAACTGCTGCGTGAGCATCGTCTCAAGCCGGTCGCGGTCCTGCTCACCCACGGCCACCTCGACCACGTCTGGTCGGTCGCCCCGGTGTGCGGCGCGCGCGGCGTGCCGGCCTGGATCCACCCCGACGACCGCCACCTGCTGAGCGACCCGGCGGCGGGCTGGTCTTCCACGAGCTCCTCCCTCTTCGGCGACCTCACCCTCAGCGAGCCCGACGACGTGCGCGAGCTGTCCGACGGCGCCACGCTGCAGCTCGCGGGCATGGAGCTGGTCGTCGACCACACGCCCGGCCATACCAGGGGGTCGGTGAGCTTCAGGGGAGACGCGGGCCGCGGCGTGATGTTCTCCGGTGACCTGCTGTTCGCCGGCTCCATCGGCCGCACCGACCTGCCGGGCGGCGACTATCCGACGATCCTGCGCAGCCTCGCCGCCAAGTGCCTGCCGCTGCCTGACGATACGGTCGTCCTGCCGGGCCACGGACCACAGACCACGATCGGCCGCGAGCGCGCCACCAATCCTTATCTCAAGGAGGCCGCGCCGCACGCCGGTCCCACAAGAGGAATCTGATGACCTTCCAAGCACCCAAAGGCACCTTCGACTGGCTGCCTCCCCGCTCCGAGCAGGTGCTCGCCGTCCGCGAGGCGCTCGTCGCCCCGGCCAGGCGCGCGGGATACGGCTACGTCGAGACGCCGGTCTTCGAAGACACCCAGCTGTTCGCCAGGGGAGTGGGCGAGTCGACCGACATCGTCTCCAAGGAGATGTACACCTTCCCCGACAAGAAGGGCCGTTCGCTGACGTTGCGCCCGGAGGGCACGGCGTCGGTGGTCCGCGCCGTGCTCCAGCACGGCCTGCACAACGGCCAGCTGCCGGTGAAGCTGTGGTACTCGGGCAGCCAGTTCCGCTACGAGCGCGCCCAGAAGGGCCGCTACCGCCACTTCTGGCAGGTCGGCGCGGAGGCGCTGGGCGCCGAGGACCCGGCGCTCGACGCCGAGCTGATCGTGCTCGCCGCCCGCGCCTTCGCCTCGCTGGGCCTGCGTCAGTTCACGCTGCTGCTCAACTCGCTCGGCGACAAGACCTGCCGCCCCGCCTACCGCGCCGCGCTGCAGGAGTTCCTGCGCGGGCTCGACCTGGACGAGGAGACGCGGGCCCGCATCGAGATCAACCCGCTGCGGGTGCTCGACGACAAGCGCCCCGAGGTGCAGGCCCAGCTCGGCGGCGCGCCGCTGGTCGTCGACCACCTGTGCGCCGCCTGCAAGGCCTACCACGAGGAGGTCCGCGCCCTGCTGAAGGCCTCCGGCGTCGCGTACGAGGACGACCCCAGGCTGGTGCGCGGGCTCGACTACTACACCCGCACCACGTTCGAGTTCGTCCACGGCGGGCTCGGCTCGCAGTCGGCGATCGGCGGCGGCGGCCGCTACGACGGGCTCAGCGAGATGCTCGGCGGCCCGCCGCTGCCCAGCGTCGGCTGGGCGCTCGGCGTCGACCGCACGGTCCTGGCCATGGAGTCCGAGGGGCTGCTCGGCGATGCCGCGCCCGGCGGCGTCCAGGTGTACGGTGTCGCGCTGGGCGACGACGCCCGCCGCCGGATGTTCCTGCTCGTGGCCGAGCTGCGCGAGGCCGGCGTCAGCGCCGACATGGCCTTCGGCGGCAAGGGGCTCAAGGGAGCGATGAAGGGCGCCGACCGCTCGGGGGCCCGTTACGCGCTGATCCTGGGCGAGCGTGACCTGGCGGCGCAAGCCGTGCAAGTGAAAGACCTGACCACCGCTGAGCAGACCGAGGTGCCGCTGGCCCGGGTCGTGGAAGTCTTGAAGGGGAAAGTGCAGTGATCCGCACGCATACGGCCGGGTCGCTCCGCAAGGAGCACGCCGGGCAGCAGGTGACGCTCGCCGGATGGGTGGCCCGCCGCCGTGACCACGGCGGGGTGGTCTTCATCGATCTGCGCGACGCCTCCGGCTCGGCGCAGGTGGTCTTCCGGGAGGAGGACCACGCCCACGACCTGCGCGCCGAATACTGCGTGAAGGTGGTCGGCCAGGTCCGCGTGCGCCCCGAGGGCAACGAGAACCCCGACCTGCCCACCGGCGAGGTCGAGGTGGTGGCCGACGCGGTCGAGGTGCTCAGTGAGTCCGCGCCGCTGCCGTTCCCCATCGAGGGCGGCACGGGCGTCTCCGAGGAGGCCCGGCTGAAGTACCGCTACCTCGACATCCGCCGCCCGCAGGTGGCCGAGGCGATGCGGGTGCGCTCCAAGGCGACCTACCTCGCCAACGAGGTGATGAACGAGCTCGGCTTCGTCTACGTCGAGACGCCGACGCTGACCCGCTCCACCCCCGAGGGCGCCCGCGACTTCCTGGTGCCGGTCCGGCTCCAGCCGGGCAGCTGGTACGCCCTGCCGCAGTCGCCGCAGCTGTTCAAGCAACTGCTGCAGGTGGCCGGCCTGGAGCGCTACTACCAGCTCGCCAAGTGCTACCGCGACGAGGACCTGCGCGCCGACCGGCAGCCGGAGTTCACCCAGATCGACATCGAGATGTCCTTCGTCGACCAGGAGGACGTCATCGCGGTCGGCGAGAAGCTGATCGGCCGGCTGTGGCGCGAGATCCTCGGCTACGAGATCCCCCTGCCGCTGCCCCGCATGACCTACGCCGACGCGATGGCCCGCTACGGCTCCGACAAGCCCGACCTGCGCTTCGGCCAGGAGCTCGTCGACATGACCGACTACTTCTCCGGCACCTCCTTCCGCGTCTTCCAGGCCGAGTACGTCGGCGCGGTCGTCATGCCGGGCGGCGCCTCCCAGACCCGCAAGGAGCTCGACGGCTGGCAGGAGTGGGCGCGCAGCCGCGGGGCCAAGGGCCTGGCCTACGTGCTCGTCCAGGAAGACGGCACGCTCGGCGGCCCGGTCGCCAAGAACCTGTCCGAGCAGGAGACCTCCGGCCTGGCGGGCAAGGCCGGCGCCGCGCCCGGCGACGCGGTGTTCTTCGCCGCGGGCGCCCGCGGCGCCGCCCGCGACCTGCTCGGCGCCGCCCGCCTGGAGATCGGCCGCCGCTGCGGGCTCATCGACGAGTCGCTCTGGTCGTTCCTGTGGGTCGTGGACGCGCCCATGTTCGAGGAGGACGGCGAGGGCGGCTGGACCGCCGTGCACCACCCGTTCACCGGCCCCAAGCCGGAGTGGTCCGACAACTTCCAGGACCATCCGGGCGAGGCGCTCGCCTACGCCTACGACATGGTCTGCAACGGCATGGAGATCGGCGGCGGCTCGATCCGCATCCACCGCGCCGAGATGCAGCAGCGCGTCTTCGACGTGCTCGGCATCTCCAAGGAGGAGGCGGAGAGCAAGTTCGGCTTCCTGCTGGAGGCGTTCAAGTACGGCCCGCCGCCGCACGGCGGCATCGCCTACGGCTGGGACCGCATCTGCATGCTGCTGTCGGACGGCGAGTCGATCCGCGACGTGATCGCGTTCCCGAAGACGGCCTCCGGCTTCGACCCGCTCACCGGCGCGCCCACGCCCATCACGGCCGGACAGCGCAAGGAGGCGGGCGTCGACGCCCGGCCCAAGGCCGACGCCTGACATGCGAAACGGCAGGCGCCCACCGCGGCGCCTGCCGTTCTTTCGCGGCTCTTCTCAGGAGAGCTTGACCTTCTTGATGATGATCGGCGTCTTGGGCGCCGTGGAGCCGCCGTCGCCGGTGATGTCGTCGTCGTTGACGATCACGCCGTCCTTGGCCACCTTGTCGATGATCTCCAGGCCGGAGGTCACCATGCCGAGCACCGAGTACACCGGGTCGATCTGGGTGTTCTCGTCCGACAGCGAGATGGCGAACTGGCTGCTGTTCTGGCCCGCCGCGTCGGCCGGCTGCGTCAGGAACACCACGCCCCTGCCGTACGGGATCGCGCCCGCGGCCTCGTCGAGGAACGTGTAGCCCGCCGTGCCCTGGCCGTCGGTCGGGTTCTCGCCGTCGGCCTTGGCCTTCGGGTCGCCGCACTGCAGCAGGTAGAGCCCCGACACCTCGGGCGTCACCAGCCGGTGACACTTGGTGTTGTCGTAGAAGCCCTTCTTGGCCAGGAACGCCATCGAGTTCACCGAGCAGGGCGTGAGCTGCGGGTCGACCTCGATGACGATGTCACCGTGGTTGGTCGTGACCGTCATCTTCGACAGCTTCAGGTTCGGCTTCTTGCCCGGCATGCCCACGTACTTCATCGGCACGTCCGAGGTGTCCCGCTTGTATTGGCAGGTCACCGGGCCGGTCTTGGTCGGCGTCGGGAGCGCCGTGATGGGCTCCTCCGTGGGACTGGCGGACGCCGAGGACTCGGCCGCCGCCGGCGTGCCTGGCGCGTTGTTGTTGACCAGGGTCGTCACGGCGAAGATGCCACCGGCCACCACAGCGACGGCCACGCCCGCGCCGATGAAGGTGTTGCGCCTCGCCTTGGACGACTGCTCGGCGGCGCGTTGCCGCTGCCGCTCCTTGTGCTGACGCGCCAATTCGCTCTGGCGGTCGTCGTCGTCGCCGCTCACCGGTATGTCCTCCATCTTTGCCTACACATGACCAAACAACTTGGGGAATGCTACCGGCCCTAGATATGTGCTGGACGTAAGTGACCAGAAGCCACCTGTGTGGCCGGAAGGGTGGAACCATATCGATCCGGGATTCGTAGTTGAAAACGAAACTAAGGAGCCCCGTATGTTCGATCAGGTTCTCGGCCTGCCCGCGCACCCCCTCGTGGTGCACTTCGCGGTGGTGCTGACGCCCATGCTCGTGGCGGTCGCCGTAGCCTACGCCCTCGTGCCCCGCTGGCGGGCCGCGACGGCGTGGGCGGTGACGCTGCTCTCGATCGCCGCCCCCGTGGCTGTCTTCGCCGCCTGGCAGAGCGGGCAGAGCCTCAAGGCCGCCCGCTTCGCCACCGCCGGGGGCGAGCTCGGCCAGCGGATCAGCGCCCACGAGGCGCACGCCGTCCCCCTGCTGCTGTCGGCCGCGGGTCTCGGTTCGGTGTCGCTCGTCCTGGTCTACGCCTCCCGCGGCGACCGGTTCGGCAGGCCCGGCACGGCGGTGCTGTCCGCCCTGACCGTGGTGCTGGCCGCGGTGACGGCGTACTACGTCTTCCTGGCGGGGGACTCGGGCGCGAGAGCTGTGTGGGAGCTGTAACCTCGCGGATGTGGAGAGCTTGTTCGATTCGGCGGCCGAGGAGGCCACACCTCAGCCCCTGGCCGTCCGCATGCGTCCCCGCAGCCTCGACGAGGTGATCGGCCAGCGCCACCTGCTCGGCCCCGGCACGCCGCTGCGCCGGCTGGTCGAGAGCGAGGCGCCGATGTCGCTGTTCCTGTGGGGGCCGCCGGGCACCGGCAAGACCACCCTCGCCTACGTCGTGTCCAACGTCACCAAGCGCCGCTTCGTGGAGATCTCCGCCGTCTCCGCCGGCGTCAAGGACGTCCGCGCCGCCATCGACGCCGCCCGCCGCGAGCTCGGCATGAGCGGCCGCCAGACCGTGCTCTTCGTCGACGAGGTGCACCGCTTCAACAAGGCCCAGCAGGACGCCCTGCTGCCCGCCGTCGAGAACCGCTGGGTCACCTTCATCGGCGCCACCACCGAGAACCCGTTCTTCTCCGTCATCTCGCCGCTGCTGTCGCGCTCGCTGCTGCTCACCCTCGAATCCCTCGGCGACGACGACGTCCGCGCGGTGCTGGAACGGGCGGTGTCCGACGAGCGCGGGCTCGGCGGACGCGCCACGCTCGCCCCGGAGGCCCTCGACCAGCTCGTCCGCCTCGCCGGCGGCGACGCCCGCAGATCGCTGACCTACCTCGAAGCGGCGGCCCTGCTGTCCGACGACATCACGATCGAGGTGGTGGAGAAGGCCGTCGACAAGGCGGCCGTCCGCTACGACCGGCAGGGTGACCAGCACTACGACGTCATCAGCGCGTTCATCAAGTCGATGCGCGGCTCCGACGCCGACGCCGCGCTCCACTACCTGGCCCGCATGATCGAGGCGGGGGAGGACCCGCGCTTCATCGCCCGCCGCATCGTCATCTTCGCCTCCGAGGACGTCGGCATGGCCGACCCCGCCTGCCTGCAGACCGCGGTCGCCGCCGCCCAGGCGGTGCAGCTCATCGGCCTGCCCGAAGGGCAGATCAACCTCGCCCACGCGGTCATCCACTGCGCGCTGGCCCCCAAGTCCAACGCCGTGGTGAAGGCCATCGGCGCCGCCGTCGGCGACGTCCGGCGCGGCCTGATCGGCCAGGTGCCCGGCCACCTGCGCGACGCCCACTACCCCGGCGCGGCCAAGCTCGGCCACGGCGAGGCCTACAAGTACCCCCACGACTTCGAGCACGGCCTCGTCCGCCAGGACTACGCGCCCGAGCAGATCCGCGACCGGCGCTACTACGAGCCCACCCGCCACGGCGCCGAGGCGCCGGTCGCCGAACGCTGGGCGCGCATCCGCGACTTCCTGCGCGGATCCCCATGACCGCGCCGCCTCCGGGCCATGCCGTTCATGGGCATGGGGGTCGCCGGGGCACGCCATCCATGAGCTCGGGGGTCGCGGGGGATGACCGACCACGACGTTCCCAGGGATGCTCGGGAACGACCGACCACGACCTCCATGAACTCGGGGATGCCGGGGGCATGACCGACCACGACATTCCCGATCTCAGGGACGCCCGGTAATGACCGACCACCGCGCAGCCTTCGACGCGTCCATCACCTTCGGCAACGGCGGCGATCTGACCGTCCACGACTTCCGCGTCGACGTGCCCTCGCCCGGCGTCACCGAGGACGAGATCGCCGCCCTGTTCGTGGCCTCACTCGGGCTGTTGATGACCGACGCGGTCGAGCTCTCCAACGTGCGCGTCTTCCCCGAACCGCACAAAGGCACCCGGGGCGGCCCCAGCGACCGCACCGCCCCCGCGGCCTTCCACGGCCGCATCCTCCCCCTCGACACGCCCGCCACCCGCCTGGAACTTCCTGCCGGCGTAGCCGCCCCCGCGGCACTCAGGGGCACCGCAGCCGGCGGAGTCGGTCCAGCCGCAGCCTGCGGGGAGGGTTCGACTGATGTCGAGCGCGTCGCAGTCCGTGGGGAGGCTGCGGTCGGCCCGCTTGGACCGGCCACAGGCCGAGGGGAGGCTGCGGCGGGTGTGGTCGGGCTTGCCGCAGTCTGCGGGGAGCGTTCGGCTGGTGCCGAGCACGCTGCGGTCCGTGAGGAGGTCGCGGTCGGCATGCTCGGGCCGGTCGCAGGCCGAGGAGAGGCCGCGGCGGGTGTGGCCGGGCCCGCCGCGGCCTGCGGGGAGACCGGAGCTGGTGGGATTGGACCTGCCGTAGTCGGCGGGGAGGGCTCGGGTGGTGTCGAGCGCGCTGCAGCTCCTGCGGAGCCCTCGGCCGGGTCGGACACGGGCCGAGGGGAGGCTCCCGCTGGTGAGGGGGAGGCTGCCGGACTCGGCCCGGAGACGGTGGTTGGTGGCGATGGGCCGTCAGTGACCCGCGAGGAGGCTATTGACGTTCTGGGTGCCGGTCTTGCACGTACGGTCGAGCTTCCCGCGGTGGTGGTGCGTGCCTCCGGGGCGGACTGGGAGACGATCGGCGTCGGTGCTCTGGCGCCCTTCGTCGTCCGCGGTCACGCGGTCCTGCTGCAGACCCAGGCGGCCGAGTGTCTGAGCGAGGCAGCCGCTCGCTGGCTCGTCTCACAGGCTGTCGCTCTGGTCGCCACCGATGCGCGCACGCTCGGCGAACCGCGGCGCCTCCTCCTGGAGGCAGGCATACCCATCGCCGAGTCCCTCACCGGCCTGGAAGCGCTGCCGCCCACGGGCGCCTACTTCACCGCCGTCCCGCCTCACGCCGCGTCGGGCGCCACCCCGGCCCGCGCGTACGCCCGCGTCCCGTAGTGGTCCCTCCCGTCGCGAATCCACCCGCGAAGGCCGCCACGGGGTCCTGCACCGGCCTCGGCCGCCAAGGGCGCGTCCTCGTCCGCGATCTTCAGCCTTAAGTCTGCCGGGCAACGATGGCGTCCTGCTCCGGGAGGTGGCAGCTCGCGTACCGGGCTGCGTCTCGGAGGCATCCGCACTCGTACGGGCCGTGTTGCGAAGGCATGCGTACTCGTACGGATCCCGTACGGGAATTCATCAGCACACTCGGACGGGACCCCAGCCACCGCACCCGCACGGCGAGGAGGCCCGTTTCCCGTACCGGAGACGGGCCGGCGGGACGGGATGGCCGAGGTCAGGACCGGAACGGGCCTGGCACGCCGCGTGATCAAGGACTCGGTCATCGCCGACCTCGTCCGCCGGACACGATAGGGTCTTGACGTTCCGGCCCAGCGTACGAGGGAGATGCGCGGATGCTTACCGCTGGAGAGGTCGCCGGGCTGATCGCGGCCACGGGATGGGTGGTCCTGGTCTGCGTTCTCACGATGGCGCTCCTCAAGCTCGCCAGGCTGCTCACCGAGACGACCAAGGCGGTCTCCGAGCTGAACGCCCGCCTGACGCCGCTGCTCGACGACATGAGCCTCACGGTCAACGAGACGAACCGGCAGCTCGTCGCCGTCGAGTCCATCGCCAGGGACGTCAAGCAGGTGACCGGCCACGCCGCCCGGCTCAGCGCCGTCACCCAGACCGTCTTCACCGGTCCGCTGATCAAGGTGTCGTCCCTCAGCTACGGCGTGCGCCGGGCCATCGAGGCCCGCAAGCCGCGCAGGACGGGGCGGCGGCGATGATCAGGCGGCTGTTCTACCTGTCGCTCGGCGCGTTCCTCTCCCTGTGGGTGATGCGCAAGCTGCAGGCGCTCCACCCCAACCACGTCGCCCGCAGGACCGCCCACGGTGCCGCGGGCATGCTCGAACAGGTGAGAGACTTTACTTCTGACGCGCTCGGCGAGGCCGCCGGCCGCGAAATCGAGTTGCGGGCCCGTTTCGGCCTCGACAACCCTGAACACAACGACTAACGCAAAGGATGGCCGCCATGGAGTCGGCAGAGATCGCCCGCCGCTTCCTGCGCTTCTTCGAGGAGCGTGGGCACAAAGTAGTGCCCTCGGCCAGCCTGATCGCTGAGGACCCGACGCTCCTCCTGGTTCCCGCCGGTATGGTGCCCTTCAAGCCGTACTTCCTGGGGCAGCGCAAGCCTCCGGCGTCCCGGCTGGCCACCGCGCAGAAATGCGTGCGCACCCCCGACATCGACGAGGTCGGCAGGACGACCCGCCACGCCACGTTCTTCCAGATGCTCGGCAACTTCTCCATCGGCGACTACTTCAAGGCCGAGGTGATCCCGTACGCCTGGGAGCTGCTCACCAAGCCCGAGTCCGAGGGCGGCTTCGGCTTCCCCGAGGACCGGCTGTGGGCGACGGTCTACCAGGACGACGACGAGGCGTTCGAGATCTGGCACAAGACGGTCGGCCTGCCCGCCGACCGCATCCAGCGGCGCGGCCTGGCCGACAACTACTGGCACATGGGCGTGCCCGGCCCCGGCGGCCCCTGCTCGGAGATCTACTACGACCGCGGCCCCGAGTACGGGCGCGAGGGCGGCCCCGTCGCCGACGAGGACCGCTACCTCGAGGTGTGGAACCTCGTGTTCATGCAGTACCAGCTCAGCGAGGTCCGCTCCAAGGTCGACTTCGACGTGGCCGGCGAGCTGCCCAGCAAGAACATCGACACCGGCATGGGCCTGGAGCGCATGGCGGCGATCCTGCAGGGCGTCGACAACATCTACGAGATCGACACCACCTACAAGATCCTCGACAAGGCGGCGGAGCTGACCGGCACCGCCTACGGCCGTGACCCGCGCACCGACGTGAGCCTGCGGGTCATCGCCGACCACGTGCGCGCCGGCACCATGCTGGTGGCCGACGGCGTCATGCCCGGCAACGAGGGCCGCGGCTACGTCCTGCGCCGCCTGCTCCGCCGCACCGTGCGCAACCTGCGCCTGCTCGGTTCCGGCGACCGGCGGCTCATGCACACCCTGACCGACGTGGCGATCAACGTCATGGGGGAGCAGTACGACGAGCTCAAGACCGACGCGCCGCAGATCCACGCGGTCATCGACGCCGAGGAGGCGTCGTTCCTCGGCACGCTCCGCACCGGCACCGCGATCTTCGACGTGGCCGTCGAGGAGACCAAGCGCAAGAAGGCGGCCACGCTCTCCGGCGAGCAGGCCTTCCAGCTCCACGACACCTACGGCTTCCCGATCGACCTCACCCTTGAGATGGCGGCCGAGCAAGGGCTCAAGGTCGACGAAGAGGGCTTCCGCCGCCTGATGAAGGAGCAGCGCGAGCGCGCCAAGGCCGACGCGGCGGCGAAGAAGATCGGCAACGCCGACGTCTCCATCTTCGGCCGGCTCCTGGAGGAGGCGGGCAAGGTCGAGTTCCTCGGCTACGACGAGACCGCGGCCGACACCACGATCGTCGGCATCCTCGTCGACGGCGCGTCGGTGCCGGCGGCGGGCGCGGGCACCGAGGTCGAGGTCGTGCTCGGCCGCACCCCGTTCTACGCCGAGGGCGGCGGCCAGCTCGCCGACCAGGGCGTCATCCGCACCGGCGGCGCCGAGGTCGAGATCCTCGACGTGCAGTCGCCGATCGGGGGCCTCGTCGTCCACCGCGGCAGGATCCGCAGCGGCGAGCTCAAGACCGGCGACGAGGCGCACGCCGAGATCGACCTGGAGCGGCGGCGGGCGATCTCGCGCAGCCACAGCGCCACCCACATGGTCCACCGCGGCTTCAAGAACGCGCTCGGCGAGACGGCGGCCCAGGCGGGCTCCGAGAACTCGCCCGGCCGCTTCCGCTTCGACTTCACCGCCGCGGGCGCGGTCCCGCAGAGCGTGCTGCGCGACGTCGAGGACGAGGTCAACGCCGTCCTCGTCAACGACCTCAAGGTCAACGCCTTCTACACCTCGCAGGCCGAGGCCAGGGCGATGGGCGCGCTGGCGATGTTCGGCGAGAAGTACGGCGACGAGGTCCGCGTGGTCGAGATCGGCGACTACTCCCGCGAGCTCTGCGGCGGCACCCACGTCCACAGCTCCGGCCAGCTCGGCCTGGTCAAGGTGCTGGCCGAGCAGTCGGTGGGCGCGGGCGTGCGCCGCGTCGAGGCGCTGGTCGGCATCGACGCCTTCCGCTACCTGGCGCGGGAGAGCGTGCTGGTCTCGCAGCTCACCGAGCAGCTCAAGGCGCGCCGCGAGGAGCTGCCCGAGCGCGTCGAGGGCATCGTCACCCGGCTCCGCGCGGCGGAGAAGGAGCTGGAGAAGGTCCGCTCCGCCCAGGTGCTGCAGGTGGCCGGCGAACTCGCGGGCAAGGCCACCGACCTGCACGGAGTGTCCGTCGTGACACACCGCGCGCCTGATGGCACGAACGCCGACGATCTGCGTAAGCTCGCGCTGGACGTACGCGGCAGGTTCCCGTCCGACCGGCCGGCGGTGATCGTTGTCGCCGGCGTCCCCTCCGACCGGCCCGTGGTGGTCGCCGCGGTCAACGAGGCGGGACGCGAGCGCGGGCTCAAGGCCGGACGACTGGTCGGCGTCGCCGCCAAGGCGCTTGGAGGTGGCGGTGGCGGCAAGGACGACGTCGCACAGGGTGGCGGCAGCCGTCCCGAGGCGATCGGCGACGCGCTGCGGCTCGTCGAACAGGCCATCACGGAGCAGCTCGGCTGACATGAGGTTCGGCACACGGCTCGGCGTCGACGTCGGGTCGGTTCGCATCGGCGTGGCGCGCAGCGACCCATCGGGGATGCTCGCCACGCCGGTGGAGACCGTCAAGCGCGGCAAGGGCGACCTCGACCGCATCGCCGCGATCGCCGCCGAGCACGAGGCGATCGAAGTGGTGGTGGGGCTGCCCACGTCGCTGTCGGGGCGCCAGGGCGCCGCCGCGGCGCTCGCCCGCGAGTTCGCGGGCCTGCTCGCGGCCCGGCTGGCTCCGACGCCGGTCCGGCTCTTCGACGAGCGGCTCACCACGGTCGCCGCGCAGCACGGGCTGCGCGCCAGCGGCGTGCGGGCCAAGAAGCAGCGCGGAGTCATCGACCAGGCGGCGGCGGTGGTGCTGCTGCAGGACGCCCTCGACTCCGAACGCGCCACCGACAGGCCGCCGGGCCACCCCGTCACCCCGCCCGGCGACCCCGCCTCATGACGGGCCGCCGGCCACCCCCGCACATCTCACCCACCCATCCGCGCGCCTTCGCGCTCCGGCCTGCCCGGACGACCTCCCGCGCGCCGGTTCCGCGCAAGCTCGCCGCTGGTCGCGCGGGGGTACGGAGGAGCGCGCACGCAGATGCTTCGTCCGATTCGCCCGGAAACACAGGCGGTTGTGAACGGGTTCGTGTGTGTGCCGTTTTCGGGGGAAGACTCGCATTTGTGAGCAGGACGCCCCTGCCGTTGAAGATCGCTAAAGTGGGCGGGCACGCTCATGCCGGAACGGACGTCTCGTACCGGCGTGTACCCGTCACTCTGGGTGAACCGTCCGCTCGCACGCCAGGCGGCGGACACACTGCCGAGGGTTCGGGCAGCAGGTTTGGTAGCCAACCTCAGGTGCATAGAATCACCCAATTCACCCGCAAAGAGAGCGAGTTCGTGAGATACCGGAAAGAGCCGAACGAGAGACTCGGGACGAACTCATGCTCACCGGGCCAGTAACCGCAGTTCGGGAGGACGTCGCACCATCCAGGCGACCCTTCCGAGCCGGGACACACGCGCTCTTTCCATCCTCTAGCATGGCTACCCACAGTGACCTCGGCCGGTCGTCAGGGCGTGACCGGCGCATCCCCCTCATCCGCTCGGTGACCCCCCGCCGCCAGGCGCTCCCAATCGGCGCCGGGCCAGCAGTACCGGGAGATTGGCCAGCTCACCTATGAACGATCTCGACGACATGGACTTCCTGCTCGGTTCGGATGACGACGACGGCCGCGGCAGGCGCCGGGGCCGGGGCCGCAACGGCCGGCGGGGCAGCAGGCGGCGGCGCCGCCGCAACCGGGGCGGCTTCCTCGCCCCGCTGCTCGCCTTCATCATCCTGGCCGGCATCATCGGCGGCGGCGGCTACTACGGCTACCGATGGGTCAGCGACGCGCTGGTGCCCGACGACTACACCGGCCAGGGCACGGGCGAGGTCGTCATCGAGATCAAGGACGGCCAGAGCGCCTCCGAGGTGGCGCAGGAGCTGCAGCGGCAGGGTGTCGTCGCCAGCGCCAGGGCCTTCACCAACGCCATCGACAGCGCGGGCAAGAGCTCCTCCCTGCAGCCCGGCACGTACAAGCTGCGCAAGCAGATGGCCGCGGCCGAGGCGGTCAAGCTGCTCGACCCGGGCAACCTGATCGTGGCCAAGGCGACGATCAAGGAAGGCCTGCGGCTGTCCGACACCTTCAAGCAGCTCGCCGAGAAGACCGGCAGGAAGCCGAAGGATTTCGAGAACGCGGCCAAGAGCGCCGAGGATCTCGGCCTGCCCTCGTACGCCAAGGGCAAGCTGGAGGGCTACGTCTTCCCGGCCACGTACGACTTCCAGCCGAAAGCCACCCCGGCCGAGATGCTCGCGCAGATGATCGAGCGGTTCAACCAGACGGCCGAGAAGTTCGAGCTGGAGTCCAGCGCCAAGAAGATGGGCTACACGCCGCACGAGATGATCACCATCGCCAGCATCATCCAGGCGGAGGCGGGCCGTCACGAGGACATGCCGAAGATCGCGCGGGTCATCTACAACCGGATGAACCACGAGCCGGAGATGACGCTGTCGATGGACAGCACGGTCATGTACGCCTGGCGCCGCTACCGCACCAGGGCGACGCACGCCGAGCTGGAGATCAAGTCTCCGTACAACACGTACAAGAACCTCGGCCTGCCGCCCGGCCCGATCGCCAACCCCGGTGACCACGCCATCGAGGCGGCGCTCAACCCCGCCAAGGGGCCCTGGCTGTTCTTCGCCGCCACCGACCCGAAGAGCAACGTCACCAAGTTCGCCACCACCGACGCGGAGTTCCAGGCGCTCCTCGCCGAGCTGGAGCGGAACTCGTCCGGCGGCTGACCCGTATGATGGCGGACCGAAAGGGGGGTGCATGCGAGCTGCCGTGATGGGCTCGCCGATCGCCCACTCGCTCTCGCCGCACCTGCACCGGGCCGCCTACCGTGAGATGGGGCTGTCCGGCTGGAGCTACGACGCGTTCGAGTGCGACGAGGCGGCGCTGCCTGGCCTGCTGCGCGAGCTGCGCCCGGTGCGCGGCGAAGGGCCGGAGGAGCCGGGCACGTGGGCCGGGCTGTCGCTGACCATGCCGCTCAAGCGCGCCGTGCTGCCGCTGCTCGACACCGTGTCCGAGGTGGCGCTGGAGGTCGGCGGGGCCAACACCGTGGTGTTCGCCGGCGGCGCCGCCCACGGCCACAACACCGACGTCCACGGCATCGAGCAGGCCCTGGCCGAGGCCGGCGTGCCCGCGCCGCGCTCGGCGACCGTGCTGGGCGGCGGCGCCACCGCCTGCTCGACGCTGGCCGCGCTGCGCGACCTGGGTCTGCACGAGGCCACGCTGGTGGTCCGCGATCCGGCGCGGGCCGGCGAGACGGCGGGCGCGGCCGAGCGGCTCGGGATGGCGCTGGCCGTGCAGACGTTCGACAAGCTCGACACGGTCCTCGGGGTCGACCTGGTGGTCTCCACCCTGCCGGGCGGCGCCGCCGACGCGCACGCCGACCGGCTGGCCGGGGTGCCCGCGCTGTTCGACGTGGTTTACTCGCCCTGGCCGACCCGGGCGGCGGCGGCCGTCGAGGCGGCGGGCGGCATCGTGATCGGCGGTTTCCCGATGCTGCTCCACCAGGCGGTGCGCCAGGTGGAGCTGATGACGGGCCGCGCCGACGTCCCGGTGGCGGCGATGCGAGCGGCCGGCGAGGCCGAGATCCTCAGACGGGCCACTCGAACGGGTTGACCATCTTCACGGCCAGGCCGTCGAAGTCCTTGACGTTGCGAGTGACCAGCGTGAGACCACGGGCGCGGGCCGTGGCGGCGATGAGGCCGTCGACGACGGGGAGCGGTCGCTTGGAGTGCAGCCGTCCCCACTCTTCGGCCACGTCGGCCGTGATCGGTATGATCCGCGTGCTGAATTCGCGCTGGAGCCTGTCGAGCCAGGCCTCGTAGACCCCGGACTGCGCCGGGTCGCGGCGGCGCAGCTGCTCGACGCCTTTGCGGATCTCACCCAGCACAAGGACGCTCAGGTGCAGGATGGGGCCGTTGGTGCTGTCCAGCCAGGCCTGCACATGCGGGTCCCGCGAGCGCTTGGTCATCTCTGACACGACGTTCGTGTCGAGGAGGTGGCTCACCAGCCGTCACCGAAGTCGACTTCCCGAGGCAGGTCCCGGGAGCGGGTCAGCTCCAAATCGGACAGGTCTGGTCCGTTGAGCAGGAATTCCTTGAAGTCCGGCTGCTCGCCCTTGAACCGGCGGTACTCTTCCATGTCGATGATCACCGCCACGTCCAACCCGTGACGGGTGACGATCTGGGGTCCCTCGTCGTGCGCCTTCCTGACGACCTCGCTGAAACGCTGCTTGGCCTCCTGAAGCTGCCAAACGCCCATGAAGCCCCTCCTTCTGTCCAGACTGGACAGAAGTTTATCAGGGCGGCCGCCGCCCACGGGGAAGATTCGAGGTCGCGCCGGTGTTGTGGTAGCGTAGCTCTCTGATCGGTCCGGCATGCCATTGCTGGACGCGCAAGCGGAGGTCTCCCTCCCACCCGAGCGACCGAAAGGTGGCCGGGTCAAGGATCACGCCGGACTACTCCGGGGAGCTTGAAGGCCACGATGCCGAAGAGCTCAGTGGCCCCGCATGCGCGACGTGCGGGGCTTTTCGCGTTTCGCGGGAGCTCCCGGCACGACGAGCACGTAGGGATCGCAAACCTAGGAGGCCCCATCAGCACTGAGCCCCGCATCAACGAGCGTATCCGAGTTCCCGAGGTGCGCCTCGTGGGCCCGAACGGCGAGCAGGTGGGCATCGTGTCCATCCACGACGCACTCAAGCTCGCCCAGGAAGCCGACCTTGACCTCGTCGAGGTCGCGGCGACGGCTCGACCGCCCGTGTGCAAGCTCATGGACTACGGAAAGTTCAAGTACGAGTCCGCGATGAAGGCGCGCGAGGCGCGCAAGAATCAGGCGCACACGATCATCAAGGAGATCAAGCTCCGGCCGAAGATCGACCCGCACGACTACGAGACCAAGAAGGGTCACGTCGTCCGGTTCCTCAAGGCGGGAGACAAGGTCAAAGTCACGATCATGTTCAGGGGCCGTGAGCAGTCCCGGCCCGAGCTGGGATTCAGGCTTCTGCAGCGGCTCGCGCAGGACGTCCAGGAGCTCGGCTTCGTGGAGTCCCAGCCCAAGCAGGACGGCCGCAACATGATCATGGTGATCGGTCCGCACAAGAAGAAGGCCGAGGCCAAGGCCGAGAAGGCCGCCGCGAAGGCCCAGCATGGCAGCGAGGAGCCCTCCAAGCAGGAGGCGTGACCCGCGGCTCGGGTTAGCCTTACTGGCGCACCCCCGAGCAGCCAGACGAAGACGCCGAAGACCGGGCCGGCTCCGCCGCCGGCCCGGCCACCGGCACGACCGAATTGAGGAGAGACGGCGAGATGCCGAAGATGAAGACGCACAGCGGTGCGAAGAAGCGGTTCCGGCTTACCGGCACCGGCAAGGTGAAGCGCCGCCGCGCCAACCGCGCTCACTACAACGAGTGGAAGTCGTCTAAGCTGACGCGCCGTCTCAAGAACGAGGTCGTCCTTTCCGAGGCCGACACCAAGAAGATCAAGAAGCTGCTCGGCAAGTAGCGCGAACCCCCGGGGAGAATAAAATGGCACGCGTGAAGCGGGCGCTCAACGCCAAGAAGAAGCGCAAGGTCGTTCTCGAGCGGGCAACCGGTTACCGTGGCCAGCGGTCGCGGCTCTACCGCAAGGCCAAGGAGCAGATGCTCCACTCGATGACGTACGCCTATCGGGACCGCAAGGACCGCAAGGGCGCCTTCCGCCGTCTGTGGATCCAGCGGATCAACGCCGCGGCTCGTCAGAACGGCATCACCTACAACCGCCTCATCCAGGGCCTGCGCCTGGCCAACATCGAGGTGGACCGCAAGATCCTCGCCGATCTCGCGGTGAACGACAGCCAGACCTTCGCCACGCTCGTCGAGGCCGCCAAGAAGGCGCTGCCCGCGAACGTGAACGCGCCGGCCGCGGGCTGACCCGAATTCTGCGGGAAGGGCTCACCCGAGTGGTGGGCCCTTTTCCATGCACGCACCCAACAGGAGTGAGATGGCCGGAGCCGAGCTGACCAACGTCCGGTCGCCGCGGGTCAAGGCGGCTCGCAGGCTCACCAAACGCGCCTTCCGGGACCAGGACCGCAAGTTCCTGGCCGAGGGCCCGCAGGCGGTGCGCGAGGCGCTCAAGCTGGACGGGATCACGCTGGAGCTGTTCACCACAGCCGAGGCCGAGGCGCGCCATCCCGAGCTGGTCGGCACGGCCGCCGACCAGGGCGTCCCGGTCCACCGGGCCAGCGGCGAGGTCATGGCCGAGCTGTCGCAGACCGTCACCCCGCAGGGCCTGGTCGCCGTGTGCCGGCCGGTGCACGTGCCGCTCGACGACGCCCTGCCCGAGGCCGCCCGCCTGGTGGCGGTGCTCGCGCACGTGCGCGACCCGGGCAACGCCGGCACCGTCATGCGCGCCGCCGACGCCGCGGGCGCGGACGCGGTGCTCTTCACCGATGCCAGCGTGGATCCGTACAACGGCAAGTGCGTGCGCGCCAGCGCGGGTAGCCTGTTCCACGTGCCCGTGGCCGTCGGCGCCCCGGTCGCGCAGGCCGTGCGCCGGCTGAAGGAGCGTGGGCTGCGCGTGCTCGCGGCGGACGGCGCGGGCCGCCACACGCTCGACGACGTCGACCTGTCGGGGCCCACCGCGTGGATCTTCGGCAACGAGGCGTGGGGCCTTCCCGAAGAGGTGCTCGGGCTGGCCGACGATGTGGTGCGCGTGCCCATCTACGGACAGGCCGAGAGCCTCAATCTGGCCACCGCCGCGGCGGTGTGCCTTTACTCCTCCGCCAGGGCTCAGCGAGTGCCCTAGGCGGCGGGAAACCCGCTATTGTCGGCCTTGGAGGCGGAGGAGGCGAGGTCGTGCACGGCGCAGACACCGATGGGCGGCTGGTTGCCGCCGCGTGCACGATAGCGATCGACGATCTCCCTGACGGGCTCGTCGTCGCCGACCGGTTCGGCCGCGTGCTCGCGGTCAACCGCGCCGCCTCCCGGCTCACCGGCGTCACGCCCGAACGCGCCGTCGGCCGCGACATGAACGAGGTGTTCCCGTTCCGCGACAACGACGGCCGCGACTGGTGGAAGGCGCTCGACCCCGAGGGCGGCCTGCGCACCCGCAGCCGCGTCCCGGAGAAGCCCCTCCACCTGCCCGGCCGCCAGGAGCTGTACGTGACCGCGCGGTTCGTCCGTGAGCCGGAGCGGTGCGGCGACGTCGAGCGGGTGGCGATCACGCTGCGCGACGGCGGCGCCCGGGCCCGGCTGGAGCGCAGCCGCGCCGACCTGGTCTCCACGGTCGCCCACGAGCTGCGCTCGCCGCTGACCAGCGTCAAGGGGTTCACCGCGACGCTGCTCGCCAAGTGGGGCCGCTTCACCGAAGAGCAGAAGCTCGTCATGCTCGAGACCGTCAACAACGACGCCGACCGCGTCACCCGGCTCATCACCGAGCTGCTCGACGTCTCCCGCATCGAGTCCGGCCGGCTGGAGCTGCGCCGCCAGGTCGTCGACATCCCCGCCAGGGCCCGACGGGTCGTCGCCGGGCGGGTCGCGGCGGGCGAGCAGGAGGACCGCTTCCGCCTCATCACGGGTGACGATCTTCCCGAAATGTGGCTTGACCAGGACAAGGTTGACCAGATCCTGGCTAACCTGGTGGAAAACGCGGTGCGTCACGGTCGAGGCACCGTGACCATCGAGATCGAGTCCGTCGGGTGGGGAGTGGCCGTGTCGGTGCGCGATCAGGGCGAGGGCGTCAGGCCCGAGGTGGCCCCGCGCGTATTCAGGCAGTTCTGGCGCGGCAACAGCCGCAAGCGTGGCGGCACCGGCCTCGGCCTGTTCATCGTCAAGGGGCTGGTGGAGGCCCACGGCGGCACCATCACCGTGCAGCAGGCGCCCGAGGGCGGGGCGGAGTTCCGATTTACCGTGCCCACCGGCACGCCCGACTTCGCGTGACACCGGGACCGGTGGGCCACCACTAGACTTTTCCCGCTCAAGCCCTGGATACGGAGCTCACTCTTGTCTGACTACGACCCGGTCGAGGTCACCCCGCTGCACGCCGACGAGGTGTCCCGGATGGAGGCCGACGCCATCGCGGCGATCAAGGCGGCCGGCAGCCTCGACGCACTCAAGCAGGCCAGGCTGGCGCACTCCGGCGACCGCTCGCCCCTCGCCCTGGCCAACCGCGAGATCGGCGCCTTGCCGCCCGCCGCCCGCGCCGAGGCGGGCAAGCGGGTCGGCACCGCCCGCAGAGCCGTCGCCGAGGCGCTGGCCGCCCGGCAGGCCGAGCTGGAGGCCGAGCGCGACGCCCGGGTGCTCGTCGAGGAGACCGTCGACGTCACCCTGCCGTGGGACCGCCGCCCGCGCGGCGCCCGCCACCCGCTGACCACGCTGCAGGAGCGCATCGCCGACACGTTCGTCGCGATGGGCTACGAGGTGGCCGAAGGCCCCGAGCTCGAAGGCGAGTGGTTCAACTTCGAGGCGCTCAACATCGCCAAGGACCACCCGGCCCGCTCCGAGCACGACACGTTCTTCGTCGGCTCCACCGACTCGGGCATGGTGCTGCGCACGCAGACCTCGCCGCTGCAGATCCGCGCCCTGCTGGAGCGCGGCGCGCCGTGTTACGCGATCGCGCCCGGCAAGACGTTCCGCACCGACGAGCTCGACGCCACCCACACCCCGGTCTTCCACCAGACCGAGGGCCTGGCCGTCGACAAGGGCCTCACCATGGCCCACCTCAAGGGCACGCTCGACCGGTTCGCCGAGGTCATGTTCGGTGAGGGCATCACCACCAGGTTCCGGCCCAACTACTTCCCCTTCACCGAGCCGTCCGCCGAGATGGACCTCAAGTGCTTCGTCTGCCGCGGCGCCTCGGCGGTGCCCGGCAACCCGCCCTGCCGCACCTGCAAGAACGAGGGCTGGATCGAGTGGGGCGGCTGCGGCATGGTCAACCCGCGGGTGCTGGTCGCCTGCGGCATCGACCCGTCGGTCTACTCCGGGTTCGCCTTCGGGATGGGCATCGAGCGGACGCTGATGTTCCGCCACAACGCCGAGGACATGCGCGACATGATCGAGGGAGACGTGCGCTTCACGCTCCCGTTCGGAATGGAGATCTGATGAGGGTCCCGCTTTCCTGGCTGCGGGAGTATGTCGATCTCCCGGCGGTCACCGCCCAAGAGGTGGCTGACAAGCTCACGGCCGCCGGGCTCAAGCTGGAGTCCATCGCCTCCCACGGCCACGACGTCAAGAACGTCGTCGTCGGCGAGGTGCTGGAGATCGAGGAGCTGACCGGCTTCAAGAAGCCGATCCGCCACTGCCGGGTCGAGGTCGGCGAGCCGACGCCGCGCGAGATCGTCTGCGGCGCCACCAACTTCGCCGTCGGCGACCGCGTCCCCGTGGTGCTGCCCGGCGGCGTGCTGCCCGGAGGGTTCGAGGTCGGCGCCCGCAAGACCTACGGCCGCCTGTCCGAGGGCATGATCTGCTCAGAACGCGAGCTGGGCCTGGGGGAGGACCACGCGGGCATCATGGTGCTGCCCGCCGGCACCCCCGTCGGCGCCGACGTGGTGGAGCTGCTCGGCCTGCGCGACGACGTGATCGAGCTGGAGATCACCCCCGACATCGGCTACGCGCTGTCGATCCGGGGCGTGGCCCGCGAGGTCGCGATCGCGTTCGGGGCGGCGTTCCGCGACCCCGCCGACGTGCGGCCGCCCGAGCACACCAGCCGGGCCTGGCCGGCCTGCATCGACGACCCGACCGCGTGCGACCGGTTCGTGCTGCGCCAGGTCACCGGCTTCGACCCGGAGGCCAAGAGCCCGCTGTGGATGCGCACCCGGCTCATCCGGGCCGGCATGCGGCCGGTGTCGCTGGCCGTCGACATCACCAACTACCTCATGCTGGAGCTCGGCCAGCCGCTGCACGCCTTCGACACCGACAAGCTCACCGGCGAGATCGTGGTGCGGCGCGCGCTGCCGGGCGAACGGCTGGAGACGCTCGACCACGTCGTGCGCGACCTCGACCCCGACGACATCCTCATCACCGACCAGTCGGGGCCGATCTCCATGGCCGGCACCATGGGCGGCCTGGAGACCGAGATCTCCGACGGTTCCACCGAGATCGTCATCGAGGCCGCCCACTTCTCGGCCACCGGCATCTCGCGCGAGTCCCGCCGCCACAACCTCGTCTCCGAGGCGTCCAAGCGGTTCGAGCGCGGCGTCGACCGTGAGCTGCCGCTCGTCGCCTCCTGGCGGGCCGTGAGCATGCTGGCCGAGCTGGGCGGCGCCACCATCGTGCCCGGGGTCACGCACGCCGAGGTCGAGGTCAGGCCCGCCCGCGTGTCGATCCCCGCCGCCCACCCCGGCGACATCGCCGGCATGCCGTACACGAAAGAGACCGTCGTGCGCAGGCTGGAGCAGATCGGCTGCGTCGTGGTCGACGGCGACGACCCGGCCGTGCGCGAGGGCGGCGTCGACCCGACCGGCGTGGTCACCGGCGGCGAGCTGGCGGCCAGGCTGGCCGTCAAGGGCGACGACATGATCACGGTGACCCCGCCGTCGTGGCGGCCCGACCTCACCGACCCCAGCGACCTCGCCGAAGAAGTCATCCGGCTGGAAGGGTACGAGCGGCTGCCGTCCGTGCTGCCCAGCGCCCCCGCGGGGGCAGGGCTCACCGAGGGCCAGCGGCTGCGCAGGAGGGTCGGCCGGGCGCTGGCCGAAGCGGGCTACGCCGAGGTGCTGGCCTACCCGTTCATCAGCGCCGACGACTTCGACCGGCTGCAGCTGCCCGCCGACGACGCCCGCCGCCGCGCGATGCGGCTGGCCAACCCGCTGGGCGAGGACGAGCCGCTGATGCGCACCACGTTGCTGCCCGGGCTGCTCAAGACCCTGGTACGCAACGTCGGGCGCGGCTTCGCCGACGTGGCCCTGTTCGAGACCGGCGCCGTCTACCGGCCGCGTGAGGGGGCGCCCGAGGCGGCCCCCGTGCTCGGCGTCGAGCGGCGGCCCACCGAGGAGGAGCTGGCCTCGATCGAGGCGGCGCTGCCCGACCAGCCGTGGCGGGTCGCGGTGGTGCTCGCCGGCGAGTTCGAGCGCTCCGGCTGGTGGGGCGCGGGCCGGCAGGCGTCGTGGGCCGACGCGGTGCAGGCCGGACGGATCGTCGCGGCCGAGGCCGGGCTGGAGCTGTCGGTCGTGGCCGACCAGCACGAGCCGTGGCACCCGGGCCGGTGCGCCGCCCTCTACCTCGGCGACCTGCTCGTCGGCCACGCGGGCGAGCTCCACCCGCGGGTCATCGAGGCCTACGGGCTGCCGCCGCGCACGGCCGCGCTGGAGCTGGAGCTGACCCGCCTGGAGACGGCCCTGCCCGGCCCGGCCCAGGCGCCGGCCATCTCCGCCTACCCGGTCGCCACCCAGGACGTCGCGCTGATCGTGCCCGACTTCACCCCGGTGGCCGACGTCGAGGCGGCGCTCCGCGACGGCGCGGGTGACCTGCTGGAGTCGGTGCGGCTGTTCGACGTCTACGCCGGTGCCCAGGTGGGCGCGGGCAACAAGTCGCTCGCGTACGCGATGCGTTTCCGCGCCCCCGACCGCACGCTGACGGCCGAGGAGATCTCCGCCGCCCGCGACGCCGCCGTGGCGCTCGCCGCCGACCGCGTCGGCGCCCAGCTGCGCTCCGCCTGACGCGTCAAGGGCCGGTACGGGTTCGTACCGGCCCTTTTCGGTCAGATCGTGTCGATCTCGGCGAGGTCGATGTCCATGTCGAACGGGACGGTCACCTTGGCGCGGTCGTGATGGATGCCCGTGGTCACGTAGGCGCGGGTGGCAGGGTCGAGTTCGTAGATGTAGACGACCGGTCTGCCGGAGTCGTTCTCGACCCGCCAGAAGTGGGGGATGCCCGCCTCCGCGTAGAGCAGGGGCTTGCGCTTTCGGTCGCGCTCCTCGGACTCGGGGGACACCGCTTCGACGGCGAGGGCGACGTCGCCGGCCGGGTAGTAGGTGGCTGAGGAGCGGACGTCGGCGCCGGGCTTGAGAACGATCAGATCCGGCTCCGGGCGCTGTCTGGGACCGAGTTTGACGCTCATCTCGCGGCGCACGCGGTAGCCCTTCGGAGCAGCACGGCGCAGACCGGCCTCCAACAGGTAAATCGTCGAGGTGTGGAAGTCTAGCTGCGGGCTCACGAAGACCAAGCTTCCGTCAATCAACTCCGTGTGCGCAGGCAAATGCGGAAGGTGATCGAGGTCCTCCGCCGTGAACCCCTCGGGGGGAGGGAAGATCCAGTCGGGCAGCGAGGACTCTGGCGCCATGGGAATGCTCACCGCTTCGGCCGTCATGGTCTTACGTTAGCAACGTACCCCGCTCACTGTTCGTGAACGCGTGCTCTCGCCTGCTGCCAGAATGCCGTTCATGAGGCAGTTGCTGATCTTTTCTGAGCGCGACGACGCCGAGGAGGTCGCGGCGACGCTCGGCGAGTGGTTCCCCGGCCTGGGCGTGCCCCGGGTGGTGCGCGAGACGCTGGCGGGGGAGGACGACGCGGAGGACGCGCAGTGGCTCGTCGTCGTGGAGGGGCTCGCCGGGGAGAGCCTGGCCAAGGTGGACGAGCTGACCGAGCGGTTCGAGGGGTGGCGCGAGGAGGGCTGATGTGGCGCGGGCTCCCGCCGCTGCGGTGGCGGGGCCCGCGCCGGGGGCTCCCCGGCTTCGCCGGTCGGGAGCCCTGTCCCGGATGGCTAGGGGAGGCGCTCGAACGGGGTCGGAGTGCTGCCGGTCCAGCGGTGGAGCCGGGAGTGGGCCGTCTGCTTGGTGACGCCGTCCTCGGTCACGGTGCCGGCGTCCACCAGGTAGAAGCGGCCGTCGTCCAGCGAGGCCAGGCCGTACTCACCGGAGGACTCCCAGCCGCGGACGCCCGACGCCTCGTGGTGCAGGCCCTCGGGCGCGAGCGTGAGCAGGTCGCCCTGCTCCGGCTGGGGTTGTCCCTCGATCGGTCCGCGCACCGGGCGGGTGGCGCCGTCGACGGTGAACATCGAGTAGTTGGGGAACTGCGGCTTGGCGCCCTTGTAGACGGCCATCAGCCACTTGCCGGTGTGGCCGTCGTACTCCAGGTTCTGGACTCCGTACCGGGTGTTGCCGGTGCGGGCGAAGTACTTCCCGTCGACCTTGGCCGGGCCGGAGGTGTGCGGGGCGCTCTGGGTGAGCGGGCGCTCGTACTTGCGCCACTTGGTGATGTCGTACTGGAGCAATACCTGGTGGTCGTTGTCCTGGCGCGCGGTGTTGGAGTAGACCCCGTAGGCCACGGTCAGCTTCTGCTTGCCGTGCCGTTTGCCGAACTCGGGGCCGAACGCGACGCCGTCGATGCCGCTGCAGCCGTAGCGGTGGTCGGGGGTGTTGGCCACGTTGCCGTCGAAGACGCCGTCGCCGTTCATGTCGGCGCTGTAGTCGTCGACCACCTCCTTGAGGTAGACGGCGGTCACCACGTCGGAGGTCTCGGCGTCCATGCCGAGGCTGGTGATGCGGTCGACGTCGAAGATGGCGATGTAGAACGCCTGCGCGTCCTTGTATTCCAGCGACCCGTACACCCGGCGGTCCTGACGGTTGAAGTCGAGGTCGCCGAGGTGGCCGGTGAAGCCGGTGACGGAGCCGACGGGCTTGCCGGACAGGTCGGTCTTGACGAGCAGGTTGGTGAAGGAGAAGTACATGAAGCCCTTCTTCTCGTCCACCGCGATCCCCTGCACGTGCCCCGCCTGCCAGGCGCCGCCGTACACCTCCGCGGGGAACTCGGGGCGCGGCGCCGCGTGGGCGGCGGAGGCGCTGGTGACGAGGGCCGAAGCCAGGACTGCCGTGAGTAGTGCGTTTGCCACCCGCATGTGTACGTTACGTACCCTTCTTTGATCTTTCTTGAGCGCAAATCACGCTAAAGCTGCAAGTTAGATCTTTACTGACTTCCACCTGACAAGTCCATGACCATCCGTGGAAACATCGGAGCGGCAAGCGGAAGCCCCCGCCGGGGCGGGGGCCATGGGAGAGGAGGGTCAGGCGGCCGGCACCTTGTCCAGGAAGCCGAGCACCTTGCTGATGCGCCCGTCCTCGGCCAGCTCCACCACGTCGAAGCCGGTCGCCACCGGCTCCCCGCCCTCCGGGCCGAGGTGCCAGGTGAAGCGGGCGATCCCGTGGTGGGCGTCGTACAGCTCGCCGGGGGTGAAGACCAGGCCGGGGAACATCCCCTGGGCGCCCTCGATGACGGCGGCGATGCCGGCGTGCCCGGCCACGTCCGCCAGCGGGTCGGTGTACGTCGCGTCCTCGGTCCAGACGCCGGCCACGGCCTCGGCGCGGGCGGCGGGGTCGGTCTCGTTCCAGGCGGCCACGTAACGCTCGACGAGGTTCGTCATGATTTATCAGCCTTTCAGATGGTTAGCGAAGCTTGCGGAGACCGGCGATCTGCAGCGCGGCGAACCCGGCGACCACGAGGGCCTGGAGGATCGCCCACACAGCGCCGATCGTGGTGAACGCGAGGAGACCGGTGACGACGGCGACGACGCTTGCCAGTGCCCAGACGACGTTCAGACCGATCACGACCTGGGTGCCCGCCTCGCTGACCTGGCGGCGGCCCGCGAGGAGACCGACGGCGACCCCGTACGCGAGCAGGAAGATCCCGATCCCGCGCAGCGGGCCCGTGTCCGGCCCGAGCAGGTCGCTCAGAAGGCCGGCGGCGGCGAGGTAGGCCAGGCCGTTGACCCCTGTGACGACGGCGTCCGCGGCGAGCACGAGCCGCAGGAAGCTCGCGCGGCCGGTAGTGGCGCTGGTGGGGGTGCTCATCTCGCGTCTCCTTAGGTGTTCGTTCCGACACCCGCAACGGTGCCAGCGAGCACATAGGCCACGCGATTACGTGGAAGGTAATGCGATCTGGTGCAGACGTGCTGACCTGGTGATATGTCATGAAAAAGCGGCCCGCCGGTCGAGGGCGGGCCGCTTCGCGCGTCGTCAGGCGCCGAGTACCTCCCGGCGCAGGTGGGTCTTGAGGATCTTGCCGCCGGGGTTGCGCGGCAGCTCGCCCTCCCGGAACCAGAAGTGGCGCGGCACCTTGAACGCGGCGATCCGCCCGTCGAGGAACGCCCGCAGCTCCTCGCCGGTGGCCGGGACGCCGGCGGCGAGGCGGATCACCGCGCCCACCTCCTCGCCCAGCTCGTCGTGCGGCACGCCGATCACCGCGACGTCGTCCACCGCCGGGTGCTCGAACAGCGCGGCCTCCACCTCGGCGCAGTAGACGTTCTCGCCGCCCCTGATCACCATGTCCTTGGCCCGGTCGACGATGTAGACGAACCCGTCCTCGTCGATCTTGGCCAGGTCGCCGGTGTGCAGCCAGCCGCCGACGAACGTCTCGGCGGTGGCCTCCGGCTTGTTCCAGTAGCCCAGGATCACGTTGGGGCCGCGCACGCAGAGCTCGCCGACCTCGCCGGGCGGCAGCTCGTTGTTCATCGGGTCGACCACGCGCACGTCGACCACGGGGGAGGGCCTGCCGATGCTGTCGGGGTGCGCCTGGTAGTCGGCGCCCCCGTTGCCGATGGCCAGCGCGGTCGTCTCGGTCATGCCGTAGCCGTTGGACGCGGCGCGGGCGGGGAGGTTCTCGGTGATGCGCTCCAGCAGCCTGGGCGGGGCGGGCGCGCCGCCGTAGCCGAGCGTGTTGAGCGACGACAGGTCGTGCTCGGCGAAGTCGGGGTGGGACATGAGCTGCCAGGCGTTGGTCGGCACGCCGATCATGGCGCTGACCTTCTCCCGCTCGATCAGCTTCAGCGCCTGGCCCGGGTCCCACTTGTACATGAGCACCAGGCCGCCGCCGCTGAACAGGGTCGTGGTCAGCGCCGAGAAGCAGCCGGTGACGTGGAACAGCGGCACCGTCAGGAGCGTCACCCGGCGCACGGCCGTGGCCTCCCCGGGGTCCTTGCCGGCCAGCGCGCTGGCGCGGTAGAGCCCGTAGGCGACGGTCATCGGCGACTGGCCCAGGTTGCGGTGGCTGCCGAGCGCGCCCTTGGGCCGCCCGGTGGTGCCGGAGGTGTAGAAGATGGTGGCCGGGTCGTCGGGGGAGAGCTCCACCTCGGGCAGCGTCACGTCGGCTCTGACCTCGCCGAGCACCTCGTCGAACGTCCGTGCCCCCTCGGGCGCCGCGCCCCTGGCGACGATCAGCGGCACGCCGGTGCCGGCCAGCCTGGGGGCCCGCTCGTCGTCGGCGATGATCACCTTCGCGCCGGAGTCGCTCACCCCGTACGCCAGCTCGGGCTCGGTCCACCAGGCGTTCAGCGGCACCGCGACGGCGCCCGCAGCGAGCGCCGCGGAGAAGGCGATCGACCATTCGGGGTAGTTGCGCATGGCGACCGCCACCCGGTCGCCCTTGCGCACCCCGTAGTCGTCGGCGAGGCGGGTGGCGAGGGTGGCGGCGCGCCGGTAGTGGTCCTCGAAGGTGATGTGCTCGTCCTCGTAGACGAGGAAGACCTTGTCGCCGTGCCACCGGCTGTTCTCCAGCAGCACGCGGAAGTGGGCGGGTGCGTGCTTCCACGTCCGAATGCCGGTGCCGCCGATCTCCTCCATCTCGAAGAGCTGTCCGGGGCCGGTGAGCTGGGCTTCCACCTGGGCGTGCGAAAGGGTCATTACGCAGTACTCCCGCTGGACGGCTGTCGGATACATCACAGTACCGACCGGTAGGTACGTAGCGCTAGACCGTGATTCACCGGGGATTATCCGTGGCCGTGCGTGTTCCGTCACCGTCCCGATATACGGTCTACGGGTTGCATGTTCATCCCCTGCGGTGCATCCTCTTAAAAAGCAAATCCATGAGGTAAGATGCATGACTATGCAGGAGGCAGGCATGAGAGCAGCGGTCGCCGGAGCCAGCGGCTACGCGGGCGGCGAGTTGCTCCGCCTGCTGCTCGGCCACCCGAGACTGGAGATCGGCGCGCTCACCGCCGCCTCCAGCGCGGGCAGCCCGCTCGGCGCCCACCAGCCGCAGCTGCCGGCGCTGGCCGGGCGGATCATCGAGGACACCACGCCCGAGACGCTCGCCGGCCACGACGTGGTCTTCCTCGCGCTCCCGCACGGCCACTCGGCGGCCATCGCCGCCCGGCTCGGCGACGAGACGCTGGTCGTCGACTGCGGCGCCGACCACCGGCTCGCCGACGCGGCCGCCTGGCAGGAGTTCTACGGCGGCGAGCACGCGGGCACCTGGCCCTACGGGCTGCCGGAGCTGCCTGGCCAGCGCGAGGTGCTCAAGGGCGCCCGCCGCATCGCGGTGCCCGGCTGCTACCCCACCTCGGTCCTGCTCGCGCTGACGCCCGCGTTCGCCGAGGGCCTGGCCGAGCCGGACGTCGTCGTGGTCGCCGCCAGCGGCACCAGCGGCGCCGGCAAGTCGCTCAAGCCCAACCTGCTCGGCAGTGAGGTCATCGGCTCGGTCAGCGCCTACGGCGCCGGCGGCGTCCACCGCCACACCCCCGAGATGGAGCAGGGGCTGAGCGCGGCCGCGGGGGTCCCGGTGCGGGTCTCCTTCACGCCGACGCTCGCCCCGATGAGCCGCGGCATCCTGGCCACCTGCACGGCCCCGGCCGCGCCCGGCCTCACCGCTGCCGCGCTGCGCGAGGCGTACGAGGAGGCGCTGCGCGCCGAGCCGTTCGTGACGCTGCTGCCGGAGGGCGTCTGGCCCGCCACCGCGATGACCTACGGCGCCAACACCGCCGCCCTGCAGGTGGCGCTCGACGAGCGGGCGGGCCGCGTGCTGGCCGTCATCGCCATCGACAACCTCACCAAGGGCACGGCCGGAGGCGCGATCCAGAGCGCCAACCTCGCCCTCGGCCTGCCAGAAGAGCTCGGTCTCCCCACGAATGGAGTAGCTCCATGAGCGTGACCGCCCCCCTAGGCTTCCGGGCCGCGGGCGTGGCCGCCGGCATCAAGTCCGGCGGCGCCCGCGACCTGGCCCTCGTCGTCAACGACGGGCCCAGCCGCGCCGCCGCAGGCGTCTTCACCGCCAACAGGGTGAAGGCGGCGCCCGTGCTGTGGTCGCAGCAGGTCCTGCGAGGCGGGCGGCTGCGGGCGGTCGTGCTCAACTCCGGCGGCGCCAACGCCTGCACCGGCCCCGAGGGCTTCCAGGACACGCACGCGACCGCCGAGAAGGCGGCCGGGCTGCTCGACGACTCCGCCGGTGAGATCGCGGTCTGCTCGACCGGGCTGATCGGCGAGCGGCTGCCGATGGACGCGGTGCTGGCCGGCGTGGAGCAGGCCGCCGCCAAGCTGTCCCGCGACGGCGGGCTCAACGCGGCCGACGCCATCCGCACCACCGACACGGTCTCCAAGATCTCCTTCAAGCGCGGTGCCGGCTACATGGTCGGCGGGATGGCCAAAGGGGCCGGCATGCTGGCCCCCGCCCTGGCCACCATGCTCTGCGTGATCACCACCGACGCCGAGCTGACCGCCGAGGAGCTGGGCTCGGTGCTGGGCAGGGCGACGTCCACGACGTTCGACCGGCTCGACACCGACGGCTGCATGTCCACCAACGACACCGTGCTGCTGCTGTCCAGCGGCGCCGCCGGGGTCAGGCCGGACCTGGCGGAGTTCGAGCAGAAGGTGACGGAGGTCTGCGCCGACCTGGCCAGGCAGCTCCTCGTCGACGCCGAGGGCGCCAGCAAGGCCATCTCCATCGAGGTGGTCGGCGCCGCCTCCGAGGACGACGCGGTCAAGGTCGGCCGCGCGGTCGCCCGTTCCAACCTGCTCAAGTGCGCCATCCACGGTGAGGACCCCAACTGGGGCCGGGTGCTGTCCGCGGTCGGCACCACCGACGCCGAGTTCGAGCCCGAGCGGCTCAACGTGGCCATCAACGGCATCTGGATCTGCCGCGGCGGCGCCGTCGGAGACGACCGCGACAAGGTCGACATGCGCCCGCGCGACGTCACCATCACCGTCGACCTGTCGGCCGGCCCGCACACCGCCACGGTGCACACCACCGACCTGACGGCCGAGTACGTCCACGAGAACTCGGCGTACTCGACATGAGGGACGCGCAGGAGAAGGCGGCCGCGCTCATCGAGGCCCTGCCGTGGCTGGAGCGCTTCCACGGCGCGACCGTCGTCATCAAGTACGGCGGCAACGCGATGACCGACGAGGCGCTCAAGGAGTCGTTCGCCGAGGACGTCGTCTTCCTGCGCCACGCCGGGCTGCGGCCGGTCGTGGTGCACGGCGGCGGCCCGCAGATCAACGCCCACCTCGACAAGCTGGGCATCGAGTCCACGTTCACCGCGGGGCTGCGGGTCACCACCCCTGAGGCCATGCAGGTCGTCAGGATGGTGCTGGTCGGCCAGGTCGGCCGCGACATCATCGGCCTGATCAACCGCCACGGCCCGTTCGCGGTCGGCCTGTCGGGCGAGGACGCCCACCTGTTCACCGCCGAGCGCAAGAGCGCCATCGTCGACGGCAGCCCGGTCGACATCGGCCAGGTCGGCGAGATCGTCAAGGTCGAGCCCGGCACGGTCGAGGCGCTGCTGTCCGACGGGCGCGTCCCGGTCGTGTCCGGCATCGCCCGCGGCGCCGACGGCGAAATCTACAATGTAAATGCCGACACCGCGGCCGCCGCGCTGGCCGTGGCGCTCAAGGCCGACAAGCTCATCGTCCTCACCGACGTCGAGGGCCTGTACGCCAACTGGCCGGACGACACCGACGTCATCGACGAGATCGGCGCGGCCGAGCTGGAGCGGCTGATGCCCACGCTGTCCAGCGGCATGGTGCCCAAGATGGAAGCCTGCCTGACCGCCGTGCGCAACGGCGTCCCGCAGGCCCACGTGCTCGACGGCAGGGTGCCCCACTCGCTGCTGCAGGAGATCTTCACCAACGAAGGAATCGGAACCATGGTGGTGCCCTGATGAGTAGCCTGTACGAGCGGTTCGAGCAGGTCTTCATGCCCAACTACGGCGTCCCCCCGGTCGCGCTGGCCAGGGGCGAGGGCGCCCGCGTGTGGGACGTCGAGGGCAGGGAGTATCTCGACTTCATCGCCGGCATCGCGGTCGTCTCGCTCGGTCACGCCCACCCCGCGCTGGTCGAGGCGGTGTCGAAGCAGGTGGCGACGATCGCCCACACCAGCAACCTGTTCCTGCACGAGCCCGAGGTGCTGCTGGCCGAGAGGCTGACCGGCCTGCTCGGCGCGCCCGCCCGGGTCTTCTTCGCCAACTCCGGCACCGAGGCCAACGAGGCCGCCTACAAGCTCGCGGTCAAGTACGGCAAGCGCACCGGCAGGTCCTACTTCGTCGCGGCCGAGAACGGCTTCCACGGCCGTACGATCGGCGCGCTGTCGCTGAGCGGGAAGAAGTCCATCCGCGACCAGTTCGGCCCCTTCCCGGTCGACGTCCGGTTCGTCCCGTACGGGGACGCGGACGACCTTAAGGAGGCCGTGACCGGCGACTGCGCGGCGGTGTTCCTGGAGCCGACGCAGGGCGAGGCCGGCGTGGTGCCGCCGCCCGACGGCTACCTGGCGGCGGCCCGCGAGATCTGCGACGCGACCGGCGCGCTGCTGGTCGCCGACGAGATCCAGTCGGCGATCGGCAGGACCGGCCACTGGTTCGCCCACCAGGCCGACGGCTTCACCCCCGACATCCTCACCCTGGCCAAGGGGCTGGGCGGCGGGCTGCCGATCGGCGCCTGCGTCGGATTCGGCGAGGCCGGCACCCTGTTCGAGAAGGGTGACCACGGCTCGACCTTCGGCGGCAACCCGGTGTCCTGCGCCGCGGCCCTGGCCGTGCTCGACAACGTGGACCTCGGCCATGTCAACGAGGTCGCCGCGCGGCTGCGCGGCGGTCTCGAATCGATCACGCACCCGCTGCTGAAGGGGGTGCGCGGACGCGGCCTGTGGCTGGCCGCCGTGCTCGCCGAGCCCGTTTCGGGGAAGGTGCAGAAGGCGGCGCAGGATGCGGGCTTCCTCGTCAACGCCGTGCAGCCGGACGCGGTGCGGATCGCGCCGCCGCTGGTCGTGACGGCCGGTCAGGTGGACGCCTTCACCGCCGCGTTCCCGAACATTCTCACGGAGGCGAGCCAGTGACCGCAGGACACAGCGCGGACGTCAGGCACTTTCTGCGGGACGACGACCTCTCGCCGGCCGAGCAGGAAGAGGTGCTCGTCCTGGCGGCGGAGATGAAGAAGGACCGCTTCGGCCACCGCCCGTTCGAGGGGCCCAAGACCGTGGCGGTGCTGTTCGACAAGCCGTCGGCCAGGACCCGCGTCTCCTTCCACGTGGGCATCGGCGAGCTGGGCGGCCTGCCGCTGATCGTCGACGGCGTCTCCACCCTCATGGGCCGCGGCGAGCCGGTCGAGGACATCGCCCGCGTGCTCGACCGGCAGGTGGCCGCCATCGTGTGGCGCACCAGCGGCCAGGAGCTGATCGAGACCATGGCGGCGAACTCCGCGGTGCCCGTGGTCAACGCGCTCACCGACGAGTTCCACCCCTGCCAGATCCTCGCCGACCTGCAGACGGTGCGCGAGCGGCTGGGCCGCACCGCCGGGCTGACATTCGCGTACGTGGGCGACGGCGCCAACAACATGGCCAACTCCTACCTGCTGGGCGGCGCCACCGCCGGCATGCACGTGCGGATCGGCGCCCCGGTCGGCTACCAGCCCGACGCGGTGGTCCTGGCCAGGGCCGCGGCCATCGCCGCCACCACCGGCGGTTCCGTGGTGTCCGTCTCCGACCCGGTGGCCGCCGTTCAGGGGGCGCAGGTCGTGGCGGCCGACACCTGGGTGTCGATGGGCCAGGACGGCAAGGACGAGCGGGTCCGCGATCTCATGCCCTACCAGGTCAACGCCGAGCTGCTGGGACACGCCGACGGCGACGCGGTCGTGCTCCACTGCCTGCCCGCCTACCGCGGCAACGAGATCACCGCCGACGTCCTGGAGGGCCCGCGCAGCGCCGTGTGGGACCAGGCGGAGAACCGGCTGCACGCGCAGAAGGCGCTGCTCCACTGGCTGGTGACCAGACCATGACGATCCCGATGACCAAGGCGGCCCGGCAGGCGAAGATCACCGACCTGCTCCAGCGCCAGCCGGTCCGGTCCCAGCCCGAGCTGGCCAAGCTGCTGGCGGAGAGCGGCGTCGAGGTCACCCAGGCCACGCTCTCACGCGACCTCGACGAGCTGGGCGCGCTCAAGCTGCGCGCCGAGGACGGCTCGCTGGTGTACGCGCTGCCCGGTGAGGGCGGCGGGCGGATCCCGCTGGCCAGGCTCGGCACCGGCGAGTCCCCGGCCGCGCGGCTGCACCGCATCGCGGAGGAGCTGCTGGTCAGCGCCGACGCCTCGGCCAACCTGGTCATCGTCAGGACTCCGCCGGGCGCGGCCCAGTTCCTCGCCTCCGCCATCGACCACGCCGACTGGGAGTCGATTCTCGGCACCGTCGCGGGTGACGACACGATCCTGGTCATCAGCCGAGACCCGCAGGGCGGGCCGGCTCTCGCGGAGGCGCTGCTGAAGGCGGCAGACCGGCGCACTTAGACCGAATTATCACGCTTTATCGCAATCGATGGAGACAGAGCAATGACGGAGAGAGTGGTCCTGGCGTTCTCCGGGGGCCTGGACACGTCGGTGGCCATCCCGTTCCTCGCCGAGAAGATGAACGCCGAGGTCATCGCCGTCGCGGTGGACCTCGGCCAGGGCGGCGAGGACATGAAGGCCATCCGCGAGCGCGCCCTGGACTGCGGCGCCGTCGAGTCCGTGGTGGTCGACGCCAGGGAGGAGTTCGCGGCCGACTTCTGCGTGCCCGCGCTCCAGGCCAACGCCCTATACATGGACCGCTATCCGCTGCTGTCGTCGCTCTCGCGCCCGCTCATCGTCAAGCACCTGGTCACCGCGGCGAAGCAGCTCGGCGGCACGATCGTGTCCCACGGCTGCACCGGCAAGGGCAACGACCAGGTCCGCTTCGAGGCCGGGCTGGCGGCGCTGGCCCCCGAGCTCAAGGTGGTCGCCCCGGCCCGCGACTTCGCCTGGACCCGCGACAAGGCGATCGAGTACGCCGAGCGCAGGGGCCTGCCCATCGAGACCACCAAGAAGAACCCGTTCTCGATCGACCAGAACCTGTGGGGCCGCGCCATCGAGACCGGCTTCCTCGAAGACATCTGGAACGCGCCCAGCGAGGACGTCTACGCCTACACGGCCGACCCCGCCGTGCCGCGCGAGCCCGACGAGGTCGTCATCACCTTCGAGCAGGGCGTCCCGGTCAAGCTCGACGGCCGCCCGCTCACCCCGTACGAGATCATCGACGAGCTGAACCGGCGGGCCGGCGCGCACGGCGTCGGGCGCATCGACATGGTCGAGGACCGGCTGGTCGGCATCAAGTCACGCGAGGTGTACGAGGCGCCCGGCGCGATCACGCTCATCACGGCGCACCTGGAGCTGGAGAGCGTCACCGTCGAGCGCGACCTGGCCCGCTTCAAGCGGGGCGTCGACCAGCGGTGGAGCGAGCTGGTCTACGACGGGCTGTGGTACTCGCCGCTCAAGCGCGGGCTCGACGCGCTCATCGCCGACACGCAGCGGTACGTCAGCGGTGACATCAGGATGACCCTGCACGGCGGCCGCGCCACGGTCACGGGCCGGCGCTCCGAGCAGTCGCTGTACGACTTCTCGCTCGCCACCTACGACACCGGCGACTCGTTCGACCAGTCGCTGGCCAAGGGTTTCGTACAACTGTTCAGCCTGCCTTCGAAGATCGCGGCGGCTCGCGACGCGAAGCAGGGGTGAAGTGCACTAAGGTCGCGGAGGACGTGCGGTGAAGGCTGAGGAGAAGACGGTGAGTGATGGCAAGCCGATGCGGCTGTGGGGCGGGCGTTTCGAAGGGGGCCCGTCCGACGCGCTGACCCGGCTGTCGGTGAGCGTGCACTTCGACTGGCGGCTGGTGCCCTACGACCTGGCGGCGTCCAGGGCGCACGCCCGCGTGCTGCACAGGGCGGGGCTGCTGAGCGCCGAGGAGCTGCAGCGCATGATCGGCGCGCTCGACGACCTGGAGCGCGCCTGCAAGGAGGGCGAGTTCCGGCCCACCGTCGCCGACGAGGACGTGCACACCGCGCTGGAGCGCGGCCTGCTGGAGCGGCTCGGCTCGCTCGGCGGCAAGCTCAGGGCCGGCCGCAGCCGCAACGACCAGATCGCCACCGACCTGCGTCTCTACCTCCGCGACCACGCCCGCACGATCGTCTCCCGGCTGGTCGAGCTGGAGACGGCGCTGATGGAGCAGGCGGGGCAGCACGCCGAGACGGCCGCGCCCGGCATGACCCACCTGCAGCACGCGCAGCCGGTGTCGTTCGGCCACCAGCTGCTCGCGCACGTGCACGCGTTCGCCCGCGACGTCGACCGGCTCACCGACTGGGACAAGCGGGCGGCCGTCTCGCCGCTCGGCTCCGGCGCGCTGGCCGGCTCGTCGCTGCCGCTCGACCCGCAGGCGGTGGCGCAGGAGCTCGGGTTCGACTCGGCCGCGCCCAACTCGATGGACGCGGTCGCCGACCGTGACTTCGCGGCCGAGTTCCTGTTCGCCGCGGCCCTGATCGGCACCCACCTGTCCCGGCTGGGCGAGGAGATCGTCCTGTGGGCCTCGCAGGAGTTCCGCTGGATCGAGATGGACGACGCCTACTCCACCGGCTCGTCGATCATGCCGCAGAAGAAGAACCCCGACGTGGCCGAGCTGGCCCGCGGCAAGTCCGGACGCCTCATCGGCAACCTGATGGCGCTGCTGACCACGCTCAAGGGCCTGCCGCTCACCTACAACCGCGACCTGCAGGAGGACAAGGAGCCGGTGTTCGACTCGGTCGACACCCTGCTGCTGGTCCTGCCCGCGATGGCCGGCCTCGTCTCGACCATGCGGGTCAACACCGCCCGGATGGAGGCGTCGGCGCCCGACGGGTTCGCCCTCGCCACCGACCTGGCCGAGCTGCTGGTGCGGCGCGGGGTGCCGTTCCGCGAGGCGCACGAGGCGGTCGGCCACCTCGTGGTGTGGTGCCAGGTCAACGACAAGGACCTCGGCGACCTCACCGACGACGAGATGGTCAAGGTCTCGCCGCACCTGACGCCCGACGTGCGCGACGTGCTCAACGTGCCGGGCGCGCTCGCCGCCCGCAAGGCCCACGGCGGCACCGCCCCCGACCGCGTCCGCGACCAGCTCGTGGCGCTGCGCGAGGCGGTCGACGCCCAGGCGGCCTGGGCGGCCGGCTCCTGAGCGGGGTGCTGAGCACGGCCCCGCTGCCGCGGGCCTTCTTCGACCGGCCGTCCCACGAGGTCGCGCCCGACCTGCTCGGGCGCCTCATCGTGCACGGCGGCGTGGCCGTACGCCTGACCGAGGCCGAGGCGTACGGCGGGCCGGGCGAGGACCCCGCGGCCCACACCTACCGCGGCAAGACGGCACGCAACGCGGTCATGTTCGGCCCGCCCGGACACCTGTACGTTTACTTCACCTACGGCATGCACTTCTGCGCCAACCTCGTCTGCCTGCCCGAGGACCAGGGCTCGGCGGTGCTGCTGCGGGCCGGTGAGGTGGTCGGCGGCGTCGGCCTGGCCCGGTCCCGGCGGTCAGGCAGGGGAGCGCCCGCGGGCGACGGCGGCCCCAGGCCGGTGGCCGACCGCGACCTTGGCCGGGGGCCGGCCAGGCTGGCCGTGGCGCTCGGGCTGCTGCGCGAGCACAACGGCGTCGACGCCGTCTGGGAGGGCCCGCCCGGCGCGATCCCGGCCGTCGACCGCCTGATCAGCGCCGCGCCGCAGGCCGACGGCCCGCCGGTGTGGCCCGCCGGCTCGGCGGTGGTCCTGGAGGGCCGCCCGCCGGAGCCCGGAGCGATCAGGTCGGGGCCGCGCACCGGGATCTCGACGGCCAAGGACACCCCGTGGCGGTTCTGGGTCGACGGAGATCCGACCGTCTCCCCGTACCGCGCTCACATGCCGCGGCGGCGCAACGCCGCGGCCACCTCCGTGGGCGAGGCGCCGAGGTCGTGAGCGCTGAAGATGTGCAGATGGTCGCCGGTGTCGATCTCCAGCATCTCGCTGCGCAGGCCCCACCGCCTGCGGACGTCCACCTCGATGTCCCGGATGGCGTCCCACGGCACGTGCCGCCTGCCCGCGAAACCGTGCACGACCGTGATGCCGCTCTCGTCCATCGCCAGCCGCACCGGGGCCAGTATGTCGCGCAACCCCATCCCGCCCAGCAGCACCGCCGCCGGCACCGCGAGGACCACTCCTGGCACGTCACCGCCGGCATACCAGTACGCTGCGAGCCCCGCGCACGCCAGAGCCCCTAAGATCTTGAAAACGGCCAGTTCACGACGGACCTTCCACATGGGGCCGACATTATCCAAGTGGCGGCGTCCGGCCGCGATCAGGCACGCTGTACCCACTCACCATCTATCAGGAAAGTCAGCATCGTGACCGACATCCTCGATGAGCTCGAATGGCGCGACGTGACCGCGCAGACCACCGACACCGACGCCCTGCGCGAAACGCTGTCGAAGGGTCCGATCACGGTCTATGCGGGCTTCGACCCGACCGCACCGTCGCTGCACGTCGGCAACCTCGCCACGCTGCTGATCCTGACCCGTTTCCAGCGTGCGGGCCACCGGCCGATCGGCCTGGTCGGCGGCGCCACCGGCCTGATCGGCGACCCCAGCGGCCGCAGCACCGAGCGGGCGCTCAACACCAGCGAGGTGGTGGCCGAATGGGTGGCGCGGATCCGGGTCCAGGTGGAGAAGTTCCTGTCGTTCGAGCCGGGCCCCAACGCGGCCACGCTCGTCAGCAACCTCGACTGGACCGCCGAGCTGTCGGCCATCGACTTCCTGCGTGACGTCGGCAAGCACTTCCCGGTCAACCGGATGCTCGCCCGCGAGTCGGTCTCGGCCAGGCTCGGCGGCGAAGGGCTCAGCTACACCGAGTTCAGCTACCAGATCCTGCAGGCGAACGACTACCTGGAGCTCTACCGGCGCCACGGCTGCACCCTCCAGCTCGGCGGCAGCGACCAGTGGGGCAACATCACCGCGGGCGTCGACCTGATCAGGCGGGTCGAGGGCGCCCACGTGCACGCGCTCACCGGCAAGCTGATCACCAAGGCCGACGGCACCAAGTTCGGCAAGACCGCCGGCGGGGCCGTCTGGCTCGACCCGGCGCTGACCACGCCCTACGCGTTCTACCAGTACTGGCTCAACGCCGACGACCGCGACGTGATCCGCTTCCTCAAGGTGTTCACCTTCCGCTCCCGGGAGGAGATCGAGCACCTGGAGAAGGCCGTCGCCGACCGGCCGTTCGCCCGCGAGGCGCAGCGGACGCTCGCCGAGGACCTCACCACGCTCGTGCACGGCCCGCAGGAGCTGGCCGCGGCGGTGGCGGCGTCCAAGGCGCTGTTCGGCCAGGGCTCACTGGACGAGCTCCCGGCCTCCACCCTGGCGGCGGCGCTGGCCGAGGTGCCGAAGGCGACCGTCCCCGGGCTCGGCGCGTCGCTGGTCGACCTCATGGCCGACAGCGGGCTGGTCGAGTCCAAGTCGGCCGCCCGCCGGGCGGTCAAGGAGGGCGGCGCCTACCTCAACAACACCAAGATCACGGACGAGACGTACGTCCCGGCCGCCGCCGACCTGCTCCACGGCCGCTTCCTCGTGCTGCGGCGCGGCAAGAAGTCGGTCGGCGGCGTCGAGGTCGGCTGACCCTCAGCCGCCCGCCTTCGTGTAGAGGGCGACCGTCATGCCCGGCAGGTCGGCCGAGTGCCACGAGCCCTCCCGCTCGTACCCGGCCTCCTCGACCTCCCGCACCCGGGCCAGACGGTCGCCCGTGGCCTTGGTGCCGCGCCACACCACCCACACCCGCTCGCGCCCGCGCAGCGCGCCGGCGACGGCGCTCCGCTCGCGGTAGCCGAAGCCGGTCGGCGACGGGTCGTGGCCGAGCCGGAGCACGTCCTCCGGCATCGAGCCGTCCCCGTACCCGTCGAGCCCGTAGTAGGCGGGGCCGTAGTAGTCGAACCCGGACCGCACCTGGCTCTGCCCGTACACGATCGCGTCGCCCGGCCGGGCCTGGATCCGGGAGATGGCCCACGGGAAGTTCTCGAACCGCCCGTTCTCATCCCGGACCTCCGCATGTTGGTACGTTCCCGCCGCCAGGCAGACCGCGACCAGCGCCCAGCAGACGGCCACGGACACCCGCCTGCTTCCGGCGTGCGCGGCGGCCAGCCCCGCCAGCAGGGCCAGCGCCGGTGCCGTCACGAACAGGTAGCGATCCACGTACACCGGCGTGACCAGGTGGGACACCGCGAGCAGCAGCAGCGGCGGCAGCACCAGCCACCCCAGCAGCGCGCCCGCCCAGCGCCAGGGCGGGAGACCCGTGCTCGCGGCGCCCCGCGGCCCGGCCGCCCGCCGCGACAGCCCCAGCAGCGCCGCCCCGGCCAGCGCGACCACGAACAGCGGCACCCCGGCCTCGGCCGCCCCCGCCGCCATCTTCGGGAACTTCAGCAGCACGTCGGGGCCACGCTGCGGGATCCAGCTGATCGCGTGCCGCTCCCCGTACCCGACGAGCCCCAGCACCACGGCGGGCACGCACCCCGCCGCCAGCGCGGCGAGCATCCGCGCCGCCGTCTCCCGCCGGATCAGCAGCAGATGGGCCGGCAGCACCAGCACCGCGAACAGGTGCGTGCAGCACACCAGCGCCACAGTCGCGCCGTACGCCGCCCACCGGCGCGTGCCGGAGCGTTCCAGCGCCCGGTGCAACGCCCAGAACGACAGCACGACCGCGGCCGCGGCGAACGCGTACGGTCGCGCGAACGCCCCGTAGTACGACACCGACGGCAGCGCCGCCAGCAGCGCGGCCGCCGTCACGCCGGCCCGCGTGCTGTGCAGCCGCCCGCCCAGCGCCACCAGCAGACCCGCCGCCGCGCCGATCGCCAGCGCCGACGGCAGCCGCAGCCACAGCTCCGCCGTGCCCGCCAGCGCCCACACGTGCATGAACAGGTAGTAGGGCAGGAAATGGCCGTCGATGTGCTGGACCAGCTCCCACAGTCCGGCCAGCGAGCGGGTGGCGGCACTGATCGTGGCCAGCTCGTCGCCGTTCAGCGTCGCCGCGCCCGACCCGCTGAACGCCACCCCACCGGCCAGCGCGGCCATCACCCCCTCCGCGTACGGCCTGCCGCGGGTGCGACTCTGTCGCGGAACTGGCGGGGCATCAGGGGCAAGTGTGGCGGCAGAGATCATCGGTGCAGAATACGGCGCATAGGCTCTGATGCATGAATCAAGTGATCGTTTTCGATCTGTACGGTGTCATCGCCCGCACTCAGACGGACGAGGCGAAGCAGCAGCTCGTGGACCTGGGCGGGGTCTCCGCCGAGGCGTTCTGGGAGGCCTACTGGGGTTGTCGGCCCGCCTACGACGCCGGGCAGGAGACCGGTGCGTACTGGGCGGCGGTCGGCGAGCGGCTGGGAGTGGAGTTCGCCGACGTGGCGGCCCTGACGGCGGCCGATCTGGAGAGCTGGTCGCAGGTGGATCGGGAGATGGTGGCGCTGGTGCACGAACTCGCCGACCGCGGGGTCAAGCTGGGGCTGCTGTCGAACATCATCGAAGACCTGGTGCCGGTGTGGGAACGCGACCACGGTGACTGGCTGGGGCGGTTCGACGCGCTGACGTACTCGTGCCGGATCGGGGTCGCCAAGCCGGACCCGCGGGCGTACGAGATCTGCGCGGCGCGGCTCGGGGTGGCTCCGCGGGACGCGCTGTTCTTCGACGACAACGAGGCCAACGTGGCGGGGGCGCGCGCGGCGGGGATGCCGGCCGAGCTGTTCACCTCACCGGACCAGGTCCGCGCCCTCATGCGTTAGCGGGCCCGCGTCCCTCCGACGCATGGCGTGGTGGCTTCGGGGGATGAGAACGCTTCCTTCAGCACCACATCGCTGTGGCGCGAGGACGACAGCCCGGCCGGCCGTCCGGCGTGTGATTTGACGTCTGGCGGATCGCGACCTAACCTCATAACTCGCCCCGGGAGTGAGCCGGACGCCGGTCAGGCGGACGGGCCCCAGGGCAGAGTCCCTTGAGAACAAGCCACTCGGCCGGAGCGCTGCAATGCGCTCTTGATCGGGTTGTCTCGGGCGTCCGGCGTGATCACCGAATAAATCGGTTGATTCGACAGGCGCAGGATGACACGGTAAGTTCCGGGGACTGCCAAAATCTTGATCAGATGAACCGGTAAACGGATTTGACCGGATATCGGGCCACCTGATAAAGTGGAGAAGAGCAGATGTGCGCCTCTGGCGCTGAAGGCGATAATCTTCGGTGCGGGTGTACGCGTCCGTTTCTTGAGAACTCAACAGTGTGTTAAAAGCCAGTGCATGATGCACAACCCCGTCATGATTTTTCATGTGACGGATTCCTTTTTGGTTGGGATTCAAATTCATTTTATGGAGAGTTTGATCCTGGCTCAGGACGAACGCTGGCGGCGTGCTTAACACATGCAAGTCGAGCGGAAAGGCCCTTCGGGGTACTCGAGCGGCGAACGGGT
>NZ_JAHKRN010000029.1 GCF_019396385.1 Nonomuraea harbinensis | reverse complement strand
CACCGCCCCGCCGGCCTTGGTGAGCGCGTAGCGCAGCACGCCGCGGCGGGCGGGGCGGTCGTCCCCAGCGGGGCCCGCCGCCTGGGCGGCGGCGGGCTCTGCTGCTTCGAGCGGTGCTGTCATTCGCGGTCGTCCGCGGCGGACTTGCGCCGCCTGGTGAGGAAGAACGCGCCGACGCCGATGACGACCACGGCGCCGACCACGCCGGCGATCAGAGCGGTGTTGGAGCCGCCCTCCTCGGCCGTGGCCGAGGACTCGACGGCCTCCAGCGAGTAGAACGGCCAGAAGCTGCTCGCGCCGTACAGGATGCCGTCCTGCTCGGGCACGGACGTGATGCTCTTGATCCGGTCCTTGCGGTAGCCCTCGAGGTCGTTGGTGTAGTAGATCGCGATGACCGGGGCGTCGGTGTAGAGGCGCTCCTGCATCTGCTTGATGAGGTCGGCCCGCTTGGGCCGGTCGAGCTCCTTGAGCTGCTCCTGGTAGAGCTTCTCGAAGGTGTCGTCGCAGTAGAACGACTCGGTGCCGCCGCCCTCACCGGACGGGGTCGGCCGCCGGCTGCACAGGTGCGTCGCCAGGACCTCCTCCGGGTCGGGGTTGACCGACCAGCCGGAGATCGCGATGTCGAACAGGCCGGTGACGCCGGTCTCCTCGGTGAACTTGCTGGAGTCGAGCTTCTTGGTGGTCAGCGTGACGCCGATCTCCTTGAAGAAGCCGGTGAGGTACTCGGCGAGCTTGTCCTCGATCGGGGTGTCGGTGTGGATGCTGAAGCGGAACTCCAGCTTGCGGTCACCGTCGGGCATGGTGCGGACGCCGTCGGCGCCCTTCTTGTAGCCGGCGTCGTCGAGGATCTGGTTGGCCTTGGCCGGGTCGTAGGAGACCTTGGTGTCGCCGGCGGCCTCCCAGAAGAAGTCGGTGTACATGGGCGGCACGATCGAGCCGTGCGCCGGCTTGGCCAGGCCGTTCTGCACCTCGGCGACGAGCTTGTCCTTGTCGATGGCCTGGTGCAGCGCCTGGCGGACCTTCTGGTCCTTCAGCGCCGGGTGGCCGTCGCCCACTTCCTTGTCGTCGGTGGTCGTGGCGCCGTGGTTGATCTGCAGGTAGACGGCGCGGCGGCCCTGCTGGTTCCACTGCACGATGTTCGGGTCGCCCTTGAGCGACTCGAACTCCGGCGGGTTGAGCCGGCCGATCAGGTCGATCTCGCCGTTCTTCAGGCCGATGATGGACGCGGCCGGGTTCTCGTAGAAGACGACCTGGAGCTCGTCGATCTTCGGGGCGCCACGCCAGTAGTTCGGGTTGGCCTGCAGCTTGACGTACTGGTCCTTCTTGTGCTCGACGGCGATGTACGGGCCGCTGGTCACGGCCGGATACTGGTCGCCGGAGAAGTCCGCCAGGTTGCCGACCTTCTCCCAGACATGCTTGGGCATGATCGGGATCGGGTTCTCCAGGATCGAGGCCTGGGGGTTCTTCAGCTTGATGACCAGGTCCTGGCCGTTGGCCGTGACGCTCTCGAAGTTCTCCGCGGCCGGACCGTTGGCGGTCTTGGCCGCGTCATCCGTCATGATCTTGTTGAACGTCCAGGCGGCGTCCTCGGCGGTGACCGGCTGGCCGTCGGACCACTTGGTCTCGCGGATCTTGAAGGTCCAGGTCAGACCGTCCTCGGAGCTGCTCCACGACTCGGCCAGGTCCGGGCTCGGCTGCAGCGTCTTGCTGTCCGGAACCGTCAGGAAGCCGTACATCCAGCGGTGGATCGAGGTCGACACCAAGCGGACGGCGAGGAACGGGTTCATGGAGTCAACGGCCTGGGTAGCGCCCACGCGGATGATCTTCTTTCCCGCCGCGGGGTCCTGGGCCAGAGCCACCTGACCCTGACCGGCCACCAATAGCGCGAAGCCCAGCACTGCCAGGCGTGCGAGCCATTTCCTCATGTGTGCCTCACCTTCAGGCGGGGGGTTATCTGTGTAGAGCACGGCACACCATAGGAACTACGCATGTCAACGAGATACGGAGAATTGTTTCATCTTCGTATCTTTGTGCGGTGTAAATTTTCAGTGGGACTCGGACACGCGTCCCTGGTCCACCACGAGCCTCCTGCCGACGCTGACCGCCTCCAGCATGCGGCGGTCATGGGTGACGAGCAGGAGCGTGCCGGGATAGCCGGCCAGCGCCGACTCCAACTGCTCGATCGCGGGCAGGTCGAGGTGGTTCGTCGGCTCGTCGAGCACCAGCAGGTTGACGCCCCTGGCCTGCAGCAGGGCCAGCGCGGCGCGGGTGCGCTCGCCCGGTGAGAGCGTCGAGGCGGGCCGCAGCACGTGGTGCGCCTTCAGCCCGAACTTGGCCAGCAGCGTGCGCGCCTCACCCGGCACCAGGTCGGCGTGCGCGGTGAACGCGTCGAGCAGCGCCTCCTCCCCCTCGAACAGCCCGCGCGCCTGGTCGACCTCGCCCACCACCACGCCGGAGCCGAGCGAGGCGTGCCCCTCGTCCGGCGGGACGCGCCCGAGCAGGGCGCCGAGCAGCGTGGTCTTGCCCGAGCCGTTGGCCCCGGTGATCGCCACCCGCTCGGCCCAGCCGATCTCCAGGTCGACCGGCCCCAGCGTGAAGCCGCCCCGCCTGACGACCGCGCCGCGCAGCGTGGCCACCACCGCGCCGGAGCGGGGCGCGACGGCGATCTCCATGCGCAGCTCCCACTCCTTGCGCGGCTCCTCGACCTCCTCCAGCCGCTCCAGCAGCTTCTCCGTCTGCCGGGCCTTGGCGGCCTGCTTCTCGGTGGTCTCGACGCGGGCGTTGCGCCCGATCTTGTCGTTGTCGGGCATCTTGCGGCGGGCGTTCTTGACGCCCTTCTCCATCCACGCCCGCTGCCTGCGGGCGCGGCCCTCCAGGTCGGCGCGGGTCTCGGCGTACTCCTCGTAACGCTCCCTGGCGTGCCGCCTGGCGACCTCGCGCTCGTCCAGGTAGGCCTGGTAGCCGCCGCCGAACAGGTGGATCCGCTGCTGGGCCAGGTCGAGCTCCAGCACGTCGGTGACGGTCCTGGCCAGGAACTCGCGGTCGTGGCTGACCACGACCGTGCCCGCCCGCAGGCCCTTGACGAAGCCCTCCAGCCGGTCGAGCCCGTCGAGGTCCAGGTCGTTGGTGGGCTCGTCGAGCAGGAACAGGTCGTAGCGGCTGAGCAGCAGCGAGGCCAGCCCGGCGCGGGCCGCCTGACCGCCCGACAGCGAGGTCATCGGCTGCTCCAGCGCCACCGGCAGGCCGATCGCCTCGGCGCGCTCGTCCAGGTCGGCGCCGCCCAGCGCCAGCCAGCGCTCCAGCGCCACGCTGTAGGCGTCGTCGGCGCCGGGCGCCTGATCGGCCAGGGCCTGCGCGGTGGTGTCCAGGTCGCGCTGCGCCCGCGCCACGCCGGTGCGGCGGGCCAGGAACTCCATCACGGTCTCGCCCGGCCTGCGGTCGGGCTCCTGCGGCAGGTAGCCGACGGTGGCGGCGGCCGGGCTGAGCCGGATCTCGCCCTCCTCGGGCCGGTCGAGGCCGGCCATCATGCGCAGCAGGGTCGACTTGCCCGCGCCGTTGGCCCCCACCAGGCCGATCACGTCGCCGGGGCTCACGACCAGGTCCAGCCCCGTGAACAGCACCCGCTCCCCGTGACCGGCAGCCAGCCCCCGTACCACCATGGTCGCGCTCATGTACGGCGATGCTACTAGGCTCCGCTGAATGTCCCGTTTGCCGGTTATGGTGGCCGCCCTCGTCACGGTCGTCCTCGGACTCGGCGTCCGGCTGCTCTGGGACGGCCCGGTCCCCAAGTACGCCGGCGACGCGCTCTACACGGTGCTGATCTACCTGCTCGTCCTGCTCGTGTGGCCGCGCGTGCGCCCCTGGGCCGCCGCGCTCACCGCGGCCGGGCTGAGCTGGGCGATCGAGTTCGCCCAGCTCCTCGGCATCCCCGAGGTGCTGCGCCCGCTGCTCGGCAGCACGTTCAACCCGCCCGACCTCTTCTGGTACGCGGCCGGCGCCGCGACGGCGTGGGCCACGCACGCGCTGTGGCCGAGTAGGGTGCCGCAATGGCAACGACATGGCGGGCCGGGCTCGTCCTAGCCGCCGTCACCGGGATCACCTGCCTGGCCGTCTCCATCCGGCACCCGTGGGCGTTCTTCACCGTCCAGAGCAACGCCGTGGCCGCGCTCTACTACACCTGGCGGCTCTTCGGCCGCCGGACCTCCGGCGACCTCAAGGGCGCGGTCACCGTGTACCTCGTCGCCACCTGCGCCGTCCACGCCGTCTCCCGGGCCGGCGAGAACCCGTTGGAGCTCATCGGCGACAACCCGCGCCTGATGGGCAACCTCCTGCTGCACTACGTGACCCCGGTGATGGCGGTCGCCGACTGGCTTGCCTTCGACCGCGACCGGCCCGCCCGCTGGGCGGCCCCGGTCGCCTGGCTGGCGTTCCCGGTCGCGTACGGGATCTTCGTCCTGCTCCGGGCGCCGTGGCTGCCGGAGGGGACGGCCCGGCGGTACGTGTACCCGTACCTGAACGTCGACCGGATCGGCTGGGACGGGTTCGCGCTGATCGCGGGGGCGCTGCTGGCGGCGATCGCGGTAGCCGGGTACGCGCTGGTCTGGCTGCATCGGATGGTCGGCGCGTATAGATCGGGAACTCACGGATAGGGGGTGAGAAACCACGAAATAGGGGGTTTCATCATGCTCCAGGACAAGACCATCGCTTTCCTGGTCGCGCCCGAAGGCGTCGAGCAGGTCGAGCTCACCGAGCCGTGGAAGGCCGTCAAGCAGGCCGGTGGCACGCCGAAGCTGATCTCCACCGAGCCGGGGCAGATCAAGGCGTTCAACCACCTGGACAAGGCCGACACGTTCGCCGTGGACGGCACGGTCGAGGAGGTGTCGGCGGCCGACTTCGACGGGCTCGTGCTGCCCGGCGGCGTCGCCAACCCCGACTTCCTGCGCACCGACCCGAAGGCCGTGCGGTTCGTCCAGGACTTCTTCCAGGGCGGCAAGCCGGTCGCGGCGATCTGCCACGCGCCGTGGACGCTGATCGAGGCCGACGCCGTCCGGGACCGGCAGATGACGTCCTGGCCGAGCCTCCAGACCGACCTGCGCAACGCCGGCGCGAACTGGGTCGACGAGGAGGTCGTGGTCTGCGACGCCGGGCCGAACAAGCTGGTCACCAGCCGCAAGCCGGACGACCTCAAGGCGTTCTGCCAGGCCACGGTCGAGGTGTTCGGGGACTGACGTGACGGGGGCGGGCCGCGGCCCGCCCCGCTCGCCCGAAACTCCTTGCGCGGGCCGCGGAAATGGTCTGGACGTATACCAAAGAATGGTCTAAACCTAGACCAAAGAGAGCGTCCTCCGCGCCCCCCAGGGAGACCTCAGTGAGCACAGAAGAGGATTCCAAGCGACTCGCCGAGCTCGGCTACAAGCAGGAGCTGGCCCGGACCTGGAGCGGATTCTCCAACTTCGCCATCTCGTTCTCCATCATCTCGATCCTCGCCGGCTGCTTCACCACCTTCGGCCAGGCCTGGAACAACGGCGGCCCCATCGCCATCTCCTGGGGCTGGCCGCTGATCTCCCTCTTCATCCTGATCATCGGCTTCTGCATGTCGGAGCTGGTCTCCGCGTTCCCGACCGCGGGCGGCATCTACTGGTGGGCCGCCAAGATGGGCAAGCCGATCCACGGCTGGTTCACCGGCTGGCTCAACCTGATCGGCCTCATCGCGGTCACCGCGTCCGTCGACTACGGCTGCGCGACCTTCCTCAACATCACCCTCACCCGGCTCACCGGCGGCGCCTGGGAAGGCACGCTCTCGCAGGCGTTCCTGCTGTTCGTGATCGTGCTCGGGTTGCACGCGCTGATCAACATCTTCAGCCACCGGCTCATCTCACTGCTGCAGAACGTCTCCGTCTGGTGGCACGTCTTCGGCGCCGCCATCGTGGTCGGGATCCTGGTCTTCGGCCCGTCCGAGCACCAGTCGGTGGGCTTCGTGTTCACCGAGACGATCAACAACTCCGGCTTCGGCGACGGCTCCAACGGGCTGACGTTCTGGCTGTACGTGCTGCCGCTCGGCTTCCTGCTCACCCAGTACACGATCACCGGCTTCGACGCGTGCGCGCACGTGTCGGAGGAGACCCAGGGCGCCTCCACGGCCGCCGCCCGCGGCCTGTGGCAGTCGATCTTCTACTCGGCGATCGGCGGCTGGATCGTCCTGCTGGCGTTCCTGTTCGCGGCCACGAACGTGGACGCGATCAACGAGCAGGGCGGCTTCGTCGGCGCGATCTTCGAGACGGCGCTCAGCTCGCCGCTGGCCACCGCGATCTTCGCGATCTCCACCATCGGCCAGTTCTTCTGCGGCATGAGCTGCGTGACGTCCATGTCGCGGATGACGTACGCGTTCGCCCGCGACGGCGCGGTGCCCGGCTGGCGGCTCTGGTCGCGGGTCGACCGCAACCGCACGCCGGTCAACGCCATCCTGGCCGGTTGCGGCGCCGCCGCCTTCATCACCCTGCCCGCCCTCTACGCCCCTCCCGGCCTGACGACCCCGGTGGCCTTCTTCGCCGTGGTGTCGATCGCGGTCATCGGGCTCTATCTGGCGTTCCTCATCCCGATCTGGCTCCGGCTGCGGATGGGCGACCGCTTCGAGCCCGGCCCGTGGACGCTCGGGCGCAGGTACAAGGTGCTCGGCTGGATCGCGGTGATCGAGATCGCGGTCGTCTGCGTGTACTTCATCATGCCGTTCTCCCCTGCCGGGGTGCCCGGCGACGAGGACTTCACCTGGACGTCGGTCAACTACGCCCCGATCGCGGTGGGCGTGGTGCTGATCGGCATCGGCCTGTGGTGGTGGCTGTCGGCCCGCCACTGGTTCACCGGCCCCCGCCGCACCATCGACGAGGTCCCCATGGACGCCTGAAGGCAAGGTCTTCGCCCCGGAGGCGCTCCGCGCCGAAGAGCTCAGGCTGTGACTGCGGGGGCACGCCCCCGCACCCCCGGCGAGGGGGCGCCGCCCCCTCCCGCTCCCCCGGCCGAGGTGCACCGTCTCGGCCGGGGGAGCGGGAACTGCGAGAAGAGGCGGATCCCTTCGCCATGTCCGCTCAGGGAACAAAACCCACGGCCATGCCGCGAAATCTTGCTAGCAACTTGCTAGCATCGCCATCATGGCTACTCTCTACATTCGCGACGTGCCCGAACCGATCGCTGAACAACTCAAAGCACGTGCGGCTGAGGCCGGCCTGTCTCTTTCCGCGTACGTCGCCAGAGAACTAGCCGATATCGCCGCTCGGCCGACCAACGCCGAAATCGTCAAGCGCCTGAAGGCCCGCGATCGCTCCCAGGGGCCGTCGAGTGAGGAGATTCTGCAAGCAGTAGCCGAGGGCAGGCGATGATAGTCATCGATTCCTCCGCCATGGTGGAGGCCCTCGTGGGCCGCGACGCTGACATGGAACTTCTCAGCGCGCTGCAAGCCAGCGTCCACGCTCCACACCTCCTTGACGTGGAGGTCCTATCGACGTTGCGCGGACTGGTGCTCGGCGGCAAGCTGCCCGCCGCGATCGCCGAGCAGGCCCGGGCCGACTACCTGGCTCTCAACATCACGCGCTACGAGATGAAGGGGATAGCAGAGCGGATCTGGGAGCTGCGGCACAACTACACCGCTTACGACTCCTGTTACCTGGCCCTCGCCGAAGCACTGGAAGCGCCCCTTCACACCTGTGACGGCAAGCTCAACGGCTCCGGCCATGATGCCGGGGTGCAGGTTTTCCCGCGCGTGTGAGTCAGGACGCCTCGAAGGCCGCCGCCACCACCGGGCGGACCCGGTCCATCGAGGCGTCGCCGAGCTCCCGCTGGAGCGAGGTCATGTCGACGTCCGGCATCCCGCAAGCCACCGCCCAGTCCCACGGCATCAGGTCGCCGTCGACGTTGAGTGCGAAGCCGTGGCTGGTGACACCGCGGCTCTGCCGCATCCCGATGGAGACGATCTTGCGGCCGCTCTCGACGGTCCACACGCCGGTGAGCAGCTCCGAGCCCGGCGGGGTGTCGCGCCGCTCGGCGGGCAGGCCGAGCTCGCCGAGGGCGGCGACCAGGCGCAGCTCCACCTCGCGCACGTAGTCGACGATGCCCTCCTCCTCGCCCAGCTTGACGATCAGGTAGCCGACGAGCTGGCCGGGGCCGTGGTAGGTGAGCTGCCCGCCCCGGCCCGTCTCCACGACCGGGATGCCGCGCGACGGGTCGGGCAGGTGGGCCGACGGGGTGCGCCGGCCGACCGTGTAGACCTGCGGGTGGCTGAGCAGCCAGAGCGTGTCCGGCCGCGCGTCGCGCTGGCGCTCGTCGACCAGCTCGGCCATGCGCTCCATCGCCTTGTCGTAGTCGACGAGCTCGTCCTGGATCAGTGTCAGCGGCCTTGCCCTCATGCCTTAGAGGATAATCCTCAGTACTTCTTCGGCTCTTCGGGGACCAGGATCCACATGACGACGTAGACGACCCACATCGGGCCGGGGAAGAGCGAGAGGATCAACCAGAGGACTCGGACGAGGGTGGGCGACAGGCCGAACCTGTCGGCGAGGCCTCCGCAGACGCCGGCGAGCATCCGGTGCTGTCGTGAGCGGTACATGGTGTCCCTCCGTGTGATGACGTTCTACTGAGAAGAACGCACGAGCCTCGCTCTCTTCTCCCACTACTGACCCTGAGAAAACCCTGTAAGGGTCAGCCACTCCCGCGCGGCGGCCAGATGTCGGCTGGTCAGACCCACTCTGCCGGGCACGTGGACGAGCAGGAATTCGCCGAGACCCTGACGAGCCCTGAGGTAGTCCTCGTCCTCCTGGTAGACCTGGTCGTCGAACCAGACGAACGGCCGGTCGCCGACGTAGTCGGCCACGTGGCGGGTCTTGAACATCTCGCCGTGCCGGCTCCCGTTCTCGCCGGGCGCCATCTCGATGACGGGCAGCGGCGGCAGGCCGAGCCGGGGCGCGATCCACTCGTTGGCGTGCTGCTCCCAGGTCGTCGCCCACACCAGCTCGGAGCCGGTCTCCAGCGCGAGCTCCATCAGCCGGGTGCCGTGGCGCTGGTTGAGGTGCACGGTGTAGACGGTGCTGCCGATCGTGCACCGGTAGCGGCGGAAGTCGGGGGACGGGCGACCGGTGGGGTTGAGCACCCCGTCCACGTCCAGGAGCAGCAGCGGTTTCACCGGCCGGCCCCCACCCGGTGTTCCTGCGGGCTGACGCCGTGGGCCCGTTTGAAGGCCGCGCTGAGCGCGAACGGGCTGCCGTAGCCGACCTTCCTGGCGACCGAGGTCACGGTCGCCTCGGGCTCGCGGAGCAGGTCGGCGGCCAGGGCCAGCCGCCACCCGGTCAGGAACGCCATCGGCGGCTCGCCCGCCAGGTCCGTGAACCGCCTGGCCAGCGAGGCACGCGAGACCCCCACCTCGGCGGCCAGCGCGGCGACCGTCCACGGGTGCGCGGGGTTGTTCTGCATGATCCGCATGGCCTTGCCCACGACAGGGTCGCTCTGCGCCCGGTACCACGCCGGCGCCTCCCCGGTGGCGAACCACCCGCGCAGCGTGGCGATGAGCAGCAGGTCGAGCATCCTGTCGAGCACCGCCTCCTGCCCGGGCTCGTTCTTGACCACCTCCTCGCCCAGCATCTCGATGAGCGGCCCGCCGGGCTGGACGAGCAGCGGCGGCAGCGCCCGCAGCAGCCGCCCGCTGACCTCCCCGGCCATCAGGTAGGTGCCGACGATCATGGAGCTGGCGCCGTCGGGGTCGTTGCCCCAGGTGCGCACGCCCAGGTGCATCGCCTGGTAGAGCGACTCGCCGTCGAGGGTGGTGCACCGCTCGCCGGGATGGATGACGATCTGCGGCGGGGTGCCGGGCCGGTCGGCGACCACGTAGGGCTCCGGCCCGCACACCACGGCCACCTCGCCCGGCCCCACCCGCGTCAGGCCGTCGCGGACGATCCACGCCTCGCCGCGCACCATGGCCAGCAGCGTGAGCGGGGCCTCGTCCTGCACGCGCATCGCCCAGGGCGGGTCGAGGAGGACTCTCAGCAGGAACGCGCCACGGGCGCGCGGGCCGTCGAGCAGCGCCGCCAGGTGATCCATGGTTAGACGATCGCATATGCCATTGCGCTTCTCAACCATGGAGAGTCTCACCGGCAGACGGCTTACTAGAGGGCATGACCATCCTGGTAACGGGCGGGACCGGCAAGACCGGCCGCCGGATCGCAGACAGGCTCTTCGGACAGCCCGTACGGGTCGGCTCCCGTACCGGCACCCCGCCCTTCGACTGGGCGGACCGCGGCACCTGGAAGGCCGCCCTCCACGGGGCGCGCGCCGCGTACATCTCCTACTATCCCGACGTGGCGGTCCCGGGCGCGCTGGACGACGTGCGGGCGTTCACCGAGCACGCGGCGGCGGCCGGCGTCGAGCGGCTGGTCCTGCTGTCGGGCCGGGGCGAGCCGCTCGCCGAGGCCGCCGAGCAGGTGGTGCGCGAGTCGGGCGTCGCCTGGACGATCGTGCGGTGCGCCTGGTTCATGCAGAACTTCTCGGAGGGCTACCTGCTGGAGCCGGTACGCGACGGCGTCATCGCGCTGCCCGCCGGAGAGGTGGCCGAGCCGTTCGTGGACGTGGACGACATCGCCGACGTCGCGGTGGCCGCGCTCACCGAGGACGGGCACGCGGGCAGGCTGTACGAGCTGACGGGGCCGCGAGCGCTCACCTTCGCCGACGTGGCGGCCCAGCTGTCCAAGGCGACCGGCCGCGACATCATGTACGTGCCGATCACCACCGAGGAGTACGCGGCGGGCGCGGCCGAGCACGGCGTGCCGGAGGACGAGATCGAGATGCTGACCATGCTGTTCACGGAGACACTCGACGGCCGCAACGCCCACGTCGCCGACGGCGTGCGGGCCGCGCTGGGCCGCCCCGCCAAGGACTTCGCGGACTTCGCCCGGGACAACGCCGGAGCCTGGGTGACCAGCGGGTGAACTGCGCGCGGCGACCAGCCGCGACTGGCCTTGGCGGGCCGCCGTTTCCGCTAGCCTCACCTCGTTACATCGTGCGCTCCTATCGGGGGAAGGTGCAGGCGTGATCGGCTGGATGGAAGCCGTGGTGCTGGGATTGCTGCAGGGGCTGACGGAGTTCCTGCCGATCTCCTCCAGCGCCCACATCCGCGTCGCCTCGGCGTTCTTCGGCTGGAAGGACCCCGGTGCCGCGTTCACCGCGGTCATCCAGCTCGGCACGGAAGCGGCGGTCCTGATCTACTTCAGGAAGGACATCTGGGAGATCACCTCCACCTGGACCCGTTCCCTGTGGACCCCCGCCCTGCGCTCCCACGTCGCCGCCCGCATGGGCTGGTACGTGATCCTCGGCAGCATCCCCATCGCCCTGCTCGGCCTGCTGCTCAAGGACCAGATCGAGGGCGTCTTCCGCGACCTGCGGCTGGTCGGCACCACGCTCATCCTGTTCGGTCTCATCCTGTGGTTCGCCGACCGCACCGCGCGCAACAAGCTCACGCTTGCCAAGCACCTCAACGTGCCGCACTCCGTGGTGTACGGGTTCGCCCAGGCGGCGGCCCTCATCCCCGGCGTCTCCCGCTCGGGCGGCACCATCACGGCCGGCCTCCTGCTCGACTACCGGCGCGAGGAGGCCGCCCGCTACTCGTTCCTGCTGGCCATCCCGGCCGTCCTGGCCTCGGGCCTGTACGAGCTCTCGGAGATCGGCGGCGCCGAGACCCCGGCCTGGGGGCCCACGATCCTGGCCACGGTGATCTCCTTCATCGTGGGCTACGCCGCCGTGGCCTGGTTCCTGCGCTACATCAGCACCCACAGCTTCACGGGCTTCGTCGTCTACCGGCTCGCCCTGGGCTTCCTCGTCATCCTCGCGGTGACGCTCGGCTGGATCCCCGCCCTGGGCTGACCGCCCACCGCCGGGCGGTAGGTCGCGAGGGTGAAGAGCACCGTCGCCAGGCCGAGCCCGGTGGCCAGCGCGATCACGCCTGCTCGCCCGTACCCGTCGAGCACCAGCCCGCCGGCGACGCCCGCCAGCACGAGCCCCGTGTACTGCGCAGACGACAGCAGGCCGAGCCCGACCGGCACGTTGCCCGGCAGCGCCGCGACCACCCGATACTGCTGCGCGGGCGCCACCAGCCAGCCCAGCGCGCCCCACAGGAACGCCCAGACCAGGGCGACCGGCAGGGCCAGATTGGCGACCGGGATCAGGGCCATGAGCAGCGTGGACGCCGCCAGCCCGCCCAGCACCATGCGGCGCGGCCCGTACGCGTCGGTGAGCCGGCCGCCGAGCTGGTTGCCCACGATGGCGCCCACGCCCCACGCCCACAGCACGGCCGGCAGCGGCAGGTCGAAGAGCGCGCCGATGTAGGTGTAGGCGGCGAAGGCCGAGGCGAACATCAGCAGCTGCGTCGCCAGCACCGCGAGCACGCCCCGGTCGGCCAGCGGCGCGAACCGCTCGCCCAGCCTGCCGGAGACCGCGATCCGCACGTCGGGCACCAGGGCCGCGATCCCGGCGAAGCCGAGCACCGCCAGCCCCGCCACCAGCCAGATGGTGGCCCGCCACCCGTACGCCGCGCCCATCCACGTGCCGAGCGGCACGCCGATGGCGGTGGCCACGCTCAGCCCGCCCATCACCAGCGCCAGCGCCCGCCCCCGATGCTCGGGACCGGCCAGCGCGGCCGCCACCCCCGACGCGGTCGGCGTGAACATCGCGGCCCCCGCGGCGGCGAGCACCCGCGTGGCCACCACCAGCGGGTAACCGGGCACCACGGCGGTCAGCACGTTGCCCAGCACGAACACACCCAGCCCGAGCAGCAGCAGCGTCCGCCGCGGCATCGCCGCCGTCACGGCGGCGAGCAAGGGCGACAACACGGCGTACGCCAGCGCGAACACGGTCATCAGCTGGCCGGCGGCGGCCACGGACACGTCCAGGTCGGCGGCGATCGGGGTGAGCAGGCCCGCGGTGACGAACATGCCGGTGCCGACGGCGAAGTTCCCGGCGGCGAGGGGATAGAGCCGGCGATTCACTGGTCCTCCGATGGATCAATTGGATGCCCATCAAACTGACGCACTGTTGGATCGTTGTCAAACAATAAAACCCGGTATCTTGGGGTGCATGCGCGCCCTGCCCCATCCGGCCACCGATGACATCGAGCTCACCGAGGTGCTGCGAGCGCTGTCCGACCCCGTACGCCTGGAGGCCGTCGCCCGCCTGGCCGCGGCGGGCGAGATGACCTGCGGCGACGTGGGCCGCAACCTGGGCGTGCACAAGTCCACCGCCTCCCACCACTTCCGCGCGCTGCGCGAGGCCGGCGTGGTCATGACCAAGCAGGACGGCAGGCAGAAGCTCATGAGCCTGCGCCGCGACGACCTCGACGCCCGTTTCCCCGGCCTGCTCGACTCGGTGCTCTCCGCCGCCCATGCCACCGTCTGAGACGCCGCCTGACACGTTGCCGATTCGGCGTGTGCTGCCGGATCTGCTCGCCGCGCTGGACGCGCACGGCAGTGCCGTGCTGACCGCTCCGCCCGGTACGGGGAAGACGACGGTCGCGCCGCTCGCCCTGGCGGAGGCGGGCATGCGGGTGGTGGTGGCCGAGCCCAGGCGGCTGGCGGTGCGCGCGGCGGCCCGGCGGATGGGCGTCAGCTACGCGATCCGGGGCGAGCGCCACACCGGCGCCAACCCGATGGTGGAGGTCGTCACCACCGGCGTGCTGCTGCAACGGCTCCAGCGGGACCAGGAGCTGACCGGGGTGGACGCCGTCATGCTTGACGAATGCCACGAACGCCACCTGGACGCCGACACGGCGCTGGCGTTCCTGCTGGACGTCCGCGAGACGCTCCGGCCCGGCCTGCGGCTGATCGCCGCCTCCGCCACCGCCGACGCCGCCCCCTGGGCCCGGCTGCTCGGCGGGCCGGTGGTGGCGGCGTCCGCCGTCACGCACGCGGTCGACGTCGTGTGGGCGCCGCCGCCGCGCCCGGTCGCCCCGCCGCACGGACTGCGCGTCGACCCCGCCCTGCTGTCGCACGTCGCCGGGGTCGTCCGGCGGGCGCTCGCCGAACGGGACGGCGACGTGCTCTGTTTCCTGCCCGGCGTCGGCGAGATCGCCCGGGTGGCGGCGATGCTCGACGGCGTCGAGGTGCTCCAGGTGCACGGCCAGGCCCCGGCCCGGGTCCAGGACGCGGTGCTCTCCCCCGGCGCGTCCCGGCGCGTGGTGCTGGCCACCTCGGTCGCCGAGTCCAGCCTGACCGTGCCCGGCGTGCGGGTCGTGGTCGACTCCGGTCTGGCCCGCGAGCCGCGCACCGACCACGCCCGCGGTCTCGGCTCCCTCACCACGGTGCGGGTCTCCAGGTCCTCGGCCGGCCAGCGCGCGGGCCGCGCCGGGCGTGAGGCGCCCGGCGCCGTCTACCGCTGCTGGTCCGCCACCGACCACGACCGCCTGCCCGACCAGCCGAGCCCGGAGATCGCCCTCGCCGACCTGACGTCGTTCGCCCTCCAGGCGGCCTGCTGGGGCTCCCCCGACGGCTCCGGCCTGGCCCTTCTCGACCCACCCCCGCCCGCCGCCCTCGCCGCCGCACTCACCACCCTGCACACCCTGGGCGCCGTCCAACCCACTCCGGCCCGTACAACCACCCCAACCGGGGGAAACAGCGCACCTCAAAGGGACGTGACGCGGGCGACGCCCCCTGTCTCCCAGGGAGATGGCGCGCCTCCAACGGACGCGTCGACGCAGAGGACCTCCCCCGCCACCCAGGATGACAACGCGCCTCGAACGGACACGCCAGCACAAGGAACCGCCCAGAGAGACAGCACATCTCGAAGGAACGCGGCGCAGGCGACGTCCCCCGTCCACCAGGGAGACGGCGCGCCTGGAAAGGACGCGGTGCAGAGGGCCTCCCCCGGTGGGGCGGTCATGTCCGTGCGGGTTACTGAGCGGGGGCGGCGGATGGCGTTGGCGGGGGTGCATCCTCGGCTGGCACGGGCTCTGCTCGACGTGGGCCCCGAGGCCGCCGAGGTGATCGCCCTGTTGTCGGAGCAGCTTCCGCGCGACGCGGGCGACGATCTGGTGGAGGTCTGGCGTGCGGCCCGTCGCGGGCGTGACGCCTTCACGGCTCGCTGGCGCGCCGAGACGCGGCGCCTCTCCCGTACTGCGGGCCACCGGACCCGGGAAAGGGACGCCGCCCCCGACCGGTCCTCTCCGGACGGCAGGGGAAGGGCCCGCACGGAGGGACGGACGGCCACAGAACCCACCAAGAACGACGCACCCGCCCCGAAAACCCAGGACGAGGTGGCCGGGCTGGCCGTGGCGCTGGCGTTTCCCGAGAGGGTGGCACGGCGGCGAGGGGGCGGGTACCTCATGGCGTCCGGCACGGAAGCCCAGCTCGCGGAGGGCTCCAAGCTGGCGTCGGCGCAGTGGCTGGCCGTCGCGGTGGCCGACCGCCCGACCGGGTCGGCGTCGGCGCGGATCCGCCAGGCGGTGGTGATCGACGAGGAGATCGCCAGGCAGGCGTACCCGGTGACGGTCGGGGAGGAGGTCGCCTGGAAAGCGCCGCCCGGATCGAAGCGGGGTGACGTGACGGCGCGGCTGGTCGAGCGGCTGGGCGCCGTCGAGCTGTCCGCCACGCCGCTGCCGGACGCCGACGTGCGCGACGCTCTCCTGTACGGGCTCCGTACCGAAGAGGTGCTGACCTGGACGAAGGAGGCACGCGCGGTCAGGGACCGGCTGGCGTTCTGCCACCGCGCGGCGGGTGAGCCGTGGCCCGACGTGAGCGACCTGGTAGCCCTGGCCGACCGGTGGCTGGAGCCTGAGCTGTCCCGCGCCCGCCGCCGCGCCGACCTGGAGCGGATCGACGTGGCCGCGGCGCTGCGCCGCCTGGTGCCGTGGAGCGAGCGGCTGGAGGCGGTGGCGCCGGAGCGGGTCGAGGTGCCCACCGGTTCGCGGGTCAGGATCGACTACTCGGGCGAGCAGCCGGTGCTGGCGGTGAAGCTGCAGGAGCTGTTCGGCTGGCAGGAGGCGCCCCTGATCGCGGGCGTGCCGCTGCTGATCCACCTGCTCTCGCCCGCGGGCCGCCCGGTGGCGGTCACGGCGGACCTGGCGTCGTTCTGGCGCGACGCCTACCGGTCCGTACGCGCCGAGATGCGCGGCCGCTACCCGAAGCACCCCTGGCCCGAGGACCCCCTGACGGCCACCCCCACGAGGAGGACCCGATGACCGCCACCCAGGGCGCCAGATGATCGAGGAAGCGGCGCTGAACAACGCCGCCTGGTGCGATGCCCTGTGTCGCGCGCACGGTCTCCCCGGCGCCTTCACCCCACGGGCCTGGACGAATCCGCGCCGCACCCCGCCCTACTATCCCGACGCCGTCACCCTGTCCCCGGAGGCGACGGACGCCGACATCCTCCCCTTCATCGACGACACCCCCGGCGCCTCTGTCAAGGACAGCTTCGCCGCACTCACCCTGCCCGGCTTCGAGCTGCTCTTCGAAGCCACCTGGCTCCACGCCGGGCCGGATGCTCGTCAGGGAGCCGCACGCGACATCCGATGGCGCGTGGTGCGGGACGCGGAGACGCTGCGCGCCTGGGAGGAGGCGTGGGGGGGCCAAGGCGGCCTGTTCACCGCCGCCCTGCTCGGCGACCCGTCCGTCAAGCTCCTGTGGGCGGAAGAAGGGACGGCGTCCGGGTTCGTCCTCAACGAGACGCCGGGCGGCAGGACCGTGGGCGTGTCCAACGTGTTCGGCGACGACGCCTGGCCGCACGTCAGGACCCAGGCCGCCGCTCTCTTCCCCGGCCGCGACCTGGTCGGCTACGAGATCGACCCGGCACCGGCCGCCGAGCACGGCTTCACCCCGCTCGGCCCACTGCGGGTGTGGCTGAAAAACTAGAGGAGCACCCACGGCGTAGGGGAAACTCTCGCCTACCTAGCCAGGTTCACGAACCCGCGGGAAGGTTCGCCGCCACCTCGTCGAAGGTCGTCGCCACGGCGATGTCCGCCGACCCCACGCCGACGTCCTTGAACCCGCTGGACGTGCCCACGCACACCACAGGCCCGTCGAACACCGCCCCCAGCTTCCGGTAGCCCGCCAGCCCGGCCGCGCCGGACAGCTCCTGCCAGAGCCCTTCCCGACCGAGGTCGCGCTGGGCCGCGCGCAGTTCCTCGTCGGTGACCAGGACCGTGCCGCCGCCGCTGTCGGTGACCGCGCGCACGCCCCGGTGACCGCCGGCGGGGCAGGCGATCCCGTACGCGTCCGTCGGACCGACCTCGACGATCGCGGCCGGGGCGCCTGAGGCGACGGCCCGCGCGTGCGGGCCTCCGGCAGCGGGCTCGCAGGAGAACATCCGGGGCGCGGTCCCCGCGACCCCGAGCCGTCGCAGCTCGGTGAAGCCCTTCCACACCCCGTACAGCAGCTCGGCGTAACCGGTCGGCGCGAAGACCGCTGCGGGCGCCCGGCCGAGCTGGACGAAGAGCTCGTACGCGATCGTCTTGTAGCCCTCGGGCCCGTACGGGTGGCCGGTGTGGGTGACCGTCTGGTTGCTGACCGGGTGGTAGCCGAGCCGGTCCACGATCTCCGTCATCAGCGGCCAGCGCCGCTCGGCCGGCACGCTGAACACCGCCGCCCCGTACGCGCGGACGAAGGACTGCACGGCGGGCGGCGAGCCGGCGGAGGCGAGCACGATCGCGGGCAGCCCGGCGCGGGCGGCGTAGGCGGCGGCCGAGGCGCCGTGGTTGCCGGAGGAGGCGACGACGACGCCGGGCGCGCCTTCGGCGAGCGCGGCGCTGACGGTGACGCGGTTCAGCCGGTCCTTGTGCGACCAGGTCGGGTTGCGCGACTCGTCCTTGACGAGCACGCCGCACGCCTCCAGCAGCGGGGTGCCGCCCTCGCCGAGGGTGGGCGCGGACAGCGGCGGCAGCAGCGGCGCCCACCGCGCGATGTCGGGGCCGGGCGGCTGGTCGAACAGGCCGGCGGGCACCCGGTCGTAGGCGTAGTCGACCTCGACGGGATAGGCGATCCGGCCGGTGCTGGTGCGGGGGCAGCCGCGGGTGAGCGGCGGCCGGAGCGGATAGGCGATCGCGGGGTCTCCGAGCGAGCGCTGGCCGGTGGCGAGCGAGACGTGATCCTGATGCACGCGCATGAGCTTAGTGAGATAGCATAGTGATATCACTTAGATAGCAAGGAGACGCCATGGAACGACGTGCGTTCAGGATCAACGGGTTCGTGGTGCTGCTCGTCCTGCTGGTGCTGGGCGGCGCGGTGCTGTTCGGCCTGGGGTCGCCGGTGCTGCTGATCGTGCTCGGCTCGATCTGGGGCGTGCTGGTGCTGGTGACCGCCAGCGGCTTCACGATCGTCAACCCGAACGAGGCCAAGGTCGTGCAGTTCCTCGGCCGCTACGTCGGCTCGGTGTCCGACGCCGGGTTCCAGTGGGTGCTGCCGCTCACCACCAAGCGCAAGGTCACGCTGCGGGTGCGCAACTTCGAGACGGCCAAGCTGAAGGTGAACGACGCCGACGGCAGCCCGGTCGAGATCGCCGCGGTCGTGGTCTACAAGGTGGTCGACAGCGCCAAGGCCGTGTTCTCGGTCGACGACTACGAGGAGTACGTCGCGATCCAGTCGGAGGCGGCGGTCCGCCACCTGGCGACCACGCACCCCTACGACTCCCACGACCCCGCGCGCACCAGCCTGCGCGACGGCGCCGAGGTGGCCACCGAGCTGACCGCCGAGCTGCGCGACCGCACCGACCTGGCGGGGATCGAGATCCTGGAGGCCCGCATCACCCACCTCGCCTACGCCCCCGAGATCGCCCAGGCCATGCTGGTCCGCCAGCAGGCCGGCCAGGTGGTGGCGGCGCGCACGCGGATCGTCGAGGGCGCGGTCGGCATGGTCCAGCTCGCGCTCGACCGGCTCTCCTCGGAGGGCGTGGTCGACCTCGACGAGGAGCGGCGGGCGCAGATGGTGTCCAACCTCCTGGTCGTCCTGTGCGGCGACCGGGCGACCCAGCCGGTGGTGAACGCCGGCAGCTTGTATGCCTGAGCGGAAGAAGCTCCTGCTGCGCCTCGACCCGGCCGTCTACGACGCGATCGCGAAATGGGCGGCCGACGACCTCCGCAGCGTCAACGCGCAGATCGAGTACGCGTTGCGGCTCGCGCTCAAACAGGCGGGCAGGGAGCAGAAGCCGCGAAAAGAGCCTCGCGCAGAAGAGTAGAAACCTGCACACTCTATGCATGTCGTGGGCAGGCAGGTCCGCCACGGAGATCGCGGCGGCCGTACGTCAGGGCAAGGTAGCGGCCGCGGCGGTGGCCGAGGATCATCTGCGCGCCATCGCCGAGCGCGACCCGCGGGTGGGCGCGTTCCGCGCGGTGCGCGAGCGCGTTCTCAAGGAGGCGGAGGACGTCCAGGACCGGCGCGACCTGTCGGAGCTCCCGCTGGCCGGGGTCCCCGTCGCGGTCAAGGACAACCTGGAGGTCGCCGGCGAGCCGATGCGGGCCGGCTCGGCGGCCACGTCCGCCGAGCCGAAGACCGCCGACCACGAGACGGTCGCGCGGCTGCGGGCGGCGGGCGCGGTGGTGATCGGGCTGACGAACTTGCCCGAGCTGACGCTGGTGGGGTTCGGCGACAGCGTGTACGGCACCGTACGCAACCCGTGGGACACCGCGCGCACGGCGGGCGGGTCGTCGTCCGGCAGCGCCGCGGCCGTGGCGGCGGGCATGGTGCCGCTCGCGCTCGGCAACGACGGCATGGGCTCGCTGCGCATCCCGGCGGCGTGCTGCGGCGTGCCGGCGCTCAAGCCGGGCACCGGCCTGGTCCCGGCCCCGACGGACGACTGGCGGGGACTGTCGGAGAACGGGCCGATCGCCGCGAACATCCCCGACCTGGCGCTGATGCTGTCCGTGCTGGCCGCGGACCCGTCGCTGGCCGAGGCGTGGCGGTCCGGCCGCCGCACCGAGCCGAGCCGGCCGCCGCTCCGCTCGGTGTGGGCGGACGACGAGGCGGTGTGGGAGCCGCCGCCGCCGAAGAACGGGCCGGAGCCGTTCGACCTACGGGTGGCGTACGCGCCGCAGCCGTTACCGGTGGGGGCGCCGATGGACGGCGAGTTCCGGTCGGCGGTGCGCGGGGCCGCGGAGACGCTGCGGCAGGCCGGCCACACGGTGGTCGAGCGGACGAACCGGTTCCCCGCCTGGCTCGCCACCGCCACGATGGCCGCCTGGCTGGCCAGGGCCGCCGAGTCCGCCGCCCCGCACGACCCGCACGCGCTGGAGCGCCGCAGCCGCGCCCTGGCCAGGGCCGGGCGGGTGCTCAACCGCCTGGGCGCGAACGGCGACCGGGGCCGCGACCGGTGGCGCGGCTACGGCGCCGACCAGTGGTTCGGCGACGCCGACGTGCTCGTCACGCCCGCGCTGGCCGCGATCCCGCCGAAGGCCGAGCGGTGGGGCGAGCGCGGCTTCGTCCGCAACGCCCTGGTCAACGTCAGGTACGCGTCCGCGACCGGCGCGTGGAACATGTGCGGCTGGCCCGCGATGGCGGTGCCCGTCGCCACCCACTCCAGCGGGCTGCCGATCGCCGTGCAGCTCATCGCCCCGCCGGGCGGCGAACCCCACCTGCTCGGCCTCGCGGCCCAGCTACAGACCGCCCACCCGCCGATCCGGCCGCCGGGTTTCTCCAGCTGAGCGGCCGCCACCGGGCGGCACGCCGAAGCGGGACAGGACCTTCGTCCCGTCCGTCACGATGATCTTCACGCTGTCCTGACCGTGGGAGAGGACGAGTTCGTCGTCCCCGTCGCCGTCGAAGTCGCCCGCGGTCCGCGGCCAGGCCGGGCTCACGCCGTCGAGTGCGCCGCCGGGGCGCAGGCCGTCCGGGGCGCCGCGGAAGACCAGGACCGGCTGACGCGGGCCGTACTCGTGGCCGCCGCCGAAGGCGAGGTCGTCGCGGGCGTCGCCGTCGAAGTCGCCGGCGGCCATCGTGCCCGCGGTGCCGGTGAACGTCCAGGTGCGGCCGTTCCCGTAGTAGACGGTCACCGTGTGGTGGACGGAGGGCGGCTCGGTCTCGTAGCCGGGCTCGTTGTTGCGGCTCCCGTTGTCGCCCACGGCGACGTCCCTGGTGCCGTCGCCGTCGAAGTCGCCGAACGCGGCGGACGACCCGTCGTTGAGCTTGTGTCCCGCCTTGTCCAGGCCGCCGGGCCCGGCGCGGAGCAGCCAGGAGGCGGTCTGCTCGCCGTCGTCGGGCTCGTGCACGATCAGCCCTGTCGCGCGCTGGCCCTCGATCCTGTCGACGGTCAGCCGCCGGAACTCGTCGCCGGACGGCGACGCCTGGACGGTCTGGCGGGCCGGTGTCCCGTCACGGCGGAAGGGACCGTACAGGACGACCAGGTCGGAGTGGAACAAACTGCCTTCGGGCGTGCTCGGCATCGCCAGGTCGGCGGCGCCGTCGCCGTCGAAGTCACCGGCGACGGCGGCGTCGGCCACGACGTCCGTCTCCGCCCGCAGCCGAACCGGTTTCTTCCCCGGCGCGAGGCCGTGCGGCCCCCACAGGACACACGGGCGGCTCCCGTCCTCGCCCTCCCGCGCGGTGCCGAGGATGTCGCCGAAGCCGTCGCCGTCGAAGTCGGCCGCCCAGTTGGCCTGGTCGAGCCGCATGAAGCAGGACGTCTTCGACGTGGCGCCGGTCTGCCTTCCCGGGTCCAGACCGCGCGGCGAGCCGTGGACGACCGTGCGGAACGGCAGGCCGTCGCGGGTGCGGGCCTCGACGACCAGGTCGGCGCGGCCGTCGTCGTCGGCGTCGTCGGCGTGCCGGCCCCGCTTGCCGGCCCGGGGCTCGACGCTCGGGAGCGCGGTGGGGGTCGAGGCCGCCGAGGTGGAGGCCGCAGGAGTGGAGGGCACGGCGGCCGACGGGACCGGCGTGCGGGACGCGGGGCGGGGTTCGCCGCCGCATCCCGCGAGCAGGAGGCCCAGCGCCAGCCAGATCGTCATCCGTCTCGGCACGGCACCGACCCTAGCCCTCTCAGACCCCCATCGGGTGCCAGACCGTCTTGGTCTCCAGGAACGCGGTCATGCGTCCCAGGCCGGGGTCGCCGGACCAGTCGTCGCCGGCCGGGCCGAGCACCCGCTTGAGGTTCTCGGCCGCGTCCTGCTCGCACCGCAGCGCCAGGTCGGCGTCGGTCACCCCGGTCAGGTCGAGGGCGTTGACGTCCATGTGCGCGGCCAGCCAGGGGGCCAGCTCCGCCTGGTGGCCGGTGAGGATGTTGACCACCCCGCCCGGCAGGTCGGACGTGGCCAGGACCTCGGCCAGGGTGATCGCCGGGAGCGGGGTCCGCTCGGCGGCGACCACCACGCACGCGTTGCCGGTGACGATCACCGGGGCCACCACCGAGACCAGCCCGAGCAGCGGGTCGGCGGGCGCCACCACGGCGACCACCCCGGTGGGCTCGGGCGTGGACAGGTTGAAGTACGGACCCGCCACCGGGTTGGCGGTGCCGCGCACGGACGTGATCTTGTCGGACCAGCCCGCGTACCAGACCAGCCGGTCGATCGCCGCGTCCACCGACTCCAGCGCGGCCTTCTTGCCCAGGCCGAGCTCGTCGGCGAACTGGGCGCGGCGGCCCTCCAGCATCTCGGCGATCCGGTAGAGGATCTGGCCGCGGTTGTAGGCGGTCGCGCCGGACCAGCCGGGGAACGCCTTGCGGGCGGCCGACACCGCGTCGCGCGCGTCCTTGCGCGAGGCCCTGGACGCGTTGGCGAGGAAGTCACCCTTCGGCGAGGTCACGGGATAGGACCTCCCACTCTCCGAGCGCGGGAACGCCCCGCCGATGAACAGCTTGTAGGTCTTCCTGACGGCCAGCCTACTCATCGCCGCGCCCCCTCCACGTGATCTCCTGGGCTGTCTCGACCGGCACGAACACCTGGCCGCACCGGCTCACGCCGCAGCGATGGGCGTACCAGCCGGTGCGGACGGGACGGCCGGAACGGGCGAAGGCGTGGCCGCGGGTGGCCTGGGCGCGCGTCCGGCGCCGACGGCCGCGGCGGTGGTCACACGTCAAGGTAGGCCTCCAGACCGCGGAGCCCGCCCTCGCGCCCGTACCCCGACTCCTTGTAGCCGCCGAACGGCGAGGCCGGGTCGAACCGGTTGAAGGTGTTGGCCCACACCACGCCGGCCCTGAGCTTGTCGGCCATCCAGAGGATGCGCGAGCCCTTCTCCGTCCAGATGCCCGCCGACAGGCCGTACGGGGTGTTGTTGGCCTTCTCGACGGCCTCGGCGGGGGTGCGGAAGGTGAGGATCGACAGCACCGGGCCGAAGATCTCCTCCCGGGCGATCCGGTGGGACTGCGCCACCCCGGTGAACAGGGTGGGCGGGAACCAGTAGCCGCGCCCGGGCAGCTCGCAGGCGGGCGACCAGCGCTCGGCGCCCTCCGACTCGCCGGCCTCCGAGAGCTGCCGGATCTTGGCGAGCTGCTCGGCCGAGTTGATCGCGCCGATGTCGGTGTTCTTGTCGAGCGGATCGCCCAGCCGCAGCGTGGCCAGCCTGCGTTTGAGCGCCGCCAGCAGCTCCTCCTGGATCGACTCCTGCACCAGCAGCCGCGAGCCCGCGCAGCACACGTGGCCCTGGTTGAAGAAGATGCCGTTGACGATGCCCTCGACCGCCTGGTCGAGCGCGGCGTCCTCGAACACGATGTTGGCGGCCTTGCCGCCCAGCTCCAGCGTGAGCTTCTTGCCGGAGCCTGCGACCGTGCGGGCGATGAGGCGGCCGACGTCGGTGGAGCCGGTGAAGGCCACCTTGTTCACGTCGGGGTGCGCGACCACGGCCGCGCCGGTCTCGCCCGCGCCGGTGACGATGTTGACCACGCCCGGCGGCAGCTCGGCCTGCTGGCAGATCTCCGCGATCAGCAGCGCGGTCAGCGGCGTGGTCTCGGCGGGCTTGAGCACCACCGTGTTGCCGCACGCCAGCGCGGGCGCGATCTTCCAGGCGAGCATGAGCAGCGGGAAGTTCCACGGGATGACCTGGCCGGCCACGCCCAGCGGCCGCGGGTCGGGCCCGAACCCGGCGTGGGAGAGCTTGTCGGCCCACCCCGCGTAGTAGAAGAAGTGGGCGGCGACCAGCGGCACGTCGACGTCCCGCGACTCGCGGATCGGCTTGCCGTTGTCGAGCGACTCCAGCACGGCCAGCTCCCTGGCGCGCTCCTGGATGATGCGGGCGATCCTGAACAGATACTTGGCCCGCTCGCTGCCGGGCAGCCCGCTCCAGGCGTCGAACGCCTTGCGCGCGGCCTGGACGGCGCGGTCGACGTCGTCGGAGGACGCGGTGGCGACCTCGGCGAGCGTCTCCTCGGTGGCGGGGTTGACGGTCTTGAACGACGGTCCGGAGCCGTCGGTGAACTCGCCGCCGATGAACAGGCCGTAGGACGGCTTGATGTCGACGACGTCGCGTGACTCGGGCGCGGGGGCGTACTCGAACATCGACATCGCCATCAGTCCAGAGTGAAGTAGTCGGGGCCCGCGTAGCGGCCGGTGGCGAGCTTCTGACGCTGCATCAGCAGGTCGTTCAGCAGGGATGACGCGCCCAGGCGGAACCAGTCGGGGCTCAGCCAGTCGTCGCCCGCGGTCTCGTTGACCAGGACGAGGTTCTTGATCGCGTCCTTGGTGGTGCGGATGCCGCCGGCGGGCTTGACGCCGACCTGCCGCCCGGTGGCGTCGCGGAAGTCGCGCACCGCCTCCAGCATGATCAGCGTGACGGGGAGCGTCGCCGCAGGGGACACCTTGCCGGTGGACGTCTTGATGAAGTCGCCCCCGGCCAGCATCGCGAGCCAGGAGGCGCGGCGTACGTTGTCGTAGGTCGCCAGCTCGCCCGTCTCCAGGATCACCTTCAGGTGGGCGTCGCCGCAGGCGGCCTTCACCGCGGCGATCTCCTCGTACACCTTCAGGTGGTCGCCGGCGAGGAACGCGCCGCGGTCGATCACCATGTCGATCTCGTCGGCGCCGGCGGCGACGGCGAGCTTCGTCTCGCTCACCTTCACCTCCAGCGAGGAGCGGCCGCTGGGGAACGCGGTGGCCACCGAGGCCACCTTCACCCCCGAGCCGGCCAGCGCCCCGGCGGCGACGTGCACCAGGTCGGGGTAGACGCAGACGGCGGCCACCCGGGGCGCCCCCTCGCCGGGGTGTCGAGCCTTGGCGCAGAGCGCGCGCACCTTGCCCGGGGTGTCGGCGCCTTCGAGGGTGGTGAGGTCCACCATGGAGATCGCCAGGTCGATGGCCTGGGCCTTGGCCGTGGTCTTGATGGAACGGGTGCCGAGCATCGCCGCCCGCTGGTCAGCGCCGACCCGGTCGACGCCGGGCAGGCCGTGCAGGAATGCTCGCAGGGTGGCCCCGGAAGAGGCGACGTCCGCGAGCGAGGTCGTCACAATTGACACCCTCACAGCATCGCCGACCGGTGTCCCTACGTCCAAACCGGAGTTGAGGCGTGCCCTAGGTATACGCGGGGCGGCCGGAGATAAGGCATCCACCCGATGTGCGGGGGCGGGCCTTAGGACGAATCTTGAAGGTGTCGAGAAGAAGCGCCTTCAAGGAGTACGAGTGATGAGTCCCGAGATCGAGTACCAGCTGATGAAGAGCCACGCGAACGAGCTGCACGAGGCCGCGGCCCGCCACCGCCGGGTGCGCGAGGCCACGAAGGGGAACAAGGCCGAGCGCCGCTCGGTCTTCGGCAAGCGCCGTTCGTCATGACCATCGCACGAGAGCCCGGCCGCACCCTCCCTCGCGGCCGGGCCTCTCAACCCCCTTAATTGCGTCGATTGCATCGGATATGGCGTGACATGCTGGATGACATGCTTGGACGCTCGGTGAGCCCCGTTTTCGTCGGGCGGCAGGAGCAGCTGACCGCCCTGGCCGACGCCTTCGCCGAGGCCGGAGCGGGCAACGCCACGGCGGTGCTGCTCGGCGGCGAGGCCGGGGTCGGCAAGACCAGGCTCGTCCAGTGCTTCGCCGAGCAGGTGGCCCGCGACGGCGCGCGGGTGCTGGGCGGCGGCTGCGTGGAGCTGTCCACCGAGGGCCTGGCGTACGCGCCCTTCACCGCCGTGCTCAGGCAGCTCGTCCGGGAGCACGGCACCGGCGGGATCGCCGCCCTGCTTCCCGACGGCGCCGAACGCGACCTGGCGCGGCTGCTCCCCGAGTTCGGCGAGCCGAGCGGCGACGGCGAGACCGAGACCGGCCGGGCCAGACTGTTCGAGCAGATCCTCACGCTGCTGGAACGGCTCGCCGACGACACCCCCACCGTCCTGATCGTCGAGGACATCCACTGGGCCGACCGGTCCAGCCGCGACCTGATCGCCTTCCTCAGCCGCAACCTGCGGGTCCCGCAGGTGCTGCTGGTCATGACGTACCGCTCCGACGACCTGCACCGCCAGCATCCGCTCCGGCCCGTGCTGGCCGAGCTGGGCCGGGTCAACGGCGTGCTCAGGCTCGACCTGCCCCGGCTGTCGCGCGAGGAGGTCGCCCAGCAGATGGCCGGCATCCTCGGCAGCGCCCCCGACTACACCGACGTGGAGAAGGTCTACGAGCGCAGCGAGGGCATCCCGCTGTTCGTCGAGGCCATGCTGGAGAGCGGCGAGGACCTCGCGTTCCCCGAGTCGATGCAGGACCTGATACTCAACGCGGTCGAGCGGCTGCCCGAGGAGACCCAGCGGGTGCTGCGCGTCGCCGCCGCCGGCGGCACGCGCGTCGGCCACGCCCTGCTGTCGGCCGTGAGCGGCCTGTCCGAGCTGGAACTGGAGGCCGCGCTGCGGCCCGCCATCGCCGGCAACGTGCTGCAGATCTCCGACAACCGCGCCTACGTCTTCCGCCACTCGCTGATCCGCGAGGCCGTGCACGAGGAACTGCTGCCCGGCGAGCACCAGCGCCTGCACGCCCGCTACGCCGAGGAGATCTCCAAGAACCACCGGCTGGTCCCGCCCGGCCGCGCCCACGTCGAGCTGGCCCACCACTGGTACGGGGCGCGCGACGACGTGCACGCGCTGACGGCCGCCTGGAACGCCGCCAGGAAGTCGTTCAAGGCCTTCGCCTACACCGAGGCGGTGCCGCTGCTCGAACGCGTGCTCATGCTCTGGGACCGGGTGCCCGGCGCGGCGGAGCGGATCGGCGCCGACCACACCGCCGTGCTGGAGAAGGCGGCCGCCGCCGCGCAGGCGGGCGGCGAGGTGGACCGGGCCGTCAAGTTCGTCAAGGCCGCGCTGTCGGAGCTGGACGAGGCCCGCGAGCCGCACCGCGTGGCCGGGCTCATCGTCCGCTGGAGCAACCTGAAGATCGCCAAGGGCCAGATGGGCGTGGTGGACGACCTGCGCCACGCGCTCAAGCTGGTGCCGGAGCCGGGCGAGGCCAGGGCCGAGGTGCTGGTGCGGATGAGCCAGCACCTCATGCTGCGCGGCGAGGCCGCCGAGGGCGAGATGTACGTGGAGGAAGGGCTGCGGCTGGCCCGGGAGCTGGGCGACCGGTGCCTGGAGGCCGACCTGCTGCTCAACCTGGCGCTCGGCCACTCGATCGCGGGGAACATCGAGGCCACGATCGCCACCAACCAGCGGGCGCTCGACCTCGGCAGGCAGGAGAACTCCGGCCGCGTCATCACCCGGGCGATCGGCAACATGATCGACTCGCTGCCCGACACCGGCCGCTGGGAAGAGGCGCTGAGGCTCTCCGACGAGGGCTGGCGGGAGGCCAAGAGGTTCGGCAGGCTGCGCGCCAGCGGCCTGTTCGTGCTCAACAACAAGGCCGAGGCGCTGGAGAACATCGGCCGCTGGGACGAGGCCGTCGAGACGGTCGAGCGGGCGCTCAGCTTCGGGCCGTCCCTGCGCACCCGCCACCACCTTCTGCGGGTGCGCGCCGACATCGCGCTCGCGCGGGGCGAGGTGGAGCTGGTGGAGAACATCCTGTCGGAGATCGGCGTGCTCAAGGAGCGCCCGGAGGACTTCGTCCAGGACATCACCAACAGCGCCCGGCTGCACATCGGCTGGCACATGCTGCGAGGCGAGCCCGGCTACGCGCTGGCGGTGGCCGAGCGGATGCTGGCCAGGCCCGCGCAGTCCAGCAAGGCCATGCTCGGCTGGCGGCTGCTCGCCCTGCTGCGCACCGTCTGCGACGCGGCCGAGGACGTCGACCCCGACCGGGTCCGCGCGGTGCGCGAGCAGGCCGCCGACGTGGCCGCGCACCTGTCGGTGACGAGCCCGGTCGCCGAGGCCTACCGGCTGACGTACTCGGGCGACTTCGACGCCGCGGCCGCCGCGTGGGAACGGCTCAACCGGCCGCACAACCAGGCCAGGGCCCTGCTGCGGGCGGCCACCGTGGCGGCGCGGGCCGGCGACAGGGACGGCGCCGCGGCCCGGCTGGCGACGGCGCTCCCCCGGGCCACCGCGCTGGGCGCGGCCCCGCTCGTGGCCGAGATCGAGGCGCTCTCGCGCCGCGTCGGCGGCGCCCAGCGCCCGCAGGAGCCGTCGGAGCTGCTCACCCCGCGCGAGCTGGAGGTGCTCCGCCTGGTCGCGCTGGGCCGGACGAACCGGGACATCGCCAAGGAGCTGTTCATCTCCGCCAAGACGGTCAGCGTGCACGTCTCCAACATCCTGGCCAAGCTCTGCGTCACCACCCGGGGCGAGGCGGCCGCCGCCGCGCACCGACTTTCTCTGCTTTCACGGTAGTTGTAGCCACCTCGTTACCGTTAGTCAGCTTCGTATGTGGTTGGGTAGTCATCTGACTTGATCACGAGGTGAAGTGGAGCGAGGCTTGTCAAGGTTCGGCTGGTGTCACCCGGCGTTCGCGCCCGTGATGGGCACGATGGTCGCGATGCTGTGTCACGTCGCGGGACTCGTCGGCGCGCTGCTGGAGTCGGTGGGCGCCACCACGGTCCCGGCGGCGGCGGAGCTGGTGGTCACGCTCATCATCGCGGTGTTCCTGACCACCGTGCTCCGCATCGCCAGGGTCGTGCCGGACATCCGCCGGGAGAGCGCCGCGACCGCCCGCGCGGTCACCTCCGTGCAGGCGGTCCATCCGGGCGACGACACCCTCGTGGCGCGGCGGCTCAAGCTGTTCAGGGAGGCCGCCGAGGCGGGGAACGACGCCGAGGCGGTGCTCGGCGCCCGCTCCGCGCTCGACGAGAGCGAGATGGCCAACAAGCACCACCTCGACCACGCGCTGATCTGGGCGCTGCCGGTGTTCGGGTTCATCGGCACCGCGCTGACCATGGCCGCCATGGTCACCGCGTTCGGCGACGCGCTCGACCGCCAGGGCGACGCCGCCGCCCTGATGGCCGCGCTCAAGCAGCACGTGCTGCCCGAGCTGGCGTCCGCGTTCGGCGTCACCCTGATCGCGCTGTTCCTGAGCGTGCTCGCGTTCGGCGCGATGGCGCTCGCCGAGCGGGCCGAGCGGGCGAACGTGGCCGCCGCCGACGAGTTGTTCCTGCTCCACCTGGCTCGCCTGCCCGCCAAGCGGACCGCCCCCGCGCTGAACGGGCTGGCCCAGGAGCTGGCCCAGTCCAGGGGCAGGACGGAAGAGCTGATCAAGGGCCTGGACGCGCTGCGCACCGCCGTGGAAACGCTGGCCGAGTCCGGCGGCCGCCCGCAGCGCTACACGCTGGTGAGGGAGCAGTGAGGAGGCGGCCCGCCCGGTCCTTCGCGCCGCCCCTCGACCTGCGGTTCATCGACCTGTTCATGGCCATCGTGCTGGTGCTGGCGTTCATCGCGATCATGCTGACCGTGGTGGCCAGGATGCTTCCGTCGGACACCACCCCGCAGCCCCGCCAGCAGGTGGTCGCCGAGCTGAAGGAGCAGCGCGACGCCGCCGTGGCCGCGCAGCGCCTGGCCGAGGCCGAGCTGCGCGCCACGCGGGCGGCGATCGCCGAGCGGGCCACGTTCGCCCTGCCCTGGTGGCTGATCGGGTTCTGCGCCCTGCTCGGCGTGCTCGTGGTCTACCTGGAGTGGCGGATCCGGCTGTGGCGGCGGGGCGACCTGCCGCGCCTGCGCACCTGGCTGCTGGTCACCGCGGTGGTGGCCGTGGTCACCTGGGCGCTGCGCACGCGCAGCGACAGCGACGGCTACCTGCTGCTCGCCGAGATCCCCTGGTGGGCGGCCGAGGCGCTCTGCCTCGGCCTGCTGCTCGTCGCGTACGTGCTGATCTCCGACATCAGGGCCGGCCGCCGGACGCTCGGCGCGATGAGGTCACGCTAGAGGAAGGCGTCGGCCAGCATCACGACACCGAAGATCGCGAAGGCGGCGGCGGCGCCGTAGCGGACGGCCTTCTCCGGAAGGTTCCTGCCCAGCATGCGGCCCACCACGATGGCCAGCGCGTCGGCGGCCACCATGCCGACGGTGGAGCCGATCCAGGTGCCGACCCAGCCGTACTGGGTGGCCAGCGTGATCGTGGCGAGCATCGTCTTGTCGCCCAGCTCGCTGAGGAAGAACGCCACCGTCACCGCGATCAGCGCGCTGCGGGTGGCCCGCTGGGCCTTGCGCGACTCCTCCTCGGTCAGCTCGTCGCCGCGCAGCGTCCAGGCGGCGAAGCCGATGAAGGCCAGGCCCGCCACGATCGAGATGGCGGTGGTGGGCAGCGCGTCGCCGATGAGCCCGCCGATGGCCACGCTGCCCAGGTGGACGACGGTGGTGGCGACCGTGATGCCGGTCAGCACCACCCAGGCCTTGTAGCGGGTGGCGAAGGTCATGGCCATGAGCTGGCTCTTGTCGCCGAGCTCGGCGAGGAAGATCGCGCCCAGGCTGATCCAGAAAGCTTCCACGGTCCCTCTCTCGTGCGGCCGGACCGTGGGCATGGCACCCGGGGAGAATTTCGGGCACGGCTTCGGCCCGGCAGCGATTCGTACACGACTGCCAGGCCGAAGGTCTCGTCCGCCCGTGAGGCCCGCGCGACCGGGCGCGCGCACGCGCGCGCCAGTATGTCGATCTACGCGATTGGGACTACTCCCCTTCGGTGTTTCGACTTACCTTAACAGCGGCCCGCGCGCGGGCATTCCCCGGGTCAAATCTCGCAGCCGACCAGCACCGGCTCGTTGACCAGCGTGACGCCGAACTTCTCGCGCACCCCGTCGCGCACCTCCCTGGCCAGGGCCAGCAGGTCGCCGGTGGTGCCGGCGCCGTCCGGGTTGGTCAGCGCGAGCGTGTGCTTGGTGGAGATGCGCACCGGGCCGCGGGCGTAGCCCTTGGGGAAGCCCGCCTGCTCGATCAGCCACGCCGCCGGCACCTTGACCAGGCCGCCGGGCAGCTCCCAGCTCGGATGGCCGGGCGCGCGGGCGGCCAGCTCCGCCGCCTGCTCCGCGGTCAGGACCGGGTTGGTGAAGAACGAACCGGCGCTGCGGGTGTCGGGGTCGCCGGGGTCGAGCACCATGCCCTTGCCGCGGCGCAGCTCCAGCACCGCCTCGCGGGCGCGGGCCAGCGGCACGCGGGCGCCGGGCTCGACGCCCAGCCGGGTGGCCAGCTCCTGGTAGGCGACCGGCCCGGACATGTCGGTGAGCTCCAGCGCGTACGTCACCGACAGCACGACGTAGCGCGACAGGTCGCGCTTGAACATGCTGGTGCGGTAGGCGAACCCGCACTGGCGGGCCTCCAGATCCTCGACCTGCTGGGTGCGGCGGTCGTAGGCGCGCACGCACCGGACGGTCTGCGCGATCTCCTGGCCGTAGGCGCCGACGTTCTGGATCGGGGTGGAGCCCACCAGGCCGGGGATGCCGGCCATGCACTCGACGCCGGACCAGCCCTCCGCGACCGTGCGGGCCACCAGCGGGTCCCAGTCTTCGCCCGCCTCGACCGTCACGAGCACCTGCTCGCCGTCGCGGGACACCCGCACGCCCTTGGTCTCCACCCGGACGACGAGCCCGTCGAAGCCCGCGTCGGACACCACGAGGTTGCTGCCGCCGCCGAGGACCAGCGTCGGCCGCGCGGCGCGGTCGGCCTCGGCCACCAGGGAGACCAGTCGCTCGGCCGTGTCGGCTTGGACGAAGTCGAGGGCGGGACCGCCCAACCCCAGCGTGGTGTACGGCGCGAGCATCTCCATAGGGGTCTAGCTTAGGAGGGTTCCAGCATCCTGAGCACCCGGCCGTGGTTACGGTGTGACTCCTCCAGCCGGTAGTCGTCGGCCACGGCGTGCACGCGCTCCTGCCGTACGGGAAGGCGCGTGCGGGGCACCACCAGCTCGCCGCGCAGGCGCAGAGACAGCTCCAGGTCGGCGTCGGCTCCGTAGCGGGCCTGTTCGGGCAGGGCCGCTACGGCGGCCGAGCGGCGCACCGCCATCAGGTCACCGGTCAGCGCGGGCACCTTGCCCGGCCCGGCCTCCAGCCACTCGGCTCCGCTGTCCGGCCTCTCGGCGCCCGGCGGCTTGCGGCCCTTCCACCCGGCGGCCACCGCGCCTTCCTGCACGGCGGCGATCAGCGGCGTGAGGGCGTCGCCCACCAGGACCACCGAGGTGTCCATGAACACGTGCACCTCGGCGGTGTCCAGCTGGAGCAGCTTGGCCCTGGCCGCGCCCCAGGTCGCGGTGCCGCCGAGCCAGTGCGGCGTCTCGGCGACGTGCCACACCCGCACCCGGTCAGGCTCGCGCCCGGCCAGCACGTCCAGCACGTCGCCGGCGCCTTCCACGTTGCCCAGGTCGAGCGCCAGCACCGTGCAGCCGGTGTACGCCAGCACCGACTCCACGCAGGCGCGCACGTCACCCGGCCAGCCGTCCACCAGGAGACCGACCGAGGCCGTCACGTCCTTGGTCTCCACCCGCTGCCGCTCGGCGTTGACGCCCAGGTCGTCCATCCGGTTGGTGGCCAGCGTGCCGTCCCACACCCGCTGCGCGTGCAGCATGTCGTCGCCCGGGTCGCCGTGCTGGCCGGGGTCGCCGGAGAAGCCGAACTCGGCCGCGGGGTTGCCGCGGGCGCCTTCGCGGCGGCGGCCCTTGGTGCCGGCCGTGCCCACGCCCGTGGCGCGTGCGGGCGTGGGCACGGCGGCGCCGCCGGCGGTGTCGCGGCCGGTGCCGCTCGCGCCGGCGATCTCGTCGGTCCTGGCGGGTCTCAGGTGGGCGGGCGGCCGGTCGTCCGTGACGGCCGAGACCGGGATCGACTCCACAGTTGGCCATGCTTTCTCACTCATGACCGTCACGCGTACCCGAGAATCGGCCGCCTAGGCGAGCCGCACCACGGCCCTCGCCTTGGACAGCACCCGGGCGTCCCCCGATCGGGCGGTCAGCGCCACGACGACCTTGCCGTCGTCGAGCTTCTCCTCCACGACGCCGCTCACCGTGATCGTCGCGCCCTCGTCGTCGTCGGGCACGACCACCATCGACGAGAACCGCACCCCGAAGTCGACGACCGCGCCCGGGTCGCCGGCCCAGTCGGTGACGAACCGGCCCGCCTGCGCCATCGTGTACATGCCGTGCGCGATGACGTCGGGCAGGCCCACCATCTTGGCGAACCGCTCGTTCCAGTGGATCTGGTTGAAGTCGCCGGACGCCCCCGCGTACATGACCAGGTTGACCCGGCGCACGCGGTAGTCGACCGGCGGGATCTCCTGGCCCACCTCGACCTCGTCGTACTTCACCGTCGCCGTCATGTCAGGCCGCCCCTCCGCGCTCGACGATCGTGTTGTACGTGGTGCAGACCGGCTCGCCGGAGACCGTCGTGACGTCGCTCCTGACCGTCAGCAGCTCGTTGCGCCCGGCGGTGCGGATGTCGGTGATGGTGGCGGTGGTGACCAGCTCGTCGCCCGCGTAGACCGGGCGGAGATACTCGAAACGCTGCTCACCGTGGACGACCATGGCGAAGTTGAGCCCCAGGTCGGGGTCGGCGAGCGCCTCGCCGCCGCCCCGCAGGCTGAAGACGATCGGGAAGGTGGGCGGGGCCACCACGTCGGGGTGGCCGGCGGCCCTGGCGGCCTCCCTGTCGTGGTAGATCGGGTTGTCGTCGCCGATCGCCGCCGCGAACTCTCGGATCTTCACCCGGCTGACTTCGTATGGGGTGCTGGATGGGTAACTGCGCCCCACGAAGTCACGGTTCAAGGCCATCGATGCTCCCTCGCATGTCTCACCGGACGCGCTGTTGAGCAGAAGGTAACAGAACAAGGTTCGGCTGTCGCTGCCGATGGCCTGCTTTTTGCCGCCCTCCCGGACATGACAAACCGGCGCCCGGAGGGGACGCCGGTTGTGCGCTCTATGGAGGCCGGGAGTGACCGCCCCTGACGAGAACTAGCGGGTCTCGCGGTGCGCGCGGTGGCAGCGGCAGTTGGGGCAGTACTTCTTCAGCTCAAGCCGATCCGGGTCGTTGCGCCGGTTCTTCCGCGTGATGTAGTTGCGGTGCTTGCACTCCTGGCAGGCCAGCGTGATCTTCGGCCTAACGTCGGTGGCAGCCACTTGGGAGTGCCTTTCTACGTTCGGGACATGGACATGCCCGGACCCAGGCCGGGTGACCTGGGTGAGGGCAGTAGCGGAGGCCGGACTTGAACCGGCGACACAACGATTATGAGCCGTTTGCTCTGCCTGACTGAGCTACTCCGCCTTTGAAGCCGGAAACGACCCGGCCCCGTAGAGGATACCCGACCCCGCGAGCGTCTACGTCACTCGCCTGGTCAGGCGGGGTGATGCAAGTATGCCAAAAGCACCCCCGGCGACACAAAGCAAAAACCCCACCGTGGTGGGGTCTGTCGCGGGTGGAGCCCCCAAACGGAATCGAACCGTTGACCTTCTCCTTACCATGGAGACGCTCTGCCGACTGAGCTATAGGGGCCTGTCCGGCGCTGCGGACAGGTGTAACCATACACGGCACTCAACGATGATGCGAACTCGTTCGGGCCGTCTCCCGCCCGGTTTTCCGGGGCCGCGTGGGCAGCGCGATGACCTCGCAGAGATCGGCCAGATCGACGTGGCGCGCGACCTCGGAGACCGACGCGCACTCGGCGACGAGCCGGCCGTTGCGGCGCACCCTCAGCACCTGACGCCCGGCCCGCATGCCGAGCACGATCTCGTACCCGTCGCTCCCGACCCATCGCCTGTCCATAGCGGCACACATTAGCCTTCGGGTCTCTCAATTTCCCGCGAGGCGACAGGCGTAACGGGATCAGTAGCGGTAGAACCCGAGGAATCCGGGCACCTTCGCGATGTCGTCCACCCGGACGATCGCGCCGGTCTCGGGGGCGTTCATCATCCGCCCGAGGCCCAGATAGATGCCGACGTGCCGGGTCCTGAGCCGTTTCTTCCTGCGTTCGCCGAAGAAGACGAGGTCACCCGGCACCGGCGACCGGACCTGGCGCATCCGCCGTACGTGGTCGTCGGTGTTGCCCGGCCCGAGCACGTCCGCGCCGTGCGCGAGCGCGTACACCCAGCGCGTGAGCCCGGAGCAGTCCAGCCCTCGCGTCCGGGTGGCGGGGCAGGGCTTGATCCGGCCCGTGTAGCCGGCGCAGGTGCCCGTGGAGGGGCCGGGGCGTTCGGCGTGGCCGCCGCCCCAGGAGTAGACGATGCCGTGGCGCTCGATCTCGTACGCGACCGCGACGATCCGGGGTAAGACGTAGTGCTTGATCGGGGCGGAGGCGGTGACGACGAGCAGGACGAGCGCCATGGCGAGCAGAGCTCCGCGCCTCCCCGACACCCGTGCCTCCCTCGTGATGCCGGTTCAATCCTGCCTTATGGGGCTATCTGGCGCTTAGCTTGACCGCCACGGTTCCGACGGTGAACCGGATGCCGACCGTGCCCTTCTTCTTGCGGGGCTTGGTGGTGAAGGCGAACGTCCTCTTCTGGCCGCGCCGGAGCTCGTCGATCGAGCAGCGGATCGCGGTGCCGCTGAACGTGCAGCCGGTGGGCGCCTTGACCACCCGCTGCCCGCCGAACGTCCGCCCGGAGACCTTGACGTCCGTGACCGGATGCGGCCCGGTGTTGGCCACGGTCAGCCGGTAGGTCGTGCGGCTGACCGTCTTGCCGGAGATGGTCACCTCGGCCGGCGGGTTGGCCATCGCGGCCAGTTCGGACTCGGAGCCGTTGAACGCGTTCTGCCCGCCGGGCAGCGGGCCCTTGTCGGCCGACTGCCAGAACGTGTGCTTCTGCCATGCCTTGGGCAGCTCGCCCGGGTCGGCGCCCCACCGGGCGATCCACAGCGGGCTGGACTTGGCCGCGGTGCTGTCGCCCGTGCAGGTCCGCCACCAGCTCGTGGTGGTGTAGACGATCGCCTGACGCCCGGTCCTGGCCCGGTAGGTCCTGGTGAAGTCCTTGATCCAGGCGACCATGTCCTTGGCCGACAGGCCGTAGCAGGCGTTCTTGCCGTTCCTGTCCTGGTACGGGTTGTCTTCGAGGTCGAGCACGCCGGGCAGCGTCCGCCCGTCGGTGAGCCAGTTGCCGCCGTTGCGCACGAAGTGCTCGGCCTGCGCGGCCCCGCCCGACTCGTGCGGCTGCGCGAAGTGGTAGGCGCCGCGGACCAGCCCGGCCGCCGCCGCGCCGTCGAACTGCGCGGTGAAGCGCGGGTTGACGTAGTCGCCGCCCTCGGTGGCGTGCACGAAGGCGAACTTGGCGCCGCCCGACGCCGCCGCCGACCAGTCGACCTCGCCGGTCCAGTTGCTGACGTCCACCCCCGCGACCCCGTCCGCCGCCTGGGCGCTCTGCGCGCCCAGACCGACTGCCGCCACCACCGCGATGAGCACCAGACGCTTCACATGGGTGATAGTCGCAAAAAATCTTTACATGTACGGAGAAATCGCACTTCAGAGGCCGAAAAGTTATCCGTCATCGCCATCCGAACCACGTGGCGTTTCCGCAGGTCAGAGCCGTATATGAACGTGATGTTCACGTTTGCCAGGACCGCTTTCCCGGGCTGACACTTGAGCCGCTCCCATCCGACACCCCCCACCACCAGGGGTTTCTTCGCCATGCCCGGAGGAAGGCACCATGATCCACACCCGGGGTCTGACCCGCGTGTTCTCCCTGAAGAAGAAACAGACCGTCGAGGCCGTACGCGGCATCGACCTGGACGTCGAGCCCGGACAGCTCGTCGCGTTCCTCGGCCCGAACGGCGCGGGCAAGTCCACCACGCTGCGGATGCTCACCACGCTGCTGCCGCCGACGTCCGGCACCGCCACCGTCGCCGGCCGCGACGTGGCGCGCGACCCCGCCGGGGTGCGCGCCAGGATCGGCTACGTCGGCCAGCGGAACAGCGCCGGAGAGAACTTCCGCGTCGGCGACGAGCTCGTCACCCAGGGCCGCTGCTACGGCCTGACCAGCGCCGAGGCCCGCCGCCGGGCCGGCGAGATGCTGGAACTGCTCGACCTGGGGCCGCTGGCCGCGCGCAAGCCCGGCACGCTCTCCGGCGGCCAGCGCCGCCGCCTCGACATCGCCCTCGGCCTCGTCCACCGCCCCGGCCTGCTGTTCCTGGACGAGCCCTCGACCGGGCTCGACCCGAAGAGCCGCGCCGAGATCTGGTCACACATCCTGCGCCTGCGCGAGACGTACGGGACCACGCTCTTCCTCACCACCCACTACCTCGAAGAGGCCGACAGCATGGCCGAGCGGGTGATCATCATCGACGACGGCCGGATCATCGCCGTCGGCACGGCCGAGCAGCTCAAGAACGACCTGGCCGGCGACCGCGTCACGCTCACCACGCACACCGCCCAGGACGCCGGGCGGGCCGCCGCGCTCCTCGGCGGCGCCGCCGAGGGCGTCACCGTGCGGCTGCGCGCGGCCTCCGCGACCGCCGCCCTGCCCGAGCACCTGCGCACGCTGGAGGCGGCGGGCGTCAAGGTCGCCACCGCCGAGACCGTCCGCCCGACCCTCGACGACGTGTTCCTCACCCTGACCGGGAGAAGCCTCAGCGATGACGACCTTCCTGCGTGACACCGTGACCGTGTTCCGCCGCGAGTTCACTCCCGCGTGGCGGGAGCCGGTGGGGCTGATGTTCGAGATGGGGCAGCCGCTGCTGTTCCTGTTCCTGTTCGGGGCCCTGCTGGACGGCGCCGTCGGGGCGTCCTGGCAGTGGTTCGTGCCGGGCATCCTGGTGATGATGTGCCTGACCGGGCCGATGGCGGCCGGCTACTACGTGCTGATGGAGCTGGTCGGCGGCTCGATGGAGCGGATGATGGTGACGCCGCTGAACCGGACCGCGATGCTGGTCGGCAGGACGATGAAGGAGATGGCCGTGCTGTTCGCCCAGGCCGTCCTGATCATCGTGCTGGCGCTGCCGCTCGGGTTCGAGCTGCATTGGACGGGGGTGGTCGCCGGGCTGGCGCTGCTGATCGTGTTCGGGGTGGGGCTGGGCGCGCTCTCGTTCGTCCTGGCCGTCAAGTCGGCGCCCGACGGCACCCTGTTCTACACGGTCACGCAGGTGCTGCTGTTCCCGATGCTGCTGCTGTCGGGGGTGCTGCTGCCGCTCGACTCCGGTCCGGACTGGCTGCGGGTGGCCGGCGGGCTCAACCCGATCACCTACATCGTCGACGCCGAGCGCGCGCTCTTCTCCGGCCAGGTGCTCGGCCTGCCGGTCCTGTACGGGGCCGCGACGGCGGTGGCGGTGGCCGCGCTCGGCCTGTTCCTGGGCAACCGGACCCTGCGCCGGGGCGTCTGACCGGTGCAGCTCACACGGCGCGGGCCCTCTCGATGTCCGGCCCCCGGTAGGCGTGCTCCGGGATGCGGGCCAGCGTCGAGTCGTGCACCTGCGGCCCGAGCCCGTACAGCTTCTGGAAGCTCATGATCAGGGGCCGCCACCGGTCCGGGTCCACGTGGTCGTCGGCGCCTTCCTTGCGGATCTCGTCGTGCACCCACACGCGCTGCACCCGCACCTCGAAGGTGACGATCCCGCCGTCGCCCACCGGGTGCTCGACGACCACCACCGCTTCCATGCTCACCGGGCACTCGGCCACCCGGGGCGGCGCCACGGTCTCGCTCGCCACCGGCGTCAGCCCCGCCCGCTCGAACTTGGCGGGCACGTACCGGTAGCCGCGCTCGCGCTTCCCCGGCGGCACCGGGTCGGCGCCGGTGGTCAGGGCGAGCCGGTCGACGGCGGGGGCGAGCTCGTCCGAGGGCAGGTTCAGCACGCACTCGCGGGTCCGCGTCATGTTGCGCGCGGTCTTGGACCGCCTGCCCAGCCCCAGCACGCCCCGCCAGCCGAGCCAGAACGCCGACGACATCGGGGCCAGATTGGGCGTGCCGTCCTCGTTCACGGTGGAGATCAGCACGACAGGGGTGCCGAAGTAGAGGATCGACGGTTCGATACGGGTGTGCTTGGTCACGAACCACACTTTCGCGCCTGCCGGGGTCCCGGCACCGGCGGCAATCGGACCTGTCGACCGGCCTTGACCGGTGTAATGTCACCCCCATACACCATGGAGGCCGCTGGATGCATGCACCGTTCGCCATCACCAGTGAATACTTCGGTGACACGGCGGTCATCAGCCTGATCGGCGAGCTGGACACCACCCGGTGCCCCCAGCTGGACGAGGCGCTCGGCGCCAGCCTGTCCGGGGGGCGGATCCATCTCGTCGTCGACACCGCCGAGCTGACCTTCTGCGACTCGATGGGCCTGCGCACCTTCCTCGACTACGTGGAGAGGGCCAGGCAGGCGGGCGGCTGGCTGCGGATGGCGGGCGTGCGGGGGGTGCTGCGGCGGCTGCTCGACGTGACGGGCGTCTCCGTCGTCGTCCCCATCGACCCCGACGTCCCCACCGCGCTGCGCGCCCGCCTGCCCGGCGGCGACGCCCTCGGCCTCTGACGGCTCACGAGAGGTCCGCCCAGAACGCGTCGTGGTCGCTGTACGACCCCATGCTGATCGTCCCGGTCCTGACGAAGCCGTGGCCGCTGTCACGGGCGATCACGTGCTGGCGGTTGCCGTCGCTCTTGCGCGTGTAGCCGCTGCCCAGGCAGCGCTTCAGCGCCGCCTGCTCGGCCGGCCTGTTCCAGCGCAGGTTCAGATCGCCGGAGACGATCAGCGGGCCCCTGCCCGCCAGTTTCCCGCCGCCGCTCATCAGCTCGCGGCACTGCGCCTCGGCGACCGCCACCGTGCTGACCGACAGGTGGCCCGTGCAGACGGTGAAGGCGGGCTCCTTCCGGCAGCCCATCACCCGCCGCTCGCTGCTGCCGTCCTGCTTGGTGAACCGCTTCTCCAGCCGGTACGCGCTGTACGGCTTGCGCAGCGGCGCCTCGGTCAGGATCGCCGAACCGTAGGAGCCGCCGCCGTTCCTGGAACCACCGCACGTGTACTTGGCGGAGTTCTTGTACACGGTGAAGAACGAGTCGCCGTCGAGGCCGAGCCGGATCTTCATGGAGGCGAGGTCGGAGGAGCACACCTCGTTCATCACGACGACGGACGGTCGCGGGTTCAGCGATTTGAACACCGACACGACCTTGCTCATCGTCCTGGCGGCCCGGGTGCCGTCGGGGCCCGGCTTCTCGCCCCAGCAGGGTGCGTGCCCGCTGTTGCACAGGTTGAACTGGAGCACGCGCACCGGCCGGGCCGCGGCCTCGGCCGACGCCGGACCGGCAAAGCAGGTCGCGGCCAGCAGACCGGCGGCGAGGATCCTCAGGCTGGCGTGACGTGGCAAGGCGCACCCCTCTCATCCGGTGGAAGTTTCCAGGCACGTTAGTGAGCCGGGTTATCGAATCCCTAAGGGAAACGGCGCTAAGGGAATCGATAACCCGCCGCCCTAACGTCTCCGGGGCACCTATCACCCCTGATGGAGGAGGACTCCTCTTGCGTCGCACAGCCGTGTCCGTCGCCGCGCTCGTCGCCATGACGGGCCTTCCGGCTCCGGCCCACGCCGCCACCGAGGCGCTCGCCTCGCGGCCGTTCTTCCAGCTCCCGTTCGCGTGCGGCACCAAGGTCTTCACGGACTCCGCCGGATCCCACGCCGGTTACGTGGACAAGGCGCTCGACATGTATCCGAACACCGGCAACCCCTACTCGGGCGGTTACAGCGCCGACGGCTGGGAGGTGCGCCCCGCGGTCGGCGGGACGGTGCGGTATCTGTCCGGCAGCACGACCAACACGATGTACGTCGAGCACAACAGCACCTGGCGCACCATGTACGCGCACATGAAGAACCGCGTCAAGAACGGCTCCAAGGTCACCCGGTCCACCGTCATCGGCCGCATCGGCAGCGTGGGAACCGGCAAACCCCACCTGCACTACGAACAGCAGCAGAAGGTGAACGGGACCTGGCAGCTGGTCAAGCCCTACTTCAACGGCAAGAACCGCTCGCTCGGCAGCGGCGGGCGGCAGATCCTCACCAGCCACAGCTGCACGCATCCGAAGCCGACGGTCTGGTGCCGGTACCGGGCCGAGAAGGCCGTCAACAAGCGTTCCTGGGCGGGCACGAAGTACGAGTCCGAGGGCAAGCTGACCAAGGGCACCGTGTACGTCTTCGGCTACAACGGCTACCGCAAGCCCGGTTCCACGGTCTGGCGCAGGTTGAAGAGCAGCGGCGGCGCCGACGGCCAGGGCCCCTTCGTGAGCGGGAACCACCTGAAGTACCTCGGCGGCGGGACGTCCTGCCCCACCTGATCTCCGGGCGTTTAGCGGATCGATAAGGGGGTTCCTCTACGATCGATCGGGGGTTTCGGTTCGGCGAGCGGGTGTGCCCTGCCGTCGTCGCCTGCAAGACCGATCTCGATCATGGCTCAGCTGCAGTTTCTCGTCCTCGGACCGCTGGAGGCCGGCGTCGCCGGGCACCCTGTCCGGCTCGGCGGGTCGCGGCGCCGTGCGCTGCTGGCCGCCCTGCTGCTGGAGACCGGCCAGGCGGTGCCGGTGGACCGGCTGGCGCGCACGGTCTGGGAGGACCGCCGGCCCACGTCGGTACGCACCCAGATCTCCATCCACGTCGCCGCTCTCCGCAAGGCCGTCAAGGCGGCCGGAGGCGATCCCGGGGTGATCGTCACCGAGCCGCACGGCTACCGGCTCGACGCCGAAGGGGTACGGGTCGACGCGCACGAAGCCGAGCGGCGGATCGCCGAAGGGCGCGAACTCGCCGCGGCCGGGCAGCCTGACCAGGCGGCCGACCTGCTCGGACAGGCGCTGGCCCTGTGGCGCGGGCCCGTGCTGGCCGGGCTCGACACCACGGCGATCACGGCCTGGGCGCGCCGCCTGGACGCGGTCCGGCTCACGGCGGTCGAGGAGTGGGCCGGGCTGGAGCTGGCGTGCGGCCGGCCGCGCGAGGTCGTGGAGCAACTGACCGGGCTGGTCGACGACCATCCCCTGTACGAAGGGCTGCGCGAGAAACTGGTGCTCGCCCTGTCGCACGCCGGCCGCCAGGCCGACGCCCTCGCCTGCTACCACCGAGGCCGCGACCTGCTACTACAGGAACTGGGCCTGGAACCCGGCCCAGGACTGCGCCAGGCCCAGCACAAGGTCCTCCGCGGCCACCCCGCCCCACCGACGCACTTACCGCGACCCGCCCCAGCGCGGCAGGCGCAACCGCCTTACAGACCACCCGCCACGCAAACCGAACTGGCGTGGCGCGAGCAGCCGCCGCACGACCAGCCGCAGGCCAAGCCTGCGCAGCCCACGCAACCTCCGCACAACAGACAACCCACCGAGCCAGCGTGGCGCGAGGGGGCGCCGTACGGCCGGTTGTTGGCCCATCCGACGGGGGCGGTATGGCCGGCTTGTGATCTGCCGCAGGGCGCGGTGGTGCGGCCTGCGCAGTTGCCGCCGCCCGTGCGGGGGTTTGTCGGGCGGGCGCCGGAGTTGCGGGCGCTGGATCGGCTGCTCGCCCAGGAGGGGCCGCGGGTGGCGGTGGTGAGCGGGATGGCGGGGGTGGGGAAGACGGCGCTGGTGTTGCGGTGGGCTCATCAGATGGCCGGCCGGTTCCCGGACGGCCAGCTCTTCGCCGACCTGCGGGGGTATGACGCGGGCGGGGAGCCGGTGCCGCCGGGAAGCGTCCTGGAACGGTTCCTGCGCGCGCTCGGCGTGGGGGTGCCGCGGAATCCGGCGGAACAGGCCGCGGCGTTCCGGGAGGCGCTGGCCGGGCGGCGGGCGCTCGTGGTCCTGGACGACGCCGGATCGGCCGAGCAGGTGCGGCCCCTGCTGGTGGACGCGCCCGGCTGCCGCATGATCATCACCGCCCGCCGCCGTCTCGGCGAAACAGCCCTGACCGTGCCGATCAGTACGCCCGTCGACACGCCCGTGCCCGCCGCCGCGCCCGCCGCCGTGCCCGTAGCCACCGCCGACCCCGCCCCCGTGCCCATCGATGTCCCCGTCGATGTGCTTCCCGTACCGGAGTGCGTGGAGTTGGTCGGTCGGGTGGCCGGGAGCAGGCGTGTGGCGGACGAGCGGGAGGCGGCCGAGCGGCTGGCCGGTCTGTGCGGGGGGTTGCCGCTCGCGGTGCGGATCGCGGCGGCGAAGCTGGCGCGGCAGCCGCGGTGGCCGCTGTCCGGCCTGGTCGGGTTGCTCGCCGACGAGCGCCACCGGCTGGACGAGCTGGTCTGCGACGGCCTGAGCGTACGGGACAGCATCGCGTTGTCGTACCGCGAGCTGCCGCCCGAGGCGGCGCGGCTGTTCGACCGGCTGGGGCTGGTCGAACAGCCCGCGGGCTTCGGCCCTGACCTGCCCGGCGTGCGGGAGCAGGACGACCGTACGGGCGCGCGACCCGGGAACGCCGCCGAGCTGCTGCGGCAGCTCGCCCACGCGCAGCTGCTGCGCCCGCCGGGCGGGCCGAGCCGGCCGCACTACCGGTTCCACGAGCTGGTGCGGCTGTTCGCCAGGGAACGCGCCGCGACCGCCGTTCGATGACGTCTTGAACGCTTGCCGCCTCCGGCACCCCTCCCGTTACGATCCATCAAGGGAGGAGTCGATGTCCGGCCCAGTCGCTTTCCAGATCCTCGGCCCCCTGCGCGTCGAGGTCGCCGGCCGCGCCGTCGCCCCCATCGGGTCGCGCGCCCGTACGGTCCTGAGCGTCCTGCTGCTGCACGCCGGGCAGAGCGTCACCGCCGAGCAGCTGGTCGCGGCGCTCTGGACGGACGGCGCCCCGCCCCCGACCGCCCGCACCCAGCTCCACATGCTGCTCTCCCGGCTGCGCAAGACGCTGCTCGGCCACCCGGTGATCGAGACCCGGCCGGGCGCCTACCGCATCGACACGCGGGTGGCGCGGCTCGACTCCCATCACGCTGAGCGGCTCATCGAGGAGGGCCGCCGGCTGGGCGATCCCGCACTCTACGGCCGGGCGCTCGCACTGTGGCGCGGGCCCGTACTGGACGGTTTCGACCACGCGGAGGTGCGGCGGCTCGAAGAGCTCAGGCTGACCGCCGTCGGCGAGTGGGCCGCGCTGGAGTTGGGCCGGGGCTGCCCGTCGCGGGTGGCCGAACGGCTCGCGCCGATGGTCGCCGACCTGCCGTACCACGAATCGCTCCGCGCCCAGCTCGTACTCGCGCTCGACCGGCTGAACCGCCGTCAGGAGGCGCTCCACGTCCTGCGCGAGGGCACGCGGCTGCTGGACCGCGAGCTCGGCCTCGAACCGGGGCCGGAGCTGCGCCGCGCCGGACAGCTCGTACGGGGGCGCACCCCGGCGCAGCTTCCTCCGGCGGTGGCGGCGTTCACGGGCCGGGACGGCGAGGTCGAGCGGCTGTGCGGGCTGCTGACGGACGGCGGCGAGCACGTCGTGGCCGTCTCGGGCCCGGCGGGCATCGGCAAGTCCGCGCTGGCCGTCCAGGTGGCGCACCGCCTGGCCGGTCTCTTCCCCGACGGGCAGCTCTACGTAAACCTGCACGGGTCCACCCCGGACACCGAGCCGGCGGCCACCGCGGAGGTGCTCGGCAGGTTCCTGCGCGCGCTGGGCGCGACGGTGCCCGCCGACCAGGAGGAGGCCGCCGCGGCGTTCCGCTCGATGACGCACGGCAAGCGGCTGCTCGTCCTGCTCGACAACGCCGCCGGTCCGGAGCAGGTGCGCGACCTGCTGCCGGGCAGCGCCACCTGCGGCGTGCTCATCACCAGCAGGCGGCTGCTCGGCTCCGTCGACGCCGCCCGCCATCACCCGGTCGAGGGCCTGCCGCCGGACGAGGCGGTCGCCCTGCTCGGCAGGCTGGCCGGGACCGCCCGCGTCGGGAGCGAGCCCGAGGCGGCGGCCGAGATCGCCGAGCTGTGCGGGCGGCTCCCGCTGGCGCTCACCATCGCGGGGGCGAAGCTGGCCGGGCAGCCCGGCCTGAGCGTGCGGGCGCTGGCCGGGCGGCTCGCCGTCGAGCAGCGCAGGCTGGCCGAGCTGGCGCTGCACGACCAGGCCGTGCGCACCAGCTTCATGGTCAGCTACCAGGACCTCGGCGACGCCGCGGCGGCCCGGCTGTTCCGGCTGCTCGGCCTCCTGGACGTGCCCGACGTCGGCGTCCCGGTCGCCGCCGCGCTGGCCGGCCTGCCGGAACAGCGCGCGGCGGTGCTGCTGGATCGGCTGGCGGAGAACCAGCTCGTACGGTCCGACGTGCCCGGCCGGTTCCACCTGCACGACCTGCTGCGGCTGTTCGCCAGGGAACGCGCCGCCGAGGAGGAGACCGGGGCCGACCGCACCGGCGCCGTGCGCCGCGCCCTGCACTGCTACGTGGCCACGGCCCGGCACGCCACGCTGGCCGTCGAGCCGACGATCGGCTGGCGGATCGACTTCCTGCCCGGTTCGCTCGACCACCCCGGCGTCCCGCTCGGCTCGCGCGACGAGGTCGACGAGTGGATCGACGCCGAGACGGACAACCTCGTCGCCGCGGCCCGGCAGGCCGCCTCCGGCATCGCCCCCGAGGTCGCGCCCTACCTGTCGGCGTGCCTGAACGCCCCGCTCGAAGGCCGGGGCCGCCGGCGCGAGCAGCTGACGCTCGCGTACATCACGCTCACGGCCGCGCGTCTCACCGGCGACCGCCGCCACGCCGGGCTGGCCGACAACGACCTCGGCTGGGCGCTGCACTGGCTGAGCAGGGCGGAGGAGTCGCTCGCCTGCTTCGACCGCGCCCTGCGCGCCTGGGCCGGCTACGACGCCGGGACCGCCCTGGCCCTGCACGGCCGCGGCGTCGTGCTCCGCGTGCTCGAACGGTACGAGGAGTCGCTCGAATCCCTGGAGCGGGCCCGCGCCGCCTGGCACCGGCTCGGCCACGCCCGTCAGGAGGCCGGCTGCCTGACCGGCATCGGGCTCACTTGTCAGCGGCTCGGCCGCCATGACGACGCGGTCGCCGCGCACGAGGCCGCCATCGGCCTGGCCCGCGACTCCGCCGCCCGCGTCACCGAGGTCATGGCGCTGGGCAACCTCGGCGAGGCGCACCGCCTCGCCGGCCGGCGCGAGGCCGCCGCCGCCTGCTTCACCGAAGCCCTCCGCCTCGACCGGCTGCGCGGCCTGTCGGGCACCTACTGGGAGGCCGAACACCTGTGGGGCCTCGGCCGCGTCCGCGGCGACCGCGCCCTCCTGAACCGCTCGGCCGCGATCCTGCGCGACCTCGACCTCATCGACGACGCCGAGGCCGGAGCCATCGCCACCGGCCCCGCGCCGCGAACCCCGGCCGCCATCGCCGACCAGCTGTGACCAGCCGGATGCAAGATCACTCCAAGTGGCGTCCCCTAGCGTCCCTGCCATGAAGAAGACCTATGTCATCGGTGGGGTCCTGGCCTTCCTGATCGCCGCGGGCGGGCCGGCCCAGGCGTCCGCCGGGATCCACTGGGGGCCCGTCAAGTCGGCGGCGGGACATTCCGGTCACGCCACGGCCGACGTCTGGATCACCGACTTCAGCGCCGAGACGTTCGTCGTGCGCGGCACGCTGTCCGATCGCGACAGGCACTCCGGTCACTGCGCCTACGTCCGCGCCCGTTTCCACTACGCGGGCGGCGGCACCGGATGGAGCCGGCCCCGGTCGACCTGCGCGGCCAAGACGCCCTTCCGGCTCTCCTCCGACGGCGAGATCAAGCGCGTGGACGTGCGGGTCTGCCTGTACGACCGCGCCCTGCGCAAGACCTTCAAGTGTCACGCCGACGCGATCAAGCCCGAGATCATCGCGAACTGGCCCCGGTGACGGGCGGTTCGTCGAGCAACGGGGTGAGCGTCTCCCAGTTGGCGCGGGTGGCCGCGGCCGCCCCGGCCACGTCGCCGGCCGCGCACAACTCGATGATCCGGTCATGCTGAGCGACCGACTCCCGGCCGCTCAGTGAGGAGAAGCGGAGCCGCTCCAGGCGGCGCAGCACCGGCGTGAACCGTTCGAGGACGTCGCGGAGCGCGTCGTTGGCGCTGGCGGTGACCAGCACGCCGTGGAATTCGTCGTCGGCGGCGAGCGCCGCGTCCACGTCGTCGCGGCGCAGGGCGTCGGCGAACCGCGCGTTGGCCGTGCTCATGGCTTCGAGCTCGGTGGCGGAGAGGTTCGGCAGCGCCTCGCGGACGGCGAGTTCGTGCATGGCGGCCGTGACCGACTGGGCGTCACGGCAGGCGCGGGCGTCGAGAGGGCTGACGATCGTGTAGCGGCCGGGTTTGGTCCTGACCAGGCCCGCCTGCTCCAGTCGCGCGAGGGCCTCGCGCACCGGGGTCCGGCTGACGCCCAGCCACTCGACCAGGTCGGTGTCGTTGAGTCGCTCACCGGGGGCCAGCGTGCCGTCGACGATCGCGTCCCGGATCGCCCGGTAGGCGTCTTCCCGAAGCAGCGACCTGGAGACGAGTCCGCGACCCTGTGGCACCGGCATGCAACATATTGCACAGGCACGCTGCGATCACTGTCAAACAGGGTCAGCGGGACAGGGGTGCGCAGTCGTGCCGCGCACGCCGATCGTCAGGGCTTGCCCATCACGCATCGATCATCCGTTCGAGAAGGGAGCGGACGGCGTCGAGGTCCACCGCCGGTGCTGGCGGCCACCGCCTGGGCGGACGTCGCCGGCTGGGTGGATCGGGGGATGTGGGCGGCGGTCCCGCTCCTCGCGGACGGCCCTGCGGTCGAGTCCCTGCGGAACAAGGTCACCTTCTGGGGCGGCCCGGGAAGCTTCGGCGTGCCCCTGATCCTCCTGGGATCACTGACCTGGCGCCTCGCCCGGCGCGGGGTGGCCGTGCCCGCTGGGATCGGCTGGGCCCTGGCCCTGTGGTGCGCGCTGGGCGGCGTCCTCCTCGTACCGTCACCGTTCTTCGCCGGGATCGTCCCCGGGGTCCTGATCGTTCTGGCGGCGAGAAAGACGGGCTCCCCGGACGCTAGGAAGGCAGGTTGAGCGGGGTGGTGAGGATCAGGTCCCAGTCGTGCTCGGAATGGTCGATCCAGCCGATCACCGGTCGGCCGCGCGCGTCCAGGGTCATGGCGAGGGCGTCGCCGAGGGCGTACCGGCCCTTCGCCACCGGCGTGTGCGTGCAGCGGGTTCCCTCACAGGTGGCCACGACGATCCGGTTGTCGTCGACGTCCTGGTAGGCCACCAGCGCCCGTCCTTCCCCGTCCACCACCAGCGCCGGGGGCACGCGGAAGCGGCCGGGGCCGGCCAGGACGACGGGGTCGGACTGGGAGCAGCTCAGGTTGCGGCAGTCGAGCATCCTGATCGATCCATCGGCCGAGTCGCGGTAGGCGATCAGCGGCCGGCCGTCGTCCCTGACCACCATGGTGGCGCCGGCTTCCCCGCCGACGTCGTCGAACCCCCAGGTCCAGCCCCCGTGGACCAGCCGTTCGACGTGCACCTCGGCACAGTCGGACTCCTCGCAGGTGATCAGGGAGAGAGAGCCCGCGTGCTCGTCGAAGCGGAGGACGACCGGGCGGTTCGTCGGTCCAGCCCCGACGACGAGGCCGTGCTCCTGGTACGCGGAGGTCCTGGATGGAAGCCTGGCCAGCTCCTTCGTCCACGGGTCGGCGCAGACCGGGTCTTCGCAGAAGGTGACGGACAGGACCTCACCGTCGCGCCCCGGCAGCTCCCGGACCTGGGCGATCATCAGGCCGTCGTAGCGCCCCGGCGCCAGCGCGACGCTCCTGCCCTCGTAGACCGACATCTCCTCACCGATCGGCCGGGGGCCCGGGACGCAGCCGCGGGCGTCGCAGAGCATCAGCCCGAGCCGGACGCGCCGGTCATCGCCCTGCCCTCGCTGCGACCAGGTGCTCACGGCGATCCGGCCTTCGTGGAGCCGGGCGCTGGACGACGCGATGTCCTCGTCGGCGCCGGCGGGCTCGGCCCAGCGGAACCCGGTACGCGGGCAGCCAGTCGCGGTGCAGGTCAGCAGCCTCGCCAGGCCGAAACTGTCCATGAACATGATCAGTTCGTCGCCCCGGCCCGCGTACATGGCCTTCAGATCCGTCTCCCGCAGCCCGGGTCTCGGCTGAGGAGGGACGTCGTCGCTCGTCCAGGTGGCCGTGACGACCGTCTGGGTCACCTCCAGCCAGCCGAACGGGTTGACCAGCAGCGTGGCCGCGAACAGCGACCCCGGCAGCAGCAGCGCCGCGAGCACCGGCACCGGCTTGGCCGGGCTCGCCGCCCCGCTCCCCGGCAGGTTCTCGACGACCCGCTCGAACGCCTCGGCCGTGCTCCGGTGTGCCAGCCTGCTCAGGTACAGGCGCGCCATAACCGTCGCCTGGAACGCGGGGATGACCAGGGTGAGGGCGGAGGTCGCCACCCCGTACCCGAGCACGCTGCCCGACGCGGCCCACTCCACCGCCCGCTGGGCCGCCGCGGGGAAGACCAGCACGCCGAAGGCCAGGGTCAGCGTGCACGACCAGAAGCCGCCTGCCGTCGGCTCGCCCCTGCCCGCCAGCCGGTAGGCGCCGGCGAGCGCGCGCCCGGGGCTCCGGCCCCCCAGCGTCACGATCGCCACGGCCAGCAGGCCCGGCAGCGCGAGCACCGCCAGGGACGCCATCACGAGAACGGCCCACAGCAGCTGTCCGGTCCACATCAGCATGCCGAACCCGGCCACCGCGGTCGCCGTGAACACCACGACGCCCAGCAGCGCGAGGAGCAGCATCGCGGGCAGGTTCCGCAGCGCGGCGCGCATCGCGTCCGGCGTGGCGACGGGCCTGCCGGTCAGCAGGCCGACCGCGATCACGACGGTGGCGGGCAGGACCACGGCCTGGCCGGCCAGCGAGGCGAGGATCACCGCCGCCGCCCACACCAGCAGCGGCCTTCCCGGCGTACCGAGCAGCTCGAACGAGCCGTCGACCAGCACCGCCGACTCGTCCACCACCAGCGCCAGCCCGAGCAGCGCGACCAGGCTGATCGGCAGGAACACCAGCGCGGCGGGCGCCGCCAGCCTGATCAGGTGCCGCGCCGCGGTGCCGTAGGCCCGCCAGATCACCCCGTCCCGCCGGGCGACTGTCATGGCCTGGACGTGGCGGGCGGGCGCCTCTTGAACAGCCTCGGGCATGGACGCCTCCAGCGAGCAGCGGGGGTCGCTTGACGGCCATGAGCGTAGGATCCGCGGCCCGCCCATTCAGGGCATCCAGCCCATTCGGCATCAGTCCAGGCAGAACTCGTTGCCCTCGGGGTCGGTCATCACGATGGTGCCGGCGGTCAGCGGAAGATCGGGCTCGTCACGCCGTACCCTCTTCGCGCCCAGCGCGACGAGCCGGTCGCACTCGGCCTCCAGCGCCGCCATCCGCTCCTCCCCCTGCAGCCCGGGAGCGGCGCGCACGTCGAGGTGCACGCGGTTCTTGACGACCTTGTCCTCGGGCACCTGCTGGAAGAACAGCCGGGGGCCGTGGCCGTCCGGGTCCTCGACGGCCGACCTGGTGTTGCGCTGGTCCTCCGGGACGCCGGCCCGCGCGAGGAAGTCGTCCCACGCGGCCAGCGGGTCGGCGCCCTCGGGCAGGTCGACGCCGGGCGGGCCGGGGTGGACGTAGCCCAGGACGTCGCGCCAGAAGGACGACAGCGCCCGCGGGTCGTGGGCGTCGAAGGTGACCTGGATATGGCGGCTCATCGGATCGCTCCGTTCGTCGTGGTGGTTCGGGTCCATGCTGTCATCCTCTGGAGGACAGGATCGGTCCGCTATCTGACAGGGTGGGCGACATGGCCGGTGACGAGCGGAGCACGACGGAGCGGGTGCTCGCCCTGCTCGGCCTGCTGCAGCAGCGCCGGGTCTGGACCGGCCCCGAGCTCGCCGACCGGCTCGGGGTCACCTCGCGGACGGTACGGCGGGACGTCGGGCGGTTGCGTGCCCTCGGCTACCCCGTGCACGCCGGGCAGGGCGTCGGGGGCGGCTACCGGCTCGGCCCCGGGCAGGACCTGCCGCCGCTCCTCCTCGACGACGAGGAGGCGATCGCCACCGTCGTCTCGCTGCTGGCCGGCGCGGGCGGCGCGGTCGCCGGCGACGCCGCGCTGCGCGCTCTGACCAAGCTCGACCGGGTGCTGCCCACCCGGCTGCGGCACGAGGTGCGCGCGCTCTCCGGGTCGGTGGAGTCCTTCGCCGCGGGCCGCGCGCCGGTCGACCCCCAGGTGCTCATGACGCTGGCCGGAGCCTGCCGCGACGAGGTCGAGGCCGGCTTCGGCTATCCGTCCGGGGACGAGGTGCGCCGGCGGCGGGTCGAGCCCTACCGCCTGGTCGCCTCCGAGCGGCGCTGGTATCTCCTGGCCTACGACCTCGATCGCGACGGCTGGCGCAGCTTCCGTCTCGACCGGATGACCGACGTGTCCGCCCGCACCTGGCGCTTCCGCCCGCGCCCCGCGCCGGACGCGGCCTCGTACGTGCAGGAAGGCGTGGCGAGCCGGGTCTACCCGCACCGGGGGCGCTTCCTCGTCCACGCGCCCGCCGGTACGGTGCGCGCCCAGGTCCCGGCGTCGGCCGCCGTCGTACGGCGGCGAGGGAGCGGGCGCTGCGAGGTGATCAGCGGCGCCGGCAGCCTCGACGCGGTGCTCATGCACGTGCTGCTGCTCGGGCACGACTTCGAGGTGCTCGACCCGCCGGAGCTGGCGAGCCGCTGTCGCGTGCTCGCGGAGAAACTGCTGTCCGCCGGCGCACCGGTGTCGGACCACTAGGGAGGAGCGCGCGGTGACGAACGCGAGGGAGCCCGACTGGGCGTACGTGGGCAGGTCGCTGCTCAAGGTCCTGGCCGTCACCGCGGCGCTCTGGCTGGCCCTCGTCGTGGCCGACCGGGCCTTACCGCTGTTCGTCGACACCGGCGACGAACAGATCGCCCAGGTGTACGGCACGGCGGCGCGCGTCGCGAACCCGGACGAGCGCATGCACGGCTACCTCGACCGCGGCAGCCTCCTGACGACGACCTACACGCTGTGGGGAGAGCCGCGCGGGGCCGGCCCCGGCGAGGGCGGCACCGATTACGAGATCGTAGAGGACGTCTTCGGAACAGTCCGGGCGCCCCTGCTCGGCGGGCCCTCCGGCAGCCTGGCCGACGCGATCGACTCCGTGGAGGCGGACCCCGACGGCGTCTCGGGGACGGCGGCGGAGACGTCCCGCGACATCATCGACGGGCTGCCGCGGACGCTCGACGCCGTGGCGGTCGTGGACTTCGCCGACTCGGTGACCGCCGGGCGACTCGTCGCCTTCAACCGGCGCCACAAGATCTGCGGAGGAGAGGACGTCTCCTACATCTACTCGCCGTCCTACTTCGACGACTCCGGTGATCCGCCCTCACTCAACGCGGTCGTCTGGAACCGCGACATGGCCAACCACAGCTGGGAGGCCACCACCTATCAGTGCGAGACCGAACCCGAGGCTGCGCTGGCCGCGTACCGCGAGTGGGTGGGGATCCTCGACGAGGATGACGACCTGCACGGGTTCGGACTGGCCCGCGGGCGGCTCGCGATGGCGGCCGAGGAGGGCGTCGTCTACGGGCTCGTCGTCGACCGCTGGAAACTCGCCGACCTGCACGAGCTCCTCGACGACCCGGTGGTCGAGGCGGTCCATCTCGCCGACGTCGCCTTCGACCTCGGCGCGGAGTGACCACATCACCCGCGGTTTCTCGGGTAGGGCTGGGTTCCAGGGCTCTGTGTGCATCCGGGGGGAACACATGGTGACAGGGCAGAAGCCGGCGAGCCGGCTCCGGGCGGTGCCGCCGCGCCTGTGGATGGCGCTCGTCCTGCTGATCCTGGCGGTGGTGTTCATCGTGCAGAACCAGCAGGACGCGACCATCCAGCTCTTCATGATCGTGCTGGTCGCCCCGTTGTGGATCACTCTGGTGGTCTGCACCGCGATCGGGATGGTCATCGGCGCGCTGATGGGCCGCCGGGGCGGATGAAACAGGTCACAGGCGTCGGCCGACGGTGAGGACGGCTGACCAGTGGCGGGTGAGCCGTCCGTCAGGGCGGGCGGCGAGGAGGCGGCGGATCTGCCGGTAGAGATGTTCGCGCTTGTCCGGCTCCATGGCGATGTGGCCGGAGAACGTGTCGAGCAGGGCGAGATACTCGTCCGCCGTGTAACGCAACGCCCATACGTAGAGCTTCGTCCCGACCACCGTGAAATGTCCGGAGGCGTCGAACTCGGCGGCCATGGGGTCGTCCTGCTCCTCGGGCGTCGGCCCGGGCCACGGGCCGTCGTGGCCTTCGCCGATCTCTTCGTAGGTCTTCTGGATCTCGGTGAAGAACGGGTCGAAGTCCGACGGCATCGCGTGGTCGGCGTTCCACACGGCCAGGTGACCGCCGGGGGTGAGGAGGGCGGCCGCCTTGGCGTACTTGACCTCCGGGTCCACCCACTTCCAGGCCGTGGCCGCGTACACGAGGTCGAAGCGGTCCCGCGGCTCCCAGTCCTCGAACGACGACGTGATGACGGAGACGCCGGAGAATCCGGCGAGCCGGCGTCGCGCCTCGGCGGCCAGGGCGGCGCCGAGTTCGACGGCGGTGATCCGGAACCCCATCCGGGCCGGCGGCAGCGTGGCCTTCCCCGGGCCGCAGCCGACTTCGAGCAGGTGGGCGGAGGGGGTGACCCCGGTGACGTCCAGCAGATCGGCGTAGAGCTCGGCGGGGTAGTCGGGGCGTGCGTCCTGGTAGGTGGCGGCCGCCCGGTCGAAGGTGGCTCGGAGATCGCGGGACATGCTCCCCATCCTGGCAGCGCCGCGCCGGTGACCGCGTCAGGTCACCAGCCCGTCGCGGTCACACAGGTCGAGCTTGGTGAGGATGCGCGACACGTACATCCTGACGGTTTCCTGGCTGATCACCGGTCGAGGGCGGCGCGAACGGGAGATTCCGGACCGTCACACCGCCGGAGATCGATCACCCGGGAGTGGCCGGGTGGCCCTCGCCTGGCGCGGTCGGAAAAATCCTGAGGTGAGCTGTAGTGGAGAGCCTCTCCCGTTCGTCAATCCGACGAAAGACAGCGAAACGACCGAACACACGACAGGAGCAGCCCGATGAAGTACCTCATGCTGGTGTGCACCGATCCCGACTACAAGCCCGGCCAGGACGAGGGGGCCCCGGACGTGGAGGACTGGGTCAAGGAGATGGACGGCAAGGGCATCCGGCTGATGGGCGAGCGCGTCCGCCCGGTGAGCGACGCGACCACCGTCCGCGTCCGCAACCGTGAGGTGCTGCTGACCGACGGTCCGTACGCGGAGACCAAGGACCAGATCGCCGGCTTCGACGTCATCGACTGCGCCGACCTCGACGAGGCCATCGAGGTCGCGTCCAAGCACCCGATGGCGTGGGCCGGGATGATCGAGCTGCGTCCGTTCTGGACGGACGGCGAGGACTAACCGCAGGTGAAGGACGAGATCGCCGGGATCTACGCCGACGGGTGGAGCCGGATCGTGGCCACCATGATCCGGTTCACCGGCGGCGACTGGGACCTGGCCGAGGAGTGCGCGCAGGACGCGTTCACCAAGGCGCTCCAGAAATGGCCGGAGTCCGGGGTGCCCGACCAGCCGCTGGCGTGGCTGACCACCACGGCCCGTCACCGCGCGATCGACCGGATGCGCCGCGCGGCCGGCGAGGCGGCGAAGCTGCGGGAGGCGGCCGCCATGGAACCACCGCCCTACCTGCGCGACAGCGAGATCCCCGACGAGCGCCTTGAGCTCATGTTCACCTGCTGCCATCCGTCGCTGAACCTCGATGCCCAGGTGGCGCTGACCCTGCGGAGCCTGACCGGCATGAGCACCGCCGAGATCGCGCGGGCGTTCCTGGTGCCCGAACGCACCATGGGCCAGCGCATCTTCCGCGCCAAGCAGAAGGTCGCGCACGCGGCCATCCCCTTCAGGGTGCCGCCCGCGCACCTGCTGCCCGACCGCCTCCCCGCCGTGCTGCACGTGCTCTACCTGCTGTTCAACGAAGGGTACGGAGATCCGGCGAAGGCCCGGCTCTGCCAGGAGGCCATCCGCCTCGCCCGGGTGGTGACGGCGCTGATGCCCGACGAGCCCGAGGCGCAGGGCGTGCTCGCGCTGATGCTGCTGCACGACGCCCGGCGACCGGCGCGCGTGGACGCGGCCGGAGACCTGGTCACCCTCGACGAGCAGGACCGCACGCTGTGGGACCAGGCGCGGATCGCGGAGGGCGCCGCGATCTGCGAGCGGGCGCTGCGCCGGGGCCGCGCCGGGCCGTTCCAGCTCCAGGCGGCCATCGCGGCGTGCCACGCGACCGCGCCGCTCGCCTCCCGGACGGACTGGCCGCAGATCGCCGGACTGTACGCGGAGCTCGCGCGCATCGCGCCGAGCCCGATCGTGGAGCTGAACCGTGCCGTGGCGATCGGCATGGTCAGCGGGCCCGAGGCGGCGCTCCGCCTGGTCGACGGGATCACCGGGCTCGACGGCTACTACCTGTTGCACGCCACCCGTGCTGACCTGCTGCGACGCGCGGGCCGCGGGCAGGAGGCGGCCGGACACTACCGGACGGCGCTCGACCTCGCGCCCACCGACGCGGAGCGTCGTTTCCTGCGCGGCCGGCTACAGCAGCCGTAGCCGCCGCATCGCGTCCTCCTCGATGCGCGAGAGATCACGGAGGATGGCCCCGGCCTGCTCCAGGTGCGCCGCGTCGCCGCTCTCCCCCGCCTTCGCGATCAGTGTGGACACGTCCGTCCACAGGACGGCGGCCTCCGCGTACAGCCGGTGACCCGCGCGGAGGTTGCCGTCGTCGATCAGCCCGGCGCACTCTCCGAGGAAGTCGCGGTAGAGGACGCGGAACAGGGCGCCGCCGGTGCCGGCCTGCTCCATGAGGAGGGCGGCCCGCGGCAGGTCCCGCGCCGGGTCGTCGGCGCGGAGCAGCCATCGGGGCACCTGTTCGGCGGCTTTCGCGATACCGCGGTGACCCAGGTTCGCGATGGGCGCGGCGAGGAAGGCGTCGGCGCAGTCCCTGATGGCGCCGGCGAGCTGCTCCTGCCAGGGCGGCGCCGGGTGAGGCGGCAGGGCGATGGTGAAGGACCGGTGCCGGGCGGTCATCGGACCGCGTTCGGCCCGCGCCCTGGCGAGGCCGGCCCGGCTCGTGCGCACCGCTCCGCCCTGCTGGCCGGTGTCCACGAGGTGGACGTCCTGCTCGTCGTAGCCGTACATGGCGACGACATGGCCGCCGAAGTGCACCTTTGTCGAGAAATAGTCCAGATGGTACGAGTCGAGCTGGAGCCCGACCGGCCGGCCGGCGTCGATGGGGGCGGCCACGTTCTCCCACGCCTTGCGCGGTGAGGCGGTCTCCTTCACCGTCAACGTCAGCCCCAGCCTGGCCGCCAGGTTCCTGGTCAGCTCGAAAGGCTTGACGCGGCCGCCGAGGAACGGGAACGGCATGCTCTTGCCGTCCCAGTAGACGAAGGACAGTCCCGACCCCAGCCCGAACAGCAGAGGTTCGGACAGATCGAGCCCTTCGTGCCGCAGCAGCACCCCGAGCGCCGTCGTCTCGCAGTGGTGCAGGCCGCGGGCCTCGATGTCCTTGACGATCGTCATGCGTCGCTCTCCTCGTGTCCGGCGACCAGCATGGGGCCTCCCCCCGTGGGAGAGTCCAGTCGGCCTACGATCACGCAATGATCAGGAGACCGACAGACACCTGGCGCGCACATGTCGCCGACTTCGCCGCGCCCTATCCGGAGCCGTTCGTGGCGGCGGCCGAACGGGTCCTGACGTCTTTCGAGGCCGAGGTACGGCGCTTCGGCTCGCCCTCCGACGACGAGGTCCTCGCGGCGATCCGGCGGGTGGTCGAAGGGCTCAACGCCGTGGACGGTACGCACGACCACGACTTCGACACCGTCGAGCGGGAGGAGTTGTGCGAGTTCATCGACGACGTGCTCACCGAGGCGGGGATAGACCTCGACGGGCTCGCGGCCCGTCGCGGCATCAAGCGGTTCGAGCTCACGGACGAATGGCGCGACTGGTGACCCACCCCTTCTTACCGAACCCCGCACGCGACCGGGACAGCCGCGTCTGGGACCTGCTGTGCGTCGGGATCGCCGTCGGGGTCGTCTCATGGGGCGCCGTCGGCGCCTGGACGGCGGTCACGGTCGGGAACTACCCGTGGAACCGGTGGATCCCGTTCGCCTACGGTGCCACCAAGGGCGTGCTCCTCGGCCTGCTCGCCGCCGCCGGCGCCCTCGCCGTGCTCCGTACCGGGCGGCGCTTGCCGGTGTTCGTCCTGGCCTTCGTCGGCGGCGGCGTCCTCGGCACGGTGAGAGATCTTCTCGGCCCCCCGGACCCCATGCTGTACTTCTTGGACCCTCTTCCGGCCGAGCAGTGGTACTGGACGACGACGATGCTGCTGCACTGGGCGGGCAAGGTGGCGCTGCCCGCCGTCGTCTGCGCCGCGGCCCTGACCTTGCTGGCGGCCCGCCCGTACCGGCCGCGCCAGTCGACCGCGGCCGGTGCGGCGCTTCTGCTCGCGGGCTTCGCGCTGCTCCTGCTGCCGACGATCGCCTCTTCTCTCTCACCAGAGATCCAGGGCAACGGTGAGCATACGAACCAGGAAGTCTGGGCGTTCCTGCGCTGCTGGGCCCTCGGGATGCCGGTGCTGGCGGCAGGGGCGGTCCGTTTCTCCTCGCATCTCGCCGGACGCGGATAACCGTCGCGTGGGCGATCAGGTCCGTACGACGGCGGGTTCGGGGCGGTGTACGCCGCGCGGCCGGTAGCCGAGAGCGTCCGCGACGCCCGCGAGGTCGGACAGCAGCCAGATGATCGCCAGCCACATCTCGGTCCCCTGCAGCCCCGGCACGGTCGCGGCGGCGCCGGCCGTGGTGGGGTGCGGGGCCTGGAACCCGAAGCCCTGGCCGTCGGTCCAGTGCCCGAGCGCGTCGGTGAGCAGGGTCCTGGCCAGGGTCGTCACCTCTTCGGCGCGGTAGCCGGTGTGCCGGGTCAGCCACAGCGGGTGCGCGATGTCGAGGATGTCGCAGGCGTTCTGCCGCTCCGGGCGGACGTACCGCGGGTCGCGGGCGTGCCGCAGCACGGTGTCGACGACCCGCTCCGGGTACGGCAGCGGCACCCCGAACTGGGCGAAGGTGCCGCGCGACGCGCGGTAGAAGCCGTTGACGATCCGCAGCAGACCGTCGATCGGCCGCGCCGAACCCCACATCCCGGTGTCCGGATCGGCGTGCGTGACCAGCCATCCGAACAGGGCCTCCGTGGCCCCGGGACGGCCCCGTCCGCCGTTCCACAGCATGGCGGTGCCCAGGATGTCGACCCAGTGCCCCGCCCCCCAGGCGTCCCGCGTCCAGGGCAGGCTTTCCACGAAGGCGATCAGGTCGCCGGCCTCCATGTCGGCGACGGGCCGGACCGGCCCGGGGAACCGGCTGCCCAGCAGGTCGAGCGCGTAGCCGACGCACAGGACGTGGTAGCCGACATCCGGATCGGACAGCCCCGGCTCGGGCCGTGGGCCGCCATCCGGCGTCTCCGCCAAGCCTGGATCCGGCCTCCTCTGGCTGCCGTCCGCGAGCAGCGTCCCCACCAGGCCCGTCGCCGGGTCCTGCCAGGAGCGCAGCCGGTCGGCCTGCTCGTCCGCCGGCATCGGGCCGGGGGCCCGGCCGAGCAGCAGGTCGGCGATCTCGATCGCGTCGCACTGGGCGCGGACGGTGACGGCCGCGCCCGGCCGGTCGACGAACGCCCCGCCGAGGAGCCGGGGGTCGAAGCAGCGCGCCAGGACGTCCTCCGCCTGCTCACGCGCGGTCTCCGCGAACCCCGCCACCGCAGTGGCCAGGTCGCCGGCCGGCGGCTTCAACCCGGGAACCCGCCAGCGCAGCACCTTCGCCGGGTTGCCGCCGACGATCGCGCCGGCCGGGACGTCCTTGGTGACGACCGCGCCGGCCCCGATCACCGCGCGGTCGCCGACGGTCACACCGTCCAGGACGACCACGTGGGAGCCGATCCAGACATCGTTCCCGATCTCGATGCCCCGGCTGGTGAGCGGCTGCCGGAAGACCTCGACGTCGGGGTCGGACATCGTGTGGTTGAACCCCAGCAGCGAGGTGTGGGCGCCGATCCGGACCGCGTCGCCGAGCCGCACGTCGCCCCGGACGACGGTGTAGGGGTTCATGGAGCAGTCGCGTCCCGTCCGTACCGAGCCGCTCAGGTAGGCGCCGGCGGCGACGTAGGTGCGCGGGCCGAGCCGCAGCTCCTCGTTCTGCACCGAGGCGAGCTCGGAGACGAAGCACCTCTCGCCGAACTCGTAGCCGGCGTGCCGTCCGGTGAGAGCGCGCTGGAGTTCGAGCTGCCTGTCCTGTTCTTCCTGACCGGCTTCGTCCCAGAAGGACCAGGGTGAGTAGTCGTGATGGTGACGGGCGAACGGCGCGTCGCCGTCGAGAGCGGTGGTGCCCATGCCAACCCCCGGGAAAGCGTTTGCCTACACGCTAACCCATGGCTCGCCGCCCACGATCATGGCCCGGCTTCGATGGGATACGCTCGTCCTCTTCCCGAGCGTCCGAGGAGGGTGACCGCGTGAGGCGCTACAGGAACGGCCGGCTCGCCGCGGTTCTCGCCGGTCTCTACGCCGGGCTGGTGATGCTCCTCGGCATCCCCTCGGCGGTGATCCTGCTGACCGTCCAGGACCCGATCCTGCTGTCCGGCTTCGCCCTCATGGTCGTCACCTTCCCGCTCGGGCCGCTCATCTGGTGGGGATGGCACTGGGTCCCGCCGCAGCTGGACGACCCCGTACTGCTCATCGTGCTGCTCACCGGAGCGGGCCTGCTGCAGGCGTATCTGCTCTGGCGCGTCGCGCGTGGCCCCGTGATCTCGGACTGATGCCACGCGGGCGCCCCGTCATGGGACGGGGCGCCCGTGTCGCGTCAGAAGTCGTCGGCGGTGCGGATCCGGTCGCGGACCCAGACACCGGCCTCCTTGAGCCTGCTCGTCCCGGCGAACGAGCCGCTCGGGCAGGTTCCGGTGGTGAAGACGGCGCCCGTACGGAAGTCGTCCGAGAAGTTCCAGTTCACCCAGCTGATCTTCTTCTGGGCCATGAGGTCGAGATACTGCTGCGACCTGGCGAAGTCGTTGGCCCCGTCGCCGGACGCGGTCTGCGTGCCGAACTCGGTCACGAAGATCGGCAGCCGGTCGGCGGCCCGGGACAGCGTGTTCAGGTACAGGCTGTCGTGCGAGGCCGCGTAGAAGTGGAACGTGTACATGATGTTGGCCGCGTTGACCGGGTTGTTGATGATCTCGGTCTCGTTGCCGCCGGCGGAGACGCCGAGTGACGACCAGCCCCGGGTGCCGACCAGGATCGGGGCGTCGGCGTCGTGCTGCCGGATCACCGGGATGAGCTGGTGCGCGTAGTCGCGGATGACGGGCCAGGTGACGGCGTCGCCGTTCGGCTCGTTGGCGATCTCGTACAGGACGTTCTTCTTGCCGTCGTGCCGCTGGGCGATCTCGGTGAAGAAGGTCTTGGCCCGGCTGAGGTTGTACATCGGGTCACCCGGGGTGAGCATGTGCCAGTCGACGATCGCGTACATCCCGCGGGCGGTGGCCATCTCGATCAGGGAGTGCACCCGGTCGGTGAACAGCCGGGGGTTGGTCTCGTACCCGCCCTCCTGGATGTACATCGAGATGCGCAGGACGTCGGCCTTCCAGTCGTTCGCCAGCGCGTCGAGCGACGCGCTGTTGAGGCACTGGTCGTACCACTGGATGCCGTGGCTGCTCATGCCGCGCAGCTGGATCTGCTTGCCGTTCTCGTTGCAGAGCTTGATGCCGCACACCCGCAGCTGCCCGTTGGCCTGGACCGGGGTGTCGCCGCCGCTGCCGCCCGTGGGAGTCCCGAAGACCTCCAGCTCCCACAGGGAGTAGCCCCACTGGGTGCCGCGCTGCGTGCCGTAGACCCGCACGTACCGGCCGCTGCCGCTGACCGTGAGGTCGTCGGTCCCCCCGTCACCGGCGGCGGTGGAGTAGACGTCGCTCCAGGTGGAGCCGTCGGGCGAGGTCTGCACCCGGTACGCCCTGGCGTGGGCGACCTCCCAGGTCAGCCGTACCCGGGTGATGGTGTGCGCGGCGCCGAGGTCCACCCGGATCCACTGCGGGTCCACCCCCTCGGCGCTGGCCCACCGCGTGGACGCGTTGCCGTCGACCGCCTTGTCCGGCTCCAGACCGGCGGCCTCGACCGAGGAGGCCGTGACGGGCCTGCCCTGCGACACCAGCGGGTCGGCCACGGCCGCGCTCGCGCCGGAGGGCACCATCAACGGCGCCACCAGCGCGGCCACGACCGCGAAGATCCTCGCACCTGCACTTCGCCTCACGAACGACTCCGATTCTCCGGGCGTATTCGGTTAGGAAAGTTTCTTAACGTGCGGCGCAGCATAGGTTGACACGGAACCCTCACACAAGGCCCAAGTTCCAGAAAAGTGTCAGGGTCGAGGGGTGACGCCCGCTCGATGGCGGCTCGGTGACACCCCGCGGACACGTTTGAAAGCCACGCTCAGCGCGAACGCGTTGGCGTATCCGACGCGGCGGGCGACCGAGTCGATCGTGGCCTCGGAGGAACGCAGGAGATCGGCGGCGAGCGCCAGCCGCCAGCCGGTGAGATACGTCATGGGCGGTTCGCCCACGAGTGTGGCGAAACGGCGCGCGAAGGCCGCGCGCGAGGCGCCCACCCTCCCGGCCAGGGACGCCACCGTCCAGGGATGCGCCGGGTCGCCGTGGATGAGTCGCAGGGCCGGGCCGATCAACGGATCGCTCTGCGCCTCGTACCACCCGGGAGCCTCGGCGCCGGGGCGGGCGAACCAGGCGCGCAGCGTCACGATCAGCGCCGCGTCCAGGAGCCGGTCGAGCACGACCTGCCGGCCTGGCCCTTCGCCATGAACCTCCTGGGCCAGGAGTTCCACGATCGGGGCGGTCGTGGACGACCGGGGCACGAGCACGATCTCCGGCAGGGCGTTGAGGAGCCGTTCGCTCACCTCTCCGCCGACCTGGTAGGTCCCGCTGGCCACGATCGCCGACCCGTCGGGGGCCGGTCCGCCGGTGCGCGGCCTGAGCCGCAGGTCGTCGGTGACGTCGACGTTGTCCGGAGTGGTCAGGCGGCTGCCCTCGTGGACGATGATCTGCGGCGGGGTGGCCGGGTCGTCGCTGATCGTGTACGGTCCCGGCCCCTTGACGATGGCCACGTCCCCGGTGCGCATCCGCACCGGCTCCCCCTCGTCGGGCACGATCCAGGCGTGCCCGCACAACGTGGTCGCCAGGGCGAGCCTGGCCCTGTCGGCGATGCGCAGCGACCACGGGGGTTCGAGGATCACCCGGCAGAACGCCGCAGTGCGCGCCCGGACGCCGTCGAGGAGGTCGGCGAGCGCGTCCACGACTCCAGCGTAGACGGACAGAGAGGGAAACGAGCGTACGGAATATGGATCGTCTCGCCGCAGGCGCGTTCACTGGGCATGACGCACGACACCGAAGATCGAGGAGGCGGCGTGCCGACGATGGTCATGACCGGCGGCACTTCAGGGTTCGGAGCGATCGCGGCCGAGCGGCTGGCCCTGACGAGGAACACCCGGCTACTCCTCGGCGCGCGCCGACCGGCGCCTGTCGGCGAGCCGATCCCGCTCGACCTCACGGAGCTGGAGTCGGTACGCGCCTTCGCGGCGTCGGTCCGCGAACGGCTGGGCGGCGCCCCCGTGGACGCGCTGGTGCTCAATGCCGGCGTGGTCCTCCCCGAGGCCGGCGGTCGGACCACTGACGGCTTCGAGACGACCTTCGCCGTCAACCACCTCGCCCACTACCTGCTGGCACGCCTGCTGCTGCCCGTCCTGGCGGACGGCGCGATCATCGTGCTGACCACGAGCGGCGCCCACGACCCCGCTACCCGCGCCGGGCTGCAACCTCCGCGTCACGCCGACGCGGAGCTGCTGGCGCACCCCGATCGCGACCCCCACCGGGACCCCCGGCCACGCAAGGCGGGCGAGCACGCGTACACGGCGTCCAAGCTGTGCACCGTGCTCACGGCACGCTCGCTGGCCGAGCGCGTCCGGCGGCTCACGGTGATCGCGTACGATCCGGGGCAGGTCTTCGGGACGCGCCTGGCCAAGGACCTGCCGATCCCCCTGCGCACGGCCTGGTCCCTGCTGGGCACACCGCTGCTGGGCCGGCCGCTGAGCAGATTCAACCCCCACGTCAACAGCCGCGCCGCCGCCGGAACCACCCTGGCCGACCTGGCGCTCGGCCTCACGGCTCCCCCGGCCGGACGCACGTACGCCTCCCTGCGGCGAGCGCGGCTCACCTGGCCGCACCCGTCCGAACTGGCACGCAGCGACGCGCAGGCACGAGCGCTCTGGAGCGCCAGCGCCGCCCTCGTCGGCCTGCCGGACTGATCGGGAACCCCTGGGGGCCTTTTCGCCCTCACAGGCATCTCTGCGGCACTGGTGAAACAGAGTGTGATGTACGACACTCCTCCCTAGAACACTGTTTTAGAACCGCGTTCTGGCGCTTCGGCGCCCGGAGCCGCGGAGGAGAAGTCATGGTCAAGGCCGTCGCCCGCGAACGCCGCAGACTCGGATCCCCGCCGCCCGGCGGCATCAGCCCGACCGATCCCAACCCTTTCGGGTGGGGGCCGTTCGTCGTCCTGTTCGTCGTCGGCATGGTCGATCGCATCGAAGCCAACCTGCTGTCCGGCGTACTGCCTCTGGTCCAGGCCGAATGGGGCTTCAGCGACACCGCGGCGGGATCCATCCCCACCGCCGCGGCGCTGGCCGCCACCCTCGTCGCCCTGCCCGCCGGCTACCTCGCCGACCGCTACAACCGCACCAGGATCCTGGGGATCGTGGTGCTCTGCTGGGCTCTGGCCACCCTCGGCACCGGCCTGGCCGCCGGGTTCGCCGTCTTCTACCTCATGCGGGTCCTGCTCGCCGCCGCCGAGAACATCGACAACCCCGCCGTCAGCAGCCTGCTCGCCGACTTCTACCCCGGCGCGCTGACCGCCCTCCTCGTCTGGCGCCTGCGCGAGCCGGAACGCGGCCAGATCGACAAGATCATGGCCGCCGCGTCCGTACCCCGGCAGGACCCGGCGCCACCGCGGGAAGCCGAGGCGAAACTGCTCTTCTGGCCCCAGCTCCGCCAGGTCCTGGCCACCCGCACCCTCGTCCTCGTCTCCGTCGGCGTGAGCATCCTCACCCTCGGCCTCGGCGGCGTCTACTACTGGCTGCCTTCCCTGATGGTCCGCGTCCTCGGCATGCAGACCGGCGTCGCCAGCAGCATCAGCGGCGGCGTCACCATCGTGGGCGTGCTGGCCGGCACCCTGATCGGCACCCACTTCGGGAACGGGTGCACGGCCGCGTCAAGGGCGGCCGGCTGCTCATCGGCGGCTCCGGCATCACCGTGGGCTCGGCTCTCCTCGGCGTCGCCCTGCTGATGAACTCGCCGGTGGCGATGGTGACCCTCATCCTGCTGGCCGTCATGATCTCCGCCACCGCCATCCCCACCTGCACGGCCTGCATCGCCGACGTGGTGGCGGCCAGGTCGCGCGGCGTCGGCTTCGCCGTCCTGCAGCTCCTCCTGACGATCGGCGTCGCCTTCGGTCCGCTGATCATCGGCATGACCTCCGACGCCGCCGGCTCCCTCCTGATGGCCATGTACGCGCTGATCGTGCCCATGATCCTGGGCGGCCTGGTGGTGCTGGCCGCCCGCGCACCGTACGAACGAGAGGCCGCCCGCGTCCTCGACGACGCCCGCGACTCCTGACCACCCCGTGTCCCCGGTCACTTTCCGTCGCGAGCCGCCTCCCAGACGAAGCCGTCCGGGTCGGTGAAGGGCCCGGCGTCGCCGCCGATGGCGAGCCGGTGCGATCCGGTGCCCTCGGGAGCGACGCCGGCGACCTTCGCCAGGGCGCGCCTCTTGTAGAGCGACAGTTTGACGGGACTCGACGGGGTGGCGAGCTCGACGTACTTGCGGCCGTAGCTCTTCGCCACGGAGAAACCGCGGTCGACGTAGAACTTCTTGCTCGCGGCCACGTCTTCCACTCCCAGTTGGAGCACGATCTCGTCGATCTGCGGGGAGGCCGGGCCGGTGTCCTTCTTCGACGAGGAGGCGACCGTCCAGATCGCCCCGCCCGGGTCCTGGACGACACCGCCATACCCCCACAGCGACTTCTCGGCCGGCTTCAACGCCGTCGCACCGGCGTCGAGCGCGGCATCGATGAGACCGTTGACGGTGGCCGGCTGGGACACGACGAGCGACAGCGTGAACCCGCGGAAGCCGGTCGTCGGCGCCTCCGAGGCCCGCAGCCGCAGCCAAGCGTCCGAACCGGGAACAGTGGTGGTGAACCGGGTGGCCGCCGTGGGGTCGGCAACCTCTAGGGTGACGAATTCGATGGAAGCCATAGCAGCCACGCTAGACGCGGCCCGGTGATCCCCACTTCTCCAATCCTGATCGGTCCACGGTTCTGGCCCCGGCGCCGCAGCGCTCGCAGGTCAGCGTGGACGGCCGAGAGCGGCCTCGGCCAGATCGGTCCACTTATCGGCCGAGGAGTGAGGCACGACCACCCAGTCCTTCACCACCCTGCCCTGCCCCGTCGGATCGAACAGGGACGCCCCGGCCAACTGGAGCGCGGCCGCGTACTCGGGGGTGTCCCTGACCAGCCGGAACACCATCGCGCCGTCACGCTGCAGGCTCGCGAACACCTTCCCCGCCTGGTCCTTGAGCGCGGGACGCCCCATCATCCTGGAGATCCCCACACCCAAATCAGCCAGCTCCGCGCCGACCTGCTGGAAATCCTCTTCCGCGCTCATCGTCAGTAGGCCCCGGAACTCCCTCGTGACGCGATCGTCTCGACCCCGCCTCCTGCAGCACGGCGATCATGCTAATCGTCCCGGCAGCACCGATCAAGGCCGGGCGAAAGGCGCCGGCTCGGCGATCCGCGCGTCCACATGACCACTACCAGCGCAGATCCCCACCATGATCACGATGGGTCACTGAAGTACTGGCCGGTCGTTCGCTCAACAGGCGCTCCACAGATTCTCAACATCGGCCTGGCTACCTTCGCGGTGTCCAGTACGACGAGCACCAAGGAGAACCCGATGCGAACGCTCAACACGATGGTCCTCGGTGCGGCGGTCGCCGCCGCGGCTCTGACCGCGGGCGCCCCCGCGCAGGCCGCCGTCCAGACCAGCGCCCAGACCTCCCCCACCACCGTCACCCCGGCCGCCGCGGCGACCGGCTCGACGGGGGTGTCCTGCCGTGAGGTGCGTGTGTACCGTCCGGAGATGCGCAAGGGACACGTGGCCGCGACCGGCTGGTCGAGAGGCTGCTCCCGCAACCAGCGCACCAAGATCATGCTTCAGCGCAAGCGCTGGTACGGCTGGCAGAACATCTCCAGCGCCTCCTGGTAAGGGGCCGGCAAGAAGACGTTGTACAAGGGCTGCAAGCGGGGAACCGTCTTCACCTACCGCCTGCAGGGCCAGGTCAGCTACTACGCAGGAAGCAAGTACGTCGTCCGCAACGGCTGGAGCCCCAAGATGCGCGCGAAGTGCCCGTGACGCGCTCCGGTGACCACCCAGTACTCCAGTGACTGATCTCGAGGCGTTGGGGTCGCGTGGAGACGGCCACCGCGTGATCATCCGGAGTTCGCGGACGCGCGGTGGCCGCGAGCGTAGGCCCTGACGGCTGGATGGTCATCGTCAACGAGCCGGCCTTCCACCGCTGCCACGCGCCAGGCTGACCTGAATCGCAATCACCTGACTGTCACGCGCCAGGAGCCCGGTACGCCACCTCCATCCGCGTGGCGTCGTCGATCTCCTCTGTGGTCAGCAGGACGGTCGTCTTCGTCCGTACGGCCCCGGTCGCCGATATCGTGAGCCCCACAGCGGCCGAAGCCGCATTGTTCGGCAGGTCGAGAACCACATACGTGTCCGTCTCCCCGAACGCGAAGTACATCTGCTCGACCCGGCCACCGACGCTTTCCGCCACGCGCTCCACCGCCTGCCGACGCCCGGTGCCGCCGTCTCGCAACACTCCTTTGAGGCCGTCTGCGGTGTAAGTCGCCTGAATCAGGTACTTGGGCATGGTCGAGTCCCTCTTTTCGTGCCGCCACCCTGCACTGGGGCGGCCATCGCGGTCACGGGATCGACGTTCTCGGCTTCAGATGACGGTAATCCCACCCTCTGTACTGGTTTTCCCCTGTCGCAGCCTTAGCTCGGCCGTGGCAGCTCGCCTGCCAGGCATGCGTTCATACGCCGTTGATGCGTACAGAAGCTCAAGCTATCGAGAGTGTTCGGAAAGAGGCGGACGAGTCATGCTGACAGGTGTCGAGGGCGTGAGCGGACTCTGGAGCAGGCAGATGATCAACGAGACGCCGTACCTGCGGCTTCAGGCAGACTACGTCGGCCGGTTGGGGGTCGAGGTCGGCATCTTCGTCGCCGTCGACCACCTGCGACGCAAGAACCTGCTCACGCCGGAGGAGGAAGAGCTCTACTTCGACATCGACGACTGGTTCCGCGAGCACCTGCCCGAGCCGCCTTTCTACGCGGACGGGAACACCATCGGCGCGATCACCTGGTTCAAACACGCCACCACGGGCGCGATGCTCACCCGTCTCAGGCCGCTGCGGGACCTCCTGTCGGTGCACGACGTGCGATGCGACCTCGTACGGGCGAGCGATCCAGGCGAGCTCGTCTACGAGGACCAGTACCAGGTCGGCGTGATTCCCAGGATCCGGAAACGCCCCTCACAGCTGCCGCCCGGCGTCACACTCGGACCGACCACCTCGGGTTCCAAACGGCACCTCGCCCGCCGTTCACCCGAACCCAGATGACGCGCCGGACCTGGTCTCGGCGATCTCGGCCATGTCGAAGAACTCCTCGGTGAGACGGCGTCCACGCGGCCGCGCCGAAGCCGCTGACCAGGTCTTGACGCCTGCCTTACCGACGCGGGCGGATGCCCGGATCTAGCCTTGAGCTGGAAGGGGCATGCCATGATCACCACTATCGTGATCGGGCTGATCGCCATCCTCGTAGCCTGGCTGGTGGTCAGCGTCCGAGTCGTCAACCAAGTCGAGCGAGGCGTGGTCTTCCGCTTCGGCAAGGCTCAGCAGGAGATCCGCCCGCCAGGGCTCACCTTCCTCATCCCGGTCGTGGATCGGATGAAGAAGGTGAATATCCAGATCGTCACGATGCCGGTGCCCACGCAGGAAGGCATCACCCGTGACAACGTCTCCGTCCAGGTCGACGCCGTCGCGTACTTCCGGGTCGAGGAGCCGATGCGGGCGGCCATCGCGGTGCAGAACTACCTGTTCGCGATCGAGCAGGTAGCCCAGACGTCACTGCGCTCGATCATCGGCAAGAGCGATCTGGACGACCTGCTCTCCAACCGCGAGGAGCTGAACAAGGGCTTGGCGCTGATGATCGACAGTCCCGCGCTCGGCTGGGGCATCCACATCGACCGCGTGGAGATCAAGGATGTCCATCTTCCCGAGGGCATGAAGCGATCCATCGCCCGCCAGGCCGAGGCCGAGCGGGAGCGCAGGGCCCGTGTGATCACCGCGGACGGGGAGTTCCAGGCCGCGCAGAGGCTCGCCGACGCCTCGGCCATCATGAACGAGGCCCCGGGTGCGCTTCAGCTGCGCCTGCTGCAGACCATGGTGGAAGTGGCGGCCGAGAAGACCTCCACACTGGTCATGCCGGTGCCCGTGGAGCTCCTGCGCTTCTTCGAACGCTCCGCGAACAGCGCCCCGGTCCCGGAGGCCACGGAGCAGCCCGCCAGTTCCGCAGAGGAGGAGCCCGAAAGGCAGCCTGCCGTGACGAACTCCGCCACGCCCGAACTGGCCCCGTCAGGGCGCTCCTTCGACCGGTCCGCCGCGGAATCGGCCATGAAGAACGGCGCCTCGCGTACTCCATAGACCATCAGCCTCTCCAGGACCGGATGGGACGGTGTGCCGGCGCAGGGGTCCGCTCCGTCAGCGGAGGATCGCGAAGTTGAAGTCCGAGGTCCGCAGGGTGCCGCTGAGAGATATCCAGAGCAGCACGAGGGGCTCGACGCTGCGGGCGGCGGACAGGCCGCCGAGGTCGAGGATCTGCCGATCGGCCCACCCGAACGACTTCAGCAGATCCGCGACTTGCGCCCTGGCGGCCTCGTCGTCCCCGCACACGAACACGTTGTGCGGTCCCGGGACCTGCGCCGGATCGGTCATCAGTGTGTTGTGCATCGTGTTGAGCGTCTTGACGATGCGGGTGCGGGGGAAGGCTTGCTGCAGTTGTTCGGCGACGCTTCCAGCCGCGGGCACGACCAGCCGGGGCGGGAAGCCCTGCGAGAAGTCCAGCGGGTTGGACACGTCCACCACGATCTTGCCGTCGAGGTTGGCGGTCCCCGCGGCCTTCAGGGCGGCGAGTGCCACGAGCCCGCCGGTGGCGTTGACGACGAGCTCGCCGTGGGTGGCCGCGCCGGCGAAGGTGTCGTGGTGCCCTTGATGCTCGCGCGCCCACGCGGCGGCGACCGGATTGTCCGCCGTACGGGAGCCGAGCGTCACCTCGTGGCCGAGACCGGAGAGCCTGGAGGCGAGCCGGCGGCCGACGTCTCCGGTTCCCAGGACCCCGATCTTCACTGCTGCGTCCTTGGTGCCGGTTCACGGTCGTCGGCGGCCAGCTCCGCGGCGACGGCGTCGGCGCCCAGCCCGACCAGCCAGTCCAGCCGCGCGTCGGGGGAGAAACGCGTCATGGTGCGCGTGAGCTCATGCTTGTCGTCGTCAGTGAGGCTGGAAGCTCCGCGGGCGAGCCGTTCGATCGTCTCGCGGTACATCATCAGGTACCGGCGTTGCGCGTCCAGCATGGAAGCATCGCCGGACGGCCCGTGACCGGGCAACAGCGGCACCCCGCGGAGATCGCGAGCGATCCGGTCGAGGGCGGCCAGCCAGTGCCCGGAGTGGCCGTCGCTCAGGTACGAGTGCATCGACCCGAACGCCAGGTCCCCGATGAACGCGGCACGCCGGTCACCGCTCCGGGCCACGATGTAGGAGTCGGCGTGACTCTCGGCCGGGCCGATGTCGTGCACGGTCACCCGCAGGCCACCGACGTCGACGCCGTCGCCGGTGGCGAGCAGATGCTCAGGCACCCGGTAGCGGTCGGGCCACTGGTCGCCGTACACGGGCCGCCATTGCTCCCGCTTGGCGTCGGCGCTCTGCTCGATCTCCTTCGCGACGGCCGCGGTGGCGTACACGGGGACGGTTTCGGGCACGACGTACGGCAGCCCGTTGAAGTGGTCGGGGTGTGGATGGGTCACAAAGGCGGCCAGCAGCGGCTTGCGCAGCGCGGCGAGGCGGGCGGCCAGGGCCTCGGCATCGGCGACCAGCAGGTTCGCGTCGATCAGCACTACGCCGTCGTCCGTCTCCAGCAGGTAGCTGTTGGCGAAGATCCCTGGCTCTGCGGCGGTGTAGACATGACACTGGAAGTCCGTCATCGGCGGCGTCTCTCTTCCTTACGTTCGCGGTGCTGTCGAACGTAAGGGCTGGGACGCCCGTCTCCCAGAAGGCACTTTGAAGTGCCCTTGCCACTCCCGCCGGAGGCGCCCGTGGACCTGACGATCCCTGACGTGCTGGAGGAGTCCTGTGCCACCCGCCAGGCGTTGGAGCGGCTGGCAGCCAAGTGGCGGATCCTGCTGATCTACGCCCTGATGGACGGCCCGCAGCGGCCTGCCCGCCTGCGCCGCCGCCTGCCCGGCATCACGCAGAAGGTGCTGACCGAGACGCTGCGCGGCATGGAGGCGGACGGGCTCATCACCCGTGACGTCCACAAGGAGACCGTTCCGCAGCACGTCGAGTACGCCCTCACCGATCTCGGCAGGTCCCTGCAGGAACCCCTCGCGGCCATCTGCGCCTGGGCCGTCGAGCACGCCTGACAGTCGCGAAGACGACCCGGGCTACGCGGCGCGTCCTGCGGCGAAAAATGACACAACATCAATTGTCCGGCGAGAAAGCCATGTACATCCCGGCAGTACGGTTGAGGTTTGACAGCGATCGCGCACGAGGCAGGATCGGCATGCTGGGGGAGGACTCACCGTACCCACTGGTGGTGACCGGCGTCTCAGGCGCCGTCGAACAGGCGAACGAGGCCGCCCGGTCACTGTTCCACGACGGGCCGGCGTGGCTCGCCGAAGCCCAACGCGGGCTCTCGGCTCGGCTGACGACGGGCCGGGAGGTCCTGGCGTGCGCGCCCGTCCGCGGACCGATCGGTGAGCGAGTGTTCGAGGCGCATCCCGTGTGGGCCGACGGCGGCCATGTCACCTGGTTGCTGATCGACGTCACCGGACAGCAGCAGGCCATGGAGACCTTGCAGGCCGAGCGCGACTCCGCCTTGTCCATGGTGCAGGCCGCCACCGAGTTGTTGTCCACCCTGAACCTCGACCGCTGCCTGGAGACCACCGCGCGGTTGGCGGTGCGGCATCTCGCCGAGTCCGCGCTGGTCGTCATGCCGCTGGAAAGCCGCCAGTACGAGCTCGCCTTCTGCACTTCGGAGGGCGAGGCCGGACGCGAAAGCGTACACCTCGACCCGCTGACGATCCCGGGGCTCAACGAGGCGTTGCAGGGGTTCCCGCCGGTGCCCGTCCGCTGGATCGACCCCGCCCTGGTGCCCGGCCAGGTGCTCCGCGGCCGGCGGCGCGGGATCCGTTCCGCGGCCGTGATCTCGCTACCCGGGCACGGCATGCCCGTAGGCGCGCTCGTCCTGCTGCGCCATACGGCCGGGTTCTCCCCCCGCGAGGAGATGTTCGCCCGGCTGTTCGCCGCACGGGCCGGCACCGCGATCTCCATCGCCCGCCTGTACTCCGACCAGGTGGCCATCACCGAACTGCTGATGGCCGGCCTGCTGCCGCCGGTGATACCGCAGCTGGACGGCGTCGAAGTGGCGGCCCGCTATCGGGCGGCAGGCGGCAGCTCGCGGGTCGGCGGGGATTTCTACGACGTGTACCCGGCCGTCGGCTCGGGGCGGCACTCCCTGGTGGTGCTGGGCGACGTCTCCGGCAAGGGGCTGGAGGCCGCTGTCCTCACCGGGAAGATCCGTGACACGTTGCGCGCCCTGCTGCCGCTGGCCGATGACCACCAGCAGGTGCTGGAGCGGCTCAACGACGTGCTGCTCGCCGGCGAGAGCCTCCGCTACGTCACGCTCGTGCTGGCCGGCGTCGAGCGCCGCGGCACGCGAGTCGCCTTGCGGCTGACCAGCGCCGGACATCCGCCGCCGATGATCGTGCGCGACGACGGCCGGGTGGACGTCACCACAGCCCACGGCACGGCGATCGGTCTCCTGGACGAGGTCACCAGCGCCACCGAGACGGTGCTCCTGCAGCCCGGGGAGAAGTGCCTGCTCTATAGCGACGGCGTCATCGAAGCCAGAGGGGGGCCGCTCGGCGACGAGTGGTTCGGCGACGAGCGGTTGCGCGAGGAACTGCGGCGGAGCGTCGGCGTGCCGACGAACGCCCTGGCGGAACACGTGCAGATGCTCGCGCTGCAATGGGCGGGCGACCGTGAGCACGACGACATAGCGATCGTCGCCATCGGCGCCCCAGGTGAGGCACCCCCTGCTGCGACCGGAGGACCGGGGCCGTGAAGGACGACATGGAGCAGTACGTCGAGGCGCTGCGGGCGGCGGCGACGGCCGGCGACGAGTACGCCGCGGTAAAGGTGGCGCAGGACGCGCACGACGCCGGTGTCTCCTTGGAGCGCCTCCTCCTCGACGTCGTCGCCGTCGCGCAGGCACGCATCGGCGAGGAGTGGGCGGCCAACCGCATCACCGTCGCCCAGGAGCACATGGCGACCGCCGTCAACGAGGGCGTGCTCGCCGTCCTCGCCAACACGATCGACACGACGGACCACGGTCCCGCGCCGCTCAAGTGGCGGATCTGCGTGGCGTGCGTCGAGGGCGAGTGGCACACCTTCCCCACCCGGTTGCTGGCCGAGGTGCTGCGGCTGCGCGGCTGGACGGTCGACTACCTAGGAGCCCATGTGCCGACCCGGCACCTGATCGTGCACCTGCACAGGACGGCCCCGGACATGGTCGCGCTTTCCAGCTCGATCGCCACCCGCCTGCCCGCTGCGCACGCCGCGATCAGCGCGTGCCAGGCGGCCGGCACGCCCGTGCTCGCGGGCGGCGCCGCCTTCGGCCCCGACGGCCGTTACGCCCGCCTGCTGGGAGCCGACGCCTGGACGCCCGACGCCCGTGCCGCCGCTGACCTGCTCGACGCCGGGCCGCTGCCCCGGAGGCACGCGCCCGGCCCGAGCACCGAGCGGCAACCGCATCTCGCCTCCCATGAGTACGCCCTGTTCACCGACCGCAAGCCAGACCTGGTCAGAGGCGCTCTGGAAGAGCTGAGCCGGTGCGTTCCCGAGACCGGGCCCCGGCCTGCGGAAGCGCCCGTCCTCACCGCGGAGGACGTGGCGTTCACCGTCGATTTCCTGGGCACCGCCGTGTACGTGAACGATCCCGAGCTGTTCGTCTCTTACACGAGGTGGCTGGCATGGACGCTCACCCAGCGCGACGCGACGCCGCACGCACTGACCGCCGTACTTGACGCCCTGGGCGCCCGCCTCACGGGCCTCCCGCACGCCCTCAACACCCTGGCCCGGGGGCGTGAGGCGACGGCGGGCTCTCAGCAGGCGGGCGAGTCTCCAGAAGGGGAAATCCCTCCCCGCGAAAATGGACAGAGGTAATAAACAGGTACTGAGGGTGGGGAAGGAGATCCTTTGTGCGTACAGTGATGGGCCGCGGCCTACGGTCGCCCTCGATGACGTCTGGCTGCGTACCCCAGAAACGCCAGAAAGGCCGCGAAGCCAACGCATACGGCAAAACTTCACCCTGCTTCATGACGACTCAGAGTGGGCTCACCGGAGCTGGGGCAGCATCTGTGAGCGGTTTCGACAAGCCGCTCACCGGCGCCACTTCAACGTCCCGGAGGATTCCGATGAAGATGCCTGTAGTGAACGAATGCGAAGTGGATGCGTGCGCCTACAACACCGACCGCAGGTGTCATGCACTGGCCATCACCGTAGGTGATATCCGCCATGCCCATTGCGACACCTTCTTCCGCACTTCCGCCAAGGGCGGCGATCCCACCACCGTGGGCCACGTCGGCGCATGCAAGATGTCCGACTGCCGGCACAACGTCCAGTTCGAGTGCCAGGCTCCCAACATCACGGTCGGCTATGTGGAGAACACCGCGGACTGTCTCACCTATTCGCCCGCTTGAGGCCCACTCGAGCTCGGCACGGTAGCGGGTCATCGACTCGACTGCCCGCCTCTTCGTCCTCAAGGTCATCGGAGGGTTGCACCCCCCACCGAAAGCAGACTGTCAAGCGGCCATCGTCAGTGTGGGGGTTCCCGGCCCGTCAAGCTCGTCCAGCGCCACTCGTCGCCCTGAGATGGCCAGGAGGAGCGAAAGCGCGGTTCCGCTCACTTCCAGGCCGTCTCCGATCGACAGGTCGGTGTCCGTCGCCGTAAGCCGGATACGCGCCACCAGTTCCTCCCGAGTTTCGCAGTTGATGGGCATACGGATCTTGTGAATGTGCGGGATGAGCTGGGAGAACAGGCACGCGATGCTGACGAGGTCGTGTGTCCACGCCCACGTCGAGCGTTTTCGCAGGTCAGCGTCTATTCGGGGGTGTGGAGGCTGCTCATCTTTGGGGGTGGAGTCGTCCCGCAGGCCTTGTAGATGTGCGCCTGGGCCGGGGTGAGTTTGGTGGTCTGATGGAGACGGCCGACGGGTCCGGCCAGGGTGACTTGGTGCAGGCGGGACAGCTCGCGATTGATCGTGCGCCAGGTCTGCCCGGTGCGGCGCTCGGCGACCCGGATGAGCAGCAGGGCCAGCCAGCACAGCAGCACGTGAGCGGTGATCCGCTCATCGAGCCGGTGGTAGACGGGCCGCAGGTCCAAGGTCGTTTTCATGGTGCGGAACGCCGCCTCGGCCTCCAGGAGGTTCTTGTAGCCGAGTGCGATGTCCTCCGGCGTCAGATCCGGGTCGCTGGTGGCGATGAGGTACTTGCCGTCCAGGTTCGCCTCCCGGTTCACCTTCGCGGCGTCGATCGACAGCCTGCCGGTGGCCGGGTGCTGCTTGAGCCATCGGCCCAGGCTCGGGTGGTCGCGCAGGGCGCATCCGGCCTTGCGATGCGGCGCGTCCGACGGCTTGGCCACCGGCCGCTTCTTACCCGCTTTGACGGCTTTGGCCTGGGCCTTCTTCAAGTCGGCGGCCCGGGCTGCGGCGATCCGTTCCAACTCCACGCCGATCGCTTCTCACTGCTGGGCGCGCCGGATCCGATCACGTTCGGCTTCGATCGGGTTGTGGCAGATGATCCAGCGCCGTCCCGGATCGGAGCCGAGCTTGACCTCCTTGACCCGCAGGTTGTCGCGGACCTCCTGGTAGCGACCCTGACGCGACAGCGCCTCGACCGCTTGGGCGCTGCCCTCACGCATCTTGACACCGCAGATGTAGTGGCCGCCGGCCCGCTGCAGGTAGGCCATGTTCTCCCGAGAGGAGAACCCCGAATCGCAGACCGTGACGACCCGCCCCAGCCGCCAGGACCGCAGGTCGTCCTTGACCTGCTCGATCACCGTCATGTCGGAGGTGTCGCCCGGCCAGACCCAGCAGCGGACCGGGATGCCTTCCCGGGTGACGGCCAGCCCGATCACGATCTGCGGCAGGTCCCGCCGATGGTCCTTCGAGTGCCCGAACCGGCGCAGCCCCTGCTCGCCGGCCTCATCGGCGTCCGGTTCGCCATCGCGCTCGAAGTAGGTCGAGGTCGTATCGAAGAAGATCAGGTCGACTTCGAGGTTGAGCAGGTTGGCCGCGGCGAAGAACACCGCCTCCGATACCTGGCCCTGGGCGTCCGCGGTCACCAGCAGGTCCATCGCCCGCATCGCCTGGTCCTTGTCCATGGCGGCCAGGCCCGGCACGGCCACCGCGTGGGTCACCCACTCGGCCGCCGCGAGCTTGGAGGAGGGCGCCACCGCCCGGTTGGCGACCAGTGCGAAGATCACGCGTTCGATGTCGGTGCGGAATCGGCGTGGTCCCAGCACTGTGGCCAGGGCCTTGTCGATGTCCAGGGCCCGCCACAGCTCGTTCAGCAGCCAGATTGCCCCGATCGGCCGGGACTCCTCCACCGACAGCGGCCCCGCCTGCACTCCCAGCGGCAGCGCCAGGTCGCCGTCGTCGCCGAGATACCGGTTGATCGAGGCGACGAGGCGCCGCAGCGCCTCCACGTCCAGTTTGTCCTCGCGGCCCAGGTTGACCAGCACCTCGGCCTGGGTCGTCCCGTTGATCCGCCGGTTGTTGGCCAGTTGCAGGTAGCGGACCACGCTGCCGTCGCCGTTCTTCCGCTGCGTCTTCCGCAGGTACATGCCCGCATCTTCCACCATGAGCATCAGCTGGCGCAGGCGAATCGATAACAGTCGTGTGCCCACATATTCCGTTCGCATCAGCAGCCTCAGCGCGATGACCAGCGGTTACACCCGGCGATCAAGCCTCATGTGCCTACCAACTGCGAAACTCGGGCAGATCATCGGCATCGACGGACCGGTACCAGTGTTCGGGTCATGGCAACAGCAAACGCGGTCAAGGCTGTGAAGATCGTCGAAGCTTCGCAGGGAGGTGCGCTAGTTTGTACGAGACACGGTTAGGAGCGAAGGAATGGGCGCGCCGAAGGGACCGATGTGGAGCTTCATTACATTCCGGACTCAGGGTTCGTCGCCCGTGGCGGGAAGGGCCCCCGACGCGATGCTCCACGGGACTGGATCGTTTGGCACTTCACACACGTCAGCAATCTTCAAGCGATCGTGAGCCAAGGTCGACTTGTCTGCGGCTCTGCGGCCCGGCCTACGCGCGACGTCGCGAACGCGGCCGTCAAAGCTCGCCGTGCGGAACGAATCGTTGACCCCGATGATGACTATCCAACCTCTTACGTGAATGATCACGTTCCTTTCTACATCGCCGCGAAATCTCCGATGCTTTACGTCATGCATCGTGGCCACGAGAGCTATCGCGAAGGATGCGAGCCTTTAATTTTTCTGGGTGCTGCTCTCGGGGACATCATCGATTCAGGCTTGACTTGGTGCGTTAGCGACTCCAACGCAGCAACTCAGTATGTGGAGTTCTCGAGAGACGAGGCCACGCTGGGCTCGTTCGTAGACTTTGATCTCTTGCTCCAGCGCGACTGGTACAACACAGCGGACGACACGGACCGCAAGAGCCGCCGCGCAGCCGAGGTTCTCGTGCTGGGGCAAGTCCCTCTCGACCTGATCTCCATAGTAGTCGCTAAGAGCGAAGACATGCTCACAGCGGCTCGGGGTATGTTCCAAAGTGTCGGTGGTACACGAGAGTATCGTGTCGTACCTGGCCTGTACTACTAGGGCGGACTGTCATGATCGTAGACGCGCAGGGTGACCTGCTAGCGGCTGAGGTTGACGCCTTGGTCAATACAGTAAATTGCGTGGGCGTGATGGGTAAAGGTATCGCCTTGCAATTCAAAAGGCGCTACCCGAACATGTTTCAAGCCTATGCGAAAGCATGTCGACATGGCGAAGTTCAAATCGGCCGGATGTTCGTAGTGCCAACCGAGCAACTAAGTGGCCCGAGATTCATCATAAATTTTCCAACCAAGAAACACTGGCGTTCCCCATCTCGACTTGAATACATCGATGCAGGTCTTACCGACCTCAAACACGTCATCAGAGAGCACGGAATCAAGTCAGTAGCTATTCCACCTCTGGGCGTCGGCAACGGAGGGCTCGACTGGAAAGATGTCGAGCCTCGCTTGCGTGATGCATTCTCCGATATGCCAGATGTCACTGTGCACATCTACGCACCATCCTCAGCACATCGTGAAGTTGACGCGCCAATAAAGCTACGTATGACGTGGGGGCGAGCGATGCTACTGGACCTTCTACGACGTTACGTGCAGCAACGCCAGGCAATGGAGCCCTGGGAAGATCCCAGCGGGGCATCCCACCTCGAAATACAGAAGCTGATGTACTTCGCTAATGTTTTGGAACCGCGGCTTACCCTCGATTTCGAGCCAGGTCGATACGGGCCATACAGCGAAAAGGTCCGCCATCTTGTCCAGAACATGGAAGGTGCGTATCTAAAGGGTTTCGGCGACGGATCAGATCGAGTTCTAGAGCAAACACCAATCGCCCTAACTAATCTCGCAGCTAGCGAGCTCGATAGATATCTAAGCGAGCGGGACTCCAGCAAGGAAAGAACGATAGTAGATACCGTCCTCGCATTTATAAAGGGCTTTGAAGGCCCTTATGGTCTAGAGCTTCTTGCCAGCACACATTGGGTGGCAGTCGAAGAGCAAGCTTGGGAACCCCGCGAGGCTGCACAGGCCGTACGATCCTGGACGAAGCGAAAGGGGCGGATATATACCGACCGCCGTGTAAGCTGCGCCCTGGAGCGCCTTCAGTCACCAGTTGGACGCGAACTTATTAGCGCCTAACCTTTGCACCGCCACATCGGCACATCAATACGAACGGGGGCTCCGCAGTCGCTACAGAGCCCCCGTTCGAGCTAATGCACAAGGCGAAGGGCAGGTGGCGTCGGCGGACTCGGCCGGAATTCGCCCGGAGACGAAGCAGGCTTCACTAGTGTGGCTGGGGTGAGGCCAAACACCTGATCGCTAAGTTCATGCATACTTATATGCAGATCCTTAGCAATCCGTTGCGGTGTTATACCTTCCTCTCTCAGCGCGGCCACGACCTTGGAGAGGAGCTGGGAGGACTCTCTTGGAATTCCTCCTATCTCTTCCCTCCTATAGCCCATGCGAGAGAGATTCGTAGCAAGGCTACGATAGCCCCATTCTGTCACAAGATCCAGTTCGTGGAGGCGATAGGTCAGCGCCATTGCCGACACCTTCCATATCGACTTGGCAGCCAAGACCTTGTCTACTGTAGCATTGTTCAGCCGTTGCGCCAGAACAGCTTGCTCAGGCATCAAAAAGGCTGAAGCGAATCTTTGAGCTTGCTGCTCCGCCTCCTTGCCATGCGGAATCTCATGCTCCGGGTGTAGCACCAGATGCCCCAGTTCATGTGCGGCATCAAACCTACCGCGCTCACCCGACTTTCTCGTGTTGAGGATTACGTACGGGGTTCTTTTCCAATAGAACGAGAATGCATCAACCTCTAGACATTCCTCGGCCAGCGAGAAGACTCGCACTCCATGCGCCTCAAGTAGATGCACGAGATTACTGATGGGCGCGACGCCAAGGCCCCATTGTCCCCTAACGCGCTCAGCAGACCACTCTGGATCTTTACCGGGTAGCGTTGGGACGTCGGGCGAGGGCAGGCGAAACTGCTCTTCTATCCATTCATTGATCATGATTGCGATGCGAGCGGCCGCCAAAGCTGTATCTCGCTGGCCGGCAGTCAGCTTACTCGGTGCACGGAAACTTACCGCCTCTAGCGGGATTTCCTCGACTTCAGCGGCGGTTAGAAATGCAGGAGGAACTTCTAGAGCCTCGGCCAACGCATCGATGACCGCAGGTGCGACCTGACGTTCACGAGCTCTACCGTTCTCATACTCCGATAGCGTGCGAGTGGTGATCCCTGTAATCTGCTCCAAGCGCACCAGGGTCATGCCTCGCCGCTTGCGAGCCACCTTGAGGCGCGATGGAGTGATTGCGTACCTGTTCGTCATGATGCCGCCTCTACCCTACCGGGCGTCAGCGGCGCTCAACGGCAACGTCGAAGCCCTGCCCGTCCTCGCGCTGCTCGTGTCCGAGCGAAACATCCTCGAAGATGAAGGCAGGGATCAGGATCCGCTCCCGCCACCAGCTGACATACCCTTGCTCGGTGATCTTTCCAGGCAGCGAGAGCTCGACAGCGATGCCACGCGAAGTAACGCTGTAAAGCAGAATCCATGTCGCCCGAGGAGCATCGGCCGCATCGTGCAGCTTGGCGCCAACCTCCGGTTCGACGAAGAACAGAGGCAACTGCTCGTTGTCCTCAACGACCTTCTGATAGGTCGCGCCCTTCGCGTACTTCGTCGTGGGAGCCGGGCCAGTGGAGCTACCCGTCTGAACGTCACCAGTCGTGGCAACGATCCCGATCTCACCTGTGGGACTGATTGTGAGCGGCAAACCGCCCGGATTCTCGTAGGTCCAACCCTTCCGGCCGGTCCGGATTCGCAGATGCTCATTGATCCGACCCCAGCGGGCCATGCCAGGCATCACCCGGGGAGCCGCTTCGGACCATGACGCAGCCTCGCCCTGCCCTGCCTTCAAGGCAGCGTGAACGTCCTCGACGTTCAGCCCCATCTGCGCAAGCCGGTCCATTGCAGCTTGCTCCTGGTGGATCACCCGTTGCATAGGGCGCCTCCTTTCTCAGCTTCCGGAAATCCTCCCTCATCTGAGGGAGGAAAACAAGAAGATCGCCTAACTATGCCGCACTGGTCCGGTAGCCATCACACGAACTTGCTGTCCAAGCCATGTGCGGCCTTGCCCAGGCTCCATCGCCCCTCGGAGCACCATGCTCACGACACGAGGGTCCCGGGACTAGCCCTGCAGCAATCAGGAAGGGCGACTCCGTCGGACTGCAGCAGCCCGGCAACTTGGCCGCGTATTGGCCGTGAGACACCGTAGAACGCCGGTGATCGCCGTAGACAGTCGGACACAACGCGAGAGGCCCGTCACCGCGTTTCCGCTGGTGACGGGCCTCTTCCCGCTGGTGTGGCAGGTGCAAGGTTCGAACTTGCGTAGGCTGAGCCGACGGTTTTACAGACCGCTCCCTTTGGCCACTCGGGCAACCTGCCGTGTCTTCCGCTCTCGCGGCGACAGAGAAAAGGATAGCGGACTTCCGCAGTGCACGTGACACCAGTTTGTCCCCGTCCCGATTCGCTCCGACCCCCTCGTTCCCGCGGACACCCCACCGAGGTCAGCCCCACGACACGGAGCTTTTCCACAGGGCCGGAGGCGGACCCTGCACCGGGCGGAGATGCTGGCTAGGCTCGTGGGCTGGATGCGTTCGGAGTCGGACGCTCACTGGTGCTGACGCAGCTGAGAGGAAGTGTGCTTTGGCCGATTCATCGTTCGACATCGTGAGCAAGATCGACCGGCAGGAGGTCGACAACGCGCTCAACCAGACCGTGAAGGAGATCGGGCACCGCTTCGACTTCAAGGGTACGGGGGCGAGCATCAGCTGGTCCGGTCAGGAGCATATCGAGATCAAGGCCAACAGCGAGGAGCGGGCGAGCGCCGCGCTCGACGTGTTCAAGGAGAAGGTGATCAAGCGCGGCCTCTCCCTGAAGATCCTCGACGCTGGCGAGCCCAAGCTGTCGGGCAAGGAATACAAGATGCTGGTCGCGCTCAAGGAGGGCATCGACCAGGAGAACGCGAAGAAGATCTCGAAGATGATCCGCGACGAGGGCCCCAAGGGCGTCAAGGCGCAGATCCAGGGCGAGGAGCTGCGGGTCAGCTCGAAGAAGAAGGACGACCTGCAGGAGATCATCGCCCTGCTCAAGGGCAAGGATCTCGACATCGCCCTTCAGTTCACGAACTACCGGTAGCGGAGCGGGGCGCGAGGCCGTGCGCGGTCGTCGCGCTCCCGCCGGCACCGTACGCGGTCAGGAGCCCTTCCCCCCGCCCGGCCGAACACGCTGGTCAGGAGGGTGCCGTGGCCTGTTCCAGCACCTCCAGCACCGTGGCCGTCAGCAGCGTGACCTTGTACCCGTTCGAGGCCGTCGGCGCGCACCGGGAAGCGGCCCGCCCGGCCGCCACCTCCATGGGCTCCCCCGCGGCGAGAGCCTGTTCCACCTCCGGCAGCCGCAGCGGGACGCGGGCGACGCCTCCGACGCTCACGGCCGCCGCGCCGTCCGGCGTCACCCGCGCCACGGCCTCCACCAGCGGCCACTCGGCCTCGGACCGGCTGGTGGCGCGGTGGTACGCGGCCCGTTCGCCGGCCACGGGCGGCGGCAGGTGGACCGCCAGGAGGATCTCCCCGGGGTCGAGCAGATGGTCACGGGTCGGGTCCGAGCCGTACAGCGAGCCGACCGGGAAGGGGCTCCTCCCGTGCACCTCCACCTCGGCGGCGTAGACCAGCAGCGCCATCGCCAGCGACGACGGGTGCGGGGCGACGCACGGGCTGGTGTCGATCACCGCGGAGTAGAGGCCGAGGCCGTCGCGGGCGGGGCAGGAGTCGCCGCCGTTCTGGTGGCAGGAGAAGGCGGGGTTGCGGAAGTACGAGCAGCGGTTGCGCTGGAGCAGGTTGCCGCCGATGGTGGCCACGGCGCGGATCTGGGGTGTGGCCAGTGCTCCCGCGGTGAGGGTCAGGGCGGGGTAGGCGGCGCGGAGCCGTTCGTCGCGGGCGATCTCGGCGATCGTGGTCAGCGCGCCGATATGGGCGGAGCCGTCCGGCTGCCAGGTCACGCCCGACGGCCCCGGCAGGTCCCGCAGGTCCACGTACGGTCCGGTGCCCGGCAGGCTCATCAGGTCGGTGCCGCCCGCGCGGAGCCGGCCGTGCGGCGGGTTCTCAAAGATGGTCACGCTCTGATCCCTTCGAGGAGCCGGTCGGGGCGGATGGGCAGGTCGTGGGGGCGCCAGCCGGTGGCGTTGTGCACGGCGTTGGCGACGGAGGCGGCCACGCCGATCGTGGAGACCTCGCCCAGGCCGACGCCGCGGCCGTTGACGTGGTCCCAGCCGTCCTGGTGGAAGTGGATGGTCATCTCCGGGGTGTCGCCGATGCCGGGGATGCGGTAGTCCTCCAGGTTCGCGGTGAGGACGGTTCCGGTGGTGGGATCGACGTGGCGTTCCTCGTACAGGGCGTAGCCGATGCCCTGGATGATGCCGCCCTCGCACTGGTTGCGGGCCGGTCTGTCGGCGTAGATGTGGCCGGTCGCGATGCCGCCCCAGACGCGCAGCGGCCTGACCGTGCCCATGCGGGTGTCGACCTCCACTTCGGTGACGTGGACGGCGCCGCTGAATCCGCGGCCGATCGCCATGCCCTGCACTGCGAACGGGGTCACGTAGCCGCCCCGGTCGCGCCGCCGCTTGCCGACCACCTTGGTGCCGGAAGTCATGCCCTGGGCCCGCAGGCGGCGGGCCGCGTCGCGTGCGGCGGGGGCCACCGAGGTGGTGGTGCGGCTGCCCAGGGACGCCGGTCCCGGCACGGTGCCGGATCTGCCGATCTCGACGCGGATCCGGTCGGCGGGCAGGCCGAGCTCCTCGCGCAGGATGCCGGCGATGACGCTGCGGATGCCGGTCCCGATGTCCTGTGTGGCGGTGCGGGCGACCACCACGTCGTCCTCGACCTCCAGCTCGACCTCGGTGCCGGGGCTGACCGCGTAGAACCAGTTGGCGGCGGCCACGCCGACGCCGCGGCGGTGGCGGCCCGTCTGCGATCCGGTGCGCGGCCTGTCCCGCCAGAGGGGCAGCTCCGCCGCCCGGTCGTAGAGCGCACGCCGCTTCGGGTTGCCGTCCCAGCGGCGGCGCAGCGCGATCGGGTCCTCCTCCAGGCGGTGGGCCATCTCGTCGACGGCCTGCTCCAGGGCCCACAGCAGGGGCGGGGCGCCGGGGCCGCGGAACGGCGTGCCGGGCGGTTCGTTCGTGACGACGTCGAAGTCGCGCAGCCGCCGGGGCGCGGTGCCGTACACGAGGCGGGCGTGCAGGGCGACGGCGGATCCGACGGACACGCCGCCGCGGCCGTGCACGTCCACGGCGAGGGCCGACAGATCGCCCTTCTCGTCGGCGAGCAGGGCGATCCCGGCCCGGGTGCCCGGCCGGTTGCCGGCGTCGGTGAGCTCCTCGGCGCGGCTGAGCACGACGCGTACGGGGGCCCGGCAGGCGCGGGCGAGCTCGACCGCGGCGACCGTCTCCACGGTGATCCCCGCTTTGGCCCCGAAGCCGCCGCCGACGTGCTCGGCGACGACGTGGACCCGGTTCGCGTCGAGCTTCCAGCGCTTGGCCGCCCGCTCGGCGGCCATGGCCACCGTCTGGGTGGACAGGTGCAGGTGGAGGTCTCCCCGCTCGTCCCATCGGGCCACGCACGCGTGCGGCTCCAGCGGCGTGTGGACCTGCACGGCGGTGGTGTACGTCCCGGTGACCAGGAGCGGGTCGGCGCGCCGGCGGGCGGCCTCGATCCGTTTCACCGCGGTGCCGGCGCGCCGGCTCGCCCCGGTGAACGGGCCGTGTACGTTGCCGTTCCAGCCGCCGGGCAGCGTGAGCCCTTCCCCGGAGGACGGGGCCTTCTTCCTGGTCCGCTCGTCGTAGACCGGCGGGGCGCCGGGCGTGTCGTCGAGCGCGGCGGGGAGCGGCTCGTAGCCGATCCTGGCGGCCTCCGCGACGGCCAGCGCCTCGCGGCGCGTGGGCGCGGCGACTGCGGCGATCGGCTGGCCGGCGTAGCGGACGATGCGGTCGGGCGGGAGCAGGTCGACCGTGGTCCCGTCCACGTCGACCGAGGTGACCAGCGCGTGCGCCCGGGTCGAACGGATGATCACGCCTTCCCACTGGCCGTCGTGCCGGATGTCGGTGGTGTAGCGGGCGCGGCCGGTGACCTTCTCGACGGCCTCGACCCGGGCGGGCGTCGTGGTGCCGGAGTCGTGCTCGCCCCGGCACGCGGCCTCGATGGCGGCGTAGATCCCCGCGTACGCTCCGCAGCGGCACAGATGGCCGGCCATGGCGGCGGCGATCCGCTCGCGCGGCGGCGCGACGTCGCCGTGCTCTTCGCGCCAGGCGTCGACGAAGGCGGCGGCCTCCACCACGAAGCCGGGCGTGCAGTAGCCGCACTGCAGCCCGTCATGGGCCATGAACGCCCGCTGCACGGGATGGTCGAGCCCTTCGGCCGTGACGACGGCCCGTCCCTCCACCGCGGTGGCCGGGAGCAGGCAGCTCACCTGCGGGGTTCCGTCCACCTTGATCGTGCACGCTCCGCAGACTCCGGTACGGCAGACCGCTTTGGCCCCGGTGAGGCCCAGGCCGTCGCGTAGGACGTCGACGACCACGTCGTCCGGGCCGGCGTCCGCCTCGGTGGGCACGCCGTTTATGGTGATTTTCATGTCACTCCTGCTGACGCCGTCAACATCGGATGTTGACAGTGTCAGCTACCATCGCTGACGTTGTCAACATGGGAGGTCGTGAGAGGGTGGACGCATGGTGGACGACACCAGGAAGCGGCTGATCGAGAGCGCGCTGAGCCTGCTGCGCGAGGAGGGCCTGGACGCCGTGACGTTGCGTGCGGTCGGCGAGCTGGCCGGTCTGTCGCGGATGGCCCCCTACCGGCACTTCACCGACAAGACCGCCCTGCTGGCGGCCCTCGCCGCCCGGGTCATCACCGACCTCAGCACTCACGTCGCCGCCGCCGTCCTGCGCCACGCCGGCCGTCAGGAGCGGCTCCGGGCCTTCTACGGCAGCTACGTCGAGTACGCCGTGGCGCATCGCGAGGAATACCGGCTCGTCTTCGCCTCGGCGTTCTCCGCCGGCGACCATCCGGAGATGGAGAAGGCGCTCGACGAGGTGATGACCGCGCTCAGCCTCGACATCACCGACCACGGGCCGGTCAACAAGGCCACGATGATGGCCCTGATGTCCACCGCCCACGGCCTCGCCGAGCTGGCGACGGCGGGCCACCTCGCGCACAAGGCGATCAGCCTGGAGGACGTCATCGACATCATCATCAGGGGCGTCGGCCGGTCCGGTGCTCAGCCGGGGGCCACCAGGCGGTAGCCGACTCCCCTGACGGTCTGGATGAGCGTGTCGTCGGTGTCGCCGAGACGGGCGCGCAGGCGCTTGACGTGCACCGCGATCGTGTTGGTGGCGATGTTGTCCCCCGAGGCGTGCCAGACGTGTCGCATGATCTGCTCGCGGGTGACGGTCCTGTCGAGGTTGCGCATCAGGTAGTGGAGCAGCTCGAACTCGCGCAGCGGCAGATGGACGACGCGGCCGGCGACCTTCACCTGGTAGGCGTCGGCGTCGAGCTCCACGTCGCCCACGGCGATGAGCCGGCCGGCCTCGCCCGCCGCCGTCGCCTGGATCAGGGGCAGCAGCTCGTGCAGCCGGTACGGCATGGCCACGCACGCGGTCGCCCCCGCCGTGAGCGCCTGCACGGCCAGCTCCGCGTGCCCCTCCCCGATGCCGAGGAGCACCGGCATCGGATGGCTGATGCGGATGGCCCTGACGAAGTCCACGGCGCTGATGAGCGGCAGCGACGCGCTCACCAGCACCACGTCCGGGCGCAGCGCTCCCGTCTGGATGAGCGCCTGGGCGCCGTCGGCCACGCCCGTGACCTCCACGCCCTCGCGGGCCAGGGCCGCCGCGAGCACCTCGACCCCGGCCGAGTCGGGGTCTGCCACCAGCAGCAGCGGCACCGAAGGCGCCCCCGCCCGCGCGCCCCCGCCGAGCGTCGCCTGCGGCTGGATCACCCGGGTCCTCCTCTGAGTCGGGTCACCCGAAGCGACCGGTGATGTAATCCTCGGTGCGCTTGTCGGTCGGGTTCGTGAAGATGCGGCTGGTCTCGTCGAACTCCACCAGGCGGCCGTGCCGCTCGCCCTTGTCGTCCACCTCCGCGGTGAAGAACGCGGTGCGGTGGGAGACGCGGGCGGCCTGCTGCATGTTGTGCGTGACGATGACGATCGTGTAATCGCGCGCCAGCTCCTGCATCAGGTCTTCGATCTTGGTGGTGGCGATCGGGTCGAGCGCGGAGCAGGGCTCGTCCATGAGGATCACCTCGGGCTTGACCGCGATCGCCCGCGCGATGCACAGCCGCTGCTGCTGGCCGCCGGAGAGGGACAGCGCGTTCTGCTTCAGCTTGTCCTTGACCTCGTCCCACAGGGCCGCCCGGGTGAGCGCCTCCTCGACGAGGTCGTCCATCTTGCCCTTCAGGCCGTTGACGCGGGGGCCGTAGGCGATGTTGTCGTAGATGGACTTGGGGAACGGGTTCGGCTTCTGGAACACCATGCCGATGCGCCGCCGGACCTCGATCGGGTCGACGTGGTCGCCGTAGAGGTCCTCGTCGTGGTAGAGGATCTTGCCTTCGGCGCGGGCGCCGGGGATGAGGTCGTTCATCCGGTTGAAGCAGCGCAGCACGGTGCTCTTGCCGCAGCCGGACGGGCCGATCATGGCAGTGATCTCACGATTGCCGATGACCATGTCGACGCCGCGGACGGCCTCGTACTCGCCGTAGAAAACACTGAGACCCGACACGGTGAAGACCGGGTCGAGGGATTCGATGGTACGGGGGGCGCCGGGGGCGTTGACCGCGATGTTCTTCATGGTTGTCGTCTCTGTCTCGCTCATGTTTCTTCCCTCACCAGCGCTTCTGGTAGCGGTTACGAAGCCAGATGGCGGCGGAGTTCATCAGCAGCAGGATCGCGAGGAGGATCACGATCGCCGCGGCGGCCAGGTAGTGGAACCCTTCACGCGACTGGGAGATCCAGTTGAAGATCTGGATCGGCAGGACCGTGTAGCTGGCGAAGACGCCGTCCGGGTTGAAGCGGATGAAGGACACCGCGCCCAGCATCAGCAGCGGGGCCGCCTCGCCGATCGCCCGGGAAAGCGCCAGGATGGAGCCGGTGGCGATGCCGGGGATCGCCGCGGGCAGCACCTGGCGGGAGATCGTCTGCCACTGCGTCGCGCCCAGGGCGAGCGAGCCTTCACGGATGGACGGCGGGACCGCGCGGATCGCCTCGCGCGAGGCGATGATCACGACGGGGAGCACCAGCAGGCCCAGCGTGATCGACGCGGTGATGACGCTGAATCCCAGGGCCAGGGCGCGGGCGATGATGCCGAGCCCCAGGATGCCGTAGACGATCGACGGCACCGAGGCGAGGTTCTGGATGTTCAGCTCGATGACCCGGTTCCACCAGCGGGACTTGTCCGCGTACTCCTCCAGGTAGATCGCGGCCGCGATGCCCGTGGGAATGGTGAAGAGCGCGGTCAGCGAGATCACCCAGAGCGTGCCGGTGATGGCGGACTGCGCGCCGGCGATCTCGGGGTCGCGGATCGACGGCATGTTCTCCCACAGGCGGGAGTCGAGCCTCGGCCAGCCTTCGACGAGCACGTAGGTGAGCAGCGCGGCCAGGAAGATGAACGCGATCGCCAGGCTGGAGATCAGGGCGATCCTGAACAGGTGCTCCCGGACCGGCTGCCCCTTGCCCGCCAGCTGCACGGCCGAGCGCGGGGTGGAGAGGACGGCCATTATTCGTACACCTCACGGAACTTGCGCACCAGGCGGGCGCTGACGAGGTTCATCAGGAACGTCATCACGAACAGCAGCGAGCCCACCGCGAAGATCGTGTTGTAGTCGACGGTGCCGACCGGCACGTCACCCGATCCCGCCTGGGCGATGAACGCGGCCATGGTCTGCATCGCCTTGCCGATGTCGAGGGTGAAGTTCGGCTGACCGCCACCCGCCATGTAGACGATCATCGTTTCGCCGGCGCCCCGCGAGATCGCGAGGATGACGGCCGCCACGATGCCGGAGAAGGCCGCGGGCAGCACCACGCGGAGCGAGGTGACCATCTTGGAGGCGCCGAGCGCGTACGAGCCCTCGCGCAGCCCGGCCGGGACGGCGGCCATCGCGTCCTCGGAGAGCGAGGCGACGATCGGGATGATCATGAACCCGACCACGAGCCCCGCGCTCAGCGCGTTGAAGATCTCGATCTCGAACGGCAGGACGCCCCGCAGCAGCGGGGTGATGAAGCTCAGCGCGAAGAACCCGAAGACCACGGTCGGGATGCCGGCCAGCACCTCGAGCGCGGGCTTGCAGAACTTCCTGACGCGCGGCCTGGCGTACTCGGACAGGTAGATGGCGGCGGCCAGCCCCAGCGGCACGGCCACCACCACCGCGATCCCCGTCGTGATGAGCGTCGCGCTCACCAGGGGCAGCACGCCGTAGGTCGGAGGCTCGAACAGCGGCCCCCAGTTGGTGGAGGTGAAGAACTCCAGCGCGCTGACCTCGGTGAAGAACCGGAGAGTCGGCTCCAGCAGCGACACCACGATGCCGATCGTGGTCGCGATGGACACGAGGGCGGCCAGCATGAGGACCGCCTTGATGAGCGCCTCGCCGTAACGCGGGCGCGACCGCGCCAGGGACGAGGGTGCCCCTGACGCGGTCGCTGAGTGTCGCGCGGCCATCTAGCCCTGCTTCAGAGTGTCGAGGTCACTCTTGAGCTTGGCCTCCTGCTCGGAGTTGAGCGGGATGTACTTGGCGTCCGTCGCGATCTTGGCGATGTTGGCGACGTAGAAGTCGAGGAAGGCCGCGACCTCGGGGCGCTTGGCGGACTCGACCGACGGGTAGATGAACAGCGGCCGGGCCAGCGGGGTGTAGGTGCCGTTCTGGGCGTTCTCGGAGCTCGGCGCGACGCAGCCGTTGCCGGAGTCGATCTCGACGGCCTTCAGCTTGTCGGCGTTCTCCTCGAAGTAGGTGAAGCCGAAGTAGCCCAGCCCGCCCTTGGTGCCGGTGACGCCCTGGACGATGATGTTGTCGTCCTCGCTGGGGCTGTAGTCCTTGCGGCTGGCGCCTTCCTCACCGTTGATCTCGTCGGTGAAGTAGTCGAAGGTGCCGGAGTCGGTGCCCGGGCCGAACAGCTTCAGCGGCTCGTCGGGGAACTTGGCGTCGACCTGCTTCCAGCTGGTGATCTTGCCCTCGGCGCCCGGCTCCCACATCTTCTTGAGCTGGTCGGTGGTGAGGCAGCTCGCCCAGGTGTTCTCCTTGTTCACCACGACGGTGAGGGCGTCGGTGGCGACCGTGAGCTCCGCGTACTTGACGCCCTTGGCGTCGCAGGCGGCCTTCTCCTCGTCCTTGATCGGGCGGGAGCCGTTGGAGATGTCGGTCTCGCCGTTGCAGAACTTCTCGAAGCCGCCGCCCGTGCCGGAGGTGCCGACGGTCACGTTGATCTTGGGCTGCTCCTCGGCGAAGAACTCGGCCGCCGCGCTGGTCAGCGGCGCCACCGTGCTGGAGCCGTCCGCCTTGACCTGGCCGGACAGTTCGCCGCCCGCTGCCTGGCTGGCGTTCGCGCTCGCGGTTCCTTCACCGGCGGGCGGAGTGGTGTTGGTGCCGCCACATGCGGCGGAAAGGGCCACGACGATGGCGGCCGTCGCCGCCGCGCTGAGGCGGCGCTGTCCACTGGTCACGGTGTGCGTCCTTCTCCGTATGAGATCCGTAGTCGATGCACTTCGATAGAACCGGTCCAAAGTGAACAGACGGAGAACAGGCCATGACCACAACCGGAAAGCGTGTATCGAAGCGCGTGAACCCTTGGCCAGAGATACACGCTCACCTGGGCGTCATCCCGGGTTCATTGCCCCTTCATGGCCCTGACCCGGCGTAGGCTTCATAGACGTGACGATGATCCCCCTGCGCCGTTACACCGCGCGCGCCCTGCCGATCGACGATCTGGGCCGCGTCCTGCTGCTCAACGGGTTCGACCCGGTCCGCCCCGACCAGCCGTTCTGGTTCACGATCGGCGGCGCGGTGGAGGGCGAGGAGAGCCTGCGGGAGGCCGCCGCGCGGGAGCTGTTCGAGGAGGTCGGCATCCGGGCGCCGGCCGACGCGTTCACCGGGCCCTACGGCACCGGCACCATCGAGTTCTCCTGGGCCCAGTACGCGATCGTCCAGGACCAGACGTTCTTCGCCGTGCGCGTCGGGCGGGCGGCGGTGTCGTTCGAGCACATGGAGCAGATCGAGAAGGACACCACGATCGGCCACCGCTGGTGGGGCGTCGAGGAGCTGGAGACGACCGACGAGGTGATCTTCCCGGCAGATATGGCGGCGATCCTGCGCGCGATCACGTCGGGCGCAGCACCCGCGTAGCGCCCGCGATCAGCGCCGTCGCCAGGATCCACCCCGCCACGACCAGCCCGTACGCGAGAGCCTGCGTCCAGCCGGCCGGGTCGAACATGTCCCGCTGCCCGAACGCCGACCACGGCAGCAGCAGGTCGAAGGTGTAGGCGAACGGGTCGAAGCCGGGGGCCTCGTCCGGCTTGACGGCCCGCGGCGGGTTCATCCCGAACACGACCGTGCCGATCACCAGCAGGATCCCGAACCACACCGCCGCCAGCCAGGGGCGGTAACCGTAGCCGACGGTGAAGTCGAGCAGCCGCCCCCACAGCCGGCCGCCCAGCCCTTCCGTGCGCCGCCGGTTGCGCAGCTTGGCCAGTTGGGCGCGGCGGGCCAGCGCCTCGTTGCCGTCACGGCGGTACCACGCCACGAGCTGTTCGTACGGTTGCGGCCGGAATCCTTCCGGGTCTCGGCTCACCCAGTCGATCCGCCGGGCGACGCCGCTGCCGCGCAGCCGCTCGTACGTCAGGCCGTTCAGGCGCAGCCTCTCCGGCCAGGTGTCGGGCGAGTCCTGCAGCGTGCCGACGGTCGAGTGGGCCAGCGTCACCACGCCGTCGATCGGCTCGTCCGGTTTGAGGTAGAACTCGCGGACCTCCATGTGGCTCGCGTGCAGCGCGTACGGGGTGTCGGGGCTGCGGATGACGCCCCTGATCGCGAGCAGGCCGTTCACCCGTGACCCGCGCAGCCGCGCGCAGCCCAGTGACAGGAAGTCGCCGGTGCACCGGAGCGCTTCCTCGACGACCATGCCGTCGGCGTCGAGCGCGAGCCTGCCCGGGTTGCGGAGCTTCGCCCCCGTCAGGGAGAGCCCGCCGTTCAGCCGGGCGCCGGCCAGCCGCGTCATGCCGGTGATGTCGGCGTTGCCGAGGTAGGCGACCGAGTCGACGATCATTGCGGTGCCCTGCAGCGCCGGCTCGGTCTCGTGAGGGTGCTCCACCTTGGTGCCGGCGAGCCACAGGCCGGTCGCGAACTGGGCGCGCATCACCTGCACCGGCCCGGTGACGTGCGAGCCCGACAGGCTCAGGTGCCCCTCGACCCGCATGCCGACGCCGCCGAACGACGGCAGCCGGCAGTCGGTCAGCCGTACGGTGCGCGTCCGGCAGTCGGTGAGCCTGACCGGCCCTTCCAGGTGGCAGCCGCTGAGCACCAGCTCGTGCTCGACCGTGCCGCCGAAGATCTGCAGGGCGCCGGTGATCCTGGCGCCGCTGACGCGCACCGCCGGGACCGCGCCGGCGCCCGCCTCACGGGCGCCGAGCAGCAGCTTCGCGATCACTTCCGCCCGGACGGTGCGCTCGGGTCCCCACGTGTCGCCGTCCTTGGGCGCGTTCACCCCCGCGGTACGGGTCGCGCCCGGCTTGACGTCGGCGAACTCCACCATCTCCCCGGTCGGGAAGGCGTTCCACACTCTTCGCTCGGCCTTGGTCAAGCGTAAAGATCGCGCCATGCCGTCGATTCTCGCCCTTCCGTGTCCGGTCAGCGCCGGTAGCCGGCCATCCGCTCCAGCCTGGCCACGCGCTCGGAGGTGGGCGGGTGCGTGGAGAACAGGCGGCCCAGACCGGCGCCGCTGAACGGGTTGGCGATCATCATGTGGGAGGCGGAGGTGAGGCGGCTGTTCTCCGGCAGCGGCAGCCGCCGCGCGCCCATCTCGATCTTGCGCAGGGCCGAGGCGAGCGCCAGCGGATCACCGGTCAGCATGGCCCCGGACTCGTCCGCCTGGTATTCGCGGGTACGGGAGATCGCCATCTGGATCATCCCGGCGGCGACCGGGCCGAGCAGCATCATGAGCAGCGCCCCCAGGAAGCCTGGGCCCTCGTCGTCGTCGGATCCGCCGAAGAACACCGCCACGTAGCTGATCCAGGTGATCATGGTGGCGAGCGCCCCGGCCACCGAGGAGACGAGGATGTCGCGGTTGTACACGTGGGACAGCTCGTGCCCGATGACGCCGCGCAGCTCGCGCTCGTTCAGGAGCTGGGTCAGCCCGTACGTGACGCACACCGCGGCCTGGCGGGGGCTGCGACCCGTGGCGAACGCGTTCGGCTGCACCGTCGGCGAGATGTAGAGGCGAGGCATCGGCTGGCGGGCCTCGGTGGAGAGCTCGCGCACGATCCGGAAGAGCGTGGGCTGCTCGACCTCGCTGACCGGCCGCGCGCGCATCGCCGACAGCGCGATGCGATCGGAGAAGAAGTAGGCGAAGCCGTTCGTCGCGAGAGCGAGCAGGAACGCGATCTGCAGACCGGTGCCGCCACCCAACCACCAGCCCAAGGCGATGATCGACGCGGACAGCCCCCCGAGCAGGAGCGCGGTGCGCAGACCGTTGTGGTGCAAGGTTCCCCCCTTCGTGGTCCGGGTGCAACCAGTACAACGACGATCCCCTGCCCCAACGTTCCCCGCAGTGCACAAGCCTGGGCATAGAGCGACGATCCGTACGGACTACCCCGACAGAAGGGTCAGATCGAGCACGAGCTGGGGCGCCACCGAGAACAGCACCGCCGCCGCCACCGCGAGACCCGTCGCCGCCCACACCGCCGGGAACACCCGGCGCGCGGCGGGCGCCGGGCCCGGCTCGGGGGCGAACAGCCGGGCCGCCCAGACGACGTAGTAGTAGAGCCCGATCACCGTGTTGACCGCCATGACCACGGCCAGCCAGGCGGCCCCGCCGTGGACGATCTCCCGGAACACCACCACCTTGGCGAACAGCCCCGCCAGCCCCGGCGGCAGCCCGGCCAGGCAGATCAGGCAGAACGCCAGCGCCAGCCCCGCCGCCGGCCGGCGGAACACCAGGCCCCGGTAGTCGGCCAGCTCGTTGCGGGCGGCGGTCCGCGAGACGAGCATGACCACCGCGAACGCGCCCAGGTTCATCGCCGCGTAGATGACCAGGTAGGCCACGGACGCCCCGACCGCGCTCGCCCCCCAGCTCCGGGCCCCGGAACCCTGGAACGCCACGGCCAGCGGCGCCAGGATGTAGCCCGACTGGGCCACCGACGACCAGGCCAGCAGCCGTACGGCGGAGCGCTGCCGCATCGCCAGCAGGTTGCCCGCCGTCATGGTGAGCGCCGCGACGATGGCGACGACCGGGGTCCAGGTGGCCGCCTGTCCGGGCATGGCGAGGACCAGGACGAGGATGAGCCCGGCGAACCCGGCCGCCTTGGAGATCACCGAGAGCAGCGCCGCCACCGGGATGGGCGCGCCCTGGTAGACGTCGGCGGCCCAGGCGTGGAACGGCACTGCCGCGATCTTGAAGGCGAAGCCCGCCACGACGAGCACGATCCCGACCGTCACCACCCCCGGCAGCCCGTGCTCCGCCGCCACGAGCGACGCCGAGCCCTCCGGCCAGCCGGGAGCCGGGGCCGTGCCGCTGAGCACCTCCGCCAGCCGGGACAGGAACACCGTGCCGCCGACCCCGTACAGCAGGGACACCCCGAACAGCATCACGGCCGTCGAGACCACCGACACGACGAAGAGCTTGACCGCGGCCTCGGAGGCGCGGCCGTCGTACCGCTTCAGCGCGGTCAGCGCGAAGACGGGGAGCGACACCAGCTCCAGCGCCACCACCAGCATGATCAGGTCACGGGCGGCGGGCAGCGTCACCGCGCCGACCAGCGTGCAGAGCAGCAGGAAGTACCACTCCCCGACCGGGATGCCGCCGCCGGCCAGCTCGGTCATCGACATCAGCACGATCACCACGGCCGCCACCAGGACGAGCCCGGCGATCACCAGCGTGAACCGGTCCACGACGAACGAGCAGAGCCCCGGGTCGCCGTCGCTGAGCCGCTCGGGCACGCAGAACGTCGGCAGGGTGCGGCCCGTGAAGCCCTGCGCCGCCACGAAGCCCAGCGCCACCATGACGCCGCCGAGCGTGATGGCCCCGAGCCCGGCCGTGACCCTCGGCCCGGCGGGAAGGAAGGCGTCGAGCAGCAGCACCAGCCCGGCGACCAGCGCCAGGGTCAGCGGCGCGGCGATCGCGAAGTAGTCGATCTGCTGGATCATGGCAGGGCTCCCAGCAGGATCTGCACGGCCGGTGTGGTGAGGGAGAGCAGCAGGCCGGGCCAGAGCCCGAACAGCAGGATGAGCCCGATCAACGGCACCCAGGCGACGAGCTCGTGCCGCCGGATGTCGGCCATCCCCGGGGGCCCCGCGGCACCGGGCAGCGCATGAACCGGCCGCTCGTCCGGCGCTTCGGGAAGCGTCGCGCTCAGCCGGCCGACGACACCCTCACCCGCGGCGCCCGGCCCCGGCACGCCGACCGGCGCCGCCCCGCCGGCGGCCGCGGGGGCGCCGTGGGTGACGCGGGAGAGCATGACCAGGAAGTACGCCGCCGTCAGCACCGCGCCCAGACCGCCGATGACCATGAAGGTGAGGAACAGCCCGCGAGGCAGCGACTCGGCCGGTTGGAAGGCGCCGAACAGCGCCAGCATCTCCCCCCAGAACCCGGCCAGCCCCGGCAACCCCAGCGACGCGATGGCGGCGAACGTGAGGACCGCGCCCAGACGCGGCAGCGTGGCCAGCATGCCGCCGCCCAGCGAGGGGATGTCGGCCGTGTGGTAGCGGTCCTTGATCGCCCCGGCCAGGAAGAACAGCAGGCCGGTGATCAGGCCGTGGGCGATGTTCGCGAACAGGGCGCCGTTGATGCCCGTGGGCGTGAGCGTGGCGAAGCCCAGCAGCACGAAACCCATGTGACCCACCGACGAGTAGGCGATCATCCGCTTCAGGTCGCGCTGCGCCAGGCAGGCCAGGGCGCCGTAGACGATGCCGACCACGGCGAGCGCACCCAGCCACGGCGCGACGGCCGCCGCGCCCTCGGGCAGGACCGGGATCGCGATCCTGGCGAAGCCGTAGGTGCCCATCTTCAGCAGCACCCCGGCCAGCAGGACGGACCCGACCGTGGGCGCCTCGGTGTGGGCGTCGGGCAGCCAGGTGTGCAGCGGCCACATCGGCGTCTTGACCGCGAGCCCGAGCCCCACCGCCACGAACGCCACCACCTGCACCGCCCGGCTCATGCCCGCCCCGTGGCTCTGGGCCAGGGCGACGATGTCGAGCGTGCCCGCCTGCGCCCAGATGAGCAGCAGGCCGAGAAGCATCACGACGGACCCGAGCAGCGTGTAGAGGATGAACTTGATCGCCGCCGCCCTGCGCCTCTCGCCGCCCCAGATGGCGATCAGGAAGTACATCGGCACGAGCACGATCTCGAAGAACACGAAGAACAGCAGCAGGTCGAGGGCGAGGAACGTGCCGATCATGCCGACTTCGAGCACCAGCAGCGTGAACACCAGCGCCCTCGGCCGCGCACCGCCCGCCCTGGGACGCAGGAGCTGGCCCGGCCCAGCTCCGTCGCCCCAGCCAAGGTAGGCGAAACAGAGAAACGTCAGCAGGGCCGTCAGCGCGACCAACGGCAGCGAGATGCCGTCCACGCCGAGCTGGAAGCGGAGGTCGAGCCCGGGAATCCACGCCACGTCCACGGTGAACTGCGGCCGCGCCGCCTGCCCGTAGTCGAACGTGGCGACCATCACCACGGCCAGGCCCAGCGTCACACCGGACACCGCCATGCCGTACACGCGCAGCACCGGACGCAACGCGTCGGCCGCGACCAGAAGCAGCAGCGCCCCCAACAGCGGCACCGTGACCATCCCGACGGAAAGCCATCCGCTCATGCGAACACCACCGCCCCCACCGCGATCAGGAGGACCCCCGCCAGCAGGCCGCTCAGGTAGAGCTGGACGTTGCCGTTCTGGGCTAGTCGCAGCAGGCCGGAGAGCCCGCGCGCGGCACGGCCCGAGCCGCGCACCGCGCCGTCGACCACCACGTCGTCGGTCCGCAGAACCCCTCTGGCCAGGGCCAGCACCGGTCTGACCACGACCGCCGAGTAGAGGCCGTCGACGTAGAACGCCCGCTCACACGGCACCCGCAGCACCCCCAGCAGCCGGGCAGGGTCGGCCAGCGGATCGGCGCGCCAGGCGACGTACACCACGCCCGCGCCGAGCAGCGCGAGGGCCACGCTGACGACCGCGACCGGCAGATCGAGATGCGGCTCGGCGGCGAACCCGAGCAGCAGGGCCGGGACCGCGAGAAGCGCGACCGGCACCAGCATGGTGCGTGGGCCCTCGCGGGTGTCGATGACGTGCGCGGTGCCGGGCTCGGGCTCCGGCAGCGCGACCGTCCGCGGCGGGCCGAAGAACGTGCGCAGCCAGGCTCTGGTGGCGTACGCGCCGGTGACCGCGACGGTCGCGAGCGCGCACCCGTACAGAAGGAGGGCGGCGGCGTCCGTGAGACCGCCCGCCAGCGCGCCCTCCATGGCCACGAGCAGCGCGTCCTTGCTGAAGAAGCCGCTGGACGGAGGCAGGCCCATGAGGGCGGCGAAGCCCACCGTGGTCGCGGCGAACGTGACGGGCAGGTCGCGCCGGAGCCCGCCCATCTGGCTCATCAGGTTGGCGCCGACGTGGTGGATCACCAGGCCGGCGCAGAGGAACAGCAGCGCCTTGAACGCGCCGTGCGTGACCAGATGGAAGATCGCGGCCGTGTCGGACCCCGCGGCGAGGCCGCCCGCCATGTAGGCGAGCTGGCTGACCGTCGAGTACGCCAGGACACGTTTGAGATCGTCCTGGGCGAGCGCGGCCAGAGCGGCCCCGAGCATGCCGAGCGCGGCCATGACCGCGAGCACGTCCATCGTGGGCCCCGCGGCGGTGAAGGCGGGGAACAGCCGGGCGACGATGAAGATGCCGGCGGCGACCATGGTCGCGGCGTGGATCAGCGCGCTGATCGGCGTCGGGCCCGCCATCGCGTCGGGCAGCCAGGTGTGCAGCGGCACCTGCGCGCTCTTGCCCGCGACGCCGGCGAGCAACAGCAGCGTGGCGGCCACCAGCGTGCCCGAGGACATCTGGGGCACGGCGGCGAGCACGTCGGCGATGCGGAAGCTGCCCGCGCCGATGCCCAGCACGAAGATGCCGAACAGGAAGCCGACGTCGCCCAGCCGGGTCACCAGGAACGCCTTGATGGCGGCGCGGGAGTTGCCCAGGTCTTCCCACCAGTGGCCGATGAGCAGGTAGGAGCAGAGGCCCATGATCTCCCAGCCCACGTAGAGGACCAGGAGGTCGCCCGCGTACACCACGAGCAGCATGGCCGCGGTGAACAGGCTGACGAAGGCGCTGTAGGACGGGTAGCGGGGGTCGTCTCTGAGGTATCCGATCGAGTAGACCTGGACGGCCAGCGCCACGAGCGTGACCAGCACGCCGAGCAGGGCGGACAGGTCGTCGGCCTGCAGGGTGAGCGAGATCGGGACGCTGCCGGTGACGACGGTGCCGTAGGTGGCGCCCACCGGCGCCGGCCGCGGCCCGCCCTCCAGGAACGCGAACCCCTGACCCCACGCCAGCCAGACGGCGAGCACGGCGGCACCGGCTGTCGGGATCACCGCGATCCAGGCGGCCCTGGTGTTCGCGCCCTCCGCACGTCCGCGCCGGGAGAGCAACAGTCCGGCGGCGGCGGCCGCGAACGGCAGGAGCACGGTCAGCAGCGGAAAGTTCGTCACGACCCGCCCCCTCGCCTGACATGGCGCCCATCCTCAGCGGACGGCCCCTCTGAGGTGGACGAGGCGTCCTCATCGGACTGCCCTTCCGGGGTGGACGAGTCGTCCTCAGCGGGCTGCCCCTCGCCTCGGCCCACCGGCGTGCTCGCGTCGGGGGCGCTGCTGGTGCCGGCACTCCGTGATGGGCTTCGGAGCGGTGCGACGCCGGCGAGGGCGGGCACGGCGTCGGCGGGTACGTGGGCGTGCGGTGCGGCGCTTCTCGTCTCGTCTTCGGGCGTGGGGTCGTCGGCGGGCTCGGCCAGGTCGCGGAGGTGGTCGATGTCGACCGTCTTGCGGTTGCGGAACAGGGCCAGGACGATCGCCAGGCCGACCCCCACCTCGGCGGCGGCGATGACGATGACGAACAGGGTCAGGACTTGGCCGCTGTGGAGCCTGTCCCCCAGCCACACGTCGAACGCGACGAGGTTGAGGTTGACGGCGTTGAGCATCAGCTCGACCGACATCAGCACGAGGATCGTGTTGCGCCGGGCGAGCACGCCGTAGACGCCGATGGAGAACAGGAGCGCGGCGACAACCGCCGGGTAGACGATGTGCACTAATGACCCCCGGTCTGATCGGGCGGTGAACCGCCGGACGTCCCCGTACGGGATGGATCGTCCACAGGGTCGGCGGGCGGGGGCACGCCAGATGCGTCGGCAGGGTCGGACGCGCCGCCGCGGATGTCGGTGCGGGACAGGACAATGGCGCCGATCAGGGCGGCGAGCAGCAGGACGGACAGGGCCTCGAACGGGAGCACCCACGTGCTGAAGATGCTCGCCCCCAGCTCACTCGCCGCGCCCGCGCCTGGGGTCAACGGCGCGTAGGCGGTGCGGAAGCCGTCGATCACCACCGTCACCAGGACGCCTGCCGTCGCCAGCGCCACCACGGCCGCTGCAACCCGGTTGCCGCTGTCGAGATCGGTGGAGCGGCCGACCGGGGCCCGGGTCAGCATGATGCCGAACAGCAGCAGCACGATCACGGCGCCCACGTAGATGAGCACCTGCACCCACGCCACGAACTCGGCGGTGAGCACCAGGTAACAGCCCGCCAGCGCGCCGAACGCGACCACCAGCCACAGGGCCGCGTGGACGAGTTGTTTCGTCGTGACGACGAGCAGCGCCGAACCTACCGCCACTGCCCCCAGCAGCAAGAAGACGATCTCTTGTCCTGTGGGTGACAGATAGGAGGGCACCGCCTCGGTCACTATTCCTCCTCGCGCTCCTTGGGCTCTTCCGGGCCGAGCCGACCGGGCGGGCGGATGGAACGAGGATCGGCCATCCTCCGCCTTCGCGGTCTCGCGCCTGAAGTTTGCTCCCCCGAAGCAGGCTCCGGCTGCGATCGCGCCGAGCCTGTGGACAACTTCTCCCCCGACTCCCCGCCTGTGGACAACTCCGGTCCAGGCGTCCCGTCCGTGGACGGCTCGCGTCCAGGCGTCCCCTCTGTGGACGACGCCTGGCCAGGCTCTCCGGCTGTGGACGACGTCGGGCCTCCACCCGCCGACGGTGTCTCGGTGGGCGCACCGGATGTGGCGGAAGGCCTGTTGCCGTGGTCCGTCGTGGAAGTCGCCGGAGGCGCGGAACCTGCGCCGGGCGAGTCGTCCGCGCCTTCTGTCAGCGGCGTGCCTTCCGTGTGGCGCCCTTCCCCGTGGGGCCCTTCTGCGTGACGCCCTTCCCCGTGAGGCCCTTCCCTGTGGGACCTTTCCGTGGGCGGTGCTTCCGACGCCGGAAGGGCTTCCGTCGGTGTCGTGCGGGCCTCCGGCTTGCGCGGGGTTTCCGCCGGACCCGTGGACGTACGAGGGGGGCGGGAGGGCGTGGACGGTTCGGCGCCTCGGGCGCGGGCGGGGCGGCGGGGCGCGGCCGAGAGCTCCTTGGGCAGGTCGGCGCCGGAGTCGTGGGGCGGTGGCGGCGGAACCGTGGGAACCCAGGTGGCCAGCTTGTCCTTCTCATGGAGAAGGTTGCGGATGTCGCCCTCGGCGTACTCGAACTCCGGCGACCAGAACAGCGCGTCGAACGGGCACACCTCGATGCAGATGCCGCAGTACATGCAGAGGGCGAAGTCGATCGCGAACCGGTCGAGCACGTTTCGCTGGCGGGGCCGGCCGCCTTCGGGCGCGGGGATGGTCTCCTTGTGCGAGTCGATGTAGATGCACCAGTCGGGGCACTCCCGGGCACACAGCATGCACGAGGTGCAGTTCTCCTCGACCAGGGCGATGACGCCGCGACTGCGGGGCGGCAGATCGGGTTTCACCTCTGGATACTGCTGGGTCACGGATCTGCGCAGCATGCGGCGGAGGGTGATGGTCAACCCTCTCGCCAGCCCTACGCCTGGTATCCGTGCCATGGCTCAACATCATGACGCACTTGGCCTCGCGCGTGAATGCGCCAGCCTGTTGTCCCCAGGTTTTCCACAGCTATCCACAGCCCCAGGGGAAGTTATCCACAAGTAAGCCTACCGTCCGATATGTGTAGGAACACAGATGTAGTCTCTCGCCATGTCGTTGCACCATCCGAGCCGCCCGAGCGGCGGGGCCTGGGCGGCCGCGGTCGTCTGGGCGGCCCTCCCGCTGTTCTCGTGCGGCTTGGCGACGCCGTTCACGATCGGGTTCGCGGCCTTCTGGCTGAGGAGCGTCGGACAGCTCGTCGCCGCCGGCCTCTACACCGTCAACGTGGGCGTCTTCATCATCGCGATCACGATGTACGACCAGGTCGACGACATTCCCGAGCCGATGAGCACGATCGTCTCCCTCATGTTCGTCGCGGGCTGGATCGGCAGCGTGATCCACTCGGGCATCCTGGTGCCCGCCATGGCCAGGGCACGTTCCGGCCGCCCCGCGATGGCCGGGGCGCCTTCCGGCCCGCCGGGCACCTACCCTCCGCCCAACGTCCACCAGCGCACCACCACGCCCACGGCCCACCGACGCCCGGGCGAGCCCGACTGGATCGGTCACTACCGGGTGCTGCAGCCGCTCGGGCGCGGCGGGCAGGGCGCGGTCTACCTGGCGATGGCGCCCAACGGCGTGCGGGTCGCGGTCAAGGTGCTGCACGATCTGGTCGACGAGACGGCGCGGGCCAGGTTCGCCAGGGAGGTCGACGCGGCCCGGCGCGTGGCGACCTTCTCCACCGCGCGGGTGCTCGACGTGAGCATCACCGGCCAGTCCGCCTACATCGTCAGCGAGTACGTGGAAGGCCCGTCCCTTGAGCAGCTCGTGCGCCGTCACGGGCCGCGTGACGAAGACGGCCTCACCCGCCTGGCGTTGTCCACATCGGGGGCGCTGGCCGCCATCCACAAGGCGGGGGTCGTCCACCGCGACTTCAAGCCGAGCAACGTGCTGATCGGCCACGACGGGCCCCGGGTGATCGACTTCGGCATCGCGCGGGCGCTCGACCAGGTGACGGTGACCTCGGGCAAGATGGTCGGCACCCCCGCCTACATGTCGCCGGAGCAGTTATCCGGCACTCCGGTGGGCCCGCCGTCCGACGTGTTCAGCTGGGCGGTGACGATGATGTTCGCGGCCACCGGACGCCCCGCGTTCGGGGAGGACACCGTGCCCGCGATCTTCAATCGGGTGCTCACGTTCCACCCCGACCTGTCACCGCTGCCGCAGTCGCTGCGCGGCGTCGTCGGCGTCTGCCTCGCCAAACGCCCGGAAGACCGCCCGTCGGCGTCGGACGTGATGCTGGCCATCGTCCACTGACCGGCGCGCACGCGCCGGAGCCCGGGTCACGTATCGGTGTCTCGGCAGGCGTCGGCGATGGCGCCGGGGTCCCAGTAGAACGGGCGGCACTCGACCATGCGTCCGTTCTTGACGGTGATCAGTTGCATGATCGAGGTGTCGACTTCCCGGCCGGTGGCACGGGCGCGAAAGCGCACCCGGTTACGCACGACCACGGTGTTCTCGTCGCCCCAATGCTCCTGCTCCAGGAACTCCATCGATCCCCAGACCTCGCTGAAGCGGGCGAGAAACCGTTCCATGCCGTCGTGGCCGCGCCACGTTCCGGTGCCGGTGAAAGGCAGCCCGGGTGCTTGGTGCAAGACCACCTCTGGATCCAGGAGGGCGGCGACATCGTCGTAGCTCGCCTTACCGAATCCACCTGCGGCCACGTACGCGGCCTCGGCCGCATAGAACCTTTCCATCACTGTCCAGGCGTCGACCGGCGACCGCTCTTCCGCGCTCGATCCGCCGGTCCGATCCGTTGCCAAGTCCGCTGTGCTCATGGCGCCAGTATCACCGGCTGAGGCAGGTGTCCGCTGGCGGTCATCAGACTTCCAAACAACCGGTGCGGTGCGGGTGGAGGAGGTCAGGCGGTGAAAGGGGACACCAGGTCGCGGATGGCGGCGTCGAGGCGGCGGGCCGCGGCCGGGTCGGTGGTGAGGGTGGTGGGCTTGCCTCGGACGTACGCCGAGAGCGGGGCAGCCGGGGGGTTGTCGATGAGCGCTGTCATCGGGCGGACGGCCTTCGACACCGGCTGGGCGAACAGGGCGGAGGCGAGCTTGACGAGGCCGCGTACCGGCTGGCGGAAGGGCTCGAAGAGGCCCGTCGCGACGAAGAGCGGGTTGTAGAGCACGTACCGGACGGGGTCGGCGGCGTAGGCGGTGGCGAGGAGTTCGGCCGCGCGGGCGCCCTGCATCGTGGCCTTGAACGGGCGGTAGCCGCGTTCGAGTTGCAGGTCGTCCCAGTGGATCCGGCCGGCTTTGACGCCGCCGACGCCGCACAGGTCGAGGATCATCGGAGCGGGCGCGTTCTCCAGGGCGGGGCGCAGCGCGCGGGACATCAGCCAGCGGTTGACCACGTACAGGGCGAAGGTGCGTTCGAAGCCCTCGCCGGTCTCGGTCCTGGACGGGTGATAGCGGAAGGCCGCCAGCACCAGCGCGTCGATCGCCGGGTGCGTGGAGCGGAGGTGGTCGGTCAGCTCGTTCGTCTGTTTGACGGAGCTGAGGTCGGCTTGGACGAAGCGCGCTTCCGGGGCTTCCCGGCGGAGGCGGTCGCCGCCTGACGGGCTGCTGCCGATGGCGATGACCTGGTCGCCCCGTTGGCTGTGGTGGCGGGCCAGGGCCAGGCCGATGCCGTTCGTGCCGCCGGTGATGACGAGGGTGCGGGCCATAAGTTGAGGGCCTCCTCAAGTTGAGAGTGCCCTCAAGATAGCTAGGGTGGGTGGTATGCGCAAGGACGCCCTACACAACCGCGAACGCCTGCTGGAGGCGGCCCGGCAGCTTTTCGCCGACCGGGGGCTTGAGGTGCCGCTGGAGGAGATCGCCCGACGGGCCGAGGTCAGCATCGGGACGCTCTACAACCGGTTCCCCAGCCGGGATGACCTGGTGGAGGCGGTGTTCGCCGACCGGGTGGCGGCGGTGCGCGAGCTGGCGGAGCGGTCGCTGGCGGCGGACGACCCGTGGGAGGGGTTCGTCGCCTTCTTGACCGGGGTGTGCGAGCTGCAGTCGGTGGACCTCGGCTACAACGATCTCGCCGTGCGGAGCATGGGGGCGGACACCCGCGAGGGGGACGCGTTGATGCGGCGGATCGTGGCGCGGGCCCAGGAGGCCGGGATGTTGCGGCTGGATGTGACGCTGGAGGACATGGCGTTCGTGATCTGGGGGGTGGCGGGCACGGTACGGGCGACCTTCCGGACCGTGCCCGGGGCGTGGCGCAGGCACCTGGCCCTCACCCTCGACGGCCTGCGCGCGGGCGCGGCCCATCCCCTGCCCGTCCCGCCGATGACCACGACCCAGACCGAGAAGGCACTGGGCGGCTGCGATCAGGGCGCCTCGGCTCAAGGAACTCGGGGGCGCCAACGCGGTGGTTAGGGCGAGCGGCCTGGGGGTCAGGGCTGGTACGTGTACGGGGTCGTGGTGGTGAGGGGGTGGAAGCCGAGGCGTTCGAGGATCGGGCGGCTGTCGGCTGAGGCGTCCACCTGGAGGTAGCGGTAGCCGCGGGCGGCGGCGATGCGGGCGCGGGAGGCGACCAGGGCCCGGTAGAGGCCGCGGCCGCGCCAGCCGGGGACGGTGCCGCCGCTCCACAGGCCGGCGAACCCCGTACCGGGATAAAGCTCCATTCGGGCGGCGCTGACCGGTTCGTCCCCAGCCATGACCACGAACGCCACCAAGGTGTCCGCGGCGAGCTGGGCCCGCAGCGCGGCGGCGAGGTCGGAAGAGGCGCCGAACGCCTGGTCGTGCACCGACATCATGAGGTCCACGTCGGCATCCGTGGCGACCGGGCGAAGGCTGACACCGCCGGGAAGCGCGACCTCCGTGTCCAGGTCGGAGATCTCGGCGACCATCAGCGTCTCCTCCTCGCCGGGGACGAACCCGGCCTTCAGGAGACGGGACGGCAGGTCCGAGGGCCGGTCGTAGGCATAGAGCTTCCACTCGAAGCCGCGCCCCGGCGAGGTGAAGGACGAGACCTGGGCGGCGATCTCGGCGTCGGCCGTGGCGTCGTCGAGGTCCGACCAGATGACGCAGTCCCAGCCGTCGCCGAGGTAGCGGATCACCCGGCCGACGTGTTCGACACGGTCGCCGGGGGTGAGGGGCCGGGCATCGCGCCTCAACCCGCGGTCGAACGCCGCCAGCGCCTCGTCACGGTTCATGCCGCCAGCTCAGCACCGCGGCGGAGGTAGACGCAACGAGGTTTCCGCGGGCCGCCGCGCCATCCGCGGTGGAGCGCCTGACGATCGAGACGCGTCCCGACCGCCAGGGAGCACGGTCGTAGAAGCCGTAGCCGCACATCCCAGGGTCACGGGGAGCCGTGGCTGGACGTCCTGACCAGGTCGATGTACTCCTCGCGGCTGAGCCGGAGCACCGACAGGTCCAGGTCGTTGCGGGCGGCGAGGCGGCGCAGGTCCTCGGGGGACCAGGGGCCGGGGATGTGGTGCAGGGGGCGGCCGGCGTGGTTCAGGATGAACAGGCCGGACCGGTCCTCGTACTGGTAGGCGAGCAGGCCGGCCGCCCGCCCGGGCGCTCTGCCGATCTCCAGCGGGGCGAGCTGCTCCCCGCTGTTGTGGATCACCAGCTCCTTCGAGGCCCCGATCACCAGGTTGGGGCCGTCCAGCGGGCCGGCGCGCATGCCCTTGCTCGCTTCGTACCGGCGCCAGCGGGCCTTGATCGGGCGTAACACCAGCAGCAGCGGGCTGAACGCGACCACCAGCCACTTCACCTCGACCAGGTCGATGAGCACCCGGCCGACCACCGACAGCCCGCGCCAGGCCGCCCAGGCGCCGACCGAGACCAAATACACCATCACCGCCAGCCCCACCGCCCCGGCCGCGTAGATCAGCGGCAGCCGCCACCGCGCCGGCTTCGGCGGGGGCACGCCGAGAACCCGCCGCCACCCGGGGGCGCGGCCGGACAGCCGGGCGCGTACCCGCTTCGACGACTCGAACCGGCAGCCGTCGACCGGCACGCCGGCCTGGGCGGCGAAGCCGGTCACCTGTTCCTCGGGCCAGGCGCCGGGCAGGTCCAGCAGGACCAGACCGTCGCGGTCGAGCGCGGCCAGGCCGGTCACCCGCTGCCCGTCGCCCCCGGCCTGCTGCCGGTCGTAGCGGTAGCGGTAGAGCATGGCGGGCCGCACCCGTACGGCATCGTCGCAGGCGGTGGCCACCAGCGTCGGGCCGTCCCACGTCAGGACCGTTTCCGGGACCGGGCCGCCGTCGACAGCCGGACCGATCGGAGTCAAGCGGTACGTCATCGAACCCCCTCGAAAGGGCCCCGTACGGTAAGACGAACGGAGGGCACCGGGAGTTTCAGACCAGGACCTGGACGACCCCGGTGATGGCGAGCTGGAGGAGCGCCAGCGGCACCAGGACGGCCCAGGCGAGCTTCTGCAACTGGTCCTCACGGAAGCGCGGGAAGGTCACGCGCAACCAGATGACGACGAAGGCCAGCGCGAACACCTTGACCAGGGTCCACAGCCAGCCGGGCAGCAGCGGCCCCTGCCAGCCGCCGAGGAAGAGCACGCTGGTCAGGAGCGACAGGACGACGATGCCGGCGTACTCCGACAGCATGAACAGGGCGAAACGCATGCCGGTGTATTCAGTCATCGGGCCCATGATGATCTCGGACTCGGCGATCGGCATGTCGAACGGCGGCCGGCGCAGCTCGGCCAGCCCGGCGACGAAGAACACCACGCCGCCGATCGCCTGCCACGGCAGCCACCACCACTGCCACGCCTCGACGATGCCGGGCAGCGACAGCGTGCCCGCCGCCATCGCGACGGAGGAGGCGGCCAGCACCAGCGGCAGCTCGTACGCGACGAGCTGGGCGGCCGCCCGCATGCCGCCGAGCATCGAGTACTTGTTGGCCGACGCCCAGCCGGCCATGATCGCGCCGAGCACGCCGACGCCCATGACCGCGAGCACGAAGAACAGCCCTAAGTCGAGGTCGACGCCCACGAACCCGTCGTCGAGGGGGATGGCGATCAGCACCACCAGGTAGGGCACCAGCGCGACCCCGGGGGCGATCATGAAGACGCGCCGGTCGGCGGCGGCCGGGATCACGTCCTCCTTCTGCATGAACTTGACGCCGTCGGCGATGAGCTGCGCCCACCCGTGGAAGCCGCCGGCGTACATGGGCCCGAGGCGGGACTGCATGTGAGCCATGACCTTGTGCTCGGTCTGCCCGACGACCAGCGGCAGGGCGAGGAAGACGACCAGGATCACGGCGAAGTGCAGCACCACGTCAAGCATCGGGTGACCCCCAGTCGGCCGGCACGCCCGGCGGCAGCGTCTTGCGGCGGCTCGGCGCGCCGTGGCCGGACTCGCCGGGCTCCTTGGCCCCCGGCCACTGCTTGGCGACGCGCGCGGCCAGGATGAAGTCCTTGCGCAGCGGGTGGCCCTCGAACCCGTCGGGCAGCAGCAGCGGCACCAGGTTCGGGTGGCCTTCGAAGATCACTCCGAACATCTCGTACGTCTCGCGCTCGTGCCAGTCGGCGCCCCGGTAGACGCCGACGGCGCTGGGCAGGCGCGGGTCGTCGCGCGGCACGGCGGTGCGCAGCAGCAGGCGCTCGCGGCTGTCGGGGTTGTAGACGTGCGCGACCACCTGGAACGCGTCCGGTGGCTCGTCCACACCGGTCAGCCAGTCGAAGAAGGCGTAACCCAGCCCATCGCGGACGTGGGTGAGCAGCTCGATCCAGTCGCCGGGGGCGACGTCGACGACGGTGTCGCCGAAGGAGTCGGTGACCTCGGCGCGGCCGTCGAGCGGCCCGGCGGCGAAGCCGGTCACGACTCCTCCCCTTGCGAACGCGACCAGAGGTAACGGTCGCCGAGCTTCTCTCCGGCGATCTTCTCCTGCAGCTTCGTGATGCCGTAGAGCAGCGCCTCGGGGCGGGGCGGGCAGCCGGGCACGTAGACGTCGACGGGCACGATCTGGTCGACGCCGTTGGTGACGCAGTAGGAGTCCCAGTAGGGGCCGCCGGTGTTGGAACAGGCGCCGAACGAGATGACGTACTTCGGGTCGGGCATCTGCTCGTAGAGGCGCTTCACGGCCGGGGCCATCTTGTCGGTGACCGTACCGGAGACGATCATCAGGTCGGCCTGGCGCGGCCCGTTGGCGAACGGGATGACGCCGAACCTGATGAAGTCGTGGCGGCTCATCGAGGTGGCGATGAACTCGATCGCGCAGCAGGCGAGCCCGAAGTTGAACACCCACAGGGAGTAGCGGCGGCCCCAGTTGAGCACGAACCGCATGGGCTTGGGCGCGAGCCGCGAGACCGGCCCCACCGTGGGCATCGGGAGATCCGTCGCTGCCATACAGCCATTGTTGCGCGGATCAGAGGCGAGAGCTACGTCCAGGTCAGGACGCGTTTGCGCCAGGCGTACAGGATGCCGAGGGCGATGACGCCGAGGAAGACGAACATCTCGACCAGTGTCGTGACGCCGTAGCCGGGCGCGTCGAAGACGGTGGCCCACGGGAAGAGGAAGACGGCGTCCACGGCGAACACCACGTAGAGGTAGGTGAAGACGTAGTAGCGGACCTGCGACTGGGCCCAGCCTTCGCCCACGGGGTCGACGCCGCACTCGTAGCTGGTCAGCTTGTCGGGTGTGGGCCGGGTCGGGCGGAGCAGCCGGTTGATCATCAGCGCTCCGGCCACGATGGCGACGCCGATCGCGAGCAGGACCGCGACCAGCGCGTAGGACCCGTAGTAGCCGTCCATGAACGCGATGGTAACCCAGTCAAAGCTAACGCCCCATACCCCCAAATATAAGCAAATCACAAGATCTGCCCCATATGCTCATATTTATGGCTAAATCTCGATCTTTGGGAGGAATCGTCCTGCTGGCCCTGGCCGCCTCCGGGTGCGGGCTGGCCTCGGCCACTCCGCAGCAGCAGGACACCCGGGTCCCCGCCGACCCCACCAGGATCGAGTTCGTCGACCCCGCCGCCGTGGCCGGGCTCGCGCCCCGCACGGTGAGCGGGGACGACCCCGTCACCAGGCGCGTGCGCATCAGCTACCCCGAGCTGGACGACGCCGCCCCACTCAACGAGAAACTGCGGGCGGACGCGCGGCGGCGGCTGCGCGAGTTCCGCGAGACCGCCCGCGGCGTGTCCCGCCCCGAGCTGAACGTCGACTGGCGGCTCGCCGCCGTCGGCGACGCGATCGGGGTGCGGCTGCGGGCCGGCCGCTCCCACGGCACCGGCTGGGACCACGCCACCACGACGTTCTGGTACGACACGAACACCCGCCGGGCCATGGACTCCACCGGCCTGCTGAACGGGAGCCCCGCGCTGCACGAGGTGGCCCGGCTGGTCAAGGCCGGACTCGGCGACCGCGGGCCGGAGGTGGACCACGGCCAGGTGACACCCAGCCGCGACCGGTTCGACTCGATGGCCTTCAACGCCGAAGGCGACCTGGTGGTGGAGTTCGACGACTGCGAGCTCGGCCCGTGCTCACTCGGGAGGCTGGCCGTGGCCGTCCCCGCCGACCAGGCCTGGCCGCTGCTCTCGGACACCGGACGACGCGCCCAGCGGGCCGCCCGCCTGGCCGGGCAGCAGGTGGCCGAACCACCGGCGGCGGCGCCCTCCCCCGCGCCCGCCGCCGCCAGCAACCGGGCCGGCACCGTCGACTGCACGGAGGCCAAGTGCATCGCCCTCACCTTCGAGGACGGCCCGGGGCCCGAGACCGGCAGGCTGCTCGACACGCTGCGGGAGGCCGGCGCCCGCGCCACGTTCTTCGCCGTGGGCAGCAACGCGGCCCGCGAGCCCGGGCTGCTGCGCCGGATGAGCGCCGAGGGCCACCTCGTCGGGAACCACTCGTACGCGCACCGCGACCTGGCCCGGCTGCCCTCCAGCAAGATCGCCGACTCGCTGGCCCGCACCGAGGACGTGGTGACCGCGACGATCGGGCGGCGGCCGACGCTGGTGCGGGCCCCGTACGGATCGGTCAGCACCGAGCTGCGCAACGTCGCCCGCGAGCACAGGCTGACGCTGGTGGGCGCCGACCTCGAAACCTTCGACTGGCGCGACAGGGACTCCGCCGAGATCGCCGACCGGGTGGTGGAGCGGGCGCACCGGGGCGCGATCGTGCGCCTGCACGACACCCGCGACACGACCGTCACCGCCATTCCGGACATCCTTGAACGGCTCGCCGGAAAGGGATACACCTTCGTCACCGTTCCAGAGTTGTACGGGACGGCGGGGATGCAGGCTGGGCGGCTCTACGAGTCAGGGATCTCACCCGTGCGCAAGCAGCCCCTGACTTAGGTCATGCGACAGGGGGACGTATAGTTGGCGCTCGTGACCCGAACTGTCCTCTTCGCGCGCCTGCATGTAGACCTCTGCAGGCTTGCAGCGGGGCTGTGTCGCCCTTCTGCCGCCGCATCCTGAATTTCACTGCGTTTACCCGCTTTGGGCGGTGTGCAAACGCGCGACCTCCCGAGGATCTAGCATGGAAAAAGAGAACGCGCCAGAAGCGATGCGCTCAGGCGCGTCGAGGAGGACTGAGCTGTGACCAAGCAGGTTCAGCAACTCGATCGGGTGATCATCCGGTTCGCCGGTGACTCCGGTGACGGCATGCAACTCACCGGTGACCGGTTCACCGCGGGCACCGCCGAGTTCGGCAACGAC
>NZ_JAHKRN010000028.1 GCF_019396385.1 Nonomuraea harbinensis | reverse complement strand
CGCCTTGCGCCGGGCCTCGGCGGCGGCGCGGCGGCGGGCGGCGGCGAGCGCGGCGCGCCGGGCGGCGGCAGCGGCTGCCCTGCGGGCCGCGGCGATCGCCGCCCGCCTGGCCGCGGCCTGGAGGGCGATCCGCAGCGCGATGCCGGCGGCGAACCAGAACAGCTGCCCGTCGGGGTCGGTCGCGGAGACGGGGCTGTTGCCGGCGTAGGCGTAGCCGTGCAGCTGCTGCGGATCCTGCTCGTCGATGACCGGGTCCACGGACAGGAACCGGCCGATCACCGGGTCGTACTCGCGGGCGCCCAGGTGCACGAGCTTGGTCGTCGGGTCGACGGTCCCGCCGACGAACCCGCGTTCGCCCGGCCACCAGGTGGGCGGGGTGCCCCGGTCGGCGCCGAAGGGGGTCTGGCGGCGGATCGCCACCGCGCCGCTGTCGGCGTCGACGGCGGCGTTGGCGGTGCCGTGGTGGTCGCTGGCGAAGAAGTGGACCTTCCCCGCCGAGTTGCGTACCGCCACCGCCTCGCCGTTGACCGTGTAGTAGCGGGTGCCCTCCACAGTCTGCTTGGCCTGGTCGAGCCGCAACTCCAGGTCGTCCACGTACAGGACGGTGTCGGTGGGGGTGCGGCGGATCAGCCGGTCGCCGTCGGCGTCGTAGACGAACGAGGTGGTCTTGCCGGCCTCGGTGACCGATTCGAGGTTGCCCTCGGCGTCCCAGGTGAGCTGCTGGGAGGAGCTGCCGGTCCGGCGCACGATCGTGTTGCCCGCCGCGTCGTACTCGTAGGAGGACGACTGCTCACCGGCCGGGCCGGTGGGCGTGACGGACGCGAGCGCGTGCGGCCGGGGCTGCCCGGCGGCCGGGTAGGCGTAGTCGCGGACGACCTGGGACCGGCCGCCGAAGGCGTGGTGGGTCTCCTTCGTCCGGTTGCCGGTGGAGTCGTAGGCGTAGCTGGTGGCGTACGGCGCGACGCCGCCGATCAGGGTGGAGCGCGGCTCCGGGGCGGCGCAGGCGTCGGTGGCCGTCCACGCGGCGCTGAGCCGGCGCCGGTGGTCGTAGGTGAAGCACTGGGTGTCGGCGGACGCCCGGTCGGCGATGCGGGTGACGTTGCCCGTCGCGTCGTAGGTGTAGTTCAGGTCCAGGTCGGAGGCGGTGCCGATGTCCCTGTCGAGCTGGGAGCGGATGAGCCTGCGGGTGCCCTCCTCGTGGGTGTAGGTCAGCCACGTCTTGCGCGCGCCGGTGCTGAGCTCGTACTGGAGCGTCTCGCCGAGCTTGCCGTAGCGGGCGTCGGTGACGTACGTGGACAGGCCCTCGACCTTGGTGGGCTGGCGCAGCGCGTCGTACCCGTAGGTCACGGTCTCCGCCGGGAGGCCGCCGGCCTCCGGGAACGTGATGGACTGCACCTGGTCGTCGGCGGTGTAGCGGGTGTTGAAGAGGTACGTGCCGGCCAGCGGGCCTTCACGTGCCGGGATGGTGACGCTCTGGCGGAGGGTGCGGTACTCCCGGTCGATGGCCTCGATCTTGGCGGAGTAGGCCTGCCCTCCGGCGTACCTGACCGTCTCGGCCAGATGGCCCTTGGCCAGCACGTCGTAGCGCCACTCGGCCAGCAGCGGGCCGGTGGCCGAGCCCTCGCGGGTCGAGGTCCTGCGCCCGAGCAGGTCGTAGGCGTGCACGAGGGTGCGGCCGCGGGCGTCGGTGCTGGACACCTCCTCGTCGAGGTCGTTGAAGACGCGGGTGGTGACGCCCTTGTCCGGGTCCTCGGTCTTGATCTCGCGGTCCCGCAGGTCGTAGTGGTGCCGCCACACGTTGCCCGCGGAGTCGGTCACGGTGGCGAGCCGGCCCGCCTTGTCGTAGGTGTACTTGGTGGCCTCGTACTCGCCCGTCGGGGTCGAGCCCTTGTACTGGCGCAGCTCCACGCCCCGGCCCTCGGCGTCGGCGATGAGGGTGGCGGCGCTCTCGCCGGGCGGCGGGGTGACGTGCGCCCGGTCGGCGGCGCGCCGGACGGTGGACTTCCACTTCTCCTGGCCCTTGACGCGGAAGCTCTGCGAGACCATCTCGCCGGCCCCGTCGAAGGCGGTGACGACCTGGCCGGCGACGTCGTCGTCCGACACCGCGAACACGTTCGTCTCCGGGTCGCCGGTGGCGTAGTAGCCCTCGTTGGTCTTGGCCACCTCGCCGATGGAGTTGTGGAAGGTGTCGGTGATGACCCGCCCGCCGCCGGGCGCGGGCTCCTGGGTCTGGCGCGGGCGCATCAGCCCGTCGTAGAGCTCGTGGCTGGCGATGTACGTGCCGTCGGTCGCGAGCGTCCTGGTGGTGACGACGTTCGGGCCGTCGGTGCGGATCAGGTAGGAGTACTCGGTGTTGGGCGACTGGCCCGCCGCCTTGTTCCTGTCGTTCTGCCACACCTTGACCAGGCGGCCGAGCGGGTCGTGCTGCAGGTCGGCGCGGCGGCCGTTCTCGTCCTCCTCCGCGACCGGCTCGCCCCAGGCGGGCTCCACGTAGGTGACGTCCGAGTGGCCGAGCGGGTTGGCGGAGCGCACCTCGGTCGCCTGCGCGCCGGTCGCGGGCACGTACGTGGTCGTGGTGGAGCCGCCGGCCGCGTCGGTCTCCGACGTTTCGCGGCCGTAGGCGTCGTACGTGCGCGCCACGTCCAGCACGTACCGCGGCGTGCTCCCCTCGTACGAGGCCAGCTCCTCCTCGCGGGTCACGTCGCCGCGCAGCGGCGGCTGCCCGAACGCGCGCCCGTCGAAGTGGAACCGCTCGTCCGACAGCACGTCGGCGGGCCGCTGCGGCGTCGCCGAGCACGGCTTGGCGACGGTCTCGACGCGGCTGGTGAAGTCGAGCATCCACGCGGCCGGGTCGCGGGCGTGGGTGTAGCGGGTGCAGACGTCGTCAGCGGGGTCGGTGACGTCGCCGAGGTCGCTCACCTGGGTGAGGATGCCGTGCTCGTCGTACGTCCGCTCCTCGGCGGTGCGCTGCCAGGTGCCGTCCTCCTTCAGGTCGCGGGCGGTCATCTTCGCGGACTGCACGATGTGGGCCGTCTTGGTCACGCCCTCGAACGTGAACTCGGCCGTCTTGCGCCACCAGTGCTCCTCGGCGGTGGCCGACAGGACCTTCCCGCCGTCGCCGTCGTGCACGATCGTCTCCAGGTCGGCCCCGGAGAGCTGGTCGTGGTCCTCGCGCGCCTTGCCCTCGCTGTCGGTGACCCGGACGTCCTTGCGGCTCCCGTCGGCCAGCCGGTCGTCGTCCATGCCGCGGTGGTAGCGGTGCTCGGTCATCGTGCGCGGCCCGTCCTGGCCGTCGCCCTGACGCACCCGTACGCGGGAGAAACCGCGCCAGTCGGACCAGGTGCGCTCCTTGGGCTTGATCAGGATGTGCTCGGCGTACCGCCAGGCCGCCCCGTCGAGGTACTCGTAGTCGGTGACCAGCCAGGGGGAGCGGGCGGTACGGTCGATCTCCACGGTCTGCGCGACCACGTGCTTGTGGAACCAGTCGAGCACCTCCATCTCGTCCTGCGGCGTCCACCGTTGCGGGTAGCAGCGCTTGGTGTTGCGGTCGGCGGCGGGCAGGTTGCCCGGCGCGCACTCCTCGGGCGCGTAGTTCACCCGGGTCTCGGCGCCGGCCTCGGAGTTGATCGACTGGATGCGCCACTTGTACAGCGGGGCGCGTCCCTCGTCGGCGTCGACCCGGTTGCGGAGCTGCACCCCGGCGAAGGTCACCTTGGGCAGCGTGACGGTGCCGCCGACGTGGCCGGCGTGCTGGATCGAGGCCAGCCACAGCGCCGGGCTCAGGCCGTCGCCGGTGGCGGGGAAGGAGTGGGTGAGCGTCCAGGAGTCCACGTCCCGGTACGCGCTGCCGGAGCGGACCTGCGTCGTCACCTTCGCCAGCCGCTTGCGGGTCCAGAACGTGGGCGAGGTGCGGTCCTTGCAGCTCTCGCCGGCGTTGCAGTTGCGGTCGAACGGCACGTCGGGCCAGTGGCTCGCGGTGTCCTTGGTGAGCTGGGCCGGCTCGCAGGTGATCGAGCCGCTCGGCAGGCACCGCTCGGCCACGGTGAACACCGCCCGCGCCGCCGGGACCCCGGAGAACAGCTCGGCCGAGCGGTAGCCGTAGTCGATGCGGGTCAGGTAGCCGCCGCGGACGTACGGGGTGCCCAGGTCGGGCTTCTCGTTGCGGCCGTAGTGGTTGCGCTCGGTCTCGTACCAGTACGTGAGCGCGTTGCCGTGCCGGTCGGCCGAGTAGTCCAGGTTCCACCGCCAGGCCTGCTGGCACCAGGCGTTCGCGGGGGTGGAGTTGTGGCAGGGCTCGCCGGACTCGTTGCCGAACACCGGCACCGTCCAGGCCGACTTCGTCTCCGGCTTGCCGGTGGTCCAGCCGGGCAGCCGGTTAAGGCCGAAGTGGTACTGGGTGCCGTCGGTGGTGGTGAGCCGCCAGTACTCGCCGTCGTTGTCGCCGTTCGTCGCCCCGGTGAGCAGCTCGATCCGGGTGCCGTCGTCGCGCTTGGGCCGCCACTGCTTGGTGGTGGCGTCCTTGACCAGCTCCACGGCCGAGCCGTTGAGCATCAGCGTGGCGTTCTCGTGGTCCCAGCACAGGTCGCCGGTCTTCTTGCCGTCGGCGGTGCAGGACTTGTAGCGGCGCTCGATGTAGCCGCCGGAGGTCAGGTCGAAGCCCTCGCCCGCCCAGGACACCTGGTTGTTGGTGGAGGAGGTGCGGCCGTCGACGCTCTGCGAGGAGTAGCCGAGGCTGATCACGGGCTCCTCGCCGCCGATGGACGGCGGCACCCGCATCGGGTGGTTCCAGCTGAAGTCGCCCGACTGGGGACCGACGCTCCACTTCGCCGACGGCGCCAGCGACGTGGCCGAGTAGTCGCCCGAGGCGCCCGAGGCGGTGGCGGTCAGCGCGTACAGCTGGGCGCCTTCGACGTTCACCTCGGCCGTCAGCACGCCCGCCTTGACGTCGTTCTCGGCGGGCACCGGCTCCGGCTCGGGGCAGGCGGCGCCCGCGCAGTCCGGCAGCTTGACCAGCTTCAGCCGGTCGGCGTAGTCGCCGCCGAACGCGTGCCGGAAGCCCGAATAGTCCAGCTCGACCCGGGCCGGGCCGCCGCGCGTGGCACCCTGTCCCCGGGACAGGCGCAGCGGCACGCCCTGGACGCCGGGGGTCTTGGCCCGGTCGAGCACCTCGACCCTGACCCGCTCGGGCGGCGCCTGGGCGCGCCCGCTCGCCGGGGCCTCTACCCTCACCGGCAACGAACCGGCCTTCACCCAGGCCTTCTCACCCGCGCCCGGCTTCCGCTCAGCCGCGTCCGGACCCTGCTCGTCCTTGCCCTGCTCGTCCTTGCCCTGCTCGTCCTTGCCCTGCTCGGCCTTGCCCTGCTCCGGCCGGCTCGCGGCGGGCGCGAGCTCGGCGGTGCCCGGCTTCGGCCAGGCCACGGACGGGGCCGCCTTGAGCGCCTTCTCGGCCGTGACGTCCTCGGACTTGGGCAGCACGGCGACCGGCCGGCCGGGCACCGGCTCCTCCTTCTGGACCTCCGGCCGTTCCCTGCGTTCGGCCTCGGCCGGCATGGCGTACACCAGCGGCACGACGACCACGATCGCCATGGCCGCGCAGGACCGGGCGAACCAGCGGAACTTACGCGGGAACCATTCGAAGATCAGGAAGGTCGAGCGCTCGTAGTCGGGGATCTCCTCGTGGTCGTACATCCTCACCGTCCAGGGGTCGGGCATGGGGGGTGCCGGCGGAGGGTCATTCGGCGGCGAGCCGGGCGACGTCGAGATCGCCCAGTGCGCCCTGGTAGGTGCGGACATCGTCGACGATGCCGGGCCAGTGCCCGGTGAACGCGCCGTCGTGCAGGGTCCGGCCGAGCTGGAGCGGCCCGGTGGCGTTCCAGGTGCTCGCGTGGCCGGTCTCGGTGGTGGCGACGAGCTGCCCGCCCACGTAGACGCGCAGCTTCTTGGCGAGCGCGTCGTACACGCCCGCCACGTGGGTCCATTCCATGACGTACGGGACGGCGTCCGATCGGGTGCGCGTCACCGGCGCCCCGTCCGCGTCGGCTCCGGCCATGCCGAAGGACCAGCGCGGCCCGTCGGCGGCGTAGCCGAGCGCGAAGCCGCGGGCCCGGGTCCCGCGCTGCGCCACCGCCGCGGCGTCGGCCGGCGGCAGCGTGTCGAGCTGGACCCACGCCGTGACGGTGAAGCTGTCGTCGGTGCGCACCGCCGCCCGCGACGCCTCGGCGTGCCCGGCGGCTCCGTCGAGCGCGAGCGCCCCGTCGAGCCAGCCGCTGGTCCAGGAGGCCCCCGGGCCGAGGGTGAGCGGGCCGGTCACGCCCGCCGCGTCGGCCGCGGCCGTGCCGGTCTCCTCGTCCAGCGTCCAGTGGCCGGTGAGCGTGGCCGCGTGGTTGACCAGCTTCACGATCTCGCCGGCGGCCAGGGCCCGGTCGTGCACCCGGACCTCGTCCACCTCGCCGGGCCACGGGTCGGTCTGCCTGCCCTGGTAGCGGGCCTGCCCGAACTGCACCGCCGTCGCCGGTCCGGCCCCGCCGTGGTACGTCACGGGCCCGGCGGCGAGCGTGCCGTTCACGTACAGGGTCATCTTGCGTGTGGCGGAGTCGTAGACGCCGGTGAGGTGGGTCCACTCGTTCGCGGCGGGCACGACGGCGGGGTTGCGCGCCCAGATGGTGTGGGAGGTGCCGCCCGGGTGGTTCATCATGAACGCCCACGACTTGACGCCGCCGCTGTAGCCGAGCCAGAAGCCGCTGTTGTCCTGCCCGCTCTGGCTGACGGCGGCCACGTTGCCCGCGGGCAGCGACGACAGCCGCACCCACGCCGAGACCGCGAGGTTCTGATCGGTCGGCACGACGCCGGCGGACGTGGCGGCGTACTGGCCGGCGCCGGCGAACTTGAGCGCCTTGCCGGCCCGGCCGTCGGTCCAGGCGGCGCCGGTGACCGCCACCGGATGGGCGCCCGCCTCGTCCCCGGCGGTGGCGCCGGAGCCCTCGTCGAGCCGCCAGTAGCCCGCGGGGCCGGTGCCGGCCCGCACGTTGAACACGTAGCTGCGGATCGGGCCCTGCTTGCCCGCGCCGTCCTTGCTGCGCACGGACAGCACGTTCGGGCCCTCCTCCAGCGGGGTGAGACTGATCGTCGCCGCGCCGCCGGTCGCGCTCACCTCGGTGACGGGGCTGGTGTTGAGCCCGTACAGGAACGCGGCCACGTCGGCCTCGCCGTTCGCGCCGAAGGTGAACTCCCCGGCCCGGCCGAGCCCGTCGCCCCAGGCGTTCTCCGGATACCGCGCCGAGGAGACCGTCGGCTCGCGGCCCGGCGCGGTGGTGTCCACGCCGATCTCGCAGTACGGGCTCCAGCCGCTGTTCGCCTGGCCGTCCTCGCCGCGCGCCCGCCACCGGATCACCGAGCCGTCCGTGTAGACGCCTGCGGGGACGGTCGCGGTGAACGCGTTGCCGGAGGAGGCCGCGGCGGTGAGGAACTCGCCGCGCTTCGTCCCGGCCGCGTCGTACCACTCGAAGCGGGCCTTCACCGAGTTGTCGCCGTCGCGCAGCTTCGCCCACAGCTTCGGCGTCGCCGTCCCGATCCTCGGCCGTGCCGTGCCGGAGACGCACGCGCCGCCCGGGTCGGACCAGACGTCGGCCGCGACGGGAGTGGTCGGGATGGTGTTGTACTCGACGACGAGCGTGGGGTTGTTGCGGAACTTCTTCCACGCGTACGTGTCGGTCTCACTGCTGGCGCGCAGGCCCAGCGTGATGTTCGGCCAGCTCTTGGCCGCCGCCTGCACCGCCGCCGCCGTGGCGTCGAACTCCACGCCGCCGGCCGGGCAGGCGGTGCCCCAGCCCTTGGCCACCGTCTGGGTGTTGAGCTTCTCGTACCAGGTCGGCTGGTTGTTCCAGGTGGTGGACTTGCTGATGGTGCCGGTCCGCCAGAGCTCGACGGGCTTCTTGGTGCACGACCACGACCACGTCTCGTACGTGCGCAGGGTGGCCTTGATGATCTGCTTGCCGTGGATGGCGCTGCCGGTGTTCATCTGGAAGAACGACCGGTTCGTGCCTCCGGTGTCGTTCTCGTGCCCGACGCGCGCCACGTCGCTGGAGTTGAGGTAGTTGGTGGTCGGATACCGCTTCCACACCGCGGTCCACGAGCCGCGCGGCGCGGACACCGACGGGTCCAGGTAGACGGGGTAGCGGGTGTCCGGGTCGGCGAGCATGGCCTTGTCGGGGGTGAGCGTCAGCGCGCGGTCGTCGACCCGCAGGCCCATCGCCTCGTGCCGGGTGCCCGGGTCCGGCCCCTCGCCGGGCCGCTTGGCCAGGGCCCTGACGGTGTCGGGCGAGTCCCACATCAGCGGCGTCGGCGCGGCGAACACCTCCGCGCCCGTCCGGTCCACCGCCTCCATCCCGCCGCCCTGGCCCCGCCGTACGGTGAGGCCCTCCGGCTGGAGGGCGAAGTCGAGCCGGTCGAGCCGGCCGCTCAGCGCGGCCTCCCTGGTCTTGACCACGAGGACGTGCGAGAAGCCGTCCACGTCGGCCGTCACCTGAAGGTCGACGCCGGGCAGCACCTCGGCGTAGGTCGCGGTGGCGCCGTCGAGCACGGGCTCGGGCAGCTTGCCCGGCCAGGTCATCGCGAGGGACTTGGCGCCCCTGGCGACCTTGGCCATCGGGGCGTCGCCGCCGCCGGAGAACCGCAGGTCCACCGCCGTCGCGACGGGGGCGACCGAGCCGTCCGGCAGGCGGCGCAGGGTGGTGTCGACCGGCGTCCACCGGCCGTCCTGGCGTACCCGGACAGGGCGGGCGTTCTGCTCCAGGACGAGGCTGCCCTCGGGGGTGGCGTAGACGGTGCGGGTCTCGGTGCGCAGCGAGCCGACCTCGACGCGTTCGTTCTTCTGGCGGGCCACGTCGAGGGCGCCCAGCTCGGTGGCGGTGTCAGGCGGGGGCTCCCGGTGCGTGACCGGGGTGCCCGCCTGGACGGGGGTCGGTGCTGTCAGCCCTGCCAACAGAAAAGCAGCCGCTGCGGCGACTGCTGTGACGGGTCTGAGGCTCGGACGTAAACGGTGGCCTGGCGATGTTGCGGTGCTCCTGACCCGAGCCATCATGCCTCCGACGACGCTCTGTAAAGCCGGGGATTCAGCGCAAGTGTGTACGCGGCGGAGGGGGTGATCAAGAGGCTGATCGCGGTCTGTAAAGGTTTTCCATGAAACCCAGGTTTTTTGACAACTTTCGCCAAACGGGCCCTGACGCAGGAGATATGGCGGTCGGCAGGCCGCCTTACGCGTCACGGTCAACTTTCATGTCATCAGGGATTGATGAAGACAACTTTCAGGGATATCTTTCCGATCACGTTCCGTGGCCACAGCGAACCCCCCTCACCCCCCCTTTTTCCGAGAGGTACGCATGCCCGCAACCGGCAAGCCGACCCGGCCGATGATCATCGCGTTCGTCGTCACCCTCGCCGCCACGCTGTTCCCCCAGGCCGCCTCGGCGTCCACCGCCCTGGCGTCCCACAAGAGCCCGTTCAACTGCGGAAAGACCTTCTACGCCAACAACTGGACCCCCAACCACAACCCGTCGGGCTCCATCGACTGGCAGAGCTACGGCGGCGACGCCACCAACGGCGAGACCGTCCGCGCCACCGCGGCCGGCACCGCGTACTTCTACAACGCCGGCAGCACGAGCTACGGCCAGTGGGTGGAGATCCGGCACAGCGACGGCACCAGGACCCGCTACGCCCACCTCGCCACCATGGTCCGCGCGGCGGGCGGCTCCATGAGCGTCGGCCAGGGCACCGCCATCGGCACCGTCGGCGCCACGGGCGGCACCGACGCCCCGCACCTGCACTACGAGCAGCGCACCTCCACCGGCGCCATGGACACCAGCCCGACCGTCGACGGCGTCACCGTCTCCCTGGGCCAGAAGAAGGCCATCACCAGCACCAACGCCTGCGGCGGCGGCAGCAACCCCTACACCCCGCAGGAAGCCTGCGGCAGCGGCTACGGCGTCATCGACTCCGCCGCGCTCACCGGGGGCCGCGTCTACCTGCTCTACAACTCCGGCAACGGCTACAACTGCGTCGTCACCCTGAAGACCACGAACGTCGGCACGGCCTCGCCGGTGTCGGCCTTCCTGGAACCGCAGGGCTCGACCCGTACGACCGACTCCGGCAGCTACGGCTACTACGCGGGCCCGGTCAAGCGGTCGGCCCCCGGCCAGTGCGTCAAGTGGGGCGGCTCGGTCGGCAGCAGCTCGTACACCAGCCCCTTCGAACACTGCGGCGCCTGACGCCGCTCCTCACTCGTCCGCCTGCGGACCACGGCCTCCGTCCGCAGGCGGCGATTCCCCCGAGATCCGGCCGGGAACCCGCGGCGTCCCGTACGGTCGGCGGCATGAGCGCGCAAGATCGGAACGCCGGCGGCGGGATGTCGTGGACCCGCGGGCGGGTCCTGGCGGCGGTCGCCGTGGTGGTGGCCGTGCTGACGGCGTTCCCCGGCGTGCTGCCCAACACGGTGGGCCGGCTCGGGAGCCTGCTGGAGACCTTCCGGCCCTGGGCCGGCCTGGCCGTGCCGGTGCTGCTCGTCCTGGCGGTGCTGCGCCGCTCGGCCCTCGCGCTGGTGGCGCTGGTGCTTCCCTCGGCGGTGTGGGGCGGCCTCTTCGGCGCCCGGCTGTTACCCGCCGGCCAAGGAGTGGCGCACGACCTGACCGTGCTCCAGCACAACGTGAACGACGAGAACCCCGACCCGGAAGGCACCGCCCGCGCGCTCGCCGGGGCCGGGGCCGACCTGATCGCCCTGGAGGAGCTGACGCCCGGAACCCGGCCCGTGTACGAGACCGTCCTCGCGCCCGATCACCCGCACCACGTGGTCGTCGGCAGCGTCGGGCTCTGGTCCAGGCATCCCCTCACGGCCTCCGGCCCGGTGGACATCAGGCCGGCGGAGGTCGGAGGCGACTGGAGCCGAGGGCTGCGGGCGACCGTGCGGACACCGTACGGCGACCTGGCAGCGTACGTCGCCCACCTGCCGTCGGTCCGCATCCGGCTGCCCGACGGCTTCGGCTCGGCCTGGCGTGACGAGAGCGCCGGCGAACTGGGCGCCGCCCTCGCGGCGGAGAAGCTGGACCGGATCGTCCTGATGGGCGACCTCAACAGCACCCTCGACGACCGCGGCCTGGCCCCGGTCACCTCGCGGCTGACCCCGGCGGACGAGGGGTTCGGCTTCACCTGGCCCGTCGCCTTCCCTCTGGCCAGGATCGACCACGTCATGACCCGGGCGGCGACGCCGGTGACCACCTGGACCCTGCCCGCCACCGGCAGCGACCACCTGCCGGTCATGGCCCGTATCAAGCTCTGATCAGTCGAGGACGTGGGCGTGCAGGGCGCGCAGCACCGCGTTCGTGCGGTCTCGCGCCCCGAGCTTGAGCAGCACGGTCGAGACGTGGTTCTTGACCGTGCCCTCGGCCAGGAACAGCGCCCGCGCGATCTCGCGGTTGCTGTACCCCTCCGCGACCAGCCGCAGCACCTCCAGCTCGCGCTCGGTGAGCTGCTGGATCGCGGGCAGTCCCGCCTCGTCCGGCGGCGGGCGGCGGTGCACCGCCCGCATCAGCCGCTCGGTGATGGACGGCGAGATCAGCGTCCCCCCGCCGGCCAGGACGCGGATCGCCCGGGTCAGCCGCTCCAGCGTCACGTCCTTCAGCAGGTAGCCGCCCGCCCCCGCGCGCATCGCGTCCAGGACGAGGGTGTCGCTGTCGAACGTGGTCAGCACGAGCACCGGCGGCGCGTCGCCCGCCCGCTCGCGCAGCGCGTTCAGCGTCCAGATGCCGTCGTGGCGGGGCATGCGCAGATCGAGCAGGACGACGTCGGGGGCGTGCTCCTCGATCGCCGCCAGCGCGGACATGCCGTCGTCGGCCTCCCCCGCCACCTCGATGTCGTCGGTCAGGTCGAGCAGGCTGCGGATGCCCTGCCGCACCAGGGTCTGGTCGTCGACCACGATCACCCGGATCATCGCGCGGGCACCGTCGCCGTCACGCGGAACCCGTCGCTGCCGTCGAGCCTGACGTCGCCGCCGATGGCGTCGATGCGCTCGCGCAGCCCGCGCAGGCCGTTGCCGAGCCGCAGCTCGGGGCTGCCGCGCCCGTCGTCGACGGAGGTCAGCTTGACGGCCTGGCCGGGCGTGTTCTCGATGCTGATGCGCAGCGAGGTCGCGCCGGAGTGCCGGATGGTGTTGGTGACGATCTCCTGTACGGCGCGGATGAGCGTCAGCGTCACCTCCTCGGACAGGCTCACGTCGTCGATGCTGATGCCCACGTCGAGCCCCGGGATGTCGCGTACCAGGGCGTCGAGGGACTCGCGCAGGTCGGGCGCGTCGGCGCGGAGCTGCCCGACGGTCGTGCGCACGTCCCGCAGCAGGTTGCGCGCCACCCCGTCGGCGCGCTCGATGTGGGTGCGGGCGGCGGCGCCCTCGCGGTGCCTGGCGACCTCCAGCTCCAGGGTGAGCGCCGTGAGCTGGTGTCCCATGAGGTCGTGCAGCTCGCGGGCGATGCGCAGGCGCTCGTGCGCTCGCGCGGTGTCGGCCAGGATGACGCTGGCCGCCCGCAGCTCCACGTGCGCCTCGGCCAGCTCGCGGCGCAGCCGCTGCTCCCGGATGATCGCCACCGAGCTGAGCACCGCCGCCGTCTGGATCAGCAGGTACAGCAGCGCGCCGAGACCGATCCCGGTGGGGTCGGCGCCGGCGAGACCCGCGGTAACGGCGATGACGGCGGTGTTGAGCGCGATCACCACGGGGCCCGCCCACCGTGGCGCGACGTAGGCGCTCAAGGTCGCGGTGAAGACCAGCAGGATCGGCAGCCATCCGGCCCGGGGCGCCGTCAGGACCGTCAGCCAGCCCAGCACGACCGCCGCGGCGTAACAGACCCACGCCGCCTTCTTCCCGTCTTCCTCCCAGACCACGGCGCCCAGGCATGCGAGCATCAGGCCCGCGAACAACGCGCTCCAGACAGGCAGGGGCACCCACGTCTCGGTCACGCCGAGCAGCGTCGGAGCGCCCACTCCGACGCACACCAGCAGCATCGCCAGACCGGCCCACACGTCCGGCTCGATTCGCCGCATAACGCCACTGTACGAGCGATCTGCCCGATGCTGGGGTGCCGAAAGTCATGGGTGCGCCTGCTGACCATCGGCACAGGCGCCCGGCGCCCGCCCCTTCCTAGCGTCGGAGGCATGTCATCAACGCCCGCCGTGGAGGCGGAACGACTGCACAAGCGCTACCGGGCCAAGGTCGCCGTCGAGGAGATCAGCCTGTCGGTCGGCGCCGGGGAGGTCTTCGGCGTCCTGGGGCGCAACGGGGCCGGCAAGACGACCACCGTCGAGATGATCGCCGGTCTCCGGCGGCCCGACCGCGGCACCGTCCGCGTGCTCGGCCTGGACGTCCGGCGCGACCGCGCCCGGCTGCGCCAGGTCCTCGGCGTCCAGCTGCAGGACGCCACCCTGCACCACGCGCTGACCGTCACCGAGCTGGTCCGGCTGTACGCGACCTTCTACCCCGACCCGGTGCCGGCCGGCGAGCTGATCGAGTCGGTCAGCCTGACCGACTCCGCCCGCACCCGGTTCGACAACCTCTCAGGCGGTCAGCAGCAACGGCTGTCGATCGCGCTGGCCCTCATCGGACGCCCCCGGGTGGTGATCCTCGACGAGCTCACCACCGGGCTCGACCCCGAGGCGCGCCGTCACATGTGGGCGACCGTCGAAGGGCTGCGCGAGTCCGGCGTGACCGTCCTGCTCGTCAGCCACGCCATGGAGGAGGTCGAGCGGCTGTGCGACCGGGTCGCGCTGCTCGACGCGGGCCGGGTCGTCGCCCTCGACTCGCCCGCCGGGCTGGTCAGGCGGGCCGGGTTCGCCCAGCGGGTCACCTTCCGCGCGGCCTCCCCCGTACCGGAAGGGCTCCTGGAAGGGCTCGCCGAGGTCGAGCGCGTCCGGGCGGACGGCGACCGCGTCACGGTCGAGGGCAAGGGAGACCTGCTGCAGGCCGTCAGCGTCGCGCTCGTCAGGGCCGGCGTCGTGGCCACCGAGACCCGCAGCGTGCAGGCCAACCTGGACGACGCGTTCGTCGCGCTGACCGGGCACCGGCTGGACCCCGAGGAGGAGAGCACCCGATGACGGAGATCCCCGTGTACCGGCCCGGCCCGCGGGCCTTCGGCCAGATGCTGATCTGCGAGCTCAAGATGGTGGCCCGCGACACCGCCGGGCTGATCGTGCCGATCGGCATGCCCGTGCTGATCCTGGTGATGAACGCCTCGTCCGCCGGCGAGCACGTCGTCGCGCACGGCCGCACGGCGCTCGACGTGTTCGTGCTGCCTCTGGTGTTCGCCATCGTCATGGCCACGACCGGCATCGTCAACATGCCGAGCTTCCTGGCCGCCTACCGGCACAGCGGCATCCTGCGCCGTCTCGGCGTGACCCCCGCCTCGCCCATGATGGTCCTGGTCGCCCAGGCGGTGGTGGGGATCGTGCAGATCGCCGTGGGCATCGCGGTCGCCTACGCCGTGGCCATGCTGGCGTTCGGGGCCAACACGCCGGTGAACATCGGCGCGGCGCTCGGCGTGCTGGCGCTGACGGTGGCCGCCATGTACGCCGTGGGCCTGATCGTCGCCGCCCTGTCGCCCACCCCGAACTCCGCCGTGGCGATCGGCCTGACCCTCTTCTTCCTCCTGGGGGCCACCGGCGGCATGTTCGGCGGGATGCAGAACCTGCCGGAGGCGGTCGCGACGATCGGGCAGTGGCTGCCGTTCGGCGCCGGCGTCCAGGCCCTGTCGTACGCCTGGATCGGCGCCCCCGTCGAGGCCGCCCACCTGGTCGCCCTGGCGGCGAACGCGGTGTTCGGCACGGTGATCGCGGCGGTGTTCTTCCGCTGGGACTAGCCACGAGGGTCGGCTCAACACCCCTATGACGCTATGAAGACGCCGCTATGGGATTGTAATGGCGTCAGAATAGCGTCATAGTGGCGTCATGGACCTCGCACCATATGTCGATCACCTCCGCCGCGAGCTGGCGATCGCCGCAGGGGCGGGCGGCGAGGAAGCCCGCGTGCTGGGCGAACGCCTCGCCGCCACGCTGGAGTCGGCCACCCGGCTCGCGCTGCTCGAGGCTCTTTCCGCCGCCGCCGACGAGATCACCCGCGACCTCGCGCCCGGCTCCGTCGAGGTGCGCCTGCGCGGCCGCGACCCCGGCTTCGTCGTGACGCCACCGCCGGGCGGCAGCTCGTACGAGGACGAGGGCGAGAGCGACCGGCCCGCCGCGCCACCGCCCGCCCCGCCGCCGCCGGACGCCGACGAGGGCGGCACGGCCCGGATCTCGCTCCGGGTTCCCGAGCACCTCAAGCCGCGCATCGAGGAGGCGGCGGCCCGCGACGGCCTGTCGGTCAACGCCTGGCTGGTCCGCGCCGTGTCCGCCGCCCTCGACCCCGGCGAGACCGGACGCCGCGCCACCCGGCAGAGCGGCAACCGCTACAGCGGATGGGTGCGCTGATGACCACGCCGACCCATGACGAGGGGACCATGATGCCCGCTTTCCACACCCCCGAGCCGATCCTGGCCATCATCGACATGGCGACCGCCACCGTCCGGGTCAACGCCGGCGACCGCGACGACACGGTGGTGGAGATCCGCCCGGCCGACGAGTTCGACGACGCCGACGTGCGGGCCGCCGAGCGCGCCGAGGTCGAGTACGCCGGCGGCAGGCTCCTGGTCCGCGCCGACAAGGACACCTCCGACCGGGACCTGTCTCTCGGCAAGCTCGTGGAGTCGCCCGCCGACTGGGCGCGCTCGCTGCTGCTCGGCCAGAGCGGCTCGGTCCAGGTCACCATCGACCTGCCCGCGGGCTCCCGCCTCGACGTCAAGCGGGCGGCGGGCCTGCGCTGCCGCGGACCGCTCGGCGAGGTGGCGTTCACCACCTCCTACGGCGACATCCAGGTGGAACAGGCCGGCCGGCTCCGCCTGAAGACCACGTACGGCGACATCTCGGTCACCCGCGCGGCCGGGCACGCCGAGATCACCACGGACCACGGCGACATCCGCGTCGGCGAGATCGACGGCACGGCGGTGATCAGGAACTCGCACGGCGAGATCCGCCTCCGGGAGGTCACCGGCGAGCTGCGGCTGAACACGGCCCACGGCGACGCCGCCGTCGACCGCGTCCTGGCCGGCGTCGTCGCCAAGACGGCGTACGGCAGCGTCCGGATCGGCGAGGCGGTCCGCGGCTCGGTCGTCATGGAGACCACCGGCGGCGGGCTGGAGCTGGGCATCCGCGACGGCAGCGCCGCCTGGCTGGACGTGAGCTCGAAGTACGGATCCGTGGACGTCGGCCTGGACTCCGCCGACGGCCCCGGCCCGGCCGGCGACGTCGTCAAAGTGCGGGCCCACACCTCCTACGGCGACATCGTCATCCACCGTTCCTGACAAGTGAGGAGAAGCTCATGCCTGACGCGATCGTGGCCGAAGGTCTGGTCAAGAAGTACGGCGACGTCGTCGCCCTCGACGGGATGGACCTGACCGTCCCGGAAGGGACCGTGCTCGGGCTGCTCGGCCCGAACGGCGCCGGCAAGACCACCACGGTGCGGATCCTGACCACCTTGCTGACACCGGACGCCGGACACGCCACGGTGGCCGGGTTCGACGTCGTCCGCGACGCGCGCCGGTTACGCGCCCGGATCGGCGCCTCCGGCCAGTACGCCGCCGTCGACGACCACCTCACCGGCGCAGAGAACCTGGAGATGGTCGGCCGCCTCTACCACCTGGGCACCAGGCGCAGCCGGGAGCGCGCCCGCGAGCTGCTGGAGCGCTTCGACCTGACGGGCGCGGCCGACCGCCCGGTGCAGGGCTACTCGGGAGGCATGCGGCGCCGGCTCGACCTGGCCGGCGCGCTGGTCGCCGACCCGCCGGTGCTGTTCCTCGACGAGCCCACCACCGGCCTGGACCCGCGGGCCAGGGCGAGCCTGTGGGACGTCATCTCCGAGCTCGTCGCGGCGGGCACGACGGTGCTGCTCACCACCCAGTACATGGAGGAGGCCGACCGGCTCGCCGACCGCGTCGCGGTGGTCGACCACGGACGCGTCATCGCGCTCGGCACCGCCGACGAGCTCAAGAGCCACGTCGGCGGCGACCGGATCGAGCTGTCGGTGACGAGCGCCGCGGACCTGGCGTCCGCGACGCGCGTGCTGGTCCCGCTGTCCGCGGGCGCCCCGCAGAGCGACGCGACCGCCCTGCGGGTGACGATCCCGGTCGCGGGCGGCGCGTCCGCGCTCACCGAGGCGCTGGTCCGCCTGGCCGCCGAACGCATCACCGTACGCGACGCCGGGCTGCGCCGGCCGACCCTGGACGACGTGTTCCTGACCCTCACGGGACGCGAGGCCGACGAGAAGACCAAGGAGACCGCACGATGAACACCCTGCATCTCGCCGTCGCCGACGGCGTGACGATCGCCAGGCGCAACACCCTGAAGATCCGGCGGGCGCCCGACCTGCTGGGCGGCGTCGTCATGCTCCCGATCGTGCTCGTGCTGCTGTTCACGTACGTCTTCGGCAGCATGATCAGCCTGCCGGGCGTGTCGTACGTGGAGTACCTGCTGCCCGGGATCTTCGTCATGACGATCGTCTCCAGCGGGCAGATCACCGGCTACACGCTGACCCAGGACCTGCAGAGAGGCATCTTCGACCGGTTCCGCACGCTGCCGATGTCGCCCTCGGCGGTGCTGACCGGCCAGACCGTCGCCGACGTCATCATGAACGTCACCAGCATCGTGACGATGGCGCTCGTCGGGCTGCTCGTCGGGTGGCGCGTGCACACCTCGCCGGGGGAGGCGGCCCTGGGGTTCCTCATGCTGCTGCTGTTCGCGTACGCCTTCTCCTGGGTGACGGCGACCGTCGCGCTGGCCCTGCGCACGCCCGAGGTCTTCAACAACGTGGCCACGATCATGTCGTTCCCGATGGTCTTCCTGTCGAACGCGTTCGTCGACAGCGCGCGCCTGCCCGGCCCGCTGAAGCCGATCGCCGAATGGAACCCGGTCTCCACGCTCGTCCAGGCCTCACGCGAGCTGTTCGGCAACACCAGCCCCGCCCTGCCCGTCCCCGACGCCTGGCCGCTGCGGCACGCGGTGCCGGTGTCGTTCCTCTGGTCGGTGCTGCTCCTGGCCGTGTTCGCGCCGCTCGCCACGCGGCTGTACAAGAAGGCCGTCAGCCGATGACCCCCGACGACCGCGAGATGGCGGTGGAGCTGGTCCAGCAGGCGTACGCGGACGGCCGGCTCCAGCCCGCCGAGCTGGAACAGCGCCTCGAACTCGCCCTGACCGCCACCTCCTGGAAGGACCTGGAGCCGATCCTCGCCGACCTGCCGGACGACGTGGTCCTGCTCGAGACCACCGGCGGGAGCATCAGGCGAGCGGGCGACTGGCAGGTCCCGCGCCGCCTGCGCGTCAGCTCCGAGTACGGCAGGGTACGGCTCGACCTGTCGCAGGCCGTCATCCGGCATCCGCACATCGACATCGAGCTCCGGCTCCCGTTCGGCAGCGCCACGATCATCCTGCCCGCCGGGGCGAGCGCGAACGCCGACGGGGTGCGCACCGGATGGGGCTCCGTGGTGTGGAAGGCCCCCGCCTCCCGGCTCGCCGGCGGGCCGCACGTCCGGATCACCGGCGAGCTGACCTACGGCCGCCTCACCGTCCGCACCGCCCACTCCGGCTCCTTCGTCAGGAGACGGTGATGGTGGAGCCGTTGGCGGCCAGGCCGAAGATCTGGATGCAGTTGGCGCCATGGTCGGCGATGAGCCAGGCATGGTTGCCGAACGAGTCGATCCGGTAGTTGTGACCGGGCTCCAGCGTCGTGTACTGCTGCCGGTTTCCCGCGCTGTCCAGCCAATGGATCTGTATGGAGTACGGGCTCTCGTTGATCACCATCAGCTGTGAGGGCCATCCGTTCACCGAGTGGAGCCGGCCTTCCACGGAACAGGCGTAGGCGCTGGCACCGGCATGGGTGAACGAATATCGGTACGAATCAGGATCGGGTGTTTCCGTTTCCTCCATGACGGGCTCTTCGGCCTCCTCCTCGACCGGCTCCTCGGTCGGCTCCTCGGATGGCTCTTCGCTGGGCTGTTCGGAGGAGTCGGCCGGTGAGGGTGAGCTGGTCGGACTGGGTGTTGGATCGGTCCACGATGTCTCCTGCCATAACGGCACTACCGCCACGACAAGGGATAGGATGCCGACAATTCCTGCTATTACCGTCCAAAAAGCTACAGATCGCGGCCCCAGCCATCCGCGGGAATTCGAAGAGGAATTCGCCATGTCACCCTCCTGAACACTGACCGCGCCGATATCAGATATCTACAACAGACACATCCCGCAAAGAAGACGCGGAGCACCGGCTTCCGGCTGTCACGGCCGGCCCACTTTTACGCGTGCGCCGAGGCCCGACTCAATCAGCCTTGACTTATATAAGCGCCAGATGAGACTGTGGCCCCGTCGTACGCAACCGGACAGGAGGCCGAGGTGGCCGAGACGACGGCGGCCGAGGTGATGGCCGAGCTGGCCGAGCTGGAGGACCCGAAGACCCGCGCGGTCAACGAGAAGCACGGTGACGATCACGGGGTGAACCTCGGCAAGCTGCGCGCGCTCGCGAAGCGGCTGAAGACGCAGCAGGAGCTCGCGGTCCGGCTCTGGGAGACGGGTGACACCGCGGCGAGGCTGGTGGCGATCCTGATCTGCCGCCCGAAGGCGTTCGGGCGTGACGAGCTGGACGCCATGCTGCGCGAGGCGCGTACGCCCAAGGTCCACGACTGGCTCGTGAACTACGTGGTCAAGAAGAACCCGCACGCCGAGGAGCTGCGCCTGATCTGGTCCGCCGACCCGGACCCCGTGGTCGCGAGCGCCGGCTGGGCGCTGACCACCGAACGCGTGACGAAGAAGCCCGAGATCCTCGACCTCGCGGGGCTGCTCGACGTCATCGAGGCGGAGATGAAGGACGCCCCGGATCGCCTGCAGTGGGCGATGAACCACTGCCTGGCCCAGATCGGCATCGACCACGCCGAGCACCGCGCCCGGGCCATCGACATCGGCGAGCGGCTGCAGGTGCTCAAGGACTACCCGACTCCCCCGGGCTGCACGTCCCCCTTCGCGCCCATCTGGATCGACGAGATCGTGCGCCGCCAGAGGGGATGAGCGGCGTTGCAGATGCTCCGTTGAACGGAATAATGTCGGCCTCATGCCAAGAGGAACCTCCGAAGTCAGCGAGCCGATGTTCTTCGTGCTCGCCGCTCTGCGCGCGGGGCCGCTGCACGGGCACGCGATCAGCAAGTCCATCAAGGAGCTGTCCGGAGGCCGGGTCCAGCCGTCGGTCGGCACGCTGTACGGCATCCTCGAACGCCTGAACGATCGCGGCGTGATCACGGTGGACCGCGAAGAGCTGATCAACGGCCGCAACCGCCGCTATTTCCGCATCACCGACGAAGGCCGGGCTCTGGTGGAGGCCGAAGCGAGGCGGATGCAGGCGGCCGCCTCGCTCGTCCTGCGCCCGGCCGGTCCATGACGATCGTCAAGCCTGCCTCCGCCGTCGAACCACCCGCCCCGTCCGTCCTGGAACGGCGCTACCGCAAGCTGCTGCTCGCCTACCCGAGGCACTACCGCACCGCTTACGGCGACGAACTGCTCGACGTCCTGCTCGCCGACGCGGCGGGACGGACGGTCCCGCCGCCGAAGGAGGTGTGGGGCCTGCTTCTGGGCGGTGTGCGCAGCCGCATCCTGCATCAGGCGACGGGCAACGCCTGGGCGGACGGCCTCCACCTGGCCGTCACCGCCGTGACGGCGGCGAACCTGGCCGCGCTTCTGCCGTACGCCGGCACGCTGCCGTTGTGGACGCTGCTGTCGGCACTCGCGCTGCTGGCCGTCCAGCGCGGACGGCTGCGTACGGCGTTCGCGCTCACGCTGGTCACCGGGGTGAAGGCGGCGGCGATCGCGGCCGGGCGGCCGGCGTTCGACCTGACCGTGCTCCCGGTCTATCCGAACCCGCTCGGCGACCGGCCGCTGTTCGGTGACAGCAGTCCGCTCGTCGCGGCGGCCGGTTACGCGGTCGCGCTCCGCGACCGAGACCCGATCCGCGCCCCAGCCGGCCGAGGATAGCAAGGCCGCCTCGGGCGACTACGAGGCGATGCGGGCGATCGCCCGGAAGCGCGGGTTCGGCATCTTCACCACCATCGCCGGCCCGAGCCTCAAGGAAGTCGTCTGGAGCGAGTCGGACAGCCCCAACTTCACCATCAAGAACGAGCTCTCCCCCGCCCAGCTTGCGGCCTACGACACGGCGCTCGAAAGCTGCCGGGCGCAGGCGGTCAAGAAGGTCACCGGCCAGGTCGTCCGTTCCGCGGAGGACCTGGCCGAGCAGCGCAACCAGATGATCGACCAGACGCTCGACCGCGAGCTCAACGGCGACCCCGAGCTGATCGAGCTGGCCGCGGCCATGGGCGACTGCCTCAAGGGCAAGGGCTACCGCATCGACTCCGTCAGGCCGGCGGACATCGGCAGGCAGGTCCCGGACACGTTCGAGGAGCAGCTCAAGCGGATCGCCCTGAACGACGACATCCCCGAGGAAGGCATCGGCGAAGGGCGCTACATCGTTCCGCGCCTCGCCCCCGCCACGGCCCGGCAGTGGGCCGACAAGGAGATCAAGGCGGCCCTGGACGACGTGGAGTGCGGCAAGGACTTCTACGCCGCGTACGAGCCGCGGACGGTCATCGAGCTGCGCGCGATCACGAAGGAGTTCCCTTCCCGGCCTCCGGTACGCGCCCTCGACGACGTGTCGTTCCGGGTGGACCGGGGCGACTACGTGGCGATCGTCGGCCCGTCAGGCTCCGGCAAGTCGACGCTGCTCAACGTGCTGGGCCTGCTCGACCGCCCGACCACGGGCAGCTACCGCCTCGACGGAACCGGGACCACGGCGCTGAAGGACGGCGCCCGCACCAAGCTGCGCGGCGACCGCATCGGCTTCGTCTTCCAGTCCTTCCACCTGCTCCCCCACCGCAGCCTGACCGAGAACGTCATGCTCGCCGAGGTCTACGGCGGGCGGCCGCGGAGGGGACGGCGGGAGCGGGCGCTGGCGGCGCTCGAACGCGTCGGCCTCGGCCACCGTACGGGCTTCCCAGCGGGCCGGTTGTCGGGCGGCGAGCGCCAGCGCGCGGCCATCGCCCGGGCCCTCATGGGAGAGCCGGCCCTGCTGCTGTGCGACGAGCCCACCGGCAATCTCGACAGCCGCAACACCGAGGCCGTGCTCAGCCTGTTCGCCGGGCTGCGGACGCAAGGGCTGACGATCGTGGTCATCACGCACGAGCGAGAAGTCAGCGAGCGCGCCGAGCGCCGGGTCCGGATCACCGACGGCATGCTGACGGAGGCCTGATGGATTTCCGGGACCTGGCCGGCGAGGCGGCCGCCGGGCTGCTCTCCAGACCCGTCCGGGCGGCGCTCACCACGCTCGGCCTGTCGACCGCCATCGCCGCCGCCGCGATGACCGTCGTCCTCGCTCCGGCGCCGGCCTCCGCCCAGGTCGTCGTCAGGTGGTATCCGTACACCACCGCGGGCGCGAAGCAGTGCAACTCCGACGCCAACTCCGCGGGTCCCGAGTACTACTGCACCACGATCAAGGTCGGCTCCACGAAGATGTACGCCCTCGCCCGGCCGTAGGAATGTCCTGAAGATTCCGGTGTTCTTCTCGGCACCGGGACTCCGGTCATAGGTGTCCGGCCGGGAGCGTTTCCACGTTCCCGGCCGGATGCCAGCTTGCCGCGAGGGCCGCCGTGGGAGCCAGCCGGGAGGCCCTGATCGCCGGGTAGATCCCGGCCACCGCACCGACGGCCAGCGTGGCGGCGAAGGCTGACGATGACCGTGCGCCTGCCCTCGTCCTGACCTTGCGTCGTGGCGTGATCCTGCATATCGTCCCGATATATCAAGTCGATACATCGGGGTGATCCGGTGAGGCGGGAGCTGCGATGAGGCGGATCGACTACGACACCGAGCAGCACCAGGACTACGCGCGCGGCCGGGCGCTCAACGAGCAGCAACTGCGGACATGGATCAGCGCCTTCGAGGCGGCGCTGCCCGAGAGGCGCCCGCTCGCCGGGCTGGACGTCGGCTCCGGGACCGGCAGGTTCACCCCCGCACTGGCGCGCGCGTTCGGCCCTGTCACCGGCGTCGAGCCGTCGGTCCGCATGCGCGAGACAGCGCAGGCCCAGTCCCGCCATCCCGAGGTGCGCTATCTGGCAGGCTCCGCCGAGGACATGCCGGTGCCGTCCGCCTGCGCCGACTACGCGCTCATGTTCCTGTCCTGGCACCACGTCCAGGACAAACCACGCGCGGCCCGCGAGCTGGCCAGGGTGCTCAGGCCCGGCGGGCGCCTCCTGCTGCGCGCCAACTTCAGCGACCACCACCCCAGGCCGTGGTGGCTGGAACACTTCCCCCGCGGCTACGAGGTGGACGCCGCCCTGTTCCAGCCGCTGCACGAGGTCATCGCGATGTTCACGTCGGACGGCTGGCGCGTCACCGACTTCCGCACGGTCACCGAACCGTCCTACGGCACCCTCGGCGACATGCTCGAACGACTGCGCCTGCGTACCCTTTCGTTCTTCGCCCAGCTCAGCCCCGACGACCTGGAGACCGGCTTCCGCCGCCTGGAGCAGGCGGTCGCCGCAGACCCCGACGCCCCGGCGCCCGTCTTCTCCGAGCCGCTCCTCACCCTCGAACGCAACTGAGCGAACAGCCGAAACTCACGGTAAACAAGCAGTAGCTATGAGTAATATTCAGGCATGCTGACGCAGGAGCACGAGTTCCTCATCGAACTCGTCCGCCATCGACCCTCCCTGGTCGCGACGCTGCTGGCCGAAGTCGGCCTCAAGGTGCCCGCGTTCAAGGAGGCCCGGCTGGAAAGCGCCGACCTGAACGACTGCCGGCCTACCGAATACCGCGCGGACTCGGTCGTCGCCATGGTCGACGACAAGCGAGTCTTCGCCGTCGTACTGGAGGTGCAACGCAGGTACGACAGGCGAAAACACTGGTCGTGGCCGGTATATCTGGCCACGCTGCGGGCGCGCCTCAAGTGTCCCTGCGTCCTTCTCGTCTTCTGCCCCGACGCGGCGGAAGCCAGAAGGTGCGCCACTCATATCGACATGGGACATCCCGGCTGGGTCCTCTGCCCGGTGGTGGTGGGCCCGGAACAGGTGCCCATGATCACCGATATCGCCCGCGCCATCGCCGAGCCCGAGCTGACCGCCCTGTCCGCCGTCGTGCATGGCGATGGCGACGAAGGCCTCAAAGTCCTGCAAGTACTGCATGACTCACAGCAGCACCTGTCCCAGGAGCAGCGGAGTTATTCTGATCTGGTACTCGCGCTGCTGCCCGAGTCCGTTGTCACCAAGTTCAGGGAGATCGCAGTGGCCGTCCTGGATGAGATCAAGCACCCGTGGGTACGCGGCTGGATCGCCCACGGCGAGAGCTTGGGAGAGGCCAAAGCGATCCTGATGGTTCTCGAGACACGCGGCCTCGAAGTGTCGGACGAGACGCGGGAACGCATCCTCGCCTGCACCGACCAGGAAACGCTCGAGTCGTGGATCCACAAGGCGGTCACCGTACGAAGCGTCGAAGAACTCTTCGACTGACAACTGCCTAGTCAGGCTTCCGCCGCCTGGAACAGGCAGCCGCCGCAGACCCGACGCCCCGACGACTGTCCCCTCCGAGCCACCCCGCGAAAGCAGGCAATGACTCGGAGTAACATTCCGGCATGCTGGGACGCGGGAGGGAGATCGCAGTGGCCGTCCTGGATGAGATCAAGCACCCGTGGGTACGCGGCTGGATCGCCCACGGCGAGAGCTTGGGAGAAGCCAAGGGAGAGGCTAGAGGAGAGGCCAAAGCGATCCTGATGGTTCTCGAGACACGCGGCCTCGAAGTGTCCGACGAGACGCGGGAACGCATCCTCGCCTGCACCGACCAGGAAACGCTCGAGTCGTGGATCCACAAGGCGGTCACCGTACGAAGCGTCGAAGAACTTTTCGTAGTCAGCGGGGCGTGAGGGGCAGGGTCAAGGCGCCGGGGACGGCGGCGAAGGTGTCGCGTATGCGGGCCGTCAGGGAGGCGCGGGTGGGCTCCGCCGGGTCGGCGGCCCACCCTTCCAGGGCGTGGTGAAAGGCCGCGACCGCCATGTCCAGGGCCAGGCGAAGACGGGGATCGTCGCGTTCCGGCGGCACGTCGAAGCGGCGGGACAGGATGTCGAGGGCGGTGCGGGTGATGAGGTCGCACAGGTAACGGCAGTGCGCGTCCAGCGACGGGGTCTTGTCGGCCAGTCGCAGGTTGAGCAGGACGCGGCGGGTCCACCCTTCGGCGGGCATCCGGTCGATGACGGAGAGCAGCGCGTCGCACAGGAACGGCAGGATCGCGGCGCCGGAGGGGTCGCGGGACTCGATGTCGTCGAGGAAGGCGATCCACAGATCGTGCGTGGGCGCGCCGGCCACGTCCTCCTTGCTGGTGAAGGTGCGGAAGAACGTGCGCTTGGAGATCTCCACCGCGTCACACAGCTCGTCGAGCGTCACGCCGTCGAAGCCCCGCTCGGTGAACAGCTCCAGCGCCGTGTCGATCAGGGCCTGCCGGGTCCGCGCCTTCTTGCGCTCGCGCAGCGGCAGGTCACGGAGTTCGTCCTCGGTCATCACCCGGCGGGCGAGTACGGCCGGGCGGGTCGGTGCGGTGCTGTCCACCCCTCCAAGTGTAACGGATGCGCTAACGCCTACAGGAGGTTTATGCCACTGAGTGGCGTTATAGTGAGCCACGTCGGCGCACTTCGACGAAAGGCACCACCATGCGCGCTTTGATCACCGACCCCGCGGCCCCCGGCGGACTCCGCCTGGGCGAGACGCCCGACCCCGTCCCCGCACCGGACGAGGCTCTCGTACGCGTGACCGCCACGTCCCTGAACCACGGCGAAGCGTCCCTGGCGCGGCAGGGGGCGCCGGCGGGCGCGGTCCTGGGCTGGGACGCCGCCGGAGTGGTGGTACGGCCCGCCGGCGACGGATCGAGCCCACCGGCGGGCACCCCCGTGATCACCCTCGGCATGGCCGGTGCCTGGGCCGAACAGCGCGCCGTGCACACCAGCATGATCGGTACCGTGCCCGAGGGCGCCGACCCCGGCGCGATCAGCACGATCCCCGTCGCGGGGCTCTCGGCCCTGCGCGCCCTGCGCCGTCTCGGCCCGGTCCTCGGCAGGCGGGTGCTGATCACCGGCGCGACAGGAGGCGTCGGCAGGTACGCCGTCCAGCTCGCCCGGCTGGCCGGCGCCCATGTCATCGCCTCCACCGGCGACCCCGCCGCGCACGGCGACACCCTGCGCGCCCTCGGAGCCGACGAAGTGCTCGCCGGCCCGGAGAACGTGGACGAACCGGTGCACGGCGTCCTCGACATGGTGGGCGGTCACCACCTCGTCGCGGCCTACGACCGCCTCGCCCCCGGCGGCGCCCTCGTCGCGGTGGGCCGGGTGACAGGCGAGGGCGAGAGCTTCCCGTACCCGATGCTGTCCGGCGACCGCGGCCACGACCGCTCCATCGTGTCCTTCTACCTGCCCGGAGAGTCCGACCTGGGCCCCGACCTCACCTGGCTGGCCGCCAAGGTCGCCGCGGGCGCCCTCACCCCGCAGATCTCCTGGCGCGGCCCCTGGGACAAGGCCGCCGAGGCGATCGACGCCCTCCTGGGCCGCCGCCTGCACGGCAAGGCCGTACTCGACATCACCTGACGACCTCACCCCGTACGAATCGCGCACGCGACGGATCAGCCCCTCATCGGCTACCGTCACCGTCATGCCCCTCGCCTCGATTCCCAGCCCTTCCGAAGGTGTCTGGCATCTCGGATTCATTCCGATCCGGGCGTACGCGTTGTGCTTCATCGTCGGCATCGCCTTCGGCGTCTGGCTCAGTCAGCGGCGCTGGCGCGCCCGGGGCGGCGAGGAAGGCGCGATCACCGACATCGCGGTGCCCGGGGTGGTCTTCGGCCTGATCGGCGCCCGCCTCTACCACGTCATCACCGACTGGCAGCTGTACTTCGGCCCGCGCGCGATCAAGGAGCCCTACCAGGCGCTGTTCATCTGGGAAGGCGGGATGAGCATCTGGGGCGCGGTCGCCCTGGGAGGCGTGGGCGTGTGGCTGGCCTGCCGCCGCCGGGGACTGTCCGTCAGCGCCGTGGCCGACACGGTCGCGCCCGGCATCGCGTTCGGGCAGGCGATCGCCCGCTGGGGCAACTGGTTCAACCAGGAGCTGTACGGGAGCCCGACCACGTTGCCGTGGGGCCTGGAGATCGACCAGGCGCACGGCGGCCAGCCGGGCGTGCTCTACCACCCGACATTCCTGTACGAGTCGCTGTGGAACGTCGCGCTCGGCTTCGCCCTGATCTACGCCGGCAGACGGTTCACGCTCCGGCACGGCCGCCTGTTCGCCCTCTACGTCGCCGGTTACACGCTGGGGCGGTTCTGGATCGAAGGGCTGCGGATCGACCCGGTCGGCGGGGTGGACCACGCGGTCATGTTCCTGGACCTGAGGATCAACCAGTGGACCTCGATCGTGCTGCTCGCCGGGGCGCTGGTGTACTTCTGGGTGACCCGTCACAAGGACACCGAAGAGATCGTGGTGCCCGCTTCGCCCGAGCAGCCCGCCGCACGAGGTTCTTGAGGATGTCAAAGCTCCCGCGCCAGCGCCAGAACGCTCAGCCCGAACATCAGCACGCCGAGAGGGAGATGGACCGGCGGTACGTGCGCGATGCCGAGCACGACCTGGACGGAGGCGAGGGCGAGGAAGCCGGCGTGGTCGGCACCGTCCTGCGCCCGGTCGAAGGCGGCGCGCGCATCGCTCAGTACATGGTCGCCATCGCCGACAAGGCGCCGGGGCTCGAACTCCTGGAACGGTCGGTCAACGGCGTGCCGGGCCTGGTGGCCCGGCGTGCCGGGGAAGTCGTGATCGTGACCTCGTTCGACGTCGCCGACGGCCGTGTCGCCCGGATCTGGGCGGTCCGCAACCCGCGGAAGCTCCGGCCGTGGATGTCGCCGTAGCGCGCACCGGGCGGGAAGAGTGAGGTCTGGAAGGGCCACCGGCCGCGGGCTAACCTGACGGTCTATGACCTTGGAGGCGTTGCGCGACGGGGATCCACGCCTGGCCGGGCCGTACGTCCTGCTCGCCCGGCTGGGCGAGGGCGGGATGGGGGTCGTCTACCTGGGTGAGGGACCGGACGGCACGCGGGTGGCCGTCAAGCTCATCCACCACAGGATGAGCGCGGACGCCGACTTCCGCCGCCGCTTCGCCCGCGAGGTCGCCGCCGCCCGGCGGGTCGCCCGCTTCTGCACGGCCCCGGTGCTGGACGCCGACGTCGAGGGCGAGACGGCCTACCTGGTCACCGAGTACGTCGAAGGGCCGAACCTCGAGGACGTCGTGCGCCGGTCTGGGCCGTTGAAGGGCTCGGCGCTGGACGGGCTGGCGGCGTCCATGGCGGTGGCGCTGCGGGCCATCCACGGTGCGGGGGTGGTGCACCGCGACCTCAAACCGGCCAACGTGCTGCTGTCCCAGGTGGGGCCCAAGGTCATCGACTTCGGCATCGCGCGCCTCGCCGACGCGGAGATGAGCAGCGCGATCGTGGGGACGCCGGCGTACATGTCTCCCGAGCAGGTCTCGGGCTCGCAGGTGGGTCCCGCGTCGGACATCTTCTCGTGGGGCTCCACGGTGGCCTTCGCCGCGGCCGGGGCCTCGCCCTTCGGTTCGGGCTCGGTGCCCACGGTCCTCCTCCGCATCGTCAACGACCCCCCGGCCCTGCACGGGCTCTCCGGCCAGTTGCACGACGTGGTCGCGGCCGCCCTGCTCAAGACGCCCGCGGACCGTCCCACCGCCCAGGAGATCCTGGACCACCTCAGCACGTCCATCCCGTTACCCGTCGCTCCCCCGAACGAGACGGGCGGAAGCGCCGAGCGGGCCGGCCCGACCAGGCCACCCCGGTCCTCGTCCCCCGGACCCGCACCGGCACAAGCGGCGCGCGTCGTGGACGGCCGGCGCAAGTGGGTGGCCGGGGCCGCTGCCGTGGTCGTCGCCGCGGCCGGGGTGGTGGCGGCGTTCGCGTCGCAGGGGCAGGGCGTCCGGGATCCGACGGCCAAGGGTACGGTCGACACGGCGTCTCCGGCGGCCTCTCGAACCACCGCCGCGCGGAACCCCCTGCGGGCCGGGAAGGACGTCCGCTTCTACGCCCCGCCCGAGCCGGAGGCCGACCGCCAGGCGAAGCTCTGGGCCGAGGACCGGCCGAAGGACGCCGAGCTCATGACGAAACTGGCCGCCATCCCGTACGCCATCCGCCTCGGCAAGCCCGAGGCCGGCGCCAAGGTGAAGGACGCCATCACGGCCGCCGGGCAGCGGGACGCCGTGCCCGTGTTCCTGATCAACCGCCTGCCGGGCAGCGAGTGCGGCCCTGCGGCCTCCGCCGACCTCGCCGCCTACCACGACTGGATCAAGGGCATAGCCGCCCAGATCGGCGACGCGCGCGCGGCGGTCATCCTGGAGCCCGGCAGCCTGGCCAGGCTGCCCGGCACGGCGAACTGCGCCCCCCAGGGCTCCTCTGATCAGCGCTACGAAGACGTGCGCCAGGCCGTCCAGGCCCTCAAGTTCAACCCGAACACCGCCGTCTACCTCGACGGCGGCCAGGACCTCTGGCCGGGCACCGAGCCCATGGCCGAACGCCTGATCGGCGCGAGCATCGACCGGGCGGACGGCTTCTTCGTCAACACGGCCGGCTTCCAGCGCACCGAGAAGGCCGTCGCGTACGGCAAGAAGCTGTCGGCCTGCGTCGCCGTCCGGCGCGCCACCGGCCGGAAGGACTGCCCCGCGGACGTGCGGGCGGACCCGGCCGCCATGCCGCACTTCGTCGTCGACACCGGCAGGAACGGCCAGGGCTCCTGGGCCCCGGCCAGGAGCTACCCCGACCCGCAGACCTGGTGCAACCCGCCGGGCAGGGGCGTCGGCGACCGGCCGACCACGGCGACGGGCGAGGAGCTGGTGGACGCCTACCTGTGGATCGCGCGGGCGGGCACGTCAGGAGGCCGGTGCCGGCGCGGCACCGACGGCGAGAAGGACCCGGAGCGCGGCGTCGTGTCGCCGGAGGCGGGCGAGTGGTGGGCCGAGCTGGCCCTCGAACGGGCGAAACTGGCCGACCCGCCCTTGCGGTGAGGCCCGCGCTCATCGTCCGCGCGAGCGGGCTTCCTGATAGGGAGGAGCCGTGGAGTTCCGCATCATGGGCCCGCTGGAGGTCCGCGACACCGACGGCAAGAACTGCACCCCGACCGTGCGCAAGCATCGCGATCTCCTGGCGATGTTCCTGCTCAACGCGGGCCGGCCGCTGACGGCCGAGCGGCTGCGCAGGCTGCTGTGGCCGCACGAGGGCGGCGACCGGTCCGACTCGCTCGTCCGGGGGTACGTGGGGCAGCTCCGGCGGCTCATCGGACAGGGGACGATCACCACCGTGTCCGGCGCGTACCTGCTGAACCTCGGCGACGGGCAGCTCGACGTCGATCGGTTCCGGCTGCTGGTGGACCGGGGCGCGTACGAGGAGGCGCTGGCCCTGTGGCGCGGCGAGGCGCTGGACGACGTGGACCCCGAGGGCGAGCGGTGGGTGGAGACCCGGCGGCTGCGCGAGGAGCTGGAGGAGCTGCGGCTCCTGGCGCTGGAGCGCCGAGTGCAGGCCGACCTGGACGCCGGGCGCCATCGCGACCTGCTGGCCGAGCTGCGCCGGCTGACACGGCAGCACCCGACGTGGCAGCGGTTCCGCGGCCAGTACATGCTGGCGCTCTACCGCAGCGGGCGCCGGGTGGACGCGCTGGCCTCGTACGCGGTGCTGCGCGACCAGCTCGACGGCGGCCACGCCATCGAGCCGGACCCGGAGCTCCAACTGCTCTACCATCGCATGCTGCACGACGACGCCTCGCTGCACGTGTCGGCCGGGCCGCCGGTGCTGCTGCCGCCCGACGTGGCCGACTTCACCGGCCGGGCCGAGTTGCTGGAGGACGTGGCGGGCGGCCTCGTCGTGGTGCACGGGCAGGCGGGGGCGGGCAAGTCGGCGCTGGCCGTGCACGCGGCGTGGCGGCGGCGCCCCTACTTCCCCGACGGCATCCTGTACGCCGACCTGCGCGAGACCACGGCCCCGGCGGCCGTGCTGGAGGACTTCCTGCGCTGGCTCGGCTGCCCGGCCCAGGCGATGCCGGCCGCGCCTGAGCAGCGCGAGCGGCTGTTCCGCACTTACACCGCCAACCGCAAGCTCCTGGTGGTGCTGGACAACGCCGCCGGCGAGGCGCAGGTGCGGCCGCTGCTGACCTCGTGCCCGACGATCGTCACCAGTCGTTCCCCGCTGGGCGGCCTGCCCGGCGCGCGGCGGCTGCCGGTGGGCGTGCTGGACGACGGTGAGGCGGTGGAGCTGCTGGTCAAGAGCTCGGGCCGGGCGGCGGACGGCGCCTTGCGGCGGCTCGCGCGCTTCTGCGGCGGCCTGCCGATCGCCCTGCGCATCGCGGGCTCCCGGCTGGCGGCCCGCCCCGAGTGGACCGCCGACTATCTGGTGGGTCTGCTGGAGGACGAGCACCAGCGGCTCGACCGGCTGCGCGCGGGCGACCTGACGGTACGCAGCGTGTTCGCGATCGGGTTCGACGGGCTGCCGGAGGCGGCGAGCCTGACGTTACGCGGGCTGGGCGCGCTGTCCGCGCCGGACTTCGCCGACTGGGTGACCGAACTGTTCGGCGGGCAGGCGGAGGCGCTGGTGGACGCGGGCCTGCTGGAGACGCACGGCGTGGACGCGGCCGGGCAGGTGCGCTACCGGCTGCACGACCTGACCCGGCTGTTCGCGCGCGAGCAGCCGGCACCGGGGACGCTGGCGAAGCTGGCGGACACGGCGCTGTCGCGCGTGCGGGCGTCGCGGTTCCCGCTGGTGTCGGGAGATCCGGCCACGGCCGTGGCGACCAGGGACATCAGGGAGTCGGTCGAGTGGCTGGCGGCCGAGCGGGCGTTCCTGGTGAGCCTGGTCGCCGACCTGGGCGCCGCCGGGCTGGACGACGGCTGCTGGCGGCTGGCCCACCTGCTGACGCCCTACCTGGAGCGGCACCGGTTCCTGGACGATTGGCGGGCCTCGGCGGGGCTTGCGATGGAGTCGGCGCGGCGGGCGGGCGACGGCCTGGGCGAGGCGCTCATCCTGCTGGACCAGGGTGACCTGCACCTGGCCGAGCGGGACTGGCAGCGGGCCGAGGAGCGGCTCCGGCTGGCGGTGGAGATGTTCCGGAGCCGGGGACACGCCCGCGAGGTCGCCCACGCCACGCGCCGGCTCGGCCGCGTCCACCTGGAGCTGGGCCGCCTGGCGGAGGCGGAGCGCGCGCTGCTGGCCTGCCTGGACGCGGCGGAGAACCAGCGCGACGCCGCCGACGCCGAGCAGGTGCTCGGTGTCATGCTGCGCCGCGCGGGCCGGCTGGACGAGGCCGCCGACCGACTGCTGGCCGCCGCCGGTCGCCTGGCCGAGCTCGGCGACCGGCACCGGCAGGCCGACACACTGCTGGAGCTGTCGGCCGTACACCTGGCGCAGGGCGCGCGACCGGACGCGCGCGCCGCCGCCGAACGGGCCCGGAGCATCGCCGTACGACTCGGCGACCGGCTGCTCGACGCGCAGGCCCTGCTGGCCCTGGCGAAGGTCAACCGTTCGGAGGGCGCGACCGTACGCTCGCGCGAGCTGGCCCGGGCGGCGCTGGAGGTCTTCGAGGAGACCGGCGACCGCCAGGGCGGCGCGAACGCCAGGTCCCTGCTGGCGCTGCTCTGAGCTGCCGGGCTCGGTCAGCCGACGCAGCCGGGGACGCTGTTGGGTGGGGCGCAGTTGTTCGGCCGATTGCCCCTGACCACGCTGTCGCTCAGCGTGACCGCGCCGGACTCTTCGAAGATGCCGCCTCCGTCGCCGGCTGTGTTGCCGGTGACGACGCTGTCGGTCAGGCTCGCCGAGCCGATGGCGTTGAAGAGGCCACCGCCGCGGGCCGTGCCGGGGCCCAGAGCTGTGGCGACATTCTTGATGATCTTCGATTGGCTGCTTGTCAGGGTGCCGCCGGCGGAGTTGTCGATGCCGCCGCCCACGGCGCTCCTGCCATGAGGGGCACTGACGGCGTTGCCGATCACCGCACTGTCGCGCAGGGTGAGCTGACCGCCTGGGCCGATCCGGATCCCGCCGGCCAGCGCGTTGCCGCCTTCGGCGATGGCTCGATTGCCGGTGACGTGCGTGCGGGTCATGAGCATGGTGCCGGTGTACGCGACTCCGCCGCCGGTCACGGTGCCACGCCAGGCACTCGCGGTGTTGCCCCGGATGAAGGTGTCGGTCACGGTCATGTCGACCGCGCTGGTCAACGCGCCCCGCGCGGTGCCGCCCGGGGCACTGGCGCGGTTGCCGCTGATCGTGCTGTGGACGATCGTCGTGGCGGCGAAGGCGGCGTGGCCGGCGCCGAAAGCGAAGCTGTCGCGGGATCTCCTGGTGACGTGGACGGTGTTGCCGGTCACCCGGCTGTGCCTGACCGTCATCGGCCCGTCGTTGGCGATCCCGCCGCCCGCGGCGGCGCTCGGGTCGGTGCCGGTGTAACTGGCGGTGTTGTAGCTGACGTCGGTGTTGTACAAGGTCGCGGTGCCGTCGCTGTCGATGCCGCCGCCCTCGGCGAAGACCCCGGACGTGGCGGTATTGCCGATCACCCGGCTGTGGTTCACCGTCAGGGTGCCTTGGTTGTTGATGCCGCCACCGCAGACCAGCCCGGGAGGATTGGGCGGGGCCGGCGCACCGGGGCAGTCCGTCGCCCTGCCGCCGCTGATGGTGATCCTGTTGAGCGTGAGCGTGCCCGTGCCGGCCACGAGGAGGATGCGGAAGGCGGGGGCGGTCTTGACGCGCGTGATCGCCGCGCCGTTGCCGTTGATCGTGATGTCGCTGGTGATGGCCGGCAACCCGGTGGCGGGGTTCGCGGTATCAGGACGCACCAGGCGGTAGTGGCACCTGTGGGAGAGGTTGAGCGTGTCGGGGCCCGGCGAGTTGTTGGCGTTCCTGATGGCCCTGACGAGGTCCGAGACCGAGCACCTCACGGACACGGTGGCGGCGTCGGCGGGCAGGGCCGGGAGCGTCACGACGCCGGCCGCCAGGCTCGCCGCGACCAGGAGCCGGGCCGGAAACGCTCGCCGGACGTTGCGGGCCGGACCCTGCGCGCGGAATCTCTGCCAGGACATCAGGGAACTCCTCTTTCCTCTGCACCGGAGCACACGGTTGCTCCACAGATGGGTTCTAGCAGTAGCTCTTTGTGAGGTAGATGTAACCCTGAGTACGGGCGTGTCGCGACGGCCGTCGGCTGATCCTTCCCATGTCCTCGCACGCGGCCATGCAGATCCTCCGGCATTCGTCAGAGACGGCTCAAGCGACTCGGACATCGATACGCTGATCTCCATGGGCGACGGCGACGTGTCTCTGCGACCGGCGGACGTAACCGCGGCGTTGGACACGGCTCTCACTGCGCTGAGAGCTGTGGGCGCCAACCCGGTATATCGCGTGGTCGGCACGAGTGCCGCTCTTCTGCAAGGCGTCCATCTCCCCGTCGGGGACATCGACCTCCTGGTGACTCGACGAGAGGACGTGAACGCGTTCGCTGCCGCACTCTCATCGTTTCCCTGCCTCTACGCCGCCTCTTGGCTTCCCGAAGCTTCGCAGTACTTCACCGATTACGACGTGAACGGCGTCGCCGTAGGCATGAGCACCATGGAAGAGCAGGTCGACTCAGATGGGATGGAATGTGCTGGTCACGGTCCGTGGCGGCACTACGTCCTGATCAGGTGCGGCTCTCATCGTGTCCCTGTGGTCCGCCTGGAACTACGGTTGATCACAGAGCTCCTGAGAGATCGGCCTGATCGATATGAGCCTCTCCTCGACCACCTGGGTACGCATGGGTTTGATCCTGATCTTCTGCAGCGGGCGATGACTGCTCGCCGTTTGCCGGCGGAACGCCGACGACTGGTCCAAGAGCTCCTCGCGCGCTCTTCCCCCAGCTCCCGCTGACTCGGTCCTGCCGGGAAAATCGGTCGACAGGCGAGCCGCGGTGCACTGCGATGGTTCAGCCGCCCGCCGCACGGAGCGGGCCGATCGCAGGAGTTCTCGGCAGCCGTGAGAACGACGGACACCCGCCCCACGATCGATGCCGCGCTGGTCAGGAAGCTGGTCGATACGCAGTTCCCGCAGTGGGCCGCGTTGCCGCTGGAACTGCTGGATCCGGCCGGCTCGGACCATGTGATCTACCGGCTGGGCGAGCAGCTGTCCGTCCGGTTGCCCCGCCACAGCGGCGCCATCGGACAGGCCGAGAAGGAGCTCGAGTGGCTGCCCCGGCTCGCCCCGCGACCACCCCTGGCCATCCCGGTGCCGGTGGGCGTGGGTGAGCCCGGCTTCGGCTATCCGTGGCGGTGGGCGGTGTCCTCTTGGCTGGAGGGCGAGGTGGCGACCGTCGAGGCACTGGCGGACTCGTCCACGGCCGCCGTCCGACTGGCGGAATTCCTGGCAGCCCTGCGACAGTTCGCGCCCGAGGACATCCAAGCCCTGGCGACCCCTGAAAGCCTCCAGGGCCGGCCGTTGGTGGACCGGGATCGCGCGACGCGAGCCGCCATCGCCGAGGTCGGCGGCGTGTTCGACGCCACCGCCATGACCGAACTGTGGAACGCCGCCGTGAACGCTCCCGGATGGGACCGCCCTCCGGTCTGGTTCCACGGCGACTTCCACACCGGCAACCTGCTGACCGTCGACGGCCGTCTCAGCGCGGTGATCGACTTCGGCGGGCTCGGCATCGGCGATCCGGCCTGTGATCTGATGATCGCCTTCACCCTGATGTCGGCCGGCAGCCGGGCCGCCTTCCGCGCCGCGCTCGACGTGGACGACGCCACCTGGACCCGGGGACGCGGCTGGGCCGCCCGCTTCACCCTGGGTCGGCGCAGAGCTGGGAGGTCAGAGCGGTGCGGGCCCACTCTTCCCACGTGTCCGGCGACCAGCCGCGGTCGCGGACGAAGATCAGGTAGAGCTGCGGGCTGAGCAGGCCGAACAGCAGGTCAGCCGCCATCTCGACAGAGAGGCCGGGCCGGGCGTCGGGCTTGCCGGCCAGGGCCTCGGCCGCCGCGTGCTGCACGGTGTAACGCGGGTCGGGGCCGTCCGGCCACTGCGCGGCGATCTCAGGGTCGGTGGCCGCGGCGGCCGCGATCAGCGGCATGATCGGGGCCACCCGGCCCAGGATCTCGTGAGTGCCGCGGATGTGCGCGCGCAGCTGCCCCGCCGCGGTGGGCTCGGCGCAGGCGGCGCGGAACCACTCACGATCCATGATGGCGACAGGCTGGGTGTCCCCGGCGATGGACGTGTCCACCACGTCCTTGAACAGCGTGCGCTTGTTGCGGAAGACGAAGTAGACCGTCTGGACGGCCACGCCCGCCCGGTCCGCGACCTCCTGAAGGCTCGTCGCCCCGTACCCCTGCGCGACGAACAGCTCGCGAGCCGCCTCGATGACCTTCGCCCGGGTGCGCCGTGAGCGCTCGGCTCGCTTGTCGGGCCGATTGACTCTTTCCATAGTGCGAGTATAACTTTAGAGACCAACACTAGAGTTTGACTCTAGCTTCTTGGAGGAGACGATGAACCACCCCAAGCCGGGCCCGACCTCGACACTGCGAGACCAGGAGGAGGAGTCCGTCCATCGCGCGCTGGAGGGCTACTACCGTGCGGGCAAGCCGCCGTGGGACACCGGCGTGACGCCCCCCGAGCTGGTGGCCCTGGTAGAGGGGCACGGCGCACCGCCGCCCGGCCGCGCCCTCGAACTCGGCTGCGGCACGGGGACCAACGCCATCTACCTCGCCCGGCACGGCTGGGAGGTGACGGCCGTCGACCTGATCGACAGCGCCGTCGACCAGGCCCGGGAGAAGGCCGAGGCGGCTGGGGTGGCGGTGCGACTGCTGCACGGAGACGCCACCCGCCTCGACGAGCTGGACGCGCCCGGCCCCTTCGACCTGTTCTTCGACCTGAGCTGCTACTGCGGGATCCCACTCCACCGCCGCGACGCCTACGCCGCCGGGCTCACCGACCGCGCCGCTCCCGGGGCACAGTTGCTGATGTTCGGGTACGGCCCCGAGCCGCTCGGCAATCCGACCACCGAGGTCACGTCGTGGGCGGCGGGCGTCACCGCCGACGAACTCCACGCCAGGTTCACCGGCTGGGAGGTAATCGACGTCACACCGGGCACCAACTCGGTCCCGACCTTCTGGTTCACCCTGCGCCGCGACGCCTAGCGGTATCTGGTCGCCGGTTCCATCGTCGGCGGCGTCACGACTGTGCCGAAAAGGCCCCTTCCCGATCGTGGGAGGTGGCCTTTGACCTGGAGTGGAGTCGCGACTGCGCGTCTCATCCGAAGAGTCGCGCCGAACGCTCAAAAAGCTTGGTAATCATCTGGACTCGTAGCGGCATCCCGCGCCGACGAAGGTGAATGAGGCCCGTTCCCCGATCATGGGGAATGGCCCTTGACGTGGGCCGATGACTTACGCCTCCTCCGTCGCGCCCTGCGTGCGGACGTCTGACGCGCCGAAGCCGCCTCCGGCTCCCAACCAGACCACCGAATCAAGGCGATGGAGACGCCCAGGAGGACCGTGAACCCACCCGCGAGAGCGTTCAGCCCCCCGAGGCCTACCTCTCCGTCTGGATCGCCGATCCCGGCAGGTCGGCCTTCGGCCCAGTCCGCCATGGCCCACGCCTGCGTCGCTACAACCACACCGAACACGATCGTGGCCGCAGCCAGCACGTAGCCGGGAGGGCGCGTCCACGACCGCATCGCGACAAGCACGATGCCGATCAGCAACCCGAGCGGGACGGTCACGAGCTGCCCCAAGTTCAGGCCTATCAGGGCCGAGAGACGGACGTGCTCGAAGTCGCTGCCACGCTGAGCCCACAGGAACGGGATCGTCATGACGCCGCCGCTGATGAGACCGACTGCCAATAACCTGAGCACCGCCACGCGCACCATGATCGTGGACGTGCTCGCCTCTGCGCCACCTCAGCCGTACTTTGCAGCTGCACAAGATTGAAAAGGCCACTTCCCGATCACGGTAGGTGGCCTAAGAACACGGACCGGAACTCGAGTCCCGCTGCTCAGAGCAGATCTGCCCCAAGCGGATCGTGTCGACCTCGGTCCGGATCGCCTCACATGATGGGCTCATGAGCGGAGAATCGAATCTTCCACTGTTCAATTCGCGGGTCAGACGCGAGCTCTACGACCAGCGCGTGCTCGTTCTCGACGGCCCTCTCGATGACGACAACGGGACACTGCTGGCCACGCAACTGATAGCGCTCGCGACGCAGGACGCCTCGGCGGACATCGCATTGTGGATTCACTCGCCGGGTGGGTCGGTTCCCTCGATGCTCGCGATCCGCGACATCATTCGACTCATTCCCTGTGACGTGTCGACCCTCGTGCTGGGCATCGCTTACAGCGCCGGGCAGTTCTTGCTGTCATCGGGCGCCCGAGGGAAGCGTCGCGCCCTGCCACACGCACGTGTCCTGATGCACCAGGGCTCGGCGGGAATCGGTGGCACCGCAGTCGACATCGAACTGCAGGCCGGCGACCTTCGGCATACTCGCGACACGGTGCTCGGCCTCATCGCCGAGGACACGGGGCAGTCCGTCGAGCGCATATTCGAGGATTCTCTGCACGATCGCTGGTACACGGCGCGAGAGGCACTGGACTACGGCTTCATAGATGCGATCGTGCAAAATTTCGACGAAATCGCGCCGCGCAATCGCCCACGGCTCGGATTCGACGTGACCGAAGGAGGCGGCCAGTGAGCACGTATACGATTCCCAATGTCATCACGCAGAATTCTCGTGGCGAGCGCATCATGGATGTCTACTCGCACCTGCTCACCGAGCGGATCATCTATCTGGGCACCGCGATCGACGCAGGCGTCGCCAACGCTCTCATCGCCCAGCTGATATTTCTCGAGTCGGACAACCCCGATGCCGAAATACAGTTCTATATCAACTGCGAAGGCGGGGATCCGAGCGCGATGCTCGCAATATATGACACCATGCGTCATATCCGCCCCCGGGTTTCGACCACCTGCGTCGGACAGGCCGTCGCGGTGGGTGCCGTCCTACTTGCCGCGGGCGCCGAAGGAAAACGTGCCGCTCTCCCGCACGCACGAGTGATCCTGCACCAACCAGCCGCTCAGGGACGCGGCACGATCCCCGATCTCATCTTGCAGGCTGACGAGGTCGTCCGTGTCCGAGCGGACATCGAGCGCATACTGTCGCGGCACACCGGCCAGACGATCGAGACCCTACGCGCCGACACCGATCACGATCGCGTGTTCACCGCGACCGCTGCCTTGGAGTACGGGCTCCTCGATCAGATCATCGAGGAGCGTTCATAGGCCGGTGGATGACCCACGCTACGCGGCCAGGGCATACGCCGCCGAGCAGGTAGCACCTCTCGACGTGCTGTTCTGAGCAGAACGCAAGCTCTCGGCAACGGCGAGGGTCAGATCGACCAGGGTCACGTCCAGCGCGCCGGCGACCGCGGCGATCATTTCACTCGACGGCTCTTTGACGCCTCGTTCCATCTCGGAGAGATACTGAGGCGAGACCCCGGCGCGACGTGCCGTCTCGCTCAACTTCTCGCCCCGCTCGTGACGAAGCCCTCTGAGACACTCACCGAGCACGTGCCGCCACAGCGGCTCGCGCTCCGGAGACGGCTTGAAGTTGGTCCGATCGATCGCTGAACGTAGCGGCGGGATGGAAGGGGCCATGCCTCACCTTAGACAGGTGCCGCGTTCGAAGTCGGCCTGATCCGCGCAGAGCGGAATCGTCCCCGTCTCCTCCCGTCCGGCCGACAACGAATCACGCGGCGGTTCTGTCTGTGGTCGTATGCACGTTGACCACAGGTCAGCCGCTCACGCCGACGCCAAGGTGGATCCGGCCGACCCCATCCAGCGCCAGTTCGTCCCCGGCCATGGGGGAGCATTCCCGGATGTTCATGGTCGGCAGTTGGTCTTCCGTCGAACCGGTCCGCGGCGTCGTGGGGTTCGGCAAGGGAAAGATCCGCCTGTCGAAGTGGGGGATGAAGGCGAACATCAAGCCGCCGCCAGCCGATGAGACGGTGCAGTGGAGGAACTGCACGACCGATCGGACCCGCTGGACGGAACCTCCCGGGGCGAGCATCATCCTGGAGCCGGTATCCGTCCGAGGCGTAGATTGACGGAGTGAGCCGGATCCGTCGCGTTGTCGCACTGGTAGTGATCGCGATGGGAGTAGTCATTTCCGTGTTGTGCGAGCCGGTGATGTTCCTGCTGGAACGGATCCGCTGGCCGAGAGGCCGTGGCCGACACTCCACAGAAGCGGCTCTTCCATCCTCTCCACCCACGCGGCTTCCGCACGAAACCGGCCCTTAGCTGAGATCGCTTGCTATGCGGGTCCGGCCGTGGTGGGCTCCTGCCGTGAGCAAAGTCTGCTACCCCGGCGAGCTCGCGCTTCCTCTTGCCTTCCCGGACCGCCGCTTCCGCCTCTGGAGCTATGTGCCCACGCACAGTGGCCTCGTCGTGCGGTCGGAGTTCGAGCCTGACACGCCCCATGTCGAAGTGCTCTTCCAGGTCGTCCACCTGATCAACCTTCCGACCAGGATGAACGGGCTCGTAGTCGCTGTCGGAGAGGACAGTGGAGCGTCGGGCGTGACATTCATCGTGAGCGGCGATGACTTCTCGGGCCACGTCATCGCGAGTTACCTATGTCTTGGCGTAGAGGAACGATCAAAATACAGTCCGAACTCGATCTTCCACGGCTTGCTGAGCAGTGAATTCCCGCCCGAGCCACGCGCTCCCGCCTGATCATCTGGAGCCGGAGCGCCCCACCGGAGGCACTATCCGCGGCGGCCGGTCCGGGTCCGGGAACAGCTCATCGAGCTGGACGGCGGGGAGATGCGCCTGTGCCCGGTCAAGTCCAAGACCGGTCGCCGTACAGTCGGCATCCCGGTAGTGAACGTTTCGGCGCTCTCCGAACATCTCGCGTCGTATGTCGAGCCAGAAGAGGACGCGTTCGTGTTCCTCGGCAAGCTGGGCGGGTTCGCGCGCTCATCTTCCCCGTCCCCGGCTGTGCGCCACGGTGCGGGCTGTTCGTGCTCCTGGTGGACGGTCTGTGGTCGGTGGCCGACCCCGGCCGCGCGCACCTTGCACGACCGCCTCGCTGGTACTCGGGTCACTGCCCTGGATGTTCAGGCGCAACGGCGGCGGGGATGCGCAGCACGACTGAACGTGTGCTAGGTTGAATCCAGTTGCAGTTGTGGTACCCATAAGAACTTGTGTGCACCTGACGGTATGTAGCCTCAGGTGCATTTTATGTTTTCCGGTGTCCTCCGGGTGTGGGCCTATCGCGGCGACGCGGAGTTCGTCCAATGCGGATTTCGGCTTTGCACCTATCAAAAGGAGATCAACATGGCTTCTGGCACCGTGAAGTGGTTCAACGCGGAAAAGGGCTTCGGCTTCATCGAGCAGGACGGCGGCGGCGCCGACGTCTTCGCGCACTACTCCAACATCGTCTCTCAGGGCGGCTACCGCGAGCTGCGCGATGGCCAGAAGGTGACCTTCGATGTCACCCAGGGCCAGAAGGGGCCGCAGGCGGAGAACATCGTTCCCGCCTGACACTGACGCACCACGCAGCTGGGGCCCGCGCCGTAGGGTGTGGGCCCCACCGCGTTGCTTTTGTGGTACCCAACGTGCCGTGACGGCCTCACCAAGCCGCGCAGGACAGCATGTCTGTTCTTCTGCCGCACACCGGATGGACCACTAATGGCCCCGGTTCGGGCATAAGTCCGCTCCAGCCCTCTGACCGGCATCGCAGCCGCCGTTCTTTCCGGCGAATGCCGACCATTTCGACGCACGAGGCCAGGCTGTTTTCCGCCGGCCCGGCTCGTCTTTTCTTCGGCTCGTGCTCGCTGTTCTTTGTGCGCTCATCGCGCCGAGAATCACTTGACACGTGCCGCATCGAGGAAGGTTCTGCATGAACCATGCAACTCGCACGCACGGCCGCTACTCCCCCACCCGCACGGGCAGCTCTGCCAACGCCGGCAAGGGTGACCGATTCGGCTCGCCCGCTCGGGGCCGTTCAGGCGCCCCCAGCCGTTCCAGTGGTTACGGGCGGCGTCCCGCCGCTCCTCAAAGGGAGTTCGCACTGCCGGTGACCGTCACCCCGGCCCTGCCCGCAGCCGCGACATTCGCTGAACTCGACATGCCGCCCGCGCTGATGAAGACGCTCACCAGCCAGGGTATGAATGAACCGTTCCCGATCCAGGCGGCCACGCTGCCGAACTCCCTGGCCGGCCGGGATGTCCTTGGGCGGGGCCGCACGGGGTCAGGCAAGACACTCGCCTTCGGCCTGGCCCTGCTCGCCCGTACTTCCGGCCAGCGTGCCGAATCCCGGCAGCCGCTGGCTCTGATCCTCGTTCCTACGCGGGAGTTGGCCCAACAGGTCACCGACGCGCTCACCCCGTACGCCCGGTCACTGAAGCTGCGGCTGGCCACCGTCGTCGGCGGTATGTCGATCGGCCGGCAGGCCAATGCGCTGCGTGGTGGTGCCGAGGTCGTCGTTGCGACCCCGGGACGGCTCAGGGATCTCATCGAGCGCGGCGACTGCCGCCTGGATCAGGTCGGCATCACCGTGCTGGACGAGGCCGACCAGATGGCCGACATGGGCTTCATGCCTCAGATCACCCACCTGCTCGACCAGGTGCGTCCCGGGGGCCAGCGGATGCTGTTCTCCGCCACTCTGGACCGCAACGTCGACCTATTGGTACGCCGCTACCTGACGGACCCGGTGGTCCATTCGGTTGACCCCTCGGCGGGCGCGGTCACCACGATGGAGCACCACGTGCTGCACGTCCAAGGCGCCGACAAGCAGGCCACCACTGTGGAGATCGCTGCTCGCGACGGCCGGGTGATCATGTTCCTGGACACCAAGCACGCCGTGGATCGGCTCACCGAAAAGCTACTGAACAGCGGCGTACGCGCCGCCGCGCTACACGGGGGCAAGTCCCAGCCCCAGCGCACCCGCACCCTCGCCCAGTTCAAGACCGGCCACATCACGGTGCTGGTGGCGACCAACGTCGCGGCCCGCGGTATCCACGTCGACAACCTCGACCTCGTCGTCAACGTCGACCCGCCCAACGACCACAAGGACTACCTGCACCGCGGCGGCCGCACCGCCCGCGCCGGCGAGTCCGGCAGCGTCGTCACCCTCGTCCTGCCCAACCAGCGCCGTGACATGACCCGCCTGATGGCCGACGCCGGTATCGTCCCGCAGACCAGCCAGGTCCGTTCGGGCGAGGCCGAACTAGCACGTATCACGGGCGCCCAGGCTCCCTCAGGGATCCCCGTGACCATCACCACACCGGTTGCAGATCGTCGGGCGGGACGGAACGGCCGCCGATTCAGGTAGCGGTGGATCACCGCCCGGCGGAACAGGACCTCGAAGACGTCGATCAGCGAGTGTAGCTGCAGTCTGCAGCTACACTAGATCGAAAAGGCCACTTCCCGGTCACGGGATGTGGCCTTCGACATGCGGTGGAACCTAGGAGATTCGAACTCCTGACTTCCTGCTTGCAAATCGGCCCGATTGTGGGCCGTACGAGCTGTGAGCTGGGTAGCAGGTTCTCCGGGAGTGACCGTGACTGACCGCCGTTGACCGCCCTTAAGGGCCCGCTAATGGCCCGGCGGCCATCCCGCTTCTTCCTCGCGACGTGGGATCCTCAACGCATGCCCACGATCATGAACAGCCTTCCCGATCCTCTGCCTGAGTTCTCTGACTGCGGTTGCTCGGACATCTACTACTGCTCACGGTCCGGCGAGGTCGAATGCCCCCGACACAGCGGCTTCGATGTCTGCTGCGACGCACTTGATCAGCACATCCTGCTCCACGCGTGATCACCAGTTGGAAGACTGTGGTGCGCGACCCCGGTGATCCGCTGTCAATACTCAAAAAGTCACGCGATCGTCGACACTATTCGGATGCCTCTGCAGCAAGAAATTGCACGGTCCGCCGGACACCCCGTGAGAGGTTAGGCCCTGTGAATCGGGCCTTCCTGCCTATCGCTGCACCGCTTTAGTTGGTTGAGAGCGGTGGGGGCGTGGTGTGAGCATCAGGGTCAGCAAAATGGAAGGCGCACGCACAGTCGAGGGCTTCCTCGGGTGAGCCTGAAGGGTAGCCGCTGGGCAGGAGGCTGTCCTGGTAGGTGCCCCCGCCAGGAAGGTAGATTGCGAAGCCCCAGGTGTCCAGGAGGCCGTCAAAGCGCAGGCGGCACAACGGCGCATAGGCACCGCCGTGCATGCGAGCTTCGACATAAGCGAATCCGCCACGGAAACGCACGTCGATCCCGGACAACTGCCAGCGCGAACGAGCGTGGTCGTTTAGGCGCTGACGCAAGTGACGTTTCATCGACTCAGGCGGATTCTTCGGCATGCCGCTCATCGTGCCCTCCAAGAGATCAACCACGCTGCTCGGTGAGCCAGGGTGAGGAACGAACCCTGGATCGTCGATCGCCCCCGAGCACGTACGGTGTCCAGCCATGCTGTGGCGATCGTCGGGCTGCATCTGTGCGGCGGTGTGGCAACCCCGGTCGGCGCGTTCGGGAAGTGCGGCGGGCCGGCGTGCGGTGCCCGGCCCGGTGTCCCGCCGCCGTCCGGGACCGGCCCCCAGGCCGCATGCCCGGACGGCGGGCGGGCGGAGGGCCGGGGTACGGCGGCGCGCCGCGCCGCCGCTTGATACCTAAGAGATCAATTCGGCAAGTTTTCCAGTGCAAGTGCCCAGGGGTAGGTGTCGATGCGTTCGGCGCCGGAGCTTGGTGGGTGGGGTTCGAACTGGCCGGGGCCGAGTAGTACGTGTACGCCTTCGGCGCGGAGCTGGTCGATGCTGCGTTGGAAGGGGGTGCGTGAGGCCAGGGCGGTGTTGACGAAGGGCAGGATGACGACGGGGATGCCGAGGCCGGGGGCTTCGGACAGCAGCCCGAGCGCGTAGGTATCGGCGATGCCTTGGGCGAACTTGTTGATCGTGTTGTAGGTGGCTGGCGCGACGATGATGGCGTCGGCACGGGGTGACTTCGGTTCGTCGGGTTTGCGGTACTGGCTGCGGACAGGCCGGCCGGTCTGCTTCTCCAGTTCGGCAACGTCGATGAAGTCGAGTGCGGGCGGGGTGGCGATGATCTGGACGGTCCAGCCGGCGTCTTGGGCGAGGGTGACGAGGCGGCCGACGTCGGGGGCGGGTCCTGCGGCGCAGACGATGATGTAGAGGACCTTGCCGGGTTGGGTCACGCGTTGACTCCCAGGGTTGCCGCGTATTCGCGGGCTTCGCGGCGGACGCTGATCGGGGCGGTTGCCAGGATGTCACGTACGAGCCGGAGAGCTGTGGGGCGGCCGGTGACTTCTTCGGGGGCGATCTCGCCTGCGGCGCGCAGGATGTGCAGGGCTTTGTCGTGCTGGTTGCGCATGAGGAAGGCGCGGGAGGTGTCGAGGAGCAGGGTGGCCTTGCGTTCGTTGATCGGGAGTTGGCCCAGCTCGACCTGGCGGGCGTAGTCGATGGCGGTGCCGGCGTCGCCGAAGCGCAGGGCGACATTCACGCGGTGGCACAGGACGTTGTTGGGACCGAATGCGGTCCACATGTGGTTGGCGTCGTGGCCGAGTCTTGTTCCTGCTTCGGCGGCTTCGTCGAGGAGTTCGGCGGTGTTGTGGCGGTTGCCGGTGCTGGCGGCGGCGATGGCTCCACGCAGCAGCAGTGATCCGTAGATGGACAGGTCGTCCGGGGAGGGTGCGGAGAGATCGGCGTCCATGCGTTGGGCTGCGCCGCGTGCGGTGTCGGTGGCGGCGAGGTGGTGGCCGCCGTCCATGAGGGCGTGGGTGATGATGCGGGAGCTGGATCCGATCATGAGCGGGCTCTGACTGGCGTGTGCGGCTTGGACGCTGCGGTCTGCGGCGAGCCAGGCGAGGCCCTTGTCCTCCTGTTTGAGCAAGATGGAGGCGGTCACGTGGTATGCCTCGGCGGCCAGGGCGTGGGCTCGTAGCCGGTCATCGCCGTGCAGGGATGTGCAGGCGGCGCGGAGCTTGCGCAGGAGGGTGGGCAGTTTGGCGGTCACCTGGGCGTACCGGCACGCTTGGTAGTTGCGTTTGGCGGCCGAGACGGCGTCGGCAAGGGATGCGAGGTTGATGGGGTCGTCTGGCGGGGTGGAGTAGTCGACGAGTGTGGCGGCGATCTTTTCGAGATCGAGGTCCGCGGTTCGGGTGGTTCCCTGTGGGGCGAGTACGGCGCTGAAGAGTGCTGCTCCGGTCAGGCCGACGAATTCACGGCGTCGCACGTCCGTCTCGTCCTCTCCTGGTCCGACGAGATCCACAACGCTTGGTGCTTTTGTGACGCTGTCGACCATTGTGGAGGTCTTTGTGAGCGTACGTGCGCGTTTGGTGGGGGTGAAGCCCAGGTCTTCCGGGTCGAGGTGGGTGACCTCGGCCAGTGCCAGCCGGTAGGGCTCGCGGGGCCATGTGACCTCGCCTGCTTCCCAGCGGCGTATGCGTTCCTCGTCGCAGGTCAGGGCGTGCTTGATTCCGCTCTTGCTGAGGTTGACCATTTTGGCCATTTCGGCTCGGGTCAAACCGGCATTCTGACGCCAGTCCGAAGTCGCTTATTTGGTGTCGCTTCGGGCATTTCTGGCCTTCTTTCCGAGCGAAGATCGAAAAGGGGTTAAGAGGGGGGCCTATCGGCGGGTCCCCTCATTCTGCTTTGCCGGTGGACTTGCCATCAATCAACAAGGTAAGTGCAGCGGACTTCCGCCGTAGGGAGTACCGGAAACGACTCGCGAGGAGATGGCGACGGTGACCCGGCCAGAGAAGAACTGCGAGACAGGCCCCTGCCCGGCGTGCCGGGGACGCGGTTACAAGCTCAAAGGCTCGTGCCGCGCCCTCCTGATCGGCACTGGCGGAGAGGGGGCGGAAGAGATCGAGGAGCGTAAGTGTCTCGACTGCCTCGGCGAAGGCCAGGCCGAAAGGAACGAGAGATGAATCCGATCATGCTGGCGGCCACGAACGGGCTCGGGCAGCAGAGGGACGGGCGCGCCCTGGCCCAGTTGCGCGAGCGACTCACGAGCCTCGGCGTCGAGGCCGAGTTGCTGCCGGACAACAGTGCGCTCATCGTGCGCCGACCCGATCCGGGGCTGCCGGTGTGGGTGTTCGTCGGGTACGGCGGTGCGTACTTCTCCTGGCAGAGCGCCGAGAAGCGGCATCCGGTCGGGGATGTGGAGGGGGCGGCGAGCGTCTTGGCGGAGTGCGCCGCCAAGTAAGAGGCCGGCGCGGCGAGGTGGCGCCAGTCCCCGTTCGGAGGGGTACGGGGCGGTCCTTCCCAGCCTCGTCGCGTCTCATCGCCCGGCAGGTGGTCGAGTCCATGCCCATGGAGGGTCGCCCCCGTTCCTCCGCGACTGCCTGCCGGGCCTTCTTCCCGCACGTCAGCGGAATGCGTGGACGGAGCGGACTGATCCAGGTTACGCTCAGACTTGGTAAAACAACCTGTCGGGTGTTGGACGGTCAAAATGTCACTTGAGTCCGTACCGCCGAAGTATGCGCAGCTTGTGCAGGCCCTTCAGCGGCGTATCGAGTCGGGAACGTACCCACCGGGCTCCCTCCTGCCCAGTGAACACCAGCTCATCAAAGAGTTCAGTGTGTCCCGGCCTACCGTGGTCGCCGCGCTGCGGGTGCTGCGTGAGCAGGGCTGGATCGACTCCCAGCAGGGCAAGGGCCGTTTCGTACGTGGCCGTCCCGCGATGGCGTCGATGGAGTCCAACCGGCCCGGACAGGCGTACCTGGCCAACCCGGAGACCGATACTCCCGGTGAGCTGGTGGAGGCGGGCGCGGTGACACCGTCCAACCGGGTGGCGTCGCTGTTGGAGATGCCGTCCAAGAGCAGGGCGTTCCTGCGTCGGCGCCTGGTGGCCGGTGACGGTGAGCCGACTGAGCTGGTGTCGTTGTGGTTGCCCTTGGAGTTGTCGGAGGGCACGGACTTGACCAGTGGTGAGCCGTTGCGGGAGGGCATCCGTGAGCATCTGACGTCGCGCAAGGGGGTGCGCTTCGATCACATCGTGGAGCAGATCACCGCGCGCATGCCCACCGGCCAGGAGGCCAAGCAACTCGGCATGCCGAAGAACGTGCCGCTCCTGGCCGTGTTCGGGGCGGTCCGGGACGCTTCCAGCCGGCCGCTGGTCGTGGTTGAGGTGCTGCTTCCCGCTGACCGGCACGAACTTGAGGACGCCTACCCGGTCACATGAGCTCTCGCGTCCGGCCTTGTCGTTGCGCTAGCTCGGATCGTAGTGTCTACCGGCAATGGGTACCGAGGAAAAAGCCGAGACGACTGAAACGCTTTTCCATGCCTTTGAGCAAGGGCAGGTTCGTCGGGGCCTGGTGCGATCCATCGAGCGGTTTGGTGTGTTCGTCGACCTCGACGGCGCCGAAGGTTTTGTGAACGTGGCCGAGCTGTCGTGGCGGCGGTTTGAGGACACCGGTGAGATCGTCCGGATCGGCCAAGAGGTCGTCGGCATGGTCCTGCATGTGGATCTCGAACGTGAGCAGGTGAGTCTGTCGCTCAAGGCTCTGCAAGATGACCCGTTGGTGGAGATCGCGAGGACACGACTGGGCGAGGTGATCACTGGCCCGGTGACCAAGGTTGTTCCGTTCGGCGTCTTCGTCAAGGTGGTCGATGGCCTCGAAGGGCTTGTCCACATCTCGGAATTCTCGGACGGTCGGGTATTGACCGAGGGCGAGGAACTAACGGTTCGCCTCTCCGATATTAATCTTCTCCATCATCGCCTAAGACTGACGCTGGCCTAGCAAGGGCAACTCCTCACAATGGCCCTGGCAGCGGCGTTCTTGTCTACTTGTTTAGCGTTCCCATAAAGGGAAAAGCGGGCAAATGAGAGAAATTTGCACCGCCTTCCACCTCTTCGTTTCGACTTTTCGGCAAGTCACTTGACGCAGCAAGTTTGAGCGACCTACTCTCGGAGCATCACTTGACAGGTCAAGTGACTGTCATCCAAGAAAGGAGCCATTATGGCTCTGCAAGGCCCCATCCCCGTCACCTTCGCCATGGTCTTCCCGCACGGCTGCTACGTCGTCGGGCAGGTCGAGCCGGTCAAGGACTTCGACGCCTCGACCAACGGCCGCTTCGTGCAGTCCCGCGACAAGCAGACCAATGAGCTGGTCTGGCAGGTCGCGGTCCTGGACGGTGACCCGGCCCTCAAGCCCGCTCAGAAGACGGTGGCGGTCAAGATCCTCGCCCCGGTCCAGCCGGTGCCGCCGCAGCCGATGCCGGGGCTTCCGTTCACGCCCGTCGAATTCGACGGCATCTCGGTCACGCCGTACGTCAACGGCAACGGCCGCCTCGCCTACTCCATCAAGGTGCGCGAGATGCACGCTCCCCACCAGCCCACCGCCCCGGCCAAGGCCGGAAAGGACGCCGCCTGATGACCCGACGCCGTACCCCTCGCACCAGCGTGATCCGGCTGACCACCGGCCACGCCGCCCGCACCCTCAACCACCCGTCCGTCCGGCGTGAGCCCGTCCTGGCGCTCGACTTCGGCGCCACCTCCGTCCTGGTCACCACCGGCGGCCCCGTGACGGTGGAGGACCTGGAGTTCGCGCGCCAGCTCGCCCGCGAGGCCCACCGCTTCGCCCGCTCCCTGGAGCGCAGCTTCTACGGCCTGCCCGACGGACGCGGGGTGGCGGCATGAGCGAGCACCGGCCCTACACCTACGTCACCGTGTCCCTGCGACCCGACTCCGAGCCGCACGTCGGAGTCTCCTTCCACACGCCGCGCCTGCAGATCCGCGCCGGACTGCTGACCAGCACTCCCCGGCCGTACCTGGAGTTCGCCTCCCAGGAGGCCGACGTGCACATCTCCACCACCGGAGCCGGGCCGGTCACCGACGCGGACCTGGCCGTCGCCCGCGAGATCTTCAACGCCGCCGCTCGCTACCTGGCCGACTGCGAGTGCCTGCACGCCGAACAGCCGGCCAAGGACGCCACCGACACGGCGGCCTGACACCTGAGGCGGGGCCGCTGGAAGCGGCAACTTCCGGCGGCCCCTCGGTTCTCCCACGACTTGCTCCATCACGAGAGGTTCCCAGCTTATGTTCAAGCGGCTGCCTGGCGACGAGGCGCGCAACCTCGTCTCCACCACGCCCGACACGGCCGTCGTCTTCCGCCCGGCCGTGATCAAGACTCCCGCCATCTTCACCATCGTCATCCTGGCCTGGCGCATGTTCGCCGGGCTCGTCCGAACGATCTGGCGCCACCCCATCGCGGCCACCATCCCGGTAGCCCTCGGCGTCACCTGGTACGTCTACGACTGGCCCATGGCGGCATCCCTGCTCGGCACGGTCATCCTGGCCCTCGCCTCATGGGCGTACATCGACCGGGCGTCCTTCAACCGCCTGATCGGTTACCGGCTGCTGGCCTGGTGGCGGCTCACCTGGATCTACCGGCGACACTGGCAACCCGTCCTGATCGTCTCCGGTCTCGGCCGCCACATCCGGGGCCGTGACTACCTGCCCCGGCTCGGCAAGGTCACCTGCACATCTTGGGCCGACCAGGTCACCGTGCGCATGCTCAAAGGCCAACCGGTCAAGGACTGGACCGACCGCACCGACCATCTTGCCCAAGGCTTCGGCGCCGCATCCTGCCGGGTGACGCTGACCCAGGCCGGACACCTGACGCTGACCTTCCCGCGCAGCGATCCGCTCTCTGAGCCCCTACCGGCCCTGTCCATCCCCATCGAACCGACCGTGGGACCGGTTGAGATCGGCACCCGCGAAGACGGGCGACCGTGGCGGCTCAAGGTGCACGGGACACACGTTCTCGTCGCGGGCGCGACCGGGGCCGGCAAGGGGTCGATCATCTGGTCCGTCATCCGCTCCCTGCTCCCTGCCGCCAGTGTGGGCCTGGTCGAGTTGTGGGCGCTGGACCCGAAACTGATGGAACTGTCCTACGGCCGCGCCCTGTTCGGCACGCGGTACGCAGCCACGCCTGAGGAGTGCGCCGACCTGCTGGACGAGGTCGTCGCCGTCATGCAGAAACGAGCCGCCCGTTTCGCCGGGCTCCAGCGCTCCCACACGCCCACGGTCGATGATCCGTTCGTCCTGGTCGTGGTCGACGAGGTGGCGTTCCTGACCGCCTACCAGTCCGACCGGCAGCTACGGCAACGCATCTCCTGCGCCCTCGCCACCCTCACCACCCAAGGCCGCGCGGTCGGCGTCGGCGTCCTGGCCGCACTCCAGGACCCGCGCAAAGAGGTCATGAACATCCGCAACCTGTTCCCCGACAAGATCGCCCTCCGGCTGGACGAGTCGGAACAGGTCGACATGGTCCTCGGCGACGGCGCCCGCGACCGGGGAGCCCTGGCCGACCGCATCTCACCCGTCCCCGAACGAGGCGCGGGCGTCGGTTACGTCCGGCTGGAGGCCAGCCCCGAACCCATCCGGGTCCGCGCCGCCTACGTCTCCGACACCGACATCCACGCCATGGTCGACGCCTACACCCCGTACGGGAGCGCCGCATGAGGATCTGCGCCGAGTCGGAGGTGAGCTCTGATGCGTGAGCTGCTGGAAGAGCTGCGCTGCGCCACCTGCCACACCGTGAACGCTCTCTGGCTCGACCCGGTCCGTGCCCTGGTCGAGTGCCGCGCCTGCGGCCAGATCGCGCTCATCGTCCTTGACATCAACGAAGGGAGGTTCACATGACCCATGCGCACGACCGCGCACTTCCCCGGGCCGTCCGCCAAGCCATGCCGATGGCCCGGGATGTGCTCGAAGAGGTCGCCAAGCTCCACGGCGTCTGCATCCGGCCCATCCCGCTGCGGCGACTCGACACCGTCACCGGCACCTCCGAGATCATCGACGTGCCCTGCGGTTCCACCCTGGACAGCAAGTGCCCTCCCTGCGCCAAGCGCAATCGGCAACTCCGCATGGCCCAGTGCCGCGAGGGCTGGCACCTCGACACCGAACCGGCCATCGCCCCGGACGAGGCCAGCGAGGAACAGCGCCGACTGATCGAGTTCCGCGCCGACATGCAGGCCAAGCGCGATGCCGCCGAGCAGGCCGGCGACGACACCACCGACCTGGACGCCGTTCTCGCGAGCTTGGACGAGGAGATCAACGCCGCTGGAATGCGGGGCAGCGTCACCGGATCCGCGGTGCCCAAGCGCACCCGATCGACCCGGCGTCGGCAGGACGCCCCGAACCTGCCCAAGCGCAGGATGACCAGCACCACCCTGGGACGCACCTTCACCGGCTCCGATGGCAAGGTCTATCGGCCGTCACTGTTCGTCACGCTCACCCTGCCCAGCTATGGCAAGGTCCGTGACGGCATCCCCGTCGATCCGAACACCTACGACTACCGGCGCGCGGCTCGGGACGCGCTGCACTTCTCCAAGCTCATGGACCGCTTCGTGCAGAACCTGCGCCGGGTCGCAGGCTATGACGTGCAGTACTTCGCCGCCGTCGAACCTCAGAAGCGGCTGGCCCCACACCTGCACATGGCCATTCGGGGCACCTTGCCACGAGCGGAGATCAAGCAGATAGCCGCCGCCACCTATCACCAGGTGTGGTGGCCACAGGCCGACGAGGTGCGCTTCGACGGCGATCACCTGCCCGTCTGGGACGAGGAGGCCGGCTACCTCGACCCGGCAACCGGCCAGGTCCTGCCCACCTGGGACGAGGCCCTCGACGCCCTGGACGAGGACGCCGAGCCCCTCCACGTGCTGCGCTTCGGTGAGCAGGTGGACGTACAAGGGGTCCTCTCCGGCACCCCGGACGCCGACCAATGCATCCGCTACCTGTCCAAGTACCTCACCAAGTCCCTTGGTGAGACCCTCGACAGCGGCCAGGCCCAGCGCGAGCACGCGGCCCGCATGCTGGACGCCCTGCGCTACGAGCCCTGCTCACCCACCTGCCCGAACTGGCTGCGCTACGGCGTCCAGCCCAAGAGCGCCAAACCCGGCATGACACCCGGCCACTGCCGTGGCAAGGCCCACAAGCCCGAACACCTCGGCTACGCCGGACGCCGCGTCCTGGTCTCCCGCAAGTGGAGCAACAAGACCCTCGCCGAACACAAGCAAGACCGCCGTACCTGGATCCTGCAAGCCCTCGGCCAAGCCGATGAACCCACCGACCCACACCGCTACATCTGGCGACCGGTCCCGGCCGGAGACGCCAACGTGCCGTCCCTCGCCGTCCGCCTCCTCCGATCCGTCCACGTACGCCAACGCTGGCGAGCCCACCTCAGAGAGCTGGAAGCCAGAGCAGACGGCCAAGATCTTTCGGCAACGCCGGACGCGGCCTGAGAAGGAACACCATGGAGCAACTTCTCACCGTCCCTGAAATCGCCGAACTGCTGCACACCTCGGAGCGCTTCGTCCGCCGCCTGATCGCCGAACGCCGGATCGAATTCGTGAAAGTCGGGCGTCATGTCCGCATCCGAGAGTCCGCGCTGATCGCGTTCGTCGTCGCCGGAACCGTCACGCCGATGACGACCGACACCGTTAAGAGGAGGGCTGCCTGATGGCCAACAAAGACGGACACCGGCGTTTCGGCAATATCCGCAAGCGCGAGTCCGGCCGGTTCCAGATTCGCTATCCGGGACCGGACGGGCGTCTGCGGACCGGGGCCACGACCTATGCCACTAAAACCGAGGCCGACCGTGCGCTGCGGTCCGAACGGCTGGAGCATGGCGTATCGATCTCGACGGTCGCCAAGGCTTACCGGTTCCTGCGGGCCGTTCTGATGACGGCGGCGGAAGAGGACAAGTTGATCAGCCGCAACCCCTGCCGGATCAAGGGCGCCGACAATGAGCACACACCCGAGCGTCCCGTGATCACGGTGTCTCAGGTGTTCGAACTCGCCGACCGGATGGCCGACAGGCGGTTTCGAGCGCTGATCTTGCTGGCCACGTTCGCAAGCCTGCGATGGGGTGAGGTGATCGCACTTCGACGGCATGACCTCGACCTGGTGGCGCGCACGGTCCGGGTCCGGGAACAGCTCATCGAACTGGACGGCGGGGAGATGCGCCTGTGCCCGGTCAAGTCCAAGGCCGGTCGCCGTACGGTCGGTATCCCCGCAGTGATCGTTCCGGCACTCATCGAACATCTCGCGTCCTATGTCGAGCCAGAAGAGGACGCGTTCGTGTTCCTCGGCAAGCTGGGCGGGTTCCTGCGGGGCAGCAACTTCCGGCGTGCCGCGAAGTGGGGTGAGGCGCTCAAGGAGATGGGGCTCGCCGGCCTGCACTTCCACGATCTTCGCCACACGGGCAACACGCTGGCCGCGCAGTCAGGGGCGAGCCTGGCCGATCTCAAAGCACGGATGGGGCACGACAGCGATCGGGCGGCGCTCATCTACCAGCACGCGACCAAGGACGCTGACCAGCGGATCGCGGATGCGCTCAGCGCTCGTGTGGAGGCCGAAAGAAAGAGGCTGGACCAGGATGGCTAATGGCCCGTTAATGGCCCGAACACCCCGTCACAAGATCAGTGGCGGGGTGTTCTACCTGGTGGAGCCTAGGAGATTCGAACTCCTGACTTCCTGCTTGCAAAGCAGGCGCTCTGCCAGCTGAGCTAAGGCCCCTTCGAACAATGAAGATAGCCTACCGAACCGGCGCCGGTATCCGCGCGCCTCCCAGGTCGCCGCTCAGGATCAGCTCCGGCAGTGCGCCGACGGACGGTAACACGTGGGTGGCGCCGCCGCCGACGAGGCGGTCTCGGCTGTGGCCGCTGTCGGTGAGGATGCCGGCCACGACGACGGCGCCGGCGCGGTGGCCGGCGAGCATGTGGCTCTCGGAGTCGCCGGCGACGGCCACCTGACGGACGTCGGGGATGCCGAGGCGGAGGACGGCGTGCAGGACCATGTCGGGCCAGGGGCGGCCGCGGCCGCCCGCGTCTTCGGGGCTGATGGCCAGGTCGATCTTGTCGTGCCAGCCGAGGATGCCGAGGACGCGGCCGAGGGTGGTGCGGCTGAAGCCGGTGAGCAGGGCCAGCCGGATGTCGGAGCCGCGGAGCTTGTCGAGGACCTCGACGATGCCGGGGGCGGGGGTGAGGCCGGAGCGTTCGAGGGCGCCTTCGTAGGCGCGCTCAAAGGTCAGGTTGGCGGCCTGAGCCCGGGCCTCGTTCTCCGGGAAGATGCCCCGGAAGACGTCGATCTTGGGTTGCCCCCGGGACCGGTGCACGTGCACCATGGCACGTGCGTACGCTCCGGTCCCGGGGACTATGCCCTGGGTGGCGATCGCCTCGGCGAACGCGCGCTCCACCGTGGCGATGTCGCCGACCGTGGTGCCTGCCAGGTCCAGGCACACCAGCTTGATGGGGACGATGTCACTCATCGCCTCGCCGGTCGGTTAGTTCTCGCTACCGGTCGCCTCGGTCCAGAGATCGAGCTCTGCCCGATCGGCCTGCACCTTGCGCCAGATCAGCAACCCCCCAAGGGCGACCAGCGCCAGAACAAGCAGCTTCTTCACTGTGTGACCCCACTTCTTCGACGGTCTCGCCCGCTGGGCAAGACCCAACGGATGCTTTGCAGCCTAGCAAGGGATGGCGGCGGTCCCCGTGTTTGCGCGGACCAGATGTCGGATTGTTCAAGGAACACGCGGCGCCGAGGATTGACATACCCCCTAGCCGTATATATCGTCCTCCGCATACCCCCTCCAGGTATGCACAGCCAGGGTCACGACATACCCTAGGGGGGTACGGTGTTAGACTCGATACAAGGCATCACGTACGAGCATATGAAGGAGCATGCGATGAGCACCGCCACCTACACCGTCAAGGGCATGACCTGCGGCCACTGCGTGAGTTCCGTCAAGGAGGAGGTCGGCGAGGTGGCCGGCGTGACCTCCGTCGACGTGGACCTCAAGAGCGGCCGGTTGACCGTGGTCAGCGACGGTCCTGTCAATGAGGCGGAGATCAGCGGCGCGGTCAAGGAGGCCGGCTACGAACTGGTGGGGGTGTCATGAGAACGGCAGGCCGGTTGGGCCTCTACGGCGCCGGGCTCGCGGTGGTCTTCGCCGCGGCGCTGGGCGCCGGGAGCGCGGCGGGCCAGATCGGGCCCGCCCCCGGCCCGACCGGCCGTACGGCGGAGCAGGTGAAGCAGGGAGAGACGGCCATGGACCACGGAACGGGTGAGCAGGCCGAGGACGGCAGCACCGACAGCGCGGACGGCCACGCCGACAGCGGGCATTCAGGCGCTACGGATACCCCCGGGGGGCTCCAGGTCTCCCAAGACGGCTACACCTTCACCCGCCTCGCCACCGACGACCCCGACGACTTCCGCTTCACCGTCGACGGCCCCGGCGACAAGCCGGTGACGGAGTTCGACGTCGAGCACGACAAGAAGCTGCACCTCATCGTCGCCTCCCGCGACCTGACCATCTTCCGGCACCTCCACCCGGAGATGGCCGCCGACGGCACCTGGCGCGTGAAGCTCCCCCTGGACGAGCCCGGCCCGTACCGTGCCTTCGCCGACTTCAAGCCCACCGGCGCCGACAAGCTGACGCTCGGCCTCGACCTGCAGGTGCCGGGCGACTACCGCCCGCGCGAGCTCCCGCACGCGAGCACCGAGGCGCGGACCGGTGACTACACTGTGAGCCTCGCCGGGAGCCTGGAGCCCGGCCGGTCGAGCAAGCTGACGCTCAAGGTGAGCAAGGACGGCGAGCCGGTGACCGACCTGGAGCCCTACCTCGGCGCCTACGGACACCTGGTGGCCCTCAGGGCCGGCGATCTCGCCTATCTGCACGTCCATCCTGAGGAGACCGGCAAGGCGGGCCCGGAGATCACGTTCTTCGCCGAGGTGCCCAGCACCGGTTCCTACCGCCTGTTCCTGGACTTCAAGCACGACGGCAAGGTGCGCACCGCGGCCTTCACGGCCGAGACCGGACCGCACGGCCACTGACGCCTGAGAGGAGAAGGGTGATGACATCACTCACCGACGGCCGCGGGGGCGCGGTCGAGCTCTCGATCGGCGGCATGACGTGTGCTTCCTGCGCCAACCGGATCGAGCGCAAGCTCAACAAGCTCGACGGCGTCACGGCGACGGTCAACTACGCGACCGAGAAGGCCAAGGTCACCTTCCCCGCGGACCTGGACCCGCTGGCGCTGGTCCAGGAGGTGGAGAAGGCCGGCTACACGGCCGAGCTGCCCCACGAGGGGCCCAAGGAAGAAGCGGAGAAGCCGGACAACAGCCTGCGCGACCGGCTGATCGTCGCGGTGGTGCTGAGCGTCCCGGTGGTGGCCATGGCCATGATCCCGGCGCTGCAGTTCCGCTACTGGCAGTGGCTGTCGCTGGCGCTGGCCGGGCCGGTCGTGGTGTACGCGGGCTGGCCGTTCCACAAGGCGGCCTGGACGAACCTGCGTCACGGCACCGCCACCATGGACACGCTGGTCTCGATGGGCACGCTCGCGGCCTTCGGCTGGTCGCTGTGGGCGCTGTTCTTCGGCACGGCCGGGATGCCCGGCATGATCCACCCGTTCGAGCTGACGATCCAGCGCACCGACGGCGCCGGCAACATCTACCTGGAGGCGGCGGCCGGGGTGACGGCGTTCATCCTGGCCGGGCGCTACTTCGAGTCGCGGTCCAAGCGGAAGGCCGGGGCCGCGCTGCGGGCGCTGATGGAGCTGGGCGCCAAGGACGTGGAGCTGGCCGACGGCCGCCGCGTCCCGGCCGACCAGCTCAAGGCGGGTGACCTGTTCGTGGTCAGGCCGGGCGAGAAGATCGCGACCGACGGCGTGATCGAGGAAGGCACGTCCGCCGTCGACGCCTCGATGCTGACCGGCGAGTCCGTGCCGGTCGAGGTGCGGCCGGGCGACGCGGTGACGGGCGCGACGGTGAACGCGGGCGGCCGGCTCGTCGTCCGCGCCACCCGGGTCGGCGCCGACACCCAGCTGGCGCAGATGGCCAGGCTGGTGGAGGAGGCCCAGACGGGCAAGGCCGAGGTGCAGCGGCTCGCCGACCGCATCTCGGGCGTGTTCGTACCGATCGTGATCGCGCTCGCCGTAGGCACGCTCGGGTTCTGGCTCGGTACGGGCAACGGCGCGGGCGCGGCGTTCACCGCGGCGGTGGCGGTGCTGATCATCGCCTGCCCGTGCGCGCTGGGGCTGGCGACGCCGACGGCGCTGCTGGTCGGCACCGGCAGGGGCGCGCAGCTCGGCATCCTGATCAAGGGCCCGGAGGTGCTGGAGTCCACCCGCAAGGCGGACACGATCGTGCTCGACAAGACCGGCACGGTCACCGAGGGCCGGATGACGCTCACCGAGGTCCACGTCGCCGAGGGCGAGGACGAGGCCGAGGTGCTGCGCCTGGCCGGCGCGCTGGAGCACGCATCCGAGCACCCGATCGCGCAGGCCGTGGCCAGGGCCGCCCGGTCGGACGCCACGGTCGAGGACTTCGCGAACGTCGAAGGGCTCGGCGTGCAGGGCGTCGTCGACGGGCACGCGGTGCTGGTCGGCCGGCCCAGGCTGCTGGAGGAGTGGTCGCAGCACCTCACCCCCGAGCTCGTGGAGGCTCTGGAGCAGGCGCAGGCCGCGGGCCGCACCGCGGTCGCGGTCGGCTGGGACGGCCGGGCCCGTGCCGTGCTGGTGGTGTCCGACGTGGTCAAGGCCACCAGCGCGGAGGCGGTCACGGAGCTGAAGCGGCTCGGCCTCACCCCGGTGCTGCTGACCGGCGACAACGAGAAGGTCGCCCGCGCGGTGGCGGCCGAGGTGGGCATCGACGAGGTGATCGCCGAGGTGCTGCCCGCGGACAAGGTCGAGGTGGTCAAGCGCCTTCAGGCCGAGGGCAAGGTCGTGGCGATGGTGGGCGACGGCGTCAACGACGCGGCCGCGCTCGCCCAGGCCGACCTCGGGCTGGCCATGGGCACCGGCACCGACGCGGCCATCGAGGCGTCCGACCTGACGCTGGTCCGCGGCGACCTGCGGGTGACGGCCGACGCGCTGCGCCTGTCGCGCAGGACGCTCGCCACCATCAAGGGCAACCTGTTCTGGGCGTTCGCCTACAACGTGGCCGCGCTGCCCCTGGCCGCGATGGGGCTGCTCAACCCGATGATCGCGGGAGCCGCGATGGCGTTCTCCAGCGTGTTCGTGGTGAGCAACAGCCTGCGGCTGCGCGCTTTCAAGTGAGACCGTCCGTCGGGGGCCCGGCAGTGCCGGGCCCGCGGCGGGCTTCGCGCGTCAATCGTGCCTGCGGCTCCAGAACCGGCGGGAGCGGTCTTCTGACATCTCGGGTTCGTCGGGCGGGGTGGGCTGCTGCACGATCACTACCGTCGTCTTGGCGTGACGCGCGCAGTACATGCTGGTCGAGGGCAGGAACATGCGGCTGAGCAGGCCGCGGCGGCTGCGCCCGAGCACCAGCAGGTCGCCCTCGCGGGCCAGGTCGACGAGGTGGTAGCCGGGATCGCCGACCCTGGACACCATGACCGTGTGGAGGTCCTCCGGCAGGCCTCCCGCCACGTCCTCGAACACGCCGGCGATCACCTCGCCGCAGCGTGCCTCCTCACCCGATCTGATGGCGTGCTGCACGGGCAGCGCCTCCGGGAACGGGTGCACCGGAGCCCGGCTGACATGTACGGCGACGAGAGCCATGCGGCGCAGCCGCGCGGTCCCGATCGCCCAGGCGAGCGCCCAGCGCGCGGCCGGAGTCTCGTCGACGCCCACGATGAGCCGCACGCCGCCGGGCAGGTCCTGATCCACCACGCCCCTCCCTTACCGAGGTACGTACCATAGTGCGCCTTTCGGCTAGTTACCGGGAGGTGTGAGTTTCGGACCTCTCACACCAGTGCGAGCAAGCCGGTATAGAGGGTTTCGCGTTCCGGCTCGGAAAAGGCTTCGTACGGCACCGCCGCGCGGCGGTTGGTGCCCGCCTCGATGCGTTCGCGCAGCGGGCCGGGCTCCAGTGCGACGACCTCGGCCGCGGTCAGTCCCGCCGCCTGCCAGGCCGCCGCGTGCGCGTCGGCGCGGGCGTAGCGTAGCGCCGCCAGCCGGTTGAACAGCAGCAGCCCCGCCGGTGCCCCCTCGGGTTCGTACGGGGGAGCCATCACCGCGAGCGCGTCACCCGGCTCCGCCATGGCCTTGCCGAGCACCCGTCCCGCCAGCGCGGCGAGGGTCTCGACGTCGTGGTCCCGCCAGATCCGGCCCGCCACGGCCGCGTGCGTCTCGTACAGCCCGTGCACGAGGTCCAGGCCCCGCTCCGTCAGTCGCAGCGTGCCGTCGTCGTCGGCCAGTTCGCCGCGCCGGACGTGCTCCCGGATGCTCTCCTCCCGGTCGTCCCCGTACCGGTGGACGGCGGCCAGGTCGCGTCTGGTGAGGGTGCGCAGCGGGAGCGTGAACCGCAGGTCGTTCAGCAGTCCGAGGGCGCCGGGTCTGCGTGTGGCGGCGTGCAGGTTGACGTGGACCGCGTCGATGACCGGGGCGATCGCCGCCGCGTACGCGTGCGGGTCCGTGGGCGTCAGCATCCCGCGCCATTATGCCGGTCTCGCCGGAAATCTTGGGCTGTGTCGGGAGAAGGACCGAGGGGGTGGCGTGAAATCATGTCGGCATCGTGCCGTCCAGCCTTCCGTTCCGCCTCGCCCGCACCGCGGTGTTCGCCGTGGTGTGTCTCAGTCTTGGCATGGTGGCCCACTCCCTGGCGGGCGGGAGCGTGCCGGGGCCGGCCATGGTGGCCGGGTTCTTCGTGGCCGCCGGAGGCGCGTACCCGCTGGCCGGGCGGGAGCGGGGCCCGCGGGCGATCCTGGCGCTGCTGGGCGGTCTGCAGCTCGTCCTGCACGTGATGTTCTCGCTCTCCCACGCCGTCTCCCCCGCTGCCGGGGCCGCGCACGCCGCGCACGCCTCGGCCGGGCTGGCCCCCGACCTCGGGATGTTGGTCGCCCACGGGTGGGCGGTCGGGCTGACCGCGCTCTGGCTGGCGCGCGGGGAGGCCGCGCTGTGGGGGCTGCTGCGCCGCCTGGCCACGCGGCTCGTCACCGTGCTGCTGCCGGTGCCGGCGACGCCGTTCGTCGAGCTGCCCCACGCCGAGCCGCCGGTGCTGCGCTCGGCGATCCTCCGGCATGCCGTCAGCGGGCGCGGGCCGCCCGCGGTCATCGGAATCCGCTGACCTTTTTCCGATGACCGACGCCCCGGCGACTTCCGCCGCGGGCGCAGGAAGGCATGTCCATGAACACCCGTTCCGCCCTGCTCGTCACCGCCACGGCCGTGCTCCTCGCCGGCTGCGGCGCCGCCACCCCGGCCGCCGGGCCCGCGCCCACCACCAGCGTCGAGGCCGCCGCCCCGGCCCAGGCGCTCACCATCACCGACCCCTGGGTGAAGGCGGTGAAGGAGGGGATGACCGCCGCGTTCGGCACCCTCGTCAACCACACCGACAGCCCCATCACCGTCGTCGCGGGCGCCTCGCCGCTCTCGCCGGAGATCGAGCTGCACGAGGTGGTCGAGTCCGACAACAAGATGATCATGCGGCCGAAGGACGGCGGGTTCGTCGTCCCGGCGCGTGGCAGCCACGAGCTCAAGCCCGGCGGCGACCACATCATGCTGATGGGCGTCAAGGAGGAGGTGAAGCCCGGCGCGGAGATCCCGCTCACGCTGACGCTGCAGGAAGGTCCCCCGCTGGAGTTCACCGCCGTCGGCAAGGACTTCGCGGGCGCGAAGGAGGACTACCAGCCGGGCACGGACCACTGATGGCCGAGCAGAGGATCACCCGGCGCGGGCTGTTCGCGGCCGGGGCGGCGACGGCCGTGGGCACGGCGGCGGGCACGGTGGCGGGCACGGTGGCGGGCACGGTGGCCGGCACGATGGCAGGCACGTCCGCCGGCGCCTCGCCGAGCGGCGCTGCCACGGAGGTCCCGTCCGGTACGGCCACGGAACCGTTCCACGGCGTCCACCAGGCCGGGATCGCCACGTCCCCGCAGGCGCACGCCGTGTTCGTGGCGTTCGACCTCAAGCGCGGCACCGGACGGGAGCCGATCGCCCGGCTCATGCGGTTGCTGACCGACGACGCGCGCCGGCTCACCCTGGGCCGGGGCGCGCTCGCCGACACCGAGCCCGAACTGGCCGCCTCCCCCGCCAGGCTGACGGTCACGTTCGGGTTCGGCCCCGGCCTGTTCGAGGCGGCCGGGGTGGACTCGCCGGTCCGGCAGCTGCCGGAGTTCGAGACGGACAAGCTGGAGGACCGCTGGTCCGGCGGTGACCTGCTGGTGCAGATCTGCGCCGACGACCCGCTGACCGTCGCGCACGCGCTGCGGATGGTGGTCAAGGACGCGCGGGCGTTCGCGCGGGTGCGCTGGACGCAGCGTGGCTTCCGGCGCGGCGCGCACGTCCAGCCCGCCGGCGCCACCCAGCGCAACCTGATGGGCCAGCTCGACGGCACCGTCAACCCGGCCGACCTGGACCGGGCGGTCTGGCTCGGCCAGGGCCCGCTGCGCGGCGGCACCACGCTGGTGCTGCGCCGGATCCGCATGGACCTGGAGACCTGGGACGAGCTGGACAGGACCGGCAGGGAGTTCACGATCGGCCGCCGCCTCGCCGACGGCGCGCCGCTCACCGGCCGGGCCGAGCACGACGAGCCCGACTTCGGCAGGCTGAACCGGCTCGGCTTCCCCGTCATCTCCGAGTACGCGCACATCAGGCGGGCCCGGGTGGACGATCCCGGCGCCCGCATGCTGCGGCGGCCGTACAACTACGACGACGGGCTGGCCGAGGACGGCACCCCCGACTCCGGGCTGCTGTTCGCCGCCTACCAGGCGGACGTGGACAAGCAGTTCGTCCCGGTGCAGCGGCGGCTGGCCGAAGGCGACCTGCTCAACGAGTGGATCACCGCGATCGGCTCGGCGGTGTTCGCGATCCCGCCCGGGTGCGCCCCGGACGGCTGGATCGGGGAGACGCTGCTCGCGGACGGGCCTTGACCGCGCGTCCGTAGGCGCCGGGCCCGGTCGGTCAGGAACCGCCCGGGCCCGGTCGGTCAGGGACTGGCCAGGGCTTCCGTCGGAGAGAGGCGGGCGGCGCGGATCGCCGGGTAGAGCCCGGCGACCGCGCCGATGACCAGCGTCGCGGCCAGGCCGCCCACCGTCGCCTCGGCGGGGATCACGGACGGCCACTCCTCGTAGGCGGCGTAGCCGACGGTGACGGCGGCGCCGACGCACACGCCGCCGACCCCGCCGATCGCCGACAGCAGCAGCGACTCGGCCAGGAACTGGGTGCGGATCTGGCCGCGGGTGGCGCCCAGCGAGCGGCGCAGGCCGATCTCGCCCCGCCGCTCCAGCACCGAGATGACCATGGTGTTGGCGACCCCCACCCCGCCGACGATCAGCGCCACCGCGCCGACGCCCAGCAGCAGGCCGGTGAACGCCTGGTCGGTGGCCTGCTTGGCGGCCAGCGCGTCCGACGGGCGGGAGACGTCGACCTCGTTGGGCGCCTCCGGGTTGCCGGTTCCGGCCAGCACGTCCCGTACCGCGTCCATGTGCCGCTCGTCCACCCGCGTGTAGAGCACGGTGGGGTGGCCGTCGAAGCCCAGCCGCTCCTCCGCGACCGGCCAGCCGACCAGCGCCGCGGTGTCCAGCTCCACGGCGAGCGCCACCGGCTCCAGCACGCCGACGACGGTGAACCGCCGGCCGCCGACCAGCACCTGCGTGTCGGGCCCGACCGCGCCGACGCCGAGCCGTTCTGCCGTGGCCGAGCCGAGCACCACGGCCGGGTAGGCGTGCGTGGCCGCGTTGAGCCAGGTGCCGGCGCGCAGCGTAGCCCCCACGGAGTCGAGCAGGTCGAGCCGGGCCGCGTAGGCCGAGATGCCGCCGGTCCGCGCCTCGGGGATCTCCTCCGACCGGTACACCTTGGCGTCCTGGACCTGCCCGACCGACGACACCGACAGCACCGGGCCGATGCGCTCGATCATCGCCTCGGCCTCCACCGGCATCTTGGCCTCCTCGCCGCTGAGGGTCTGCCCGGACGAGACCGTGAGCAGGTTCGTGCCCAGCGCGGACAGCTGGCGGTCCAGCTCGGCGCCGGACGAGGAGGAGATGCCGAGCACGCCGATCATCGCCGCGATGCCGATGGCGATGCCCAGCGCCGACAGGAACGCCCGCAGCGGGCGGGTGCGCAGCCCGACCGCGCCGACCCTGAGCACGTCGCGCGGCCGCAACCGGGGCGGGGTGAGATCACGGCCGGCCTGGGGCGGTCCCGGGGCCCGGCGCGGTGTCACCTCTTCCCGGCCGGCCATCAGGCCGCCCCGGCGTGGTCGGCGACGATCCGGCCGTCGCGCATCCGCACCTGGCGGGGCAGCCTGCCGGCGATCTCCGGGTCGTGCGTGATGATCAGCACCGTCGTACCGGACGCGTGCAGCTCGCGCAGCAGCTCCATCACCCCCGCCCCGGACGCCGAGTCGAGCGCGCCGGTCGGCTCGTCGGCCAGCAGCAGCGGCGGATCGCCGGCCACCGCCCTGGCGATGGCCACCCGCTGCCGCTCGCCGCCGGACAGCTCGTGCGGCTCGTGGTCCATGCGGTGGGCGAGCCCCACCCGCTCCAGCGCGGCCCGCGCGCGGCGGCGGCGCTCGGCCCTCGGCAGGCCGCTGTAGAGCAGGCCGTCGGCCACGTTCTCCAGCGCCGGCACGTTCGCGGCCAGGTGGAACTGCTGGAACACGAACCCGATCCCGGTCCCCCGCAGCGCCGACAGCCGGTTGTCCGACAGCGTCGCGACGTCGTGCCCGTCGACGCGTACCGTGCCCGACGTGGGCCGGTCGAGCGTGCCGATGGTGTTGAGCATGGTCGACTTGCCGGACCCGGACGGGCCCGCGATGGCGACCATCTCGCCGCGCCGGATCTCCAGCGACACGTCGTCCAGCGCGGTGACGCCGCCGGGGTAGACCTTGCTCACGCGGGAAAGCTCGATCATTTCGCCATCCCCACCGTCATGCCCTCGGTGAGCCCGTCGCCGGTGATCTCCACCCGGCCGCCGGAGAACAGGCCGGTCTCGACCGGGACGTAACGGGTGGCGCCGCCTTCGACGACCTCCACGCCGAACCCGCCCTCGCGCAGCGCCACCAGGGCGGCGACCGGGACGGTGAGCACGTTCTCGCGCTCCTCGGCGGTGAACCTCACGTCCACCGCCGCCTGGTCGAGGTCAGCGGCCTTCTCGCCGGTGAGCGAGACAAGCGCCTCGACCTTGGTCTGCGGCTCCTCGTTCCCCTGCCCCGGGACGATCACGGTGGCGACCTCGGTGATCTTGCCCCTGACCTCCTGGCCGCTGGGCAGCGTGACCGTCACCTTGGCGCCCTCCTTCGCCAGCCGCCGGTCCTCGGAGTCGAGCTGGACGGTGACGACCTTGGCGGTGCCGGTGTAGCCGAGCACCTTCTGGCCGGGCGCGGCGGGCCGGCCGGTCTCGGCGTCCACCGTGTCCACCCGGACCCTGCCGTCGGCGAACACCACCCGGCCCAGCTCGACCACGCCGGTCTCCGGCAGGCCGCGGTCCTCCTGCCAGGCCATGACCGCCCGCGCCGTGGCCCAGGTGTACGTGTCGTCGACGGTGAAGCCGTCGTAGCCGAGCTTGCTCAGGTTGCGTTCCAGGCTCGCCACGTCACGGCCCTCGGCGCCGACCGCCAGGTCCCGGTACGCGGGCGTGCTCCCGTACATGAGCACCACCGGATCGTCGTCCACCTTGTAGAGCGGCTCGCCGCGGGTGATCACGTCGTCGCCGCCGGGCAGCCAGGTGACGGTGCCGCGCATGCGGTTGGTCACCGAGGCGGCCGGGCCGAAGCCAAGCTCGCCGTCGGCCTCCCGCGTGTCCCGCAGGGTCTCCTCGGCGATCGTCGCGGTGGCCGGCGGCAGCGCGGCGGCGGGCCGCCTGGCCGGGGCCCTGTCGAGCACGCCGAGACCGGCGGCGGCCACCGCGCCGGCCAGCACCGTCGCGGTGGCCAGCCAGGCCGCCCGACGGCCGCGGCGGCGTCGCGGGGCCGTCTCCAGCGCTTCCCCGTCGATCGTGGTCGTGCCCATCACTTGGGCCGGTCCATCCGGCACTTCTTCTGCGCGGCCTCGAAGTCGGGGTCGTCGCCGACGTCCTTGGTGATGCGAACCCTGCCGCCCTCGGGGTCGGGGAAGTTCTCCACGCCGTTCTCGCGCATGCAGGCAGCGATCTTGAGCAGTTCGTCGTTGCTCTCGCCGTCGGCACGCCCGCCGCCGGGCGGCTGCCACTCCTTGCACGCCTCACGGGCCTGCTCCATCTTCTCCTGGGTGCCGGGGCCCATCGTCATCCGTATGCCCTCGCCCGGCTTGGGGTCGGGGACGTCGACGCCGTTCTCGCGCATGCACTGCGCCCACTTCAGGCCCCGCTCCTCGCCGTCCAGACTCGGCGCGGCGCTCGCGGTGGGATCGCCGCCCGCGGAGGCCACGCCGGGGGCCTCCGCGGCGCATCCCGTCAGCGCCAGCGCGAGCGCCGCGGTCACGCCGAGCATCCGTACTCGCATCACGTTCTCCTCGTCGGGCCGGAACCGTTCCGGCCGCCTGAGAGGAGATGGAACCGACGAGCCGGTTTCCCGGCGGTTTCCATGAGCGCTAACGGGGAGTAAACAGCCGATCCGCCACGATTCCCGGCATGCGAGTGCTGGTAGTGGAGGACGAGCGGATCCTGGCCGACGCGATAGCCGAGTGGCTGCGCGACGAGACGCACGCCGTGGACACCGCCGGCGACGGCGAGGCCGCGCTGGAACGGCTCGCGGTCAACGACTACGACGTGGTCATCCTGGACCGGGACCTGCCGCGGGTGCACGGCGACGACGTGTGCAGGGAGCTGGTGGACTCGGAGTCGACGGCGCGGGTGCTGATGCTCACCGCGGCGGGCGAGATCGGCGACCGGGTGGCCGGGCTGTCCCTGGGGGCCGACGACTACCTGGCCAAGCCGTTCGCCTTCGCCGAGCTGTCGGCCCGGGTGCAGGCACTCGGCCGGCGCGCCCGGCCGGCCCTGCCGCCGGTGCTGCGCCGCGCGGGGATCACGCTCGACCCGGCCCGGCGCGAGGTGTACCGGAACGGGCGGTACGTGCCGCTGTCGAACAAGGAGTTCGCCGTGCTCGCCGAGCTGCTGCGGGCCGGCGGCGCCGTGATCTCCTCCGAGCAGCTCCTGGAGAAGGCGTGGGACGAGAACGCGGACCCGTTCACCGGCGTGGTCCGGCTGACCGTGCTCAAGCTGCGGCGCAAGCTGGGCGACCCGCCGGTGGTGCTGACCGTGACCGGCGCGGGCTACCGCATCCCATGAGGCTGTCGCTGCGCCTGCGGCTCACGGTCGTGTACGGCGCGCTGTTCCTGCTGGCCGGCCTGGTGCTCGTCGGTGTCACGTACCTGCTGTTCAACCAGGAGCTGGTACGGATGTTCGACGAGAAGTACGGCGACCCGGGCGGGGACCGGCACAAGTTCTTCTCCCTCATCCACAACGGGGTGCCGCTCAGCCCGGAGGAGTCGTTGCGGCTGATGGCGGAGCAGGAGGCCGCCCTGCGGGCCGCCGCCACCACCTCCCTGCTGACCCAGGGGGTGATCGCGGTGGTGGTGGTCGCCTTCGTGGCGACGGCGCTGGGCTGGGTGGTGGCCGGGCGGGTGCTGGCCCCGCTGCACAAGGTGACCGCGACCGCGCGCCGCATCGCCGCCGCCCCCGACGCCGACCGCGGCCTGCGCGAGCGGATCGACCTGGACGGGCCGATCGACGAGGTCAAGGAGCTGGCCGACACCTTCGACGCCATGGTGGCGCGGCTCGACCGGTCCTTCGACGGGCAGCGCAGGTTCGTCGCCAACGCCTCGCACGAGCTGCGCACCCCGCTGACGCTCAACCGCGCCCTGGTCGAGCTGGCCATGCACCGCCGCTCCGCCTCCGCCGACGTCAAGCGGCTCGGGGAGAGCCTGCTGGAGATCAACGTCCGGCACGAGCGGCTCATCTCCGGGCTGCTGCTGCTCGCGCGGACCGAGCACGAGGTGACCGACCGGTCGCCGGTCGACCTCGCCGACGTCGTGGCGCACGTGGTCGCCCAGACCGCCCCCGAGGCGGCGCAGGAGAAGGTCACCGTGTACGAGGAAGCGTTCCCCGCCCCCACGACCGGTGACGCGCTGCTGCTCGAACGGCTGGTGACGAACCTCGTCGAGAACGGCGTCCGGCACAACCTGCGCGACGGCACCGGCTGGGTCCGGATCGCCAGCCGGACGGCCACCGGCGGGCGGGTCACGGTGACGGTCACCAACACGGGCCCTGTCGTGCCGCCGTACGACGTGCCGGAGCTGTTCAAGCCGTTCCGCCGGCTCAACGGCGAGCGCACCGTCACGGGCAAGAGCGCGGGCCTGGGCCTGTCGATCGTCCGGTCGGTGGCCCGCGCCCACGGCGGCGACGTGACGGCCCATCCCCGGGAGGGCGGCGGCCTGGTGATGACGGCCACGCTCCCCCGCGCCGTTTCGTGATCATCTTCCCGGGACCGGCGCGGCGGGTCCGTCGAGCGAGTCCCCGCGCCCGGCGGACCCCGCCGCACCCGGCCGTCCACCCCCGGACGGCCGTCCCGCGTGAGGGTGCGGGTACCGGACACGATGGCGGTCACGGCCCGCCGTTCACCAGACCACTTTCTGCCCGGTTTCTGCTCACTCGCCCCTGCCGTACGTCACGACACGCGTCCTCGCGCGTACGGCGAACCCCGGCGAGCCGATGGACAATGACGGCGCGGCAACCGATCCAGCAGGAGGGTTCCATGCCACCCGACCCGGCCCAGCGGCTGCTGGGCTACATCGACGGCGCCTGGGTGGCGTCGGCGGTCTGCGCCGCGGCCGAGCTCGGGGTGGCCGACGCGCTGGCCGGTGGCGCACGCGACGCCGATCAGCTGGCGCGGGCCGTGGGCGCCCACCCCGGCGCGCTCTACCGGCTGCTGCGGGCGCTCGCCGACCTGGGCGTGCTCCGCGAGCTCGACGGCCGCGCCTTCGAGCTGACCGAGACGGGCGAACGGCTGCGCCGCGACCACCCGGAGTCGCAGCGCGGGTTCGCCGTGATGCTCGGCTCGTCGTGGCACCGGCGGGCCTGGTCGGGTTTCGCCGACAGCGTGCGGACCGGCGAGTCGGCGTTCGAGCGCGTCTTCGGCCCGGCCTTCGACCACTTCCGCGACCATCCCGACCACGGCGAGGTGCTGAACGACGCGATGACGTCAGTGTCCGCCGCGTTCGTGTGGCCGGCGGTGCGCGGCCACGACTTCACCCGGTACGGGACCGTCGTCGACGTGGGCGGAGGCCACGGCGCGATGCTCGCGGCCATCCTGTCGGCGCATCCGGCGGGGCGCGGCGTGCTGTTCGACCTGCCGCACGTCATCGAGGGAGCGGGCGGGCCGCTCGTGGAGGCGGGCGTGGCCGACCGGTGCGAGCTGGTGGGCGGCGACTTCTTCACGTCGGTGCCGCCCGGCGGCGACGCCTACCTGCTGTCCAACGTCGTCCACGACTGGGGCGACGACGACGCCGTCCGGATCCTGTCGAGCTGCCGGCGGGCGATGAACGACGGCGGTCGCGTGCTGCTCTGCGAGGCCGTCATCCCGGACCCGCCGCGCGAGCCGACCGCCTCGACCCTGATCGACCTGGAGATGCTGGTCATCGCGGGCGGCGCCAGGCAGCGCACGGTGAGCGAGTTCGCCGGGTTGTTCGAGCGGGCCGGTCTGCGGCTGACCGGCGTCACCGGTGAGGGCTTCTTCGACGTCGTGGCGGCAACCGCTGGTTGAGCCCCGGTCCGGTTTACCCGCCGCGCCCGCGGAGCACGATCCTGGCCATGAAGGTGACATCCGGACACGACCACACCAGATGCACACCGGCCGAGCTCTTCGAGATCACGGTCCTGGACACCACGGGTGAGGCCGCACGGTGGCACACCATAGGCTGGGGCATCGGCCGCCAGGACGCCGACACCCTCGCCCAGTCCTTCGTGACCCGCCCGCTCTGCCCGTACGAGCGAGCCCAGGTCCGCTACAACGGCCGCCTGCTCGCCGAGCATCACCGCCCGGCCGGCTGACGCGTCCTGGCCAGGAGGCGCGAGCGCATCAGCCGCTCCATGAGCACGATCCCGGCGGCGCACGGCACCGCCCCGAGCACGACCACGGCCCACGGGTGGGCGGGGAACACCTGCGTCATCGTGAGGAAGGCCGCGTGGAAGCCGGCACCCGCCCACACGCTCCCGGTGATCATGCGCAGGTAGCCGAGTCCGACGCCCAGCCCGAACATCAGCCACGGCTCCCCGTTCCCCAGGGCCAGGCCGAACCCGGTGTAGAGCGCCGCCTGCCCGAGGATGACCGCCCAGCCGCGTACCCGATCGGCGAGCACGGTGATCACGTACCCGCGGAAGACCAGCTCCTCGGCGAACCCGAACAGCACCGCGGCCACCAGGGCGGTGGCGACCGGCGCGGTGGCGACCGCCGGGACCCCGCACGCCGCCGCGACGGCGAGCGCGGCGGCGGCCGGCAGCAGCCACGCGAGCGCCCCGGCCACGAGCAGCGGCAGGCCGGTCAGCCCCAGGTCGGCGAGCCGTCGCCGATCCGCCAGCCAGGCCAGCGCGGCGACGGCGGCGGTCACCCAGGTCACCGCTGCGGCGGCCCCCCAGAGCCCGGCGTCCCGGCCGAGCAGGAACGCCGCCGTCGGCACGGCGAGCGCCACGCCGATCCGCCACACGGCCCCCACGACACTGACCTTCGCCACATCGCCCTTCACCGCATCGCCCCTCACGAGGTTGCTCCGTAGCGGGCGGCGACGGTGTGGAAGGCCTGCTTGGGGGTCCATCGCTCGGGGCCGTCGCCAGGCTCGACGGCGACGAGGCCGTAGCCGGCGAGGTCCAGATCGCGACCCGGCTCGTCGGAGCGGGTGAGCACCGGCTCGCTGAACGCCCAGACGAACACTCCGTCCACACCCGCCTCCGCGAAGATGTCGAACAGCTCTTCCAGGTAGCGCGCCTGCACCGACTCGTCCCGTTTCAGCCGGGCGGGCACCCGCCCTTCACCGCCGCGCCACCGCAGCACCCCGTACGCCTGCGAGGAGTTCTCCGCCGCCCCCGGATAGGCGCAGCAGCCGAACTCGAACACGATCACCGGCTTGCCCCGCGCCACGCGCGCCCGCACGTCGCCGGCGAACCGCCAGGCGTTGGCCGCCGTCCGGTAGAGGTCCAGCCCCACCACGTCGAAGATCGACCAGTCGGGGCGCTCCCAGTCGCCCGCGCCGTAGCTGATCCGGCCCGAGAACCGCTCGCGCGCGACCCGTGCCAGTTCCCCGAGCAGCCGCCGTAAGCGCAGGTTGGCCAGCGGCAGGATCGGCGCCAGCCACGGCAGCAACATGCCGCGGACGGCGAAGTTCGGCCCCGGCATGAGCCCCGACGCCGTCAGCGTCAGCTCGCAGCCGACGTTGAGCGACACTCCTCCGTACGCCGCCCGCAGGTCCTCGGCCCGGCCCGCAGCCTCGGCGAGGTTGGCGACCACGGCGTCGGGCCGCGCCTCGAAGAGGCGGGGCTGCAGCCACACCTCCAGCCCGAGCTCGCGGGCCATCGCGCCCGCCTCGGCCAGCCGGTCGAGGTCGGTGGCCATGATGAGCACGGCGTTGGCGCCGAGGTCCTCGCGGATGGCGCGCAGGTCGCGCCGCACGTCGTCGGGGCGCCAGACGGGCCGTGACAGGAAGTCCGCCGCGTAGTCGACGCCGGCGTCGTAGCCGACGCCCTTCCAGGTGAAGTCACGCATCGGACGCCCCCAGCGCGCGCAGCACCAACCGGACCAGCTCCTTCTCGTACGCCACCAGATCGGTCTCCGGATGGCTCTGGACGCGGGTGAGCGCGCCGTCGACCGCGTGGCTCACGGTGATCGCCGCCACCCGCACGTCGGTGTCGGCGAACTCGCCCGCGTGGCGGCCCTGCTCGATGATCGACTCCAGCAGCGCGATCGCCTCGTCACCGCCTCGCAGGTAGAGCGGCACCCCGTGCTCGTCGCGGTGGGAGATGAGGATTTCGCTGGCGGCCAGCATGGGCTCGCGGTGCTCTCTCAGGTACGCGAGCTCGGCGCGGACGTAGGCGGCCAGCTTGGCGGCGGCGGTCCGCTCGGCGTCGACGGCGTCGGCGACCCGCCGGCCGGCGTCTTCGAAGACGTGCCCGACGACCTGTTCGAGCAGCTCTTCCTTGCCGTCGAAGTGGTACGAGAGCACGCTCTTGGACGTGCCCGCCCGGCGGGCTATCTCGGCGAGCGAGGCGCGCGCGTAGCCGATCTCGTTGACGGTGCGGATGGCGGCCTCGATGATCTGGGCCCGCCGCGCGGCCTCGGTGAACGAACCACTCCTGGGTTTCTTCGTCCGCATGGCCCAATAGTAGGCCGATCGGCCTGATTATGGACCGGGCGGACTGGACACATCTCCGTAGCCGATCTCCCCCGCGGGCCGCACCTCGTTGGCGAGCGTGCCGACGCTCTCGATGACGATCTCCACCCGGTCACCGGGCAGCAGCGTGAAGTCCGACCCGGGGACCATGCAGGTGCCGGTCGACAGCACCACGCCCCGGGGGTGGCGCTCGGCCCTGAACAGGTAGCTCACCAGCTCGTCGAGGCGGCGGTGGAGCTGGCCGGTGCTCGCCCGGTCGGACCAGGCGACGCGGCCGTCGCGGGTGATGGTCACGGACATGGCCAGGGCGTACGGGTCGGGCACCTCCCAGGCGGGGCGGATGCCGGGGCCGAGCGCGGTCGCTCCCGCGTACATCTTGGCCTGGGGCAGGTAGAGCGGGTTGTCGCCCTCGATGGAGCGGCTGCTGACGTCGTCGCAGACGGTGTAGCCGGCGATCTCGCCGCTCGCGGTGACCACCACGGCCAGCTCGGGCTCGGGGACGTCCCAGGTGGAGTCCTCGCGCACGCCGATCGTCTCGCCGTCGCCGCGCACCCGCCAGCCCACTGACTTGAAGAACAGCTCGGGCCGCTCGGCGTCGTAGACCCGCTGGTAGATGTCGGGTTCGGTGCTCTCCTCGACCCGGGCCTCGCGGGAGCGGCGATAGGTGACGCCGGCCGCCCACACCTCGGTGCCGGCGTCGACCGGGGCGGCGGGGGTGACCGGGTCGACCGGCTCGGCGGCGCGGGCGAGCTGGTCGCGGAAGTGGGCGAGGTCGGCGGACAGCGCGTCGCTGAGGGAGAACCCGGCGGGCAGCGCCCGGTCGCCGTCCTCGGCGCGGACCACCCAGCGGGGCGATTGAGCGGACCTGACGAGGTGCATGCGCGCCCTTCTGCCGGAATGTCGGGGAGGACCAGCCTAAGACATCCGATGAAAGTTTCAACGGGTTTCGGCAGGCAGGCGTTCTGCCGGGTTCGCCGCACTTGACGAAGCGGTGCGTACTCGCTGATCTAGTCCTGAGGGAAAGCGCTTTCCTTCTCCGATGGGAGCAGACAGTGAGATCCGTTGCCCAAGCCTGGCGGTGCCTGCTCACCGTCCTGGCCGCCCTGGTCATGGCGCTGGCAGGCGCCCTCGTCGCGCAACCGCCGCCCGCGAGCGCGGCGACGGTCGACACGAACGCCTGGTACGTCCTCGTGAACCGGCACAGCGGCAAGGCGCTCGACCTGTACGAGTTCGCCACGAACGACGGCGCCCCGATCGTCCAGTGGGCCCGCAACGACGGCAACCAGCAGCAGTGGCAGTTCGTCAGCTCCGGCGACGGCTACTACCGGCTCAAGTCCCGCCACAGCGGCAAGGTCCTGGACGTCTACGAATGGAACGCCGACGGCGGCGCCCAGATCGTCCAATGGGCCGACACCAACGGCTGGAACCAGCAGTTCCGGCTGGCCGACTCCGACGGCGGCCACGTCCGCCTGATCAACCGCCACAGCGGCAAAGCCCTCGAAGCCTGGGAGTGGTCCACCGCCGACGGCGCCCGCATCTCCCAGTGGGACGACCTGAACGGCGCCAACCAGCAGTGGCAACTCGTCAAGATGGGCAGCGGTTCCGCCGACTGCGGCGGCGGCTCGTTCAACGCCGAGGCCGTGCTCAGCGGCAGCACCTGGACGGCCAGGAACGGCGGCAGCACCCTCTACACCGGCAGCAGCATGATCGAGGCCATGCGCCGCGCCGTCGGCAGCCTCACCTCCGGCCGCACGTCCAAGCAGAAGGTGGTCGTCCGCGGCTCCGGCAGCATGAACGCCAACCAGTCGCTCGACCTGCCCAGCTACACCGTCCTCGAAGTGTGCGGCACGATCAACGTGACCGGCACGATCAGCGCCAACAACGCCGCCGTGCGCGCCCAGAACGTCACCGACGTCGAGGTCACCCGGCTCGCCGTGACCGGCAACCCGTACTTCGCGGTGTTCGTCCGCAACGGCACCAACATCACCCTCGGCCAGCTCGACCTGCGGCTCGGCTCGGCCGGGCTGGGCGTGCGCATCGACAACCACGCCAACAGGAACGTCCGCACCAGGAACGTCCGCATCGACAGCGTGTACGCCTCCGGCGGCGGCAGTCACGGCGTCGAGACGTACGGCGTCGACGGCATCACGATCGGCACCGTCACCGCGCGGAACACCGGCGAGTCCGGCCTGCTGCTCAACGACACGATCAATGCGAGCATCGGCACCGTCGACGCCGAGGGCGCGGGCACCGGCACCGGCTACGCGGCCTTCCGGATGGCCAACCGCAACGGCCGCATCGGCAGCTCGTACCCGACCAACATCCGCGTCGGCACCGTCAAGGCCCGGGGCGGCGGCCGCGGCGTCTTCTGCGTGTCGGAGAGCGGCGGCGCGGTGATCGACCGGGTGGACATCGCCCAGACCGGCAGCAACTCGATCCTCATCGAGAACTGCTACAACGTCACGATCGCCGCCCAGAGCGGCACCGTGAACGGCTCCGACATCCGCATCGCGGCCCGCTCCGAGTTCCCCGTGACCTCCGACATCACGCTGCAGAACCTGACGCTGACGAACTCGGCGATCAACGAGAACCCGTGCGGCACCAACATCGTCATCCGCAACATCAACCTGGTGAACTCCCGCATCAACCGCTGCTGACCGGAACAGACCGTGATCCGGCCGGGCCCGCCCGGCCGGATCACTCGGACGGCGACGCGCACTCGGCCGCCGTCGCGGTGGGCCGGCAGACCCACGTCGCCTGGATCGGCCGGCCCGACTCGACGGTCATGAGCCACACCTCCCGGCCCTGGGCGTCGTGGTCGGTGGCGTGCTCGGAGAAGGAAACCTTGCCGGTCGCGCCGTCGAACGCCTGACCGCGCAGGTTGTAGTGGACGCCGCTGAGGATGTCGTCGGCCTCGCTCTGCGTGCGGTAGGCGCTGAACGCGATCGCCACGGCCTGGGCCGCGTCGAAGCCGAACGCGGCGTGCGCGAAGGAGACACCGACGCCGGACTCCGCTATCCACCGCCACAGGGTCTGCTGGCTCTGGTTGGTGAGCGAGGTGTCGCGGACGTCGGTCAGCGACACGAAGGACATGCTCTCCGCCAGGAACAGGTCTTTCAGATCCTGGCTGTAGAGCTCGCCGTCCTGCCGCTGCCAGACGACGGCCACCTTGGGCTTCCTGCCCACCCCCTCGGCGAGCCCGAGGGTTTCCAGCCAGTGGACCGTGGCCTTCATCTGCAAGCTGTTCACGACGGCCAGCCGGAACAGGAACGCCGACCGCCGGTCGTACGCCCCGATCCCGGCCAGTTCGCCGGCCACCGCCGTCATCTGGCCGTCCTTGAACTGCGCGCCCGGCTGTGTCGTCAGCGGGCCCAGATAGGCGATGGTGAACACCTTGTGACCGAGCGGGATCGCCGCGTTCTGCTCCTCTATCCGTCGCGCCACCGGCGCGACGAGCGGGTGCGGCGCCATCTTGCCGAGCGCGCCCAGGCCCACGCACTGCCCGTCCACCTCGCGCAGCTCGGCGCCGCAGCCCGCGGTGGCCGTCACGGTGGCCATGACGGGCACGACGAGCAGCGCCAGCACCACCGCCCAGAAGGCGAGCGGACGAGCGAGAAGCAGCCGGGCGGGGTCGTCGCTGCGCGACGCGCCGGCCTCCGTCAACCTGATCACGAGGTACGGGCTCGGCTCCGCCCGGTGGATCGCCGCCCGCCACGCGCGGTACTTGAACGCGTCCTTCTTCCGGCGCTGGGACAGCGACCGCCGCAGGGTGCCGCGGACGCCCACGGGATCCTTCGGCTCCCCGGCCGCGGTTCCCCCGCGAGCCGGTCGACGATCGTCGCGACGTCGGTCTCGTCCGCGTTGACCTCCGCGTACGGTACCCGCAGCTTGAAGCACTCCGCCGTCTCCACGGCCGTGCCGGTCGGCAGCGCGTCGCCGGTGAACACCAGGATGGGCAGCTTGCGCTCCCCGGCCAGGGGCGAGGGACAGCGCTGGGCCTCGTCGATCAGCTCGTACACGGGGATGGACGGCATGCGCGATCAAGCCTCCGGACTCGTCCCGTCGCGGCCCCCGCAGCGCTCGTCAAGAAGAGCGTACTGCCGGAACCACGATGACTTCCGCCGCCGTGCGTGGTCTTAACCGAGGTAAGGTCCGATCGCGGGAGGAACCCATGGCGAAAATGCTCTACTCGGTCTCCATGTCGCTCGACGGCTTCATCGCCGGGCCGGGCGGCGACATGTCCTGGCTGGCCGAGCACCTCGGACCCAACCCGACCGTGGACGACCTGCTCCCCCAGGTCGGCTCCCTCCTCGTGGGCAACCGCTCCTTCGGCGGCGACGACCCGTACAAGGACACCGAGCACGAAGGCGAGGCGTTCGGCGGAGGGTGGAGCGGGCCCCAGTTCGTGCTCACCCACAACCCCCCGGCCGATCCGGTGCCGGGCGTCACCTTCGTCACCGACCTAGACACCGCGATCACCGCGTCGAAGGCCGCGGCGGGCGGCAAGTACGTCAACGTCATCGGCGCCGACGTGGCCCGCCAGTGCCTGGCGGCGGGCGCGCTCGACGAGGTCCTGGTCTGCGTCGCCCCGGTCATGCTCGGCGACGGCGTCCGCCTCTTCGACCACCCGGGCGGCACGAACGTCAAGCTCGAACGTCTCAGCGTGACGCAGGTCCCCCAGGCGACCAACCTCTGGTTCCGGGTCCTGTGACGAAGGGCCTCAGCGCGGGTCGAAGGGCGCGGCTCTCACGGCCAGCCCGAGCAGCATGTCGGCGGCCTTGCCGAGGAGCGCCAGGAGCAGGATCGACAGCAGCAGGATGTCCGTGCGGCCGGTGTTCTGGCTGTCGATCAGCAGGAATCCCAGGCCCATGGACGAGGCGATCAGCTCGGCCGCGACCAGGACGATCTTCGGGCCCTCCGCTATGCCGAGCCAGAGCACCAGCAGCGGCACCCACGCCAGCGACGGCACCGCGCGCAGCGCGGCGATGCTGGGGGCGAGCAGGGTGCGGACCGGCGCGTACAGTCCGACGAGCGCGCCGAGCACCAGCCCCGCCGACGCTCCCCCGGCGAAGCCCAGCAGCACGCGCTGACCGCTGATCGCGACGTGCTGCCACAGCTCGCCGCGCCGGATCAGCTCGCCCACCGCCGCGAGGACCGCCGCGGGCGGAGGCAACTGGCTCGCGGTGAACCAGCCGGCGCCGGTGGCGACCTGCCAGGCGGCGAGCGCCGCCAGCGGCACCACCAGGCCCGCGGCGAAGCTCCACGGGCGCACCCACCGGCCGGGTGTCGTCACGAGGCCCCGGCCTTCTCGGCGAACTCCGGAGCGAACAGGGAGTCGAGCGCCGTCTTCGCCTCCTGCTCGGAGCGCACCTGGCTCTCCCGTACCAGCGTCGGCAGGATGCGTTCCAGCACCGCGCGCTGGTCGGGACCCGGGACCGGGCTGATCTCGACCTCGGTCCGCTCCTTGAGCACCACGCGGGCAACCTCGGGGCGAGCTTGGCCTCCGTGGCCAGCAGCCGGACCGCGTCGTCGGGGTGCTCGACGATCCACGCGCGGGCTCTCTCGTACGCGTCGAGCACTTTCTGGACGAGGTCCGGATGCTCGGTGAGGGACTCCCCGCGGGCGTTGAGGAAGCCGTAGGAGTTGAAGGACGCGTTCCGGTAGATCAGCTTCGTGCCCGAGTCCACCTGGCTCTCCGCCACGCAGGCGGTGACCAAAGGGACGAGCAGGGCGGCGGTGAGCAGGGAACGGCGGTGGATCACGGAGTGGGCTCCTCGGCGGGGGTGGGGCGGGGCACGCCGAGCCGCTCCAGCAGGTCGGCGCGGAGGGCTGCGAGTTCGGGGGGGCGCGGTCGCGGGGCCGGCGGTGGGGGACGTCGAGCACGGTCGCGATCGTGGCGCCCGGGCGCTCCGGTTCGGCGCCGAGCAGGACCACCCGGTCGGCCAGGTGCAACGCCTCGTCCACGTCGTGGGTGACGAGCAGGACGGTGGTTCCGGCGCCGCGCTGCACGTCGGCCAGGAGGTCCTGCATGCGCAGCCGGGTGAGGGCGTCCAGCGCGGCGAACGGCTCGTCGAGCAGCAGCACGCCGGGCTCCCTGGCCAGCGCCCTGGCGAGGGCCGCGCGCTGGGCCATGCCGCCGGACACCTGGCGGGGCCGGTGCTGGGGGAAGCCGTCGAGGCCGACGACGTCGAGCCAGTGCCGTACGATGCGCGCGCCGCTCTCCCTGCCGACGCCTCTGGGCAGGCCGAGGGCGACGTTGCCGGCGAGGTCGCGCCAGGGCAGCAGCCGGGGCTCCTGGAAGACCACCGCGCATCGGGCGTCAACCCCGCGGACCGGACGTCCGTCGACCGTGATCTCGCCGTCCGCGGGCGCCTCCAGCCCGGCCACGAGGCGGAGCAGGGTGGACTTGCCGCAGCCCGAAGGCCCCAGGATGGCGACGATCTCGCCGGGGAGGATGTCGAGCTCCAGGTCGCGCAGCACGGTGTGGCCGTTGCCGTAGGTGTGGCCTACCCCGCGCAACCCGACTCCCGCCGCGGCCCCCGCCCTGGCGGGGAACGTGGCCTGGCCGGTCGTCATACGCCTCTCCCATGCTCTCGGTCCTCGGTGCCTGGGTGGGACTTTCGTCGGCGAGGCGCCGAAAGCTCATGATGACACTGCGTAGCGGGTGGCGACCGCGGTGGCGCGGGCGCGCAGGGAGTCGCGCAACCACTGCGGGGCCAGGGCTTCAGCGTTCGTGCTGAGCTGCCACAGCGCCCATTCGGCGTGTCTCCGGTCCTGGAAGGTCACCTCCAGTCGCAGCCGGCCGTCCGGGTCGGTTTCCTCGGCGAGGACGGCCAGCGCGGTGCCCACCAGGTCCTCTCGACGCGCAGGGTCAAGTCGTACCACCACGGTGACCTGGTCGCCGCCGGCCCGGAACCGCGTGCTCCGTTCCTGCCAGGCCAGGTCCAGATCGACCCGGTCCGGTCGCTGTGCGGGTTCGGCGAGTTCCTGGGCGGCCAGGATGCGGGACAGGCGGTAGGTGCGGTCCGCGCCGGACCTCGTGGCCAGCAGGTAGCCCCGATCTCGTACGGTGACCAGGCCGATCGGGTCCACCGTGCGCCACTCCGGCGCCTGGTCCGCGGCCGCGTAGTGGATGCGCACTTTGTGCCCGGCGAACACCGCGCGCAGGACCTCGGCCGCGACGGCGTCGGGCACCTCCTCGGCGACCAGCCGGCGTGAGAGGAGGTCGGTCTCCGGGTCGATGAGCAACCGCTCGGCCGCTCCGGCCGCGGTGTCCCGATAGCTCTCGGGCAGCGCGTCGACCACCTTGAGCATCGCCGAGGCGAGCGCCGACCCGAGCCCGAACGCCTGCGCGCCGCGCCGCGACCCGGCGACCAGCAGGGCGAGGGCCTCGTCGGGGTTCAGCCCGGTGAGCTCGGTCCGGAAACCGGGCAACAACGCGAACCCGCCGTGCCGGCCGCGTTCGGCGTACACCGGGACGCCGGCCGCGGACAGCGCCTCGATGTCGCGCAGCACGGTCCGGGTGGACACCTCCAGCTCACGCGCCAGCGCGGTCGCGGACAGCCTGCCGTGCTGCCGCAGCAGCAGCACCAGCGAGACCAGCCGGTCGGCACGCATACGAAAAACGCTACCGGAATACATGACAGGGGATGTCGTGGTTTGTTTGCGAGGCTCATCGACGCGACCGGAAAGACGGTGGCAACCCATTCGAACGGAGCTGATGTGGCAATGGAACGAACGGCGGTCAACCCGTGGGCGTGGTCGACGGAGCTGGGCTACAACCAGGGCGAGGTCGTCTCCGGACACACCCGGACCCTGTACTGCTCAGGACAGACCGCGATGAGCGGCGAGGGCAAGCCGCAGCACGCCGATGACATGGCGGCGCAGCTGGCGCTGAGCCTCGACAACCTGGAGGCGGTGCTCGGCGAGGCCGGCATGTCCCTGGCGAACCTCGTCAGGCTCAACGTCTACACCACCGACGTCGACCGCCTCTTCGAGCACTACGGCGTGCTGGCCTCACGGTTGGGCGCCGCCGGGGTGGCGCCGTCCACCACGATGCTCGGGGTGACACGTCTGGCGATCCCCACCCTGATGGTCGAACTTGAGGGAACCGCCGTAGCGTGACGCGCCCCCGCCGCCTCCGGCAGGGCTGCCGGAGGCGGCACGCATCGTCTTCTTCACAGAACCCGAGGTAACCACGCATGCGCGAGGTCGGCCCGATCTTCCCGTCTGCTCTCAGGGCAGCTCTTCGGGGAGTGAGGTGGGGGCCGTTGCCGTGCCTATTACTGTCAAAGGCCCGTCCGGATCATCCGGCGGGCCTTCTAACTGGGTGGGGCTACCAGGACTTGAACCTGGGACCTCTTCCTTATCAGGGAAGCGCTCTAACCGTCTGAGCTATAGCCCCGCAACACATGGAACCGTATCGCATCCGCCGCGCGGAGGCGAACCGGTTCGGCTGAGGAAAAGCTTACCGCCTCCCGCACGCTGCTCGCGCCGCCGCGAGGGCGGCGCGAGCGTGCGTGGGACGGGACTACTCGGCCTCGCTGAAGGTCACCTCGACGCCGCCCACGAGGTCGCTGGAGACGTTGTAGATGACCGCGCCGAGGGTGGCGAGCGCGGTGATGAGAACGACGTTCACGGCGCCGATGAGAGCCGTGTAGCCCAGGATGCGCACCGGCTCGAACCAGGAGGCGATGTCGATCTGGAGCGACCCTTCACCCTGCTCGCCCTGGCTGAGCTGGTTGACCAGGTCGACGATCGAGTCGAACACGCCCAGGGCCGACAGCACCCCGTACAGGACGGCGACCGCGACGAAGAGCACCACGAAGCAGACCAGGGACACCACGAAGCTGAACTTCATGGCCGACCACGGCTCGATGCGGCGCAGCACCAGGTGGGCCTTGCGGGGGAGGCGCGAGCCTCCGCCGCCGGACGACTTCTTCTTCTTGCCGGGGAGCTCGACGGCCGGCGGGGGAGCCTCTGTCGCGAGTGACGGGCGCGAGCGCGCGGTGTCGTTGCCGTCGCGCTCCGACGGGGCCGGGGCCCGCGGGGGAGCTGACGGGGCGGGGCCCGACTGGGGTCGGGGCTGCTGTCCGTCCGGCTTGAGTGCCGGCTTCGTCGGGTTGCCTTCCTCCTCCTGTGCCTGGCGAGGCTCCTTGTCAGGGGCCTTGCCAGGCTGCTGCTGGCCGTTGTCCCGAGCCGCCTGGGTCCTGGCGGCGCCACCCTGGGCGCTCATCTATTACTCTCCTCCCCCGTCTGCTTCACTCTCCACCGAAGTCTCCATCGACTCGGCGTTCCGGGCGAGGGCCACCACGCTGTCGCCTTCGGCGAGGTTCATCAATCGGACTCCCATGGTCTGCCGGCCGGACTGCTTGATCTCACCGGCACTCGTCCGGATCACCCCGCCTGCGGACGTGATCGCGAAGACCTCGTCCTCCGGGTTGACCATGACGGCTCCGACCAGCTTGCCACGAGAGCTCACGATTTTTGCAGTCAGCACGCCCTTTCCGCCACGTCCTTGCACCGGGTACTGCTCAACGGGTGTCCGCTTCGCGTACCCAGCCTTTGTGGCGATAAGCACATCCTGCCCGTCGGAGATCCGGTTCATGGCCAGAAGTTCGTCACCTTCGAGGAAACGCATGCCGATGACGCCGCTGGTGGCGCGGCCCATCGGGCGCAGCGCCTCGTCGGAGGCGGTGAACCGGATCGACTGCGCGCCCCTGGAGACGAGCAGCAGATCGTCCTCCTCGGAGATCAGGCGGGCGCCGATGACCTCGTCGTCGTCGCGCAGGTTGATCGCGATCAGGCCGCCGGACCTGGGGGAGTCGTACTCGGACAGGCGGGTCTTCTTCACCAGGCCGCTGCGGGTGGCGAGCACGAGGTAGGGGGCCACCTCGTAGTCGCGCAGGTAGAGGACCTCCATGACCGTCTCGTCCGGCTGCATGGCCAGGAGGTTGGCCAGGTGCATGCCGCGGGCGTCGCGCCCCGCGTCGGGCAGTTCGTACGCCTTGACCCGGTAGACGCGGCCCTTGTTGGTGAAGAACAGCAGCCAGTGGTGGGTCGTCGTGACGAAGAAGTGGTCGACGATGTCGTCCTGACGCAGCTGCGCGCCGCGCACACCCTTGCCGCCGCGCTTCTGCGCGCGGTAGAGGTCGGTCCTGGTCCGCTTGGCGTAGCCGCCGCGGGTGATGGTGACGACGACGTCCTCTTCGGCGATGAGGTCCTCGATGGACATGTCGCCGTCGTGCGCGATGATCTCGGTGCGGCGTTCGTCGCCGTAACGCGAGACGACCTCGCCCAGCTCCTCGCCGATGATCTCCCGCTGACGGGCCTCGCTGGCCAGGATCGCGTTGTACTCGGCGATCTGTGTCATGAGGTGGTCGTACTCGTCCTGGATCGCCTGGCGCTCCAGGGCGGCGAGCTTGCGCAGCTGCATGTCGAGGATGGCCTGCGCCTGGATCTCGTCGATCTCCAGCAGCGTCATCAGGCCCTGCTGGGCGTGGGAGGCGGACTCCGACGCCCGGATGAGCGCGATGACCTCGTCGAGCCGGTCGAGCGCCTTGAGCAGCGCGCGCAGGATGTGGGCGCGCTCCTCCGCCTTGCGCAGCAGGTAGCGCGTACGGCGGACGATGACCTCGATCTGGTGTGCCACGTAGTGGCGGACGAACTGGTCGAGGCGGAGCGTGCGCGGCACGCCGTCCACCAGCGCCAGCATGTTGGCGCCGAAGGTGTCCTGCAGCTGGGTGTGCTTGTAGAGGTTGTTGAGCACGACCTTGGCGACCGCGTCGCGCTTGAGCACGATCACCAGCCGCTGCCCGACGCGGGAGGAGCTCTCGTCGCGGACGTCGGCGATGCCGGTCAGCCTGCCCTCGCGGACCAGCTCGGCGATCTTGAGGGCGAGGTTGTCGGGGTTGACCTGGTAGGGCAGCTCGGTGACGACGAGCGCCTGGCGGCCCTTGCCGTCTTCCTCGACCTCGACCACGGCCCGCATGGTGATCGAGCCGCGGCCGGTGCGGTAGGCGTCCTCGATGCCGCGGCGGCCGACGATCAGCGCGCGGGTGGGGAAGTCGGGCCCCTTGACCAGCTTGATCGCTGCTTCGAGCAGCTCCTCGTCGTCGGCCTCGGGGTTTTCCAGGCACCATTTGACCGCGGCGGCGACCTCGCGCAGGTTGTGCGGCGGGATGTTGGTGGCCATGCCGACCGCGATGCCGCCCGAGCCGTTGACCAGCAGCTGCGGGAACCGCGCGGGGAGGACGTCGGGCTCCTGCGACTTGCCGTCGTAGTTGGGCCGGAAGTCGACGGTCTCCTTGTCGATGTCGCGCAGCATCTCCATGGCGATGGGCGCGAGCTTGCACTCGGTGTAGCGCATCGCCGCCGCCGGGTCGTTGCCCGGCGAGCCGAAGTTGCCCTGCCCGTCGACCAGCGGGTAGCGCAGCGACCAGTGCTGCGCGAGGCGGACGAGCGCGTCGTAGATCGAGGTGTCGCCGTGGGGGTGGTAGGTGCCCATCACGTCACCGACGACGCGGGCGCACTTGAAGTAGCCGCGGTCGGGGCGGTAGCCGCCGTCGTACATCGCGTACAGCACCCGGCGGTGCACCGGCTTCAGTCCGTCGCGCACGTCCGGCAGCGCCCTGGACACGATGACGGACATCGCGTAGTCCATGTAGCTGCGCTGCATCTCGGACTGGATGTCCACCGGTTCGATGCGGTCAGCTGGGGGAGTGGTGTTCACTTCCGTCACAGGTTGTGGTCCTTTATCGAGATGCGGCTACGCCGCTCAGACGTCGAGGAAGCGGACATCGCGCGCGTTGCGGATGATGAAGTCGCGGCGCGCCTCCACGTCCTCGCCCATGAGCACGCTGAACAGGTCGTCGGCCTGGGCGGCGTCGTCAAGGGTGACCAGGCGCAGCAGCCGGGTCTCCGGGTTCATCGTGGTCTCCCAGAGCTGGGCGGCGTTCATCTCGCCCAGACCCTTGAACCGCTGGACGTTGTCGCGCGGGCGGGGGTCGGGCTTGCCGGCCTCGATGCCCGCCTGGATGACGGCGTCGCGCTCGGAGTCGGAGTAGGCGTAGGAGGCGTCCTCGCCCTTGCGGTCCCACTTGATCTTGTAGAGCGGCGGGCAGGACAGGTAGACGTGGCCGGCCTCGATGAGCGGTCGCATGAACCTGAACAGCAGCGTCAGCAGCAGGGTGTTGATGTGCTGGCCGTCGACGTCGGCGTCGGCCATCAGGATGACCTTGTGGTAGCGCAGCTTGGCGATGTCGAAGTCGTCGTGGACGCCGGTGCCGAGTGCGGTGATGAGCGCCTGGACCTCGTTGTTCTTCAGGACCTTGTCGATCCGCGCCTTCTCCACGTTGAGGATCTTGCCGCGGATGGGGAGGATCGCCTGGAAGCGCGAGTCGCGGCCGCCCTTGGCCGAGCCGCCGGCCGAGTCGCCCTCGACGATGAACAGCTCGCACTTCTCGGGGTCGTTCCACTGGCAGTCGGCCAGCTTGCCGGGCAGCCCGCTGCCGGACTCCAGCAGGGACTTGCGGCGCGTCAGGTCGCGGGCCTGGCGGGCGGCCATGCGGGCGCGTGAGGCCTGCAGGCACTTGTTGATGATGTCCTTGGCCTCGCCAGGGTTGCGCTCGAACCAGTCGCGCAGGTGGTCGTTGCAGGCCTTCTGGACGAACGACTTGGCCTCGGTGTTGCCCAGCTTGGTCTTGGTCTGGCCCTCGAACTGCGGGTCGGAGAGCTTGACCGAGATGATCGCGGTGAGGCCCTCGCGGACGTCCTCGCCGGACAGGTTGTCGTCCTTGCCCTCCTTGAGGAACTTCTGCTCGCGCGCGTAGCGGTTGACGATGGTCGTCAGCGCGGCGCGGAAGCCCTCCTCGTGGGTGCCGCCCTCGGCGGTGTTGATCGTGTTGGCGAAGGTGTAGACGGACTCCGCGTAGGAGTTGTTCCACTGCATCGCGATCTCGACCGCTATGCCGTCGCCCTCGGTCTCGAAGGAGATGATCGACGCGTGGGCCGGCTCCTTCTTGTCGTTGAGGTGCTTGACGAAGTCGGCCAGGCCGCCCTCGTACAGGTATTCGACCCGGTGCGGCTCGCCGTTGACGTGGTCGGGACGCTCGTCGGTGAAGACGATGGCGAGGCCCTTGTTGAGGAAGGCCATCTCCTGGAACCGGCGCGAGAGCGTCTCGAAGTTCCATGTCGTGGTCTCGAAGATGTTGGCGTCGGGCCAGAACGTCACGCTGGTGCCGGTCTCGTCGGTCTCCTCGCCCTTGGCCAGGGGAGCGGTCGGCTTGGAGTGGTCGAAGGAGATGCGCCAGTAGTGGCCGTTCTGCTTGATCTCGACGTCCATGGCCGTGGACAGCGCGTTGACGACGGCCGAGCCGACGCCGTGGAGGCCGCCGGAGACGGCGTAGGCCTGGCTGTCGAACTTGCCGCCGGCGTGCAGGGTCGTCAGCACGACCTCGACCGCGGAGCGCTTCTCGACGGGGTGTATGCCGGTGGGGATGCCCCGGCCGTTGTCGACCACGCGCACGCCGTTGTCGGAGAGCAGCGTGACCTCGATCCGGTCGGCGTAGCCCGCGAGCGCCTCGTCGACCGCGTTGTCGACGATCTCCTGGACGAGGTGGTGCAGGCCGCGCTCGCCGGTCGAGCCGATATACATACCCGGGCGCTTGCGTACGGCCTCAAGCCCCTCGAGTACGGTGATTGAGCTAGCGTCGTAGGACAACTGCGTAATCCTCCTGCCGCGGACACGCGGCGGGGACGCTCGAATGCGAAAAAGCTGCCCCTGCCGTGCCCGTCACCGTCGTGAGTGCCCCGATGCGCGGTCACCCAGGGGAGTCGGCTTGCCTGCCGGGGTGACACGCAAGCGGACGTGTCCGGAATCCGCTTTCATTCTACCGGGTCTGGAGCCCGAAGGTGGCATTGAACGCGCCTGTGATGCTCTCTGGCTCGTTTTCCCCCCGGATCAGCATCCCCCCTCCCGATCGGGGGGTCAGCGCGTCTGGGAGCCCTCTGATCGCCCAACAGCCTGCCCAGAGCCACGCGAGCGCCCGCTGCTGGAACACGGCCGGCCGCGGCGGCACGAAAGGCCTGCTGTGGACGGCCGGCGGACCGGCTATCCGTAGGTGTCGCCCGGACCCCGGCTTCCGGTCACCCGCAATCCGCCCGTGGGGCGTGGGGCGTTCATCGGGCCTCTGACCTTCACCTTCGTCACGGTGTTGTCGCCGAGCTCCTCGTTGAGGCGGCGGACGAGGGTGCGCGCCAGCAGCCTGACCTGCGTCGCCCACGCCGTCGAGTCGGCCGCCACCAGCACCTCGCCGTCTTCGAACGACTCGGGCTTGGTGTGGGCGGCCAGGTCGGGACCGACGATGTCGGCCCACCGGCCGAACACGCCGCCCACGGCCGCGGACTGCTCCCAGCCCCGGGCCGCCAGGAGGTCGGCGATGGCCCGGCCGAACAGCAGCGGGTCGCCGGCGTCCCGGCGCGGACCGGCCGCCCTGCGCCGGGGCTCGCTGCGCGGCAGCTGGCCCCGCTTGGCCGCGTCGGCCTTGGCCTGGGCGAGCTTCTCCCTGGCCAGGGCGGCGCCCCTGGCCGTGGCGTCGTGGTCAGCGGACACGTCGCACGCTCCCTTCAGCGACCTCGAACCTGGCTCCGGACAGCTCGGGCGGCACGTCGTCGTCCACAGCCGCCGTGATGAGGACCTGCTCGGCCGGGGCGACGATCTCGGCGAGACGGCGCCTGCGCTGCGCGTCGAGCTCGGCGAACACGTCGTCGAGGATCAGCACCGGGTCGCCGCCGTCGGCCCGCAGCAGGTCGTAGGCGGCCAGCCGCAGGGCCAGCGCGAACGACCAGGACTCGCCATGGCTGGCGTAACCCCTGGCGGGCAGCTCGCCGAGGCCGAGAACCAGGTCGTCGCGGTGGGGGCCGACGAGCGTCACGCCGCGTTCGAGCTCGGCGGGACGGACCTCCAGCAGCCGCTCCTTGAGCCGCTCCTCAAGAGTTTTCCCCAGGTCTGTGGATAACGTCGGCGCATCGGAAGATCCCCTCTCACCGGGGATTTCGTCCTCAGAGGCGTCGTCGCCTGTGGACAACGTGCTGCGATAGGCCAGCGTCGCGGGGGCGCTGGTGGGGGCCAGCGCGGCGTAGGCCCCGGCGACCAGCGGGCGCAGCGACTCGATCAGCTCAAGGCGGGCGCGCAACAGCTCGGCGCCGTGGCGCGCGAGATGGGCGTCCCACACCTCCAGCGTGCCCAGGACGTCGCCGGCGCCCGCCGCCGCGAACCCGGCCTCACTCTCGGCCTTCCGTCCGCTCCTGGCGCCTCTGCGGGCCTGCGCGGCCGTACGCAGGAGCGCGCCGCGCTGCTTCAGCACCCGGTCGTAGTCGGCGCGTACGCCGGCGAACCGCGGAGTCCTGGAGACCAGCAGGTCGTCGAGGAAGCGGCGGCGCTCGGACGGGTCGCCCTTGACCATGGCGAGGTCCTCGGGGGCGAACAGGACCGTGCGCAGCAGCCCGACCACGTCGCGCGCCCGGGACACGGGGGAGCGGTTGAGCCGGGCGCGGTTGGCCCTGCCGGGGTTGATCTCCAGCTCCACGAGGGCGCGCCGGTCGTCCCTGTGGACGGCGCAGCGGACGACCGCACGCGAGGCGCCGTGACGCACCAGCGGCGCGTCGCTCGCCACCCGGTGGCTGGAATGGGTCGCCACGTAGCCCAGCGCCTCGACGAGGTTGGTCTTGCCCTGGCCGTTGGGCCCCACGAAGGCCGTGACGCCCGGCTCCAGGCCGAGCTCCACGGACGTGTAGGACCGGAAATCGGTCAGCGACAGGTGGGCGACATGCACCCCACGAAGGTTAGTCGGCCGCGCCGACCTCTGCGGTCACCGGCTCACAGCCTGTGGAAAACTCACTCCCGCTCGCCGTCACGGGGCAGCGGGGGCACGTCCGCGCCCGGCGCGTCGGCGCCCTTCGCCGTCGAGCCCTCGGCCGAGGTGGTCGCGTGGCCGCCGAACTGGTTGCGCAGCGCGGCCACCACCTTCATCGCCGGAGGGTCGTCCTGCCGCGAGCCGAACCTGGCGAACAGCGCGGCGGTGATCACGGGCAGCGGCACCTCGTGGTCGACGGCGGCCTGCACGGTCCACCGGCCCTCCCCGGAGTCCTGCGCGTAGCCGCGCAGGCCCTCCAGGTGCTCGTCGTCATCGAGCGCCCGCACCATGAGGTCGAGCAGCCAGGAGCGGATCACAGTGCCGGTGCGCCAACTGCTGAAGCAGCCCCGCACGTCCTTGACCACGTCGGAGGCCTCGAGCAGCTCCCAGCCCTCGGCGAAGGACTGCATCATGCCGTATTCGATGCCGTTGTGGACCATCTTCGCGAAGTGGCCGGCGCCCACGTCGCCGGCGTGCACGAAACCGTCCTCGCCCTCGGGCTTGAGCGTCTCGAAGATCGGCATGAGGCGCTCGACGTGCGGCCGGTCGCCGCCGCACATGAGGGCGTAGCCGTTGTCGAGACCCCAGACGCCGCCGCTCACGCCGCAGTCGACGAAGCCGACGCCCTTGCCGGCCAGCTCGGCGGCGTGCTTCTGGTCGTCCACATAGTGGGAGTTGCCGCCGTCGACGACCACGTCGCCCGCTGACAGCAGCTCGCCGAGGTCGTCGATCGTCTGCTGGGTGGGCGCGCCCGCCGGCACCATCACCCAGACCGTACGGGGGGTCTGCAGCCGACTGACCAGCTCCTTCAGGCTCGCCACGTCGCTGAGGGAGGGGTCGCGGTCGAAACCGACCACGTCGTGACCGCCGCGGCGCAACCGCTCGGCCATGTTGCCGCCCATCTTGCCGAGTCCAACCATGCCGATCTGCATGTTGCCCCACTACCCCCTCGTCCGGATTCCACCATCTCCGACCGATTATTCAGCTAGACAGGCGAATCGGCATGATCAGGTAGCGGTAATCGGGAGTGCCGCCCTCGTCCACAGGCTTTCCACCGGTGAGGATGGCGGGCTTGGTCGAGGTGGTCATCTGCAGGCGGGCCACGTCGGAGTCGATCGCGCCCAGCCCTTCGAGCAGGAACTGGTGGTTGAAGGCGATGTTCATCTCCTCGCCCTCGTACTCGACGGGCAGGGCCTCGACGGCCTGGGCCTCGTCGCCGCTGCCCGCCTCCAGCACGACCTCGCCGCTCCTGAAGGCCAGCCGCACCGGGGTGTTGCGCTCGGCGACCAGGGCGACGCGCTTGACCGCTTCGACGAACGGGCCTGTGGACAGGTCGGCGCGCGCGGAGAACTCGGTGGGCAGCAGCGAGCGGTACTTGGGGAACTCCGGGTCGAGCAGGCGCGTGGTGGTGCGCCGGCCCGCGCTGGAGAAGCCGATCATGCCCTCGCCGGTGCCGCCGGCGGAGCTGAGCGCGATCTCCACCTCGGCGCCAGTGGCGCCCAGGGCCTTGGCCGTGTCGGCCAGGGTCTTGCCGGGGATCATCGCGATGGCGGAGAAGTCGGGCTGGCCAGGCTGCCACTTCAGCTCGCGCACGGCCAGGCGGTAGCGGTCGGTCGCGGCGAGGGTGACGGTGTCGCCCTCGATCTCCATGCGCACGCCGGTCAGCATCGGCAGCGTGTCGTCACGTCCGGCGGCGACGGCCACCTGGCTGACTGCGGAGGCGAAGACGTCGCTGCCCACCCGGCCGGCCGCGGGCGGCATGGCGGGGAGCGTCGGGTAGTCCTCCACAGGCATGGTGAGGAGGGTGAACCGGGCGCTGCCGCACGTGACGACCGCCTTGGCGCCCTCCACCACGAAGTCCACAGGCTGTGCGGGAAGCGAGCGGGTGATCTCGGCCAGCAGCTTGCCGGAGACCAGGACCATGCCGGGCTCGCCGGTGTGCAGTTCGAGCGTCACCTCCGCCGAGACCTCGTAGTCGAAGCCGGACAGCTTCAACTGCTGCTCCTCGGTGACCTCCAGGCGCATGCCCGCGAGGACGGGCACGGACGGCCGTGCCGGGAGACTGCGTGCCGTCCATGCCACCGCCTCAGCGAGGACGTCTCGCTCGATTCGGAACATCACGGTGATCAGCCTCCTGCTTCGTCGTTGATTCCAAGTGTCTCGCCTCCGGCAGACGCGAACAGCGAGAACCCCTCTATGGGTCTTGAGTTTCTTCTTAAGAGATAAGTGGAGTCATCACACTAGGGGCGGTGGATACTGTGGAAAACCTGCGTCTCCGCAGCTCGACGGCCCGATTTTCATCCACTGCGGGTGTGGGTGACGCCTGGGGGTAACTTCGGCGGCTGGGGATGAAGCCGCGTCGCCCACAGGCCGTCCCCAGATCTTGGTGCCTTCGTCCACCGGTCATCCACCGGGTTTCCACCGGTTGTCCACGGGGTAAACGGGTCTTCCGTTCCGCCCTCGGAGACTGTTCACAGGCCGTCCCCAAGTCATCCACCGGTAGTCCCCAGGTTCTCCTCAGGATGTCCCCATTGTTATCCCCAGCCTCTGTGCAGGAAATTTCCGGGCATAGCGGGGCGTACGAACGGCGGCTTGGCGCGTTTCCCCTGATCCACAGCGTTTTCCACAGGGTGTGCATGACGGCTAGGACCCGCGCGACGTCTGTTTGATGCGCATTGTCAGCTCGTTGACCTGGTTGTACATCGAGCGGCGCTCCGCGATGAGCGAGCGGATCTTGCGTTCGGCGTGCATCACGGTCGTGTGGTCGCGGCCGCCGAACTGCTGCCCGATCTTCGGCAGCGACAGCTCCGTCAGCTCCCTCGCCAGATACATCGCGATCTGCCGCGCGTTCACCAGAGCCCTGCTGCGCGAGCTGCCACACAGGTCGTCGATGCTGATGCCGAAGTATTCGGACGTCTTCGCCATGATCGTGGCGATGGTGATCTCCGGCCCCGACTCCGAGGTGATCAGGTCCTTCAGCACCACCTCGGCCAGCTGGAGATCCACACCCTGCCGGTTGAGGCTGGCGAACGCGGTGACCCTGATCAGCGCCCCCTCCAGCTCGCGGATGTTGGTGGAGATGCGGCTGGCGATGTACTCCAGCACCTCCGGCGGCGCCGCCAGGCCCTCCTGTATGGCCTTCTTCCTGAGGATCGCGATCCGCGTCTCCAGCTCGGGCGGCTGCACGTCGGTGATCAGGCCCCACTCGAACCGGTTGCGCAGCCGGTCTTCCAGCGTGATCAGCTGCTTCGGCGCCCGGTCGCTGGAGATCACGATCTGCTTGTTGGCGTTGTGGAGCGTGTTGAAGGTGTGGAAGAACTCCTCCTGCGTCTGCTCCTTGCCCTCCAGGAACTGGATGTCGTCCACGAGCAGGATGTCGATCGCGCGGTAGCGGCCCCGGAAACCGTCGGCCTTGTGGTCGCGGATGCTGTTGATGAAGTCGTTGGTGAACTCCTCGGAGCTCACGTAACGCACCCGGGCGCCGTCGTACAGGCTCTGCGCGTAATGCCCGATCGCGTGGAGCAGGTGAGTTTTCCCCAGCCCCGAGTCGCCGTAGATGAACAGCGGGTTGTACGCCTTGGCCGGCGATTCGGCGACGGCCACGGCCGCGGCGTGCGCGAAGCGGTTGCTGGCGCCGATGACGAAGGTCTCGAAGGTGTATTTCTGGTTGAGCCGGGCCGGCTCGCTGGGCTTGCTGCTCTTGGCTTCCCACCGGTTCGGCGCCGGTTCCGGCGCCTTCTCCACAGGCGGTGTGTACGACGGAGCCTGGTCGAACGTGCCCGGGTCGAAAGAGAACGAAGGCTGTGGATATTCGGTGGACGGCTGGCCGGATTCCGGCTGTGGAGAATAGAACTGCGGGGGCTCGGAAACCTGGAAATGCTGGGGTGGCGCACCCTGTGGAAAACGCGGCTGGGGGTCCTGCCCCTGGGGATAACCATTACCCCCAGGCTGGGGATGAAGATCCTGCTTGGGCGGCTCGGGGGCGGTGGTGTCGATCATCACGGCCAGCCGCATGGCGCGGCCCAGCTCCTGGGAGAGCGCGTGAGCCACGAGCGGGCGCAGCTTGCCCTCGATGAGGTCCTTCAGGAAGTCGTTGGGGACGCCGAGCACGATCGTGTCGTCCGCGAGAGCGATGGGGCGCACCATCCCGAGCCAGGTGCGCTGCTGTATGGGCACGTTCTCGTTGAGAAAGTTGCCCAGAGCCCTGGCCCATACCGCGCCGAGGTCGACGTTGGTCATCGGGCGTTTCCCCCTCCTTCCTATCGCGGCCCCCCGCGAGTGTTATCCACACCCAGAGGGCCACCGCCTCGCGATCAGCCCTGCCGTCCACAGCGTCGAGCCCGGGTGGGAACCCCCAGGGTCTCCACAGGAGATCCACAAGTTGTGCACAGCCCTGCTAGTGGGTCTGGAAGGGCCGACAGTATCTATGTGCACAGCTGTGTTCAAGGCGTTGTCCACAGCCTAGTGGTACCTGAGTGCACAACATGTGGACGCCGGCGGGCCGGTGGAAAAGTCGCCTGTGGATCCGTGGATGACGGTTCCGGTTTGACCTGGGGCGCTCCTGACCCGTAACGTACGACGGTCGGCTTGTCACGCGTCGGCTATTTCGCGTGCCCTCGCCTTAATGACAGGCCAGCCATGTGTGTTCAGCGCCTCGTGCGCACCCTCAAGCCTGGAGCCCACTCGTGAGCAAGCGTACTTTCCAGCCGAACAACCGTCGCCGCGCGAAGACCCACGGCTTCCGGCTGCGGATGCGCACCCGGGCCGGTCGTGCCATCCTCGCCTCTCGCCGCCGCAAGGGCCGCGAGAAGCTGTCGGCCTGATCGACCCGCGCCCGACTTTCCGCCCGCCGGTGACTTGTGCCGGCGGGCGATAGGCGTATTCCCATGCTTTCCCGGCCATCCCGCATGCGGCGGGGCGACGACTTCCAGAAGGCGATCAAGCGCGGAAATCGCGCCGGTCGCCCTACTTTGGTGATACATCTCGCCGTTTCTGGGGAAGAGACGCCTCTGGTGGGTTTCGTGGTGAGCCGGGCCGTCGGAGGCGCGGTGGTGCGCAACAAGGTCAAGCGGCGGCTCCGACACCTGATGCGCGAGCGTCTCGACCGGCTTCCGAGAGGTAGCCTGCTTGTGGTACGCGCCAACCCCCCGGCCGCGTCAGCGCGATACGAGCACCTCGCCGCCGAGCTCGACTCCACCCTGGACCGATTGCTCAGGCGGCACGAGTCCGCGATGGATGGGCAGCAGAGATGACGGAGCAGCCGCAAGGGACGCCGAGCCTCGCCGCTCGCGTGCTGATCGTCCCCATCCGGTTCTATCGGGCGTTCATCAGCCCGCTGCTCGGTCCACGCTGCCGCTTCTACCCATCGTGCAGCGCGTACGGGCTTGAGGCGATGTCCGTACACGGAGCCCTGCGCGGCACATGGTTGACTGTCCGGCGCATCGGGCGGTGCCACCCATTCCACCCCGGAGGTATAGACCCGGTGCCCCCACGCCCGGTTCGGTCTCACGAATTGCAAGGGAGATAGCTCAGTGGAGCTGTCCTGGCTGAGCTGGCTCTATGAAGCCGTAGCCTTCGTCATCACCTGGATCCATACGGGATACGCCACCTTCCTCAACCCGGACAGTGGCCTGACGTGGGCGTTGACCATCATCACGTTGACCGTGCTGATGCGGATCTGCATCTTCCCGCTCTTCCTCAAGCAGATGCGCTCGTCGAAGAAGATGCAGGAGCTCGCCCCCAAGGTGGCGGACATCCGCAAGCGCTACAAGAACGACAAACAGCGCATGAACCAAGAGGTCATGGCGCTGTACCAGGGCGCGGGCGCGAACCCGCTGGGCGGGTGCCTTCCCGTTCTGGCGCAGTTCCCGATCTTCATCGGCATGTTCACCGTGCTGCAGGCGATGGCCAGCGGCGAGCCGAAGTTCGGCATGACCCAGGAACTGGTCGACAGCGCCGGCAAGGCGCACATCTTCGGCGCCCCGCTGCCGGCCTACTTCTTCATGCCCGAAGCGGACATGATCGCCCTGGACGCGAGCCCCGTGCAGACGCGGGTCGTGATGGCGATCTTCGTCGCGCTGAGCTCGCTGACCACGTTCCTCACCGTCCGGCAGAGCGTCACGCGATCCATGGCGCAGATGCCCGACAACCCGATGGCCCAGCAGCAGAAGATCCTCATGTGGATCTCGCCGCTGTTCGCGTTCTTCAGCCTGAACTTCCCGCTCGGCCTGATCCTCTACTGGGTCACCACCAACGTGTGGACGCTCGGCCAGCAGCACTGGTTCTACAGCCGCAACCCGATGCCGCAGTTCGACGCCAAGGGCAACGTGATCCCGGTCAAGCCCAAGCCGAGCCTGGCCCAGCGGCTGCGCGGGACGACTCCGGAAGAAGAGGCCCCCGCCCCGCCTCCTGAGCCTAAGATCGTCAGGAACCAGCCCAGCCGCCAGAGCCGCAGCAAGCGCACCGGCAGCAAGAAGTCGTGATTACGAAGGAGAGGCCGGTCATGACCGAGGCCGAGCAGGAGAAAGCTCCTGATCTCAACGCGCTGGAGCAGGAAGGCGAGATCGCGGCCGACTACGTCGAAGGCCTTCTCGACATCGCCGACATCGACGGCGACATCGACATGGACGTCGAGGGAGACCGCGCGATGGTCTCCGTCGTCGGCATCAAGAGCAACGAGCTGGTCGGCCCGGACGGCGAGGTGCTGGAGGCGCTGCAGGAGCTCACCCGGCTGGCCGTCCACAGGCAGACGGGGGAGCGGTCGCGCCTCATGCTCGACGTCGCCGGCTACCGCGAGCGCCGCCGCGCGGAGCTCACCAAGCTCGGCACCGAGGTCGCCGACCAGGTCAAGGATCACGGTGAGCCCAGGGCTCTGGAGCCGATGACCCCCTTCGAACGCAAGATCGTCCACGACGCGGTGGCGGCCGCCGGCCTCCGTAGCGAGTCCGAGGGCGAGGAGCCCAACCGCTACGTCGTGGTCATGCCCGCCTGACCACTCTTCTGGCATCCCGGCCGCCGGCCCGCCTTCGGGCGCCGGCGGCCGCTCGCGTTTCCGGGCCTCTCCCAGGAGCTTTCAGGGGTACGAGCGAGCATCCGTTCTATCCACAGCCTTATCCACAGACCCCCTCTCCAGCTGCGCTTCCGCATTGTGGAAAAGTCGGCGCGGCGCGCTCTGGGGTTCCGTTCAGGCAGGGCCGATAGTCTTCGGTGAGATCGCCTGCCCAGCCTAGAAACCGTCACCCATGAGAAAGGGCCACCAAGCAGTGAGCGACGAGCTGCCGCCTCCGCCGGACATCGCGCGGGACGTGTTCACCGGCGACGCCTGGGACCGCGCCCAGGAGTTCGCCGGACTGCTCGCCGGCCCCGGGGTGGTGCGAGGGCTGCTCGGCCCGCGCGAGGTGCCGCGGATCTGGGACCGTCACCTGCTCAACTGCGCTGTCGTCGCGGAGGCCGTGCCTCATGACGCCCGCCTGGTCGACATCGGCTCCGGTGCGGGCCTGCCCGGGCTGGTGCTGGCCATCGTCCGGCCGGATCTCACGGTCACCCTGCTGGAGCCGCTGCTCCGCCGTACCGTGTTCCTGGAGGAGTGCGTCGAGGCGCTCAAGCTCGACAACGTCGAGGTGCTGCGCGGCCGCGCCGAGGAGCTGAAGGGCAAGCGGGAGTTCGACGTCGCGAGCGCCCGCGCCGTCGCGCCGCTCGACCGGCTGCTCACCTGGGCGATGCCGCTGCTCCGTGAGGGCGGCGAGCTCATCGCCATGAAGGGGGAGCGGGCCGCCGAGGAGCTCGCCGAGGCGGAGCCGCGGCTCAAGGCCGTCGGCGCCCTCACGGCCGAGCTTGTGACCGTGGGGCACGGTAAGGTCGAGCCGCCTGCAACACTGGTGCGAGTCGTAGCGGGTCGCGCGCCGGAGCAGAAAAGGCGGCGACGAAGGAGGTGACGGCATGCCAGTCGCGCAATGCGGTCTGGGCTGGCCGGACAGGCCTCTGTCCGAGAATCCCACCGGGGTTGGCTGGCCCGAAACGGGCGTGTCCCGACAGCGAATCCCCGTCACCGATACGCCACGGGTTGAAAGGATGGCCATCGTGACCCAGACCCCCCTGAACCCAGGTGATTCGCCGTTGGTACGAGAGGCGCTCAACTCAGTGGTTTCACGTGAAACACCGGCCGCACAGTTGCCCGCCCAGGCGGGTGATCTCCCCCTGGGCGACAGTGACGCCTGGCCCAAGCCGGCGAAGACCCGGGTGATCGCGGTGGCGAACCAGAAGGGTGGCGTCGGCAAGACCACGACCTCGGTGAACATCGCGGCCGCGCTGTCGATGAAGGGCGAGCGTGTGCTGGTCGTCGACCTGGACCCCCAGGGCAACGCATCCACCGGGCTGGCCACCGAGCACCGCGGTGACGTGCCGGATGTCTATCAGGTGCTGGTCGACGACCTGCCGATGGCGGACATCGTCAAGCAGGTCCCCGACATGCCCAACCTCTACTGCGCCCCCGCCACCATCGACCTGGCCGGCGCGGAGATCGAGCTCGTCTCCCTGGTGGCTCGGGAGGCGCGGCTGCGCCGGGCGCTGGCCGCGTACGACTCCATGGACTTCGACTACATCATCATCGACTGCCCGCCGTCGCTCGGCCTGCTCACGGTCAACGCCCTGGTCGCGGCGGACGAGGTGATGATCCCGATCCAGTGCGAGTACTACGCGCTGGAAGGTCTCGGGCAGCTCCTCAGGAACGTCGACCTCATCAAGGTCCACCTCAACCCGACGCTCCGCCTGTCCACGATCGTCCTCACCATGTACGACGGCCGCACCCGGCTGGCTTCACAGGTGGCGGAGGAGGTCCGGGCGCACTTCGGGGACACGGTGCTCAACACGCTGATCCCGCGTAGCGTCCGCCTCTCGGAGGCGCCCAGCTACGGGCAGTCGGTGATGACGTACGATCCGGGCTCCAGTGGTGCGATGGCCTACATGGACGCCGCTCGGGAGATCGCCCACCGCGCGTTGGTGTGATCTCTCTGGGTCACGACGGGACGGTGCCCTTTCGACGGCAGTGGCCAGCGGCCCAGCAGCCGCCGAGCATCTGGTGACGGTCGGCCGCCTGAGCTGATCGAGTCGTGCATGCCCGCTGTGCCCCCTCTCGGGGGTTCTGGCATCGGGTGTGTTCAGGGCATGGTGGTGTAAATCCGGTGGGACGGTGTGTAGAGGCGGCCCTGGCCGGGGCAGGCAACGGTAACCTCTCCTGGAGTGACCGGAATCGGTTCGGGTGGATGAGGAGACGCAGTGAGCCAGCAGCGGCGGGGATTGGGCAAGGGGCTGGGGGCGCTCATTCCGACCGGTCCCATTGTCGACGGTGCGGGGACGGTGCCCCCTGCCAACGGTTCGGTGGCGCCGGAGGCCGGGCCGAAACCCGTCGCCGGGGCGTACTTCAAGGAAGTCGCCGTCTCCGCGATCGTGCCGAACCCGCGCCAGCCGCGTGAGGTGTTCGACGACGAACGCCTTCTGGAGTTGGAGGCGTCGATCCGCGAGGTCGGCCTCCTGCAGCCCGTGGTGGTGCGCCCGGTGGGTGGCGGACAGTACGAGCTCATCATGGGGGAGCGGCGGCTGCGGGCGTGCAAGATGGCGGGCCTGCAGGAGATTCCGGCGATCGTCCGCAACACCCGTGACACCGACCTCCTCCGCGACGCCCTGATCGAGAACCTCCAGCGTGAGCAGCTCAACCCGCTGGAAGAGGCCGCCGCCTACCAGCAACTCCTCGACGACTTCGATGCGACCCACGACCAGCTCGCCCAGAAGGTCGGCCGCTCCCGCTCACACATCACCAACACCCTCCGCCTGCTCAACCTCCCGCCGGAAGTTCAGCTCAAGGTCGCGGCCGGCTCCATCACGGCCGGTCACGGGCGCGCTCTGCTCGGCCTCTCCACGCCGGAGGAGATGATCCTGCTCGCCAAGCGCATCAGCGCCGAGTTGCTCCCGGTGCGCGCGGTGGAGGAGATCGTCGCCCTCGGCAGCGCCCAGGCCGCTCCGGCCAAGCCTGTCCGTGAACGTCAGGCCGGCAAGCCCACCGCTCCTGGCCTCTCCCACCTCGCGGACCGGCTCTCCGATCACTTCGAGACCAAGGTGAAGGTCGACCTCGGGCGCCGGAAGGGGCGCATCGTGGTGGAGTTCGCCACGATCGACGACCTTGAGCGCATCATCGGCACCATGGCGCCTGAGGCGGCTCGTGCCATGCGGGAGGCCGGGGAGTAGTTCCGGTTCAAGTCCTCGGTTTCACGTGAAACGTCCGCCGACTGCCCACGCCCCGTGTTTCACGTGAAACACGGGGCTTCTTGTTGGCGGCCTCGTGCCGTGGTGATGGTCTCTGCCTATGGCTCGTAGCTCTGCCCATCGGGGGAGGGCGCTCGCCGCGTGTTTCACGTGAAACACACGGCTTCGTGTTTCCAGCGCTGTGAGACCGCCTGTCTCGTGGCTGTCCTTTCCCATGGCTCGTGAACTCACCCCGCCTTGTGAGGCGCCCAGGACGTGTTTCACGTGAAACACGGGTGGGGCGTTAGGCGGTGGCTGCCTTGCGGATGTCGTCGAGGAAGTCGTCGACATGTTCCGGTGTCGTGTCGAAGGCGGTCATCCAGCGGACGACGCCTGCCGTCTCGTCCCAGAAGTGGAAGAGATAGCGGCGCTTGAGCGCGGCGGCGACGTGGATGGGGAGCCGCGCGAAGACGGCGTTGGACTCGACGGGATACTCCAGGGCGACGCCGGGGACGTCGGCGAGGCCGTTCGCCAGGCGGAGGGCCATGGCGTTGGCGTGGGCCGCGTTCTGCCGCCACAGGTCGTCGGTGAGAAGCGCGCTGATCTGAGCCGAGATGAAGCGCATCTTCGAAGCGAGCTGGAGCGACTGGCGGCGGAGGAACGGGACCGAGTCGGCGAGGGACGGATCCAGGACGACGACCGCTTCGGCGGCCAGCGCGCCGTTCTTGGTGCCGCCGAAGCTGAAGACGTCCACGCCCACCGCCGTGGTGATCGCGTCGAGGCCGCACCCGCGATGGGCCGCCGCGTTGGCCAGCCGGGCGCCGTCGACGTGCAGGCGCATGCCGGCGGCGTGAGCGGTCTCGGCCAGGGCGGCGATCTCGTCGGGGGAGTAGCAGGTGCCGAGTTCGGTGACCTGGGAGATGGAGACGACGCGCGGCTGGGGCTGGTGGTGGTCTCCCAGCACGGACAGGCGGGAGGTGATGTCACCAGGGCGGAGCTTGCCGTCGGGAGTCGGGACGGTCATGAGCTTCACGCCGAGGACGCGTTCCGTGGCGCCGGTCTCGTGGGTGGCGATGTGGGCGGTGTCGGGGCAGATGATCGCGTCATAGCGGCCGAGCATGAGGGCCAGGCCCACCATGTTCGCGCCCGCGCCGTTGAGCACGGCGAAACCCTCGGCATGAGAGCCGAACACGTCCTTGACGCGCTGCTCGAACGCCCCCGTCCAGGTGTCGCCGCCGTACGCGGGTGCGTCGCCCTGATTGGCGGCGGCCATGGCTTCGAGGATGGCTGGATGGACGCCGGCGTGGTTGTCGCTGGCGAAGCTCTTCGGGTAGGTCGGCTCGATCACACGCCAAGGCTACTTACGAAAGAGACGCCCCTTCGTACGAGGTCCGTCGCATCCGATCGAGGATGGCCGCGCCGGCATCCAGGAACGAGCACGCCGACGACCGGCGACCTGAGCGACATCCAGAAAGCCGCCCAACGCGCTACCCCGGACCACGGCAACCGGCGATTCCCACAGGCGTGACCCCAGCACCTCGGCGGACAGCGAATCAGAAGGGACACACTCCCACGCCCTCGACGCGAGTTCCGGCTTCGATAGGAGGCGAGTCTCAGGCAGGAGAGCCACCACGGTCGGGTCGGTGGCAGGCGCTGTACCTGGACTTCGGCGAGGGCGAGTCCAGTAGAAGGCGGTGGCGCGTACGACGGGGAGCATTCCCACAGACCTTGGTGGAGGACGCTACTCCCGCTCTCGGAGAGGACGAGTCCAGTGGAAGGCGCTGTGCCTCAACCCCGGTGGGTGGGCGCGTATGACGAGGCGCCACCACGCCCTTCAGCGGGGGCGTCCCAGCTCGGCGTGGCGCATCGGGCGGGAGAGTCCCACGGCCCCTGTGTGGCGGGGGCGACGCTAGGAGCTGCTCCCGGCCTTGGCGGGTGGTGCGTCCGGCGGGAGGCATTCCTACGGACCTCGGCGGAGGGCGCTGCCCCCGGCTCTCGGAGAGGGCGGCGAGTTCCGTGGGAGGCGCTTCCCTCGACCTTGACGCGTGCGATGGGAAGCGCTCCGACGCTCCTCCGGGCAAGCCGCCGCTTCGGCGGGTGGCGAGTCCATGAGACCCGGCGTGGTCAGGGTAGGGCAGGAGTTGTTCTCGACCTCGGCGAGCGCGAGCCTCGCACGAGGCGCTCCTACGCCTCTCGACGGGAGGCAAGGACCGGCTTCGGTGAGTGACGACTCCCGAGAGGGAGATGCTTGCTGAGGCTGCGTGGGAGAACAGCGGGAGGCGCTGCTTTCGACCTCGGCGTGTGGCGCATCGGAGGGGAGGGTCCCAGGGACGTCGGCGTGGCCACCTCGGCGGGTAGCCCGTACGACGGGAGGCACTTCCACGGACCTCGGCGGAGGGCGCTGCTCCCGACTTCGGTTGGCGTGTGCGATGGGACGCTCCGACGCTTCTCGGGGCGGCTCCCAGCCTCGGCAGATGGCGGATCCTCTGATATCCCGGCGTGGTCGGGTTGATGGGAGGAGTTGCTCTCGACCTCGGCAGGGCGAGTCCCGTAGAAGGCGCTCCTACGCCTCTCGGTGGAAGGCAAGTTCCGGCTTCAGTGGGTGGCGACTCCGAGGAGGCGATGCTTCCTGAGACATCGGCGTGGAAGGCATCGGTAGGTGCTGCTCTCGATCTCGGCGTGTGGCACGTCCGGCGGGAGGCATCCCCCCGAACCCCGGCGGAGGGCGCTGCTCTCGACCTCAGCGGGCGTGTGCGATGGGACGCTCCTGCGTCCCTCGGGGCGGCTCCCCAGCTTCGGCGGACGGCGAGTCCCCCTGCGGGAGGGCTCCATGGATTCCGACGTGGCTGGGCTGACAGGAGGCGCTGCTCTCGACCTCGGCGGGATGCGCTCCTGCACCCCTCAGGACGAGTCCGAGCTCGGCTGAGAACCTCGCGTGGCCGGTGGAGACAGTCCTCCCGACCTCAGAGGAAAGGCGCGTCCTCGGGGGGAGGGTGGTCAGAGGGTGGAGAGGTTGGGGCGGGGGCGGGAGGCGGCGTTCTGGAGGAGGGCGCGGCAGAGGTCGCCGAGGTCCTGGCCCGCCGCTTCCGCCGCCATAGGCAGGAGGGAGGTCTCCGTCATGCCCGGCGCGACGTTCACCTCCAGGAAGTGGGGGGTGTCGGTGGCGTCGACGATGAGGTCGGTGCGGGAGATGTCGCGCAGGCCGAGCGCCGTGTGGGCCGTCACGGCGGTTTCGGCGCAGGCCGCCGCCGCGGCGGGGGACAGGCGGGCGGGGGCGAAGAACTCCGTGTGGCCGGCCGTGTAGCGGGCGGCGTAGTCGTACACGCCCTCGTCGGGGACGATCTCCACGGCCGGGAGGGCGACGGGGCCCTCGCCCAGGTCGACGACCGAGACCGCGACCTCGATGCCCTCGACGTACCGCTCGATCAGCGCGGTGTCGCCGTAGGCGAAGCAGCCGACCATCGCGGCCGGGAGCTCCTCGGCGGTGCGGACGATGGAGGCGCCCAGGGCGGAGCCGCCGCGGGCGGGCTTGACGAACAGGGGGAGGCCGAGCTGGTCGACGATGCGGCCGAGCACGGCCGTCGCGCCGAGGTCGTGGAACGTCTCCTTGGGCAGCGTGATCGAGGCGGGCGTGCGCAGGCCGACCGAGCGGACGACGGCCTTGGCCGTGGGCTTGTCGAAGGCGACCCGGCACGCGTCGGGGTCGGCTCCCACGTACGGCACGTTGAGGAGCTCCAGCACCGAGCGGATCGCGCCGTCTTCGCCGGCTCCGCCGTGGAGCGTCACGAACACGGCGTCGGGCGGGTCGGCCAGGATCGACGGCACCAGCGACGCGTCCGTGTCGCGGGCCTCCACGTCGATGCCCGCCGCCCTGAGCACCTCGCTCACCCGGCGGCCGGAGCGCAGGGAGACCTCACGCTCGTAGGAAAGGCCGCCGGCCAGCACGAGCACGTGGCCCAGGTCGCTCATCTCTTCTCCTCGCTGATCGCCCGAGGTCCAACCGTACCGGCGGAGAAGGGGCGGTGGCGTACGACGGGCGTGGTTCACGCCGGCCGGGTGGAACGGCGAACGACCGGCGTCCGCGCGGACGCCGGTCGTTCGTGAGGTGGTCAGGCCAGGTCGGGGCCGGGCGTGTCCACGCCGGGGTGGTCCCGGGTGGAGCCGGTGCCGAACGTGTCGCGCAGCTGCATCTCCTGCTCGATGACGCCCGCCAGACGGCGGACGCCCTCCCGGATGCGGTGCGGCTCCGGGTAGCAGAACGACAGCCGCATGTGGCGGGCGCCGCTGCCGTCGGAGAAGAACCCGGTGCCCGGGACGAACGCCACCCGCTCGGCCACCGCGCGGGGCAGGATCGCCTTCGAGTCGAGCCCTTCGGGAAGCGTCGCCCAGACGAAGAACCCGCCCGCGGGCCGTGTCCAGGTGACCTCCGGAGGCATCAGCGACTCCAGGGCGTCGAGCATGGCGTCGCGGCGCTCGCGGTAGAGCTCCTTGAACGTCTTGATCTGCTCGCGCCACGGCTGTGTGGCGAGGTACTGGCCGACGGCCAGCTGGGTGAACGACGAGTGGGACAGCACGGCCGACTCCATGGCGAGCACGAGCTTGTCGCGGACGGCGTGCGGGGCGAGCGCCCAGCCGACGCGGAAGCCCGGGGCGAGCGTCTTGGAGAACGACCCGAGGTAGACCACCCCGTCGGGGTTGTCCGCGCGCAGCGCGCGCATCGGCTCGCCGTCGAAACCGAGCAGCCCGTACGGGTTGTCCTCGACGATGAGCACCCCGGCGCGCTGGCAGATGTCGAGCACCTGCTGGCGCCGCGCGGTGTTGAGCGTGACGCCGCCGGGGTTGTGGAAGGTCGGGATCGTGTACAGGAACTTGATCGGAGCTCCCGCCGTTTCCAGGGCGTAGATGGTCTGGGCGAGGGATTCGGGCAGGATGCCCTGATCGTCCATGGCGATATGCACCACTTTGGCCTGATATGCGGCGAAGGTGCCGAGGGCGCCCACGTACGAGGGGCCCTCCGCCAGGACCACATCACCCGGATCGATGAAGATCCGGGTGATCAGGTCGAGTGCCTGCTGTGAGCCGACGGTGACGACCACGTCGTTGCCGCCGGCCTGAATCCCTTCCAGCGCCATGACCTCGCAGATCTGCTCGCGCAGATGCGGGTCGCCCTGGCCGGAGCCGTACTGGAGCGCTACGGGCCCGCGCCTGGTCACGAGATCCGAGACCAGCTCGCCGACCATGTCGAGGGGAAGCGCCGTGACGTACGGCATGCCGCCCGCGAGCGAGACCACCTCGGGCCTCGACGCGACGGCGAAGAGAGCTCGGATCTCGGAGGCGACCATCCCGGTAGCTCGCGCGGCGTACCGGTCGACGTAGGCGTCGATGCGCGACCCTTGGGTCGCGGGCGTCTGACCGTGATCCTGCTCTTCTGTCACGGCCCACCTCCTAGGTGTATATCGATCCGAGACTCCAGGTTACGCCAGCCGGACATGTCGCCCATGACGGGGCGGTACGGCCGTGGTGCCCGCTGGCGAGACCGTCACTGGGCTACGATGCCAGGTGGGGACGCGGTTTTCCGCGCTTTTCCGGGTCTACGATTGGGGCCGTAGTTGTCGCGTCGGCTGGTCAATATCACCCTGGACAATCTGGAAGATCTTCCAAGGCGCTGCCGCCAGTGTGTTTTCTGGGAGCTCGACCCTGTCAGCGGAGAGCGGGCGGTGAAGTCGGGTGACCCGGGGCTGGAGAAGGAGGCCTGGATCTCCGGCACGCTCCTCGAATGGGGGAGCTGCGGGAAGATCGTCTATGTCGACGGGGTGCCCGCGGGGTTCGTGCTCTACAGCCCTCCGCTCTACAGCCCGCGTTCGGTGGCCTTTCCCACGTCCCCGGTCAGCGCCGACGCCGTGCTGTTGATGACGGCCCATATCGTGCAGGAGTTCTCCGGCGGCGGGCTGGGGCGGATGCTCATCCAGGGCGTGGCCAAAGATCTCACGCGCCGGGGGGTCAAGGCGATCGAGGCATTCGGGGATCTCAAATGGGAGGAGCCGAGTTGCGTGGTTCCTGCTGAATATTTGCTTTCCGTAGGCTTTAAAACTGTTCGTCCACATTTGCGATTTCCGCGGCTGCGGCTGGAGCTGAAAACCGCCGTCTCGTGGCGCGAGGACGTCGAGGTCGCCCTGGAACGTCTCCTGGGCTCCATGAGCCCCGAACGCGCCCTTCGCCCGGTCTGACCCCAGTCTGCCCTCGCCCGCCCTCGTACGGGCCCGTCAGCGCCCTCCTGCGGCCAGGGCGGCGCGATCGGCGTCCGGCACCCACTGGCGCCGTGGGTCGAGCGGCCGGAACCTCTCGGACACGAAGTCGACGAGCGAGGCCAGCACCGGGTGGTGGTTCTGCCGGTGGTAGAGCAGCGAGCACGGGTAGACGGGGACGGGGTCGACGACCGGGATCTGCACGACACCGGCGTGCCAGGGCAGGCGGCAGCCCTCGCCGACGAACCCGAGGCGTTCGCCCGAGGCGATGTCGGCCACGAAGTGCTCCCAGCCGAAGTCCGGCCCCGTCGCGTCGATCCGGAGGTCGAACGCGGCGCCCAGGAGGCCGTAGAACTCGGCCCACTCGCTGCCGGGGGCGTTGCCGGGCATCCACACGGTCGATCCCGCGAGCCGTGACACCTCCACCGCGCGCCGGTCGGCCAGCGGGTGGTCGCGGCTGATCAGCAGGTGCACCGGGTCGAAGTAGGCCGGCACGTACCGGAGGTCCTCCTCCAGCGTCCCGCTGACGCGGACGAAGGCGGCGTCGACGGATCCCCTGGCGAGCGTGCCGCGGGCCGACCTGAGGCCGTTCGAGGTGGTGACGTCGATGTGCAGGTCCTCGGCCGTACTGTGGAACGCCCTGACCAGCTCGACCGAGGCCAGCCTGGTGTCCAGGACGTCGACCCGGAGCGGGCGGAAACGGCCGCGCAGCACCCCGAGCGCCTGGTCCGCGAGGCCGACGAGGCTGCGCGCGTAGTGCAGGAACGCCCGGCCGTCCTCGGTGAGGGCGGCCCCGTTGCGTGAGCGGTAGAACAACCGCATGCCGAGGTCGGACTCCAGCTTGGCGATCCGCTTGGAGACGGCCTGCTGGCTGATCTCCAGCCGGGTGGCGGCCTCGCTGAAGGAGTGGTCCTCGGTGACGGCGACGAAGGCCCGGACCGTGCCGAGGTCCAGGTCCACAACCGGTGGATGTGGGGGATCGGCGTGTCGATTGTTGGACAACCGGGCCGCCTCTCGGGTCGAATGCTCGGGTTCGCGAGCGAGCCTACAACCGGGAGACGTGGTGTCCTTCGTCCATCTGCATGTGCATACGGAGTACAGCATGCTCGACGGCGCCGCCAAGGTCGGCCTGCTGATGGACGAGGTCGCCCGCCAGGAGATGCCCGCCGTGGCGATGAGCGACCACGGCAACGTGCACGGGGCGTACGAGTTCTTCCGGACGGCGCGCAAGGCCGGAGTAAAGCCCATCATCGGCATCGAGGCCTACGTCGCCCCGGAGTCGCGGCTCCACCGGAAGCCGGTGTACTACAGCGACAACCTCGCCCTGCGCCGGTCCGACGACGAGACCGGCGAGGGCGGCGACGTCTCCGGGCGCGGCCTCTACACGCACATGACCATGTGGGCGACCGGCGCCCAGGGGCTGCGTAATCTGTTCCGCCTCCAGTCACGGGCCTGGCTGGAGGGGCATGTCCAGAAATATCCGCGCATGGATGATGAACTGCTGGCCGAACACGCCCCCGGCATCATCGCCACCACCGGCTGCCCCTCCGGCCAGGTGCAGACCAGGCTCCGCCTGGGCCAGTACGACCAGGCCGTCGAGGCCGCCGCGCGCTACCGCGACCTCTTCGGCCCCGGCAACTACTTCCTGGAGCTGATGGACCACGGCCTGGCCATCGAGCGCCGGGTCAGGGACGACCTGCTGCGCCTCGGCAAGCGGCTCGGACTGCCGCCCCTGGCCACCAACGACTCCCACTACGTCACGGAGGACCAGGCTGGAGCCCATGACGCGCTCCTGTGCGTGGGCACGGGCAAGCGCCTGGCCGACGCCGACCGCTTCCGGTTCTCCGGCAGCGGCTACTTCATCAAGTCTCCCGCCCGGATGCGCGCGCTCTGGGACGCCGAGGTGCCCGGCGCCTGCGACAACACCCTGCTGATCGCCGAGCGGGTCGGCGACTACGACGAGGTGTTCGCGCACCGCGATCTGACGCCGCGCTTCCCCGTACCCGAAGGCGAGACCGAGTCGAGCTGGCTGCGCGCGGAGACGCTCGACGGGGCCCGCCGCCGCTACGGCGGCGATCCGCCCCGGGAGGTGCTCGACCGCATCGACTACGAGCTGTCCGTCATCGACGCGATGGGGTTCCCCGGCTACTTCCTGGTCGTGGCCGACATCTGCCGGTACGCGCGCGAGAACGGCATCGGCCTGGGCCCCGGCCGCGGCTCCGCCACGGGCTCGATGGTGGCCTACTGCACGGGCATCACCCAGCTCGACCCGATCGAGCACCGGCTCATCTTCGAACGCTTCCTCAACCCCGAACGCGTCACCATGCCGGACGTCGACCTGGACTTCGACGACCGGCGGCGGGACGAGATGATCGACTACGTCACGCGCAGGTACGGCGACGACCGGGTCTGCCAGATCGTCACCTTCAGCACCATCAAGGCCAAGGCCGCCATCAAGGACTCCTGCCGGGTGCTCGGCCTGCCCTACGCGCTGGGCGACCGCATCACCAAGGCGTTCCCCGCGGCGGACGGCGGCAAGGAGATCCCGCTGGCCGCCATCCACGACGCCGCCCACCCCAGGCACGGCGAGGCGAGCGAGCTGCGTCAAATGTACGAGCGGGACCCCGACGTCAAGCGGGTGATCGACACCGCGGCCGGCATCGAGGGCCTCACCCGGGGCACCGGCGTGCACGCCGCGGGCGTGATCCTCTCCAGCGAGCCGCTGATCGACGTGCTCCCGCTGGTCAAACCCAAGGCCGGCGGCCCGGTCATCACCGGTTTCCCGTTCACCCAGGCCGAGGACATGGGCCTGCTGAAGATGGACTTCCTCGGCCTGCGCAACCTCACCGTCATCGGCGACGCCATCGCGGGCGTCCGCGCCAACAAGGGCGTCGACCTCGACATCCTGGACATCCCGCTCGACGACCCGACCACGTACGAGCTGCTGGCGCGCGGCGACACGCTTGGGGTCTTCCAGCTCGACAGCGGCGGCATGCGGGTCCTGCTGAGGCTGATGCGGCCCACCACGTTCACCGACATCGCCGCGGTGAACGCGCTCTACCGGCCCGGCCCGATGGAGATGAACGCCCACACCAACTACGCGCTGCGCAAGACCGGCAGGCAGCCCGTCGAGCCCATCCACCCGGAACTGGAACACGCGCTGGAGCCCATCCTGGGCGATACCTACCACCTGGTCGTCTTCCAGGAACAGGTGATGGCCATCGCCCAGCAGCTGGCTGGTTACTCCCTCGGCGCCGCCGACATGCTGCGCCGGGCCATGGGTAAGAAGAAGAAGGAGGTCCTGGACGCCGAGTGGGACCGCTTCTCCGCCGGGATGCGCGAGCGCGGCTTCTCCGCCGAGGCGATCGGCGCGGTCTGGGACGTGCTGGTCCCGTTCAGCGGCTACGGCTTCAACAAGTCGCACACCGCCGGATACGGCCTGGTCTCCTACTGGACCGCCTACCTCAAGGCCAACCACCCGCAGGAGTATCTGGCGGCGCTGCTCACCTCGGTCGGCGACGACAAGGACAAGATGGCCGTCTATCTGGCCGACTGCCGCCGCCTGGGCATCAGGGTGCTGCCCCCGGACGTCAACGCCAGCCGGCTGGACTTCGCCGCCGTCGGCTCCGACATCCGCTTCGGCCTGGGCGCCGTCCGCAACGTCGGCGCCGGCGCCGTGGACGCCATCGTCACCACCAGGGAGACCGCGGGCCGCTACGCCTGCTTCAACGACTTCCTCGCCAAGGTCCCCTCTGTGGTCTGCAACAAGCGGGTCATCGAGTCACTGGCCAAGGCGGGGGCCTTCGACAGCCTGGGCCATCACCGTAAGGCCCTGGTCGCGGTGCACGAGCAGGCCGTCGACCTGGTCGCCGACGTCAAGCGGAACGAGGCGCGCGGTCAGGACTCGCTCTTCGGCGAGCACAGCGAGCACGGCGAGGGGTTCTCCGTCGTGATCCCCGAAGGCGAGTGGGACCAGGCCACGCTGCTGGCCTTCGAGCGCGAGATGCTCGGGCTGTACGTCTCCAGCCACCCGCTCGACGGCGCCGAGCACATCCTCGACGCCAACCGCGACACCACGATCGCCGACCTGCTGGCCTCCGGACGGCAGGACGCCGCGGCCCGGGTCAGCGGCATCGTCTCCGGCCTCCAGCGCAAGGTCACCAAGCAGGGCAGCCCGTGGGCGATCGTCACCCTGGAGGACCACGACGCCTCCGTGGAGTGCCTCGTCTTCCCCAAGACCTACATCCTGTACGGGGAGGCGCTGGCCCAGGACCGGGTGATCTCCGTACGCGGACGGGTCAACGTGCGCGACGAGACGACGAGCTTCTACGCCGAGGAGATCGCCGTCCTGGACGTCACCCGGGCGGACGCCGAGCCGCCCGTGGTGATCTCGATCAGGGAGAACCAGCTGAACCCGCGACTCGTCCGGGAGTTCAAGCACATCCTGACCACCCATCCCGGCAGGGCGCCCGTGCACGTGCGGGTCGGGGCCGTGCTGCTGGACCTCCGCCCGTTCCGGGTCGCCGCCGAGCCGGCGTTCTACGGCGACGTCAAGGCGCTGCTCGGCGCCGGCGCGTTCGCATGACCCCGGCGTGCCCGAGGTGCCGCACCGGCGACGTCCTCGCCGTCCTGCGCCTGCCCCACATCTGGACGAACGCCTCGGGGAACGAGGTCCGGGGCATCAGCGAGGTGCTCCTGTGCGCCCGCTGCGACGCGGGCGACCCCCTCGTCGCGTCCTTCACTCCTCCGTACGATCCGGACCGGTTCGTACGGGCACTGCTGGGGAAGGCCGCCGGAGCGCGGCCGCCGGAACCGGACGAGCACGCGCTGAGAGCCGAGGCCGAGGCCTGGTATCGAGGCGAGCTGTGAACGCGAGAGCCCTCCGCCACGCGGCGGAGGGCTCTCGGGTGGACGGACCTAGATGATGCCGTCGAGCTCGCGGAGCAGCATGGCCTTCGGCTTGGCGCCGATGATCTGCTTGACGAGCTCGCCGCCCTTGTAGACGTTCATCGTCGGGATCTGGAGGACACCCGCCTGCCGGGGAACCTCGGGGTTCTCGTCGATGTTGAGCTTGACGATCTCGAGCTTGTCGCCGTGCTCGTTGGCGATCTCCTGGAGGATGGGCGCGACCTGACGGCACGGGCCGCACCACTCGGCCCAGAAGTCGACCAGAACGGGCTTCTCGCTCTTGAGGACCTCGGCCTCGAACGTGGCGTCGGTAACTGCCTTCACGGATGCGCTCCCTTACTTCTCGTTGTTGGCGAGCCAGCGCTCGGAGTCGAGGGACGCCGAGCAGCCGGTGCCCGCCGCGGTGATCGCCTGGCGGTAGATGTGGTCGACGACGTCCCCCGCGGCGAACACGCCGTCGATGTTGGTGGCGGTGGTCGGGTGGGCGACCTTGATGTAGCCGTCGTCGTCGAGGTCAACCTGGCCCTTGACGAGCTCGGTGCGCGGGTCGTGGCCGATCGCCAGGAACAGCGCGTCGGTGGCCAGGTCGCACTCCTCGCCCGTCTTGACGTTGCGCAGCTTGACGGACTCCACCCTGGTGTCGCCGAGGACGTCGACGACCTCGGTGTCCCAGATGAAGCGGATCTTGTCGTTGGCGAACGCCCGATCCTGCATGATCTTGCTGGCGCGCAGCTGGTCGCGGCGGTGCACCACGGTCACCATGCGGCCGAAGCGGGTCAGGAACGTCGCCTCTTCCATGGCGGTGTCGCCGCCGCCCACGACCACGATGTCCTTGTTGCGGAAGAAGAAGCCGTCGCAGGTCGCGCACCAGGAGACGCCGCGGCCGGACAGCCGCTTCTCGTTCTCCAGACCGAGCTCGCGGTAGCCGGAGCCCATCGCGAGGATGACCGACTTGGCGTAGTAGGTCTGGTCGTAGGTCTTGACGACCTTGGGATCGGCCTTGAGGTCGACCTCCACCACGTCGTCGGCGATCAGCTCGGCGCCGAACCGCTCGGCCTGCTTGCGCAGGTTGCCCATGAGGTCGGGGCCCATGATGCCGTCGGGGAACCCGGGGAAGTTCTCCACGTCGGTGGTGTTCATGAGCGCGCCGCCGGCGGTGACGGAGCCTTCGAAGACCAGAGGCTGGAGTTCGGCGCGTGCGGAGTAGACGGCCGCGGTGTATCCGGCGGGACCGGATCCGATGATGATCACGTTACGAACGTCGTCCAACGCTCCCACGCCTCTCTAGTCTGATGTTGCCTTTGGCCTCAACAGATCCTAAGCCGTCGCCATTCCCGGCCCCCGGGCGCACACGCGAAAGAGCCCGCCGAGGCGGGCTCTTCACAGGTCAGGGACTACCAGCGGCCCAGAGCGGGCTTGCGCAGGTTCTTGCAGTTGAACGGGTCGACGACGTCGATGCGCAGCCGCTTGGTCTCCTTGTTCTTCCAGGACGCCATGATGATGGCCTCCTGGCCGTTGTACTGGCCCTGGTCGACGGCGAAGACCTCGAGCTTGGCCCGGCTGGAAACCGTGCCGACGCAGTGGTCGACCTGGTTGCCGCCGGACTCGCCGCCGACGATCGGGGCGGGCGCGAGGAAGTCGCCGAGCGCCTGGGCCAGCTCCTGGTCGCTGTAGTTGTGGCCGCTGTCGGTGAGCGCGTAGGCGCGGGCCTTGGCCTCTTCCCTGGACGGCTGGCTCTGGGCCACGACCGGTGGCGGCTGGACCGTGGTCTCGCTTCCTCCGGAGGCGAGCAGGCTCGCCGACACCGCGGCGGTGCCCACCACCGCGGCCGCGGCGGCCGCCGCCACCGCAGGCATCGCCCACCGGCGCCGCCGGGCGGGGGGCG
>NZ_JAHKRN010000027.1 GCF_019396385.1 Nonomuraea harbinensis | reverse complement strand
CGCCGCACCGTCACGTGAAAATTTCACGTGACGGTGCGGCCGGCCCGTGGATCAGGCGATCTCGATGTGGTCCAGCTCCGCCCAGCGCGTCCGGTGCTGCAGGCGCAGGGTGTTCCAGCCGGCGTTCAGCGTGAGCGGGGCCCTGACCTGCGTCCAGTTGTCCCAGCCGCGGTCGGGGTAGTCCAGGGTGAACCGCGTGGTCCCGTTGACCGTCACCAGGTGCTGCGCGTCGCCGTAGCCGGCCGCGTAGGCGACGTGCGCGGTGTAGGCCCCGGCGACCGGCGCGAACACCCGGACGTCGACCCAGCTGTCCGCATGGTCGATCTTGGCCACGACGGCTCCCTGGGACGCCCCGGCCGCGCCGGTGCGGACGGTGGCGCGGTTGAGCGTGCCGCGCTCGGCCTCGTACCGTACGCGGCTGCCGCGCACGACCGGATAGTCGCCGGCCCAGCCCAGCGCCGCCGTGTACAGGTGGCGGGCGTCGCCCACCCAGCCGTGGAAGAAGGCGCGGTCGCCGAGCACGTCGGTCCCGCCGGGTCCCTGTACGGCTCCGTCGAAGGTGGCGGTCGTCATCAGCGGCCGGTACGCCTTGGTGTAGCGCCCGGTGAGCGACGGGGACACGGCGTAGCCGGTGAAGTAGGTGTTGCCGATGTAGGAGCCGCCCGAGTAGAAGAGCACGTACTGGGAGGGCCGCTTGACGAGCACGGGCGCCTCGATGACGCCGGCCTCCTCGGGCCTGTCGTCGCGGATGAGCTCGGTGCGGCCGCCGACGAAGGTGACGCCGTCGGCCGCGACCTGCTGCAGCCACAGGATGGTGGGCCGGCCGACGGCGTTGCCGTCGTTCTTGTACAGCAGATACCGCTTGCCGTCGGTGTCGACGAAGCTGGACGGGTCGATGTCGCCGCCCTCGTCCGCGTCGCAGACGAGCGGCGAGCCGCCGGCCGGCTGGAAGGGGCCGAGCGGGTTCGCCGAGGTCGCGGCGCCGACGCACATGCGCCCGGTGGCGGTGCTCGGGCCGGTGAAGTACATCAGGTAGCGGCCGTCGGGGAGACGGGAGACGTCCGGCGCCCAGAACCCGCCGTCGCCCGCCCAGGACGGCTTGGCCGGCAGCGCGTCCCCGCGCACGGTCCACGGGCCGGTGGCGGACGGGGCGCTGGCGGCCGGGATGCGGCCGGGCCTGCTGCTGGTGGAGTACGCGTAGAAGGTGGAGCCGACCTGGATGACGTCCGGATCGGGGAAGTCGGCGCGGATCACGGGCGTCGGGGCCACGGTGGCCGCCGCCGCACCGGCCGTGGGGAGACAGACTGTGGCCGCGGTGAACGCCAGGAAGAGCCGGCCGAGGAGCCGCATGAGGACCTCCGATCATCCGTAATCAGGTCAGGTCCCCAGTGAAGTCCCCGGCCGAGGTGTCCGACAGGGGTTCGGACGCACTCGGACAGACTCGGCCTCCCGCCGCGCTACGTCTCGGTCAGGAAGCTGCGGATGGCGGGGACGAACCGCTCGTGGGCGTCCTCCAGGAGGTAGTGGCCGGCTCGACGGCAGACCTCGACCCTGGCGTGGGGCAGGCGGCGCCGCCACTCGGCCAGCATGGCGGGGTCGAAGACCGGGTCGCGCAGCCCCCAGCCGACGAAGGCCGGCAGCCCGGCGAACCGGTCGAGCCGCCGGCCGGTGCCTTCGAGGAGCGGCCACGCCCGGTCGCCCGGCCGCAGCGGGATGTCATGCACGAACCGCTGGACGGCCACCCGGTGCTCGGGCCGGTCGTACGGGGCGAGGAATGCGGCGCGCACGTCGGCGGGCATGCGGCGGCGAACGCCGAGCGGACGCCAGGTCGCGCCGCGGGCGAACAGGTTGTGCCGCAAGAACAGCCGCGCGCCGAGCCGGGTGCGGCGCAGCACCCACAGCGGCGCCCGCAGTGGAAGGCGGACCCGCTCGCCGTGCGGGCTGGGGAAGGCCGCCGTGTTGAGGACGACGAGCCGGGCGACGCGCCCGGGGTGGCGGCAGGCCCACGCCATGCCGATCGGCCCGCCCCAGTCGTGCATGACGAGCGTCCAGCCCCGCTCGGGGGCGCCCCGGTGGGCGATCAGGTGTCCGACCAGCGCGTCGAGGTCGTCGACGCGCGAGGCGAAGGTGTGGTCGTACTCCCGGGCGGCCGGCTTGTCGGACAGTCCCATGCCGATGTGGTCCGGAGCGACGCAGCGGAACCGGTCACGCAGGGCCAGGATCGGCCGCCGCCACAGGTAGCTCCAGGACGGGTTGCCGTGCACGAACAGCACCGGGGCACCCGTCCCCTCGTCCACGTAGTGCTGGCGCAGCCCGCCGGGGTGGGCGTGCCAGCGGGAGGTGAACGGGTAGCCGGGGAAACGCGTCACGGGGACTCCGAGAGGTGGGCGGTCAGGCGGGCGAGCCCTTCGGCCATGCTCACGCGTGGCCGGTAGCCGAGGTCGCGGCGGGCCGCGGAGATGTCGAACCAGTGCGCCGTGGACGCCTGCTCCACCAGGAACCGGGTCAGGGGCGGCTCCCAGCCGCCCTGCGCGGCCAGCCGTTCCAGCATCCCGGCCGCCGCCATCGCCGGTCCGGCGGGCAGCCGACGCCGCACCGGAGGCTGCCCGGCCGCCGCGAGCAGCGCGTTCACCCAGACGCCGAAACCGCACGGCTCGCCCTGGGTGATGAAGTACGCCCGCCCGCACAGCGGCGACCCGGGCCGCAGCCGGTCGAGGGCCAGCACGCAGGCGTCGGCCGCGTTGTCGACGTAGACGGTGTCGATGGTCTTGTCCGCCCTGCCCAGCAGCCACAGCCGGTGCCGGTTCGCCACGAACCGGGGCAGGAAGTGCGGATCGCCCGGCCCCCAGATGAGGTGCGGGCGCAGCGCGACGGACGGCGCCGGCCCGGCCAGCACGAGCCGTTCGGCCGCCGCCTTGGTGCGCGGGTAGGGCGCGGTGAACCGGGTGGCGTACGGGACGGACTCGTCCACGCCGTCCAGGTCGCGCCCGTTGTGCACGACGCTCGGCGACGACACGTGGACCAGCCGTGCCCCGGCTGCCGCGCAGGCGTCCACCACGTTGCGCGTCCCGTGCACGTTGACCTCGGCGAAGTCCCGGGACGCGCCGTGCGCCCCGGCCTTGGCGGCGCAGTGGACCACGGCCTCGCACCCGTCGACGGCGGCGCGGACGGCCGCCGGGTCGCGGATGTCGGCCAGGTACTGGGTGACGCCCAGCGCGTCCAGTTCGAGACGCGGGCGGCGGTGCAGCGCGCGCACGGTGTCGCCGCGCGCGACCAGGCGGCGGCACACGGCACGGCCGAGGAACCCGCCGCCCCCGGTGACCAGGACGTTCACCGGCTGCCTCCGCGCGACCGCCGGGCCGCCCAGGCGGCGAGCACGTCCCGGCGGATCTTGCTGTTGTGCCGGGCGTCCACCGGGAAGCGGCGGTGGAACAGCACCTCGCGCAGGCCCGCCGTGCGCGGGTGCCGCGCGGCCTCCGCGAGGATCCCGGCCCGTACGAGGTCGCGCCGGAAGCCCGGCTCGGGCTCCACCACGAGGACGGGGCGTGGGCCGGCGCCCACCAGGGCGACGCGGCGCGCACCCGGCACTCCGGCCAGGAGTGTCTCGACGTGGTCGGTGTAGAGGTCGCCGTCCGGGGCGCGGACGCGTTCGGACTTGCGGCCCGCGAACCACAGCCGGCCGTGCTCGTCCAGCCGGCCCAGGTCGCCCATACGGTGCCAGACCCGGTCGCCGTCCGGGATCCTGGCCAGGGCGGTGGCCCTCGGGTCCTCCAGGTACGGATCGCTGACGGCGGGGGAGGAGACGACGAACTCCCCGACGGTGCCGGGCGGCACCGTCAGGTTCCCGGCCCATCGGGCGATCGGCCCGTCGGTGACGCCGATGACGCGGACCTCGACCCCGGGCAGGGGCGGGCCCAGGCATGTCCCGGCCCCCCGGTGTGCGGCGTGCGCCGCGACCAGTTCGGCGCCCTCGATCGCGGCCACCGGCAGGCACTCGGTCGCCCCGTACACCGACAGCACCCGGGCCGCGCCGGGGACGCAGGCGCGGACGCGGTCCAGCGTCGGCAGCGGCAGCGGCGCCCCGGCGACCGCCACCGTCTCCAGCGAGTCCAGCACCAGGCCGCGGGCCACGCAGTGCCGGGCCAGCCGGTCCAGCAGGGCGGGCGCGGCGAACAGGGTGGACACCCGGTACCGGCGGATGTCCGCGGCCAGTGCCGCGGGGTCGAACCGCAGCGGGCGCCGCGGGTCCAGATCGGGCAGCACGGCTGTCGCGCCCAGCGCCGCCGCCCCCAGCGCGAAAGGGATGAACGTCGACAGCACGGGCGCGCCGGCCCGGATGAGCTCCAGCCCGGCCAGCAGGTCGAGCTGCGCCGTCAGGTGCCGGTGCCGCAACGGCACCCCCTTCGGCGGCCCCGTCGAACCGGAGGTGTACGCGATCAGCGCCAGATCACCGGGCTCGGGCGCCGGCAGACCCGGCACCGCGCCACGGGCGGTCGTTCGCGGGGCCGGTGTGGGTCCGGGGGTGGCGGCTCGCGGGTCCGGTGTCAGGTCGCGGGCGGCGGTTCGCAGGGCGTCGAGGGTCGATCCCGGCCAGAAGCGGCGGGGTCCGACTGTGATGACGACGCGGCTGGTGCGCCGGGCCCAGCCCAGGGCCAGCCGGGCCGCCTGGGCGAGCGGCACCCCGATGAACGCCTCCGGCGCGGCCCGCTCCAGGCACCGCCGGACGGCCGCGTACGGCAGTCCCGGATCGACCATGACCGGCACCGCCCCCAGCCGCAGCAGCGAGAGCACCAGCACGCCGAGCTCCACGCCCGGACGCACCAGCAGCACCGTCCGCATGCCGGGCCGCACCCCGCCGAGCGCCAGCGCGGCCGCCGTCTCCTCCACCGATCGCGCCATCTCCCCGTAACTGGCCGAGCGCGGCGCCCGCCCGCCGACCTGGCAGGCGAGGGTGTCCGGCCGGTCGGCGGCCCAGCGTTCGGCCCGGGTGACCAGCTCGCTCACCGGCACCGGGGTCACCACCGCACCACGACGGTGCCGGCGCTGAACCCGCTCGCCAGGCCGACGAACGCGACCAGGTCGCCGCGCCGCACCCGTCCGGCGGCGACCGCCTGGGCGAGCTGGACCGGTATCGTCGCCGCCACCAGGTTGCCGTGCTGGACGATGGTGACGACGACCTTCTCCGGCGGGATCCCGACGTGGGCGCAGAACTTCCACAGCGCGGGCAGCGACGCCTGGTGCACGCACACGACGGCGAAGTCGTCCCAGGTGAGGCCGAGGTCGGCGAGCGGATCGGAGAAGACGGCGTGGTCGGTCGCCTCGATGCCGCGTATCAGTCCGATGGCGTCGACGGTGAGCGGGCGGATGACCGGCCAGTCGGTCGCCGGGTCGGACGTCAGGTTCCGCAGCGCCACGGTGGCGGCGTCCCACCCGTGGGACTGGGCGGCGAACCGATGACCGAGCACCCCCGGCTCCGCCGCGGCCTCCAGCAGCAGCGCGGCCCCGGCGTCCGACACCGTGTAGGCGGCGGCGACCGTCATGAACTCGTCGGCGCCGGAGAGCGTCCACGGCATGAACGCGGTCGGCAGCTCGCCGCAGCAGATCAGCACCCGCCGGTGCCGGCCGGTGACGATCAGCGCCTCCGCCACCTGGATCGCGTTCAGCACGCTGTTGCAGGCGTTGCGCACGTCGAACACCGGGCAGCCGGCGCCCAGCTTCGCCGCCACGACGTGCGCGGTCGCGGGCTCGACGAGGTCGATGGTCACCCCCGCGTAGACGAGCAGGTCGAGGTCGCGGGCGTGCAGGTCCTGCTCGTCCAGCAGCGCGCGGGCGGCGTGCGCGGCCAGGTCCGACGGTTTCTCCCCTGGCGGGGCGACGTGCCTGCGGCGGACGCCGCTGCCGTTGTGGATCACTCCCCGGGGCAGGACCAGCCCGGGGTTGCGGGCGGCGAGCCGGTCCTCCACCTCCGCGGTGGTCATCGTGGTCTCGGGCAGGTGGGCGGCCACACCGGCCACCCGGGCGTGCACGGAAGCCATGGCGGTCTCCTCAGGAAGCCGGACGCGTGGAGTGCAGCCCCAGGTGGAGGAGCACCGTACGGGCGATGTCGGTGACGGTCCCGGCGCTGCGGATCAGCTCCATCGGCGGGATGTCCACCCCGAACGCGTGCCGCATGGACAGCAGCAGCTGCGTGGCCATGAGCGAGTCCAGGCCGTACTCGTCCAACCGCCGGTCGGGGGCGATGTCTGCGGCCGGGACGAGCAGGACCGCGGACAGCAGGCCGGTGATCTGCTCGACGACGTGCTCGTGCGCCTCGTCGCCGGTCATCGTGGCCAGCTCCGACAGCAGGTCGCCGGTGTCGGGGGCCTGATCGGCGCCGGGCGGCAGCACCGCCGACAGCCACGGCCGTCGCAGGCCGGGGAGCGTCTGCCGCAGCCTGGCCCAGTCGCAGCGGCCCACCACGGCCACGTCGGCCCCGTCGGCCAGCATGGCGTCCACGGCGGCGAGCGCCACGGCGGGGTCCACCGAGTCGATGCCGAACCGCTTCAGCGCCTCGGCCTGCGTGCCGTGCGCCAGCACGCCGGTGCCGGCGAGCGCGCCCAGGCAGACCGCGAGCGCGGGCAGGCCCCGGGCCCGCCGCCGTCGCGCCAGCGCCTCCAGGAACAGGTTCGCCGACACGTACGGCGACTGCCCGATGTTGCCGATCGTCGTCAGCGACGAGTACAGCACGAACGCCTCCAGCGGCAGGTCCGCGGTGAGCTGGTCCAGCACCAGCGCGCCCGCGACCTTGGGGCGCAGGACCGCCCGGATCCGGTCGTCGGAGAGATCGGCCAGCGCCGCGTCGTCGAGATGCATGGCGGCGTGCACGACGCCGCGCACGGGGTGGCCGGAAGCGTCCAGTTCGCGCAGGATGTCCCGCATGGCGTCGCGGTCGGCCACGTCGGCCGCGTGCGCGGTGGCCGCCGCGCCGAGGCCGCGCAGCTCCTCCAGCAGCGTGTCCGCGCCCGGGGTGTCCGCGCCGCGGCGGCTGACGAGCGCCAGCCGCCGCACCCCGCCCCGCGCCAGGTGCCGCGCCGTCTCCGCGCCGAACCCGCTCAGCCCGCCCGTGATCAGGTACGTGCCCGCAGCCGGACGCCGGGTGGGCAGGGACCGCACCGTGACAGGGTCACCGAGGGAGACGACGACCTTGCCGATGTGCCGGGAGTGCCGCATCAGGGCGAACGCGTCGGCCACCCGCTCGGCCGGGAACACCGTGTGCGGCAGCGGGCGCTGGTCGTGCACGTGCTGGAACGCGGCCGTCATCTGCTCGGCCATCAGCGCCGGGTCCTTCCACATGAGGGTGCCCACGTCCACGCCGAAGAACGCGATGTTGTCGCCGAACGGCCGCAGCGCCACGTGCCTGCTCTCGTAGATGTCGCGCTTGCCCAGCTCGACGAACCTGCCGCCGTGCCGCAGGCACTCCAGGCCGCGGCTGATGGCCTCCCCGGCCAGGGAGTTGAGCACGACGTCCACGCCGCGGCCCCCGGTCAGCTCCCTGACCTGCTCGCCGAAGCGCAGGCTGCGCGAGTCCAGCACGTGCGCGGCGCCCAGCGCCCGCAGCAGGTCGCGCTTGGCCTCGCTGCCCGCCGTGGCGATCACCCGCGCGCCGGCGTGCCTGGCGTACTCCAGCGCGGCCAGGCCGACCCCGCCCGCGCCGCCGTGCACCAGCAGCGTCTCGCCGGGCCGGAGCCGCGCGCACCCGTGCAGCGAGTGGTAGGCGGTCGAGAACGCCATCGGCAGCGTGGCCGCCGCGGCGAAGGTGAGACTGTCGGGGATCCGGACGGCCGTCCACTCCTCGGCCACCGCGTGGCTGCCGAACCCCACCGGGCCCGCGGCCATCACCCGGTCGCCGGGCCTCAGCCGGACGACGCCCGGCCCCACGGCGGTGACGGTGCCGGCGCACTCCAGGCCCAGCTCGTGGCCGCCGAAGACCGCCTCGACCGCTTCCGACGGGAGCAGGCCGACCGTGAACATGACGTCGCGGTAGTTCAGCCCGATCGCCCGTACCTCGATCAGCACCTGGCCCGGCCCGGGCTCCGGGATCTCAGCCTGTTCCCAGCAGAGCTCGTACGACAGCCCCGGGTCACGCACCGCCAGCCGGTACGCGCCCCGGCGGCCGGCGGGGACGGACGGCGGCGCCGACCTCACCAGACGCGGCGTGAACCGGCCCCGGCGAGTGAGGAGGATCTCGTCGTCCTCCCCGGCCGACACCAGCTCCGCCACCAGCCGCGCCGCGTCGCGCCGGACGTCGCCACTACGGTGCAGGCACACCCGCCGGGCGTCCAACTGGGGCTGCTCGTTCCCGAGCGACCGCACCGTCCCCCAGGTGGCGGCATCCTCGGGGTGGATGGTCTGTAGGGGGTCGGCGGCGTTCTCGGGGTACGCGGGGTCGGCGGTCTTCACCGGGTTGGTGTTTCCGGCGTAGACGTCGTCGGCTGGTCCCGGCTCCGGGAGCGCGCCGCATGGGCGGGTCACCAGCCACAGCCTCACCTGGACGTGGTGCGGCAGTTGCTCGCAGGCCAGGGCGATCGCGCGGAGCGCCGCGGCCCGGCGGGTGATCCGTTCGACGGCGTCCTCCGGGCCTGTGCCGCCGAGGACGACCGCGAACGTGACCATGTTCGCCGACAAGGCCCCGGCCGCCCACGCGGCGGGATCATCGGCGAGAGGCGCCACATTCGCCCGCCCACCCCGCTCCCGCAGCAACGAAGCGAGCTCGACGGCGAGCGGATCCCCGTCGTCCTCCGCAGCGACGACCCACACGCCGTCCGCACTGCCGCCGGCGATCCTCTCCGCCATGTGGTCGGGGGGAGAGGTGGCGAGGAGTACGGAGAAGTCGCCCGCTTCAGGGTCCTGTTCAGGGCCGGTCTGGATGATGTCGGCGTATCCGGCTTCCGCCAGCAGCTCCGGCCACCGCTGGGCGGACGGCAGCGCGTCGGGGCCCCAGAGTTCCGGTGTCAGCCCCAGGAAGGGCAGCAGCGGTCCGGCCCGGTGCGGTCCCGCGACGAGCAGTTTGCCGCCCGGGGCGAGGAGCCGTCCCAGCCCGCGGAGGGCGCAGGGCAGGTCACGCGCGAGATGCAGGCACCCGGCCGCCACCACGAAGTCGAACCCGCCGGCCGGCCACCCCTGCCCGACCGGGTCGGCGTCCAGGTCGAGCAGGCCGAACTCGGCGACGTCCACCCCGGACAGCCGCTGCCGCAACCGGGCCAGCACCGGCTCGGCCACGTCGGTCACCGTGTAGCGAACCCGGTCGACCGGCAGGATCGGCAGCAACGTCACCGTGGTGCCGCCCGTCCCCGCGCCCACCTCCAGGATCCGCAGCGGCCGGTCGGCCGGCCACCCCTTGACGACCTGCTCCACCAGCGCCCGCGCGAGCCGGTTCGCGAACAGGCTCGCCGGCCCCACGTCGTGGTACTGGTCCAGCAGCTCCCCGGCCCCGTCCGCGCCGAGCACGTCGCCGGCCGCGACCTCCCCGGCCAGCACCTCGCGCAGCCGCAGCCCGGCCCGCACCGCCAGCGCCGTCTGCGCGGGGAACGCCGCCCCCGCCACGGCCAGCCGCCGCAGTTCGGTCGTGACCGGTGCGGGCGGGGCCAGGCGCACCTCCCGCTCGCCGCGGCGTTCCAGCACGCCGTGCCGTTCCAGCAGCGGCAGCGCCGCCCGGACCAGCGCACGGTGGTGCGGCTCCCGGCAGGCGGCGGCCAGATCGTCGACGGTCAGCTCGCCACCGCCGGTCAAGGCCGCCAGCGCCGCGCCGAGCGTACGGGCGAACGTCTCTTCCAGCTTGGCCGCGTACTCCGGGTAGCGCAGCTCACGCCAGGCCGAGCGCACCTCGTCCAGCCGCGCGGAAGCCACCGCGAGTATGCCCGCCGGATCGGGCCCCGGCCAGGCGTCCGCCGGCTCCCCGGGCCGGGGCGCCGCCCGTAGTTCGACGTGGTAGCGCTCGGTCCGCGTGGCGTGCAGGCCGGGCGTCCTGCGCAGCCTGACCCCCTCCATCTCGGCCGCCACCCGGCCGTCGTCCCCGGTGACCGTGATGTCCCAGCACACCTCCTCGACAGAACTGGAACGTTCCCGTACATGCAGGAAACCTTCCGGAGCCGGTCTGCCCCAGAGCCGGACCGACCCGATCGCGGCAGGCATATAACCCGTGCCGCCCACCAGCGCGTCCACCAGCCACAGCACGCCCGCCTGCAGGGCGCTGTCGAACAGTACGGGATGCGCCTGGTAGCGCTCGTCCCGCTGGTCAGGGCACGTGTACGTGCCCAGCACCTCGCCCGGGGCCCGCCACAACCCCGTCAGCACCCGGAACGCCGGACCCCACACCATGCGTCCCTCGGCGGCCCGCGCGTAGTAGGCGGGCACGTCCACGGGCTCGGCGACGCGGGCGCGCAGCTCCGCCAGGTCGAGCGGCGCCGGGGCCGGGCGTAGCAGCGGCCGGACCCGCGCCCGGAAGTGCTCGCGCGGATGCTGCCCGCGCCGCGTCGTGCTCGCCACCGTGATCGTGCCCGTCTCGGCGGACAGCGACGTCTGCGCGCAGACCGGCTCCGCGCCCGGCCCCGGCACCACCAGCGCGCGGGTGATGCTCACCCGGTCGACCTCGATCGCCTCGCCGGCGTCCGGGATCGCCTGCCGGCCCGCCGCCAGCGCCATCTCCACGTAGCCGGTCGCGGGCATCACGGCGGCCCCGCCCGCCCGGTGGTCGGTCACCCAGGGCACCCGGACCTGGTCGATCTCCCCGTACCAGGAAGGGTCGAGCGCGGGCAGCCGCTGGCCCAGCAACGGGTGCGTGATCTCGGGGTCGCCGATCGTGCGCACCCAGGTCAGCGGGCCGCCCAGCCAGTGCCGCTGCCGCTGCCACGGATACGCGGGCAGCGACCGTACGAGGCCCGGCCGCGGGAAGTAGCGGTCCCAGTCGACGTCACCCCCGGCCGCGACGACCGCCGCCACCGCCGAGCCGACGGCGGCGCTCGCGGCGGTCTCCTCCACAGCGGCACGCCGCACGGTTGGCACCTCGGCGCCTGTCGCGGCGGTCTCCTCCACAGCGGCACGCCGCAGCGTCGGCACCACGGCGGCGCGGATGCGGGCGGCGGCCGCGACGCGGCGCAGGTACGACTGCAGCACCGGGTGCGGGCCCACCTCCACCAGCACGTCGAACCCGTCGGCGAGCACCCGCTCGACCGCCGCCGAGAAGCGCACGGGCCGCCTTACGTTGCGCCACCAGTACGTCGCGTCGAGCTCCTCGCCGGTCAGCGGCTCGCCGGTCACGGTCGACACCATGGGGATCCGCGTCCGCGACGGCCGCAGGTCGGCCAGCGCCGCGCGGAGCGGCTCGCGAGCCCCGTCCATGGCCGCGCTGTGGAACGGATAGTCCACGTCCAGCTCGCGGAAGAACACCTCGCGTGCCGCCAGATCCCCGCCCAGCCTTCCGAGCGCCGCCCCTGGCCCCGCGACCGTGACGTCGCGGTCGGAGTTGACCGCGGCCACCTCCACCCCGGGGTAACCGGCCAGGAGCTGCCGGGCCTCGGCCTCGGGCAGCCCGACCGCCGCCATCCGGCCCTGCCCACGCGTCGCGGCCTGCGCCAGACCGCGCTCGGCGATCACCTGCGCGGCCTGGGCGGGCGAGAGCGCCTTGGCGACGTACGCGGCGGCCACCTCGCCGACACTGTGACCGAGCACCGCCCCCGCCCGCACGCCCGCCGCCTCCAGCATCCCGGCGAGCCCGGCCTGGACGGCGAAGAGCAGCGGCTGGGCCCGCTCGGTCGCCGACAGCCGCCACCGGTCCGGGGGCAGCGTCAGCTCCTCCAGCACCGACCAGCTCAGCCGGGTCGCCAGCTCGTCGTCCACGGCCTCGACGGCCTTACGGAAGGCAGGATCACTCAGCAGGCCGGCGCCCATCCCGGCCCACTGCGAGCCGTTGCCGCAGAACACCAGCGCCACCCGGCCCCGCTCCACCGCCTCCCCGATCACCGGCGACGAACCGTACAGACCGGACAGGCTGCCCGCCGCCTCCGCCGCGGACGCGGCGAGCACCACGGCGCGGTGCCGGTGCAGGCCGCGCCGCCGGGTGGCGGTGTAGGCCACGTCGTAGAAGTCACCCTCGTCCACCGACGCCAGGTGCTCGGCCGCCCGCGCGACGGCCTCCGGCAGCGCGCCCGCGGCCCGGGCCGACACGACGACAGGCACCGGCGCGGCCCCCTCCGGCCGCGCCGGCGCCGCTCGGAGGGGCGGCGCGGCCACCGCCACATGCACGTTCGCGCCCCCGAACCCGAACGAGTTCACCCCGACCACCGCCCGGCCGCCCGTCTCGGGCAGCGGGCGCGGCCGGGTGACGACGCTCAGCCCGAGCCCGTCGAAGTCGATGGCCGGGTTGAGCGTCGAGGCGTGCAGCGACGCCGGGATCGTCCCGTGCCGCAGCACCAGCAGCGCCTTGAACAGCCCCGGCATGCCCGAGGCCGGCTCCAGGTGCCCCAGGTTCGTCTTGACCGAGCCGATCGGCAGCGGGCCGCCCGACCGCGCCGTGCCCAGCGCCCGCCCCAGCGCCCCGCACTCGGCCGGGTCGCCCGCCTGGGTGCCGGTGCCGTGCGCCTCCACGTACGCGACCTCGTCCGAGCTGATCCCGGCCTCCCGGTACACCTGCCGCAGCAGTGCCTCCTGCGCCTCGGTACGGGGCAGCGCCAGCCCCATCGTGCGGCCGTCGTTGTTGGCGGCGGCGCCCACGATGACACCGTGGATCCGGTCGCCGTCGGCGAGCGCCTCCTCCAGCCGTTTGAGCACGACCACGCCACCGCCCTCCGACCGGACGAACCCGTCGGCGTCGGCCGAGAACGCCCGGCACCGCCCGGTCGGCGACAGCATCGACGCCTGGCTGAACCCGACGAACCCGGTCGGGCTCAGCAGCACGTTCACGCCCCCGGCCAGCGCCGTCCGCGTGGAGCCGTCGACCAGCGCCCGGCAGGCGCGCTCCACCGCCTGCAGCGCCGACGAGCAGGCGGTGTCGATGCTCATGCTCGGCCCGCGCAGGTCGAAGGCGTACGAGAGCCGGTTGGCCGCGATCGACAACGCGCTGCCCGACATCGAGTAGGGGCCGATCCCGCCGGGCTCCAGCGCCTGCAGCACCCCGTACGAAGGATCGGAGACGCCGACGAACACCCCCGTGTCGGTCCCCGCCAGGCGTGCCGGGGCGATGCCGGCGTCGTCGAGCGCCTCTGCGGCCATCTCCAGGAGCAGCCGCTGCTGCGGGTCCATCGAGGCCGCCTCCTTGGGCGAGATCCCGAAGTAGGCGGCGTCGAAGCCGGTGAGGTCGTCGAGGAAGCCGCCCGCCCGCGTGTAGCTGCGGTCGGGGCGCGGGAGGGACTCGTCGACGTACCGCTCGGCCTCGAACCGGTCCGGCGGCACGGTGCCGACCAGGTCGTCACCGCGCAGCAGGGCCTGCCACAGTCCGTCGAGGTCGCGGATGCCGCCGGGAAGCCGGCAGCCCACGCCCACGATCGCCACCGCTCGCCCCGGCCATGTCCGCTCGTTCCCGCCTGCGCTCATATGCCACCTTTCCTGTTCGTCGGCGACACCCATGGCATCACAGCCGTACGTGGTCGAACAGCGACTGTTCGTGTTCCTTGCTGGTAAGCGTCATGCCTCCTGTTAAGGGATGGTGTGGTGCGCCGCGGAAACGTAAGGAATGTTGCCGAGAGTAGTCAACATTATGCAAAGAGTCCCTATACTGGGCCCGCCGGTTCACTCGTTCCGGCTTCCCCGTCCCGCGCCCGAGCGAAGGTGAGCGCCATGTCAGCCGAGACGCGGCTCGGCCGCACGCGGTGGCGGCGCTTCGCCGCGGTGCTCGTCCCCGCGCTGGCGGCGGCCGCGATCCTCGTCGGCGTGACCGGCGAAGGGGGCGTCGCGGCGTCGTTCGCGCTGTCCGGCGAGCGGTTCAAGATCTCGGCCGACCGGCTCGTGGGCAAGGGATTCGCCCAGTACGGAGACGTGACGTCGACCGCCGAGGGGCGGCGTCCGGTCCTCGTCTCGGTGATCGGCCGGGCGCGGATCACCGGCCTGTGCCAGTCGGCGCTCGTACGCACTCCAGTCGGCCCGGTCACGTTCCTGGTCAGGGCGGGCGACGGAGAGCGGCCCGTGGAGGCCGCGAACCTCGTCATCGACCTCCACCAGCTCTCCGGCGACGTCACGTTCGGCGACATCGAGATCGGCCGCGACGCCGCCACCCTCGACGCCCCCGCCGGTCTGGGCGGCCGTCCGGGCGACATCGGCCAGCAGGCGGCCACCGTGCGCATCACCGGCCTGCGGCAGACCGCCTACGCCGTCAACGCCGGCACCTTCCGGCTCAACGGGCTGCGGCTCAGCTTCGAGCCCGGCGACCACGAGTGCTTCTGACCATGCCTGACACCCGATTCCGCCGGTGGCGGCGTACCCGTCCCTTCTGGGGCGGGCTGTGGGTGGCCGCCGGTGGGGCCGTCATCCTGCTGGCGCCGCTCGCGCCGCTCCCGCTCCTGGTCCGGCAGGGGGTCGCCGGGATCTCCGGCTATCTGGCGGGGCTGCTCCTCGTCGCGGCCGGCCTGCTGAGCTGGTGGCAGCACGGGCAGCGGGTGTTCCTCGGGGTCGCCGCCATCGCGCTGTCACTGGGCTCATTCGTCACGTCCAACCTCGGCGGTCTCGGCCTCGGCATGCTCGCCGGGCTCACGGGTGGCGCGCTCCTGTGCGCCTGGAGCCCCGACGGCCGCCCCGTCCGCCGGCGGGAGGAACCGCTGCGCGCGATCGCGGCCGTCCCGGTGGCTCTCGTTCTCGCCCTGCCGGCCCCCCACCTCTCCGGGCCCGCCGATTCCGGGCTCGAAGCCGCGCGGCTCACCCTGTGGGGCGGCCGGTTCGAAGGAGTGGTGAGCCGGCCCGCCGGCCCCCGTCTCAAGCTGTCCATGTCCGCCGTCGAGATCGAGGACGGCCTGCACCGGACGCGTGGTTCCGATGCGGCCGTCCACCAGCGGTTCTCCCGGCTGCGGCTGTCGGGCGGTGTCGTCATGTACGTGACCCGGCTGCGTGCCCGGGTCGGCGGCGTCGCCCTCACGTTCACTCCCGAGCTGCCGCCGCCCGCGCTGCCGCTGCCGTCCATGACCGTCACGGACGTCGAGGCCGACCGGCTCCTCGTCCGTGCGGCCCGCGCCCGGATCGAAGGGTTGACGCAGCGGGTCAGCTGACTCCGGCCGCCGTCTTCTCGGGCCTGTCCTCCAGGGCGGGACTGTCGGCGAGCTTGAGCCACACCACCCCGGCGATGATCACGGCCAGCCAGAAGGCGCGCGCCGGGGTCAGCACCTCGTCGAAGAACACCGGGCCCAGGAGTGCCGCGCCGACGGCCCCGATGCCGGCCCACACGGCGTAGCCGATGCCGACGTCGACGCCCTTCAGGGCGACGCTGAGGCAGAACAGGGTGAGAAGGAAGAACACGACGGCGACGACCGACCAGCCCGGACGGGTGAAGCCTTCGCTGCCGTTCACGGTGAGGGCGTAGCCGACCTCGAACACTCCTGCCAGGAGCAGGACGAGCCAGGAGACGGTCTTGCTGGGTGTCATGGGAGAAGTCCTTCCGGGTGTGGTGTTGATGGGACGCGCGGAGGTCATGCGCCACCGCTGAGCTGCAGGCCGATGACACCGGCGATGACGACGACGATGCCCAGGAGCTTCTTCCAGGTCAGCTGCTGGCCGAGCAGCAGCGCGCCGACGATGACGATCCCGACCCCGGCGATCGACGTCCACAGGGCGTAGCCGACGCCGACGTCGAAGGTCAGCAGCGCGAGGCTGAGGAAGAACGTGGCGATCCCGCCGGTGACGAGCGTGGCGACGGTCCACCACAGGTCGGTGAATCCCTTCGCGTTGCTCGCGCTGATCGCGACCGCGATCTCGAAGACGATGGCGATCGCCAGATAGAGCCAGCTCATGATGTTCCTTATCTCTCTGCATGTACATACATATTTGTACGCGTGCGCATCTCACCGCGCCGGGCGCCCTCACTCATGGGGTAACGACGTCCGCGATCTGCCGGAGCGCGGTGCCGAGCAGGCGGACGTCCACGTGGGGCGCCTCCGCCGACGCGCTGGCCAGGAGTTCGCCGATGCGCTCGTCATAGGACGCCCGCACCTCACGCGCGAGCGCCTCGCCTTCCGGGGTGAGGACGGCGTAGACCCCGCGGCCGTCGTCGGCGCAGACGTCGCGCCGCGCGACGCCCTTGCTCTCCAGTCGGCTGACCAGCCGGGTGGCCGAGCTCTGGTTCAGGCCGATCTTCTGCGCGAGATCGTTGACCCGCAGTTCCTTGTCCGGTGCCTGGGTGAGATGGGCCAGCGCCCGGTACTCGGTCAGCCCGATCCGATGCACATCCACGAGCCACTTGCCCAGAGCCGTGTCGATCGCGGACGTGAACGCCGCGACCTGGGACCACTGCGACCCGAGGCCATCTATCTGCATGTGCATGCACTTACCGTAGCGCGACACCTGGCGCCGGCGCAAGCCGCGTGTCCCCGGTGCGAGCTACCGGCGGATGTCCACCGAGCGGTGACGATTCCGGGGCCGTCGGTTCCCTAGCGTTGCGGTGTCGCCACCGCCGCGCCTGGAGGAGGCGTGGGCCGCCGGACAGCGCGAGTGGCTCGCGCTGTCCGGCGACAGCAAGCTGAGCACGGCCGAGAAGAGCGGGCACCACATCTATGTCGACCGGCCCGATGTCGCCGTGCGGGCGGTCGAGCGCGTCACCTCGCAGGCCGCACGGTGAACCGTCTACGGGTGCTCGTCCGTCCAGCCCGTCTCCAGGATGGTGTGGGTGCTCCACACCGTCCCCGGCTCCAGCCCGGCCTGCAGGCCGCCCGGCTTGACGACCACGCTCTCGCGCGCCAGCGCGCGGCCGGCCTTCTCGTCGATGATCAGCCGCACCTGCAGCACGCCCTTGGCGGTGTCGCCGGGCTTGCGCTGCGAGATGTCCGCGATCGCGATCGCGGTGCCCGGGCGCCCGGCGGCGTCGGTGACCCGGCCCAGTGAGGTGACCGACGGCAGGTCCGCCAGCATCCGGAAGGCCGCCGCGAGCACCTCCGGGCTCACCGGCATGTCGGTGATCAGCCCTTCAGTCACCCGGAACAGCCAGGCGTCCTCAGCCATCGGAGCGTCGGACTCGGTGTCCTTGCCCTCGTAGAAACGGAGCAGGTCCGCCTTGAGCGCCGCCGGATCGGCCGGCAGGCTCCGCAAGTCTGACATGGTGACGTTGCGGCCGAGCCAGAAGATCTCCTGGGCCCGCGCGTGACGGATGTGCGGCTGCTCCGCGCTCTCCTTGATCGGGATCCGCTTGCGGCCCGCGAAGGTCAGCTCTCGCGGCGAACCCGCCTTCTCCCAGGCGGCCCGGTCGGCGTCGGTCGCGGGCTTGACGGCCAGGGTGCGGCTGGAGCCCCACTGTTCCTCCGCGCCCACCCAGCTCTCGCTCTCCTGCTCTATGGAGATCACGAAGCCCTCGTTGACCGGATGGAGGCCGCGGGAGCGGCTGGAGACGTGCCAATAGTCGCCGGCTTCGGCGGGCCGGCGCTCCGCGCTGGTCGCGGCCACGAGCAGCACCTCCCTCGCCGACAGCGTAACCGGTTCCGCCGCGACGTCCGGTGCTCCCGGAGACACGACCGGGGCCGAACCGACGGCCAGCGCGACCGCGGTCACGGCGGCCGCCGCCGCGCTCGCCAGGCCCAGGCCCCAGGTCAGCGCCTTCCTGCCGCGGCGCGGCACCTGCGTGGGCTGGGCGAAGGCGTGGACCAGCTCGGCCTGCCGGGTCCGTGGGTCGACCGGCCCGCCGGTCAGGTGGGCCGGTCGGGCGGCACGCAGCTCTTCCATCGGGTTCACGACAACTCCTCGACGAGCCGGGGCTGGGACAGCATGAGGGATTCGAGCTCGGCACGCAGGCGTTTCCTCGCCCGGTGCAGCCGGACCCGGAAGGCGGGCACCGAGCAGCCGAGCACCTTGGCGGCGTCCTTCGGACTCAGGCCCTGCCAGGCGACGAGGACGAGGATCTCGCGTTCGTCCTGGCTGAGCCTGGCCATGGCCTTGAGCACGCCCAGGCGCTCGGCCACGTGGTCGGCCACGTCGGCGGTGATCCACGCGCGCATCTCGCGCTGGATCCCCTCACGCCTGGCCTCGGCCCTGATGGTGTCGCGGAGCACGTTGCGCGCCACACCCAGCAGCCATGGCAGGGCGTTCCGCGGCATCTGGTCGAACTTGCGCCAGGCGATGGCGAACGTCTCGCTCACCACCTCGTCGGCCACCTGCCGGCCGGCGCGGCTGACCACGTAGGCCCAGACGCGTTGTCGGCACTCGTCGTAGATGGTGGTGAAGCGCTCTCGATCGCTCGTCACCGCCCCAACCCCTCACGTGTCCCGGAACTGTTCACAGGAGGAAGTGGTCCGAGACCATCAGAAATTACAGATCCCGTCAGATCCGGCCCCTGCCGCTCGGCGAGCAGGGCGCCTTGGACGCGTGACAGTGGTTCGCAAGGAGGCCAGGGTGAGATATGGGACATCTCGACAGGCCTGAAGCGGAGTATCGGTGCATCAAAGCATGACATGTCCGGACTGTGGGGCGACGCTGTCCGCGTCCCGGGAGCCGGTGCCCAGGTGCCCGAGGTGCGGGCTGCCCCTTCAGGGACCCGCCGCGTACGAGCTCTGGCAGGTGGACCAGGCGCTCGCCGGGCTGAAGGACCAGCAGGCCCGGCTGCGTGCTCGTCGGACGGACCTGCTCGGTATCCTGCGCGCGGGCGGCGGTGCCGGTGCCGGTGCCGGCGCGGGTGCGGCGGGTCAGGGCCCCGGGAGCGTGGTGCCGCCGCCGTTCGCCGGTCCGCTGGCGCCGTACCCGGCGGCGGGTTACGCGGCCGCGGGGGCCGGCGCCACGCCGCGGGAGGTCTCGCAGGCTGCCGCGAAGAACGTCCTGCTCATCCTCGGCGGCCTGCTGCTGACGGTGGCGGCGGTGGTGTTCACCGTGGTGAGCTGGGGGTGGCTGGGCATCGGCGGGCGCGCGGCCGTGCTGGCCGCGTTCACGGCGCTGGTCATGTTCGCGCCGGTCGTGCTGATCCGGCGCGGGCTCACCGCGACGGCCGAGACCGTGGCCGGGTTCGCGGTCGCGCTGCTGCTGCTCGACGGCTACGCGGCCAGGCAGGCGGGATTCCTCGGGGCCGGCGCCCTCGACGCGCTGCACTACACGGCGGGGGTGCTCGGGGTCACCGCGCTCATCCTGGTGGCCTACGCCCGGGTCACCCGGCTCCGCGGACCCGGCCCGGTCGCCGTGATGCTGGCGCAGCCGGTCCTGGCGCTGCTGACCGGGACCCTGCCGGGGACCTGGCTGGTCGCCGCGCTGGTGGCCACCGCGGCGCTGGACGCGGCCCTGGTCCGTCACAGTCAGGGAGCGGTGCGGGTGACGGCCGCCCTGGCCGGCGGCGGGGTCGCCGCGCTCGCCCTGCTGGGCGGCACGCCGTACGCGCTGGGGGCCCCGTCCGTCGGTGAGGCCCTGGTGAGGGTGGCGCCGCTGGTGGCGCTGGCTCTGCTCGGCGGGTTCGCGACCTGGCTGCTGGCCAGGCAGGGCAAGGTCGAGGGGGAGACCTGGGCCGCCGTGGTCGCCGCCGGGACCGCGTTCACGCTGATCGCCGTGGTGGCCGCGCCCGCGCAGGCGGCGCTGGCCGGTCCGGGCGCGGGCTGGCGCTCCCTGGCCTATCTCGTGCCGGCGCTCGCGGTGGTGCTCGCCGCCACGTGGCTGCCCTGGCGGAGGGTACGGCTCGCGGGCATGACCACCGGTTGGCTGGTGGCGTTGCTGGTCACGCTGACGCTGCTGCCCCGGCTCGTGGTCACCCTGGGGTCGCCGCTCCCGTGGCTGGACGTGTTCTGGACGGGCACGTGGGGCGGACCGCAGTGGCAGCCGTTCGCGACGGTGTCGCCCGCGGACGTGGTGGTGCTGGGCACGGTGGCCGCCGCCCTCCTGGTGACGGCCGTGCGCGCGCGGCCGGTGCGCGGCGCTGCTGAAGAGCCGGCGCGGTCTCATGGTGCGGTGCCCGGGACTTCTGAAGAGCCGGCGCGGTCTCATGGCACCGCTGCGCGGGTCGCGGGGTGTGGGGCGCTGGTGGTCGGGGCGCTCATGGTCGCCGTCGCGCCTCAGGCCTTCGCGATGGCCTACCCGGCCGTGGTGGCGGTCCAGGTGGCGCTGGCCGTCGCGCTGGCGGTCGCCGCCACGCTGGGCCGGGCGACGTGGTGGGCCGGGGCGTGTGCGCTCGTCGCCGGGGCGGCCTCGACGCGGGCGGCGGCGTACGCGTTCGGCAGCGAGCCGGCGACGCTGATCGTGCTGCCTGTCCTGGCGTCGGCGGCCGCCGTCATGGCGCTGGCGGGCAGGACGAAGGAGCTCCGGGTCTGGGCGCCGGCCTTCGCCGCGCTGTTCCTCGGGCTGGAGGCGGTGGCGGCGGGGCTCTCGCTGGGCGTGCGCGTCCTGGTCGCGGCGAGCATGGGATTCGCCGTGGCCGGTGTGCTGGCGCTGCTCTGGTCGCTGCGGGCGGGCCAGAGAGGCGCGCGCGGTCTCAGGTACACCGGCGCCGTCCTGCTGTTGCTGGCCTCGTGGCTGCGGCTGGGGGCGGACGAGGTCACCGTGGTCGAGGCGTACACGGTGCCGTGCTCGCTGGTCCTGCTGGGGTCCGGCTGGTGGCGGCGGCGTGGCGCACCGGCCGGGTCCTGGGCGGCGTACGGCGCGGGCCTCTCCTTCACGATGCTGCCCAGCCTGGTCGCGGTCTACGCGGACGCCGAATGGCGGCGCTCGCTGGGCCTCGGCGTGGTGGCGCTGGTGGTGCTGGTCGCCGGGGCCAGGTTCCGGCTGCAGGCGCCCACGGTGATCGGAGCCGTCGTGCTCGCCGGTGTCGCGGTGCGGGAGCTGGCACCGTACGTGTCGGAGATGCTCCTCGTGGTGCCGCGCTGGGCGCCGATCGCCGTGGGCGGGCTGTTGCTCGTGGTGGTCGGGGCGACGTACGAGGCCCGCATGCGGGACCTGCGTAAGCTGCGTGACACCTTGACGGCGATGGACTGACCGGAAACGGCCTACCCGTGCCGCTTGGTGAACGGCAGGACGAGCCGGGACGGGTGGGCCGCGTCGCGGTAGATCTTGTGCGTGACGGGACGGCCCACCGGCAGGTGGAAGGCGTCCGGCGGCAGCAGCGCGTTGTGCGCGTCGGCCAGCGGTTCGTCGTTGGACAGCTCCACCAGCAGCCGGTGGCCGGGGCGGAACGTCGCCGCGAACGGGTAGAGCCGCAGGACGTACTCCTCGATCTCGCCGGGCTTCACGGGCACGGCGCGGGTGTGCGGGTGGTACGGGTTGCCCTCGGTGGTCCGGTCGTCCAGCTCCCGGTGCGACGCCTTGAGGAAACCCGTGGTGATCAGCTGCCGGCCGCCGTCCGGGGCGACGTCCCACAGCCGCATGATGAAGTTCGTGTCATCCTGGTCGATCTCGGCGAACAGGTGCGCCGCGCCGGTGCCGATGAGCTCCACGGGCTCCTCGAACGGCTCGGTGCTCCAGCTGACGATCTCCACCTTGTCGGTCACCGTGAGGGGCGCCTGGTAGAAGCCGTCCGGGGCGGCGTGCTCGGCGCCCATCAGCTCGGGCTCGGGGGAGAGCTTGTGGCGCGGGCGCAGGTAGAGCGGCCTGTAGTCGATCTCCTTCGGCGGCCACTGCGCCGCGGTGACCACCTCGCGCGAGCCCTCCACGAAGACGCTGACGGCGGGTTCGTCCATGATGCCGTTGTCGATGCCCTTGAGCCAGTAGTCGTACCAGCGGAACATCTTGTCGTGCTCCTCGATCCAGGGGCGCGACTGCATCGGCGGGTAGGAGCCGATGTCGAGCTTCTTGGGGCCCTTCAGCACGTCGAACAGCTCGATGTGGCCGTCGACGGTCCAGCCGCGTCCCTGGTCGATCTGCAGGTAGACCGGGATGTCGATGTTCTCGGCCAGCTTGACGGGGTTGCGCTCCTCGTACCACTCGCCGTCGAGGTCGTTCATCACGATGTCGAACCAGAACTCGCGGTTCCTCGGGTACCTCAGCACGTGCACGAGGTTCGGCCACGCGGCGACGTCCGGGTCCCGCAGGCGCTCGTCCACGAGCTTCCTGAGCTCCTCGGGGGAGTGGACCTCCTGCATGCGGGACCGTACGTCGGTGTGGGCGATGCCGGAGTCGCCGCCGCGTCCCTCGCGGGCGGCCCTGGGCATGAACCACATGATGCCGCCGTGGTAGGTGGTCTCGTAGAAGTCGAAGTGGCCGCCGCTGACGAAGATCGCCTTCAGGTGCGGCGGGCGCTCGGCCGCGGCGTACACCTGCATCGACCCGAAGTACGAGATGCCGATCATGCCGACGTTCCCGTCGCACCACGGCTGCGCGGCGACCCATTCGACGACGTCGTACAGGTCCTGGCCCTGGGGGACGCCGCCGGCGTTGTAGTTGCCGATCATCACGCCGCCGGAGTCGCCGGTGCCGCGCATGTCGCCGATGACGTGGACGTAGTCCTCCTTGACGACGCGCGCGATGTCGCCGGCCTCGATGCAACCGTCCCACATCGGGCTGGGGCGGCGCTGCGGCGGTGTGGTGAGCGCGAGGGCCTGCAGCTCCTTGCCGTAGGCGCTCATCGCGATCAGGGCAGGGCGCGGCCGGTCCTCCGTGCCGTGGTAGGCGTCCGCGGCGAGGGTGACCCCGTCGCGCATCGGCACCCGCAGGTCCTTGCGTACGGCGATCGCCTGCCCGCCTGCGTGGATCGTCTGGAAGTCAGCCATGAGATGTCCTAGTCCTGGTCGAAGTGCGTGCGGTAGCCGTGCATCGACGTGAAGAACGGCGACGGCTCCAGCGCCGGGTCGCCGGTGTAGCCGAGGCTCTCGGCGACGGGCGCGAACGGCGAGTACGGCGAGTCCGTCTCCCGCGGGCCGTCCAGGAGGCAGCGGCGGGCCGCCTCACCCACCCGCGCCTCGATGTCCAGGCTCTGCTGGAGCGCCTCGCGGGCCTGCCCCGCGTCGAGCTCGACGCCGTACGGGGTGCCGTCCGCGCGCCGGTACGGGTGACCGAGGTAGAGGTGGCGCGGCCGGATCTCGTCGCGCAGGAAGCGCAGGCTCTCGCGGTACGCGGCCGGGTCCGTGAAGCCGGGGAAGCCGTTGGCGGCCCCGTGGACCTGGACGGCGTCGCCGACGAACACCCGGCCGCCGACGTCGTAGGCCACCGATCCGGGCGTGTGGCCGGGGATCGCGTGGACGGAGACGGTGACGTCGCCGCCGAGCGAGAGGGTCTCGCCGCCCTGGACCAGCACGTGCGGCTCCAGTTCGCCGGAGATGACCGCGTCGGCGGCGGCCGTCACCTTGGCCTCGCCCTCCGGGTCGTTCAGGTAGCGGCCCCGGCCCCGGAGGTACTCGTCCACGTGCGCCCGGCGCGAGCGCAGCATCGGGGCGTCGGCCTCGTGGATGACCACCCGCGCGCGGCGGCCGGTCAGCTCCCACAGGGCGTGGGCGCCGCCGACGTGGTCGATGTGCCCGTGGGTCAGCAGGATCCAGCGCACGTCCTCGATGCGCCGCCCGATGGCGGCCAGCGCGGGTGCCATGCCCTCTGCGGGCGAGGAGGCGATCCCGGTGTCGACGACGGCCGGCTCGGGCGCGTCGAGGAAGAAGCTGTACAGCCCGAACCGGCCCCACGGCGAGACCAGGGGATGGACGTTCATGACGTGCCTCTCAGGAAGGCGGCCGTCTCCTCGAAGACCCGGTGGTACTCCGGGATCCAGGAGAAGTGCTGGACGAACCCGTGGCCGGCGCCCGGATATCGGCTCACCGTCGCCGCCACGCCTGCCTCCTTGAGCCGCCGGCCGTAGAGCTCGCCCTCGTCGCGCATCGGGTCGTACTCCGCGGTCACGATCAGCGCGGGCGGCAGCCCGGTGAGGTCGGCCCGCTTGATCGGCGAGACCCGCGGATCGGCGGGGTCGGCGCCGCTGTCGAGGTAGAAGGCGTTGAACGGCTTCAGCCCCGCCGTCTCCAGGCCGTAGCCGACGGCGTTCTCGCGCAGCGAGGCGTAGCGGTCCACGTCGAAGTCGAGATCGAGCGACGGGTAGAACAGCACCTGGTGGGTGATCCGGTCGAAGCCGTCGTCGCGCGCCAGACCGGCGACCGCGGCGGCGAACGTGCCGCCTGAGCTGTCACCGGCGACGGCCAGCGTCGCGCCCTCCCGGCCGAGGTTCCCGGCCGCCCAGCGGACCGCGGCGTAGCAGTCGTCGAGCCCGGCGGGGAAGACGTGCTCGGGCGCTCGCCGGTAGCCGACGGAGACGACCTTGAGCCCGGTCTCCTTCGCCAGCGACCTTGCGACGTGGTCGTGGGTGTCCAGGCTGCCGAGGAAGAACGCGCCGCCGTGGAAATAGACGAGCAGGCCGTACGCGTCCGCCTCGTGCGGTGTGTAGACCCGCACCGGGACCTGTCCAGCGGTGACGTCCTCGACGGAGTGGAGCGGCAGCCGGTCGGCCACGGGCGGGACCTGGGCCTCCTCGGCGGCGCGCATCGCCGCAGGGTCCAGCGGGCCGGGAGGAGGCGCCGGCAGGCCGGCGAGGACGCGGGCGATGTCAGGGTGCAGTGGCATGTCAGACCTTCGGGATGTTCCGGGACGTGGGCGCTACGACGTGGGCGTCTGGGACGAGGGCTTCTGGCCGGGGAAGACGTCGCTGATCTCGTCCTCGGTCCAGCCCTGGCGCGAGATCCGCTGCAGCTCGTCGGTCACCGGCTTGCGGGCGGCCTGGTAGCTCGCCAGCGCCTCCTTGACGGAGCCGGCCTCCTTGAGCGCGTCGGCGAGGGCGCCGGCGTCCAGGATCGCCGAGTTGGCGCCCTGACCCTGGTGGTGCAGCATCGAGTGGGCCGCGTCGCCCACGAGCACGACGGAGCCGGAGTGCCACGTGTCGACCGGGTCGATGTCGTAGACCGCGCGGCAGTTGACGGCGTCCATGTCGAGGCCGCGGGTGATGTTCACGATCCGCTCGTCGAAGCCCTCGACACACTTCAGCAGGTCGTCCTTGGTGACCTTGGGCGCCCAGGTGCTGTCGGGGCACAGGGCGGTGATGTCGAACGAGACCTGGTCGCGGTGGCGCAGCGGCAGGAAGTAGACCTTCGTGCCCCGGCCGATGTACATCCGGAAGTTGTCGTCGACGGCCATCCCGTGGGCGTCGCCGACGGGGATCACGACGCGGTAGGCGTGCTCGCCGGAGAACACCGGCCGGTTGTCGCCGAACAGCCGCGCGCGTACGACCGACTTGATGCCGTCGGCGCCCACCACCAGGTCGGCGGTGGCCGACGCGCCGTTGGCGAAGGTCAGCGTCGCCCTGTCGCCCTCGTCCTGGATGCCCTCCAGCTTGTGGCCGAGGTGGACCATGCCCTCGGGGAGCACGCCCAGGAGGGCCTCGATGAAGTCGCAGCGGTGGATCAGCCGGGTCTTCTCGCCGAAGGTGTCGATCTCCGGCCAGGCCTCCTTGATGATCGGCTCGGCGGTGGCGGTGAGGATCTCGAAGTAGTCGCTCGGCGAGCTCACCTTCGCGATCGCGTCGAAGATGCCCCACTGTCGGAACCGGTCCATGGTGGACGGCCGCAGGCCGATGCCGGCGCCGACCTCGTGGATCCGGCTCGCCTGCTCGTAGACGTCGACGGTGGCGCCGAGGAGGCTCAGAGCCTTGGCCGCGGCGGCGCCGGCGTACCCCGCGCCGACGACGGCGATCTTCAGGTTCTTCAGGTCTGAGGGCTGCATGCTTGTGGTCCTTGTCAGTTCTGGATCGTCAGGAAGTCGGCGGGGTTGTCGACGAAGATGGTGGTGATCGTGGCCTCGTCGAGGCCGGCGGCACGCAGGTCCGGGATGAGGTCCTCGAAGATGTAGTTGACCGTGTGGCCCTTCACGCCCGGCCAGCCCAGCGGGCTGCAGTTGGCGTCGGCCGAGGCGAGCACCTTGCCGAGGTGCCCCTGACCGATGAAGCGCAGGAAGTGGTCCAGCCGCTCCTTGCGCGGACGGGCCCAGAAGGGCGGGTCCTCCAGCTCGGTCTCGTAGCCGAAGGTGTCGAACCCGATCCGGCCGCCCTGCTCCGCGATCCAGGTGTCACGGGTCTTGCCGGCGTTCACCCCGTCGTCGACGTGCCCGAACAGGACGCGGTCGAGCGGGAGGCCCTCCTCGGTGAAGATGGCGATGGCGTTCTCGGCGTCGATCGCCAGGTGGGTCAGGATGGGCACGCCGGTGGCCAGGGCCGCGCGGGCGGCGGCGCGGTAGATGCGCTTGTCCAGGTCCGTCATGCGGCCGCCGCGGCTCACGCCGACCTTGATGACGCCGGCGCGGCCGCCGGTGTCGCCGATGCCCACGGTGATCTCGTGGACGAAGTGCTCGGTCAGGTAGCCGACGCTCGCCCGGGCGAAGAACGGCAGCGCGGTGTCGCCGCCGACGAAGCCGGTGCTCGCCACGATGTGCACGCCGGTCTTGGCCGACAGCGACCTGTAGTAGTCGACGTCGCGGCCGTTGCAGATGCCGGTCGCGTCGACGAAGGTGCCGCCGCCGTACTCATGGAACCGGCGCAGCTTCGGGACGGTCTCCTCGTATCGCCGCTCGGGGGTCTTCCACCACTTCGTGTCCAGTTCGGAGCCCGGCATGCCGTACCCGATGTGCTCGTGGACGGCCACGAGACCGAGTTCCTCGGCCGGGATCGGCCCCAGGACGGTGTTCACTCTCGACACAGAACTCACCTTCAAAAGCTCTCTCGGGCTGTCGCGCTCAGCGCACCGACAGCAGGTCGCGGGGGTTGTCCACGAGGATCCGCCGGACGTCCTCGTCGCCGAGGCCCCGTGTCCTGAGGAGGGGGACGAACGTGGTGAGGACGTGGCTGTAGCGCACGTCGTTGGCGGGGTGTCCCTTGGCGACGCCGGTCGCGTTGCTGGAGAGCAGGATCCGGTCGCGGTGGCCGGCCTCGATCAGCTCGGCGACCAGGGCGGCGCGTTCGGCGTCGGTGACGTGGGCGTCGTCCTTGGTGCCCACGTGGTCGAGGGCGACGTAGGCGCCGCGGGCGGCGACCGCGAGCGGCGCGCCGGCCGCGACGGCGTCCCTGCGGTCGAGCCCGCCGACGACGACGCGCCCGGCGGGCAGCTTCTCGTCCAGGACGACCTCGAGATCGTGTACGGCGTCGCCGCCGTAACGGATGGACACCGGGACGCCGGTGGCGAGGGCGGCCCTGGCCGCGCCGCGGAACAGGCTCTCGTCGGTCGCGGTCATGCCCGCGGTTGTCGCGGCGGTGGCCATGAGACCGGCGGGGCCACGCCGCTCGACCCGGGGGACCACCATGCCCTCGGTGACCTCCTTGGCGAAGAGGTCGGCGAACTTCTCGGCGGGCCAGGGCGTCGGCGGGTTGGTCTGCGGCGTCAGGAAGTAGCCGCCGAGCAGCTCCTCGGGGCCCTGGCCCGTCGACGCGACGATGTGCACGCCGGTGGCGCGCGAGAGGGTCTCGTAGAGCCGCACGTCGCGCCCGTGGAACATGCCGGTGCTGTCGACGATCGTGCCGCCTCCATGGCGGCGGAAGTCCGTCAGCTTCGCGGCCAGGGTCTCGAAGATCTCGGCGCGGTCGAGGGTGACGTCGAACGCGTGCTCCGCTCCCGGGAACACCGACAGCAGGGCTTCGTGCACCGCGACGACACCCAGCTCCCGCGCGGGAACCGGGCCGAGGACGGTGTTGACGGTGTTGACGGTGTCGGTCTGGGCGCCCATCACTGCCACTCCTTTCGGGTTTCAGCTCGGGTCTCAGCGAGTGACCGCGTCACCCCGCACTGTGAATCGTGGCATCTGGTTTTACATTGTGTCAAGTAAATGTCCGTCACGTAAATTTACCTATCCATTCGTACTGGGCAGGTCGGCGTCGTGCTTCGAGCCGAAGAGCCCGAACAGCGTCAGGGCCGCGGCGGCGGCGGCGCAGAGGGCGGCGACCAGGAACGCGAGGCTGTAGGCGCTGCCGAGCGACTCGAGCGCGAGCGTGCGCAGGCTCTCGGGCATCGGCACCGGCGGCATGTCCGGACCGGCGCCGGGCACTACCGGCATCGAGTTGATCGCCATGGCGCCGCTCCCGTTCGCGATCCCTCCGGCGACGTCGGTGTACGGCGGCTGGAGGCCGGACGCGCCGAGTGCCCCGCCGAAACCGGCGCTCATGTCGCTGTTCGCCCGGCTGACCGCGAACGCGGCGATGAGCACCGGGCCGAGGGCGAAGCCGAAGTCGCGGAGCAGGTTGGTGGTGGCGCTGGCCATGCCTGCGAGCCGCAGCGGAACGGTGTTGATCGCGACCGCCGTGATCGAGCCGACGGTGAGCGCGAAGCCGACGCCGAGCGCCAGCATCGGGGCGATGAACCGCGTCCAGTCCATGTCGTGGACGTCGAAGGTCGAGCACCAGACGCCGCTGACGGCGATGAGGGAGAAGCCGGCGGTGAGCACCCAGCGGGGCGAGAAGTTCCTGATCAGGTGGGAGACGATCGGCACCAGCACGAAGGCCGGGCCCTGGATGAACAGGAACAGCACGCCGATCTTCAGGGCGCTCTGGTGCTGGATCGCGCCGAGCCAGATGCTCATCGAGTAGCAGGTCGCGAGGAACGCGAACATGCCGACCACCGTGGCGATCGCGACGACCGCGTAGGAGCGGTTGGCGAAGATGCCGAGGTGCAGCAGCGGCACCTCGGTGCGCAGCTCGATGACGACGAAGGCGCCGAGGAGCGCGACGCCCAGGACGAAGGCGCCGATGATCTCGGGGCGGGCGAACCCGGCTTCGGAGCCCTGCGTGGCGGCGAAGAGGATGGCGATCAGGCCCAAGGCCAGCGTGACCTGGCCGGGGACGTCCAGCTTGCGGCCCTCCGGCGCCGAGGAGTCGGCGGCGAACCGGGTGATCACGATCGAGACGACCGCGGCGGCGACCACGACGAGGTACGACGCCCGCCAGTCGCCCTGCTCGGCCAGCCATCCGCCCATCAGCGGGGAGATCGCCGCACCGATCGAGAGGAAGCCGGCCCACACGGCGATGGCCTTGGACCGGGCCTCCTGCGACGGGCTGGCCGCGGCCAGCATGGCCAGCGAGATCGGGTAGAGGATCGCGGCCCCGAAGCCCGCCACGGCCTGCCCGATCCACAGGGCCTGGACGGTCTCGGCGACGTAGCTGACGAGCGAGCCGGCCACGGTCAGCAGAGCGCCCGCCTGCAGCAGCCGCTTGCGGCCGAACAGGTCGCCGAGCACGCCGGTGGTCAGCTCGAAGACGACCATGGGGATGGCGAAGGCGGCCGTGACCCAGGTCAGTTGGGCGCCGGTGGTCTGGAACTCCTGGTGGAAGGTGCCGTTGAGGGCGCCGGGCAGTGAGTACGCCACCTGCGCGAGGAGGACGGCGAAGCAGCCGGCGATCACCGTGGCGGTGTGGCCCTGCTTGCGCGCAGCGGTCTGCGTCATCGCGGTTCTTTCTTGTCCACAGGCCGGACCGGTTCCGGCCGCGCTCGGGATCGGCCACCCGTGTGAGCTCGATCACCTCATTGGCGTGCAATGTGTCATATGACTTGACACTCCATCAAGTGTTTGAGCGGTATGTATTGAGAACGATCAGTGAGAGTGGAAGGCGGCCGGGGTGCTCTATGCTGGCCGCATGGCGACGCTCCGTGCGGCACAGAAGGAGATGACGCGCAAGCTCCTGCTCGACGCGGGTCTCGACCTGTTCGGGTCCAAGGGCTACGCGACGACGACGGTCGACGACATCGCGTCGGCGGCGGGGACGACGCGGGTGACCTTCTACGCGTACTTCCCGTCCAAGGTCGAGCTGATGAAGGCCCTCATCTCGGAGCGGCTCAACGCCGCGCTCGACCGGACCCCGTCCACCGAGCGCGGGTCCACCGAGCGCGAGCTGGTCGACGTGGTCGAGGACGGCTCGCGCGAGCGGATCCGCGCGTGGCTGGCGTCCACCTCCGAACGGTGGGACGTGATCCGTCCCTACACCACGGCCGCCTTCGAAGCCGCCGCCGTCGACCCCGACATCCGCGCGCTCCTCGACGAGTGGCTGAACGAGGCCACCGGCGACATCAAGGAGGGGCTCGACCGCGCCGGCCGGTTCCCCGCCGGCACCCGCCACTTCCGCGGCGTCGTCGCGATCACCGAGCTCGACCACGTCGCGCGCCACTGGAAGCCGGGCACCTGGGGCGTCGAGCGCGACGAGATGCTGGACGTCCTCACGGAGAGCTGGTTCGGCACGATCGGACGCCACTAGCCTGCCCCCGTGAGCCGAACGCAGGGCCCCGCGTTACGCGGCGCCGCCTATCTGGGAGCGGTGCTGGTGTCCGCCGCCCTCCTGCTGGTCGCGCTCGTGGCCCTGGCTCCCACGGAGGACGACCGCTTCACCGGCTCGGTCGCCGGCATGGAGGCGGTCGCCCGCTCGCTGGTCGAGGGCGAGGAGCTCGGTGAGCGGACCGTCGGCGGTCTCACGTTCGAGAGGGTCTTCCGCGAGAACGGCCTGGTCTACTTCGAGCTGGGCCGGGGGTGGCTGGGGGACCGCGCCCACGGCTATGTCAGGAGCCCCCGAGGGCGGCCGGACGGCGCCGATCACGTGGCGGGCCCGTGGTACCGATACCGGGATGCCGGGGGCTGACGCAACCGATGGTTGCGTGTCGGGGGGTTCGGCTGCTAACTTGACGTGCAACCAAAAGTTGCGCGTCAAGGAGGAGCGGGCGTATGGAGTACGGCAGCATCGAACGGGAGATCCACGTCGACGCCTCGCCCGAGGTCGTTTTCGAGGTCGTCAGCCGCCCCGAGCACATCGCGCAGTGGTGGACGGACGACGCCGACTTCGAGGCGGCTCCGGGCGCTGTCGGGGAGTTCGTCTGGGGTGACAGGGCGGTCGTCTCCCCGATGACCGTGGTCCAGGTGGAGCCGCCCCGGCTGTTCTCGTTCCGCTGGTGCTATCCCGACGGCAAGGTCGCCGAATCCCTGCTGGTCACCTTCGAGCTCACCCCGTCGGGCACGGGCACGAGGATCCGGCTCACCGAGACCGGGTTCCGGGAGATGGGCTGGGAGGCCGCCAAGCTGGCCCAGATGTACCGCGAGCACGTCGAGGGCTGGGACACCTTCGTTCCCCGGCTCGGCGCGTACGCGGCGCGCCTGGTGTCGGCTCCATGACCGCCGCCGTCGACGACGACCTGTGGTCCGCGGTCGGTGATCCGACCCGTCGGCGGATGCTCGACCTGCTCCTGGCCGACGGCAGCGGCACCGCCACCAGTCTCAGCGAGCGGCTGCCCGTGACGCGGCAGGCCATCGCGAAACACCTCGTCGTGCTCGACCGCGCCGGCCTCGTCCACGCGGCGCCCGCCGGGCGGGAGAAGAGATACCGGGTGGACGAGGCGCAGCTCGCCCGGGCCGTGGCCCAGCTGTCCTCGGTGGGGGCGGCGTGGGACGCCAGGCTCCGGCGCATCAAGCGGATCGCCGAGACGATCCAGCGCGAAAAAGATCACCAGTGAATCGATGGAAGGACCGGCAATGGCAGACATCTTGCACAGAGTGGGGATCAAGGCGCCGGCGGCCGACGTCTATGAGGCCCTGACCACCGTCGAAGGGCTCGCCGGCTGGTGGACGGCCGACACCCGGGGCGAAGGCGACGTGCTCCGGTTCAGGTTCGGGGCCGACGGGTTCGACATGAAGGTCCTCGAGGCCCGCCCCGGCGAGCGCGTGCTGTGGGAGGTGGTCGGCGGGCCCGAGGAGTGGATCGGCACGCACGTCGGCTGGGACCTCGATCGGGCCGGGGACTACACCGTCATCCTCTTCAAGCACGCGGGCTGGAAGGAGCCGGTGGAGTTCATGCACCACTGCAGCACCAAGTGGGCGGTCTTCCTCATGAGCCTGAAGTCGCTGGTCGAAACCGGGAAGGGCGCCCCCGCCCCCGACGACGTGAAGATCGACAACTGGAACTGATTGCCAAAAGTGAGTAACGCCCCTTTTGTCCCCGTTTGAGTGCTATGTGACTTGGCCGTGGCCGGAGCTCCTCAACACTGGAGATCAGGGAATCCGTGGTCCGGAATCTCGGGCACGCCATACGGGCTCCGCCGTCGGGCGGGTCCCAAGGATCTCAGGGGGACCATCGTGAAGCACTTGCTCATCGCCGCGGCCATGACACTGGCCGCCACCGTGACGGGTACCGCCGGCGCGTCCGTCACCTCGCCCGCGCCCCAGCCCACGAACGGAGGCAGCCCGTCAGGCCCGGGGTGCGCGGCCATCGAGGGCAGCCTCAAGGACATCGCAGACAAGCCGGTCGGGACCGCACTCACCCAGGTGCCGGAGCTCTCCACGCTGGCCAAGGCGGTCGAGGAGGCCGGCCTGACAGAGAAGCTGAACTCCGCCGAGGACATCACCGTGTTCGCACCCACCAACGAGGCGTTCCAGGCTGTCCCGAAGGAGCAGCTGGACCAGCTCATGGCGAACAAGGAAGAGCTCACCAAGGTTCTCCAGTACCACGTCGTCCAAGGGAAGCACATGGCCGCCGACCTGGAGGGCGCGCCGCTCACCACCCTTCAGGGCGGTGACCTGACGGCGAAGGCCTCCGGTGAGGAGATCACGGTCAACGACGCGAAGGTGGTCTGCGCCGACGTGCCCACGCGTAACGCCACCGTCCAGGTCATCGACAAGGTCCTGATGCCCCAGTAGGGCAGGACAGACGCCCACGGCGCACGCGGCGCGGTCTCGCGCCGCGTGCGCCTCATCTTCCGGTCGGCATCGACTTCAGGCACAGCGCGGCCGCCCAGGTCCAGATGGCCGCGCCGCCGACGACCATCAAGCGGAAGTCCTGCGCGGGGAACGCGGCGAACCCCAGGACGAGGTAGGCCACCGGTGCCAGGACGCTGTAGAGAGCCCAGCCACGCTGACCGGCGCGGGCGAACCGGCGGGCGAACACCAGGCACGCCACGCTCAGCGCGAGGCCCATCCCGACCGGGGCGAGGTTGTGCAGCATGCCGTGCCAGCTGACCTCGCCGGGGCCGTCAGGGGTTCCGACGGGATATCCCTCGGCCGGGTCGGTGGGGAAGACGCCGGCCCAGATCAGGCTCGCGCCGTAGACCCCGATGAGCCAGGTGCCCCAGGCTCGGCCCGGTGTCCCGGGCCGGAGCGTACGGCGCAGACCGGCGACGGACGCCAGCACCAGCAGCCCGCAGAGCAGGAAGTTGCACGTCTGGATCCAGCCGTAATCACCCAGGCTGAGCATGCTGAGCGGGTGGCGCCGGGCGTCGAACCCGTCGCGGGTCATGGCCTGCACCACGATCAGCAGGACGAACAGCGGCCCCGCGGCCACTCCGCAGGCGAGCAGGGCGCGGGTCGTGCGCAGGGGTGGCCGGTCAACTGCGGTGTCGGAGGACATGGTCGATCTCCATCGGTCGTGGCTGATTGCAAAAATGAGCTTGTATGTAAAAATATCCTTTGTCAACAAGGTCGGCAGAAGGACGTCGATCAGCCATGAGCAGTGATAGGTATGGCCCTGCGAGGGCCCGAGACAGCCGCCTCAGGCGGCGGACGAGGGGAAAGGGGAAGATCCGCGCCTTTCCACTTCCAACCTATAGCGCACCCCAGGGCTTGCGGCAAGACCCGGGTCGTGCCGCAGAATCGTCGGCCGGGGCCAGAACCTGCGGAAACTTGGGGGGCGCACGTGCGTTTCGGAGCTGTTGACACGAACCCGCTGACCACCAGCGCGTTCGACCTACCCGGCAACCTCGCGCCCAAGGCCGACCCGGCCTTGATCGCCGGCGACGAGCGGCACTTCGCGGCCATCGCGGAGAGCCTGCGGCAGACGATCGCCGAGCTGTCCGACCGGCTCGACGCCACGCGGAAGGCGCCGGGCGGCAAGGGCCGGGCGGCGCTGGACCGGGACCTGGAGGTCCACCGGCTGTCCGCCCGCCTGCGCGCGCTGCGCAGGTTCGGTCTCGACCTGTGCCTCGGGCGCATGGTCGGCGCGGACGACCCCGAGCCCGTGTACGTCGGACGGCTCGGCCTGACGGACGGAGAGGGCCGCCGGCTGCTGCTCGACTGGCGCTCACCGGCGGCCGAGCCGTTCTTCGGCGCCACCCACGCCAACCCCATGGGCCTGGCGAGCCGCCGCAGGTACCGCTGGACGCGTGGCCGGATCAGCGACTACTGGGACGAGGTCTTCACCTCCGACGGGTTCGACGGGCACGCCGCGCTCGACGACCAGTCCGCCTTCATCGCCAGCCTCGGCGGCAACCGGTCGAGCCGGATGCGGGACGTGCTCGGCACCATCCAGGCCGACCAGGACGCCGTCATCCGCGCCGGATCCCGTGGCGCCCTCGTCGTCGACGGCGGTCCCGGCACGGGGAAGACCGTCGTCGCGCTGCACCGCTCCGCCTACCTCCTCTACTCCGACCCCCGGCTCGGCCACCGCAGGGGCGGCGTGCTGTTCGTCGGCCCGCACCAGCCCTACCTGGCCTACGTGTCCGACGTCCTGCCCAGCCTCGGCGAGGAGGGCGTGCAGACCTGCACCCTGCGCGACCTCGTCGCCGAGGGCGCCGCCGCCGGGGTCGAGACCGACCCGGAGGTGGCCCGCCTGAAGGCGTCCGCGGACCTGGTGAAGGCGATCGAGCCGGCCGTCAGGTTCTACGAGAACCCGCCCACCGAGGAGATGACGGTCACCACCGACTGGGACGAGGTCCGGCTGAGCGCCGACGACTGGGCCGAGGCGTTCGAGGCGCCGGAGCCCGGCACCCCGCACAACGAGGCACGCGACCGGATCTGGGAGGAACTGCTCACGATCCTGGTGGACAGGCACGAGGTCGAGGCCCCGGCCGACCTGATCCGAAGGTCGCTGCTGCGCAACCGGAAGCTGCTCACGACCTTCAACCGCGCGTGGCCGATCATCGAAGCCGCCGACCTCGTCGGAGACCTGTGGACCGTGCCCGCCTACCTGCGGATGTGCGCCCCCTGGCTCAGCCCCGACGAGGTGCGGAAGCTGCGGCGCGCGGACGCCCAGGCCTGGACGGTGTCCGACCTGCCGCTGCTGGACGCGGCCCGGCAGCGGCTCGGCGACCCGGAAGCGTCACGCCACAGGCGCCGCCAGGAAGCCACCCTCGCCGCCGAGCGCGAGCGGATGTCCGCGGTCGTCGACCACATGATCGAGGCCGACGACGACGGTGAGGGCGCGGTGATGATGCTGCACGGACAGGACATCAAGGACGCCCTGGTCGACGAGAGCATGCTGCCCGGCGTCGAACCGGACCGGCTCGCCGGCCCGTTCGCGCACGTCGTCGTGGACGAGGCCCAGGAGCTGACCGACGCGGAGTGGCAGATGCTGCTGCTCCGCTGCCCCTCCAGGAGCTTCACCATCGTCGGGGACCGCGCCCAGGCCAGGCACGGGTTCACCGAGTCGTGGCAGGAGCGGCTGGAGCGGGTCGGGCTCGACCGGGTGAGCCTGGCCTCGCTCACCATCAACTACCGGACGCCGGAGGAGATCATGGCGGAGGCCGAGCCGGTCATCAGGGCCGCGCTCCCGGACGCCAACGTGCCGACCTCCATCCGGAGCGGCGGCGTCCCCGTCGCGCACGGGTCCGCGGGGGAGCTTGACTCGATCCTGGACGGCTGGCTCGCCGCGAACGCCGACGGGACCGCCTGCGTCATCGGCGATCCCGCGTTCCGGGCGACGTCCCGGGTCCGGTCGCTGACCCCGGAGCTGGCGAAAGGGCTCGAGTTCGACCTGGTCGTCCTGGTCGACCCGGAGGCGTTCGGCGAGGGCGTCGAAGGAGCGGTCGACCGCTATGTCGCGATGACCAGGGCGACCCGGCAACTGGTCGTCCTCACGAGCCCCTGACGTCCGGCAGGATCGAGGCACGTGAGCATCCCCTTCCGATCTCCTGACGGCCGGACCGCAGGACGCCTTAAGGGATCCGTAAGCAGGTCCGGCGAAGCTGTCGGTACGACAGAACGGCGCGGCCGGACAGCCCCGCCCCTTCCCCGGAGGACCGTCATGAGGACGATCACCGCAAGCCTGTTCATCTCCCTCGACGGCGTCATCGACGAGCCGGCGGAGTGGCACTTCCCCTACTTCAACGAGGAGATGGGCGCCGCCGTGACGGAGGGCATGGCCGACACCGTGCTCGTGGGCCGCAAGACCTACGACAGCTTCGTGGGCGCGTGGCCGGAGCGCGAGGCAGCGGGCGGCGAGGACGCCGACTTCGCCAAGACCCTCGGCGACGCGCGGAAGATCGTGGTGTCGCGCCAGTCGCTGGAGTTCACCTGGCGCAACTCCGAGCAGCTGCGGGGCGACCTGATCGAGGGCGTGACCGCGCTGAAGAACGAGCCGGGCGGCCGGATCGCCATGAGCGGCTCGGTCTCGGTGGTCCGCCAGCTGCTGGCCGCCGGGCTGCTGGACGAGCTGCACCTGCTGGTGCACCCGATCGCCGTCCGCAAGGGCGAGCGGCTGTTCGACGAGGGCGGCGACGCCATCCCGCTGGAGCTGGTCAAGTCGCAGACGTTCACCACCGGGGTGCTGTCCCTGGTCTACAAGCCCGAGGGCGCCTGACCACGGCCAGCTCTACAGCCTGTAGAGTGAACGCTTCCTCCAGGTGAAAGGGTGCGGCATGCTGCGCTGGTTCAGGATCGTTGCGGTGGCCGAGGCGTGCTCGTGGGCAGGGCTGCTGATCGGCATGTTCTTCAAGTGGGTGACGGAGACCACCGAGCTCGGGGTGAAGATCTTCGGGCCGGTCCACGGAGCGCTGTTCGTGCTGTACGCGGCCGGGGTGGTGCTCGCGGCGCGCGAGGCCGGTTGGAGCCGCGGCACGGTGGTGCTGGGCCTGGCGTGCGCCGTGCCGCCGTTCACCTCGCTGTGGTTCGAGCGCCGCATGGCGTCGCGCATGGTGACGCAGTCCTGATCCGAGCCCTTCAGGCGCAGGTGTAGCCGGACGGCAGGGCGTCGCCGCTCGGGCGGCTCACCTGGAAGCCGACGCTGGTGGTGCTGGCTCCGGCGGCGAGGGTGCCGTTGTGGGCGACGTTCCTGATGGTCACGGTCTGCCCGCTGGTGGTAACGGTGCCGTTCCATGAGCCGGTCAGCGTGTGGCCGGCCGGGAGCGTGAAGGTCACCGTCCATCCGGTGATGGTCGAGCTGCTCGTGTTGGTGATGGTCAGCGGCTGCACGACGTAGCCGGTGCTCCACTGGGTCTGCACGGTCGGGACGGCCGTGCAGGTCCCGCCGGACGGGCCGGGCTGCGTGGTGACCTGGGCGGTGTTCGAGACCGGCGAGGTGTTGCCCGCGGCGTCGCGTGCCCTGACCTGGTAGCGGTAGGTGGTGTCCGGCGTCAGGCCCGTGTCGGCGTACGAGGTCGTGGCCGAGGTGCCGACCTGGGTGAACGTGCCGCCGCTCGGGCCAGGCGCGCGCAGGACGTCGTAGCCGGCCAGGCCGGTGTCGTCCGTCGAGGCCGTCCAGCTCAGGCTCGTGCCCGTGGCCGTGGTGCCCGAGGCGGCGAGGCCGGTGGGGGCGGTCGGCGGGGTGGTGTCGCCGGAGCCGCCGAGCGCCGGGGTCTGCCAGTCACGCCACTCGGCGAGGTTGCCCCGCTTGCTGGGGGAGATCCGCATCGAGCCCGTGTGGCCGCCCGTGTTCCGCAGGAACTTCTGGATGGTCTGCTGCAGCGGGGTGCGCCATTCGGACCGGGTGGCGCAGTGGTTGCCGTCCTGGACGTCGGACCAGTAGGTGATGTTCGCCTCCGCGCCGAGGGCCTTGTAGACCTCCGCCCCGCCGAGGGCGCCGACGCTCGCCGACCTGGCGGCCAGCCAGTCGATGTGCGGGTTGTCCATGACGAACAGGCCGCGCGGCGCGATCATCGCCACGACCGAGTGCGTGTCGACCGGCAGCCTGGCCGGGTTGCCGGTGAAGGACCCGAACGCGTCGCCCAGCCACGGCTGCTCCCCGTAGGCGCTGCTCAGCGGCTGGGCGCCGCTCTCGCCGGGGATCGCGCGGAAGGCCGCGAGGCCGCCGCTGCCCGGCTCGATCGGCATGGTCAGGGCGATGCGCTGGTCGAAGGCGCCGGCCACGAAGGCGCCCTTGCCGTACCGGGAGCAGCCCGTGACGCCGGTCGCGTCGGCGGTGAGCACGCTGCCGCCCGACTGCTCGATGACGTCGATGATCCGGCTCACGCCCCACGCCCAGGCGGCCAGCAGTCCCGTACCGCTGGAGGAGCCGTAGACGTTGTAGAACGCGCCCTGCTTGCTGGAGCGCGGCGTGCCCTCCCGCCCCACCGCGAGGGGGTCGTAGGTCACGACGGCCGCGCCGGCCGCCTTGATCGTGGCCGTGTCCGCGCCGAGCCCGCCCAGGACGATGACGGCGGGGAACGGGCCGGAACCGCTCGGCAGGTCGACGCCCGCCGAGAAGCTCGCGCTCCTGCCGTTGTGCGACACGTTCACGGTGATGCCGGTGCGTGACACCGTCCCCGTCACACCGGACGGCTTCGCGGGCTTCTCGCCGTAGACGAACCTCTCCGCCAGCGCCTTGATCTCCGCCCTGCGACACCGCCACTCGGAGCTGGTGGAGACGCGCGTGCCGTTCAGCTTCATGAACGGGTCGGGAAGCCGGGAGACGGTGGGCAGGGACGCCTCGCCGGGCAGGCCGGACACCGCGCAGTCGGCGCCCTCGTCCTCGACCCCGGCGGCCGCGACGGCCTCGGCGGAGGTCAGCGCCACGGCCCCGGCGGCCGCGAGCGTCACGGCCGCCGCCAGCGCGACGGCTCTCGTACGAATCCCGATGATCACCGGAGCTCTCCCTTGCGGTGAGGGGTCGGTGATCAGTCTGAGAATCCTCCCGAAACATGTCAATCAAGCGCCGAAATTTTCGATCCGTACGATCACGCAATCCATCCATGAGCTGGCGATATGCCTCGGGAAACCGGCTGAAACGAGTTCAGAGGCCCAGGTAGGCGCGGCGCACCCGTTCGTCGCCCGCCAGGTCGTCGCCCGACAGGGTGATGACCCCGCTCTCGATGACGTAGGCGCGGTCCGCGAGCGCCAGCGCCTGGGCCGCGTTCTGCTCCACCAGCAGGATCGCGACGCCGCTCTCGCGGATGCGCCGGAGCGCGGCGAAGACGGCGCGGACCATGAGAGGGGCCAGCCCGACCGACGGCTCGTCCAGCATGAGCAGTCTCGGCCGGGTCATCAGCGCGCGCCCGATGGCCAGCATCTGCTGCTCGCCGCCGCTCATCGTGTCGGCCCGCTGGTCCAGCCGTTCGGCGAGCCTCGGGAACAGCTCCAGCACCCGGTCGGCGGGCTCGCCCGTGTGGTAGGCGCCCATCGCCAGGTTCTCCGCGACGGTGAGCGGGCCGAACAGCGCGCGGCCCTCGGGGACCTGGACGAGCCCGCGCCGCACCACCGCGTGGACCGGCAGCCCGGACAGCTCCGCCCCGTCGAACACCACCCGGCCGGCGGTCGGCCTGAGCAGCCCCGAGGCGACCCGCAGCGTCGTGGACTTGCCCGCGCCGTTGGCCCCGACCAGCGCGACGATCTCCCCGGCCGCCACCTCCAGCGACAGGCCGTGCAGGACCCGCAGGCCGCCGTATCCGGCGTCGACGCCGTCAAGCGAGAGCATCATCGGAGTCCTCTCCCAGATAGGCGGTCACGACGCGGGGATCGCGGGCGATCGCCGCGGGCTCCCCCTCGGCGAGCACGCTCCCGCGATCCAGCACCAGCACCCGGTCGGCCAGCCGCATCACCGCCGGCATCACATGCTCGACCAGGACCAGCGTCATGCCCTCCGCGCGCAGCTCGCCCAGCAGGGTGATCATCGGCTCCCGCTCCGCCGGGGTGAGCCCGGCCAGCACCTCGTCCAGCAACAGCACCTTCGGCCGGAGCGCCAGCGCCCTGGCCAGCTCCAGCTGCTTGCGCGCGGCGGCCGGCAACTCCCCGGCGGGCCGCGACAGGTAGGCGCCGAGCCCGATCCTCTCGATCGTCCCGGTCGCGGCGGCGACGGCCTCCTTCCTGGTGCGGAGGTGCGCGCCGGCGGCCACGGTCACGTTGTCGAGGACGGACAGGGCGGGGAAGGGCCGGGTGAGCTGGAACGTGCGGACCAGGCCGGCTCGCGCGCGCAGATGGGCGGGCCGGGCGGTGACGTCCTGGCCGTCGAACAGGATCCGGCCGCTCTCCGGCCGCTGCTCGCCGGAGATCACCGAGAACAGCGTGGTCTTGCCCGCGCCGTTGGGCCCGATGACCGCGTGGATGGTGCCCCGCTCGACCTCGAACGTCACCGCGTCCAGCGCGCGCAGGCCGCCGAACGCCTTGCTGACCCCCTCCATGCGCAGGATCATCGCGACCTCCTGGCGAATCCGCCGTACAGACCGCGTGGCATGGCCAGGACCACGACGATCAGGAGCACGGCGTACATGATCACGTCGAGCCCGCTGCGGCCCTGGAGGAACGAGAGGAACTCGGGCGGGGTGCGGACCACCGTCGCGGCCACGTCCGACAGCGGGGCCAGCACCGCCGCGCCGATCAGCGGCCCCCACACCGTGCCGACGCCGCCGATCACCGCGGGCAGGATGGCCTGGATCGACACCGACGGTCCGAAGGCCAGGTCCGGGCTGACGAACAGGTAGTAGACGGCGTAGAAGCCGCCGGCGACCGAGGTGAGCGCGGCGGAGACGCCGATCGCCAGGATCTGGTGGCGGACCACCGCGACCCCGGCGGCCGCGGCGGCCGTCTCGTCCTCGCGCACGGCCACCAGGTTCAGCCCCGCCCTGCTGCCGAGCAGCACGATCACCGTCGCCACGCACGCGAGCGTGAGCAGCAGCGCGACCCAGAAGTACGCGGGATCGCCGACGTCGAACCGGAGCGTCCACCACCCCTGCTCGCCGGTGACGGGCAGCGTGAGGCCGACCGCGCCGCCCACGAGCTCGGAGTTCAGCGCCGCCAGCCTGAGCATCTCCGCGAAGGCGAAGGTGGCCAGGGCGAAGTAGGCGCCTTTCAGCCGGTAGCGGACCGCCAGATAGCCGGTGACGACGCCGAACAGCGCGGCCACCGCCATCCCGGCGAGCAGCCCGAGCCACGGCGAGAGCCCCAGCTCGACGGTCAGCAGCGCGGTGGTGTAGGCGCCCAGCCCGAAGTAGGCGGCGTGCCCGAAGCTGAACAGGCCGCCGAACCCGCTCATCAGGTTCCAGGCCACGGCCATCATCGCGAACATCAGGGCGCGGACGGCGACCGCCTCCTGCGCGGGCGGCAGCAGCAGGGGTAGCGGGGCGAGGGCCACGCCGATCGCCGCGAGCACGACGAGCCTTCTGATCACGCCGGCCTCCCGAACAGGCCCTGCGGGCGCCAGAGCAGGACGAGCACGAACACCGCGAACACCGCCAGCAGCGGGCTCTGCCCCGGCAGGTAGATGCCGCCGAGCTGCTCGGTCAGGCCGACGATCAGCCCGCCGGCCACCGCCCCTGGCACGCTGCCGAGACCGCCGAGCACCACGACGACGAACCCGATGATGTTGAACAGCTCGCCGGCCGTCGGCTCGACGGTGACGAGCGGCGTCACGAGCGTCCCCGCGGCCCCGGCGCAGGCCGTGCCGGCGGCGAACGTCAGCGCGTGCAGCCGCCGCACGTCGAGCCCCACCAGCGAGGCGCCCTCCGGGTTGGCGGCCACCGCCCGGATCGCGGTGCCCAGCCTGGTCCTCGTCAGCAGCAGCCACACCGCCCCGGCCAGCCCCATCGCGCCGGCGAACGCCAGCACCCTGCTGAGGTCGGCCACCGCGCCGAGGACGCGCAGCGGGGTGTCGAAGGAGACCGCGACCGTCCTGGTGTCGCCGGAGAAGGCCAGCAGCAGGGCGTTCTCCAGCAGCATCGCGATGCCCAGGGTCAGCAGGAGCTGCGCGGCGAGCGAGCCGCCCATGGTCCGGCTCACCAGGTGGCGCTGCACGGCGTAGCCGAGGCCGAACAGCAGCGGCACGCTCACCAGCAGCGACAGGTAGGGGTTCAGCCCGGCGCCGGTCGCGAGCAGCGCGGTGGCGTACATCCCCAGCGTCATGAAGGCGCCGTGCGCGAAGTTGACGATGTCGAGCACCCCGAAGATCAGCGTCAGGCCCATCGCGACCAGCGCGTAGACCCCGCCGAGCAGCAGACCGGTCAGCACCGCCTGGGCGGTGACCGATCCGCTGCCCGAGCGGGCCCACGCGCCCGCGACCACGGCCACCGCCACGAGGATGCCCAGGCCGGCGCGCGAGATCAGGTGGTTCACTCCGCGGCGGGCCTCGGCTCGGCCACGGCCTTGGCCGCGGGGTGCACCGGGACGACCTTGCCGTCCTGGACTTGCAGGACGATCGGGGTGGCGTTCTCGTTCTGCCCGGACTCGTCGAACTGGACAGGGCCGTCGAACGCCATCAGCGTGTCGAAGGAGATCCCGGCGAGCGCCTCACGGATCTTCGCCGGGTCCCGGCTGGCGGCCTTCTCCAGGGCCGCGGCCACGAGCCTGACGCACTCGTACGAGGTGAAGGGGATGAAACGCAGTTCCTCGCCGTACTCGGCCTGGAAGGCGTCGAGGATCGCCTTGGACTCCGGCTTGGTGGCGTCGTAGTTGAAGTTGGAGTCGTAGACGCCCTCCGCGGCTGCGCCCCCGTCGCGCGGGAAGACCGGCGAGCTGAAGGCGCCGTGAGAGACGCCGAGTACGATCTTCACGCCGGGCTGTACGGACGCGATGGCCTTGGCGGTGAGCAGGCCGTCGCGGTAGTAGCCGGTGACCGCGAGCGCGTCCACCCCGGCGGCCTTGACCTTGGTGAGCTCGGTGGTCAGGTCGGCGGCCTTGAGCGCGTCGTAGGTGATCCGCGGGCCGACCTGGAGGCCGAGCTCGGCCGCCTCGTCGGTGAACGACTCGTACGTCGAGGATCCGTAGTCGGTCTGCTCGTGCAAGTAGGCGACCTTGGTGATCTGCTGCCCGGTGCGGTCGGCCAGGTCCTTGAGGTAGCGCGCGCCGTACCTGCCGAGGGTGTCGGAGGAGGGCTGGAGCCGGAAGGTATAGGTGTAACCCTGCTTGAGTATGTCGTCGGCGGAGGCGACGTCGATGACGAACGGCACCTTGTTCCGCTCGGCCACCGTGGCGACCTGCGCGGCGACCGCGCTCTGGTAGGGCCCGACGAGCGCCACGGCGCCCGCCTGGGTGAGGCGCTGCGCCTCGCTCTGGCCGATCTCCGGCTTGCCCTGGCTGTCGGCGTCCAGGATCTCCAGCTTCGCGCCGCCGAGCGACTTGATGCCGCCGGAGTCGTTGATCGCCTTGGCGGCGAGTTTGATCGCCTTGGACATCTGCTGGCCGTCGAAGGCCAGGGCGCCGGTGAGGGGGTGGATGGAGCCGATCTTGATGGTGCCCGACGCGTCCGGCGAGGCCGGGGCGGCCCCGCCGGGAGCCGAGCCGCCGCAGGCCGTCAGGGAGAGAGTCAGGAGCGTGCCGATGGCGATACAGGACTTGATACGCATGGCGTCGTCCTCGGGGGGTTGCCTCGGTTCCATCTTCTGGAACGCTGTTTCGCTGATGTTGGCAGCAGGCGCGCGCCGCGGTCAAGCGACTTGTCCCGTTGATCCAGCGCCTGTCAACCTGCTGTGAAGTGGCGCAAGACGGGAAGGTTAGGACTGGTGATGTGGTACGAGTGTGATGGATACAGCAGGGGGAACACTCTGACATCTAGGTGTGATACACCCCCATAGGCGTATTAATGTCCCCGAACTTGTCGCACAGTGAGAAAGTCAGGTCAATGCGGATTCTGGTCCTCGGTGGTGACGGCTATCTTGGTTGGCCCACCGCCCTCCACCTCTCTCAGACCGGGCACGAGGTCGCCGTCGCCGATAACTTCGCCCGGCGGCAGTACGACTTCGAGCTCGGCGTGGAAAGCCTGGTGCCGATCGAATCCCTGCAAACCAGGATTTCCACCTGGCACCGGCTGACCGGTAAGACCATCAAGGCGTACATTGGCGACCTGATGGAGGCGGACTTCACCTACGACATGATCCGCGACTTCCGTCCGGACGCCGTGGTCCACTTCGCCGAGCAGCGGGCCGCCCCCTACTCGATGATCGACCGCAAGCATGCCGTCTACACGCAGGTCAACAACGTGGCGGGCACGCTGAACGTGCTCTACGCCATCGCCGAGATCGACCCCGAGATCCACCTGGTCAAGCTCGGCACCATGGGCGAGTACGGCACCCCCAACATCGACATCGAGGAAGGCTGGCTGGAGGTCGAGCACAAGGGACGCAAGGACCGGGTGCTCTACCCCAAGCGGCCGGGGTCGTTCTACCACCTGTCGAAGGTGCACGACAGCCACAACATGGAGTTCGCCTGCCGGATCTGGGGCCTGCGCGCGACCGACCTCAACCAGGGCGTCGTGTACGGCCAGCAGACCCCGGAGACCGCGCTCGACGACCGGCTCGCCACCAGGTTCGACTACGACGCGGTGTTCGGCACGGTCCTCAACAGGTTCGTCGTCCAGGCGGTGCTCGGCCACCCCCTCACCGTCTACGGCAAGGGCGGCCAGACGCGGGGCGTCATCGACATCCGCGACACCGTCCGCTGCATCCAGCTCGCCTGCGAGAACCCGGCCGACCGCGGCGAGTTCCGCGTGTTCAACCAGATGACCGAGTCCATGTCGGTCGCCGACATCGCCGAGACCGTCGCGCGGAGCTTCCCCGACGAGGTGACGATCAACAACCTCGACAACCCCAGGGTCGAGAAGGAGGAGCACTACTACAAGGTCGTCCACAGCGGCCTGGTGGAGCTCGGCCTCGAACCCCACCTGCTCTCCGACACGCTGATCACCTCGCTGTTCGACGTGACCAAGCGCTACGCCGAGCGGGTCGACCTCGACGCCATGCAGCCCCGGGTCGACTGGCGCGGCGCCCTGGGCGGAGAGAGGCGGTGAGCGCTGAGGAAGGCGCGTTCGCCCGGGCCACGGGCCGCACCGCGGAGCGGGAGGAAGGCGGCCACGACAAGCCGCGCTACCGCCGCTACCAGTTCGACCTGATCGCCCCCCACTGCGGGCGCAGCGTGCTGGAGGTGGGGGCCGGGCTGGGCGAGTTCGCCAGCCAGTTCACCGGCCTGGACCGGCTCGTGGTCACCGACGTCGACCCCGACGCGGTCAAGGTGATGAAGGCCCGCTTCGCCGGCCGCGGCGAGGTGGAGGCGGCCCAGTTCGACCTCGCCTGCGGAGCCAGCCTGGACCGCCCGGTCGAGACCGCGATCGCCATCAACGTGCTGGAGCACTTCGAGGACGACGCCGCCCTCCTCACCCTCCTCGGCCGCTCGGTCACCCCGGGCGGCACGCTCGTGCTGTGGGTGCCCGCCTACCAGAGCCTGTACGGCGACTTCGACCGAAAGGTCGGTCACTTCCGCCGCTACACCCCGGCCACGCTCAGGGACGCCGCGGTGCGCGCCGGGCTGGAGGTAGAGCTGTCCCGCCCGGTCAACCTGCTGGGCGGGATCGCCTGGTGGGCCGCGGTGCGGCTGGGCAAGGCGGGCTCGCCCAAGGCGGGCGCCGTCGGCCTGTACGACAAGGTCCTGGTCCCGGTCACCCGGGTGCTCGACCGGGTTCTGCCGATCCCGTTCGGCCAGTCGATCCTCGGCGTCTTCCGGGTGCCCGGCGACCGGGGGCACGCGGCGTCGTGATCCAGGTTCGTCGTCTTCTGCGGGGAGCTCTCCCGCGCATCTTCGGGCGCTACGCGATCGGTTCGGTGGTGGCGGGCGTGGTCAGCGAGATCACGCTGCTGACGGTCTACGGGCTGGAGCTTCTCGGCCCGTCGGCCGCCTCCGTGGTCGCGTGGGGGCTCGGCGCCGTCGTCAACTACGTGCTCAACCGGTGGTGGGCCTGGAAGCTGCGCGGCCGGCCCAAGCCGCTGCGCGAGCTGCTCCCGTACTGGCTGACCGCGGTGGTGGGGCTGGTCATCGCGTCATGGGGCACCGGGGTCGCCGACCGGGTGGGACACCAGATCTTCGACACCGACGGCCCCCGGGTGATCTTCGTGGGTGCCGTTTTCCTGGGGATCTACGGGCTGCTGTTCGTGGCGAAGTTCTTCCTGTTCCACTATTTCGTCTTCGCCGACACCCGCTCGGGTGAGGAGGGCGCCGAGCCCGCAGAGGAGGGCGACGAAGCCGGCCGGCGGCGCTCACGGAGCCAGGTCCCGAGCACGACCCGCGAGTAGCGGTAGCCGTAGACGAGGTTGCCGCCCTTCTTGGTGGTGCCGGCCGCGCGCAGTCGCATGGTGGCCGGCACCTCCACGACCCGGAACCCCCGCGAGATCACGCCGATCAGCAGCTCGGACGACTGGTACTGCGGCTGGGTGAGCGTGACCGCCCCGGTCACCTCCGCCCGCATCGCCCGCAGGCCGAACGAGGTGTCGGTGATCCGCTGGCCGGTGAACCGGCTGATCAGGAACGCGAACACGTGCACGCCGAGGCGGCGGACCCTGTCGTGGGTCTCCTGCCGCCCCAGCACGCGGGAACCGGTCGCGAAGTCGGCCTCCCCGCGCAGCACCGGGGCGAGCACCCGCTTGATGTCGGCCGGGTCGTACTGCCCGTCGGCGTCGGTGGTCACGATGTAGCGGGCGCCGCTCTCGCGGGCCAGACGGTAGCCGAGCCGCAGCGCGGCGCCCTGCCCCCGGTTCGCGGGGACGTCGCAGACCATGGCCCCGGCCTTGCGCGCCTCGGCCGCCGTGCGGTCGGTGGAGCCGTCGACGACCACGATGGTCGCGGTCTCCATCCCGTCGATGACCGCCGGGATGCCGTTCACCGTGGCGCCGATGCTGCGCTCTTCGTTGTACGCGGCGATGACGATCGCGACGGGAGGCAGGTCCGAGCCGTATTGCGAGGTGAACTCCGCCATCGCGGCGGCGTCGATGTCCACCGGTGTCTCCGGGCTCGTCATGCGTCTTCCTCCGGTTTGTCGCTTTTAGCCGCAGATCATTCTGCTGCAGATGGCGTGAAGTCCGGCCATACTGTGGCCATTCCCGAGGTCAAATCGTGGCGAGGCTGATATCCGAGGGCCTTCGCCGCCGAGATGTCGAGCACGACCGCCGGCATCTCGCCCTGCTTCGCGGGGACGTGCTCGACCGGGATGGGCGCACCGGTGACCGTCCGCGCCGCGTCGATCAGGTCGTGCACGCTCACCGACGTGCCGGACCCGACGATCAGGGGACCGTCGTGGTCCTCGCGCCAGGCGAGCAGGATCGCCTGCACGACGTCGTCGACGTGGACGTAGTCGCGGAGCTGGGCGCCGTCGCCGTACACCTGGACCCCCCTACCCTCGGCGGCCGCCCGCATCAGCCTCGGGACGAAGCTGTCCTTGTGGAGCATCCCCGGGCCGTACACGTTGGCGAAGCGCAGCGCGCTCGTACGCATGCCGTAGACGCCGGAATAGGCGCTGAGCAGCATCTCGCCCGCGGCCTTGGTCGCGCCGTACGGCGTGAGCGGGCGCAGCGCCAGGCTCTCGCTGATCCGGACGCCGCCCACGTCGCCGGTGACGGCGTTGGTGGACGCCAGCAGGAACCGCGGCACCCCGCGCTCCCTGGCGAGCTCCAGCAGCCCCGCCGTGGCCTCGACGTTGGTCTGGTATGTCCCGACCGGGTCTTCCACCGAGCGGAGCACCGACGTGACGGCGGCGAGGTGGACCACCGCGTCGAGCCCGGCCGTCACCGCCCGCTCGCGCACCCCGGGATCGCGCAGGTCGCCCACGACGGACAGCACGCCGGGATCCGGGTGCGGGTCGAGGTCGACGACCGTCACCTCGGCCTTCTCGGCGAGCAGCGCCGCCACCAACCGCTTTCCGATGAACCCCGCTCCGCCCGTGACGAGCACGCGGGCCCCGGCCACCTCCGGCATCTCCTGGCATTCCTTTCCCTCAGGTCCCAGCGACGATACCGGCATCCGGAGGGTGGACCCGCATCGGTTCTGACGATGTGGAGGGCATTCCCAGCAAACGCTTGGACTCCCTGCGTAGGCTACGGTCTTTGTCGTCCTGTCGACCGACCGCGAGGCAGTTGGAGGAGTGTACGTGAGCCCAGCTCTGGTGGTGGGCCCTCCCCTTGTGGCCGGCCTGGTCCTGGCACTGGCCGCGCAACGGCGCGGCTGGGCGCCGCCGCTGTGGGCGGCGCTGGCGGTCGGGGCCGTGCTCCGGATCATCGCGATGGCCTGGGCCGCGCAGGACCCCGCCCAGCCGTACGACTTCGCCAACGACTTCTCGATGGCGGCCGCCGAGGTGCTCGAAGGCCGCAACCCGACCACCCACATGCGCGACGGAGGCTGGCACTTCCTGCCGTTCCTCGCCTACGTGCTGGCGGGCCAGAAGGAGCTGGGCGACCTCATCGGGCTCTCCTGGAACTGGTCGGGCCGGATCGTCCCCGTGCTGGCCGACCTCGCGCTGATCCCGCTGGTGGCCAAGCTCGCCGGCGAGCGCGGGGCGCTGCGGGGCTTCCAGTACGCGTGCGTGCCGCTCGGCATCATGGTGAGCGGCATCCACGGCCAGTTCCCGCCGCTCACCCTGGTCTTCGGGGTGGCCGCGCTGGTCGCCGCCCGCGCCGGGCGCGCCCACTGGGCCGGCGTGCTCATCGGCCTGTCGGTGGCCTGCACCAACTGGTCGGTGCTGCTCGTGCCGGGAGTGGTGCTCGCCGTCGCGGGGTCGCGCCGCCTGGTGGTGCTCGGCTGGACCGCGGCCGTTCCCGGGCTGTGGCTGCTCAGCAGCGCGGTGTTCCTGGACACGCCGGTCACCGGGCTCGTCGACCTGGGCAGGGCCATCATGTCGACGCGCCCGGTGGTGGGCGACTGGGGCTGGACCGCCCTGGTCACGGGCGGCGACCAGGACGTCTCGTCCGTCCTCGGCAGGATCGGCATGCTCGTGCTGGTCGCCGGGCTGCTGGCGGCCGGATGGTGGTGGCGCGGGGCCGACCCGGTCGACCTGACCCTGGTCCTGCTGCTCGTCTTCCTCATCCTGACCTACCGGCTCGGCGCCCAGTACCTGATGTGGCCGGTGCCCTACCTCCTGGCCCGCGCCGGCCGCGCCACCTGGCCGGTGATCACGGTGACCAGCGCCTGGGCGGCGGCCGGCTACCTGCGCGTCCAGATGTTCACCGGGATGGGCTGGTGGCAGTTCCACAGCGTGTGGGCGCTGTCCTCGCTCGTGGTCATCCCCTTCCTGATCGCCGCACTGCCGCCCAGGAACCCGCCCCGTCCCGGCCCCGCCGAGCCCGTCCGGCCGACGGGAGCCATGTCAGAGCCGTAGCCGCCCCCGCGTCAGCGGCCGGTGCGCGTGCGCCGCCGGCCCGCAGCAGTTCGCCGGCGGACTCGATCATTTCGAAACCCGCCTGACAGTCAGCTCATCAAATCGACCAGGGCCTCGCCCCGTGAGGTCAGACCGATGCGCACGTGGCGGCCGTGCCGCTCGCGCTCCAGGAGGCCCGCCGCCTGCAACTGGTCGCAGTGGTAGCTGGCCGTGGCCGGGGTGCAGCTCAGGAGGCCGGCCAGCTCGCCCATGGTGAGTGGCACCCGGCCTGCCCTCAGTATCGTGGCGCGCACCCGGCCGACCGTCAGGGCCAGGCTGTCCTTCTCGTCGCTCTCCGCCTCGTGGCCGGACCAGAGCAGGCCCACGGCGGGCACGGGGTAGCCGATCCACGCCAGCCCCGGCCGGTCGAAGGAGAACAGGCACGCGCCGTGACCGGAGACGACCGGCACGAACGTCAGCTTCCTGCCGCCCAGGTCGAACCGCCGGCCCTGCTGGTCCGGCAGCCTGATGGAGGTGCCGCCGAACCTGAACCTGCTGTTCAGGCCGGTGAGCACGGCCTCCAGGGCGCCGGTGACCGCCGCGACGCCCACCCGCTCGCGCTCCTTGCCGAGCAGCCCGCCTGCACGGTGCCACGTCGGCGCGAAGTCCTCCCACAGCCTGATCAGGGTCGCCGGACCCAGGTCCTCAAGCATCTCCAGATAGGTCTCGACGTCGCCCTCGACCATCGTGGCCGTCGCCGTCAGGCAGTCGGGGATGATCGAACAGTACGGGTCGAACAGCGGCCTCAGCGCGGCCGCGTCCTCGCCGATCACGCCGGCCACCCCGCGCCGCCAGTGACCGGGCACACCGTGCGGCCGGCCGCCCACGCTGCCCGCGGCCAGCGACAGCAGGCTGACGCCGGGGTGCAGCGCCACCGTCGCCCTGACCTCGTCCAGCGGTCCGAGTCGCAGTTCCGAGTACCCGTTCATCGTCCCCCAGCCGCCGGTCGAGCCCGGCCGATGGCTATTGTGCACAGAGCCTGGGGGACGCGGTCATCCGCCCGCAATCACTAAGAGAATCCTCGAAACGAGGGCCGACGGGCTACACGCGGCCCGGCCAGTCGGCGTAGCGGATCTCGCCGAGCACCGCGCCCTCGCCCGGCACCAGCGAACGCTCGTGCAGCTCGGCCCCGAAATAGCGCGCGTCCGGGTCGGTGACCACCTGGCGCGGGTCGCCCCAGGCGGCGAGCGCGTCGCGGAAGAACTCGTCCATCCTGAACTGCTCCGGCCCGGCGACCTCGACCCTGCCGTTCAGCGGCGACCCCACCGCGGTCCTGCCGACCTCCTTGGCGACCTCGTCGCCCGCGATGGGCTGGTAGAGCACCGGCGCGATCCGTACGGTGCGGCCGTCGGTGGAGGCGGCGTCGGCGATCGTCCGGGTGAACTCGAAGAACTGGGTCGCGTGCACGAGCGAGAAGGGGATCCCCGCCTTCTCGATCAGCCGCTCCTGGGCGAGCTTGGCCTGGAAGTAGCCGCTGTCCGGCAGCCGCTCGGTGCCCACCACCGACAGCGCGACGTGATGCCCGACGCCGGCGTCGGACTCCGCGGCGAGCAGGTTGCGCGTGGAGGTCTCGAAGAACTGCATGACGGCGCTCTCCTCGAACGACGGGGAGTTCGACACGTCGATCACCACGGCCGCGCCGGACAGGACCTCGGCGAGCCCTTCGCCCGTCAGGGTGTCGACCCCGGTGTTCCGCGCCGCCGCCACCGCCTCGTGCCCGTACTCGCCGAGCCGGGTCACGAGCTTCGACCCGATCAGGCCCGTCCCGCCGATTACCACGATCTTCATGACAACGCCTTCCTTGTCCCCCGGTGAACCAGGGTTCCCGCCCCTGGGACAAGGCAAGCCCGCAGTCCGTGCCAACTCCGGGGAAATTGTGCGGTCAGGCGGGAAGGCGGTAGACCGACACGTGCGAACGCGACTCGGCGGTGAAGGCGGCGCCGGACCAGTCGGCATGCCTGCTCTCCAGCTCGAACCCGGCCAGCTGCGCCATGCGGGCGACGAAGGCCATGTCGGAGCCGTAGCGATCACGACGAGATCTTCCGGACGTTCCCCGAGATCATGCCGGGCTCGTGAACCGGCGCCCTTGTCGATCGACGTGTTCCGGCCGGGCAGGCCGAGTCATTAGGCTGCCTCACGACGAGGGCCGCGTGCGGTGGGGCGAGGTGACCGGTGTGGCGGAGGAAGCGGCACGGCTGCTGGTGCGGTTCGGCCGCCGTTACGCGGCCGCCGTGCGCCTGGCGACGCTGGTGCCGATCTGCGCTGTCGCCCTGTTCAGGGCGTCCCCGGAGCACTTCGCGGCCACCGCCTCGATGGTCGCCGTCGCGGCGGTGTGGACGTGCGGCTACGTATGGTGGCTGCGCCGGGGCCGGGGGGACGCGCTGCTCGCCCCCGACGTGATCGTCCTGCTGACCCTGACTGCGAGCGTCACCTGGACCGGCGCGCTTGAGGACACCAATTTCGGATGGTCACGGCTCCTGGTCACCTTCGCGTGCGTGACGTGGCAGTGGCACACCTCGCTGCCCGTGGGAGCCGCCGTGGCTCTGGTGGCCGGAGGCGGGGCGGCCGTCATCGTCGCCATGGCGGTGCCGGACCCGAGTGTGATCAGAGGCAACCTCTGGGCGGTGCCGGCGGCCGCGCTGTCCAGAGCCGCCTGGACCCTCCTGCGGCAGGCCGCAGACAGGGCCGACCGGATGGCGGCCGAGGCCGCCCGGGCGCGTGCCGCCGCGCAGGCGGCGGCGGCCGTCCGCGCCGAGGAACGCGAGCTCGCCAACGCCCTGCACGACACGGCCGCGACGACCCTCCTGATGGTCGGCACCGGGCAGGTGCGCTCCGACTCCGCCTGGCTCGGCCCGCAGGCCCGCCGCGACCTCGACAGGCTGCGTTCCGACAGCAGGCGGACGCCCCGCCCGGCCGACCTCGTCGACCTGCTCAGGGCCGACCTCGACGCCGCCCAGCTCTCCGTGGAGTTCGACCTGCCGGCACGCTTACCACTCCCGGCGGGGGTCGCGGCGCCCATCGCCGACGCGGCGCGCGAGGCGCTCACCAACGTGCGACGCCACTCGGGCACGACACGGGCGACCGTCCGCCTGCGCGGGGACTCCCGGTCGCTGCGGCTCGACATCATCGACGAGGGAAAGGGATTCTCCCTGGAAGACGTCCCGGGCCACCGCCGCGGCATCCGCGAGTCCGTGCGCGGCAGGATGACCCGCATCGGAGGCACGGCCACCGTCGTCTCCGCCGAGGGCGAGGGCACCCGAGTGCGGCTCGAATGGCCGGCCGGCCATGACTGACGCCGCCGGGGAGCGGACCGGAGCCCAGCTCAAACGCGGCCTCCGGATAGCGACGCTGCTCGTCGCCGTGGCGATAGCCGGCGGGCTCGGCGGCGCCAACCTGATGCGCCACTGGGACGTGTACGAGTGGCCGGTCGCCCAGGTCGTGGCTCTCGCGATGCTGGCGGCCGTGCTCGCCTGCGAGGCCGTGCTGCTGGTCCGGCGGCGCCCGTGGAACCGGCTGCGCTGGGCCGCCGTCGCCGTGGTGCTCGCCGCGTCCGCTCTCTCGTACGCGACGCTGCCGGACGGGCGGACGTCCACCACCACCGACTGGATCTTCGGGGCGGCGAACTGGGCGGGCTTCACCGTGCTGCTCGACCGCCCGTTGCGGACCTCGGCGGGGTTCCTGGCCGCTCACGAGCTCGTCGCCCTGCTCCACCTGTTCCTGTTCGACGAGCCCGACCGGCAGGCCCTGGCCCGGTTCGCCACCGGCTCGGTGACCGTGATCGGCTTTCCGCTCTGCGTGGCCGTGGGCGCGGCCGTGCTCCGCGGCCTCAGCGCGGCGGCGACCACCGCCCAGCGGGAGCTCGAACGGGTGCGCGTGGTGGAAGCCGTCGCGGCGGCGTCGCACCGCCGCAGGCAGCAGCGGTTCACCGAGCTATCGGCGAGCACGATCCCGCTGCTGGAGGGGTTCGCCGACAACTCGCTCCGGCCGGACGATCCTGCCGTCCAGCGGCTGTGCGCCATCGAGGCGGCCCGGATGCGGCGGCTGTTCGCCGAGACCGACACCGTCGCCGACCCCCTGGTACACGAGCTGCGCCACTGCGCCGACGTCGCCGACCGCAAGGGCGTCGAGGTGGAGCTGGACACGCGCGGGCAGTGGCCGACGCCCCCCGTGGCCGTCCGGCGCGATCTCACCGAGCCGGTGCTGACCGTGCTCGCCACCGCCGCCTCCCGGGCCAGGGTCACCGTCGTGGGCAGCGCGGACCTGGTGTCGGTGAGCGTCGTCGCCGACAGCGGCGAGGTGGACGTGCCGGATCCGGCGACGCCGGGAGTGCTGGTCGAGACGCTGCGCAATGACGAAACGGTATGGATGGAGGTCCGATGGCAGCCCACCGCGCCGGCGACGAGGTGATCACCGCGGTGATCGTCGATGATCACGCGGCCATCTCCGCGGGCGTCAGCGCCTGGTGCGCCGAGGCCGCGCCGCCGATCGACCTCATCGACGCGGGGGAGCGACTCGCCGACGTGTGGACCGGGCCGGGCGCCGCCGCCGACGTGGTGATCTTCGATCTGGAGCTGGTCCCCGGCAGGCCGGACTTCGGCGAGCTGCGCAGGCTGGTCCACAGCGGCAGGCGCGTGGTCGTCTACTCCCAGCACACCGACGACGCCACCGCGATCAAGTGCGTCGACCTCGGCGCGCTCGCCTACCTGACCAAGCGGGAGGGTCCCGAGCACCTGGTGACGGCCATCAGGGCCGCGGCGCGGGGAGAGCCCTACACCGCGCCGTCGCTGTCCGGGGCGCTCGCCGCGGACCAGTCCCCGGACCGGCCGCGCCTGTCCCAGCGCGAGACCGAGGTGCTGCGGGCGTGGTTCGTCTCCTCGTCCAAGGACCTCGTCGCCGCGAAGCTCAACATCACCGTCAAGACCGTCGAGACCTACATCGCGCGCGTACGCGTCAAGTACGCCAACGTCGGCAGGGCCGCCCGCACCAAGAGCGACCTCGTCACCCGCGCCATCGACGACGGCGTCATCACGCTCGCCGAGCTCAACCAGACGCTCGACCACACGGAGGCCACGCTGTAGGGCGTTCGCCGGACACCGGCCCGCCGCCCGCCTCCCTAGAGTTGCGATCAAGCTGCGGCCGACACAGGGGGGCCCGGATGGCACTGAAAATCAAGATCCTCGGACCATGGGAGGTCACGGCGGATGACGAACCGGTCAAGGTGGCCGGTGAGCGGCGGGTCGGCTTGCTGGCCCGGCTGGCGCTGAGCGCCGGCCACGTGGTTCCCGCCGAACAGCTGCTGGCAGACGTCTGGGGGCAGAGCACGGCGGCGACGGCGGCCAAGCAACTGCACATCGTCGTGTCGAAGATCCGCGACCTGCTCTCCAGGCACCAGGAGAACGAGGTCATCACGACCGTCGCCGGCGGATACCGGCTGAACGTGGAGCGGGAGAACGTCGACGCCCATCTGTTCACGCTGCTGAGCGGCCGGGCGGGCGCCGCGCGGGCCCGGGGCGAGGCGGCGACTGCCGACACGCTGTTCCAGCACGCTCTGGCGCTCTGGCGGGGCGGCGCGCTGACCGGCATCACCGCTCCGTGGGCCCAGGTCGAGGCCGCACGCCTGGAAGAGGAGCGCCTCATGGCGCTGGAGGACCACGCCGACCTCCGCCTCGCCGCCGGTGACCACCGCGCGCTGGTGCCGATGCTCACCGCCCACACCCTGTCCCACCCGCTGCGGGAACGGCCCCGGGCCCAGCTCATGCTGGCGCTGTACCGGGCGTCCCGGGCGTCGGAGGCTCTCGCGGTCTACCGGGACACCCGGTCTGTCATGGTCGGCGACCTGGGCATCGAGCCGGGGCCGGGGCTGCGCCGGATGCAGGAGGCGGTGCTCCGCCGCGACCCGGCGCTGGACCTCGCCTCCCCGGCCATGCTCATGACGCTCACCGAGCGCGTCATCACCACCGCCCGGCGCTGACCGGTCAGCGGTCGGGGATTCCGTCCCGGGTCGGGCGTGACGGCTCCGGCGAGATCGTCCGGAACGGATCCGCGGTCAGCCGGGAAGGCGGTAGACCGACACGTGCGAACGCGACTCGGCGGTGAAGGCGGCGCCGGACCAGTCGGCATGCCTGCTCTCCAGCTCGAACCCGGCCAACTGCGCCATGAGGTCGAGCTCGGCGGGCCAGATGTAGCGGTGCGGGCTGCGGAACAGCCGGGCCTGCCTGCCGTCGTCGAACTCGAAGTGGTGCGAGACGACGTGCTGCGCCAGCACGTCGTAGGTGTCGAGACCGATGTAGCCGTCCTCGCTGTGGAAGACCGTGGCCCGCTGCCCCGGCGGGAGCTTGCGCAGCTCGGGCACCCAGAGCTCGATGACGAACCGGCCGCCGGGCGCGAGGTGACGGGCGGCGTTGCGGAAGCACGCGACCTGCCCGGCCTGCGTGAGCAGGTTGGAGATGGTGTTGTAGACGAGGTAGACCAGCGTGTACGTGCCCGGGGCGACGGCCGTCGTCATGTCGCCGGCGATCACGGGGATGGTCTCCTCGTCCGCCTTCGTCCGCAGTCGGTCGATCATCGGAAGGGAGAGCTCGATGCCGGTGACGCTCACCCCCCGCTCGGCCAGCGGCACGGCGACGCGGCCGGTCCCGATGGCGAACTCGAGCGCCCGGCCGCCGCCCGCGAGCTCGGCCAGGCGTCCGACCGTCGGCTCCAGCACCTCGGGCGCGAACATGCCGGTGCCCGGCGTGTCGTAGCGCCGGGCGGTCTCGGCGTCCCAGACGTCCTCCTGTCGCATGCGGCCCACGATCTCCCGCTCGTCCGCGCGCTGTCCAACGATTTCTAGCGCACCCGCTCGGCCAGGAACTCCTCCCACGTGCGCTTGCCCAGCTCGGCCTCCAGCGACAGGTTGTCGCCCGCCCGGTAGGCGCGGCCCGCCTTGCCCGGCATCCGGACCCGCAGCATCGGCCGCCGCTTGCCCCTGGCCGCCAGGTAGCCGCGCACCAGCTCGCCCATCCCGTACACCTTCGGCCCGGCGAGATCCGGCACCAGGTCGGACGGCGGGCCGACGGTCAGCTCCGCGAGGCGGGCGGCGACGTCGCGGGCGTCCACCGGCTGGAACCTGAGCCCGCCGGGGACCGGGACCACGGGGAGCTTGGCCATCGGCGTCACCGCCTTGAGCACGAGGTCGTGGAACTGGGCGGCGCGCAGCATCGTCCAGGGGACACCCGAGTCCATCACGGCCCGCTCGGCGTCCCGCTGGTAGCGGAACCAGGCCAGCGGCACGCGGTCGGCGCCGATCACCGAGATGTGCACCAGGTGCCGTACCTCCGCGCGCACGGCGGCCTGGACCAGGTTGCGGGTCAGCACGTCGTCGTTCTTGGGGCCGCCCGCCAGGTGCAGGACGGTGTCGGCGCCGTCCACGGCGGGCTGGAGGCCCTCGCCGGTGAGCAGGTCGGCGGTCACGTCGCCGCCGCGCCGGCCGAGGACGCGCACCTGGTGGCCGGCGGACCGCAGGAGCGGTACGACGAGGCGGCCGAGCGTACCGGTGCCGCCGGTGACCAGAATCAGGGATGTCATGGTTTGCTCCAGTAGTCCATCGGGTGGGGTCTGCAACGCCGACACCTCGCGGGGAAGGAATGTGACACGGTGAACGAGCGCGAGCTGATGACGGCGTGTTTCGAGGAGGAGCGCGGCCGCCTGCGCGCGGTGGCCTACCGGATGCTGGGCTCGCTGAGCGAGGCGGACGACGCCGTCCAGGAGACCTGGCTGCGGGCGAGCCGCGCCGGCACCGGCGAGGTGGCGAACCTGGCGGCGTGGCTGACCACGGTGGTGGGCCGCGTGTGTCTCAACGTGCTGCGTTCGCGGCGGCGGCGCGACGATGAGCCGCTCGGCGCGGGCATCCCCGATCCGGTCATCAGCCCGGAGTCGGGCGTGGACCCCGAGCACGAGGCGCTGCTGGCGGACTCGGTGGGGCTGGCGCTGCTGGTGGTGCTGGAGACGCTGTCGCCGGCCGAGCGGCTGGCGTTCGTGCTGCACGACATGTTCGCGGTGCCGTTCGAGGAGATCGCGCCGCTGCTCGACCGGTCACCGGCGGCGGCCCGCCAGCTCGCCAGCCGCGCGCGGCGCCGGGTGCGCGGGCAGGCCCCTGTGCCCGACCCGGACCCGGCACGCCAGCGCGACGTGGTGAACGCGTTCTTCGCCGCCGCCCGTGACGGCGACTTCGACGCGCTCGTCTCCGTACTCGACCCCGAGGTCGTGCTGCGTTCCGACGGCGGCGTGGCGCGCGCCCGCCACACGGTCGTCTTCCAGGGCGCGGGAACGGTCGCGGAGCAGGCGGTCACGTTCGGGCGGCTCTCGCCGTTCGCCCGCCCGGCGCTCGTCAACGGTACGGCCGGCGTGGTCGTGGTGGCGAAGGACCGGCCGCTGTCCATCATGGCGTTCACCGTCACGGACGGCCGGATCGCGGCCATCGACGTGATCGCGGACCCCGAGCGCCTGGCGCGGCTGATCCCCGGCGTCTGACCCCAGGTCACGCGGGGGTTTCAGGTACCCCCCGCCCATCGACAAGGAAATTAGGTGAGGCTAAGCTAACGGCTCATGAGACGTCCCCTCACTCTGACCGTGCTGCTCGCGAGCGCGTTGGTGCTCGGGCCGGCCGCCTGTGGTGGCGCGCCCGAGAGCGACTCCGCCGCCGGTGGAGACAAGAAGATCACCGTTTACAGCGGGCGCAGCGAGTCGCTGGTCAAGCCGCTTCTGGAACGTTTCAGCCAAGAGAGTGGCATCACCGTCGAGGCCAGGTACGGCAACACCGCCGCCATGGCCGGCCAGCTCCTGGAGGAGGGAGACCGCTCGCCCGCCGACGCGTTCTTCGCCCAGGACGCGGGTGCGCTGGGCGCGGTGGCCAAGCAGGGCATGTTCGCCCCGCTGCCCGACGACCTGACCGGCAAGGTGCCCGAGACGTACCGGGCCGGCAGCAAGGAGTGGGTCGGCGTCACCGCCCGCTCGCGGGTCCTGGTCTACAACCCCGACCTCGTACAAGAGGCGGACCTGCCCGCGTCGGTCTTCGACCTCACCAAACCGGAGTGGAAGGGCAAGGTCGGCGTGGCCCCGACCAACGCCTCCTTCCAGGCGTTCGTCACCGCGATCCGGGTCCAGCACGGCGAGGAGAAGGCCAAGGAGTTCCTGACCGGGCTCCAGGCCAACGAACCGCAGATCCGCGAGGGCAACGGACCGATCCTGGAGGAGGTCGACGGAGGCAAGATCGCCATCGGCCTCATCAACCACTACTACCTGGGCGAGCTGGCCAAGGAGCGCGGCACCACGCCGGACACGCTCAAGGCCAAGCTGCACTTCTTCCCCGGCGGCGACACCGGCGCGCTGGTGAACGTGGCCGGGGTGGGCGTGCTCAAGAAGGCCGCCGAGGACCCCGACGTGCGGGCGTTCGTCACGTACCTGCTCGGCGCGGACGCGCAGAAGTACTTCGCCGAGCAGACGTACGAGTACCCGGTCGTGGACGGCGTGGCCCCGCCCGCATTCGTGCCGCCGCTCGACCAGCTGACCGCGCCCGACGTGGACCTCAACGACCTCGACGAGCTGGAGGCCACGATCGCGCTGATCAAGGAATCGGGGCTCGTCCCGTAGTGATGCGCACGCGCACGCGCCGGCCGCTGCTGCTCGCCCTCTCGGTGGTGACGGTGGCGGTCGCGCTCGTCCCGGTGGCCTACCTGACGGTCAGGACGGCCGAGGCCGGATGGGCGCGGATCGCGGAAGAGGTGCTCACCGTCCGAACGGCCCGGCTGGCCGTCCTGACCGTGGGCCTGGCGGCCGTCGTGACCGCGGCCTGCACCGTCCTGGGCGTGGCGTCGGCGTTCCTCGTCGTACGCACCGACCTGCCGGGCAGGCGGCTGTTCGCGGTGCTGGCGGCGCTGCCGCTGGCCGTGCCCACCTACATCGCCGCGTTCGCCTGGCGGTCGTCGGTGGACGGGTTCGAGGGCTTCTGGGCGGCCGCGCTCGTGCTGACCCTCTGCTCGTACCCGTACGTCTTCCTGCCCGTCGCGGCGGCGCTCGTCAACGCGGACCCGTCGCAGCAGGAGGTGTCGCGCTCGCTCGGCAGGAGCGCGTGGCGCACGTTCACCGGCGTGACGCTGCGGCAGATCAGGCCCGCCTACGCCGGCGGGGCGCTGCTGGTGGCGCTGTACGTGCTGTCGGACTTCGGCGCGGTGTCGATCGTGCGTGCCGACACCTTCACCCGGGCCGTGTTCGTCGCCTTCGACCTGGGCTTCGACCGCACCGGCGCGCTGGTGCTGTCCACCGTGCTGGTGGTGCTGACCATGCTGGTGCTCGCGGGGGAGACCGTCACCCGCCGCCGCGGCGCCCGGTACGCGCACCTCGGCGGCACCCGCAGGACCGCGGCCAGGCAGCGGCTCGGGCGGGCCCGCTGGCCCGCCGCCGCCGCGCTGGCCGTGCTGGCGGGGCTCGCGCTCGGCGTCACCGCGCTCAGCCTCGGCCTCCGGATGCTCCAGGGCGTCTCCCGTCCGGGCGCCTGGGCGGAGGTGGCCGCCGCCATGGGCAACTCGCTCTGGCTGTCACTGGCCGGGGCCGCGCTGACCATGGCGCTCGCGCTGCCGCTCGGCCTGCTGACGGCCAAGGCTCCTGGACCTGTCGCGACCGTGCTCGACCGGCTCGCCTACGTCAGCCACGCGCTGCCGGGCGTGGTGATCGGGCTGTCGCTGGTGTCGTTCGGGGTCACGCTCGCGTACCCGCTCTACCAGACGACCTGGCTGCTGGCGCTCGGCTACGCCGCCCTGTTCCTGCCGCTCGCCCTCGCCGCCGTCGCCGGGGCCGCCGCGCAGGCGCCGCCGGTGCTGGAGGACGTGGCCCGCTCGCTCGGGCGCGGGCCGGTGGCCGTGCTGCGCACGGTGACGCTGCCCCTCGTCCTGCCCGGCATCGGCGCGGGCGCCGCGCTGGTCTTCCTGACCTGCATGAAGGAGCTGCCCGCCACGCTGCTGCTGCGGCCGACGGGCGTCGACACCCTGGCCACCGAGCTGTGGACGCACACCACCGTGGCCGCGTACGCGGCGGCGGCCCCTTACGCGGCGCTGCTCGTGCTGCTGTCATCGGTGCCCGCGTGGCTGCTCACCGCGCGCACCGGCATACTCACCGCGGAGACTTCACGATGAGCCAGTTGGACCTGCGGGGACTCGTCAAGCGCTACGGCGCGGTGACCGCGCTCGGCGGTGCGGACCTCGCCGTGCCCGGCGGCACCCTCACCGCCGTGCTCGGCCCGTCCGGCTGCGGCAAGACCACGCTGCTGCGGTGCGTGGCGGGCTTCGAACGGCTCGACGCCGGCGAGATCTCCGTCGACGGCCGCGTGGTCGCCGGGCCGGGCACGCACACGCCGCCCGAGCGGCGGCACGTCGTCACGGTCCCGCAGGAGGGCGCGCTCTTCCCTCATCTGTCCGTACGGGACAACGTCGCGTACGGGCTGACCCGCGAGGAGCGCCGCTCAGGCCGGGCCGAGGAGGTGCTCGACCTGGTCGGCCTGGCCGGGTACGGCGACCGGATGCCGCACCACCTGTCCGGAGGCCAGCAGCAGCGGGTCGCGGTGGCCCGAGCCCTGGCGCCGCGGCCCTCGGTCATCCTGCTCGACGAGCCGTTCAGCGCGCTCGACGCCGGACTCCGCGCCGACCTGCGCAGGGACGTGCGGGCCGCGCTGCGGGCCGACAAGGCGACCGGCATCCTGGTCACCCACGACCAGAACGAGGCGCTGTCCGTCGCCGACCAGGTGGCGGTGATGCGCGACGGCCGCGTCCTGCAGAGCGGTCCTCCCGTCGAGCTCTACCGCGAGCCGGCCGACCCGTGGGTGGCGGCCTTCGTGGGCGAGGCCGTGTTCCTCCCGGCGACCGGCCTCGACCTGCTGACGCCGCTCGGCCCGGTCGCCGCGGACCGGATCCCCGGCGGTACGGGCGAGCTGACGGTCATGGTGCGGCCCGAGCAGATCGTGCTCACGGAAGGGCCGGGCGTGTCGGCCACCGTGACCGGCCACGACTTCCACGGCCACGACGCCACCGTCGCGCTCCTGCTGGCGGACGGCACCCGCGTCACCGCCCGCGTGCCCGGCCACGCCGTCCCTGTCGCGGCCGGCTCGGCGGTGTCGGTGCGGGTCGAGGGGGCGTGCCGGGTGTGGCGCGGGGGTCACTTGGACAGGTAGAGGGTCTTCCAGGTGCCGGCGTACAGGCAGTTGAGTGACGGCTTGGACCGCTTGCCCTCGGCGCAGACCTTGAGCTCGACCTGGTAGACGTCGCTGTCGGTGAACGAGAAGCTCTTCGCCGTCCGGTACGTGCAGTCGCGGACGCTGCGGTGCTTGTGCGGCAGCTGGTTCCCGTCCCGGTAGGTGATGCGGAACACGGCCCAGCCGCAGACCTTGGACGAGGCGGCGTAGTCGTAGACCTTGCCGGTGATCTTCACGGTGTCGGCGGTGGGAAGGTCCGCGTGGTCCTCGCCCTTGGCGGTCAGCGTGCCGACGGCCTTGGCCTTCTGGCCGGGAGCGTAACGCGGGCCCCACGGGGCGGCGGCTTCGGTGGTGGCGGTCGCGGCCTGGGCGGCGGGGGCGATCGCGAGAAGGGTGCCTGCGGCGAGGGCGAGAACGGCGACGGGGCGGGAGAGCGACATCGGTGCGGTCCTTTCTCAAGTTTTCCTGACCGCACTGTGCGCCGCCCCGCTTTCAACCCCCTTGCCGGGTGGAATCTGCCGCTTTCAACATTCTTGCCCCGTAGCGGCCATCTCCGTTGATCAGGTCCGGTAGCGTCCACCCATGCTGAAGACGATCGCGTTGGTGGTGGCCGGTGCGCTGATGGCGCCCGCGCAGGCGCCCGCCATCCCGAAGGACTTCCTGCTGTACGAGAAGCAGGCCCGGCAGGACGACGAGCACTGGATCCTCGGCCTGGACGGGGCGGAGGACGTGTGGAACATCCAGTGCAGCCCCGTGATGCTCTCCGGGTGGAAGGAGAGCCGGGAGGTCTCGTACGACACGAAGATCGGCGGCGGTGAGCGCACCGACCGCAGGCGCGGCGAGCAGCTGTTCGTGTTCGCCAGTGCCAAGGGCGCGGGGAAGATGATGGACCGGATGCGCGCCCTGCTCAGGCAGTGCGGCAAGACGGTCAAGGTGGGCAAGCCCCGCATCGGCGACGAGGCGCTGCAGGCGGCGCGGACGATCCGGCCCACGAAGAAGGCGCCGATCCCGCAGACGCAGAAGTTCGTCGCCGTGCGCGAGGGCTCCGCCGTGGCGATCTACTGGGACATGCACAACGACGCCAAGCCGCTGCGCACCCTGGCCAGACACCGGGCGGACGCCGCGAAGATGGCCGCCAAGATGGCCCGCTACTGGTCGAGGTAGGCCCTGCTGTCGTGACGGAAGAGGTGGACGATCACCCCGATCGCCAGGCCGAGCCCCACGATGGCCGGAAGGCTCAGCCCGCCGCCCGCGGCCAGGTTGGCAAGGTAGCCCAGGACGTTCATCGCCATGATCGCGATGAGGCCGAAGCGGGCCCAGCGCCTGCGGGCGGTCAGCTTGACCGTCAGGAAGGCCGTGAGCACGAGGAGGGCGGCGCTCCACCCCGTGATCAGGTAGATCTGCGAGGTGTCCACCCCGGCCGGGGCGGACCCCGCGAAGAAGAGGATGAGGCCGGCGACCAGGGCCATCACCACGATATAGATCCAGAGCAGGATCCGAGCGGTCCGAACCGGCCTGGGCATGGGGGTGGCTTCGTCCATGGCATGACCGTAGCCGCCCCGGCCCCCCTCATCCGACGCTTTGCGAACGCTTCCTACTTCACGAACCTCGCCGCGATCCGCTTGCCCGCTCGCTGGGCGGGCGCCTCCACCAGCCGGTACGTCAGCGCCGCGCAGCCGAGCAGCGCCCCCAGCACCACCACGCCCAGCCCGGCCCGGTACGGCCACGCGACGGCGGCCGGATCCGCCAGCAGCCCGTCCACGATCTCCAGCAGGATCGGGTGCAGCAGGTAGACCGAGTAGCTCACCATGCCCAGCCACGCCCACCACGCCGGCACCCGCCGCCGGGCCAGCAGCATCCCGGCCGCGAACGTGGCCCACGCCGCCGGCACCGCGCTCACCCACGGCCACGGGACGCCGTCGCCGTGCCAGAGCGCCGCGGCCACCGCCGCGACCGGCACGCTCCCCGCCAGCGCCGCCGCCCGCCACGGCGCGACCTGCCCGTCCCGCACCCGGTACAGGGCCGTGCCGGCGAACATGGTGGCCAGGATCGTCAGGCTCTGCCAGGCCGGGATGCGCCCGTTCACCAGGATCAGCCCGAGCACCACCACCCCGAGCACCAGCGCCCCGGCCCGCCGCGCACCAGGACGCCCGCTCAGCACCCCCGCCAGCCCGCACCCCACCAGCGCGATCACGGCGAGCACGGTGCCGAGCGTCGCCCCGGCCCCGCGCGACAGCAGCACCGACGGCAGCACCCCGCCCAGCAGCACGGCCGCGGCCCCGAACCCGAAGGCGACCTCCGCGCTGCGCCGGTGCACCCCGGCCACGTACAGGGCGGTGACCAGGAGGTAGAAGGCCATCTCGTACGAGAGCGTCCAGAGCACGTTGAGCACGTTCGGCACGTTGAGCAGGTCCTGCAACATGGTCAGATGCCCGAGCACCGCCGACGTCGGCCGGTCGGTGAGCCAGACGTGCATCGGGTCGACGCCGGAGACGGCCAGCAGCAGGGCCGCCGCCACGGCCACCGCCCACAGCGGGTAGAGCCGGAAGAACCGGCCGGCCCAGAACCCGGCCACGCTGCCCCGCCGCTCCAGCGAGGCGGGGATCACGTAACCGCTCACCAGGAAGAACACCATGACGCCATAGATCCCGGCGTCGAACCAGGGCCCGGTGACGGCGCGCAGCTCCGGGTAGAGCGGGTTGAGCGCGTGCTCGTACACGACCACGAGCGCGGCGACGGCGCGCAGCGCGTCCAGCCAGCCCAGGCGGCTCTCGCGAGGAGGAACGCGCGCGAGGGTCTCCCGGGTCCCGGTGGAATTGGCCATCGAGGCCCGAGGCTACCGCGTGGTACGCCCCTTTTGGCCGGAACCATAGAAGATCGAGCGAAGGGCGGGAGTTGTCCCGCCCATACCGATCACCCGCTCAGCGTCACATGTTGATCATGTGGCCGGCCAGGCCGTGGACCGCCTCCTTGACCGCCTCGCCCAGCGTCGGGTGGGCGTGCACGTTGCGGGCCACCTCGTGCACCGTCAGGTCCCACTGCTGGGCCAGCGTCAGCTCGGGCAGCAGCTCGGTGACCTCGGGGCCGATCAGGTGGGCGCCGAGCAGCTCGCCGTGCTCGTTGTCGCTGACGATCTTCACGAAGCCGTTCGCGTCGCCCAGGCCGTGCGCCTTGCCGTTGGCGGTGAACGGGAACTTGACCACCTTGACGTCGTGGCCCAGGTCGCGGGCCTGCGCCTCGGTGTAGCCGAAGCTGGCCACCTGCGGCTGGCAGTAGGTGGCGCGCGGGATCATCACGTAGTCGAGCTCCATGGTCTCGGCGCCCGCGATGGTCTCGGCGGCGATCATGCCCATCGACTCGGCCGCGTGCGCCAGCATCAGCTTGGCGGTGACGTCGCCGATCGCGTAGATGTGCGGCACGTTGGTGCGCAGGCGGCCGTCGACCGCGATCGCGCCCCTGTCGGTCAGCTCGACGCCGGTCTTCTCCAGGCCGTAGCCGTCGACGCGCGGCTGGAAGCCGATCGCCTGGAGCACCTTGTCGGCCTCCAGCACCTGCTGCTGGCCGTCGCGCGACACGGTCACCTTGACCGAGGAGCCGGTGTCCTCGATGTTCTCCACCCGGGTGGAGGTGTGCAGCTCGATGCCGAGCCGCTTGTAGCGCTTGGCCAGCTCGGCCGAGACCTCCTCGTCCTCCAGCGGCACGATCCGGTCGAGGAACTCCACGATCGTGACCTTGACGCCGTAGTTGTGGAGCACGTACGCGAACTCCACGCCGATGGCGCCCGCGCCCGCGATGATGACGCTGCCGGGCAGGTCCTCCGAGAGGATCTGCTCCTCGTACGTCACCACCCGGTCCGACAGCGACGTGCCGGGGATCAGCCTGGTGGTCGCGCCGGCGGCGATGATGCAGTTGTCGAAGGTGATCGTCTCGTCGTTCACCTGGATGGTGTTGGCGTCGAGGAACGTGCCGCGCCCGTCGTACTCCGTGATGGAGTTCTTCTTCATCAGGTAGTGGATGCCCTTGACCCGGCCGTCCGCGACCTTGCGGCTGCGCGTGAAGGCGGCGCCGTAGTCGAACGTGACGTCACCCTGGATGCCGAAGGTCTTGGCCTCCTTGGTGAAGATGTGGGCCAGCTCGGCGTTGCGCAGCAGCGCCTTGGACGGGATGCAGCCCACGTTCAGGCAGACGCCACCCCAGTACTTCTCCTCGATGACCGCCGTGCGCAGCCCGAGCTGGGAGGCGCGTACGGCGGCCGTGTATCCTCCCGGACCCGCGCCCAGGACCACGACGTCGTAGTGAGTGCTCATGGTTCGGACCATACCGCTCGCCGGAGGGCGCACCTGACCGTCACCCCCGCGGCTGGACGTCCACCTGGTAAGGCAGTGTCAGCTCGTCGGCGACCTTGCCCCGAATACCCCAGTTGACCTGCGGCATCTCGATGATTGTGATTTCCACGTCTTCTGGCTCGTACGGGAGCCGCTCGTAGATCGTCCGGATGAGCGCGCGCTTGGCGTCGTCGCTGCGGCCGGTGAAGCAGACGATCTCGATGATCAGGTACGAGCCGGAACGCCGCGGACAGACCAGGTCGTCGGCGTCCAGCAGCAGGAACCGGTGGAACCGCTTGTCCTCCGGCAGCCCCCACGCCTCGACCAGGCATCCCTGGAGCAGGTCGGAGACCTCCCGCTGCCGCCCCGCCCACACCTCGCGCCGCCCGTAGACCTTCACCTGAGCCATGTCGGTCACTATAGAACCGTGATCCGCATACTGCTGGCCGACGACGAGGCCATGATGCGCGCCGGGGTGCGGGCCATCCTGGCGTCCGACCCGAAGCTCGACGTGGTGGCCGAGGCCGGCGACGGGCGCGAGGCGGTCGACCTGGCGATCAGCCACCACCCGGACGTCGCGCTGCTCGACATCCGCATGCCGGTGCTCGACGGGCTGGCCGCGGCGGCCGAGATGCGCAGGGCGGCGCCGGGCACGGCGGTGGTGATGCTGACCACGTTCGGCGAGGACGACTACATCGCCAAGGCGCTGGAAGTGGGCGCGAGCGGCTTCCTGCTCAAGTCGGGCGACCCGCGCGAGCTGATCGCGGGCGTGCACGCGGTGGCCGACGGCGCGGCCTACCTCTCGCCGAAGGTCGCCCACCGGGTGATCGCCCAGCTCGCCGGCGGCCGGATGGCGCGCGGCGCGCACGCCCGCGACCGGCTGGAGTCGCTGACCGAGCGCGAGCGCGAGGTGCTGGCCCTGGTCGGCGCCGGGCTGTCGAACGCGGAGATCGCCGGACGCCTGCACATCGTCGAGGGCACGGTGAAGGCGTACGTGAGCGCGATACTCACCCGGCTGGGCGTCCGCAACCGGGTCCAGGCGGCGATCATCGCCTACGAGGCGGGATTGGTAGCCTGACACGTGATGTATCGCCTCGTGTTCACGCAGGTCTTGCGGCGGTTCGACGCCGAGGCCGTGCACCACCGGACCGTCAGGGGGCTGGCGTTGGTCGCCAGACTGCCCCTGCTCAAGCGCCTGCTCCACAGGGCGCTCGCCCCGCACGACCCGGCGCTGCGGATCACCGCGTTCGGCGTGCACTTCCCCGGCCCGCTCGGGCTGGCCGCCGGCTTCGACAAGGACGCCGCCTGCGCGGAGGCCGTGGCCGCGCTCGGCTTCTCGCACGTCGAGGTCGGCACGATCACCGCGCACGCGCAGCCGGGCAACCCGCGCCCGCGGCTGTTCAGGCTCGTACGCGAGCGCGCGGTGGTCAACAGGATGGGCTTCAACAACGCCGGAGCCCCGGCCGCCGCCCGCCGCCTGCGCCGCACCCGAGGGGTGCCCGCCGTGGTCGGCGTCAACATCGGCAAGACCAAGGTCGTGCCCGAGTCCGAGGCGGCCGCCGACTACGTCACCAGCGCCAAGGAGCTCGCGCCGTCGGCCGACTACCTGGTGGTCAACGTCAGCTCGCCCAACACGCCCGGCCTGCGCGACCTCCAGGCGGTGTCGCTGCTGCGGCCCCTGCTGACCGCGGTCAAGGAGGTCTGCGACAGCACGCCGCGGCGCACCCCGCTGCTCGTCAAGATCGCGCCCGACCTGGCCGACGACGACGTCGACGCCGTCGCGGACCTGGCGCTGGAGCTGGGGCTCGACGGCATCATCGCGACCAACACCACGATCGCGCACGACGGCCCCACCGGCGGGCTGTCCGGCCGCCCGCTCAAGGCCCGCTCGCTGGAGGTGCTGCGGCGGCTGCGCGCCCGCGTCGGCGACCGGCTCACCCTGGTGTCCGTGGGCGGCGTCGAGGACGTCGACGACGTCTGGGAGCGCCTCCTGGCCGGCGCCACCCTGGTCCAGGGCTACACCGGCTGGATCTACGGCGGCCCGCTGTGGGCGTCCCGCATCCACCGCCAGCTCTCCCGCCGCATCCGCCGCCACCGCCTGACCTCCATCACCGCCATAATCGGCCGCACGGCCCCTGCGGATTCCCGCCGTACGGACCCCGGATCCGGAGAGATCGGCCGCGCGACTTCCGGATCCGCGGCGACCGATCGTACGGACCCCGGATCTGGAGAGATCGGCCGCGCGGCCCCCGACTCCGCGGAGGCCGGTCGTACGGTCTCCGATGACTCGCGGTGACAGGTCCGGCGGAGCTCGGCGGCGGGGTCGTGCTGCGTCCGCTGGCGCTCGACGACGCCGAGCCGCTCGCGGACGCGTACCGTCGCAACCGCGACCACCTGCGCCGCTGGGAGCCGCGGCGGACGGAGGAGTTCTTCACCACGGCGGGCCAGGCCGCGCGGGTGGCGGAGATGCTCAAGATCCGCGACGAGCACCGGATGTTCCCGTGGGTGCTCGCCGACGGCCCGCTGATCGTCGGCATCCTCAACGTGAACGACATCGTGCTCGGCGCCTTCCGCAACGGCCACCTGGGCTACTGGGTCGACGCTGCCCGCAACGGCCGCGGCCTGGCCACCGGCGCGGTGCGGGAGGCCTGCCGCGTCGCGGCGGAGTCGCTGGGGCTGCACCGCCTCCAGGCCGGCACCCTCCTCGACAACCACGGCTCCCAGCGCGTGCTGCGCAAGTGCGGCTTCACCGAGATCGGCGTGGCCGAGAAGTACCTGCACATCGACGGCGAGTGGCGAGACCACCTGCTCTTCGAGAAGATCCTGCATGACGGCCCGCCCGGGTAGGACTGTCGGCACGGGCGGCTAATGTCCGAGCGTCGGATGCCGGACACGACGGCCGGGAGTTGAGTGGTGGCGCGCGCGAGACCCGACGAGGTCGAGGTCACGGTCGAGCAGCTCGTCCATGTCGGCGACGACGACTACACCGTCGCCCGGGTGAGCGCCGACGACCTGCCCTCCTTCATCGCCTCCGGCCGGACGCTGGCCGGGGCACAGCCGGGGGAGCGGCTGCTGCTCGCCGGCGAGTGGGGCGAGCACCCCCGCTTCGGCGCCCGCCTGCAGGTCCGCCGGTGCGAGCGCATAGCGCCCTCGACCGTCCGCGCCATCGCCCTCTACCTCGGCTCCGGCCTCATCCGGGGCGTCGGGCCGCGACTGGCCCACGCCATCGTCAGCCACTTCGGCGAGGAGACGCTCAAGGTCATCGACACCGAGCCCGGCCGGCTGCGCGAGGTGGTCAACATCGGCGCCATCCGTCAGGCCCAGATCGTCGAGGCGTGGGCCGAGCAGAAGGCCGTCGCCGCCCTCATGGTGGCCCTGCAGGGCTTCGGGGTGAGCCCGCTGCTCGCCGCCAAGATCTACCAGGTGTACGGCGACGAGTCGCTGCGTGTCCTCACCACCGATCCCTACCAGCTCGTGGGCCGGGTGCGCGGCATCGCCTTCCAGAGCGCCGACCGCATCGCGCTGCGCTCCGGCGTCCCGGAGGACAGCCCGCAGCGCGTCAAGGCGGCCGTGGTCGACCGGATCGAGGCGGCCGCGGCCGGCGGCGGCCACTGCTTCGTGCCGCTGCGCGCGCTCGTCGCCCAGGTGGCCGCGCTGGTCGAGCAGGACGAGCCGAAGATCAGGCAGGCCGTCGACGCGCTCCACGCCGACCGCCGGGTGGTCGTCGAGGCGTCACCCTCCGACCCGGGCCGCCTGGTCGTCTACGGCAAGCAGGAACACAGCCGCGAGGTCGCGCTGGCCGCTCACCTCGCCCGGCTCGCCCGCGCCCCGTCCAAGCTGCGGCTGCGGCCCTTCCAGGAGGACGACCGGCTCCACGACGACCAGCGCGCGGCGGTCAACCTGGTGCTGACCAGCACGGTCTCGGTGCTGACCGGCGGCCCGGGCTGCGGCAAGAGCCACACGGTGGCCGCCATCGCCGCCACCGTGCGGGCGATGGGCGGCCGGGTGACGCTCACCGCCCCCACGGGCAAGGCGGCCAAGCGCCTGTCGGAGCTGACCGGGCTGCCCGCGATGACCGTCCACCGCATGCTCGCCCAGCAGCCGGAGGACGACGGCGCGCTGTTCCAGGAGCGGGCCGTCGAGGCCGACCTCATCGTGGTCGACGAGGCGTCCATGCTCGACCTGCAGCTCGCCACCCGGCTGGCGTCGGCCGTCCCGTCCGGCAGTCACCTGCTGCTGGTCGGCGACAGCGACCAGCTGCCCAGCATCGGCCCCGGCCGGGTGCTGGCCGACCTGCTGAGCGTCGAGGAGATCCCGCGCGTCCGGCTCACCCACATCTTCCGCCAGGCGCAGGGCAGCGGCATCGTCAGGGCCGCCCACCACGTGCGCGCCGGCGAGCTGCCCGGGCTGCCCGGCGGCGGCGGGTTCTGGTTCGAGGAGCTCGACGACCCGCAGGCGGTGGCCGACCGGGTCATCCACCTCGCGACCGAGGCCATCCCCCGCAAGCAGGGCATCCGCCCCGACCAGGTGCAGGTGCTCTGCCCGATGCGCAAGGGCGTCACGGGCACCGTCGAGCTGGGCCGCCGCCTGCAGGAACGGCTCAACCCGCCGGGCGACGGGGTCGACGAGCACTGGTACGGCTCCTCGGTCTACCGGGCGGGCGACCGGGTCCTGCCCATCCGCAACAACTACGACAAGGGCGTCTTCAACGGCGAGACCGCCACGGTCACCGCCGTCGACCAGCGCGAGCGGCTGGTGGAGCTGCGCACCGACGACGGCCGCACGGTCGAGTACGCCTTCGGCGAGCTCGACGAGCTGACCCACGCGTACGCGATCAGCGTGCACCGCTCCCAGGGCAGCGAATACCCGTTCGTGGTCGCCCCGATCGTCGCCGAGTCGGGCGGCATCATGCTGCGCCGTAGCCTCCTCTACACGCTGGTGACCAGGGCCAAGTCGTGGGTGGTGCTGGTGGGCCGGCGCGAGGCCCTGGAGATGGCGGTCCACACCCTCGGCCGCAGACGCAACACCGCGCTGCCGCAGCGGCTGGCCCTCGCGCTGGCCTGACGGGTCAGATGCTGGGCCGGGTCGACTCGGGGTCGTGGGTCATGGCCTCGATGCGGTCCATCACCTCGTCGAGCCGGATGACGCCGGGGAGGTGCGGCCTGCGGCGCTGCCACGGGTGCGGCCCGGCCGGCGGGCGATACTCGACGCCGAGCGCGTCCAGCCGCCCCAGGTGGGCCTCCAGGCGGCCGGCGAAGTCGTCCTGGGCGCCCCAGGCGATGTCGGCCAGCGCGCACGCCCTGGGCCACATCCGGTAGTCGAGGGTGCGCGGGTCGGGCACGCGCTCCGTCCAGAGCTGCGCCTGCACGCCGATGACCCGCTCACGCTCCTGAGGAGCCCAGTCGTCCGGGGCGGGGTCGAACGCGGCCACGTCGGCCACGGTGATCGTCTCGCCGATGGCCAGCGGCTCGTCGGGCGAGGCCGCCTCCGCGTAGTCGAAGTAGAGCGGGAAGACCGAGGTGGCCACCACGTCGTGGCCCGCGGCGGCGGCGCGGCGGGCCACGCCCTGCCCACGCCACGGCATGACGACCGTGTCCGGCCGCAGCCCGCCGCTCACGAACGCCTCGTCCCACACCACCGCGCGGCTGCCCCGCTCGGCCAGCGCGTCGGCCAGCCGCCGCAGGAACCACGCCTGCAGGTCGTTGACCGTGGCCAGGCCGAGCGACTCACGGTAGGCGTCGATCTCGGGCGAGGCGGCCCACTGGTCGAGCACCACCTCGTCGCCGCCGATGTGCACGTAGGGGGTCTCGCCCAGCGCCCCCAGCAGCTCGTCGAAGATCGTGGTGAGGAACTCGACCGTCGGCGGCAGCGGCGACAGGATCGCGGGGGAGATGCCCCACCGGTCGAGCACGTCATGCGGCTCGCCCGTGGCGCCCAGCGACGGGTAGGCCGCCAGGATCGCCGAGGCGTGCCCCGGCACGTCGATCTCCGGCACCACGGTCACCGCCCTGTCGCGGGCGTAGGCGGCGATCTCGGCCAGGTCGTCCAGGGTGTAGTAGCCGCCGTGCGGGATGCCGTCGAACGCCTCCGGCTGACCGTACGGGTGCACGGCCGAGCGCGGGCGGTGGGAGGACATCTCGTGCAGCAGCGGGTAGGCCCGGCTCTCCACCCGCCAGCCCTGGTCGTCGGCCAGATGGAGGTGGAGGCGGTTGAGCTTGTGCAGCGCCATGAGGTCGATCAGCCGCGTGACCTCCCGCTTGGGGAAGAAGTGGCGCGCCACGTCCAGGTGGAGCCCGCGCCACGGGAAGCGGGGCGCGTCCTCGATCCGCACCCCGGGCACGTTCCACGACGTCGCGGCACCGTACCGGAAGGCCTCGTCGGGCAGCAGCTGGCGCAGCGACTGGGCGGCGTAGAACGCGCCCGCCCGGCCGCCGGCGGCGATCTCGACGCCGCGCGAGCCCGTCGTCAGCCGGTAGGCCTCGTCGCCGAGCGAGGGGTCGAGCCGCAGGTCGATCGCGCCGTCGTCGCCCGGCAGCAGGTCCAGCCCCGGCATCGCGGTGCGGACGGCGCCGATCAGGTCGGCCGGCCCCGAGACGGCGGCCCCGGCGGTCAGCTCGTAGGAGGCGGACAAGGGACGGCTGAGCTTCGGGCGAGGGATCATGACTTCAGATAGTGCTGCAAGCCGTTCGCCAGCGCCAGCGCGATCTTTTGACGGAACGCCGGGTCGCGGAACTTCGCCGCCTCACCCGCGTTGCGCATGTTGCCGGCCTCGATGAAGACCTTCGGCACCGTCGACAGGTTGAGCCCGCCCAGGTCGCCGCGGTAGTCGAGCCCCTTCTTGCCGATGTAGGTGGAGTACGGCAGCCCGGTGCCCTCGCGGAAGGCGTCGCGCACGGCCTTGCCCAGCCTGGCCGAGGCGCCCACCACGGGGTCGACCGGCCCGCCGATCTTCTTCGGCATGATGACGTGGAAGCCGCGGTTTCCCGGGCTGGAGCCGTCGGCGTGGACCGAGATCGCGGCGTCGGCCTCGCTGCGGTTGCCGATCGCGGCCCGCTCGGTGATGCACGGGCCGACGCCGGTGTTGCTGGAGCGGGTGAGCTTCACCGTCGCGCCGCGGCTCCTGAGGATCTTGGCCAGGCGCGTGGACACGTCCCAGTTGAAGGCCGCCTCGGGGTAGCCGCTGTTGGTGGAGGTGCCGGTGGTGTCGCAGGCCTTCCACTGGGTCAGCACGTTGACCTTGCGGTTGATTTCCTTCGGGGCGCGGGCGTTGCCTCCGTTGTGTCCCGGGTCGATGACGACGACCCTGCCGTCGAGCGGCCGCACGGAGGGGGCCTTCTCGGCGGGCCGGGCCGAGCCGTCCGATCGGGCGGGCTCGGCGGCCGTGGCGCTCGACGTGGGCCCGGCGTCCCGGCGCGCCATCTGGTCCGCCACGGGGGCACCGGGAACGGCGCCGCCGCACGCGGAGGCGACCAGGCCGCAGGCAGCGAGAAGAGAGGCGGGAAGCGCACGCATGCGCTCCAACTTACGGCAACCTCGTCCGCGGGGTGCGGAACGCCGCGAACCCGCTCACCACACGTGCTCGCCGACCTCCTGACGCTGGAGGAGGGCGGCCAGCTCCCGCGCGTCCTCGGCGTCCAGGCCGAGGACGACGCGGGGCCGGCCCCACGGGTGGTCGAGCGAGTGGGCGACGTAGCTGGCGACGGACTCCACGCCGACGTCGGTGCCCCGGCCCCGCCCGGCGCGCCACTGCGCCCAGGCGCGCTCGAGCTCGGCCGCGGCACGCTGGGCGCACGACACCAGTTCCGGATCACGCATGGCTGTCCCCCCGGATCAGATCGTGGCCGGACCGCAAGTCCGGCCACAATTAGCATGACCCTGGCGAGTTAACCGCCGGGCGGGGCGTCACGGAGCGTGTTGACCGACCTTTGACATCCTCTTAGGCAGGACCTGTGCTACGCCGCACGATCAGCTCCGGTGTCACCTCGCGTAGCCGGGCGGCCTTGGCCGGCTCGGAGATGCGATCGCTCAGCAGCGCCGCGGCCGTCCGCCCCATCGCGCGGCGGGGCTGGTCGACCGAGGTCAGGGAGATGTGGTCCGACGCCGCCAGGTGGGTGTTGTCGTAGCCGATCACCGAGAGGTCTTCCGGCACCCGCAGGCCGAGCTCGGCCGCGGCGATCAGCACGCCGAGCGCGACCACGTCGTTGGCGGCGAAGATGGCGGTGGGCCTCGGTTCGCGGGTCAGCAGGGCGAGTGCCGCCGTCCTGCCGCCGTCCTCCGAGGCGTCCGCCGCCTCGACCATGATGTAGGGCGCCAGCGAGTGCCTGCGCATGGCCACGAGGTAGCCCTCGCAGCGGGAGGGGCGCGGGCCCTCGATGTGCGCGATGCGCTTGTGCCCGGCCGCGACCAGGTGGTCGATCGCCAGGCGCGCGCCGTGCTGGTCGTCGTCGACCACGATGTCGACGCCGTCGAGCTCGATGTCACGTTCCCCGACGACCACCGTCGGGGTGTACGAGGTCGCCTCGATCAGGGTTTCGCTGGTGGGCGCGATGCCTAAGAGCACCAGCCCGTCGACCCGGAGTTCCAGGAAGGCCTCCACGGCCTCGTCCTCGAACGCCGGGTCCCACTGGCTGTTGCCGATCAGCATGCGCAACCCGTCGCCGTGCAGGCTCTCCTGCAGGCCGTCGAGGAACTCGGCGTAGAACGGGTTGTGCAGGTCGGCGACGAGTGCGCCGACGAGGTGCGTGCGGCCTTCCACGAGGCTGCGCGCGACGGCGTTCGGCCGGTAGCCGAGTTCACGGGCCGCCTGCAGCACGGCCTGGCGCCGGTGCTCGCTCACGTGCGGGGATCCGCGCAGCACGAGTGAGACCAGCGATTTCGAGACGCCGGCTCGCTCGGCGACGTTGCGGATGGTGGGCCTTGGTCGAGGCAGCGCGTCTACCTCTCTCAGCTCGGTGATGGTCGATGACTTCACTGGCGGTCCTGGCATGTGTCTCCCCCGCGATGCGGATGTTGGGGCACCTGTACCACCAAACGATCGAGTTCGCCGCAGGGTACGGCCTGGGTTCCGGAAGCCCGTCATTGCCCGGATGTCCGCAGGTCGGCAAGGGATGAGGCCGGAGCGTTCAGAAGCTCGACGGCGTGCGACGACTGCGTTTCGACCGCGCGACGCTCAGTCGCGCATGGGTCCGCGCGCCTCGGCGGGCGGCGCGGGCGGCGTGGGCGGCGTGGGAAGGAAACCGGGGAAGGATGGCGCCGGGCGGGCGGCGCCAACTCCCCTGGATGACGTCCGAGTCGTCACTGGGGTGGACCGGGCCACGCCGACCTGGCCCACCGTGAGAACCCCCCTGAGGTTGGTGACGACCCTGGTCTCACTCCGAGCGCTGCTGCGGAATCCCCGCCAGCAGTGCGCGAACCTCGGTCTCCCGGTAGCGCCGGTGACCGCCGAGGGTGCGGATCGACGTCAACTTGCCCGCCTTGGCCCACCGGGTGACGGTCTTGGGGTCGACCCGGAACATGGTGGCGACCTCGGCGGGCGTGAGCAGCGGCTCGGCCTCGGGTGTACGAGCTGACATTTGTGCGGCCTCTCCTCCGTGTGGACCGGCTTCGCGATCCTGCGACTGCCTTTGCGCGTGTCACGGATGTCCCTCTATGACCCAGAGCGTGCGGCTTTTCTGGGCCATATACGGCATCACCCGATGTGACCATACCGCCACGCAGAGCGATTGGCGAGCCCTTCTTTGACCCAACTGCCCGCCCCTGCGGCGATGTCACGCTCGGTGATTCTAGCGACACGTTTCGTGGTATCGCAGTGAAAACGGCAAACTACTCAGTTCGCAGAAGTGAGCAGCCGCGACTCATGACCTACTCATGCAGGTCAGACGGTCGTATTGGGGTTCAGTTGGAAGATTCCAGGAGTTGCATTGACTTCCAGCGAAGGATGACCCTCTGGTACATGGCATAGGCAAGCTCTTCTTGACCCGTGTCCAGCCCCGTCAGGGCCGCGGAAAGCTCCGCCACCGACTGGTCGGCCTGCAGCGCCTCGTCGTTCATCAGGTGCACCAGGCCGCCGTAGTCGAGCTCCACCAGCGAGTGGGGGTGGAACTCCTCCAGCCACCGCGCCACGTCCTCCACGTCGAAGTTGGGCGCGGTGTCGCCGAGGTTGCGCCGCAGCACCTGCAGCGCCCGCGCGGCCCGCCTCCTGGCCTGGGCCATGGACGTGACGTAGATGAGGTTGCGCCCGGTGGCGGTCGTCACGTCCTGTCCGGGCACGGAGGCGCCGAGCACCAGCCAGCGCTCGTTGCCGTCGAACGGCACGAACCACGAGGGTGGCACGTGCCAGGCCGTGGTGCGGATGTGGGTGCGCAGCGCGTCCGAACCGGCGCCGCGCTTGTAGCGGTCGAAGTCGTCGGCCGTCTGCTCGGCGATGGCATTCGGGACGAACCGGTCCATCAGCTTCACAGGGACGCTTCCCCGCAGCCTTGAGAAGGCCAGCCACGAGCGCAACCGGGTCTGCCAGGGGCAGACGTACAGACGGTCCTCGACACGCCGCAGGTAGGCGTTGGGGCTCTCCTGCGCGGGTACGACTTGAGGAGGCATGCCAAGCAGGCGCCTGACCGACTCCCCGTGCTCGGCTTGGAGCGCGTTGGCCCGGCGCGGACGGTCGCGAGAATCGGCATAGTCGGCCCAGACCTTGCGCTCGGATTCGGAGAACGCGGTCAGCGGCTCATAGACGCGGAGGTAGGCGGCATAGGGCAGCACGGAGGCATCGTGTCATGAAGCCAACCCGCCGTGCATCGTCGTGCCGACTACGCTTGAGTGATCTCCGCCGCGAAGGGGCGGCGGACCGGACAGGGAGTCACTACCGTGACCGACGTCTTCGGTGCGTCCCACAAGGACGTTCACGAGCAGGTCGTCTTCTGCGCCGACGAGCAGAGCGGCCTTCGCGCCATCATCGCCATCCACAACACCGCACTCGGCCCCGCTCTCGGGGGCACCAGGTTCTACCCGTACGAGAGCGAGCAGGCCGCCCTGGCCGACGTGCTCAACCTCGCCAAGGGCATGGCCTACAAGAACGCGCTGGCCGGCCTCGACCTCGGCGGCGGCAAGGCCGTCATCATCGGCGATCCCGCCCGCGACAAGAGCGAGCCGCTGCTGCGCGCGTACGGGCGCTTCGTCGAGTCGCTCGGCGGCCGCTACATCACGGCCTGCGACGTCGGCACCTACAGCGAGGACATGGACCTCATCGCCCGCGAGTCCCGCTTCGTCGTGGGCCGCACCGTCGCCCACGGCGGCGCCGGCGACTCCTCCATCCTGACGGCGTTCGGCGTCTTCCAGGGCATGCGCGCCTCGGCCGAGCGGGTGTTCGGCGCCCCGACGCTGCGCGGCAGGCGGGTCGGCGTCGAGGGCGTCGGCAAGGTCGGCCACCGCCTGGTCAGCCTGCTCCGCGACGACGGCGCCGACGTGGTGATCTGCGACGTCAGCGAGCGGGCGATCGACCGCGTCAAGCGGCTCCACCCCGAGGTCGACGTGGTCGCCGACGCGCGGGAGCTGACCGCGGCGGACATCGACGTGTTCGCGCCGTGCGCGCTGGGCGGCGCGCTCGACGACGCCACGGTGTCCACGCTGCGCGCCAAGGTCGTCTGCGGCGCGGCCAACAACCAGCTCGCCCACTCCGGCGTGGAGAAGCAGCTCGACGAGCGCGGCATCCTCTACGCGCCCGACTACGTCGTCAACTCCGGCGGCGTGATCCAGGTGTCCGACGAGATCGGCGGCTTCGACATGGAGCGCGCCCGCGCCAAGGCGATGGGGATCTACGACACGACCCTGAAGATCTTCGCGATCGCGTCGGAGGAAGGCGTACCCCCGGCGGTGGCAGCGGATAGGCTGGCAGAGCGCAGAATGTCGGAAGTCGGGCGGATTAGGGGCATTTGGCTAGGGCGCTGACGCCCCGCGCTCATACGACGTACCGAGCTGGGCACAAAACAGGTACGGTAATAGGCGAACGATAGGCTGACGCCCGATGCAAGGGCGGCGTCAGCGTGTGGTGCGTTAGCGACGAGGGGTCGGGAGACGACCCCACACGAGGGGGTCGAGCCAATGGGGCGCGGCCGAGCAAAGGCCAAGCAGGTCAAGGTTGCTCGCCAGCTGAAGTACAACAGCGGTGGCACGGATCTCGACCGACTTCGCGACGAACTCGGGGTCGGAGACTCCAGCAACGACGACGCCGACGACCTCAACGACGAGCTGGCGGATCGCTATGCCGATTACGCCGACGACTACGGAGACGACGACGGCGGACGATCGTCCGGCCGCCGCTAGCCGTTCTCACTCTTCCCGTTGACCGTGGCGAGTGCCCGGCATCCGCCGGGCGCCCAGCCCGAAGCGCGCAAGCCCCACGGGCCACCCGTGGGGCTTCGTCACGCTCGCGTCGTGCCGGGTGAGAGGTGTACGTGTCCGGCGACACGGGATGGCCGGGCGCGATCAACCGGTAGCGCCCGGCACACCGGAAGCTGTTCAGCGGTAGCGGGCGCGGCCCTCGCCGGGCACGACCTCGCCCAGCACCCACGCGGGCAGCCCGCGCCCTTCCAGCAGGCGGACCGCCTCGTCGGCGACCTCCGCCGGAACGATCGCCGCCATCCCGACGCCCAGGTTGAACGTACGGTCGAGGTCGGCCTGCGCGATGCGGCCGTGGCCCGCCAGCACCTGGAAGATCGCCGGAGGAGTCCACGACGAGCGGTCGAGCACCGCGTCCAGATGGCCGGGCAGCGAGCGGGACACGTTGCCCTCCAGCCCGCCGCCGGTGATGTGCGCGTAGGCGTGCACCTCGACCGTGCGGGCCAGCTCCAGGCAGTCGAGCGAGTAGATGCGCGTCGGCTCCAGGAGCTCCTCGCCCAGCGGCCGGCCCAGCTCGGGCAGCTCCGCGTCGAGGGAGAGGTCGGCCAGCCTGAGCACGTGGCGCACCAGCGAGTAGCCGTTGGAGTGGACGCCCGACGACGCCAGCCCCAGCACCACGTCGCCCTCGCGGACCCGGTCGGGACCGAGCATCGCGTCGGCCTCGACGACGCCCGTGCCGGCGCCCGCCAGGTCGTACTCGTCGGGCCCCATCGCGCCGGGGTGCTCGGCCGTCTCGCCGCCCACCAGCGCCGCGCCCGCCAGCCGGCAGCCCTCGGCCACCCCGCCGACGATCTCCGCGACCCGCTCGGGCACGACCTTGCCGCAGGCGATGTAGTCGGTCATGAACAGCGGCTCGGCCCCGCACACCACCAGGTCGTCGAGGACCATGCCGACCAGGTCGACGCCGATCGTGTCGTGCTTGCCGTAGCGCTGCGCGATCATGACCTTGGTGCCGACCCCGTCGGTCGACGTGGCCAGCAGCGGACGCCGGTAACGCAGCAGCGCCGACGCGTCGAACAGCCCGGCGAAGCCGCTGGCGTCGTCGACCACCTCCGGGCGGCGCGAGCGGGCCACCTTGTCCTTCATCAGCGCGACCGCGCGCTCGCCCGCCTCGATGTCGACGCCCGCGGCCTCGTAGGTGGTCACGCCTTGCTCTCCAGGACGAACTTGCCGACGTTGTCTTCGTCGATCGGGATCGGGTAGGAGCCGTCGAAGCAGGCCCGGCAGAGCCGCTCGGCGGGGATCGTGGTGGCCTTGGTGAGCCCTTCGAGCGAGATGTAGCCGAGCGAGTCGGCGCCGAGCGAGGCCCGGATCTCCTCCACCGACAGCGAGCCGGCGATCAGCTCGGCGCGGGTGGCGAAGTCGATGCCGTAGAAGCACGGCCACGCGACCGGCGGCGACGAGATCCGTACGTGCACCTCGCTCGCGCCGGCCTCCCGCAGCATCTTCACGATGGCCCGCTGGGTGTTGCCGCGCACGATCGAGTCGTCGACCACGACCAGGCGCTTGCCCTCGACGACCTCGCGCAGCGGGTTGAGCTTGAGCCGGATGCCGCGCTGGCGGATCGTCTGCGACGGCTGGATGAACGTGCGGCCGACGTAGGAGTTCTTCACCAGGCCCTGGCCGTAGGGGATGCCGCTCTCCTGGGCGTAGCCCACGGCGGCGGGGGTGCCGGACTCGGGCGTCGGGATCACCAGGTCGGCCTCGACCGGATGCTCGCGGGCCAGCACCCGGCCCACCTCGACCCGGGTGACCTGCACGCCGCGCCCGGCGATGGTCGTGTCGGGGCGGGCGAGGTAGACGTACTCGAACAGGCAGCCCTTGGGCTCCGCCAGCGCGAACCTGCGCGAGCGGACGCCGCGCTCGTCGATCGTGAGCAGCTCGCCCGGCTCGATCTCGCGGACGAACGTGGCGCCGACGATGTCGAGCGCCGCCGTCTCCGACGCCACCGCCCAGCCGCGCTCCAGCCTGCCGAGCACGAGCGGGCGGATGCCCTGCGGGTCGCGCGCGGCGTAGAGCGTCGTCTCGTCCATGAACACCAGTGAGTACGCGCCCTTGACCTGCGGCAGCAGCTCGGCGGCGGCGTCCTCGACGGACCGGCTGCGGTCCTGCGCGAGGAGCGTGGTGAGCACGTCGGTGTCGGTGGTCGCCCGGGTCGTGCCCGGCTCCAGACGCTCGGCCAGCGCCGGGGTGTTGATCAGGTTGCCGTTGTGGGCCAGCGCGAGCCCGCCCACGTCGGTCGAGCTCAGCGTGGGCTGAGCGTTCTCCCACACGCTGGAACCGGTCGTGGAGTAGCGGCAGTGGCCGATGGCCAGGTGGCCGCGGAGGGTGCCGAGCACGGACTCGTCGAAGACCTGGGCCACCAGGCCCATGTCCTTGTAGACGAGGATGCGGCTGCCCTCGCTGACCGCGATGCCCGCGGACTCCTGGCCGCGGTGCTGCAACGCGTACAGCCCGTAGTAGGTGAGTTTGGACACTTCCTCGCCTGGCGCCCAGACGCCGAACACGCCGCAGGCGTCTTTCGGCGCGCGGTCGTCGGGGTCCAGGTCATGGCCGAGCCGGCCGTCGCCCTTCAGCACGTAGTTCAGTCTAGGTCGGCCGGCTTCGTGCTCGCGCACCCGGGGTACGTCCTCGCCGGACCGTGCCCGTTTGTACGGAAGATGACCGGGGGGTTACCCGTGTCGTCAGGTTTCAAGTGCCGCTCCTGCGAAAAGGTGAAGTATCCGGCATGCAGACCCCGTCGGGAGAGCGGAACGTGACCACACCTGGCGACCCGAACGACCACCCCGAACCGGACCGCCCCTGGTGGGCCGAAGGCGCCCCGGATGACCCCGCGGACGAGCGTCCTCAGGGGGCCGCCGGCGATGACGGCGGCCGGACGGAGGAGCCCGGTGAGGGTGAGGAACCTCTCGCTCCTAAGCCTCCCGTCGTGCCCGAACCCGACCGGCCCTCCCGCCCCGAACCGGGTCCCATAGAACCTGAACCCTCGCCCGGTCCGGGTCCCGTGGAACCTGAACCCTCGCCCGGTCCGGGTCCCGTGGAACCTGAACCCTCTCCGGGCCCCGTTCCTGGGGAACCATCTCCGGGGCCGGCGCCCGGGGGAGGGCCTGGGGAGCCGCGGCATCCGGACCTGCCCGAATCACCGGAGACGCCGCCACCCGCCCAGGTGCCCGACGAGAGTGACGCCGAGCGGACGGCGGTGTTCGAGGTCCCGCCCCGGGACGACGACAAGGGCCGCGCCTATCCCACCCCCGGCGGCACTCCGCCGTACCCCGGCTGGGAGGGCACCTCCGAGGACCGGCCCACCACCCCCGGTGCCCGGCCCCCGTCCCGCTACGAGGAGCCCGAGGGCCGCACCCCGTCCCGCTTCGAGGAGCCCTCCACGGGTGAGCCCCTGCCGTTCGCCGAACCTCCGTACGAGAGCGGTCCCGACGTCCCCCGTCCCGGCCGGCCGGAAGGAGACGAGCCTCAAGGCGCGCGTCCGGGTCGTTCGGAAGGCGAGTCCTACGGCGCGCACCGTCAGCAGCCCAGCAGCGGTCCGCAGGCCTACGGCGCCCACCGTGTCCCGCCGCCCGATGACACTCCCAGGTACGGCGAGGACTGGCCCGAGGGCGAAGCCGGTGCAGCTCCCGGACAGCGCCCCGCCACCGGCGAGGGGCCGGGCCCACGCGGGACCGAGCAACCGCCGTACTGGGCGCACGGCGAAGGCCGCGGGGCCTTCGCCGACAGCGGAAAGCATCCCGAGAGCGGAGAACCCACCGGCGACCGTCCGCCCTCCGAGGGCCGACCCACCGCCCCCGGAGCCACCCCACCACACGAAGGAACTGCAGAAGGAGCCCCCGAGCCGCCCGGCGGGCCGGAGCGCGGAGCGCCGCCTCACGGGGGGCCGGAGGGCACGGAGCCGCCTTATGGCAGGCCGGAGGGTGGGGAGTCGCCCTACGGGAGACCTGAGGGTGGGGCGTCGCCTTATGGAGGGCCGGCGTCGCCGTATGGGGGGCCGTCGCCGTACGGGGGAGCCGGGGGTGGGCCGTACGGGGAGCAGCGGCCTGTGCCGGGGACGTCGCCGTCGAGTCCGTACGGGGGGCCGCCGGGTGGGGGACCGGGGTACGGCGAGTGGCAGGCCGCGCAGCCGGGGAGCGGGCTGGCGACCGCGTCGCTGGTGCTCGGGGTGGCGAGCCCGTTCCTGGTGTTCGTGTGCTTCATCGGCCTGCTCACGGCGATCCTGTCGATCGTGTTCGGCATCGTGGCGCTGGTCCGGCGGGTGGGCAAGGGCAGGGCGATCACCGGGATCGCCTTCAGCGTGCTGGCGTTGGTGGTGTTCGGCGCGGTGTCCCTCTGGTTCTGGGACATCGTGCAGGATTGCGGCCGGTTGCCCCAGGGCCTCGCGGACCGGTGCTTCGAGGAGCGGATCCCGTGGATGCGGGGCCCGCGCTAGACCGGCAGGTGGGCTGACAGGTCGGCGCGGGCGCCGCTGGCCGAGACGGTGCCGGCGGCCACCGCTTCCGCCCAGGTGAGGCGGCCGGTGGCCAGCTCGATCCAGGTGCGCGGGTCGGTCTCGACGACGTTGGGCGGGGTGCCGCGGGTGTGGCGGGGGCCGGCGATCGCCTGGACGGCAGCGTACGGGGGGACGCGGACCTCGACGGTGCGGCCGGGCGCGGCGGTGACGAGCCGGTCGAGCAGGTGACGCACGACCAGGCGGGCCGCTGAGCGCTCGGGCTGGAGGCCGCGGTCGTAGGCGGCGAGCACGGCGGCGACGAGCGCCCCCGTGAGGGCGTCGGCGGGCCCGTCGTAGGGCGGCCGGTCGAGCGCGACGAGCTGGTCGTCGAGGGCGGATCTCAGCTTCTCGGGGTCGATTCTGCGTGGTGGCACCGCCCCATTGTCCTCTGACGGGCGACGGTAAAGCGTTCATCGAGGCGGTGGCGTTCGTTCATCTCGGGTTGGTGCGGTGACCGTAACGTCCCGGCGGGAGAACCGTGCAACCTTGGAGGACCCTGTGGCGAACCTGTCGCCGCGCCGGCTGCTGCCGCTGCTTTCCACCCCGCACAAGGGTGGCCGATCCGCGATGACCTGTCAGTTCCGATGCGGCAACCAGTGCGCGCACGACGTGGCCAACACCAGCGGCAACCCGTACTTCGGCGAGGTGGCCGAGCAGGCGCTGTCCCGCCGGGGCGTGCTGCGCGCCGGTGCGCTGGGCGCGCTGGTGGCCGGCGCCGGCGTGACGATGGGGGCGGCCCCGGCGATGGCCGACCCGGGCAGGTCCGGCCCCCCGCGTGGCAAGGGCGGGCTCGGCTTCGAGCCGGTGGCGCCCAACAAGGCTGACGCGCTGACCGTGCCCAAGGGGTACAGGTCGTCGGCGGTGGTGCGCTGGGGTGACCCGGTGCTGCCGGGCGCGCCCGCGTTCGACTTCGACAACCAGACGGCCGAGGCGCAGGCCATGCAGTTCGGCTACAACTGTGACTACGTCACGCTCTTCGAGATGAACCGCAACCGCGGGCTGCTGTGGGTGAACCACGAGTACACCGACGAGAACCTGATGTTCCGCGGTTACACCGACGGGACGGCGGCCACCGAGGAGCAGATCAGGATCGCGATGGCGGCCCACGGCGGCTCGGTCGTCGAGGTGGAGCGGGTCCGCAACACGGGCGAGTGGAAGCTCGTCACCAACGGGCGCCGCCGCTACAACCGGCGGATCACGGTGTCGACGCCGATGCGGTTCTCCGGTCCGGCCGCCGGCAGCGACCTGCTGAAGACGGCCGCCGACCCCAAGGGCGTCAAGCCGGTCGGCATGCTCAACAACTGCGCCGGCGGCACCACCCCGTGGGGCACGGTGCTGACCGCCGAGGAGAACTTCAACCAGTACTTCGTCAACGGTGACAAGGTCCCCGAGGCGCAGAAGCCGTACATCACCCGCTACAGCATCCCGTCGGGCACCGCGGGCCGCCGGTTCGACCGGATCGAGGAGCGGTTCGACCTGGAGAAGCACCCGAACGAGGTCAACCGGTTCGGCTGGATCGTGGAGATCGACCCGTTCGACCCGGACTCGACCCCGATCAAGCGGACCGCGCTGGGCCGCTTCGCCCACGAGGCCGCGACGACGACGATCTCCCGTGACGGCCGCCTGGTCGCCTACATGGGCGACGACTCGCGCTTCGAGTACGTCTACAAGTTCGTCTCCAAGCGCCGCTACATCAAGGGCCACGACCGGCACAACCGCACCCTGCTGGACGAGGGCACGCTGTACGTCGCCAGGTTCACCGGCGACAGCCCGAAGGAGGAGCTCGACGGCTCGGGCAAGCTGCCGTCGGACGGCGCCTTCGACGGCTCGGGCGAGTGGATCCCGCTGGTGAGCGGCGACAGGTCGTTCGTCGAGGGCATGACCGCCGCGGAGGTGCTGGTCTACACCCGCGCCGCCGCCGACAAGGTGTCGGCCACCAAGATGGACCGCCCCGAGGACATGGAGCGCAACCCCGTCACCGGCGGCGTCTACATCGCGCTGACCAACAACTCCAACCGCACCCCGGCCCAGGTGGACGAGGCCAACCCGCGGGCCGCCAACAAGCACGGCCACGTGGTGGAGCTGATCGAGCAGCGCGACGACGCGGCGGCCAAGAAGTTCTCCTGGTCGGTCCCGCTGGTCTGCGGCGACCCGGACGACCCCTCGACCTACTTCGCCGGGTTCGACAAGACCAAGGTGTCGCCGATCTCCTGCCCGGACAACCTGGCCTTCGACCCCGACGGCAACCTGTGGATCTCCACTGACGGCAACGCCCTCGGCACCAACGACGGCCTGTTCGTGATGCCGGTCAAGGGCAAGGAGCGCGGTTACGTACGCCAGTTCCTCACCGTGCCGGTCGCCGCGGAGACCTGCGGCCCGCTGATCAGCGACGACCAGCTCAGCGTGTGGGTCGCGGTGCAGCACCCCGGCGAGGCTGACGGCGCGACGCCCGACCGGCCCGCCAGCCGCTGGCCCGACGGCGAGGGCAGCCAGCCGCGGCCGTCGGTGGCCGTGGTCTGGCACGAGCGCGGCAAGAAGATCGGCGCTTGACCTAAAGAGAGGTTCAGGTTTTAGCCTCCATGCCATGAGCATGGAAGTGACTGCCTGGCATCAGCTGTATTCACTCAACAACGAACCGGAGCGTCGCCAGATCTCGAAGGCGACGCTCCGCCGTGTGTGGGGGTTCGCCCGTCCGCACCGCCGGAAACTGACGCTGTTCCTGGGCCTGAGCGTGGTGATGGCGGCGCTGGCGGTGGCCCCGCCGGTGCTGGCCGGCCGGGTGCTCGACGCGATCGGCGCGGGCGAGCCGGTGGGCGTGGTGGTCGGCCTGGCGGGCCTGATCGCCGGTCTGGCCCTGGCCGAGGCGGGGCTGGGGCTGGTGGCCCGCTGGCTGTCGGCCGGCCTCGGCGAGGGCCTGATCCTGGACCTGCGCACGGCGGTCTTCGACCACGTGCAGCGCATGCCCGTCGCGTTCTTCACCAGGACGCGTACGGGCGCGCTGGTGAGCAGGCTGAACAACGACGTGATCGGGGCGCAGCGGGCGTTCACCGACACGCTCTCCGGCGTCGTGGGCAACGTGGTGACGCTGGTGCTGGCGATCACCGTCATGATCTCGCTGTCGTGGCAGATCACGCTGCTGGCGCTGCTGCTGCTCCCGGTGTTCGTGCTGCCCGCCCGCCGGATGGGCACCAGGATCGCCCGGCTGCGGCGCGAGGCCGCCGACCACAACGCGGCCATGGGATCCCAGATGACCGAGCGGTTCTCGGCGCCGGGGGCGACGCTGGTGAAGCTGTTCGGCCGGCCTGTCAGGGAGTCGGCCGAGTTCGCGGCGCGGGCCGGGCGGGTGCGCGACATCGGGGTGCGCACGGCCATGACCCAGTCGGCGTTCATCACCGCGCTGACGCTGGTCTCGTCGCTGGCCCTGGCGCTGGTCTACGGGCTGGGCGGCTTCTACGCGCTGGCCGGGCGGCTGGACGCGGGCTCGGTGGTGGCGCTGGCACTGCTGATCACCCGGCTCTACTCGCCGCTGACCGCCCTGGCCAGCGCCCGGGTGGACGTGATGAGCGCGCTGGTCAGCTTCGAGCGCGTCTTCGAGGTGCTCGACCTGGAGCCGCTGATCAAGGAAAAACCGGACGCGCGGGCCGTGCCCGAAGGGCCGGTGTCGATCGAGTTCGACGACGTGCGCTTCGCGTACCCGTCGGCGGACAAGGTGTCGCTCGCCTCGCTGGAGGAGGTGGCCGCGCTCGACACCCGCGGCGGCGTCGAGGTGCTGCACGGCGTCTCCTTCACCGCCGCGCCCGGCCAGACGGTCGCCCTGGTGGGCTCGTCGGGCGCGGGCAAGTCGACGATCGCCCAGCTCATCCCGCGGCTGTACGACGTGGACGCGGGCGCGGTGCGGATCGGCGGCGTGGACGTGCGCGACCTGGCCGCCGACTCCATCAGGGGGACGCTCGGCATGGTCACCCAGGACGGTCACCTGTTCCACGACACGATCAGGAACAACCTGCTGTTCGTCCGGCCGGACGCCGCCGAGGAGGAGCTGTGGGACGCGCTGCGCCGGGCCAGGCTCGGCGACCTGATCGAGTCCCTGCCCGACCGGCTGGACACGGTCGTGGGCGAGCGCGGCTACCGGCTGTCGGGAGGCGAGCGCCAGCGGCTGACGATCGCCCGGCTGCTGCTGGCCGGGTCGCGGGTGGTCATCCTGGACGAGGCCACGGCCGCGCTCGACTCCACCAACGAGGCGGCCGTGCAGGAGGCCCTGGCCGAGGCGCTCGACGGGCGCACCGCGGTGGTGATCGCGCACCGGCTGTCCACGATCCGCGCCGCCGACGTCATCCTGGTCATCGAGGACGGCCGGGTGGCCGAGCGCGGCACGCACGCCGAGCTGCTCGCCGCCGGCGGCCGCTACGAGGAGCTGTACCGCACCCAGTTCGCCGAGCCCGTCGTCGCCGTGTGAGCCCGCGGCTCAGCGGCGGGGGGAGCGGGCCAGGGCGGCCAGGGCGGCGCCGGCCAGGGCGACCGCGAACAGCACCGCGTACGTCCGCTGGAAGCCGGCCATGAGCTGGTCGAGCGCCACCGGTGAGAGCCGCGACAGCGTCCCGGCGTACACCTGGGCCCGGACCTCGGGTCCGACGGCGCTGCCGAGCACGCTCAGCGACAGCCCGACGCTGAGCACCACGCCGACGTTCATCACCATGAGCCGGAACCCGTTCACCACGCCCAGGCTCCCGCTCGGCAGCGCGCCCATCACCTGCGTGGTGTTGCCGGTCAGGAAGGTCCCGCTGCCGCAGCCGGCCACGAACAGCCCGAGCCCGATCACCCAGTACGGGGTGCCAGGGTCGGTCGCCAGCAGGAGCGCGCCGAGCCCGGCGGAGCTCATCAGGGCCCCGCCGATGCTCAGCGCGTACGGCGACACCCTGCGCCCGAGCGCGCCCACGATCGGCGAGGCCAGCCCCATGCCCACCGGCACAGGCAGCACGCTCAGCCCGGCCTCGAAGGGGCCGAGCCCTCGGGCCGCCTGGAAGTAGAGCGCCACCACGAGGATCAGCGAGGCCCTGGCGACCGCGTTGCAGAAGGAGGCCAGGTTCGCGCAAGCCAGCATCCGCCCGCCGAACAGGCGCAGGTCGAGCACCGGGTGGGCGGCCCGCCGCTCCACGATCACGATCAGCGGCACCAGCAACGCGAACACGCCGGCCCCGGCCAGCACCACCGGGCTGGTCAGCCCGCCCGACCCGGCCTCCGACAGGGCCAGCAGCACCGCCGACAGGGCCGCGAACACCAGCGCGTTGCCCAGCGCGTCCACCGGGCGCCGGGGCCCGCGCGGCATCTTGCGCAGCGTGACCGCGCCCCAGACGACCGCGGCCAGCCCGGCGGGCACGTTGACCCAGAAGATCCACTGCCAGCCCGCGGTGGACGCGATCAGCCCGCCCAGCGTGGGCCCGGCGAGCTGGGCCACCGACAGGGTGCCCATGTAGACGCCCATGCCCTGGCTCAGCCGGTCGGGCGGGAAGGCCTCGGTGATGATGACGGTGCCGTTGGCCAGGATCATGGCCGCGCCCACGGCCTGCAGCACCCGCATGGCGACCAGGAACCACACGTCCGGCGAGAACCCGGCCAGCAGCGAGGCCAGGGTGAACAGGGCGAACCCGGCCAGATAGACCTCCCGCCGGCCGAGCAGGTCGGCGACCCGGCCGAAGAACATCAGGCTCGCGGTGTTGGTCAGGAGGAAGGCCAGCAGGATCCACCCCGACTGGAACGGGGTGGCGTGGAAGTGGCGCACGACGGTGGGGAGCGCCACGTTGAGCGTGCTGCCGGCCATGCCGATGAGGATCAGCCCCAGACTGGTGACCGAGCACACACGCCACGCGTAACGTAACCGGGCCTGATCGGGGGAGACGGCGACCATGCCTTCCACTATGACGTACGACGTACGTCTGCGGTCAGCTGGGTGAGGGATATTCTAGAATTCTGTTCACCGAGCGCGTTTGCGCAGTCCCTCCAGGTCGTGGATGACCACCCGGCGCCGCCCGGTCTCGATCAGCCCGCGGTCGCGTAACGTGCGCAGCGCCTTGCTGACCGCCTCCCTGGACGCGCCCGTCCACCCGGCGAGCTCGTCCTGCGACAGCGGCAGCGCCACCCGCACCCCGCTGTTGGTCTTCTCGCCGTAGCGCTCGGCCAGCTCGATCAGCCGGGTCGCCACCCGGCCCGTGGTGTCGAACGCGCCGTACTCGATGCGCTTGCGGTCGGAGTCGCGCAGCCGGTCGGTGACCATCCGCATGAGCAGCACCGCGATCCGCCCGTGCTCCTGGAGGAAGCCGGGGAAGTCGCGGACGACGATGCCGGAGATGGGCTCCAGCGCCGTCACCGTGGCCGAGCGGGGCGAGCCGTCGATGCTCGACATGTCCCCGAGCAGCCCGCCCGCCCCGCGCACGGCCAGCACCACCTCAGTGCCGCCGCTGGTGTGGGAGGACACCTTGACCCGGCCCTCGGTCAGCACGAGCACCCAGTCAGATGTGTCGCCTTCCGACATGACCGTCGCCCCGCGGTCCCACCTGCGCGGCCGTCCGGCCGCGCGCAGGGCCTCGATCTCATCGTCAGTGAGCATGGAGAGGAACTCGCCCGGCTCTGCCTTCATGCGCCCGATTATGTCCGTACGACGAGCGTCGTAGCTATCGCATTGACGTGAGAACGTACGCCTCGACGAGTTCCTGCTTGCCCTTCAGGCTCAGCTTGCCCAGCGGCCGCACGGTCACGCCGTCGCCGAGACCCTTGAGCGTGGCCGAGCCGATCACCACCGTGCCGGGTTCGGCCAGCGACTCCAGCCGGGAGGCGACGTTCACGCAGTCGCCCATCGCGTTGAAACCGCGCAGCTCAGGGCTGCCGATGTTGCCCACCAGCGCCGGCCCGGTGTTGACCCCCACCCGGAACGTCGGCCACGGCTCCTGGCCGGTCCGCCGCCACGCCATCTCCTCGGCCACCTCGGCGGCGGCCCGCTGCATCGCCAGCGCGGCCGCGCAGGCGGCCCTGGCGTGCCCTTCCTGCGTGGCCGGGGCGTTGAACAGGGCCAGCATCGCGTCGCCGACGAACTGCACGATCGTGCCGCCGTTGGAGAGGACGCACGGCACCGCGGCCGTGTGGTAGCGGTTGAGCATCTCCACGATCTCGCCCGGCGCGACCCGTTCGGAGAACGAGGTGAACCCCTTCAGGTCGGCGAAGAGCGCGGTGACCTCCTTGACCTGGCCGCCCAGCTCGGCCTGGGCCGGGTCGGCGAGCAGCGCGTTCGCCACGTCGGGCGACATGTACTGCCGGAAGAGCGTGTGCAGCTCGCTGTAGAGGCGGGCGTTCTCCAGCGAGATGGACAGCTGCCCGGCCAGGGTGGCGGCCAGCGCCTCGTCCTGCTCGGTGCGGCCGATCGGCACCTCCAGCACCCCGGCCAGCCGGTTCTTGACGGTCAGCGGGAAGGCGATGCGGCCGTCCCCCCTGACGGGGACGTCGCCGGGGAACTCGTACGAGCGCGACCCGATCTGCGCCTGACCGTCGGACACCAGCCCGATCCGCACGTCACCGTACGCCTGCCTGACCCGGTCCAGCGCCGCCGCCAGCAACGCCTGCTCCGGCAGGCCGACGCGGGTCTGGGCGCTCACGTCGACGAGCGCGCCCAGCCGCTCGGACAGCTCCCGCTCGTCGGCCAGGGCCCGTCCCGCCCGGTCGAGCACCGCCGCCTGGCCCTCGCTCAGCCGGAACTTGCCCGACAGCCGGGAGGCGGCCAGCGGCTCGCCCCGCCGCACGTGCTCGACCAGCTCCTCCAGCGCGCGGTCGTAGTCGCGCTGGATGCGCCGCACGGTCGCCGAAAGCGCCACCGAGTCGAACAGCCCCGCGCTCGACCCCTCCCGCCTGAACTGCAGGTAGGCGCTGTAGGCGACGAACCCGAAGGCGAACGTCAGCAGGACGTGCCACTCCCACCAGGTCAGGTGCCAGTTGAGCTGCGGCATCCCGGCGATCATGCACTCGGCCAGCAGCGCGTACGCCGTGATCAGGCTGATCAGCATGGCCGACGGCCGCCGCCGGTGGAGCACGAACATCATCACGGCGGCCGCCGTGTAGAGCGCCAGCCCCGGCACCGACAGCCACACCACCCAGACCACCGGGTCCGTGAGCGGCGGCCGGCTGAGCGGCGTCACGTCCGGGACCAGCGAGGCCAGCCCCCACAGCGCCATGAACCCGAAGAGCACGCCGCGGATCACGTGCTGCGCCCTGAACACCTGGCCGGCCGCCCGCTCGCCCAGCGGCAGCGCCGAGGCGAACGCGAACCCGGAGGCGATCGTCAGCCCGACCGTCTGCCCCAGGTCGAAGCCGAGCGACCCGGTGGGCAGGATCACCTTCGGGGTGGCCAGCCCGTGCAGGAAGAAGAAGCCCGCGCTGCTGATGAACACCATGGAGACCAGGAACAAGCGGGCGTCCTGCCGCTTGCGCGAGGCCTCGCTGATGAGCGTGCCGAGCCCGACGTTCAGCCCGGCGACGATCACGATCATCCAGAAATGGCTGGGGTTGTGCTGCCACTCGACGTTCAGGTGCGGCTGCGCGAGCAGCAGCCAGAACCCGAGCAGCGGCAGCGAGAGGTGGATCACCCAGACGACCCCGCGCACCGGCTGGGTGGCGGGAGGAAGGTAAGGCTCGGGCGTCGGCACGCCCTGATTATCCCTGCGAGACCGGGCCTGCCAATGCGTCTTTTTACGCGCATCAACCTTCATGACAGGTCAAGTAACGTCAGAACATATTGTCACGCACTGTTTTGTGATCGACACGTTATGTGAGAGCTGTCATCCATTGGAACGGTTGACGCGTGAGAACCATGAGCAACATCCGTATCTGAGAGGGACCATTCGATGAAGATTCTGCGCGTGGCCGCGGTGGGCGCGCTGGCCGCCTCACTTCTCACCGTGGGGGGCGCCGCCACCGCCTCTTCCGCCACCACCGCCGCCGCGGCCGGCGAGGTCACGGCCTGCGTGCACAAGAAGTCGCGGTACGTCCGGATCATCAACGCGTCCGGCAAGTGCAAGCCGGCCGAGATCCGGATGAAGATCGGCGGTGGCGAGACGGTGACCCAGACCGCGGTCACGTCCGGTCCCAAGGGCGACACCGGGGCGCAGGGCCCCAAGGGTGACACCGGCGCCCAGGGCCCGCGCGGCATGCGCGGCCCCCAGGGCAAGCAGGGCGCCCAGGGCCCGAAGGGCGACGCCGGGCCGCAGGGCCCGAAGGGGGAGCAGGGCGAGCAGGGCCCCAAGGGTGACACCGGGCCGGCGGGTCCCCAGGGCAAGCAGGGCGTCCCGGGCCCGAAGGGCGAGAAGGGCGAGCCGGGCAGGGACGGTAAGGACGGCGGCGGCAGCTTCACGACCTACACCAAGACCCAGCAGTTCTCCCGCAGCGGCGCCAGCGCCAACTGCAACCAGGGTGACCTGGCGACCGGCGGCGGCTTCGCCGTCAGCTCGGGCACGCAGGTCATCGCCAGCGCCCCCACCGGCTCCGGCACCTGGACCGTCACGATCCAGGGCCAGGGCCAGACGAGCGGCACCGTCTACGTGGTGTGCCTGAAGAAGAGCTCCTGACACACCGAAAGGGCCGGTACGGGGCGCGTACCGGCCCTTTCTCGCGTCCGCGTTCAGCCGAAGAGCGCCGGCAGCGTGGCCGCGTGCGTCTCCCGCAGCTCCTCGACCGGCACCTCCAGCACGCCCTCGACCACCAGCGACGTCCCGCCCGTGACGCCCAGCCCGTAGCACGGCACGTCGTGCTCGGCGCAGAGCTTGGCCAGGTCGTCGAACGCCTCCGGCCGCACCGCGACCAGAGCCCTGGCCGCCGACTCGCTGAACAGCTCGGTGAACGGGTCGCCGGTGAGCGTCACCCGGGCGCCCACGCCGCGCGCCATGCAGGACTCCGCCAGCGCGATGGCCAGGCCGCCGTCGGACAGGTCGTGCGACCCCTCCAGCAGGCCCCGCGCGGCCGCCGTCACCAGCACCCGGCCCAGCCCCTGCTCGGCCTCCAGGTCCGCCTCGGGCGGCAGGCCGCCCAGGTGGCCGTGCTCGACGTGCGCCCACTCCGAGCCGCCGAACTCGGCCCGCGTCTCACCCAGCAGCGCCACCCGCAGACCCTCGCCGGTGAACCCGGTCGGCACCCGCCTGGCCACGTCGTTGATCACACCGAGCACGCCGACCACCGGGGTCGGGTTGATCGCCGTCGACCCGGTCTGGTTGTAGAAGGACACGTTGCCGCCGGTCACCGGCACGCCCAGGATCCGGCAGGCGTCGGCCAGGCCGCGCACCGCCTCGGCGAACTGCCACATCACCTCGGGGTCCTCCGGCGAGCCGAAGTTGAGGCAGTTGGTGACGGCCAGCGGCCTGGCGCCGGTGACGGCCACGTTGCGGTACGCCTCGGCCAGCGCGAGCTGCGCCCCCGCGTACGGGTCGAGCTTGGCGTAACGGCCGTTGCCGTCGGTCGACAGCGCGATGCCGCGGGTGGTCGGCTCGGCCCCCTCGATGTCCTCCGCCACACGCAGCATCCCCGCGTCGGCGGGCTGGGCGAGGACCGTGTTGGAGCGTACGTACCGGTCGTACTGGCCGGTCACCCACTCCTTCGACGCCAGGTTGGGCGAGCCGAGCAGCCGCAGCAGCGTCGCGCGCAGGTCGGACGGGCGCTCCAGCCGGTCGGGGGTGTCGGCGTTCAGCGCCGCCTGCCCCGACGGCTCATGGTAGGGGCGCTCGTAGACCGGGCCGTCGTCGGCCGCGGTGCCCGGCGGGATGTCGACGATGACCTCGCCGTTCCAGGTCATCACCAGCCGGCCGGTGTCGGTCACCTCGCCGATCACGGTGGCGGGGACGTCCCACTTCTCGCAGATCGCCATGAACGCCGGGATGTCGGAGGGCCGGACGACGGCCATCATCCGCTCCTGAGACTCGCTCATCAGGATCTCCTCCGGGCGCAGGGAGGGATCGCGGAGCGGGACCAGGTTGAGGTCGACGTCCATGCCGCCGGTGCCCTTGGCGGCCAGCTCCGTGGTCGCGCAGGACACGCCGGCCGCGCCGAGGTCCTGGATGCCGACGACCACGTCGGCCGCGTACAGCTCCAGGCAGCACTCGATGAGCAGCTTCTCCATGAACGGGTCGCCCACCTGGACGGCGGGCCGCTTGGCCGCGGACTCGTCCTCGAACGTCGCGCTGGCCAGCACGCTCGCGCCGCCGATGCCGTCGGGGCCCGTCGAGGCGCCGAACAGCACCACCTTGTTGCCCGGCCCCGGCGCGGTCGCCAGCTTGATCTGGTCCTTGCGCAGCAGGCCCACGCAGAGCGCGTTGACCAGCGGGTTGCCGATGTAGCACGGGTCGAAGACGACCTCGCCGCCGATGTTGGGCAGGCCGAGGCAGTTGCCGTAGTGGCTGATGCCCTCCACCACGCCGGGCAGCACCCGGCGGGTGTCGGCCTGGTCGGCGCCGCCGAACCGCAGGGAGTCCATCACCGCGATCGGGCGCGCGCCCATCGACATGATGTCGCGGACGATCCCGCCGACGCCGGTGGCCGCACCCTGGTGCGGCTCGACGTACGAGGGATGGTTGTGCGACTCGATCTTGAACGTGGCGGCCCAGCCGTCGCCGATGTCGACCACGCCCGCGTTCTCGCCCATGCCCACCAGCAGGGCGTCGGAATGCGGGGCCTTGGTGGCGAACTGCTTGAGATGCACCTTCGACGACTTGTACGAGCAGTGCTCGGACCACATGACGCTGTAGATGGCCAGCTCGGAGCCGGTCGGGCGGCGGCCCAGGATCTCGCGGACCCGGTCGTACTCGTCCTGCTTCATGCCCAGCTCGGCGAAGGGCATCGGCTCGTCGGGGGTGACCTCCGCACGCTTGACGGAGTCGGTGCTCATGCGTCCACCAGCTTCTTGAGAATGGAGGTGAAGAAGCCGAGGCCGTCGGTGCCCGGCGCGCCGACCAGCTCCTCGACCGCGTGCTCGGGATGCGGCATCAGGCCGACGACGTTGCCCGCCTCGTTGCGCACCCCGGCGATGTCGTTGAGCGAGCCGTTGGGGTTGCCGCCCACGTAACGGACCACGACCCGCCCGGTGGCCTCCAGCTCGGCCAGCGTCTCCGGGTCGGCCACGTAACGGCCCTCGCCGTGCTTGACCGGCAGCGTGATCTCCTGACCGGCCGCGTACGCGTTCGTCCACGCCGTGTCGGCCGTCTCGATCCGCACCCGCTGGTCGCGGCAGACATAGTGGAGCGAGGCGTTACGCGTCAGCGCGCCCGGCAGCAGATGGGCCTCGCACAGGATCTGGAACCCGTTGCAGGTGCCCAGCACCGGCAGCCCCGCCCGCGCGGCGGACACGATCTCCTCCATCAGCGGCGCGAACCGGGAGATGGCCCCGCACCGGAGATAGTCGCCATAGGAGAACCCGCCCGGCAGGAAGACCGCGTCGACCCCCTTGAGATCCCGGTCGGCGTGCCACAGCGGCACCGGCTCCCCGCCCACGAGGCGCACGGCCTTGGCGGCATCCTGGTCGTCGAGTGTGCCTGGAAACGTCACTACGCCCACGCGGGCAGCGCTCATGACTGTCGTCCCCTCCGAGGAGTTGCGCAGCCGCCATCTCCGTGGCAGGCGGCGGTCACCTCAGGCTATCTGGTGCGCCCCGATGCTCCTCATCAACCTCCGCCCTTCGTACGCCCACCCAAGGCCCTCGCTCCGCTCGGACGCCCTTCCAGAGGGCTACCGCCCGACGCCCCACAAGCGGCCATAGGCGTCAGGAGATCCGGGGCCCGGCGTTGAACACTTGGCCGGAGCGAGTGAATGGCTCCCCTTGTCGCGTCGCCGAGTTGGAAGCCGGAAGTCCGGGGCAGGTCCGCAATCGGATCAGGGCCAGTCGCCAATCGCGGTCTGGCCGGGCCTGTCACCGTGACCCGGCTCGGCCGAGTCCTCTGCCGGATCGCCTTCCTCAGGCCGGTCTCTCCGCCACTACCAGGAACAGCAAGGCTGTGGCCAGAAAAGGACGGGAGCTGACGTCCTCGATCCACTCCTCAGCGGCGGCATCGAGATAACCGGCCGCTACGGCCCGCGTCACGTTGCGGCGGAGCCCGAAGAGCTGATCCGCCGTGGTGAAGTCATCAATCACCGGCGCGACCGCCACCACGGACTGCACGTCGAGCCCGGCGTCCCTGCACAGTCGCGGGAGGCTCCGGCCGATCCTCGCATTGCGCACGATCTCCGCGCAGATGAAGCGGCTCAACCCCCGGCTCATGGCCGGTTGGAGTGAGTCGATCAGCAGACCTTCCCAATCCGGTTCTGCCATGACGATGCGTCCACCTGGGCGGGACACGCGGCGGAACTCGGCCAGCACCTGGGAGGGGTCCGCCACGTGCTGGAGCATGCGATCGGTTCGAGCCCGATCGACAGTGCGGTCCTTGAGCGGTAAAGCGTGAGCCTCACCCAGGTGAACCTCGGTACGGGGCAGCTCCACCACGCGGGCACGAGCTTCGGCGACCATCGCCGGGTCCCTGTCGATACCGACGACGGAGCCGGTGGGGGCGACGCCGGCGTTCATCGCCGCGAGGTCGGTCCCCGGCCCGCAGCCGATGTCGACCACGCACTGCCCAGGCTGGAGCTCCAGCAGTTCCAGCACCTGCTGCTTGTAGGCGCGACCGGGTGCGCTGGCCGTCACCTGGTCGAGATAGGCGATCAGGCCGGGGCGGATCTCGTTGTTGGTAGCGATCACACCGACATCTCATCAAACGCTCGTGCAGCCGCCGCGGTGGTCCTATGCGGGTCCACGACCCGTGTCCTTCCCAGGCACGGCCGGCCTCTGGCAAGCGGACAGAAATGACAGTTGATCATGGACGTTTCTGACATGAAGCGGGGGACAATCCTGATATGACTCGGTGGACGTGGGCTCGTTGGTAGATCCCGATCCCAAGGACGTCATCCGCCGACGTCCGGCCAGTCGTTCCGCTTGACGACAGGATCTGGACGCGACCGTAAAAGGCGGGTGCTCACGAAACCGGTGGTTGGCTGCGGGTTAGCGGGTCTGGCGGGGGGCAGCCGAAGGGGGAGGCGTCCATCGAAGGAGGGGCATCATGGTCGTCAAGCCCGCTGAGGACGAGCACCTCAGGCAGTTCACGCTGCCCATGGTCGGCACGATCACCGTGCCGGAGGGCCCACACCTCGCCTTCTACGTGGTCCTCGTCTCCATGGGGGCGCTGGGAGTCGTGGAATGGCCCGTGGTGGCCATCGTCGGCGTGGGCCATCTGCTGGCCAGCCAGACCCGCTTCCCCAGGCTGCAGCAGGCCGGAGAAGCCGTCCAGTCAGCGTGAGCCGGGCGGGCGCTCAGCCCATGTGGCCCAGCGCCAGAGCCACTCCAGGGGCCCCTGGCGGTGACGGCGCAGCCAGAGGGCGGAGAACAGCCACTGGGCCGCCAGGACGGCTCCCGCGGTCAGGAACGCCACCTGAGAGGACTCGCCGATCGGCAGGCCGAGGAGGTGGGCGGCGGCCAGGACGAGGACCGTGGCGGTCAGGTAGTTGGTCAGGGCCATCTTGCCCAGCGGCGCGAAGAGGACCCGCAGCGCAGGTCGCAGCGGTGTTCTGAGCAGGACCAGCAGGGCGCACACGACCACGCCGGCGACCAGCAGGTCGGCCAGGCCGGTCGCGAAGGACGGGCCCGCCCCGGGCCTCGTCCACAGCGCGGCGGCCGCCCCCGCCGCGAAGACCAGCCCCAGGAGGAGCGGCCACAGGGTGGACCGCTCGATGTGCTCGATCACCCCGTACCGGACCAGCGCCGAGCCCAGCAGGAACAGCCCGGCGATCAGCAGGGGCCCGCCCCCGGCGACCAGCGCCGCGGGGATGAACACGGCGGCGAGGCCCGCCACGGCCCACCGGGGCAGCCAGGAAGAAGGCAGCAGCACCAGCAGGCCGACGACGGCGTACTTGGTCAGGATCTCGCCTGGCCACAGCAGCATGTGCAGCAGGCCGATCGCGAGCAGCGCCGCGAGCCGCCGCAGGAGGACCAGCCACGGGCGGGCGGCGCGGTCGGCGGCGGAGTCCAGCAGCAGCGAGAACCCGATGCCGAACAGCAGGGAGAAGATCGGCAGCCCGAGCCAGGGGTCCCAGTCGCCCAGCGGCTGCGTCACGACGGCGGTGCCGCCGGTGGCCATCAGCTGGATGTTGGCGAGCAGGATCTCGCAGAGGGTGAACCCGCGGAGCACGTCGAGCGCGATGATGCGGGGCCGCCCGGACGCGGGCGCGGCGGGCGTGAGTGGGTGGCCGGGAAGGCGTCCTGGGGGGAGTTCTGCGCTTGGCATGGGGCCTCATCCTGCAGGGCCACCGAGAGGACGACACCGGCCGGAAGCAGGATTCACGGCGTTCGTGATCATACTTTCGGCCGGTTCGGCGCGGGACGCCGGGCGCTGTCAGTAGCTGTCGCGCCAGCGGTACCAGTGGCCCCGCAGATGCTTGAAGGACGAGGCGACCGACGGGTTGGAGTCGTCCACGGGCGCCCGGTCAGGGCTCCACACGTAGCCGTACGGGTCCACGCCGGGCCCGTGCTCGCCCACCTGGAAATAGACCCGGTCACCCTTCCGGAAAACGGCCTGGAACCCGGCCTACCCGGCCTTCCGCGGCCGGACCGCGTCGTCGGGACCGGTGGCCCTGGCCACGCGCTCCATCGCGGTGAGGGATCGTACGACGAGCTGGTCGTCGCCGTGCCCGCAGGACGCCAGGGACACCAGCGCGACGCAGGCGAGCGCTTTCTTCATGCGTTGAGCGTAAGCGGGAGGGATCAGACCGCGGCGAGTTCGCGGGAGCGGGCGGGCTCTTCGTTCTCCCAGGCGAGCTGCTTGCGCAGGTGGACCGTCGTGCCCCGGCCCGGCGTGATGCCGAAGGAGATCTCGTCGACCACCGAGCGCATGATGAGCAGGCCGCGGCCGTTCTCGGTGTCGGGGGGCGGGAAGCGGAGCGGCATCGACGGCAGGCCGCCGCCGTTGTCGGCCACGCGCACGTCGCAGCGGCCGTAGCCGATCGACGCGGAGACCTCGTAGCGGTTGGCGGGGCCGCCGTGGCGCACCGCGTTGGAGCATGCCTCGGAGACAGCGAGCAGCATGTCGGCGATGCACGACTCACTCACGTGCAGCGAACGCATCGCATCGCCAAGCACTCGCCTGACCATCGGGATGCCGATCGCATCCCGTGGCAGTGCCAACGAGAACTCAATGTCCACCGGACTCCTCCGGGCTCCGGAATGTCACCTGGAGTAGGTTTCCCCGTGAAATCGGGGCTAACCGCAAAATCACGCGGTTGTTATTTACTGTTGGCATGCCCGTGGCATTGTGGTACGCCGGAATGCGGCTTTAGCCACGTCAGGCCCTATGTGAAATGTGCTGTCCTACTCTTCCACTCTGACCGTGAAGTCCTCGATCACGGTGTTGGCGAGAAGAGTCTCGGCCATCTTTCGGACGTCCGCAATGGCCGCCTCGTCGGCGGGGCCGTCGAGCTCCAGCTCGAACCGCTTGCCCTGGCGCACGGCCGACACACCGGAGAAGCCCAGCCGGGGCAGCGCTCGGGCGACCGCCTGGCCCTGCGGGTCGAGGATCTCGGGCTTCAGCATCACGTCAACGATCACGCGCGCCACTGCGTTCCTCCTGGGTACGGCGGGGTTGGCAAACCACAGCCTACCGGCGTGTGTTCGCCGCCAGAACGTGGGGAACGGGGAGGGCATGGGGCTTGCGCGAAGGACTGTGACGTCTGCCACCATGGCCTCAAGCGCGTACGAACCACCATCACACGGTCGGACGCACCCAAAGGCCGGTCAGAGGTGGAAAACCCATCGCCACCGGTCCCGATTGCACAGGAGTGGCACGTGACCATCGACGCCTCTCGTGGTGCCGAAGCACCCCCGGAGCTCGTCCAGCTACTCACCCCCGAGGGCGAGCGGGTCCAGCACCCCGACTACGACATCGACCTGACACCCGAAGAGGTCAGGTCCCTCTACCGCGACCTCGTCCTCGTGAGGCGCGTCGACCTGGAGGCCGTCGCCCTGCAGCGCCAGGGCGAGCTCGGCATCTGGGCCTCGCTGCTCGGCCAGGAGGCCGCGCAGATCGGCTCCGGCCGGGCGCTGACCGACGCCGACATGGCCTTCCCCACCTACCGCGAGCACGGCGTGGCGTGGTGCCGCGACGTCGACCCGGTCAAGCTGCTGGGCCTGTTCCGCGGCGTCAACCACGGCGGGTGGGACCCGAAGGAGCACAACTTCCACCTCTACACGATCGTCATCGGCAGCCAGACGCTGCACGCCGTCGGCTACGCGATGGGCATCCAGCGCGACGACGCCGACGCCGCGACGATCGTCTACTTCGGCGACGGCGCCACCTCGCAGGGCGACGTGAACGAGTCGTTCATCTGGGCCAGCGTGTTCAACGCGCCGATCGTGTTCTTCTGCCAGAACAACCAGTGGGCCATCTCCGAGCCGCTGGAGAAGCAGACCCGCATCCCGCTCTACCGCAGGGCGTCCGGGTTCGGCTTCCCCGGCGTCCGGGTCGACGGCAACGACGTCTTCGCCTGCCTCGCCGTCACCCGCCAGGCGCTCAAGAACGCCCGCGAGGGTCAGGGGCCCATGCTCATCGAGGCGTTCACGTACCGGATGGGCGCCCACACCACCACCGACGACCCCACCCGCTACCGCGTGGCCAGCGAGCTGGAGGCGTGGAAGCTCAAGGACCCGATCGAGCGCGTCAAGGCCTACCTGTTCAAGAACGAGCTGGCCGACCAGGAGTTCCTCGACGCCGTCGAGGCGGAGGCCGACCAGCTCGGCGCCGACCTGCGCCGGCGCTGCCTGGCCCTGCCCGATCCCGAGCCGACGGCCATCTTCGAGCACGTGTACGCCGAGCCGCACGCCCTGATCGACGAGGAACGCGCCCAGTTCGCCGCCTACCTGGAGGGGTTCGAGCGATGACGGTGATGAGCCTGTCCAAGGCGCTCAACGAGGGCATGCGCAAGGCCATGGAGGACGACCCCAAGGTCCTCATCATGGGCGAGGACGTCGGCAAGCTCGGCGGCGTGTTCCGGGTGACCGACGGGTTGCAGAAGGACTTCGGCGAGGACCGCGTGATCGACACGCCGCTGGCCGAGTCCGGCATCATCGGCACCGCGATCGGGCTGGCGCTGCGCGGCTACCGGCCGGTGTGCGAGATCCAGTTCGACGGGTTCGTGTTCCCGGCCGCCGACCAGATCATCACCCAGCTGGCCAAGATGCCGATGCGCTCGCTCGGCGCGATCAAGCTCCCGGTGGTCGTACGGATCCCGTGCGGGGGCGGCATCGGCGCCGTCGAGCACCACAGCGAGTCTCCAGAGGCGTACTTCACGCACACCGCCGGGCTGCGCGTGGTGGCCTGCTCCAACCCCGCCGACGCCTACTCGATGATCCAGCAGGCGATCCGCTCCGACGACCCGGTGATCTTCTTCGAGCCCAAGCGGCGCTACTGGGAGAAAGCCGACGTCGACACCGCCGACACCGGCTGGTGGACCCCCATGGACAAGGGCCTGGTGGTGCGCCCCGGCACCGACCTCACCCTGCTGACCCACGGGCCGATGGTCAAGACCTGCCTGGAGGCCGCCCAGGCCGCCGAGGAGGAGGGCCGCTCCCTTGAGGTGATCGACCTGCGCTCGCTCAACCCGCTCGACCAGCCGCTGGTGATGGATTCCGTACGGAAGACGGGGCGGGCGGTCGTGGTGCACGAGGCGCCGGTCAACAACGGATTCGGCGCCGAGCTGGCCGCCAGGATCACCGAGCGGTGCTTCTACCACCTGGAGTCCCCGGTACTGCGGGCCGGCGGCTTCTCCACCCCCTACCCGCCGTCCAAACTGGAGGAGCACTACCTTCCCGACCTGGACCGGGTGCTCGACGCCGTCGACCGCGCCTTCGCGTACTGACAGGGGGTTGTGCAGATGAGACGCGAGTTCAGGCTCCCCGACGTCGGCGAAGGGCTGACGGAGGCGGAGATCGTCCGCTGGCGCGTCCAGCCGGGCGACGAGGTCAAGGTCAACCAGATAGTCGTCGAGATCGAGACGGCCAAGTCCATCGTCGAGCTGCCCATCCCGTGGGACGGCGTGGTGGCGGCCCTGATGGCGGAGGAGGGCCAGACGGTGGACGTCGGCGTCCCCGTCATCGCGGTCGACACCCTGGAGGAAGCCGGCACCCAGGAGAGGCTGGCGGAGGACCTCGTCCCCAACCCGCCCGAGGAGGGCGCGGTCGAACCCGGCGCCCACGGCGGCCCCGCGCCCAAGGAGGAGCGTCAGGCGGTCCTGGTCGGCTACGGCGTCAAGACCGGCACCACCCGACGCCGTCCCCGCAAGACGCCCACCCCCGCCACGATCCCGGCCCCTCCCGTGGCCAACCCCGCCAGGACCGCCACCCCGGGCGCGGGCGAAACCGCCGAGGCCGAGGAACCCGCGCCTGCGGCGCCGGGCCGGGTGAGCGTGCTGGCCAAGCCGCCCGTCCGGAAGCTGGCCAAGGACCTGGGGGTGGACCTCACCACCCTCACGGGCACCGGCCCCCAGGGGACCATCACCCGCGAGGACGTGCACGCGGCCGTCGCCCAGGTGACCCCCGCGGAGACCCCGGACGAGGAGCGCGTCCCCGTCAAGGGCGTGCGGAAGATGACCGCCCAGGCCATGGTCGGCAGCGCCTTCACCGCTCCGCACGTCACCGAGTTCCTCCAGGTCGACGTGACGGAGACGATGACCGCCGTCCGGCGCCTGCGCGCGATGCCCGACTTCGCCGAGGTCAGGGTCTCGCCGCTGCTCCTGGTGGCCAAGGCCGTCCTGGTCGCGGCCGCCCGCCACCCGATGATCAACTCGGTGTGGGACGAGGCGAGCCAGGAGATCGTGGTCAAGCGCTACGTGAACCTGGGCATCGCCGCCGCCACCCCGCGCGGCCTGCTGGTGCCGAACATCAAGAACGCCCACCGGCTCCCGCTCCCCGCCCTGGCCCGCGCGCTCAACGAGCTGGCGGAGACGGCGCGGGAGGGCCGCACCCAACCGGCGGAGATGACCGGCGGCACGATCACGATCACCAACGTGGGCGTGTTCGGCGTCGACACCGGCACCCCGATCCTGAACCCGGGCGAGAGCGCCATCCTCGCCTTCGGTCAGGTGCGGGACATGCCGTGGGTGGTCGACGGCGAGCTGGCGGTGCGCAAGGTGACGACGCTGGCCGTCTCCTTCGACCACCGGGTCGTCGACGGCGAGCTGGGCTCCCTGTTCCTGCGCGACGTCGGCGCCATGCTGGAGGACCCCCTCCACATGCTCGCCTGGGGCTGACCCGACGTCAGCGGATCGCCTCCTCCCTCGCCGGTCTGAGCAGCGGCGGGTGGAGGAGGCGGGCGTCGCCGGCCCGGTAGAGCCTGGCCCGGGGGCCGCCGCGCGTGCCGCCGGTCTCGGTGGTCCCGCCGGTGGCCTCGACGAAGCCCGGCACCGAGAGGACCTTGCGGTGGAAGTTGCCCGCGTGCAGCCGCGTCCCCCACACGGTCTCGTAGATCAGCCGCAGCTCGGAGACGGTGAACGTGGCGCCCGCGAAGGCCGTGGCCAGCGGCGTGTACTCCAGCTTGGCGCGGGCCCGCTCCACCCCGTCGGCCACGATCCGCGCGTGGTCGAACGCCAGCGGGGGCAGGTCGTCGACGGCGTGCCAGCCGGCCGTCGCCGTGTCGGCACCGGCCCGGGGGTCGGGCAGGTCGGGGGCGAAGGCGAGGTACGACACGGACACGACCCGCATGCGGGGGTCGCGCGCCGGGTCGCCGTAGCTGCCGAGCTGCTCGATGTGGGCGGGCCGGGCGCCGAGCCCGCTCTCCTCGGCCAGCTCCCGCCTCGCCGCCTCCGCCAGGTCCTCGCCGGGCCCCAGGAACCCGCCCGGCAGCGCCCAGGATCCCGCGTACGGCTCGGCGTCGCGCTCGACGATGAGCACGTGCAGCCGCCGGTCGCGGATGGTCAGCGCCACCACGTCGACGGTCACCGCGACCGGCGCGTACAGCCCGAAGTCTTCCATGCGCCATCGTCTTTCTCAGTACGAGTAAATCTCGGAGTGAGAATAACCAGGCGGTCGATCGTTGTCGATAGGGTTCGCCCATGATTCGTCACGTGGTGCTGTTCACCTGGTCACCGGAGGCAACCGAGGAGCAGAAGGCCGCGGTCGCGGCCGAACTGCGCGAGCTCCCCGGCCAGATCCCCGAGATCCGCTCCTACCTGCTCGGCTCCGACGCCGGGATCAACCCCGGCAACCACGACTTCGCCGTCGTCGCCGACTTCGACAGCGAGGACGACTACCGCGCCTACCGCGACCACCCGCGCCACCAGGCGGTGATCGCGGAGCACATCAAGCCCATCCTGGCGACCCGGGCCGCCGTGCAGTTCGGCTGTTAGATCTCCGGCGGGTGGTTCTCCCGGTGCATCAGCCGGCCCTCCGAGGTCTGGCCGCGCCTGGGCGCCAGCACGATGCTCAGCACGACGCCGACCCCGCCCACGATCATGAAAATGAGACCGATGATGTCCATGTGGACGCTGTCGCCGAACACGTCGGGCTCGATCGCGAACCTCAGGATGGCGCCGAGCGTGAGGAAGAAGATGCTGACCCCGACACCCATCACGACCTCCAGACGGCAAACAGTGCGTACGCCCACGGTCATACCCGAGTATGGGCGATCACTACCTCGCCTGGAAACGCGGGACGCCCGCTCCGTATCCGGAACGGGCGTCCTGGGGTGGAGAACCGCTAGAAAGCCTCCTCCGGAAGCTCCATGAGCTCCAGGCCGGTGCCGGTGAGCACGCGGCGCTCGGCGGACAGGCGCGGCAGCACCGTCTCCGCGAAGAACCCGGCTGCGGCGACCTTGCCCTGGTAGAACGGGTCCTCGCCGTCGGCCAGCTTGGCCAGGGCCACCTCGGCCTGGCGCAGCAGCAGCCAGCCGATCACCAGATCGCCCAGCGCCAGCAGGAACCGCGTGCTGTTCAGGCCGACCTTGTAGACCTCCTGGGGCTTCTCCATCGAGCCGAGCGCCCAGCCCGCCATGGTGTCGCCCATGACCTTGACCTCGGCCGCGGCCTCGGCGAGCAGCTTGCGCTCCTCCTTGAGCCGGCCGTTGCCGGCCTCGGAGGCGGCGAACTCGTTGATCTCGGTCAGCAGCTTGCCGATGGCCGAGCCCTGGTTGCGCAGGATCTTGCGGAAGAACAGGTCCAGGCCCTGGATCGCGGTCGTGCCCTCGTACAGGGAGTCGATCTTGGCGTCCCTGATGTACTGCTCGATCGGGTAGTCCTGCAGGTATCCCGAGCCGCCCAGGGTCTGCAGCGAGCGCGACAGCAGCTCGTACGAGCGCTCCGAGCCGACACCCTTGACCAGGGGCAGCAGCAGGTCGTTCATCTCGTGCGCGTGCCGGTCGTCCGGGTCGATCTGGACGGCGTCCTGGAAGGTGGCCGTGTAGAGCACGAGCGCCCGCATGCCCTCGGCGTAGGCCTTCTGCAGCATGAGCTCGCGGCGCACGTCGGGGTGGTGGGTGATGGTGACCCGGGGCGCGGTCTTGTCGGCCTGCCTGGTCAGGTCGGCGCCCTGCACCCGCGACCTGGCGAACTCCAGGGCGTTGAGGTAACCGGTGGACAGGGTGGCGATGGCCTTGGTGCCGACCATCATGCGGGCGTGCTCGATGACCATGAACATCTGCTTGATGCCCTCGTGCACCTCGCCGACCAGCCAGCCGATCGCCGGGTGCTTCTCGCCGAAGGTGAGCTCGCAGGTCGTGGAGACCTTCAGGCCCATCTTGTGCTCGACGTTGGTGACGTACACGCCGTTGCGCTCGCCGAGCTCGCCGGTCTCCAGGTCGACGTGGTACTTCGGCACCAGGAACATCGACAGGCCCTTGGTGCCGGGGCCGTGGCCCTCGGGCCTGGCCAGGACCAGGTGGAAGATGTTCTCCGTCATGTCCTGCTCGGCGCTGGTGATGAAGCGCTTGACGCCCTCGACGTGCCAGGTGCCGTCGTCCTGCCGTACCGCCTTGGCGCGGCCCGCGCCGACGTCGGAGCCCGCGTCGGGCTCGGTGAGCACCATGGTGGCGCCCCAGTTGCGCTCGATGGCCAGCTCGGCGAAGCGCTTCTGCTCGGGGGTGCCCACCTTCCACAGGGTGTAGGAGAAGCTGGGGCCGGCCGCGTACATGTAGAGCGCGGGGTTCGCGCCGAGCACCAGTTCGGCCGTCGCCCAGGCGAGGCTGCGCGGGATGCCGGGGCCGCCCAGGTGCGGAGGTAGGTCGAGGTGCGCCCAGCCGCCGTCGACCAGCGCCTTGTACGACTTCTTGAAGCCTTCGGGCAACGTCACCGAGCCGGTCGCGGGGTCGAACACGGGCGGGTGGCGGTCGCCCTCCTCGAACGAGTCGGCCAGCACGGTGGTGGACAGCCGGTTGACCTCGTCCAGGATGCTGCGCGCGACGTCCTCGTCGATCTCCGCATAGGGACCGCTGCCGAGGATCTCGCGGCGCCCGAAGACCTCGAAGAGGTTGAATTCGAGGTCACGAAGGTTGCTCTTGTAGTGGCCCATGGGTGCAGCTCTCCTTGAACCGGTGCGTTTCTCTACTGGCCAGTAACCTTACTAGGAATGCTACCCGCGGGTAACCAGAGATATGCATGGCATGCTCGACTCCATGGACGCCGATGAACTCGCCGCGCTGTGGCGAGAGCGCCTGGGATCCTGGGCCATTCCGGAGGAGATCCTGGCCGCCGCGCCGGCCGATCCCTGGTCCTATCCGCTGGCGCGCTTCACCAGCCGCACCGACAGGGCGCTCGCCGAGCGCGACGACGGCCCCACCCTGACCCGGATGTCGGAGGCGCTGCCCGCCGGGGGCACGCTGCTGGACGTCGGATCCGGCCCTGGAGCCGCGTCCCTGCCGCTGCACGAGCGGATCGGTCACCTGTACGCGGTCGACACCTCGGGCGAGATGCTGGAGGAGCTGGCGGCCCGCGCCGACAAGCTGGGCGTGCCCGCCACCACGGTCGAGGGCCGCTGGCCCGACGTGGCCGGGCGGGTGCCCGAGGTCGACGTGACGGTGGCCGCCCACGTGGTCTACAACGTGCCCGACCTCGACCGCTTCCTACGGGCGCTGGACGAGCGCACCCGCGGCCGGGTGGTGCTGGAGCTGCCCAACCGTCACCCGATGAGCTGGATCTCGCCGCTGTGGGAACACTTCCACGGCATCGTCCGCCCGGTGCGGCCCATCGCGGAAGACTGCGTGGCGCTGGCGGCCGCGCTCGGCTTCGACGTGCACGTCGAGGAGCGCGAATCCCCGCTGGAGCGCTTCGACTCGCTGGAGGAGCTGGCGGCGAGCGCCTGCCACCGCATCTGCCTGGAGCCGTCCAGGGCCGAGGAGGTCGGGCGGACGGCGCTGGAGCTCGGCATGTGGCCGCTGCCCCGCGACCGCTGGGTCACCGTCTGGTGGGACCGACCGGTTTGACGCGGTCGCCGGTGCCGCGATTGGGTGGACGACATGATCGAGCTTCAGTGCGTGAGCGTCGACTGCGCCGACCCGTACAAACTCGCCTCGTGGTGGGGTGAGGCCCTCGGGCTCCCGCTCGGCGAGGGCGACGTCCCGGGTGACGACGAGGTGATGCTGGAGACCGGCCGCTACCCGTTCCTGCTCTTCATCCGCGTCCCGGAGGGCAAGCAGGTCAAGAACCGGCTCCACCTCGACGTCAGCGCCACCGCGGGCAGCACCCGCGAGCAGGAGGTCGAGCGGCTGCTCGGGCTCGGCGCGACCGTGTACGAGGACCACCGCACCGAGGACGGCAAGGGCTGGGTCACGATGCTCGACCCGGAGGGCAACGAGTTCTGCGTGTGCCGGAGCCAGGCCGAGCGCGAGGCGTGAGAGGTCATCGCGTCAGGGCGCGCCCCTTGAGTGTCGTCGTCAGGATGCCCGCGATGACGTACACGAGCAGGCCGTGCCACCCGGCGTCGAAGAGCCCGCCGAGCCAGTGCGCGTCGTCGAAGACGAGCTGCACCGGATAGTCGAGCACCGCGGCCATGCCGGCGGGCATCAGCGCGAACTTCCACGGATGGTTCAGCCCCCACTGGCGTGCCTGGCGGGTCACGCGGTCGCCCTCGTTCGGCTTGGTCACCGCGCCGATGGAGGCGATGAGCGCGAACAGGGCGATGCCCAGGCCCAGCGCCCACGACAGGTCACCGCCGCCGGTGATGAGGCCGGTGCCGAAGCTCGCCGCGGCGATCGCGCCGCCGCCGACGGCGGCGGCCTTCCACGGGGCACCGCGCAGCGCCGCGCCGGACAGGGAGACTTCATCGCGTCGGGTGATTTCGTTCATGTCCTCAGCGTGCCTTTCGGCGTCCCTTGCCCACATCGGGGATGCACCCTGATTTCGACCCTGGTACGAGGGTGTTGGCATGATGCGGGCCATGAGCGAAGTCGTGATCGAGCGGTTCGGCGCTGACGAGTGGGAGCGGTTGAAGGCGGTCCGGTTGCGGGCGTTGCGGGACGCGCCCGACGCCTTCGGGTCGTCGTACGAGCGGGAGAGCGGGTTCACGCCCGATACGTGGCGGGAGCGGCTGTCCGGGTCGTGGTGGCGGGTGGCCGTCGCGGAGGGCGGTGACGTGGGGCTGGTCTGCGTGCGGGTCGAGGAGGGCCGGGCGCACCTGCTGTCCATGTGGGTCGCGCCGGAGGCCAGGGGCCGCGGCGTCGGCTCGCGGCTGGTGGACGCGGCGATCGGGCGGGCCAGGGAGCAGGGCCTGGACGAGGTCGAGCTGTGGTGCGTCGACCACAACACCGCCGCCAGGGCGCTCTACGCGGGCAAGGGGTTCACGCCCAGCGGGAAGGCCATGGGCCTGCCGTCCAACCCCGACATCCCCGAATCCCACTATGTCCTGTCACTGCTCTTCCGGACGGCCCGTGCGGACGACGTGCCCGCGATCGTGGCCATGCTGGCCGACGACCCGCTGGGGGCCGAGCGCGAGGGCGACCCCGGCGACCCGCGCTATCTGGCCGCCTTCGAGCGCATCGACGCGGACCCGTGGGACGAGCTGATCGTGGCCGAGCGCGACGGGAAGGTGGTCGGCACCATGCAGCTGACCTACCTGGCCGGGCTGTCGCGGCTGGGCGCCGAGCGCTGCCAGATCGAGGCCGTGCGCGTGGCCGCCTCGACCCGGGGGCAGGGGCTGGGCCGGAAGATGATCCAGTGGGGGATCGACCGGGCCCGCGCCCGCGGCTGCGCGATGGTGCAGCTCACCTCCGACAAGTCACGCGCCGGCGCGCACCGCTTCTACGACGCGCTCGGCTTCACCGCCTCCCACGAGGGCTACAAGCTCTCACTGAGCTGATCGAGCATCCACCTGCACCACTCGGCCCGGTGGCGCTCGTACCCGAGTCCGCAGCGCAGCGCCGCGTAGTTGCCCCAGCGCGGGTCGCCGAACCCGGGCGGCCCACCGATGGCCTCCTCCTCCCGCTCGTACTCGGCCAGCCGCGCCTCGTGTTTGGCGAGCTGGTCCGCGAAGAGCCGGCGCAGCGCCGCCGGGTCGGCGAGCGCGGCGGCGTACGTCTTGAGCACCAGCTCGTCACGCTCGGGCCGCTCGCGCGGCGGATCGGTGATCCACCCGCGCAGCGCGGCGGTGCCCTCGCCGGTCAGGCGGTAGATCTTCTTGTCCTGCGGCCCCGGCCCGGCCTCCGTCTCGTACGACACCAGCCCTTCGGCCAGCAGCTTCTGCAGCTCGGTGTGGATCTGGCTGTGGCCTGCCGTCCAGAAGTACGACAGCGGCCTGCGCATGGATGCGGCGATGTCGTACCCGGTGCGCTCGCCGCGGGCCAGCACGGCGAGGATCGCGAATCCCAGCGTTGAGGTCATGGTCCGTCCAGGGTATTGTGCCGGACACTATGTCAGAACTGACATAGTTCCGATGGAGAGGGGCGGCTATGCGGGTGATCGCGGGCTCGGTGTTACTCGTCTTGGCGTTGACCGCTTGCGGGGGCACGGACCGAGCCGCACAGCCGGCGCCGAGTCCGCCCGTGGCCTCTCCGACGCCCACCACCCCCACCCCCACGCCCACGAAGACCAAGGCCAAGGGGCCGAACGTGAGCGGCTGCTACACCCGCGACGATGGCGAGATCTTCACGTACGGGGACGGCCTGCCGGGCGTCATCACGGGCGACGGCGAGACCGGCGTGGTCATCTCCTACGAGAACAACGGCAACGTGTGCACCTGGCGCCCGCTCTCCGACCGGCTGGTCGCGGCCGGCTACCGCGTGCTGCTCTACGCCAGGAAGTTCGACGCCAGCCCCGAGGACACCGCGCTGGCCATGGCACGCAGGCTGGCCAAGAAAGGCGCCGAGCGGGTGTTCTTCGCCGGCGGCTCCATCGGCGCCACCACCGCCGTCCCCGCCGCGACGAAGTTCGGCGAGCGCGCGGCCGGGGTGATCGCCCTGTCCGGCGCCATCGACGCCGAGGACGCGGCCGAGCTCACCGTGCCGTTGCTCCAGATCGGCACCGAGAACGACGGCTACGGCGGCGCCGACGACCTCCAGGCGGCCCATGACGCCGCCACCCGCGCCCCCGACCGGCAGATCCATGTCATCCGGGGCGAGAGCGTGCACGCCTCAGAGCTGTTCCGCGGCTCCTACGGCGGCGAGGTCATCGACCGGATCGTCGCGTTCATGGACCGGCACAGGGGATGAGCTCCACCCGGTTGTCGTGGTAGACCGCGCCCCTGCCCAGGTCGGCGTCGCGCTCCTCGACCACCGCGTTCGCGTTCGCGCCGCCGGGGCTGAGCTTGGGCCAGCGCCCCTTGGGCGAGGCCACCACGCCGGGCGCCACCCGGTCGCTGACCTCCACGTCGGCCAGGAACTCGCCGAAGGCGTTGCGCACCCGTACCCGCTGCCCGTCCGACAGCCCGCGGGCCGCCGCGTCGGCCGGGTGCACCAGCACCACCGGGTCCTTGGCCCGCCGCAGCAGCTCCGGGTTGTTCGCGAACGTGGTGTTCAGGAAGGTGTGCGGCGCCGGGGTGATCAGCACCAGCCCGCCGTCGGTCCGGGAGGACCGCGACGGCACGTACGCCTTGCCGCGCGGCGGGAAGCGCATCCGGCCGGACCTGGTCGGGAAGCCCTCGGCGAACGGGGTGAAGGGCTCGGGGTAGTTCATCCGCACCCAGCCCTCCTTGCGCAGCCGGTCGACCGTGATGCCCTCCAGCGACGGGTGGCCGCTCGACAGCAGGTCCTCCGCCAGCTCCAGGTCCGAGTCGAACAGCGACGGCTCGGTCATCCCCATGTGCGCCGCCAGCCGCCGGAACGTCTCGGTGGTGGACAGGCACTCGCCGGGCGCGGACGCCGCGGGCTCGTTCCACAGCAGGTAGAGGTGGCCGTAGCCGGCGTGCAGGTCGAAGTGCTCGGTCTGCATGGTGGCGGGCAGCACGATGTCGGCGTAGTCCACGGTGTCGGTCGGGAACTGCTCCACCACCACCGTGAACAGGTCCTCGCGGGCCAGGCCCGCCCGCACCGCGTTGCCGTCGGAGGTCGAGCCCGCCGGGTTGGCCGCGTACACCCACAGGCACTTGACCGAGTCCGGCTCGGCCAGCTCCGAGCCCAGCCGGGTCATGGTGAGCGTGCGCACCGGGCCGGGCAGCAGGTCGTCGCGGGTGTCGATGGAGAGGTGCGCGTGGCCGCTGGTCGAGTAGGCCACCCCGCCGCCGGGGTGGCGCCAGTCGCCGGTCACGCCGGGGATCGCGGCGATCGTGCGCAGGGCGGTGCCGCCGCCCGCGTGCCGCTGGATGCCCATCGTGGCGCGGATGGCGGTGGGGCGGGTGCGCGCCAGCCTCGTCCCCAGCCTGTGGACCGCCTCGGCCGGGATGCCGGTGATCTCCGCCACCCGCTCGACCGGATACTCCAGGATCTCCTCCCGGAAGCTCTCCCAGCCCTCGGTGTGCGCGGCCAGGAACTCCTCGTCCTGGGCGCCCTCGGCCAGCACCACGTTGAGCAGGCCGAGCGCGAGCGCCGCGTCCGTGCCGGGCCGGATCGCCAGGTGCTCGTCCGCCTGGTCGGCCGTGCGGGTGCGGATCGGGTCGATGGCCACGACGTGGGCGCCGTCCGCGCGCGCGTCCTGGATGAACTTCCACAGGTGGTGACCGCTGGTGAGCGGGTTCGTGCCCCACAGCAGGATCAGCTTCGCCTGCGCGAAGTTCTCCGGGTCCATGCCGCCGGGGGTGCCATTGGTCAGCGTCAGCCCGGAGTTGCCGGCGGTCGAGCAGATGTTCAGCCAGTGCCGGGACGCGCCCAGCATGTTCCAGAATCGCCGCCCCGCCACGCCCTCGCAGCCCTGGAGGTAACCGAGCGACCCGGTGCCGAGGTAGGGCCAGATCGCCTGGCCGCCGTGCTCCTCGACGATGCCGCGCAGCCGTACGGAGATCTCCTCCAGCGCCTCGTCCCAGGTGATGCGCTCGAACCGGCCCGACCCCTTGGGCCCGACCCGCCGCATCGGGTAAAGGATGCGGTCGGCAGCCCTGGAGTGTTCCAGATAACGGTTGACCTTCACGCACAGCGCGCCACGGGTGTAAGGATGATCGGGATTGCCGCGCATCGAGACGGCCTGGCCGTCACGCACGGTGACCACCCAGGAGCAGGTGTCAGGACAATCGAGCGGACAGGCCCCCAGAACCCTCAATTCACCTGGCATAAGAGACAGACTACGGGCAAGAGGTCGGGTACCCGATGCCCGATCCCAGGTGACGATTCGGGACACTAAGGCCGCAAGAACGTACGGTCCCGCGAGGAAGGTGCAGAATCGCTGTCGGTGGCCGAAATCAATGAACACGAGGACGCGGAGGGATCTCCCGAGAGGAGCCCGTCCGCCGCCGGAGCGCGCGCCGAGCCTGACGTGTACGTCGTCGAGCCGCTCCTGCCGCAGCGCCTGCGCCGCCCCTCCGACCTGCTGCGCCTGCTGGCCACCCTGGCCGCGCTCGGCGCCGTGATCCTGCTGGCCCTGGTCGCCAAGCAGACCCTGTACGGACTGGAACGGGACGTCACGGAGGGCACCACCCTCGTCCCGCTGCTCAGCCGGATCGCCACGTTCATCGGCGGCGCCGCGGTGCTCATCGTGCCCGTCGCCTTCGCCGTGGAGCGCGTCTTCCACCGCGACGGCCTGCGCGTCGCCGAAGGGCTGATCGCCGCCATCATCGGCATGGTCGGCGCGTTCCTGACGGGCCAGTGGCTCCTCGCGGGCAACGCCGACGACCTCAGCCAGCTGCTCACCGGCGGCCGCAGCATCGAGCCGCTCAACACGCTGCTCACGTCCGTCCTCGCCTACACCACCGCCGTGCGCGTCTCCCGCCGGCCGACCTGGCGCGCGCTCATGTGGACGGTGATCGCGCTCTACATCCTCGCCCTCTACTCCGGCAGGCAGATCACCCTGCCGGGCGCCATCGTCACCGTCCTGGTCGGCATGGCCATCGGCTACGCCACCCTGTACGGGATCGGCAGCCCCAACACCAGGCCGCCGGGGAACGCGGTGGTGGCGGCCCTGCGCAAGCTGTCGTTCGCGCCGGTGTCGGCCCGCCGCATCGAGGACGACCACCAGGGCAGCCGCCGCTACTCCGTCGGGCTCGCCGACGGCGCCCGGATCGACGTCACCGTGCTCGACCGCGACCGTCAGGTGGCGGGCCTGCCGTACCGGCTGTGGCGGCGCTTCCGGCTCAGCACCGAGACCAGGCGAAGAGCCATCCGCTCGCTCCGCGCCGAGCTCGAACGCGAGGCCCTGATGGCGTACGCCGCGCAGGCGGCGGGAGCCAGCACGCCCAGGCTGCTCGGCACCAGCGAGATCGGCACCGAAGCGGCGCTGCTCGCCTACGAGCACATCGACACCCGCCCGCTCGACGAGGTGCCCACCGAGGAGATCGACGACGACATCCTCCACCAGATCTGGGAGCAGGTGTCCCTGCTGCAGATCCAGCGCCTCGCCCACCGGCGGCTCACCGGCGAGGGCATCCACCTCGACAAGGCCGGCCGGGTCGTGCTCACCGACGCCCGCAGCGGCGAGATCGCCGCCGGTGACCTGCTGCTCCGGCTCGACATCGCCCAGCTCCTGGTCTACCTGTCGCTGCGCGTCGGCGCCGAGCGGTCGGTGCGCGCGGCGAACGCGGTCATGGGCACGGAGTCGCTCGCCGCGGCCATGCCGCTGCTCCAGCGCATCGCGCTGACCCGCGAGACCCGCTCGGCCCTGGCCAAGGACAAGAACCTCCTCGGCGTCATCCGCGAACAGATCGTCGCACTCGAACCCGAGGTCAAGGTCGAGGAGATGCGGCTGGAGAGATTCCGGCCGCGCACCCTGGTCACCATCATCGCCAGCACGCTCGCCGCCTACTTCCTGCTCTCCCAGCTCAGCCAGGTCAACCTGGTGCAGGTGGTAGTCCAGGCCAACTGGGCCTGGTCGGTGCTGGCGCTGGTCGCCTCGTTCGTCAGCTTCGTGGCCGCCGCCGTCATGCTCAGGGGCTTCGTGCCCTACCCGCTGCCGCTGTGGCGGACCACGCTCGTGCAGTTCGCGGCCTCGTTCGTGAAGCTCGTCGCGCCCGCCGCCGTCGGCGGCGTCGCCATCAACACCCGCTACCTGCAGAAGCGCGGGATCGCGCCGGCCCTCGCGGTGGCCAGCGTGGGCGCCTCGCAGCTCGTCATGCTGGCCTTCCACATCGGGCTGCTGCTGCTGTTCGCCTACATCACCGGCTCCAACACCGCCAGCACCTTCACCCCGTCACGCGGCCTGGTCGTGGCGCTGCTGGCGGTCGCCCTGCTGGTCGTGGTGCTGCTGGGGGTGCCGCCGCTGCGCCGCCTGGTGACCCGGCGGATGAAGCGGCTGTTCTCCAACGTGCTGCCCCGGCTGCTGGACGTGCTCCAGTCGCCGCGCAAGCTGATCGAGGGCTCGATCGGCACCCTCATGATCACGCTCACGTTCGTGCTCTGCCTGTACGCGTGCGTGCACGCCTTCAACTGGGAGATCGGCTTCACCACCGTGGCGGTCGTCTACCTCACGGCCAACGCCATCGGCTCGGCCGCGCCCACGCCTGGTGGCCTGGGCGCGGTCGAGCTGTCGCTCACGGCGGGCCTGACCGTGGCCGGGGTGCCCGCAGAACTGGCGACCTCGGCCGTGCTGCTCTACCGGCTGCTCACGTTCTGGCTGCCGGTGCTCCCCGGCTGGGCGGCGTTCACCTACCTTCAGCGGCACGAGGCGCTGTGATCGCGTCGATCGCCTTCAGCTCGTCCTCCGTGAACACCGGGCCGTCCACGCACGCCACGTTGTCCTCCAGCTGACGCACGCTGCTCGCGCCGATCAGCACGCTCGTCACCCGCGGGTCCCTGAGCGTCCACGACAGCGCCATCTGGGCCAGCGTCTGGCCCCGCTCACCGGCCAGCTCGTTCAGCGAGCGGGTCAGCTCCGCGTCGATCCGGTCGGGGCTGAGGAACCGGCTGGTGGCCGCCCGCGAGTCCGCCGGCACGCCCTGCAGATAGCGGTCGGTCAGCAGGCCCTGCGCCAGCGGCGAGTACACGATGCACCCCATGCCCGCCTCCTCCAGCACGTCCAGCAGCCCGTCCTCGATCCACCGGTTGATCATCGAGTAGGACGGCTGGTGGATGAGCAGCGGCGTGCCCAGCTCCCGCATGATCCTCGCGGCCTGCGCCGTCCGCTCCGCCGGATAGTTGGAGATGCCCGCGTACAGCGCCTTGCCCGAGCGCACCGCCCGGTCCAGCGCCCCCATCGTCTCCTCCAGCGGCGTGTCGGGATCCGGCCGGTGGCTGTAGAAGATGTCGACGTACTCCAGGCCCATCCGCTCCAGCGACTGGTCCAGGCTGGCCAGCAGGTACTTGCGCGACCCCCACTCGCCGTACGGGCCGGGCCACATGTCGTAGCCGGCCTTGGTCGAGATGATCAGCTCGTCCCGGTACGGCCTGAAGTCCCGCCGGAAGATCGCGCCGAAGTTCCGCTCCGCCGACCCGTACGGCACCCCGTAGTTGTTGGCCAGGTCGAAGTGCGTGACGCCCAGGTCGAACGCGCGGCGCAGGATCGCCCGCGAGTTCGACAACGGGCGGTCGTCGCCGAAGTTGTGCCAGAGCCCCAGCGACACCGCCGGCAGCCTGAGCCCGCTGCGCCCGCTCCGGTTGTACGGCTGCCGCTCGTAGCGCCCCGGATCGGCCAGATAGGTCATGCCGTGCCCCTCTCCACTATCCAGGAGAGCGCGAACGCCTCCTCCCGCCAGGCGTCGTAGCGCCCGCTGCGCCCGCCGTGGCCGGCGCCCATCTCCGTCTTGAGCAGGAACGGCCCGCCCGCGGCCGTCTCACGCAGCCGCGCGATCCACTTGGCCGGCTCGTGGTACAGCACCCGCGTGTCGTTCAGGCTGGTGATCGCGAGGATAGGCGGGTACGTCCTGCCGTCGACGTTCTCGTACGGCGTGTACCCCTTCATATAGGCGTACACCTCCGGATCGTGCAGCGGATCGCCCCACTCGTCCCACTCGATCACGGTGAGCGGCAGCGACGGATCCAGGATGGTGTTGAGCGCGTCCACGAACGGCACCTCGGCCACCACGCCCGCGAACTCCTCCGGCGCCAGGTTCACCGCCGCGCCCATGAGCAGCCCGCCCGCCGACCCGCCGCGCGCGATCACCTTCGAGCTCCACCCGGCCTGCTTGACGTGCCGGGCCACGGCCACGAAGTCGGTGAACGTGTTCCGCTTCCTGGTGAGCTTGCCGTCCTCGTACCAGCGGCGGCCCATCTCACCGCCGCCGCGCACGTGCGCGACCGCGAACACGAACCCCCGGTCGAGCAGCGACAGCCTGGGCACCGAGAACGCCGGGTCGATGGACGTCTCATAGCTGCCGTACCCGTAGAGCACCGTCGGCGCGGGGAGCGTGCTGTCCTTGCGCTTGACGATCGAGACCGGCACCTCGGTGCCGTCCTCGGCCGTCGCCCAGTCGCGGAACTGCTCGTAGTCGTCCGGGTCGTAACCGCCCAGCACCGGCCGCCGCTTCAACAGGATCAGCTCGCGGGTGGCCAGGTCGTAGTCGTAGACGCTGGCGGGGGTCACCATGCTGGTGTAGGCCAGCCTGAGCCGGTTCGTCACGAACTCGGGGTTGCCGGCCGGCCCGACGTCGTACAGCGGCTCGGGAAACTCGATCTCGTACGGGGGCTCGCCGTTGTGCGGCAGCACGCGGAGCCCGGTCAGCCCGTCACGGCGGAAGTGCAGCACGGCGTGCCCGGCGAACGCGTCGATCTCCAGCAGGCGGGTGTCGTCGCGGTGCGGGACCAGCGGGGTCCACTCGCCGGGGTCGTCGAGCGGCGCGGTGGCCAGCTCGAAGTCGCGCGCGTTCTCGTTGTGCAGCACGTAGAAGAAGCCGCCCGCGTGGTCGACGCCGTACTCGACGCCGGTCTTCCTGGGTCGCACGAGCTGGAACTCGCCGGACGGCGTCGCCGCGTCGAGGAGGCGCACCTCACTGGTGATCTTGCTGCCCGCGCCGAGCACGAGGTAGCGCTCGCTGCGCGTCAGCGCGATGCCGACCCAGAACCGCTCGTCGTCCTCCTGGTAGACGAGGGTGTCCTCGCCGGTGCCCAGGGTGTGGCGGTAGACCTGGAACGGCCGCCAGGCGTCGTCGACGCGGGTGTAGAAGAACGTCGAGCCGTCGGCCGACCAGGCGCCGCCGTAGAAGATGCCCTCGATCTCGTCGGGCAGCAGCTCACCGGTCCGCAGGTCCTTGAACCGGAGCGTGAACCGCTCGTCGCCGGTGAAGTCGGTCGAGTAGGCGAGCATCGTGCCGTCGGGGGAGACGGCGCTGGTGCCCATGGAGAAGAACGGGCTGTCGCCGGCCAGCTCGTTGCCGTCGAGGAGGGTCTGCTCGTGGTCCAGGCGCTCACCGACGGTGATGTCCGGAGGCGTCTCGCTGTCCGCGGGCACCCGGCACGACACGGCGTACTGCTTGCCCTCCTCGGTGCGGGTGAAGTACCACCACGCGCCCTTGCGGCTCGGCACCGACAGGTCGGTCTCCTGGGTGCGGTCCTTGATCTCCTGGAATATTCGCTCGCGCAGCTCCGTCAGATGAGAGGTCTCCTGCTCCAGGTAGGCGTTCTCCGCCTCCAGGTAGGAGATCGTGTCGGGGTGGTCTTTGCCGGCCAGCCACGCGTACTCGTCGATCACGGTGTCGCCGTGATGGACGCGTTCAGCCGGGATCTTCTTCGCCACGGGCGGCGTGTAGCTGCTCACGTGGGGAGTCTATGGTCGGCCGTGATCGATTCGTGGCCTACGTGGCGGGTGAACGCGGCGTGAGCACTCGGAGGCGCTGCTAATCTTATGGAGTCGGCGCGTCCGGCGACATTCCTCCACCTTTAAAGGATTCGAGTCAATTTGACACGGATTCGAGGGGGTGCGAAGATAAAGACGAAGCGAAACGCCCGCAAGCGTCCGTTTCTTGAGAACTCAACAGTGTGTTAAAAGCCAGTGCATGATGCACAACCCCGTCATGATTTTCTGTGACGGATTCCTTTTGGTTGGGATTCAAATTCATTTTATGGAGAGTTTGATCCTGGCTCAGGACGAACGCTGGCGGCGTGCTTAACACATGCAAGTCGAGCGGAAAGGCCCTTCGGGGTACTCGAGCGGCGAACGGGT
>NZ_JAHKRN010000141.1 GCF_019396385.1 Nonomuraea harbinensis | reverse complement strand
ATCCTGCCCCGTCATGGCGGCCTGGTCGGCGAGGGTCATCGTCACTGTCTCGATCGTCCTGTCTCGCCCTGCTTTACATCAAAAGGACTCATCTGTCCCATGTACCACAGCAGTCTGACAGAGAGGGTCTGGGCGTTGCAGCTACTGCATGACGCGACTCACGTTGTGCTGGAGGCGGTGATGTTAAAAGAGCTCCAGGATCAGATACGCCGGGTGGGTGGCTTCGTGGAGGATGCCACGGGGGATGATTGGGTGCGGCGCGACGATTTCTCTGAGCGTTCAACATCTAAGTGACTTGTGGATCAATTCGCGCGTAGGGGCGCGGCTGGACATTCAGCGAATTTCGATGAACTCACCTCTGACAGTTGAGGCTGTGGTTCAGGGCATTTTAGTACTCCAGCCGCACTTCGAGATCTCGGATCTCGGTTTGATCGAGGCTGGGACATGAGACGGCCACCGCCATGATCATGTGGGTGTGTGGAATCCAGATGATCGGCGGTGGCCGTGGCAGTCACA